>CAVVTR010000008.1:0-591284 GCA_963751245.1 uncultured Acidobacteriota bacterium | reverse complement strand
TGAGATCGAGTTGACTGCTGATTGGCTCATGATGAAGGAGGACGAGAAGGAAGCAGCCAGAGAGGAAAGAGCCCGGCTTCGCGAGGAACGACGGGTCGAGAGAGAGTTGGCCGAAGAGCGGGCTCGCCTTGACAAGGAGCGGGCCCACATTCAGGGTGCGATCGACGCGTTGCACCAGTCGGGCGGCAGAGATCCGGCCTTGGAAGCGAGGCTCGCCAAGATCGACGAAGCAATCGCCCAGAACGACTATCGAGCGGCCAACATTCGAGCCGGGTACGTGTATGTGATTTCAAACCGCGGCGCGTTCGGGAGTAACGTTGTGAAGATTGGGCTCACCCGCCGACTCGAACCCCTTGATCGAGTCAACGAACTCAGCGGCGCGTCCGTCCCTTTCCGCTTTGACGTTCACGCCCTGTACTTCTCCGAAGATGCTGTGAAGCTGGAGAGCGACCTCCATCAGCATTTCGCAGACCGAGCCGTCAACATGGCAAACAGTCGTAAAGAGTTCTTCTTCGCTACGCCCGCGCAGGTGCGAGAGGTGTTGGAACACAAGGTGGGAAACCTCTTGGAATTCACCGAGCGCGCGGAGGCGACAGAGTACCTCCAATCAATCCGATATTGGCCCAATTTCGCAGAGCGGCCAGGCCCGCACAAGCCGACACGTGACGAAGAGTGACTACACCCTGTCTTCTGTAACAGATGCCTGATTGTGTGAGTAGGTCGGTCTCCTTCTGAGTGCCAAACATTTAGAGGTACCCGGTACGCAATAGGCGGACATAGCACTCCACGGTCTCAACGAACGCCACCCGTCACACCGTCTCTCCTGCGCCTCACCTCCCAACCGCCCCCGCCGACACCGGCGGGATGCCCGCCTCCTGCACGGCCCTGTTGAACGCGGCGACGTCGGTGGTCTCCACCTCCTTCAGCTTGGCGACGATGGCGTCGAGCCTGCCGGTCAGGATGCCGTAGTACTCGACCTCCACCTTGGTGGGGCGGGCGTCGGCCCAGGCGGCGAGGCCGGCGAGGTTGACGAAGTCGTGGTCGAGCTTGGGCTCGTAGTTGAGGTCGTCCTCGTCGGCGATGATCTCGGGGTTGGTGAGCTCGTCCTCGATGGCGGTGAGCTTCGCGGCCAGCGCCTTCGCCTTCCCGGCGAGGGCGTCGCCCTTGCCCATGGCCTTCGCGCGCTCGCCGATGGCGGTGGCCTGGGCGCGCAGCTCGCGGGCGCGCATGACGGTCTCGTGCGCCTTGGAGAGGCTGTCGCGGATGCCGGCGAGGAGGTCGTACTGGGCCTTGAGGTCCGCGCCGGAGGCGTAGAGCGCCCCCGGCATGGGGCGCACCTCGAAGCTCTGCGAGTACGTCTGCGAGCCCACGGTGAGCTTGGCGGTGTAGGTGCCCGGCGCCACCTTGGGCGGGGCCTTGGTGCCCTCGTTGAAATTAGAGGTACCCGGTACGCAATAAGCGGACATAGCACTCCACGGTCTCAACGAACGCCACCCGTCACACCGTCTCTCCTGCGCCTCACCTCCCAACCGCCCCCACCCACACGGGCAGGATGCCCGCCTCCTGCACGGCCCTGTTGAACGCGGCGACGTCGGTGGCCTCCACCTCCTTCAGCTTCGCGACGATGGCGTCGAGCCTGCCGGTCAGGATCCCGTAGTACTCGACCTCCACCTTGGTGGGGCGGGCGTCGGCCCAGGCGGCGAGGCCGGCGAGGTTGACGAAGTCGTGGTCGAGCTTGGGCTCGTAGTTGAGGTCGTCCTCGTCGGCGATGATCTCGGGGTTGGTGAGCTCGTCCTCGATGGCGGTGAGCTTCGCGGCCAGCGCCTTCGCCTTCCCGGCGAGGGCGTCGCCCTTGCCCATGGCCTTCGCGCGCTCGCCGATGGCGGTGGCCTGGGCGCGCAGCTCGCGGGCGCGCATGACGGTCTCGTGCGCCTTGGAGAGGCTGTCGCGGATGCCGGCGAGGAGGTCGTACTGGGCCTTCAGGTCCGCGGCGGAGGCGTAGAGCGCCCCCGGCATGGGGCGCACCTCGAAGCTCTGCGAGTACGTCTGCGAGCCCACGGTGAGCTTGGCGGTGTAGGTGCCCGGCGCCACCTTGGGCGGGGCCTTGGTGCCCTCGTTGAAGACGGCCCTGGGGACGAGGACGGGGCGCAGGACGCGCATGTCCCAGACGACCCGGTTGACGCCGGCGGCGGGCTCGAGGGGCGTGTCGCGGTCCTTGTGGTCGGCGTCCCACTCGCGCTGCTTCGCCAGGGTGTCCTCCTGCGGCGGCTTCGCCGAGGTGAGGCGGCGCAGCAGGGTGTCGCCGTCGTAGATCTCCAGCGTGACGGTCTCCTTGTCCGCGGGCTTGGCCTCGAGCCAGTAGTTGAGCACCACGCCGTAGGGCATGTTCTCGCCGGCGGCGCGCTGCGGCGCCTCCTCGGGCGGCTTCTCCGACTGCGTGCGGCAGGTGGGCCGGGGCGGGAACAGGTACGCCGCGGCCCGGGCGAGCTTCGGCTCCCACAGCCGCAGCGGCGAGAGGTCGTCGAGGATCCAGAAGGAGCGCCCCTGGGTGGCGACGACGAGGTCGCCGTCCTTGACGGCCAGGTCGGTGATGGGGGAGGCGGGGAGGTTGAGCTGGAACGGCTGCCAGCTGGCGCCGTCGTCCAGGGAGACGTAGAGGCCCCGCTCGGTGCCGGCGAAGAGCAGCCCCTTGCGCACCGGGTCCTCGCGCACGACGCGGGTGAAGGCGTCGCGGGGGATGCCGGCGTCGATGCGCGCCCAGGTCCTGCCCCAGTCGTGGGTGGCGTAGAGGTACGGCTGCGGGTCGTCGAACTGGTACATGGTGCCGGCCGCGTAGGCGGTGGCGGCGTCGTGGGGCGAGGCCTCGATGGAGTTGATGCGCAGCCACTCGCGGGATGCCCTTGGGGGTGACGTCCTGCCAGGTCTTCGCGTCGTCGCGGGTGAGGTGGATCAGGCCGTCGTCGGAGCCCGCCCACAGGACCCCCTGCTGCACGGGGGACTCGGCGAGGGCGAAGATGGTGTCGTAGACCTCCACGCCGGTGACGTCGATGGTGATGGGCCCGCCGGACTTGCCCTGCTTGGAGGGGTCGTTGCGGGTGAGGTCGGGGGAGACCTGCTTCCACGTCTCGCCCTGATCGGCGCTGCGCATGAGGACCTGGGCCGCGTGGTAGAGATAATGCGGCTCGTAGCGCGACACGATGATGGGCGCGTTCCACTGGAAGCGGTACCTGAGGTCCCGGGTGGCGCGGCCGTCGGCGAGCTGCGGCCAGCACATGATCTCCCGCGCCTGGCGGGTGCGGTGGTCGTAGCGGGTGATCTGGCCGCCGTACTCGCCGCCGAAGACGACGTCGGGGTCGCCGGGCACGGGGGCGAGCCAGCCGCTCTCGCCGCCGCCCACGGAGTGCCAGTCGCAGGTGTTGATGGCGTCGCCGGGGACGCCGGAGGGGATGGCGACGCTGGTGTTGTCCTGCTGGGAGCCGTAGACCCAGTAGGGGAAGCGGTCGTCGGTGGTGACCCGGTAGAACTGCGCGGTGGCCTGGTTGTCCTCGGTGGACCAGGTGGCCCCGCCGTTGAAGGTGACGGTGGCGCCGCCGTCGTCGCCCATGATCATGCGCGACGGGTCGTCGGGGTCGATCCACAGGTCGTGGCAGTCGCCGTGGAGGACGGGCACGGCGTGGAAGGTGACGCCGCCGTCGGTGGACTTGTGCAGCTCGACGTTGGGCACCCAGACGGTGCCGGCGTCCGCCGGGTCGGCGTAGACCCAGGTGTAGTACCAGGCGCGCTCGCGGAGCTTGTGCTCGTCGTTGACGTGCGTCCAGGTGGCGCCGTAGTCGTGGCTGACGAACAGGCCGCCGCGCGCGGCCTCGACCATGGCGTAGACGAGGCCCGGCTCGGCCCCCGAGGCGGCCACGCCCACGCGGCCCCAGACGCCCTCGGGCAGCCCCTCGGTGAGCTTCGTCCAGGTGTCGCCGCCGTCGGTGGAGCGCCACAGCGAGCTGCCGGGCCCGCCGGAGACGAGCTCCCACGGGTGGCGCACGACCTGCCAGAAGCCGGCGTAGAGGATGCGGGGGTTGGCCGGGTCCATGGAGAGGTCCGAGGCGCCGGTGCGCTCGTCCACTTTCAGGACCTGCTTCCAGGTGGCGCCGCCGTCGGTGGAGCGATAGATGCCGCGCTCGGGGTTGGGGCCCCACACGTGGCCCAGGGCGGCGACGTAGACGAGGTCGGGGTCGGTGGGGTCGACGCGGACGCGGGAGATCTGCTCGGTGGCGGCGAGGCCCCGGTGCGTCCAGGTGCGGCCGGCGTCGGTCGAGCGGTAGACGCCGTCGCCGGCGGAGACGTTGCCGCGGATGGGCGACTCGCCCATGCCGGCGTAGACGACGTTGGGGTCGGAGCCGGCGACGGCGATGGCGCCCACGGAGCCGGTCTTGAAGAAGCCGTCGGAGACCGGGTTCCAGGTGGTGCCGCCGTCGGTGGTCTTCCACACGCCGCCGCCGGTGCCGCCGAAGTAGAAGGTCATGGGCTCGCCGCGGACGCCGGCGACGGCGACGGAGCGGCCGCCGCGATACGGGCCGATGCAGCGGAAGTGGAGGCCGGCGAACTGCTGGGCGAGGGTGGCCGGGGGCTTCGTCGAGGCCGGCGCGGGCTTCGCCGGCGGGGCGGCGGTGGCGGCGGCTGCGGCCAGGATGGCGGAAACGAGCACGGTCGGGAACGGACGGAAGCGGTTCACCTCGGCCCCCTCTCTGCGCCGGCGGCGCCGGCGGTGCTGCCTCGATGGTGCGTGGTGCGGCGCGTGAAGCTGCCGTCACGATAGCACCAACGGGTGGTGGCGGAGGGTGGACGTAGCCGCAGAGAGCGGGGTGGATCGTTGGGCAGGTCTCGAGCGGCGGGGACGGGGGTCAGAGGAGGCGGAGGAGGGCGGCGGCGACGGCGGCGGCGAGGGCGACGGAGAAGGCGGCGACGTAGTGGTAGAAGAGGGGGCCGGGGCGGCCGCTCTCGTCGCGGGTGAGCTCGGCGTAGCGGTGGACCCAGACGGGGAGCAGGAGCCGGACGAGGAGGAAGTTGACCTTCTCTCCGCGGCGGCGCAGCGCGTCGAAGACGAGGAGGCCGGCGACGATGCCCCAGACGACCGCGGCACCGGCCAGCGCGACCAGCGGTATGGTGGCGTCCATAGCTATCTCCTGTAACAGTTTACGTCGTGAAGGCTGCCAGGTTGCACGGGCGCGGACGGCCGCACGGCCCCGGGCGGGGTCCGTGCGGCGGTGGTTGCCGGTGTGAGGTGCTACTGGGCGGCGGCGGGGCCGCCGGAGCGGGTCTTGCTGCGCTCGATGGACTGCAGCGCCAGGTAGCGGTCGCCGAACTTCGCCAGGTTGTCGAGCTCGGTGTCGTACTGGTCGTAGTGGCGCTCCTCGTCGGCCACGAGGTCCTCGAAGAGCTTCTTGGAGACCGAGTCGGCGTGGGCGCCGCACTCGTTGGCCCAGGTGTTGTAGGCCGTCGGCGCTGTGCTCCTCCATCGCCCGGGCGGTCTTGAGCATGGCGCTGACGTCGTGGAGCTTCTCCACCTCGTGGGCCGCGACCATGTTGACCTCGCCCTTGAGGAACAGGATGCGGTCGGCCAGGCGCTCGATGTGCAGCATCTCCTCGATGGCCGTGGTCTTGAACAGCATGGCCAGCAGGTCGTACCCCTGGTCGTCGCAGTGGAAGTGGAAGTACATGTACTGGTGGACGGCGGCGAGCTCGTCGGCGACGGCCCGGTTCAACAGCTCGATGCTTTTCTCGTGCATGCGCAACCTCCCTTTTCGCCCCCCCAGGCCTGCCCGAGTATACCCGCGGCGCCTCCTCGCACGTCTCCCCGCCGCGGCGACGGCCAGGGCGATCCTGCGGCCGGGCCGCACCTGTTCGCCCCGCTGCGGACCACCGCAGAACCGGGAGATGCAGGTGCGGGCGGGGGGTGGTTGGAGGTGAGAAGTCGAGCGCGGCGGCTTTGCCGCCGCAGCGAGGGGGGCTCGGGGGTCCTCCTCGCGGGGGTCGGGAGGGTGGCGAGACGCGGCCTGATGCTCCACCGAACCGGCAGCGGGTGGGTGTGTGGAGGCTGGCCTCGGCCTGCGCAGGAGCAGCGCGGGATTCAGCCCGCCTTCAGCGGCGGTGGTGCGGGAGGGGGGCCGCTGGGCCCCCCGCAACTAAATGAAGAGGCGGTAGTTCATCTTGACGGCGAGCTCCCGGGTGCGCAGCTCGGGGGCGCCGGTGAAGTCCTCGCGGCTGTCGTTGTAGACCAGGTAGAGGTCGGAGTCGTTGGGGAGGATCCAGCGCATGCGGAGGTTCAAGACCTTGGTGCCGTTGGAGGAGTTGTACTGCATGTAGCCCGAGGCGGACATCGTGGAGGAGTGGATGTAGTCCAGCCTCACCGACCACAGCCTCCACTCCAGGTCGCCGTGGGGCGAGGAGACGTCCACGGTGGAGGTGCCGCCCGAGGCGCGGACGTGGGGGCTGAACACGTACCAGAGGTCGCCTCCGAGCTGCCGGGTGGTGCCGTCGTAGAAGTCGCCGGTCACCGCCTCGGCGTTGTAGCCGAGGCGCTTGGAGTCGTCGGAGTAGTAGTCGATCTCGCCGCTGGTGAAGGTGTAGCCGCCGGTGGGGAAGACGACGCGGGGGTCGAGGGCGAACGGCTCGAAGAGGCGCTCGAAGTCCCGGGTGACCTGGAGGGTGGCCTGGTCGCCGTTCTCCATCTCGAGGTCGCACTGCAGGCTGTGGGAGGCCGTCTCGAGCACGTCGTGGCGCAGGGAGTCGTACCAGGTGTTGTTGAAGCGGAAGCTCGCCTTGCGGATGCCCCACACGCCGGGGCGGATGGAGCGCCGCAGGAACGCCTGCTCGCGGCGGTAGCCGTCGCGGCGCACGTACCCGAGGTCGGGGTCGAAGCCGTCGTCGACCTGGGTGATGCCGAACAGGAAGCCGTTGAGGTCCGAGGTGAGGTCGAGGGAGAGGTTGGCGGCGTCCCGCGGGTCGCGGCCGCTGGTGTCGTCCACCCGCAGCCAGTCGGCGCGCAGCGAGAGCTCGCGGGTGAGGAAGAAGTCGCTGTCGAGGCCGAAGGTGGTGGAGCGGAAGCCGCCGCGCCTGGAGTCGGTGAGGATCATGCCGACGTACGAGCGCTCGCCCAGGTCGTGCCGCACCCGGACGACGTCGTACCACGCCGAGGGCAGGTCCGCCCCGGGGAGGGACGCGGTGTGGACGCTCAGGATGCCGACGTCCTCGCGCCCCACCTTGCCGGTGAGGCGCAGGCCGGCGTCGAGGGGCACGGTGAGCCCCTCGTACAGGCCGATGCGGCGGCTGAAGAACGGGGTGAGCTCGGGGTGGTCGGGGCCGCCGCCGCCGAAGTGGCCGAAGGAGAAGAGCTGGGCGTTCTCGAGGAAGAACTCGCGCTTCTCCGGGTAGAACAGGGAGAAGCGGGTGAGGTTGACCTGCTCGGCGTCGGCCTCGACCTGGGCGAAGTCGGTGTTGTAGGTGGCGTCCAGCGTGAGCCCCGGGGTGAGCGAGTACTTGACGTCGAACCCCCATTCGCTCAGCGTCCGCGAGCGCCGGCGGCCGGTGACGGGGTCGGTCTCCCGCACGGCGCCGCCGAGGACGTAGGGGATGAGCTGGAGGTTGCGCTGGTGCGACGTGAGCTCCAGCCCGCTCAGGGTGGCGGCGTAGTTCAGGCTGGAGATGTCGAAGGGCGGCCGCGGCGGCACCAGGTAGCTGGCCTCCTGGGTGCGCCGCACGATGCGGGCGACGTTGACGTCCCACACCTGCTCCGGCGTCGAGCCGTAGCGCAGGACGCGGAAGGGGATGCGGAGCTCCGCCTGCCACCCGGTGTCGGTGATGGCGGTGCGCACGTCCCACACCTCGTCCCAGCTCCAGGTGTAGTGCTCGTAGCCGTCGATGAGCCCCTCCTCCTTGGAGCCCAGCGGGTTGACGATGAACACGGTGCCGCGGACCTGGTCCCGGTAGGTGTCGAAGACCACCTCGACGTGGTCGTCGTTGGCGGGCTCGTCCCGGTAGCGCAGGCGGGTCGCGCGGATCAGCGCCGGGTCGTCGTCGCAGCGCACGGCGACGTAGAGGTTGTGGTCGTCGTAGCAGAACGCCACGTGGGTCGGCTGCCGGGCCGGCTCGCCGTAGTCGGGGACGCTCTGGCGGAAGTCGTCGTACCAGGTGGCGTGCCGCCACGCGGGGTCGGTGAGCGTGCCGTCGATGTGCGGCGCCTGGCCGGCGGGAACCCGGCTGCACGCCAGGTCGCGGAGCTGTCCCCGGACGGGGAGGGCAAGGGCGAGGGAGATGAGCGCGAGCACCGGCGCGAGGCCGGCAGAGCGTGACGGCGTCGACTTCACAGCGCCTCCTGGAACAGTTGTGGCCGGGGGTCGCCCCGGAGCTGCAGGGTATCGCACACCGGCGTGTCGGCGAAACGGAGCCGGCGTCACGCCCGGGCCGCGGGGGCGGCGCCGCGGCGTCCTGCAACGCGCGGGCTCGAGCCCGCAGCCACACCCGCCCACCGACCGGTCCGCGTGCGGCGGAAGCCGAGCCGTCCCGGGTGGGCGGGGAGGGTGTGGGCGACGGCAGCGGGCCCGGGTCAGTACTCGAGGGTCTCGCCGACGGCGACGACGCGGCTCGAGAACCCCTTGGCGCGCACCTTCTCGACGAACTCCGTGGGCTCGACGTCGATGACCTCGAACGTCTTGTAGTGCATGGGGACGACCAGCTTGGGGCGGAGGAACTCGGTTGCCTTGACGGCGTCGTCGATGCCCATGGTGAAGTTGTCGCCGATGGGCAGCACGGCGACGTCGATGGGGTTCATCTCGCCGATCAGCTTCATATCGTAGAACAGGGCGGTGTCGCCGGGGTGGTAGAGGGTCTTGCCGTCCATGGTGACGAGGAAGCCGCAGGGGTTGCCGGTGTAGGTGCCGTCGGGGGCGGCGGAGCCGTGGTGCGCGATGGTGAGCTTGACCCGGCCGAAGGGAAAGACGTGGGCGCCGCCGATGTGCATCGGGTGGATCTCGGCGCCGCGCTCGGCGCAGTAGTTGGCGAGCTCGAAGGGGGCGACGATGGTGGCGCCGTCGGCCTTGGCGATCTCGAGGGCGTCGCCGAGGTGGTCGCCGTGGCCGTGGGTGAGCAGGACGAAGTCCACCTTGATGTCGGCGGGGCCGACCTTGGCGAGGGGGTTGCCGGTGAGGAACGGGTCGATGACGATCCGCCCCTTGCTGCCCTCCACCTGGAAGGCGGAGTGTCCGAGATAGGTGAGCTTAGGCATGCTGTCCTCCTTGCAAGACGGTCGTGTCGAGCGGTGCTCCGCCTCTGATTGTAGAAGTCCCCGGCCGCGGCCGGGATTCCGCGCTCGTCAGACCTTGAAGAACTGCGAGGTGGCGCGCTCCTCGACCATCTTCGAGGCCTTCTCGACCGGCAGCGGCGCAGCGAAGAAGTATCCCTGCCCATACTTGCACCCGAGGGCGCGGAGGGCGTCGAGCTGGGCGCGCTTCTCGATGCCCTCGGCAACCACGTCCTTGCCCAGGTTCTTGGCCAGGGTGACGATGGTGCGCACGATCTCGGCGCTCTCCTCGCTCTGGTCCATGCGGCTGACGAAGGAGCGGTCGATCTTCAGGGTGTCGATCTCGAAGCGGCGCAGGTAGCTCAGCGACGAGTAGCCGGTGCCGAAGTCGTCGATGCTGAGCTTGATGTCCAGGGAGCGCAACTGGCTGAGCATCTCGCTGGCGTAGCGGGCGTGCTCCATGATGACGCTCTCGGTGATCTCCAGCTTCAGCGCGCTGCCCAGCAGGCCGTAGGAGCGCAGGGAGCGGTCGATGTCGACGATGAGGTCGGGCTTGGTGAACTGCGCGCCGGAGAGGTTGACGCTGAGGAAGAGCCGCAGGTCCTTGCCGTACTCCAGCTGCCAGGCGCGGATCTGCTGGCACACGCGGCGGATCACCCAGCGGTCCAGGGGGAGGATGAGCCCCGTCTCCTCCGCGAGGTGGATGAAGCTCTCGGGCGCGAGCAGCCCCTCCTCGGGGTGCTGCCAGCGCACCAGGGCCTCGAACCCCGCCAGCGTCCCCGACTCCAGGAAGACGATGGGCTGGTAGAAGACCGACAGCTCCTCGCGCTGGAGAGCGCGGCGTAGCTCGTTCTCCAGCCGCAGGGCGGCCACGGCGCGGGCGTGCATGTCCTCGTCGAAGACGACGTAGCACCCCTTGCCCATGGTCTTGGCGCGGGACATGGCGGTGTCGGCGTCGCGCAGGATGTCCTCGGGGGAGGTGTACGTGCGGGCGCCCATGGCGATGCCGATGCTGGCGCTGGTGAAGATCTCGTGCCCGTCGATGTCGAAGGGGACCTGGAGCTCCTCGAGGAAGCGCTTGGCCACGCGGATGGCGTCGGCGGTATCGCCGAGGTGGTCGAGGAGGACTGTGAACTCGTCGCTTCCCAGGTGCGCCACGGTGGCGCCGCCCCGGGTGACGGTGTCGCTGGCCCGCAGCCCCACCCGCAGCCTCGCCGCCACGGCGGTCAGCAGCTTGTCGCCGTAGGTGTGCCCGAAGCTGTAGTTGACGTTCTTGAAGCGGTCGAGGTCCAGGGAGAGGACCGCGAACCGGTAGTCCTCGCGGCGGCGGGAACGCTCGTGGGCCTGGGAGAGCCGGTCCATGAAGAGGATGCGGTTGGGCAGGTCGGTGAGGCCGTCGAGGAGCTTGCGGTCGTTGATGTCGGTCTGGGAGCCAGCCATGCGGTGGGGCGCGCCGTTCTCGTCCCGCACCGCCACGCCCCGGGTGAGCACCCAGCGGTAGCCCCCGTCGGCGTGCTGGATGCGGTGCTCGCTCTCGAGCAGCGGCGTGAGGCCGGCGAGGTGGTCCGCGATGGCGGCGCGCACCCGGGCGCGGTCGTCGGGGTGGACGCGCTCGAGCCACGCCTCGGGGTCCTCGCCGATGTCGTCCTCGGCGAGGCCCAGCATCTCCTTCCACCGTGGTGAGAAGTAGACGGTGTCCAGCTCCAGGTCCCAGTCCCACAGCCCGTCGTTGGAGCCCCGGGCGGCCAGGGCGTAGCGCTCCTCGCTCTCCCGCAACGCCTGCTGGGCCTGCAGGTGCTCGGAGATGTCCTCGCAGCAGGTGACCAGCCCGATGGGGCGGCCGTCGGAGCCGAGCACGACGTCGGAGGTGAGCCGGACGGGGAACGTCTCGCCGTCCCGGCGGACGTTGAGGCTCTCCCGGCGCCACTGGTGGAAGTCCTCGAGCCGCGGCTCGGCGTGTCCCTTCCGGTGGACCTCCCGGGGAGCCAGGACCCGCGCCGGCTGGCCGATCAGGTCGGCCACGCTCCAGCCGTGCATGGCCGCGTCGGCCGGGTTGGAGTAGACGATGGAGCCCTCGGGGTCCGTGATGGTGACGCCGATCTGCATGGTCTGGAAGGCCTTCTCGAGGCGGAGCAGGTCGGCATTACGCCGCTCTTTCCTGGCGAGCTCGGCGACGCGGCGCTCCGCCACCAGGATGCGGCGGACGAAGGTGGCCTCGTCCATGGGATGGCCCACGCAGTCGTCGGCGCCCGCGGCGAGGACGTCCTCGAGGATGGAGGTGTCGCCGCGGTCCGTGACGGCCATGACGACGAGGCTGGCCTGGCCGCGCTGCCTGAGCCTGCGGACGGTCTCGAGGCCGTTGGCGGACGCGCCCGAAACGGCCACCACGGCGAGGTCGACGGCGTCGGTCAGGACCTCGAAGGCGGGAGCGGCGGCGCCGAACGCGGAGACGGCGTGGCCGCGGGCGCGGAGCACCGCCTCGGCGATGCCGCGCCGCTCGTCGTCGGCGTCGATGACGATGGCACGCAGCTCCGCTTCGCCCCTCGCCTTCACGACGCCGGCCTCCGGACCGGGCACCCGCCCGTGGCGCGCGCCCGCAGGTTTCCGGGGCAGTGGCCCGGCGAGAGCAGGCGGTCGCGGTCGGTGCGCATCGGCACGGTGGACATCACCATCCGGATTCCAACACAGGCATTGTACGGCATCCGGCCAGTTCTGCCCCGGCTCAGATCGAAAGGTGCGGCCGCCCGCGCTCCGACGGAGGGAGGACCGGGGTAGACGCCGCGGCGAACCGGGAGATCGACGGCACCATCGAGGCCCTCCACGACGACGACGACTCCGTGCGGGAGGCGATGGACGCGCTGGTGCGGGGCTTTTTGGAGCAGGCGGGCGTGCTGAATCGCTTGAGCCGGCCCGTGGAGGAGAGGCGCGGCTCCCTGCGGCGGCCGGGCGGGACCTGGGGCCCCGTCTTCAGCAACCTCGACGGGGACGCCGGCCCGGACACGCTGCGCGTGGCATGGGCCCTCCTGCGCCCCGGCGGCCTGTCCATCACCGACAACGTGATGTAGCACGGCGGGGTTGCTTCCCGAGAACGGCGACGGCAGCGAGGCGGCCCGGGAGGTCGAGGAGCTCACGAGGCGTCTCCTCGACCACCCGGGGTTCTTCACGACGCTGTTGCCGGTGCGCGACGGCGTGGCGGTGAGCCTGCGGCGCTGAGCCCCGTCCCACGCGCGCCCCTCAGTGCTGCTCGCCGTGGTCTCGGTGGGTGTGGGCCCTGGCCCGGGAGGCCAGCTGGTCCAGCACCGTCATGGGGATGGCGGCGTTGACCTCGATCTCGTCGCCCTCCACGCTCACCTTGACGTCGCGGAGCACCTCGACGAGCTCGGGCTCGCTGTTCTGGGCGTGCAGCCGCATGGCGGCCAGGGCGCCCTTGATGGTGTCGCGGAGCAGCCCGGCGTTCTCGGCGTTGTTGGCGGTGGCGAAGCCGTGCAGCGCGAGGACGTCGCCGACGGTCGCGTAGCCGGCGACGCGCTGCACGGCGGCGGAGGCGCTCAGCACGTCGTGCACCGCGGGCGAACCGGACTCACCGGACTTCTGCGCGCCGCGCGCCGCGTGCTCGCGCAGCTGCGCGGGGACGTCGGCAACCATCCAGAACGGGGCACGCAGGTCGACGTGGCCCACGGCGACGGCCGAGTCCACGAGGGCGCTGCCGGCGGCCCCGCCGGTGAGGGCGGCCTCGAGGTCGCCGAGGGTGCCGACCAGCACGGTGTCGTTGGAGGGCCACACGAGGACCTGGGCGCCGTGGTGACCCTCGTGCTCCCGGGGCAGCTGGTAGAGGGTGGTTCCGGCGGCGTCCACCTTGGTGGCGCCGCGCTTGACCAGCGCCGCCGCCAGGGCCGCGGCGTCGTAGCGGCCGCCGAACGCGGCGAGGAAGCCGTGGTCGTCCTCGCTCCCCGTGACGGCGACCACCGTGGTGTCCACATCGCGGGCGGGATCGAGCCCGGCGTCGCGGAAGAACTCGTCCTGGTCGCCGACGCCGCTCCAGCGGGCCTGGTGCTCCTTGAGCCAGGCCTGCGCCCGGGGCTGCTGGCGGAGCGCGGCGAGGTCGGTGCCGATCACCGCCGTGGCGCCCGCCGGGACGAAGCGGAGAAGCTCCTTGGTGGTGGGGGGCGCCGCCAGCAGAGGGGCCGCGAAGAGGACGGCAGCGGCGGCGAGGGTTGTCAGGCGTCTCATGGTGTACCTCCTAGAAGTTCCTGCGGTTGAAGAAGATCACGGCGAGGGCGAGGCAGGCGGCGCCGAACCCCACCGTGGTGAGCAGCTGGACGGCGGACACCGAGCCCCTGCCGAGGACGAGCTCGACCATGCCCTTGCCCAGCTCCGCGGTCTTGGGCAGCACCCAGTACAGGCCGTCCACGAAGCGGGCCCAGAACCGGGAGTCCATGGCCGCGGCGATGCGGTCGTGGGCGGCGAGGGGCATGGAGATGACGTACAGGGCGTAGGGAAGCATGATCGACAGCGGCGTCGAGCCGGAGGCGACGCCGACCAGGAACATGAAGCCCAGGAACGAGAGGAACACGACGAAGATGAGCAGGCCGGCGAGGAGGAAGCGGGGGTTCCACACCCCGGTCTTGAGCGAGACGATGACGAAGAGGCCCCCGCACAGGAACACGAGGTTCGCGAGCACCAGCGTCGAGGCGCCCACGAAGCGGCCCAGCAGCACGTGGGTGCGGCTGACGGGGCGGGTGAGGTAGAGGTCGACGGTGCCCCGGCGCATCAGGTGGGGCACCTGGGAGCCGGTGGTGAACACGGCGAGGAAGATGCCGAGGGCGTAGGTCATGCCGGCGAAGGCGGCGAGGCCGCCGGAGACCACCTCGGTGACGGCGGGGGTGCGCCCGTGGAGCTCCAGCGCCTGGCCGAACAGGCTCCCCGCCGCCAGCGTGCCGTTGACGATGTCCAGGTTGAGGGCGAAGACGAGGATGAGGAGGAACAGGGTGGAGACGGCCACGAAGCCGATGAGGGTGTAGCGCGCGAAGGCCTCGCGCCAGGTGTCGACGATGAGCGCCCAGGTCCTCACGAGCCCGTCCTCCCCTTCTTCACGGCTTCCACGAACACGTCCTCCAGGGCGGCCCGAACCGGGAAGACTTCGGCGATGAGCCGCTGCTGGGCGCGGAACGCGTCGAGGAGGCGGTTGAGGGCCTCCAGGTCGGCGACCTCGACCTCGAGGACGCCGTTGTCGGAGACCACGGCGGCGCCGGGCACCTCGGGTACCGGCGCTCCGGCCCCGCCGTTCTCCAGGCGGATGCGGAAGCGGTGACCGGGGCTGGTGAGGTCGGCGACGGTGCCCTCGCGCACCACCCGGCCGGCGTCGAGGATGGCCACGCGGTCGCAGGTGCGCTCCACCTCGGCGAGCAGGTGGGAGTTGAGGAAGATCGTCGTGCCGCGGCTGCGGGTCTCGAGGAGCACGTCGCGGATGTGCCGCCGCCCGACGGGATCGACGCCGTCGGTGGGCTCGTCCAGGAACAGGATCTCCGGCTCGTCCACCAGGGCCGCCGCCAGCCCGAGGCGCTGGGTCATGCCCTTGGAGTAGCGGCCGGCCTTCTCGCCGCCGCGCCCGGCCAGGCCCACCAGGTCCAGGAGCGCCGGGACGCGGCGGTCGAGGACGTCCTCGGGGACGCCGGCGAGGCGGCCGAACAGGCGCATCGTGGCCTCTCCGGAGAGGTAGTCGGGAAAGCGGTGGCCCTCGGGGAGGTAGCCCACGCGCAGCCGCGCCCGTGCCCGCCGGGGATCGAGCCCCCGGATCGTGACGGCGCCCGCGGTGGGGCGCGCCATGCCCAGGAGCAGCTTGACCATGGTCGTCTTGCCGGCGCCGTTGGCCCCGAGCAGGCCGAAGACCTCGCCGGGGCGGACGTCGAGATCGACGCCGTCGAGGGCCCGGAGGCGTCGCCTGAAGGAGCGGAACTCCTTGACGAGGCCCCGGGTCGCGATGATGGGGGAGGATGACTCCATGCCAGCATATACGCGGAAAGACCTTCCCGTGTTCCGGCGGGCTGCGCGAGGGCCTACACTGGGGGCCATGACGGTACCGCAGGAAATCTGGCGGGGGAGTCGCGCCATCGTCACGGGGGCGTCCTCGGGGATCGGCGCGGCCATCGCGGAGCAGCTGGCCGCGTACGGGGCGAGGGTGGTGATGACGGGGCGCGACCTGCGCGCCCTGGACCGGGTCGCCACGCGGTGCCTCGAGCTGCCCGGGGACGTGGAGACGGTGGCCGGCGACCTCACCAGCGAGGAGGTCCAGCGCGCGGTCGTGACCGCGTGCCGGGAACGGTTCGGCGGAGTGGACCTGCTGGTCAACAACGCCGGCATCAGCATGAACGCCCGCTTCGCCGGCCTCGACGAGGAGGTGCTCCGCCAGCTCTTCGAGGTCAACTTCTTCGCCGCCGCCTCCCTCACACGGCTGGCCCTGCCGGACCTCCTGCTCAGCCGCGGCCGCATCGTCGTGATGTCGAGCATCGTGGGGCTGGCGGGGACGCCGACGCGGAGCGGCTACGCGGCCTCCAAGCAGGCGCTCCACGGGCTCTTCGAGGCGGTGCGGGCGGAGCTCAGGCCGCAGGGGGTGTCCGTGACCCTCGTGTGCCCGGGCTTCGTGGCCACCGAGGTGCGGGCACGCGCGCTCCTCGCCGACGGGACGCCGCAGGGGACCGACGACGCGGCGGGGCGCCGGATGATGTCGCCGCAGAAGGTGGCGCGGGTGACGCTGAAGGCGGCGGCGAAGCGGCGTCGGCTGGTCAAGCTCGGGGTGGAGACCCACCTCGTCCGGGCGCTCTCGCTGTGCTGCCCCGGTGTCCTCGACGCCATCCTGGCCCGCCGCGGCCGCTGATACGGCCGCGGAGGCCGGCCTCCGCCAACGCAGAAGCATCGCGGGATCCGGCCCGCCGGGTGCGCGGACGGGCGGGTTGTGGACGGTCCGGTCTGCATCCCAGGTCTAAAGACCTGGGCTACATTGAGTTATGCAGGTTGTGGACGGTCACGCGGTCAGTGGTCCGCGGGTGGCAGCGCCACGTGGCCGCACCCTTCCGCGTCGCGGAGGGTGTGGCGGGTGGCGAGAAGCCAGCCGCGACGGCACCACCCACCCGGGCCCGCGGGCTGGCCTCGCGGAGGCGCGGGCGGGCGGCGAGACGCGGCCTGACGTTCCGCCGGACCGGCAGCGGGCGGGGGGATGGAGGGTGGCCTCCGCCGGCAGAGAAGCATCGCGGGATTCAGCCCGCCACCCGCGACTACTCCTTTCCGATGATGAAGGTGGCGTGATCGAGGCCGGTGTTGCCGTCGCGCGGGTCGTAGGCGTAGACGGTGACCTCGTACTCGCCGGGCTCGGCGGCCTCGACGGTGCCGGCGAACTGGCTCGCGGTGCCGGCGTAGGCCAGGGGCACCTCGCCCACGCGGACGCCGTCACGGCTGACGATGGCGCGCACCTGGATGGTGTCCGCGTCCCACAGCCCGCCGGGGGTGATGGGGCAGCCGCACATCATGGTGACGTTGGCGGCGATCGGAATGGAGGTGGGGGCCTTTCCGGCACGCGAGTGGGTGGGCGGCGCGAGGACGTCCACCATGAACCCCGGCATCTCCAGCAGCCAGGCGTCGCCGCCGGTGACGTCCTTCCCCGGCACGACCCACTGGGTCGCGGTCACCCGGTTCGCGCTCTGGCGCGCGGCGAGGGGGCCGTAGGCGTCGGCCTCGACGAGGACGGGCCGGTCGATGTCGAGGGTGGCGGTGTAGGCTGCCGAACCTTCGCTGGAGAGGACGCCGGCGCGAGCGTGGGGTTCCTTCATGATGCGGGCGGTGTCTCCGGTGGAGCCGCGGGTGATCCCGGAGGCGAGGATGGCGCCGGTGTCCGCATCGCGGAGGACCACGCGGGCGCCGCCGATGCTGGTGCCGATGAACTTGGCGCCCTTGGCGATGACGCGGACGGTGATGCGGGTGGGGGCGGCCTGAGCGCCGGCGGCGAGGGCGAGCACGGCGGCGGCGAGGAGCACGCTGAGCTTCCTGGTCATGGGTGGTGATCCTTCCCGGGAGCGGTCCGCTCCCGACGTTCTCCCCGGATGACACCGGGTGCCGGGCGGCCATTCCCGCGCGCGGCCGGCGCGTTCCTCCGCCGGGGGGACTACACTGGATCGTGATGGAACCCCGCGGAGACGTGGACATCGACTTCGCCATCGTCGGCTCGGGCTTCGGCGGCTCGGTGGCGGCGCTGCGGCTGGCCGAGAAGGGCTACCGTGTCGTCGTCCTGGAGAAGGGGAAGCGCTGGCGCACCGAGGACCTGCCCGCGACGAACTGGAACGTGCCGAAGTCGTTCTGGTTCCCCTGGGTGTCGTGCTACGGGCTGTGGGCGCTGCACCTGCTCCGCGACGTGCTTGTGCTGCACGGCGTGGGAGTGGGCGGTGGCAGCCTGCTCTATGCGAACACGCACCTCCAGCCCACCGACACGGTGTGGGACGACCCCCGCTGGAAGGACGCCGAGGACTGGCGACGGGTGATGCCGGAGCACTACGCCACGGCGCGGCGCATGCTCGGCTCCGCCACCAATCCGCGCCTGGGCCCCGCCGACGAGGCGCTGCGGGAGGCCGCCCGGCGCCGCGCTCGCGACGGTACCTACCACGCCGCCGAGGTGGGCGTGTTCTTCGGGGAGTCCGGGGTCGAGGCGGACGACCCGTTCTTCGGCGGCAGCGGACCCCGGCGGGTGGGGTGCACGTTCTGCGGCGGTTGCATGACGGGCTGCCGGGTGGGCGCCAAGAACACCCTCGACAAGAACTACCTCCACCTGGCCGAGCGCGCCGGCGTGGAGGTGATCCCCGAGACCATGGTGGAGCTCGTGGAGCCGCTGGAGGGGGGCGGCTACCGGCTGCGCTGGCGCCGTTCCACGGATCGCCTCTTCGCCCAACGGGGGGCGTTGACCGCCCGCCGGGTGGTGCTGGCCGGCGGTGTCCTGGGCACCGTGCCGCTGCTCCTGGACTCGGCTCGCAAGGGCGGCCTCGCCAACCTCTCGCCCATGGTGGGCAGCTTCGTGCGCAACAACTCCGAGGCGCTGCTGGGGATCACCTCGCGCAGCCGCCGCGACCTGTGGGAGGGCGTGGCCATCACCTCCGAGGTGGAGATGGACGAGACCACGCGGATGGAGCCGGTCCACTTCACCCGGGGCGCCGACGTCATGCTCCTGCTGGGCACGCTGCTCACCGACGGCGGCCCGGGCGTGCCCCGCCAGCTGCGCTGGCTCGGCTCCGTTCTCCGCCACCCTGTGCGGTTGCTGCGGGTCACGTGCCCGGTGGGCAAGGCGTCCCGGTCCGTGATCCTGCTGGTCATGCAGACCAACGACAACCACACGCGGCTGGTGCAGCGACGCCGGCTGCTGTGGCCGTTCCGCCCCACGGTGACCTCCGAGCCGCCTCCGGGGCAACAGCGCGTTCCCAGCTACATCCCCCTCGCCAACGAGGTGGCCCGCGAGCTCGGTGCCGCTCTCGACGCCGAGCCTCAGAGCACTCTCAACGAGGTTCTGCTGGACGTGCCCACGACGGCCCACATCCTGGGCGGCGCGGTGATCGGGCGCGACGCCGGCGCCGGGGTGGTGGACGCCTCGTCCCGGGTGTTCGGAGCGCCGGGGCTGTACGTCATGGATGGTTCGGTGATCGGCGCCAACCTCGGCGTGAACCCCTCCCTCACCATCACTGCGCTGACGGAGCACGCGTGCAGCCGGATTCCCCCGCGGGGAGAGCTCTGAGCCGCCGCCGCGCGGCGCTGTGCTAGCCTCCGCGCCGATGGTCACGGAAGCGCTGCTCACGAGGTTCGTGGCCCCGGCGGGGGAGGACGTCTCCGACCCCCGGGTCCGCGAGGCGTACGGCGTCCTCGAGGGTTGGACCAGCGTCGTCGTCAACCTCGTGGTGTTCGCGGTCAAGATCGTGCCCGGCGTCGCCATCGGGTCCATCAGCCTGATCGCCGATGCCATCCACTCCCTCGGCGACGTGGCCAGCTCCGGCGTGGTGATCTGGGGGTTCAAGGCCGCGGCCAAGCCGTCCGACGCGGAGCACCCGTTCGGGCACGGGCGGGTGGAGAGCGTGGCGACGCTGATCATCGCGGTGCTGCTGCTGGTCGCCGCGCTGGAGTTCGGGGAGTCCTCGGTGACACGGCTGCTGCACCCCCGGGAGGTACGGGCGTCGGCGCCGTTGCTGTCGGTGCTCGTGCTCACCCTCGTGCTCAAGGAGTGGCTCTCGCGCTTCTCGCTGCGCCTCGGGAAGCGGATCGGCTCCACCGCGCTGGTGGCCGACTTCTGGCATCACCGGTCCGACGTTCTCGCCACGGGCGTGGTCATCCTCGCCCTGGCCGCGTCCCGGCTCGGGGTGCTCTGGCTGGACGGCGCCGCCGGCGTCGTGGTGGCGGGGTTCCTGGCCTGGGCGGGGGTGCACATGGTGCGCGGGGCGCTCGACCCGCTCATCGGCGAGGCGCCGTCGCCGGGCCTGGTGCGGCGCATCCGCGAGACGGCGCTATCGGTGGCCGGCGTCGAGGAGGTGCACGACGTGATCGTGCACCGCTACGGCAACCTCATCGTGACCTCGCTCCACATCGAGGTGCCGGTGGCGCTGGACGTGAGCCGGGGCCACGAGCTCGCCGAGGACGTGGAGGAGGCGCTGGTGTCGGCGCTCCACTGCCGCGCCACCGTGCACGTGGACCCCGTCGACCGGCGCCATCCCCTCTACGCTCCGGTGTCGGCGTTCCTGGCGGAGGAGCTCGCGCGGCTGCGGGCGGCGGTGGAGGTTCACGACCTCCGCATCGTCGGCCGGGCGGAGCGGTGCTTCGTGATCTTCGACCTGACCTCCCGGGGCGTTCCAGCGGAGGCGGTGGCCGAGGCGCTGAAGCGCGGCGTGACCGGCCGCTTCAGCGCCGTCGACAAGGTCATCGTCAACGTGGAACCGCGCTTCGTCTACTGACGCACGGCGCGCCGGTCACGGTTGACTTGCCGGTCGGCGGTGTGCCACCGTGACCCGACGCAGGGAGGATCTCATGCCCGACATTGCACGCATCCAGAGGGAGATCAAGGCCCTCGGCTTCGACGGCTGGCTGCTCTACGACTTCCACAACCGGGACGCCATCGCGGCCCACGTGCTCGGTCTCGACCTGGGCAAGTTCACGAGCCGCCGGTGGTTCTACTGGATCCCAGCCGTCGGCGAGCCGGTGAAGCTGGTCTCCAAGGTGGAATCCACGAAGCTCGACTCCCTGCCGGGCGCCAAGCGCCCCTACCTGTCCTGGCGCGAGCTCCACGCCGCGCTCCAGGCGGCGCTGGGGAGCGCCGTGAAGGTGGCGATGCAGTTCTCGCCCACGGCGAACATCCCCTACGTCTCGATGGTGGACGGCGGCACGGTGGACCTGATCCGCTCCCTGGGGTTCGAGGTGGTGTCCTCCGCCGACCTGGTGCAGACGTTCCAGGCCGTGCTGAACGACGACGACTACCAGTCCCACCTGGAGGCGGGCCGTCGCGTGCAGGCGATCAAGGACGAGGCGTTCGCGCTCATCGGCAACGAGCTGCGGGCGGGGCGCACCCTCACCCAGTACGACGTGCAGCAGTTCATCGGCCGGCGCTTCGGCGAGGAGGGCCTGACCTGCCAGGGGGAGATGCCCATCGTCGGCACCAACGAGCAGCCCGCCGACCCGCACTTCGAGCCGACCCCCGCCAACGCCCGCCCCATCAAGCGCGGCGACACCGTCCTCATCGACCTGTGGGCGAAGCTCGACCAGCCCGGCGCGATCTTCTACGACATCACCTGGTGCGGGTTCGTCGGCTCGGAGCCGCCGGCCAAGTACGTGGAGATCTTCAACACCGTGCGGGACGCCCGAGACGCCGCGCTGGCCTTTGTGCGTAAGCGCTTCGGGGCGGGGAACGCGGTGCACGGCTGGGAGGTCGACGACGCCTGCCGCAACGTGGTGGCGGCCGCGGGCTACGGCGACTTCTTCATCCACCGGACGGGCCACTCCATCGGCGAGGAGGTCCACGGCAACGGCGTCAACATCGACAACCTCGAGACCAAGGACGAGCGGCTGCTGGTCCCGGGGATCTGCTTCTCCATCGAGCCGGGCATCTACCTGCCGGGCGAGATGGCCGTGCGGTCCGAGATCGACGTCTTCATCACCCCCGCGGGCAGCGTGGACGTGGCCGGCGCCATGCAGCGCGACCTGGTCCTCATCGACGGGGCCTGAGCGGGCATGCTCCGGGTCCCCGAGGGCGAGGTCGAGGTGCTCCGCCTCCAGGGGCACGTGAACGCGCAACCCGTGCTCGCGGCGCTGCGAGCCTCGGGCATCCCGGCGCGGATCGTCGGCGAGGCGCTGGGCTCGGTGTACGGGCTCACCCTCGACGGCATCGGCGAGGTGGCCGTGCTGGTGCCGGAGGAGTACGCGGAACAGGCCCGGGAGATGCTCGCCGCCGCCGAGGGCAGGCAGCTCGAGGTGGCCGAGGACGAGGACGTGGGCGAGAGCGACAGTTGAGGCGGTGAGCCGGGCGCGCCCCCCGGTTCCCGCGTGTCGGCGCGGGGACCGGCGTCGCCGGGGCGGCCGGCACCGGGGAGGAGGGTTCCGTGGGCTGGTATCTGTGGGTCGTCCTGGCGTACCTGTTGGTCCTGTTGGGTTTCAACTTCCTGAGAGCGAAGAAGGTTCAGTCCCAGGACGACTTCATGGTGGCGGGGCGGAAGCTCACCCTCACCGTCATGGTCTTCACCCTGGTGTGCACGTGGATCGGCTCGGGCACGTTCATCGCCGGCGCCGAGTACGCGGCCAGGGCGGGGTGGTCCGCGCTGTGGCTGCCCGCGGGCGCCTGGGTGGGCATCGCCGTGATCTACTTCCTGGCCGGAAAGATCCGCACCTTCGGCCAGTACACGGTGGGCGACATCCTCGAGGTGCGCTACGGCAAGTTCGCGCGCCTGTTCGGCGCCATCGCGCTGATCATCGCCTTCACCACCATCGTCTCCTACCAGTTCCGCGCCGGCGGGTACATCCTCAACGTCATCACCAAGGGGTCGATCTCCGTGGCGACGGGGCAGACCATCGCCGCGGCGTTCGTCATCCTCTTCACGGCGATGGGCGGCATGGTGGCGGTCGCCCACACCGACCTGCCCAACGGCATCATCATCCTGCTGGCGAGCTGCCTGGCGCTGCCCTTCGTGGTGCTCTTCGCGGGGGGCGCCGACGCCACCGTGGCGGCGCTGCCGGCCCAGCACTTCGCGGTGTTCTCCGCCGACTTCGGGCAGTACCCGGCGCTCAAGGCGGGGGGCTACTTCCTGGCTACGCTGCTGCTCCTCATGGGCATCCAGTCCATGTACCAGAAGTTCTACTCGGCGCGCTCGCCGAAGGAGGCCCGGCGCGCCGTCGGACTGTGGATCATCGGCACCATCGTGGTGGAGACCCTCGTCGTGGCCATCGCCGTCTACGGCTCCGCGGCCCACTGGGTCGACATCCAGACGTTCGAGCTGGCCGGCCGCGTGAAGGCGCAGGTGGCGTCGGGCGAGGTGCCGGCATCCGGCGCCCCGGCCCTGGCGGCACGGTTGGCGGGTGAGGCCGCCGCCGCCGGGAACGTGAAACCGGACCAGGAGGCGGCGCTGGACGCCAGGCTCCAGGAGGCATTCGCGGGTGCCGGCTCTGCGGAACAGGTGCTGGCGGTGCACGCCGGCCTGGACCCCGCGGCCGTAGTGCTGCAGTCCGCCGAGGACGTGGCCTCCCGGGGCGGCATCGGCCTCGCCGTCGGGCTGCTGCTTCTCGGCGCGGCGTGCGCGGTGGTCATCTCGACGGGGATGAACTACCTGCTCTCGCCCACCACCAACATCATGCGCGACATCTACCAGCGCTTCCTGCGCCCCGACGCGGACCAGAAGACCATGGTGGCGCTGCAGAAGGTCTTCGTGGTGATCCTCGGCGTGGCCGCGTTTCTCATGATCTTCATCCCCACGGTGCTGGGCAGCTCCATCTCGGTGCTGCGCTACTCGTACTTCGCCTACACGATGTACGGGGTGTCGATCACGCCGGCGCTGCTGGCGGCGCTGGCGTGGCGCCGCGCCACGCGGGCCGGCGGGCTCGCCTCCATCGTGTCCGGCGCGGTGATGGCGCTGGTCTTCGAGCTGGTGATCCCCAACGCGTTTCCTCAGGTGATGATGGGCGGCGACCCGTGGGGCGTGCCCAGCATCTACCCGGCGGCGCTGGTCTCGATCGGCGCCCTGGTCGTCGTCAGCCTGCTCACCCCGAAGCCCACCCGCGAGGAGCTCGAGCCGCTCTTCGGCAAGGAATGACCGCCGGGGGCGCGACGCCCCCGGAACCGGTCGAAGATGGATCCGCGGGGGGCCCCGGCCGGCCCCCCGCTTCGCGTCCGCCGTGCGCCGCGCGGGGACCGGCCCGCCGCGCGGCAGGCCGCCGCGGCCGCGCCCTTCCGCCTCGCGGAGGCCGGGGCCGACCCGGGGAACGCAGAGATGGAAGCCCGACCCCCGGGGATGTGACCCCGAGACATCGCTGCGCTCGTCCGTGGGGGGCGGGCCCGTCGCGTGGCATGTCCACGTAGCCGCGCCCTTCAGGGCGCGCGGGAGGGGGCGGGTGGCGAGAGGCGCCATGAAGGGCCGCCGCAGGATGCAGCGGGCAGGGGCGTAGAGGTTGGCCTCCAGCAGCGCGTACGCACGCCGGGATCCAGCCGGCCGGTCGCGAGAGACGCGGCGGTGGCGGGGTCAGGAGATGCAGAGATGCGAGCCTGACCCCCGCGGGCGGGCCCGGCGTCAGGCGCCGGCGGGCACCGCGGCGCCGAGGGCGGCGAGGACGCGCTCGGTAACGGCCTCGACGGAGAAGCCACGGCGGCGCATGACCTCGTCCCCGGGTGCCGAGGCGCCGAAGTCGTGGAGCACGACGTGGACGCCGTCGCCGACCCAGCGGTGCCACCCCTGGCCGCGCCCCGCCTCGACGGCGACCCTGACCGCGCCGGGGACGCCGAAGAGCTCCTCCCAGTACGCCGGAGGCTGCTCGGCGAGGAGGTCGAGGGAGGGGGCGGAGACGACCCGGGTGGGGAAGCCGGCGTCCTGAAGGCGCTGGCGCGCGCCCAGGGCCAGTGCGACCTCGGACCCGGAGGCGGCGATGATCACCGCCGGGACGCCGCCGGAGGCCTCGGCCTTGACGTAGGCGCCGCGGGCGACCGCCCCGGGGGCCGGGCGGTCGAGGACGGGCACCTTCTGGCGGGTGAGGACCAGGGCGGTGGGGCCGGTCCGGCGGGCCAGGGCGGCCTGCCAGGCCTGCACGGTCTCGTGGGCGTCGGCGGGGCGGATGACGGTGAGCCCCGGGATGATGCGCAGGGAGACGATGTGCTCCACGGGCTGGTGGGTGGGGCCGTCCTCGCCCACGGCCAGGGAGTCGTGGGTGAAGACGTAGATCACCGGCTGCTTCATGAGCGCGGCCAGGCGGGCGGCGGGGCGCAGGTAGTCGGCGAAGACCAGGAAGGTCGACGCCGAACGGGCGCAGGCCCCCGTGCAGCGCGAGGCCGTTGCACACCGCGGCCATGGCGTGCTCGCGCACGCCGAAGTGGATGTTGCGGCCGCCCAGGTCGCCCTTCGACATGGCCCGCTCGCCCTTGAGCCAGGAGTTGTTGGAGGGGGCGAGGTCGGCGGAGCCGCCGACGAGCTCCCCGATGCCGGTGGCGAGGGCGTTGAGGGCGAGCCCGGAGGCCTGCCGCGTGGCCATGGCCGTGGCGCCGCCGAGGTCGATTCCGGTGTCGGCCCAGCCGCCGGGGAGCTCGCCGCGCCAGCGGCGCTCCAGCTCGGCAGCCTCCGCCGGCGCCTCCGCCCGGTAGCGGCCGAAGAGCTCGAGCCACCGCTCCCGCGCCCCGGTCCTCTCCGCCGCGAGCTCCGCGAACCGGCTCCTGACGGAGGCGGGGACGGTGAACGGCGTCTCCTCCGCCCAGCCCAGGGCCCGCCGGGTGGCCGCGGCCTCCTCCGGACCGAGGGGCGCGCCGTGGGCCTCGGCGCTGCCCTGCTTGGCGGGGGAGCCGAAGCCGATGCGCGTGTGGACGCGGACGAGCGCCGGCGCGTCCTCGCGGGAGGTGGCGTCCGCAAGCGCCGCGGCGATGGCGGCGGGGTCGTTGCCGTCCGCGACCTCCATCACGCGCCAGCCGTACGCCTGGAAGCGGCGGGTGACGTCGTCGGAGACGGCGAGGGAGGTGGCGCCCTCGATGGTGATGTCGTTGTCGTCGTAAAGGACGACGAGGCGTCCGAGGCCGAGGTGGCCGGCCAGGGAGGCGGCCTCGTGGGAGAGGCCCTCCATGAGGTCGCCGTCGCCGGCGATGACGAAGGTCCGGTGGCCGACGACCTCCGCGCCGGGCCGGTTGAAGCGGGCGGCCAGGTGGCGTTCGGCGATGGCCATTCCGACGGCGGTGGCCAGCCCCTGGCCCAGGGGACCCGTGGTGGTCTCGACGCCGGGGGTGTGCCCGACCTCGGGGTGGCCCGGGGTGCGCGAGCCCCACTGGCGGAAGCGGCGCAGCTCGTCCATGGGGAGGTCGAAGCCGAACAGGTGCAGGAGCGCGTACAGGAGCGCCGAGCCGTGGCCGGCGGAGAGGACGAAGCGGTCGCGGTCGGGCCATTCTGGGTGGAGCGGGTCGAAGCGCAGGAACCGGCTCCACAGGGCGTAGGCCATGGGCGCGGCGCCCAGGGGCATGCCGGGGTGGCCGGAGCGGGCCGCCTCCACCTGGTCGATGGCCAGCACCCGGAGGGCCGTAATGGCCGCGGCGTCGTCGTGATCGAAGGGTCGCATCGGTTCTCCAGTCCGCCCACCGCACTCCGGGGGGGCGCCCCACGGGGGCCACGGCCGCAGGAGCGGCGCCGCCCTCGGAGTCCCGCGCATTGTCGTGCAGCTGCCCTTCCGAGGCAAGGCTGCGGCGGGGGTCGGGGATGCTAGAATGGCGCGCCCCGGTGGGGGAATACGTGACAGAGAGAGAGGGAGTCGGTGATGAGAAGATTCCTAGCAGTCGTGCTCGTGGCGATGGCAACGTCGGTGGCCGCCCAGGAAGCCCCCAGCAAGACCTCGGTGGCCGTCATCGACGTCCAGCAGCTCGTCCAGGATTCGGCGGCGGGCAAGGAAGCCATGGTCCGCATGAAGAAGCTCCAGGACGACAAGGTCGCCGAAGGAAAGAAGATGGCCGACGAGCTTGACACCCTGCAGAAGCAGCTGAACGCGCAGCGGGCCACGCTCACGGACGCCAAGATCGCCGAGCTGCAGAAGCAGATCGAGGACAAGCAGATCGCCCTCCAGCGCTTCCAGGACGACACGCAGCAGCAGCTCAACGACGCGCAGCAGAAGGAGTACGCCGCGCTCGAGAAGCAGATCATGCCGATCATCACGGAGCTGGGCAAGGAGATGAACTTCGACCTCATCTTCAACAAGTACCAGTCCGGCCTCCTGTACGCCTCCGAGCGGGTCGACATCACCGACCAGGTGCTGCGGCGGTTCAACACCAAGGCCACGAAGTAGGCTCCACGGCGGTGCGGGGCGGCGGGCGATCGCGCCCCCGCCCGTACCGGAGGGTCGAGGACGTGATGACGGTGTACACGCTGGAGGACCTGGCGGCCCGGGTGGGCGGCCGGGCGGTGGGAGACCCGCGGCGGCGGGTCTCCGGGATCAATACCCTGGAGGACGCCGGCCCGGAGGAGCTGTCCTTCTACCACAACCGGCGCTACCTGGAAGCGGCCAGGACGTCCCGGGCAGGGGCGCTGCTGGTGGCCGACGCGGCCCCCTTCAAGGGGCGCGACTGCCTGGTGTGCGCCGAGCCCTACGCGGCCCTGGCACGGCTCCTCGCCCTCTTCCACCCCGAGCCCGTGGCGGCGCCGGGAGTGCACGCCACCGCCGTGGTGGCCGGCTCCGCCGCCCTGGGGGAGGGGGTCTCGATCGGTCCGCAGGCGGTGATCGGCGAGGGCTGCGCGGTGGGCGCGGGCAGCGTGGTCGGGCCCGGGTGCGTGCTGGGCGACGGGGTGACGGTGGGGGACCACACGGTGCTCCATCCGCACGTGGTCGTCGAGCGCGGCTGCCGCGTGGGCTCCCGGTGCATCCTCCACGCCGGCGTGGTGCTGGGCTCCGACGGGTTCGGCTTCGCCACCGCCGGAGGCGTCCACCACAAGGTCCCGCAGATCGGCATCGTGGTCGTCGAGGACGACGTCGAGCTCGGCGCCAACGTGTGCATCGACCGGGCCACGCTGGGCACCACCCGTATCGGCCGCGGAACCAAGGTGGACAACCTGGTGCAGATCGCCCACAACGTGCAGGTGGGGGAGGGCTCGCTGCTGGTGGCGCAGTCCGGCATCTCCGGCTCCACCCGGCTCGGCCGCCACGTGGTGATGGCGGGGCAGAGCGGGGCGGTGGGGCACCTCACCCTGGGTGACGGCACGGTGGTGACCGCGAAGACCGGGGTCACCGAGGACACGGCCCCCGGCTCCATGGTCTCGGGGTTCCCGTCCCGCCCTCACCGCGAATGGCTTAAGGCGCAGGCCAACATCTACCAGATCGAGGCCCTCAGGCGCCGGATCAAGGAGCTCGAGGAGATCGTCGCTCGGCTCGGGGGGACGGAATGATCGATATCCAGGGCATCCTCGAGGTGCTGCCGCACCGCTATCCGCTGCTGCTCGTCGACCGCGTGCTGGAGATGGGCGACGGGCGGGTCCTCGCGGTGAAGAACGTGACCTTCAACGAGCCCCACTTCCAGGGGCACTTCCCCGGCGTGCCGGTGATGCCCGGGGTTCTGGTGGTCGAGGCCATGGCCCAGGCCGGGGCGGTGATGATGCTGCAGGACGTCCCCGACCGGCACGAGAAGCTGATCTACTTCACCGGCATCGACAAGTGCCGTTTCCGCCGGCCGGTGGTGCCCGGGGACCAGCTGGTGCTGGAGGTTACGGTGCTCAAGCGGCGCGCCCGCTTCGCGGTGCTGCGCGGCGTCGCCCGGGTCGGCGACGAGCTGGTCGCCGAGGCGGAGCTCTCCAGCGCCATGGTGGACCGCCCGCGAACGGAGGAGTGATGGCGAGCATCCATCCCACGGCGGTGGTGGACCCCCGCGCGGACCTGGCCGACGACGTCGAGATCGGCCCCTACGCCGTCATCCAGGGCGAGGTGGGCCTGGGCTCCGGCTGCACCGTGGGCCCGTTCTGCCGCCTCGAGGGCCCGCTGACGGTGGCGCCCGGCAACCGGTTCGTCTCCCACTGCTCGGTGGGGGCGCCGCCGCAGGACCTCAAGTACAGGGGGGAGCCGACCCGCGCCGAGATCGGCCCGGGGAACGTGTTCCGCGAGTTCGTCACCATTCACCGGGGCAGCCCCGGCGGTGGCGGCGTGACGCGGCTGGGCGCCAACGGCCTGTACATGGTGAGCGCCCACGTCGCCCACGACTGCCAGGTCGGGGACTGGGTGATCTTCGCCAACTGCGGCACCCTGGCCGGGCACGTCCACGTGGGAGACCACGCCACGGTGGGCGCGTTGTCTGCCGTTCACCAGTTCTGCTCGGTGGGTGAGTACGCGTTCATCGGCGGCGGGACCATCGCCACCAAGGACGTGCTGCCGTTCATGAAGACCGCCGGGAGCCGCCCCGCCCGCTGCTTCGGGCCGAACTCCATCGGCCTGGAGCGCAAGGGGTTCTCCAGCGAGCGCCGGGACGCCATCAAGCGTGCCTGGCGGTTGCTCTGCAGCGCCACGCTGACCACCACCGAGGCGGTGGAGCGGATCCGCACGGAGCTGGCCGACCGGCCGGACGCCATGCGCATCGCTGAGTTCATCGCCGCGTCGGAGCGGGGCGTCGTGCTGGCGCGTGGCTGAGCCGCCGCTTCCACCGTTCGTCCACGACACCGATTCAGGCTGCCGGTTGGCCGTGCGGGTGCACCCTCGAGCACGGCGGACCGGCGTGGCGGGGGTTCACGCCGGCGCCCTGCGCGTGGACGTGGCGGCGGCGCCGGAGGGCGGCGAGGCGAACCGGGCCGTGGAAGGGCTGCTGGCCGAGGTGCTCGGAGTGCCCAGGCGAAACGTCGCCGTGGTGCTGGGAGGAGCCTCGAGGATCAAGACCGTCCAGGTGGAAGGCATCGCCGCGGCCGCCGCCGCGGCCCGCATCGTTCCGCTGCTGTCCTGAGCCGGCGCCCGGTGCGGGCGCGCGGGCGTCGCCTCACATGTGGCCGATCATGCCCTCGAGACGGGCGATGCGCGCCTCCATGGGCGGGTGGGTGGCGAACAGCTTCGAAAGCGCCGAGCGCCCCAGGGGGTTGGCGATCATCATGTGCGCCGTGGTCGGCTGGGCGGTGGCCATGGGGATCTGGGCGGTGGCCGTCTCGAGCTTGCGGAGCGCCGACACCAGCCCCGTCGGCGTTCCCGCCAGCCGGGCCCCCGCCTCGTCCGCGGCGAACTCGCGGGAGCGCGAGATCGCGAGCTGGATGACGACGGCCACAATGGGCGCCACGATCATGAAGAAGAGCCCGCTCATGCCGCCGCCCTCGTTGCGATCCCGCCCGCCGAAGAGGAGGGCGTAGCCCGCCATGCGGGCGATGATCGACAGGGCGCCGGCGACGGTGGCCGCCACCGAGGAGATGAGGATGTCGTAGTGGCGGACGTGGCTGAGCTCGTGGGCCAGCACGCCCTTGAGCTCGTCCCGGTCCATGAGGCGCAGCAGCCCCTGCGTCACGGCCACCGCGGCGTGGTTCGGCGAGCGGCCGGTGGCGAAGGCGTTGGGCTGCATCTCGGGGATGACGTAGACGCGGGGCATGGGGATGCCGGCCCGCTGGGTGAGATCAGCGAGTACCGCGTACAGCTGCGGCGCCTCGGACTCGGAGACGGGCTGGGCCCGGTGCATGCGCAGCGCGATCTTGTCCGAGAAGAAGTACGACGCGAAGTTCAGCACCGCCGCGAAGGCGAGAGCCAGGATCAGCCCCTGCGGCCCTCCCAGGGCGTCACCGAGCCAGAGCAGCAGGCCTGTGAGGAGCCCGAGCAGCAGAGTGGTTTTCATCCAGTTTCCCATCAAGAGCCTCCGGAGCGATTCTACGCCTCCGGGTGGCGTTCCGCTCCGACCATGGGAAGGCGAATCGGGGCCGCCTTCTTCCCGGGTCCGGCGGGGGAGGCCGCGGTCAGCGGGCCGGGGGGGTGGGGGGCACGGGCGTTGCGGTCCTGGCGGCGGCCGGAGGGCGCGGCACCACGTGGCACGACCCCGGCGTGAGCACCACGGCGGCCACGAGGAGGACGATGACCATGCCGACGGCGGCGAGGAACAGCTCGGCGGCCGACTTTCCGGTGGTGCGGCGGCGCCTCGCCGGGCCTTGCCGGTGCCGGCCCACCTTCAGCGGCCCTCGTCGATGCCGTGCTCGGAGAGCTTGCGATACAGGGTGGAACGTGCGATGCCCAGGGCGGTGGCGGCCCGCTTGATGTTGCCGTCGGTGGCGGCGAGGACCTGCCGGATGTGGTCCGCCTCCACGTCGGCGAGGGTGCGCAGCTCGCCGGGGTCGGCGCTGAAGGCGGCCTGGCGGTGGAGCTCCGTGGGCAGATGCCGGGGGGAGATCTCGTCGCCCCTCGCCAGGATCATGGCGCGCTCGACGACGTTGCGCAGCTCGCGGACGTTGCCCGGCCAGGCGTAGCTCTCCATGAGGGTGACGGCGGCCGGGTCGATGCGGACGATGCGGCGGCCCACCACCGGGTTGAGCTCGTTGACCAGGTAGAGGGCGATGGGAAGGATGTCCTCGCGGCGCTCGTGGAGCTCGGGGATGACGATCTCGAACACGTTGAGGCGGTAGAACAGGTCCTTCCGGAAGACGCCCTCCTCGACCCGGGAGCGCAGGTCCGCCGAGGTCGCCACGATGAGGCGCACGTCGACGGAGATGTCGCGGATCCCGCCGAGGCGCCGGAAACGCCTGTCCTCGAGGGCCTTGAGCAGCTTGCTCTGGACCACCGGGTCCATCTCGGCGATCTCGTCGAGGAAGACGGTGCCGCCGTGGGCCACCTCGAGCAGGCCCATCTTCGCCTCGTGGGCGTCGGTGAACGCGCCGCGCTCGTGCCCGAAGAGCTCGGATTCGAGAAACTGCGGCGGCAGCGCTGCACAGTTGAGGTCGAGGAACGCCGCCGCCGACCGCCGGGAGAGCCGGTGGATCATCTGGGCGACCAGGCCCTTGCCGGTGCCGGAGCCGCCCGTGATCACCACCGACGCATCGGTGTCCGCCACCCGTCGCGCCAGGTCCCGCACGTTGCGCATGCCCTTGCTGTCGCCTACGGGTTCGCCGGCCACGTACCGGCTGCGCTCGGCGGAGCTGGAGCGGGCGCGCAGGCGCAGCCTGGAGGTCGCGATGGCCCTGTGCACCGCGGCGAGCAGCGGCTCCCGCTCCACCGGCTTGACGAGGAAGTTCTCCGCCCCCCGCTTCATCGCCTCCACGACCGTCTCGATGTCGCCGCGGCCGGTGAGCACGATGATGGCCACGTCCTCGTCGACGCGGTGGAGCCGGAGCAGGAGCTCGAGCCCGTCGAGGTCCGGAAGTCCGAGATCGAGCAGCACGAGGTCGAAGCTCTGGCGCTCGAGGCGGTCCAGCGCCTCGGCGGCGTCGCCCGCCTCCTCGACGGCGTGGTGCTCTCTCGCCAGGAGCATCCGGATCGCCGCCCGGAAGTCCCGGTTGTCCTCCACCACCAGGATCGAGCCGGGGTGCCCGGGCACCTGCGCCATCAGGCCCCGTGTCCCTCGTCGCCGCCGCCGGCCTGGGCACCCTCGACGCTCCAGACCGCGACGCCCTCCGCGGCGTACATGTCGAGGAAGGCGTCGAGCACGCGGGGGTCGAAGTGGCGCTCGCGCTGGCGCTCCAGCTCCGCGAGGGCTTCCTCGTGGGTCCACGCCCGCTTGTAGGGCCGCACCGAGACCAGGGCGTCGAAGACGTCCACGATGGCCAGGATCCTCCCCGGCAGGGGGATGGCCTCGCCCGCGAGGCCGTCGGGGTAGCCGGAGCCGTCCCAGCGCTCGTGGTGGGTGAGGGCGATCTGCTCGGCGATGCGGAGCAGGGGGAACCGGCTGCCCGAGAGGATCCGCGCCCCAATGACCGTGTGTTGCTTCATCACCCCGAACTCCTCGGGGGTGAGCCTCCCAGGCTTGAGCAGGATGGCGTCCGGCACGCCGATCTTGCCGATGTCGTGGAGGGGCGCGGCCCGGCGCATGAGCTCGACGTCGGCGGGCGGCAGCCCCATGGCGCGGCCCAGCAGGTCGCAGGCCCGGCCCACGCGGTCCGTGTGCCGGCCGGTCTCGTCATCCCGGTACTCTGCCGCCAAGGCCAGTCTCTCGAGGATCTCGAGCCGGGCCTCCTCGAGCTCCTGCGTGCGCTCCTTCACCTTGAGCTCGAGCAGCTGTGCGTGGCCCTGGAGCTGCAGGTGCAGCGACCGCGTGGCGAGGAGGTTGCGCAGCCGCAGCTCCACCTCGGTGGCGTCGAAGGGCTTGGTGAGGAAGTCGTGGGCCCCCGCCGCCAGGGCCCGGCGCTTGGTCTCCGGGCTGACGTCCGCGGTGAGCACGAGGATGGGCAGGTAGGTGCCGGCCTTCTGGACCACGGGGGCGATCCGCTCCATGACTCCGAAGCCGTCGAGGTTGGGCATCAGGAGGTCGAGGAGGATGAGGTCGGGCAGCTCGCGGCCCACGCGGGCCTCGACCTCCAGCGAGTCGGTGGTGCTCTCGACCCGCGTGAACCCGGCGTTGGAGAGGATCTTCTCGAGCAGGGCGACGTTGAGGGGCTGATCGTCGACGACGAGGATGCGCATGTTCTCGATGGCCCGCGCGGTCATTCCTGGCTCCAGCGCTCTCCGAGGAGCGAGCTCAGGACGGCGAAGAACCTCTGCACTTCCAGAGGCTTGGTCAGGTAATCCTGGACACCCAGAGCCCTGAGCTGCTCGAGGCGCGCCGGAGTCGCGTCGGCGCTGATCACCACCACCGGGATCGACGCCGTGGACGGAACGGCGCGCAGCTCCTCCAGGATCTCCTCACCCGCGATGTCAGGAAGGTTGAGGTCGAGGAGGAGGATGTCCGGAAGGTGTTCGCGGATCAGGGCCAGGCCCTCTCTGCCGGCGACGGCGTGGCTGAACGTGACGCCCTCCCGTCCGGCGAGCAGGCGGCGCAACAGTTCCGCGTTGGCTTCCTGATCCTCGATGTAGACGATCGACAGGGGCTTCTTGACGACGGGACGCGGTGGCGCCGCCCCGTCTCCAGAGGGCTCGGTGCCCTCCGTGATACCCGGCAGCTCGAACCAGAACGTACTGCCCTGCCCGGGAACGCTCTCCACCCCGATGGTTCCTCCCATCGCCTCGACGAGACGCTTGCAGAGCGTGAGACCAAGGCCGGTGCCCTCCACCCCCGAACGCTTGGCGTCGAGCCGGTCGAAGGGGGTGAACAGGCGCGGCAGCAGCTCCTCGGCGATGCCCGGGCCGGAGTCGGCGACCTCGACGCGGAGCCGTTCGCCGGGGACCGGCCGGCAGGACAGCACGACGGTGCCGCCGTCCCGGTTGTAGGCGACGGCGTTGTCGACGAGGCGCCGAAGCACCTGGCGGGTGCGCCCGGCGTCCCCCATGGCCTTGTTGCAGGCGCTCCCGCCGGCCTCCACGCTGACGGCGATGCCGCGGGAGACGGCCCGCGGAGCGGCCTCGTCCGCCGCCTCGACGAGGGCGCTGACGAGCTCGAATGGCTGCAGGTCGAGGTTGGTGCGGCCCGTCTCCAGGCGGGTGATGTCGAGGATCTCGTTGATCATGGCGAGGAGGACCCGGCCGCCGCGGAGGATGTGCTCCACGCAGTCGCGCTGGTCGGCGGACAGCTCGTCCATCTCGAGGATCTGCGCGAACCCCAGGATGGCGTTGAGCGGGGTGCGCAGCTCGTGGCTCATGCGGGACAGGAACTCGCTGGTGGAGCGCTCACGGAGCGACGCGGCGGTCCGGGCGGCCACGTCCTGGCCCGCCAGCGCGGCGAGGAGGTCGGGCAGACGCGGGCCCACGGCGGCGCCGCCGCCGTCGAGGGGCTGCAGCTGCCGCGCCTCGACGGTGCCCTTGCCGGCCGGCTGGACGAGCAGGACGGGGCGTCCTCCCAACTGCGGGGCGAGCCGCGAAGCGACGGCCGCCAGCCGCTGCCAGGGCAGGCCCGCGTCCAGGGCGACGGCGGCGACGTCAAGCGCGGTCGCGAGACCGCCGAGGTCGTTCTCGTCGCTCACATGCACGACCTCCACGGCGGGGCGGAGGCTCTCGGCAAGCAGGACGCTCAGACCCGAGTCGGGGGACAGCAGCACGACTCTCGAGACGGCGGACATCGACGCATCCTCCCAAGTCCGTCACGGCTTTGCAAGGGGGGCCGGGGCGCCGCGCGCCGGCGGCTCCGCGGGCGGCGAACCGCCCTGCGGCCCCTGCCCGCGCGCCCCGCTCACGCCTCCGCCGCGCGTTCTCCGCGCGCGAGGGAGCCGAGGCCGTCGGCGAGAAGCGCCGCGCCGATCACGGTGGCGGCCACCGCCAGCCCGGGCAGGAACGTCAGCCACCAGGCGCTGGTCAAAACGGCCTCGCCCTCGGCGACCATGCTGCCCCAGGACGCGACGGGCGGCTGCACCCCGAGGCCCAAAAAGGACAGCGATGCCTCGACGAGGATGAGGTCGCCGAGGCGGAGCGCGGCGTCCTGGGTGAGCGGCCCGAGGGTGTTAGGGAGCAGGTGGGCGAAGGCGATCCTGAAGCTGCCCGCCCCGATCCCGCGGGCGGCCAGGATGAACTCGCGCTCCTTGAGGGAGAGCACCTGGCCCCGAACGAGGCGTGCGACACCCATCCACGAGGAAGCCGCCAGGACCAGGACGAGGGTGGTGAGGCCGGGGCGGAAGACCGCGGTCAGAAGCAGGAGGAGGAAGAGCATGGGGATCGCCAGGAGCGCGTCCACGAGCCGCATGAGCACGGCGTCCAGGAGACCGCCGGCGAGCCCGGCGGCGAGGCCGGCGGCGACGCCGATCCCCAGGGTCACCGCCAGCGCCACCGCGCCGATGCCCAGCGAGACCCGGCCGCCGGCCACGAGGCGCGCGAGCACGTCCCTGCCCACCGTGTCCGTGCCCAGGAAGAAGCGGCGCCGCTCCACCGAGCGCACCTCGGAGCCGGGGACCCGCCGGGTCCGGTCGAGGCGCTCGATCACCCACGCGTCCCCTTCCCGGCGGGCGGCCGTGGCCGCCAGGGTGGAGCCGTCGGCCAGGTGGAGGATCCATCGCGGGCTCCCCGGCGGCAGCAGGGAGGCGGCGCGCGGATCGACGATGGCGGTGGGGTTCGCGGTGAGGAGGGGGCCGGCGAGGACGGCCGCCGTGAGCAGGCCCAGGAGCCAGAGGCCGAGCCGCAGTCGGCGCGTCACCGGACGGCCGCTCACACCCGCACCCTCGGATCCACCACGGCGTAGGCCACGTCGGCCAGAAGGTTGCCGGCCACGACGGCGGTGGTGGCGAGGACGGTGCCGCCCAGCAGGAGAGGCACGTCACGGGCGAGGGCGGCGTCGTACATGAGACGCCCCATGCCGGGCCACGCGAAGATGACCTCGACGATGAGCGAGCCGGAGACCAGGAACGGCAGCGACATGCCGACCATGGTGATGAGCGGGAGCATTGCGTTGGGCAGCGCGTGTGCCACCAGCGCCCGGCGCCGCGAGCACCCCCGGGCCCGGGCGGCGAGGACGTAGGCGGCCGCGCGTTCGTCCAGCAGGGAGCCCCGCAGGTAGCGGGCCACGGCGCCGACACCCGTGACGCCGATCGCGAGGACGGGCAGGACCAGGTGGTGGAGCCGGTCGAGCAGGCGCGGCAGGCCCGTGGAGAGCTCACCCGCAGGGGAGAGGGCGTGGGAGGGCGGGAACAGGTGGAGCGTGTACGAGAACAGGTAGACGGCGGCGAGGGCGACGAGGAAGGTGGGCAGGGCGTAGGCGGTGAGGGAGGCGAGGGTGATGAGGCGGTCGCCGGCGCTGTGGGGCCGGCGCAACTGGACCAGCGCCAGCGCGACACCGCCCCCGAGCTCCAGGGCGAGCCCGAGGCTCGCGAGGAGGATGGTGTTGGGGAGCGCCTCCCCGATCACGGTGGCGACCCTGCGGTGGTAGAGCCACGAGTAGCCCAGGTCGCCGCCGGCGGCGGAGGCGAGCCAGGCTCCGTAGCGGACGGCGATGGGGCGGTCGAGGCCGAAGTCCCGGCGCCAGCGCTCCCGGGCCGCGGGCGGGATGCGGGGGTCGGCGAGGCGGCTGGTGATGTCACCGGGTGCCAGGGAGACGAGGGCGAAGGCGACGGTGGCCACGAGCCAGACGACGAGCAGGCCCGCGGCGGCCCGGCGCAGCACCCACGGCAGCATCAGGGCGCCCAGTACCAGTCGTCCACGTTGAAGAACAACCCCGCCGCGTTGATGTCGGCGCCGCGGATGCGGCGGCTGATGCCGACGAGCTGCCGCGACTCGTACATGAACGTCACCGGCTGGTCCTCGGCGATGAGCTCCTGGACGCGGTCGAGGAGGACCTTGGCGCGGGTGTAGTCGGGCTCCTCCCGCGCCTCGGCGATGAGGCGGTCCACTTCGGGGTTCGAATAGCCCAGGAAGTTGTTGCCGCCCTGCGTCGCTGTGGCGGTGGACCACTCGCCGGAGAGATCGACCTTGGTGGCCTCCTCCCAGGCGGAGAGCATGGCCTGGAAGTCGCCGCTCTCCTGGCGGGAGAACAGGGTCGCGTACTCCACGGGGAGGGGACGGGCGCGGACCCCCACGCGGGCGAGGTCGGCCTGGATGAGGACGCCGAGCTCCTGGCGGATGGTGTTGGTGGCCGGGTACATGAGGTCGAACTCGAACTTCCGGCCGCCCCTGTCCAGCACGCCGTCGCCGTCGGAGTCGGTCCACCCCGCCTGGGCGAGCAGCGCGCGGGCGGTCTCCGGGGCGAAGGGGAGCGGCTCGAGGTTCCGGTTGTACGCCCAGAAGGAGGACAGCACGGGGCCGTTGCACAGCCGGGCGAAGCCGTGGTAGGCGGTGTCCACGTCGGCCTTGCGGTTGATGGCCATGGACAGGGCCCGGCGGACCCGGCGGTCCGAGAACAGCGGGTCGGCGTTGTTCCAGGCGACGAACCCCCAGGCCCGCGAGGGGAACTCCACGAGCTCCAGGTCGCCGTCATTCCTGATCCGTCCCGCCTCCCGGGGCGGCACCATGGGCATGACCTGGATGTCGCCGGCGATGAGCTGGTTGAGCTGGCTGGCGGTGTCCGGAATGACGCGCAGGATGAGCCGCTGGAGGTACGGCCGCGGGCTGCCCCAGTAGGTGGGGTCCCGCTCGAGGACCACCGTCTGCTGTGGCGTGTGGTTGGCCAGGCGGAAGGGACCGCAGGTGACCAGGAGCGGCTCGAAGTCGGTGGTCCGCCACTTGTCGAGGGGAACGTCCTTCCAGGCGTGGGCCGGAATGATGGGGCCGTCGTTGGCGTCCATGAGCTGGTACGGATAGACCCGGGAGAAGTGGAAGCGCACGGTGTGCGGGTCCACGACCTCGACGTCCTCGATGAAGTCCTTGATGTCCATGTTGGGCCAGTCGACACGGCGGTCGCGCTGGACCTGGAAGGTGAAGCGGACGTCGTCGGCGGTGACCGGCACGCCGTCGGACCAGCGGGCGTCGCGCCGCAGGTGGAAGGTGAGCGTGCGGTTGTCCTGCGAGAACTCCCAGGAGGTGGCGAGACGCGGCGAGAACGTCGGGGGGTGCAGCGCGTAGTCGGGCTGCTCCGTCATCAGCGTCGGAAACAGGAGGTCGAGCACGGCCGCCTCGGAGGACTCGCCGGTGGACTCGTAGGGATTGACCGTGGTCAGGTCGGCGTAGAGGGGCACGATGACCTGACCCCCCTGCCGCGGGCCGGCGTCGGCCGCGCGGGGCGCCGGTGCACCCTGGTCGTCCCGGCACGCGGCGCCCGCGAAGAGGACCGCCGTGACCAGGAGTGCCGGGAGGATTCGCCGTGGCTGCATGTTGTCACCCCGCGTCATTGTAACGTGAAGACGCCGTGCCGCTTCGCTGCGGCGAAACGCAGTACAATGCGCGCTGTGCGTTGGGGCACCTCCTATCTGCGTCGGCAGTATCTCGTGGCAACGGCGGTCTTTGCGCTGTTGCTGGTCGGGATCTTCGCGCTCTTCGCCCAGCTGCTGATCGGCCAGCTGTCGCGGAACTACCTGGAGGACGTGCTCCTGTCCGGCCGCGCCCACGCCGAGGAGGTGGCCCGCCAGGTCGAGGGCAAGGGGCCCACGTACAAGGTCCTCGAGCAGCGCCGCGAAGAGCTCTACAAGCTGTCCGACGCCCTCTCCCGCCAGGACATCATCGACCGGGTCAAGTTCTTCGACGAGCGCGGCAAGCTGGCCTTCGAGATCGTGCTGCCCAGCGAGGGCTACCTGGGCACCTTCCCCGAAGGGCACAACGAGCTGGTGGTCCCGTCGAAGCCCGACGCGGTGAAGGAGACGAGCAAGGACTACGAGGTCACCCTGCCGCTGTCCGACTACCGCAGCGTGGTGGTCGCGCTCTCCAAGAACGCCCTGGCCAACCGGATCGCGCTGCTGAGGCACCAGCTCTTCATGCACACGGCGGCAGCCGCCGGGTTGAGCGCGCTGGTCCTCGCCGCCGCTCTCGGCTTCATCTGGCATCTGCTCCAGCGCAACGCCGCGCTGCAGGAGCGCCGCCAGCGGGACGAGCAGCTGGCCGTGCTGGGCAGTCTCGCGGCCAACCTGGCCCACGAGATTCGCAACCCCCTCAACGCCCTCTCGCTCAACCTGGAGCTCCTCGACGAGGAGCTCGACGGACGGGGCAGCGAGGTGGAGACCGTCGGGTTCGCGCGCCGCGAGGCGGGACGGCTGTCGAGGCTGGTCAACGACTTCCTCGTGTACGCCCGGCCCGCGCCGCCCCAGGTGGACGAGTGCCGGGTACAGGACCTGCTGCGCGACGTGTCCACCCTCCTGGCGCCGACCTGTGCCCGGGCGCAGGTGACGCTGCGCACGGAGGGAGAGAACTTCGAGGTGCGCATCGACCGGGGGCAGATGAGCCAGGCCCTCGTCAACCTGGCGTTCAACGCCATTCACGCCATGGAGAGCATGGACGTGCGCGTCCTCACCCTCGGCGCCCGGCAGGACGGTGACTCCGTCATACTGGAGGTGGCCGACACCGGCCCGGGCATCAGGGAGGAGGACCTGCCCCGGGTCCGGGAGGCCTTCTTCTCGAGGCGCAAGGGAGGCACCGGGCTGGGGCTTGCCATCGTGGACAGGATCGTGAACGATCACGGCGGACGCCTGGATCTCGTCAACGGCCCCTCGGGGGGACTGCGAGCCCGCGTCGCGCTGCCGCTCGGCCCCGGCCGGGCCGAGGCATCAGGGAGGACTACATGAAGCGCATGCAGGTGAGTGTCTTGGGGCTTGCCACTCTGCTCGTTGCGGTCGGGAGCCAGGCGATGTTCAGGGCGGCCGATCTGGTCGTCATCCCCGCGGCGGCGGCCAAGCCCGGTCTGCAGAACAGCAACTGGCAGACGGACGTGCAGATCCGCAACGTCGACTCGGTCCCCGTCGACGTCGAGATCGTGATGCTGCCAGAAGGCGGAACCAGCAACGCCCTCTGGTACGACGACATGGCCAACCACCTGGGAGGGCGCTCCGACGACGGCTTCGGGCACGTCAACGAGAAGCTGGCGGACATCCAGCCGAACCAGGTCGTGGACCTTCCCGACATCGTCCGATCGACGTGGGGGGACAACCGGACGGGGGCGCTGCTCGTCTTCGCCTACGAGGCCGGGACCCTGACGACGTCGACGCCACCCGGGGGCGTGCCGCGGCTGATCGTGGTCGACAGCCGCACCTACACGGTGGCTACCGACGACCAGGGGAACACCCTCACCTACGGCCAGGAGATCCCGGGGCTGCCCTGGTACGACTACATCGACTCGAGCCTCAAGGACAAGGGTCTCGACCACGTCACCTACATGGGGCTTCGCGAGGACGCCGACTACCGCACCAACATGGGCCTGGTGAACGTCTCGGACGAGCTCACCCAGCTGGACATCGTGATCACGCTCACCGCCGCCGACGGCACCGTGCTCGACTCGGCCTACGTGCCGCTGCCGCCGCTGGGCTACATCCAGTACGACCAGGTGGCGACGGGGCTTCTCGGCCTCTCGGCGGAACAGGTCGCCCAGCTGCCGGGTGCAACCCTGACCATCTCGGTGGCGGGATGGACCTCCGGCGGGGCCAACCCCCACCCGGCGCTCATGACCTATCTGTCCAGGGTCGACAACCACACCAACGATCCCGTCTACCTGGAGCAGACCTTCGACCCGGAGCTGCCCTACGACTGCGTCTTCAACGGGTCCAGCGCGAACGCCGCGGGCGCCCGCACGTTGGCGGCGCCGGCCGCCGCCTGGCACCTGCGCGCGCCCGCCGGGAAGGCGGTCAAGTGAGGCGACTTCTGTGATATGATCTTCGGCCGACCGGGTCGGTGGAACGCCCGCCCGGGAAGGGAGCATACGAATGGCGAACATTGACGACCGTCTTCCCGACAACTCCTCTGGCAAGTGGTACGTCGATTCCAGCTGCATCGACTGCGACGTCTGCCGCACCACGGCGCCGAACAACTTCAAGGCGAACGAGGACGAGGGGTACTCCTTCGTTGCCAAGCAGCCCGAGAACGACGACGAGCTCGCCCAGTGCGAGGAGGCCAAGGACTCCTGCCCGGTGGAGGCCATCGGGAACGACGGCGAGTGATCCCGTCCCGCTGACCGCACGGACGGAACGGAACCACGGGGCCGGTGACTCACCGGCCCCTGTTCTTTCGCTTCAATCCGCTTGACACCTGGAGCCGGGCGACCCTACGCTCCGTTCTCCAAAAGGAGGCCTGACATGGGCATCGAGCGCATCGGCGTCGTCGGCGCGGGCCAGATGGGCAACGGCATCGCTCACGTGGCCGCGCTGGCCGGTTACTCCGTGGTGATCTCCGACATCGCCGAGGACGTGGTCGCGAAGGGAATCGCCACCATCGAGAAGAACCTCGCCCGCCAGGCAGCCAAGGGCGCCGTGACCGCGGAGGAGCAGGCGGCGGCGCGCGGCAGGATCACCGGCGCCGTGGGGCTGAACGCCCTCGCCCCCTGCGACCTCGTGGTGGAGGCCGTGGTCGAGAGCCTCGCCGTGAAGGAGAAGGTGTTCCGCGAGCTCGACCGCCTCACCGGGGACGGCGCCATCCTGGCCAGCAACACCTCGTCGATCTCCATCACCCGGCTGGCGGCGGTGACCGGCCGCCCCGACCGCTTCATCGGCATGCACTTCATGAACCCGGTGCCGGTGATGAAGCTGGTCGAGGTGATCCGCGGCATCGCCACGAGCGACGAGACCTTCGCCGCGGTGAAGACGGCGGCGGAGCGGATGGGCAAGACCGCCGTGGAGGTCAACGACTTCCCCGGGTTCGTCGCCAACCGCATCCTCATGCCCATGATCAACGAGGCCATCTATGCCGTGTTCGAGGGCGTGGGCAGCGCCGAGAGCGTGGACACGGTCATGAAGCTGGGCATGAACCACCCCATGGGTCCTCTGACCCTCGCCGACTTCATCGGCCTGGACACCTGTCTGGCCATCCTCCGGGTGCTCCACGAGGGGCTCGGCGACCCCAAGTACCGGCCCTGCCCGCTGCTCGTGAAGATGGTGGACGCCGGCTGGATGGGCCGCAAGTCCGGGCGCGGCTTCTACACCTACGAGTCGCGCTGATGGGTCCCGAGGCCATGCCGGCGGCGGAGGTGGAGGCGCGGTGAACGCCCCGGCGTCCCCGAGCCCCGGCGCCCCGGCCCGGGCGCGCGGGCGCCGTCCCGGAGGATTCCGGTGACGGTTCTGTGCCAGTGGTGCGGCGCGGCCAACCCGGACGACCGGGAGGATTGCATCCGCTGCCACTCCAACCTGATGGTCTTCTCGGGCGGCAGCGAGGAGTTCTCCGACGAGGACGAGATCGTCCTGGAGCAGCAGAAGCTCGCCTTCGACGAGCATCTCCTGGAGCGGCTCTCCGACAACGAGGAGAGCCTCAAGCACGTGCGCGCCGCCCTGGCCGGCCTCGAGGAGCGGGTGGTCGACCTCGAGCGCGGCGTGTCGCTGCTCGAGGCGGGTGTCAAGGCCCTCATCGACCTCCTGGACCGCCGGCGAGTGGTACGCGAGGCCGAGGTGCTGGCGGCCTGGGAGCGCGCCGCGTCCTCGGAGATGGCCCGCGAAGAGCTCCTCGAGCGCCTGCGCGACCGCCGCGACGTCATCGTCTCGCGCGCCCGCACCGCCGGCGAGAGCGCGGCGGAGACGTGCTCGCGGGCGCTGCAGTCGGCGGAGCTCGCCCTTCTCGGGGGCCAGCCGCTGCGGGCCGCGGAGATCCTCGCCCAGGCGTTGCGGCGCGCACCGCGCAACCCGGAGCTGGCGGCTCTGCTGGGCGAGCTCGCCTTCGAGAGGGAGGACCTGGCGGGGGCCGAGCACTTCTTCCGCCAGGTGGTGCGCTGGGACCCCCAGGCGGTGGAGGCCCATGTCTACCTGGGCGCCATCCTGGCCGACACGGGCCGCGAGGACGAGGCCGCCGAGGAGCTCGAGCGCGCCTCCACGCTCGCGCCCGAGAGCTTCCTGCCCCATTTCTCCCTCGGCGCCCTGTACGCCTCGGAGGGCCGCCACGCCGACGCCAGGCACCACCTGAGGGCGGCACTGGCGCGGGAGGAGCTGCCCCAGGCGTTGTTGCTGCTCGGACTCGTGGAGTTCGACGCCGGCCGGCTGGGCACCGCTGCGAAGACGCTGGAGCGCGCCGTTGAGCTGGCGCCGACCTTCGAGGACGCCATCTACTACCTGGGGCTCACCTACCTCGAGCGGGGATGGAACCGCAAGGCCCTGGACAAGTTCCGCCGCGTGCTCGAGCTGGACCCCCAGAGGCTGCAGTACCAGGAAGCGGTGCGGCTGGTGGAGGGGAGCGAGCAGGGCGCGCCGCCGCTGCCGCCGGAGGCGGAGCTGCTGCTGCGAGAGGCCTCCGAGGCCGCGGAGGCCGGCGAGATCGACCGGGCCATCAAGCAGCTCACGGGTGCGCTGCGCATCGCCGACCACCCCAGCCTGCTCGCCTCGCTGGCGCTTCTCGCCGCCACCGCGGGACGGCAGCGGCAGGCGGTGGCCACCGCACACCAGATCCTACGCAACGGGGCGCGGGGGGCGGTCGAGCTCGCGGCGTGGACGGCGATCCTCGAGGCGCTGCGGGCGGCGCGGCACTACGGCTACGCCCAGCGCTGGGGCCTGTGCCTCTACGAGGACAGCAAGGGGCCGGTGGAGCGCGGCATCGCGGCCTACGAGCTGGCGCTGCTGGAGCTGGAGCGGGGCGGGGACGCCGCGCGCGCCCTGGAGCTCGCCCACTCGGCTCTCGAGCTCATCCCCAAGGAGCTGCGCCAGCATCCCCTCGCGGCGCTGGGACGGATCCACCTGCAGCGCGAGGAGTACAGCGACGCCGTGGACTATCTGGAGCAGGCCGCGGAGCTGTCGGCCTCGCCGGCGATCCTCACCCAGCTGGGCCTGGCGCTGCTGGGCAGCGGGGAAGGCGAGCGGGCGCGGGAGGTCCTCCAGCGGGCACGGTCGTCGACCGTGAGGGACCTGAAGACGGACGTGCTGACCCACGTGGCCCGGGTCGGGTGGCTGGCCGGGCAGGGGCGGCGGAGAGGATAGGACATGCGCTGGAGCAGCACCTTCATCTACACCCTGAGGGACAACCCCTCCGACGCCGAGGTGGTTTCCCATCAGCTCCTCGCCCGGGCGGGCATGATCGACAAGCTGGCGGCGGGGATCTACACCTACCTGCCGCCGGGGTGGCGGTCCATCGAAAAGCTCATCCGCATCGTGCGGGAGGAGATGACCGCGGCGGGCTCCGGCGAGCTCATGATGCCGTGCGTCCAGCCCGCCGAGCTGTGGCAGGAGTCGGGACGGTGGGGCAAGTACGGCAAGGAGCTGCTGCGGATCAAGGACCGCCACGACCGCGAGTTCTGCTTCGGGCCCACCCACGAGGAGGTCATCACCGACGCCGTGCGCCGCCGTGTCACCTCGCACCGCCAGCTGCCCGTGAACCTCTTCCAGATCCAGACCAAGTTCCGGGACGAGATCCGCCCCCGCTTCGGGCTCATGCGCGGCCGCGAGTTCATCATGAAGGACGCGTACTCCTTCCACACCACGCCGGAGAGCCTGGACGAAACGTACCGCGCGATGGAGGGGGCCTACCGGCGCGTGTTCGACCGCTGCCAGCTGTCCTACACGGCGGTCGAGGCGGACACCGGCAACATCGGAGGCAGCGAGTCCCACGAGTTCATGGTCCTGGCCGACACCGGCGAGGACGCCGTGGTGGCCTGCGCCTGCGGCTACGGAGCCAACGCCGAGAAGGCCACCACGGGCGCCATCCCGGCGCCGCCGGCGTGGCCGGGGGCGGTGCCGGCGGGACCCGAGGCGGTGCACACCCCGGGCACGACCACCGTGGCCGACGTGGCCGCCTTCCTGCACCTGGCGCCCGAGCACTTCATCAAGACCATGATCGTGGAGACCGACGCCGAGCTCGCCGTGGCCCTCGTCCGGGGCGACGACGAGGTCAACGAGATCAAGCTCAAGAACGTCCTCGGCGCCACCCACCTTCAGCTCGCCGCGGAGGCGAAGATCGAGCAGCTCACCGGCGGTGGCATGGGCTACTCGGGACCGGTGGGGCTGCGCGGCGTCCGCATCGTGGCCGACCCCGAGGTGATGCGCCTGGCGGTGGCGGCCACCGGCGCCAACCGGGCGGACCACCACCTCGTGGGCGTGGTCCCGGGGCGGGACTTCACGCCGGACCTCGTGGCCGACATCCGCCTCGCCCGCGCCGGCGACCCCTGCCCGCGCTGCGGCGGGCCCCTCGAGGTGAAACGGGGCATCGAGGTGGGGCACATCTTCAAGCTGGGTACCAGGTACTCCACCGCCATGGAGTGCAACTTCCTCGACGAGACGGGGAAGGCGCGGCCCATGATCATGGGGTGCTACGGCCTCGGCATCGGCCGCACCCTGGCCGCCGCGGTGGAGCAGAACCACGACGACAAGGGCATCGTGTGGCCGCGGCCCCTGGCCCCCTTCGAGGCCGAGCTGCTCGCTCTCAACCCCGACGTGACGGCGGTGCGCGAGGCTGCGGAGACGCTCTACGGAGAGCTCAGGAGCCAGGGAGTCGACCTCCTCTTCGACGACCGCGACGAGCGCCCGGGGGTGAAGTTCAACGACGCCGACCTCATCGGCTTCCCGGTCCGGGTGGTGGTGGGCAAGAAGGGCGTCGAGCAGGGCGTCGCCGAGCTGTCGCTGAGGCGCGACCGGGAGAAGGTGACGGCACCCCTGGCCGAGGCGGCGGCGAAGGCCCGGGCGTTGCTCGACGAGGCCTGAGCGGGCCGGCTGCGGCGATGACGTACAACTTCGACCCCGAGGCCTGGTACGACAATCAGCGGGCGCTGCTGGACGCGCGGCGCGAGCGCGGCGAGCTGGACGAGGCGGGGTTCGCCGGGGCGCTGGAGGACCTCGACCGCCGCTACGAGGAGATGGTCGAGCGCCTCGACCGCTCCTTCCAGCTCCCCGGCTGATCCCCGTCCGTACTCGAGCAGCCGGGCGCCGCTGCCGGTCCGGCGGCTCGCCAGGCCGCGTCTCGCCCCCCGTCCGACCCTCCGCGAGGAGGAAGCGCCTGGCTGGACCCGGGTATTCAACGCCCCGGCGCTGCCGCCCGCGGGACTGACCGCGTGGCTGGTGCGAATCTGTGCAACCGAATGTAGACCAGGGCTTTAGCCCTGGGACTGCAGGTCGCGGCGCCGGCCGCCAGTCCGCCCGCGCACCCGGCGGGCCGAACCCCGCGATGCCTCTGCGCCGGCGGAGGCCAGCCTTCGCACCCGCAGCCGCGCACCCTCAAGGTTGCCGCCACGTGGTGCTGCCATGCCACGGCGCTGCCACCCGCGCTGAACGCCGAGAGCCCGCCGCCACCGCCGTGGCGGACCACGCCGGCGCGCCTCGCTCACCCGAGCTGGCGGTGGAAGCGGAGGCGGGCCAGGACCAGGATCCCGATGCCGAGGAGCAGCAGCGCCGCCACCTGCGGCCACAGCACCTCGAAGCCGACGCCCTTGAGGAAGATGCCCCGGAGGATGACGACGAAGTAGCGCAGCGGCACGACGTAGGTCAGCCACTGGAAGAACGGCGGCATGTTCTGGATCGGGAAGATGAACCCCGACAGGTAGATCTGCGGCAGCATGAAGACGAAGGCGGAGATCATCATGGCCTGCTGCTGGTTCTCCGACATGGTGGAGACGAGCAGCCCGAGCCCCAGCGTGCACAGCATGAACGGCACGATGAGGACGAACAGGGTGAGCAGCGAGCCCCGCAGCGGGACGCGGAACCAGAACAGCACCAGCGGCAGCGCGGTGAGCACCTCCACGAACCCCACCATGGCGTAGGGGATCAGCTTGCCGACGATGAGGTGGCCGGGCTTGAGGGGAGTGACGAGGAGCTGCTCCATGGTGCCCAGCTCGCGCTCCCGCACCAGCGCCATCGAGGTGAGCATCATGGTCATCACCATGATGATCATGGCGAGCACGCCGGGGACCATGAAGTCGCGGCTCAAGAGGTCGGGGTTGTAGAGCACCTTGGGACGGAGCTCCACCTGGGGGCTCAGCCCCCCCTCCAGCGTGGTGCCCTGGAGCACCGACACGGCGTACCCCAGCCCCACCGTTCCGGCCATGGCGTCGGAGCCGTCGGCCACGATCTGCACGGCGCCCGGTCGGCCCGCCGCCCGCTCGCGGGCGAAGCCGGCGGGGACGGTGAGGCCGATGCGGGCCGCGCCGGAGGCCAGGAGAGGGTCGAGGCCCTCCTGGGAGGGCACCTCGGCGACGAGCCGGAAGTAGTCGGAGCTGGTGAAGCGGTCCACGAGCGTGCGGCTGGCCTGGGTGCGGTCCAGGTCGCACACGGCCAGCTCGACGTGCTTGATGTCGGTGGTGGCCGCGTAGCCGAGGATGAAGAGCTGCACGGCCGGCGCGATGAACAGGATGGGGAGGATCTTCGGGTCCCGGCGGAGCTGCAGGAGCTCCTTCACCAGCAGGTTGCGGTAGGTGAGGAGGCGGACGCGGAGGCGGGCCGCCCAGCCGGGCCGCGGGGCGGCGCCCCCGGAGGGCTCGGCGGCGGTGCGTGGAGCGCTCATCCTAGAGGCTCCGGACCATGCGGAAGGTGGCCAGCGCCAGGACCACGACGCCGTAGATCACGAGGCCCGCCGCCTGGTCCCACCACGCGGCGGGGCCGGCCCCCTTGAGGACGATGTCCCGCAGGGCCACCAGGTAGTAGCGGGCGGGCACGATGTGGGTGAGGAGCCGGACCGGGGCCGGCATGGAGGAGATGGGGAACACGAACCCCGAGAGGATCAGGGTGGGGAGCATCGAGGACAGGAGCCCGAGCTGGAACGCCACCTGCTGGGTGTCGGCCAGCGTCGAGATCAACACGCCCCACCCGAGCCCGCCGGCGAGGAACAGGACGGTGACGGCGGCGAGCCAGGGCAGCGACCCCCGCACGGGAACGTCGAACAGCGCCCAGGCCAACGCCAGGGATCCGGCAGCGGAGGCGCTGGCCAGCCCGAGGTAGGGGAGCGTCTTGCCGAGGAGCAGCTCGAGGGCGCGCAGCGGGGTGGCCCGCAGCGACTCCATGGTGCCCCGCTCCTTCTCGCGGACCACGGCCAGCGCCGTCGCGATCACGGCGGTGATCATGAGGATGAACGCCACCAGGCCCGGCACCAGGAAGCGGGAGGTCTTCAGGTCGGGGTTGTACCAGACCAGCGGCCGGGGCACCACGGGGCCCAGGGCGCCGGGCACGCGGACGACGGGGCTGATCGAGGCGACGATCTGCCGGGCGTAGGAGAGGATCGTGGTGGCGGTCTGGGAGTCGGACCCGTCGAGCACGAACTGGAGGTCCGCGGGGCGGCCGGCGGCCAGGTCCCGGGAGTAGCCCGCGGGGATCACCACCGCCGCCTGCGCCCGGCCGTCCGCGAACATGGGGTCCAGGACGCGAATGTCCCGCGGTGCGTCCTCGAGGTCGAAGTAGCCGCTGCGCACGAACGCCTCGCGCACGTCCCGCGCGGCGCGGGTGCCGTCGCGGTCCACCACGACCAGGCGGATGTGCTGGACGTCGAAGGAGAGGGCGTACCCGTAGAGCAGCAGCAATACCAGCGGCATGGCCAGCAGCGCCGCGGTGGAGCGCCAGTCACGCCGCAGCTGCAGCAGCTCCTTGACGGCGATGGCCAGGGTGCGGCGCAGCATCACGCGTGCCCCTCCCCAGCGGACGCCTCGGCCGCGGAGATGAAGCGGATGAAGACGTCCTCCAGCGTCGGCGCGATGGTGCGCACCTCGGCGGGGCCGAGCCCCGCCTCGCGCAGCCGCGCGTCCACGGCGGCGCGGCTCGCGGCGTCCTCGAGCACGACGTGGAGGGCGTCGCCGAACAGCGCCACCTCGCTGACGCCGGGGGTCCCGTCGAGGGCCGTCAACGCCGGAGCGCAGCGGGAACAGCGGACCTCCAGCACGGTGTCCGCGGGGAAGGTGCCCTTGAGCCCCGCGACGGTGTCGAGGCCGATGAGGCGCCCGTTGTGCATCAGCGCCACCCGGTGGCAGCGCTCCGCTTCGTCCATGTAGTGGGTGGTCACGAAAACGGTGTGCCCCGCGCCCACCAGCTCGTCGATGAGGTCCCAGAACCGCCGCCGGGCGGCGGGGTCGACTCCTCCCGTGGGCTCGTCGAGGAACACGACGGGGGGCTCGTGGAGGAGCGCCGCCACCAGCGCCAGCCGCTGGCGGTAGCCGCCGGGCAGGTCCCGGACCAGGACGCGCCGCTGGTCCTCGAGCTCGGCCGTGGCGATGGCCCACGCCATGCGCCGTCTCATCGCGTCTCCGAAGAGACCGTAGGCCCCGCCCCAGAAGCGCAGGTTCTCCTCCACGGTGAGGTCCGAGTAGAGGGAGAAGCGCTGGGACATGTAACCGACCTTCCGCTTGATGGCCTCCGACTGGGGGCCGACCTCGAGGCCCGCCACCGAGGCGGTCCCCGAGCTGGGGGCGAGGAGGCCGCAGAGCATCCGGATGGTGGTGGTCTTGCCCGCCCCGTTGGAGCCGAGGAAGCCGAAGATCTCGCCCTGCCGGACCTCGAAGGAGACGCGGTCCACGGCGGTGAAGGCGCCGAAGGTCCGCGACAGCTCGCGGGCGGTGACCACCGTGTCGTTCACCGTCCCACGGCCCTCGTGAGGCGGGCATCCGCGATCCATGCGTTGGCACGGGTGGTGACGCGGTCGGTCTCGGCGCCGGCCAGCCCCGCCTGGGCGTCGAGGACGTCGGAGATGGTGGCGAGGCCGGCCTCGTAGCGCTCCTTGACGGCCTGCTCGCGGGCCTGCGCCGCCTGCCAGGAGGTCTCTGCCGCGTCCACCGCCGAGAGGGCGCTGTCCAGAGCCCGCCGCGCCTCGTCCACGTCCAGTTCGACGGTGCGTTGCTGCTCCGCCAGGTCCTGCCGCGCCACCTCCAGCTCGGCGCGGGCGGTGGCCACGCCGGCCCGGGTGCGGCCGCCGTCCCACAGGGTCCAGCCCGCCGCCAGGCCCACGCTCCAGGAGTCGTGCCAGGTGTCCTGGAGAGGGAAGTAGCGCTGGTTGGGGCGGGCCAGGTCCCACTGGACCATGGCGGACACCGATGGCCGCGAGGGCGCCGCGGCGGCGTGCTCGCGGTAGCCCAGGGCGCCGACCCGGGCGTGCAGCGAGGCGAGCTCCGGACGCTGCTCGCGGGCCTCGCGCTGCAGCTCGTCCAGGGGCGCCGGCCGCGGGGGGAGGCCCGCGGGCACGATGCCGGCGAGGCCGATGGACGTACCGGCGGGGATCTGCAGGAGGGAGCGCAGCGCGGCCAGAGCGTCGTCGGCGGCGGCCTGCGCCCGGATCAGCCGGAGCCTGGCGGCGGCCTCGCGCGCCTGGGCGGAGAGCACGTCGGCCTTCACCGCCATCCCGGCCTCGAGCATGGACCGCGTGTCGGTGAGCAGGCGGGAGGCGCGCTCCACGTCGGCCCGGGCGTTGTCGACGTCGGCTGCCGTGGCGGCCGCCTGCCAGTAGGTCCGGCGCGCCGAGAAGGCCACACCGGCCCGGGTGAGCCGGTCGTCGGCCCGGCTCGCCACCAGCGTGCGCCGCGCCGCCTCCCGGTTGGCCGTGACGGCGCCGCCGGTGTAGAGCGCCTGGCTCAGGCCCAGGCCGAAGGCGTAGGTGGTGCGGATGTCGGGATAGAGGGTGAGGACGGGAGAGCCGGGGCCCCCCGGTGCGAGCTTGAGCTCGGGGACCGAGCTGCGCTCGGCCACCGTGGCGGTGGCGCCCAGCACTGGCCGGGCGGCGGCGCCGGCCGCGTCGAGGCGCGCCTGGGTGCCCGTCGTGCGGGCGGCCGCGGCGGCGGTGGCGTGGGAGACTTCGAGGGCGCGGCGCACGGCCTGGTCGGCGTCGAGGTGCTCGGCCGGCGAGGCGGCGGGAGCCGCCGCTGCGAAGGCGACGAGGGCGGCCGCCGCGAGGACGGCGGGACGGCTGCGGGACGGGGTGCTCATGCGGCCTCCCCCCGGGACTCGCCGGTCCCGGTGCGTGTCAGGTAGAGGAACGTGTCCTCGAGGCCCGCGGGTGTCGCGCGGATGCTCTCCACGGCGATCCCGGGACGCCGGAGGGCCGCCGCCACGGCGGCCACAGGGTCGTCGACTCCCTCCAGCCGGACGTGGAGGTTGGAGCCGAAGACGGTGATGTCGGCGACTCCGCCGAGGCCCTGGAGCGCCCCGGTGACGGCGCCCCGCGGCGAGGCCGCGACCTCGACCACACTCCCGGGCAGCCGCCCACGCAGCCCGGCGGGGGTGTCGTCGCCGACCAGGCGGCCGTGGTGCATCAGCATGACGCGGGAGCAGCGCTCGGCCTCGTCCAGGTACGGCGTCGCCACCAGCAGCGTGAGGCCGTCGGCGACGAGCCCGCCGAGCAGGCTCCAGAACTCCCGGCGCGAGAGCGGGTCCACGCCGGTCGTCGGCTCGTCGAGGAGGAGGAGCTCGGGGTAGTGGATGAGGGTGCAGGCGAGGGCGAGCTTCTGCTTCATGCCGCCGGAGAGCCGCTCCGCCTGTCGCGTCCGGAACGGCAGGAGGCCGACCCGGCGCAGCAGGTCGTCGCGCCGCTCGCGCCACTGCTGCACGCCGTTGAGCAGCGCGAAGAACTGGATGTTCTCGTCCACGGTGAGGTCGCCGTAGAGGGCGAAGCGCTGCGCCAGGTAGCCGAGGCGGTGGTGGAGGGCGCGGCGGCTCGCCCACACCGGGGCGCCGAAGACGGCCACGGCGCCGGCCGATGGCCTGAGCAGGCCGGCGAGCACGCGCAGGGTGGAGGTCTTGCCCGCGCCGTCGGGGCCGATGAGGCCGACGACCTCGCCCGGGGCCACCTCGAAGTCGACGCCCCGCACCGCCTCCGTGGCGCCGTAGCTGACCTGCAGGCCGCGGGCCTCGACCAGGACGCCGCCGGCCATCAGCGGGCTCCGGACGGCGGCTGGGCTGTGAAGTAAGCGTCGGCGGGCATGCCGGGCTTGAAGATCCCCTCGGTGTTGTCGAGGGCGATCTTGACCTTGAACACGAGCTTGGCCCTCTCCTCGGGGGTCTGGACGTTCTTGGGCGTGAACTCGGCGACCTGCGAGACGTAGCTCACGGTGCCGTGGTAGGCCTGGGTGCGGCCGTCGACCCGGACCTCCACGCTCTCCCCGAGGGCGATGCGGGACAGGCTGGGCTCGTCCAGGTAGACGGTGAGCCAGGGGTGGGCGATGTCGGTGAGCACCGCCACCGTGCCCCCGGGAGGCAGGACGTCACCGGGCTCGGCGACCCGCACCGTGATGATGCCGTCCGTCGGGACGAGGACGGTGGCGTCGGTGATGCGCTGCCCGGCCGCCGCCACGCCGGCCTCGGCGGCCGCGCGGGCTGCCCGGGCCGCCTCGATCTCCTGGCGGCGGGGTCCGGCCACGAGCTTGTCCAGCTCGGCCTTGGCCGCGGCCACCTGCCGGGTCGCCACGACCTGGCGGGTGGCGGCGTCGTCGCGGGCCTTGGCCGTCGCGGTGCCGCGCTGGGCCAGCCCCTCCAGGCGCCGCAGGTCGCGGTCCGTGGCGTCCTGCTCCGCGCGGGCCTGCGCGAGCCGGTCCTCGGCGCGCTGGAGGTCCTCGGCGCGGGTTCCGGAGAGGAGCAGGCGGAGCTGGGCGTCGGCGGCGTCGAGCTGGGCCCGGGCGCGGGCGAGCTCGTGCCGGGCGTTGGCGGTGTCGAGGCGGGCGGCCAGCTGGCCCGCGGCGGCCTCGTCGCCCTCCTGGAACGGCGCCTCCAGGACGCGCCCGCCCACGGTGGCGGCGAGGTGCACCTCGGTGGCGTCGATGTGGCCCGAGGCGTGGATGCGGCCGTTGCTCGCCGCGCCCCCGCAGTGCAGCGCGGGGAGGACGGCGAGGACGGCGAGGATGGCCGGGTTCAAAGTCCGTGTCATGGGTTTCCTCCGGGGGGCGGCGCCGCGATCCCGTGCAGGACGACGTCGCCGAGAAAGGCCGTGAGGCGCTCGGGGGAGGTGGTGGTGCGGACGGGCGCGCCCGCCTCGCTCATGCGCTCCCGCAGGGGCTCCGTGGCCGTCATGAAGACCACCGTGCCGAGGACGAGGAGGTGCGTCAGGAGGGGGTCGACGCTCCTGAAGGCGCCTTCGCGGACGCCCTCCTCCAGGACCGCGCGCACCACGCCGAGGAGGTCCGCCATGGCGGCGATCACGGCGGGGGACAGGCCGGCTCCGCCCGAGGCCACCTCGCGGAGCATGATCTGGGGGTGGTCGGGCAGCTCCCGAGCGGTGCGCACGATGGCGCCGATGATCGCCACGAGGCGCTCCCGGGCCCCGCCGGCGCCCTCCAGGGCCTCCTCGAGGTTGCGGCGGGCGGTGGCGAAGTTCCGGGACAAGACGGCCGTGTACAGCGCCGCCTTGTCGCCCACGTGGTAGTAGAGCATCGCCTTGTTGACGCCGGCGCGTCGCGCGATCTCGTCGACCCGGGCGCCGCCGTAGCCGTGCTCGGCGAACTCCGCGGCGGCGGCGTCCAGGATGTGGTCAGCGGCGCTTGCGGGCGCGGTCATGGGCGGCTCCAGTGCTCAACCATACAGTTAGACCAACAAGTTGGTTGTATCCTCCCCGGGGCCGCGTGTCAAGAGCTTGGCGGCTCACCGCCCTGCGCCGCCGCCCCCCGCGGCGAAGGAGTACACGGCGCCCAGCCGGTTGTCGACGAAGGCGTGGGCAGAGCCGGTGAAGTCCCTCAGGCCGGCGAAGTCGAAGATCCGCAGCCCCGACAGACGGCCGCGGAAGCGGTACGAGACGCCCGCGTCGACGGCCCACTGGCGCTGACGGCGGACCGCTGGACCCGGGGGGAAGCCGTCGGGTCCACTGGTGTCGTAGGCGGCGCCCCCGTACCCGAACTCGGCCCGGTAGCGGACGTAGGCGAGGGACAGCGCCAGCGGGGACGAGCCGCGGTGGAGCGCGGCCTTGACGCCCAGCGCCGTCCCCGGACCGATGTCCGAGAGCCCATCGTTCATGCTGTCCGTGTAGAGGGTGCCGCTGAGGTCGTTGTAGGGGTGGACGAGGCCGCCGCGGCGGAAGCTTTCCTCGTGGACGGGAGCGCGGTTGTACACGAGGGAGATCCGGGCGCCGCCGGACTCGAGACCGAGGAGGGCTCCGACGATGGTGCAGTCCACCCGGCCCAGCCGCTCGCTCCCCGAGCCGGTCTCGCGGACCGCCTGGAGGCCGGCGAGCAGGCGCACGCCGGGGCCGGGGCTCCGGAAGCGGGCTTCGGCGTAGGCGAGCCGGGCGAAGTCGTAGAAGTCGTAGACCCAAGCCTGGGCGTGGACGGTCCGGGAGGGAGCGTCCCGTCCGAGGCGGGCGCCGAGGGCGAGGAACCCGTTCGTTTGGCTCGACGTGTAGCGGTTGCCGGCGGTGAAGCGGTCGGCGAAGCGGCTCTCGTAGCGCGTCATCCGCGCGGCGAAGAACGAGAGGGCCTCGGGGACGGCCTCCACGGTGACCGCCGCCCCGGAGAAGGCGCGGGGGAGCATGGTGAACAGGTCGGGGCCCGCCCAGGGGGTCTGGATGACCTGGCGGCCGATCCGGACCAGGACGGTCCGCGAGCGGTACTGCAGGAACGCCTGGTCGAGCGCCGCGAGGTGGTGGGCGGGTCCGACCAGCACCTCGTTGACGTGGGCGTAGCGGCCCAGGGAGGTGACGACGGTGGCGTCGAGGGCGGCGCTGAGGCCGGCGGCCTCCCCGGTGTGGACGAGGGCGTTGCCGCCCAGTGCGAGGGCGCCCGTGTCGAGGGGGCCGTTGCCGTCGTGACGACGGGTGAAGTCGTAGAGACGGAGGTGTCCGGTCACCGAGGTCGAGGCGAGCGCCTCCGCCAGCGTCCCGGCCGCAGCTGCGGCGGCGGCCGCGGAGACGGCGCAGGCCAGGGCGGCGGCGAGGGCCCTCCCCGCCCTCACGCCCTGCTCCCGCCGGTCCGCCAGGAGGCCTCGATCTCCTCCAGCGTCCTGCCCTTCGTCTCGGGCACCAGCCGGTAGCAGAACAGCCAGGCGAGGATGCCCATGCCGGTGTAGATCCAGAACGTGGCGCTTCCGCCGATGCCGGCGATGAGCAGCGGGAAGGTGAACGTCACGAGCAGGTTGGACCCCCAGTTGGCGAAGGTGGCCAGGCTCATGGCGCGTCCGCGCACCCGGGTGGGGTAGATCTCCGAGATCAGGAGCCAGAAGATCGGACCGAGGCTGATGGCGAAGGAGGCCACGTAGACCATCAGGCTGACAACCGCAACCCAGCCGCGCTGGTCCGGAGGAAGCCGGAAGTCGACCCCCATCGCCGCCAGGCTGACGATCATGCCCGCGATGCCGGTGAGCAGCAGCGGCCGGCGGCCGGCGCGGTCGAGCAGGGCCATGGCCACGACGGTCATGACGACGTTCACCACACCGACGCCCACAGTGGCGAGGATGGCGACGGCGTCCGAGCCGAAGCCGGCGGACTGGAAGATGGTGGGCGCGTAGTAGATGACCGTGTTGATCCCGACGAACTGCTGGAAGACGGCGAGGCCTATCCCGACCACCAGGGCGATCCGCAGGCCCGGGCTGAGCAGGTCGCTCCAGCGCGCCTGCTGTCGCTCGAGGGACGCGTCGATCTCGTCGACACGCCGCTCCTCGCGGGCCTCGCCCTGGATGCGCCGCAAGACGGCCTCGGCCTCGTCGGGCAGTCCCCGGTTGACCAGCGAACGGGGGCTGTCGGGCAGGGCGATCATGCCGGCGGCGAGGAGGACGGCGGGGACGATCGCGAGCCCGAACATCCACCGCCAGCCGCCGGGGTGGGCGAAGGCGTAGTCCACGAGGTAGGCGGCGACGATGCCCACGGTGATGGCCAGCTGGCTGGTGGAGACCAGGGCGCCGCGCACCCGGGCCGGCGCCGACTCCGAGATGTACAGCGGGCTGGTGTAGGACGCCACGCCGATCCCGACGCCGACCACGACGCGGCCGACGATGAGGACGCTCACGGTGGCGGCGAGGGCCGTGAGGACGGCGCCGGCGCCGAAGAGCAGCGCCGCTCCGATGAGCATGACCCGCCGCCCGAAACGGTCGTTGAGAGAGCCGCTGGCGGCGGCCCCCACCACGGCGCCCAGCAGCACCGCCGCAGTGACCGCGCCCTGCATGGCAGGGTCCATCGCGAACTGCCTGCGCAGGAAGAGCAGGGCCCCCGAGATGACGCCGGTGTCGTAGCCGAAGAGCAGCCCTCCCAGGGCGGCGACGGTGGTGAGGACGACCACGTAGCCCCGGTTGAACGAGGGAGCAGGCGGCAGGGGGGCCGGCGGCGGTCCGGCGGGACGGTTGTGGGGTTGGGGCATCGCGATCTCCCTCCCAACGTCGTGGCGCGTTGCGGGTATTGACGACTTCTTTCAACTTCGACGCGGGAGAAGAGATTTCACCGCCCGGGCAGGCAGTGGACGGGAGGGATGCCCGGGCCAGGCCGTCGCCGCCGTGTGAAATGGCGATCCGGCGGGCGCCGTTGCACGAGACGAGCCCGCGACCAGAGGAGGCGCGATGAACGACGATCGTCCCGGGGTGGTCATCGAAGGCGGTCGGTTCGACGCCGTGCTCTTCGACCTCGACGGGGTCGTGACACGGACGGCGCGGGTCCACGCGGCGGCCTGGAAGCGGCTCTTCGACGGCTACCTGGAAGAGCGGGCGTCCCGCGAGGGAGGGGGCGGTGGCTTCGAGCCCTTCGACGCCGAGCACGATTACGTCGAGTACGTCGACGGGAAGCCCCGCTACGAGGGGGTCGCCAGCTTTCTGAGATCGCGCGGCCTCGAGCTTCCGCAAGGCTCTCCCTCGGACGGCCCCGGCGAGGAGACGGTGTGCGGCCTGGGCAACCGGAAGAACCGTTACTTCCTGGAGCAGCTCGAGAGGGACGGCGTCGAGGTCTACCCCTCCACGGTCCGCCTGCTCCGTGGGCTGCGCCGCGCGGGCATTCGCACCGCGGTGGTCTCGTCCAGCGCCAACTGCGCCGAGGTGGTGCGGGCGGCGGGGCTCACCGACCTCTTCGACGCGCGGGTGGACGGCGTCGAGTCGGAGCGGCTGGACCTGGAGGGCAAGCCCGCGCCGGACATTTTCCTGGAGGCGGCGCGGCGGCTCGGGGTGCCGCCGGAGCGGGCCGTGGTTGTGGAGGACGCCATCTCGGGGGTGGAGGCGGGCCGCCGCGGACACTTCGGCTGCGTCATCGGCGTGGACCGGCGCGGTGCCGGCGAAGAGCTCGCGGATCACGGCGCCGACGTGGTGGTGGCCGACCTCGAGGAGGTCGCGGTGGGGGACGGCGGCCAGGGAGCCGGGACCGGCGCGCTGCCGTCGGCCCTGGACGGCATCGAAGGCATCGTGGCCGAGGCGGGGGCGGCCGGTGTGGCGGTGTTCCTCGACTACGACGGCACTCTCACGCCCATCGTGGAGCGCCCCGAGGACGCCGTGCTCTCCTCCTCCATGCGGGACGCCGTCCGCGCCCTGGCGATGCGCTGCACGGTGGGCGTCATCAGTGGCCGCGACCTGGACGACGTCCGCTCCCTGGTCGGCATCGAGGGGCTCTACTACGCGGGGAGCCACGGCTTCGACATCCGGGGCCCGGACGGCCGGAGGGAGCAGCGCGGCGAGGGCAGGGAGCAGCTCGCGGCGCTGGACCGGGCGGAGCAGGCCCTGCGGGAGGGGATCGCCGGCATCGACGGCGCGCAGGTGGAGCGCAAGCGCTTCTCGGTGGCCACCCACTACCGGCGCGTGGCGCCGGAGAGGGAGGAGGAGGTGGAGGCCCTGGTGGGGCGGGTGCGCGACGCCAACCCGGGGCTGCGGCGCTCCTCGGGGAAGAAGGTCTTCGAGCTCCAGCCCGACGTGGACTGGGACAAGGGCCGGGCGCTGCTGTGGCTGCTGGACGTGACGGGAGAGCAGGACGCGCTGCCGCTCTACCTCGGCGACGACACCACCGACGAGGACGCCTTCGCGGTCCTGCGCGAGCGCGGCGCCGGCATCGTCGTCGCCGAGGCGGACCGCCCCACCGCCGCCCGCTACGTGCTCCGCGATCCGGACGAGGTGGAGCGCTTCCTCGGCGCCCTGTCGGACCGGCTGGAGGTGACGTGATGGACGCGTGGACGCTGGTCTACGAGGGGTTCGATCCCGGTGCGGAGCGGCTCCGGGAGGCGCTGTGCACGCTGGGGAACGGCTACTTTGCCACCCGGGGCGCCGGCAGCGAGGCCGCCGCCGACGCGGTGCACTACCCGGGGACGTACCTGGCCGGGGGCTACAACCGTCTGGTGTCGAAGGTGAGAGACAGGGAGGTCGAGAACGAGGACCTCGTCAACCTGCCCAACTGGCTCCCCCTCACCTTCCGCATCGACGGCGGGTCCTGGTTCTCGCTGGACGGCGGGGACGTCCTCGCCTTCCGGCAGGAACTGGACCTGCGCCGCGGGGTGCTGCGTCGCACGGTCCGGTTCCGCGACCGGGAGGGACGGATCACCAGGGTGGAGGAGCGCCGGGTCGTGCACATGGCCGAGGCCCACCTGGCGGCGCTGCAGGTGACCCTGGTTCCCGAGGGTTGGGCGGGACGGCTGGAGATCCGCTCCGCCCTGGACGGACGGGTGATCAACGCCGGCGTGGAGCGCTACGGCTCGCTGAACCAGCGGCACCTGGAACCCGTGACGGCCTCGGTGGTGGACGAGGACACGCTGGCGGTCAAGGTGAGGACGGTGCAGTCGGAGCTGGTCGTGGCCGAGGCGGCCCGCACGCGGGTGACCCTCCCGGACGGTCCGGCGGAGGTCACGCGCACCGTGGTCGAGGAGGACGGATACGCGGCGGTGCTGCTGGGTCTCGACGCCGCGCCCGGCCGCACCGTCACCGTGGAGAAGGTGGTGGCACTGTACTCGTCCCGGGACCTCGCCATTTCGGAGGCGGAGCTCGAGGCCCGCGAAGCAGTGGCGGCGGCGCCGGGCTTCGATGCCATCCTCGAGGCTCACGCGGCGGCCTGGCGGCACCTGTGGCGCCGCTTCGACGTGGAGTTGGAGCTCGTCGCCGGGGCGGAGGGCGGCAGCCGCTCCGACCTCATCCTCCACCTCTACCTCTTCCATTTGCTCCAGACGACCTCCATCAACACCATGAGGATGGGGCTCGACGTGGGCGTGCCTTCGCGGGGGTGGCACGGGGAGGCGTACCGTGGCCACATCTTCTGGGACGAGCTGTTCATCTTTCCCATCCTCAACTTCCGGCTGCCCGAGATCACCCGGGCGCTTCTGATGTACCGCTACCGCCGGCTGGGCGCCGCCCGGGCGGCGGCTCGGGAGGCCGGCTACGCCGGCGCCATGTACCCGTGGCAGAGCGGGAGCGACGGCCGCGAGGAGACGCAGCGCGTCCACCTCAATCCCATGTCCGGCCGGTGGAACCCCGACAACAGCCACCTGCAGCGCCACGTGAACGCCGCCATCGCCTACACCATCGACCAGTACTTCCAGGTCACCGGCGACACCGAGTTCATGGCCTTCTTCGGAGCGGAGATGTTCCTGGAGATCGCCCGCTTCTGGGCGAGCGTCGCCACGTGGAACGAGGAGATCGGGCGGTACGAGATCCTCGGCGTCATGGGCCCCGACGAGTACCACGACTCCTACCCCGGGTCCGACCGGGCCGGGCTGGACAACAACGCCTACACCAACGTGATGGCGGCCTGGGCGCTGGACCGCGCCCTGGACGTGCTGGCGATGCTCCCTGCGGACCGGCGGGACGAGCTGACGGAACGGCTCGGGTTGGGCGCCGACGAGATCGGCCGCTGGCGCGACGTGAGCCGCCGGCTCCGCGTCGTCTTCCACGGTGACGGGATCATCAGCCAGTTCGAGGGCTACGCCCGCCTGGAGGAGCTCGACTGGGAGGGCTACCGGAAGAGGTACGGCGACATCCAGCGCCTCGACCGGATCCTTCAGGCGGAGGACGACACCCCTAACCGCTACAAGGTCTCCAAGCAGGCCGACGTGCTCATGCTCTTCTACCTGTTCTCCGCCGAAGAGCTCGGCCGGCTCTTCGCGCAGCTCGGCTACCCCTTCGACGGCGGCACCATCCCGAAGAACATCCAGTACTACCTGGCACGGACCTCCCACGGCTCCACTCTGAGCCGCGTGGCCCACTCCTGGGTGCTGGCCCGGTCGGACCGGGAGGCGTCCTGGCAGCTGTTCCGCGAGGCCCTCGAGAGCGACGTGTCGGACATCCAGGGGGGCACCACCCCGGAGGGCATCCACCTGGGGGCGATGGCCGGCGTGGTGGACCTGGTGAAGCGCTGCTACACGGGGATCGAGACCCGCGGCGAGGTGCTCTTCTTCAACCCCTCGCTGCCCCGGGAGCTCGCCCGCCTGGTCATGCAGATCCGCTACCGGGGCCACACCCTGGCGGTGGTGCTGACGCAGGAGGCGCTGACGTTGCGGGCGCTGCCCAGCTCGGAGCGGCCGGTGTCCATCGACGTGCGCGGCCGGCGCTTCGACCTGCCGGCCGGGGAGACGCGCGAGGTACCTCTGGTGGGGTAGCCGGACGGTGCTACCGTCCCCCCGCCTCCGCGTACATCGCCTCCACCACCGCGGCGAACTCCTTCTCGACCACCCGCCGCCGCACCTTGAGGGTGGGGGTCAGCTGCCCGCCCTCGACGGTCAGCGTTACGGGGAGCACGTGGAAGCGGCGGATCTGCTCGTAGTGGGCGAGGGTGGCGTTGACCTGGTCGACGATCTCGGCGAACGCCGGGATCACGTCCGGGTGTGCGGCCAGCGCGGCGGGGGCCTCCGCGGGGATGCCCCGGGCCGCGGCCCAGGCCCTGAGCGCGTCGAAGTCGGGGGAGATGAGGGCCACGATGTACGGCCTTCGGTCGCCGATGAGCACGGCCGTGTCGACCAGGCGCGAGCTCTTGAGCAGCCCCTCGATGGGCTGGGGCGCCACGTTCTTGCCCCCGGCGGTGACGATGAGGTCCTTCTTCCGGTCGGTGATGTAGAGGAAGCCGTCCTCGTCCAGCCGCCCCATGTCGCCGGTGTGGAAGAACCCGTCGGGCTCGAACGCCTCGCGGGTGGCGTCGGGGCGGTGCCAGTACCCCGGCGTGACGTTGGAGCCGCGGACGAGGATCTCGCCGTCGGCGGCGATCCGCACCTCGACGTTGTCCAGGGGCCTGCCCACGGAGCCCAGGCGGTTGGCGCCGGGCAGGCAGCCGTTCACCGCGATGCCGGGCGATGTCTCGGTGAGGCCGTAGCCTTCCTGGATGGGGATTCCGAGGGCGTGGAAGAACTCGTTCACCTGGACCGGGAGCGGCGCGCCGCCGGACAGCATGTAGGCCACCCGGCCGCCCAGGGCGGCCCGGACCTTCGAGAGGACCAGGCGGTCGGCCACGGCGTGGGCGAGGGCGTCCCGCAGCCCCGGGCGCCGCCCCGCCAGCCGGGCCCGGCCGACGCGGTCGCCCGCGGCCAGCGCCCAGTGGAAGAGCCGGCGGCGCATCGGGGGGGCCGCGTCCACCTTGGCGAGGACGGCGTCGTGCACCTTCTCGAACACGCGGGGGACGCTGCAGAAGTAGACGGGACGGATGACCGGGAGCAGCTCGGCCGCGTTGCGGGCGGCGCAGTACGCTCGCGGGCACGAGAGCCGCATGTACGCGTAGCCGGCGCAGCGCTCGAGGACGTGGCACAGGGGCAGGAACTCGAGGACGAAGTCGCCGGCGGCGGTCGGCGTGCGCGCCGCCACAGCCGCGGAGTTCTCGACGAAGTTGCGGTGGGTGAGGACGACGCCCTTGGGGTCGCCGGTGGTCCCGGAGGTGTAGATGATGGTGGCCGGATCGTCGGGGCCGATCGCCTCGGCGCGGGCCCAGAACGCCTCGACGGTGTCCGGAGCGGTACCCGAGGCGACGACGTCGTCGAAGGCCAGCGCTCCCGGCGCGATGGGGCCCTCGATCTGCACGACGTGCTCGAGGTCGGGGCACTCCGCGCGCACCCGGAGGAGCGTCGCCGCGTGCTCGGCGCCGTCCGCCACGGCGACCCGGCTGCCCGAGTCGCGGAGCTGGAAGGCGATCTGGGCCGCCGTGAGGGTCGTGTACACGGGGACGTCCAGGGCGCCGAGGTCGAGGACTGCGACGTCCACGATGTGCCACTCGGGACGGTTCTCCGACAGCAGAAGGACGCGGTCGCCGCGGCCGACGCCCAGCCGGGCGAGGCCCTGCGCGAGGCCCGCGGTGCGCTCCAGCAGCTGCTGCGTCGAGAAGGAGATGGTTTCGCCGGGGCGGTAGAGGGTGGCGTGACGCTCCCTGGGCGTCGCTACGTCACTCCGGAAGACCTCGATGATGGAGCGCTCTCCCATGGTCACCTCGTTCCGATGCCTGGACCCGCGTGTCCGAGCGTGGCGGCCGTGGCGCCTCCCCCTTCGCAGGCCGCCACGGCACGGGTCCCTTTCCTGGAAACCGTCCTTGTCTCAAGATTCTAGCGGTTCGGAGGTCCGGCGCAAGGGGGCGTGGTCTCCTCGCGCAGGCGTCGCGCCAGGTCGGCGACGGCGCGGGCCTCGCGGAGACGGTGGCGGAGGTCCGCGGTGAACACGGCCAGGCCGGCCCAGATGAGGGCGAAGGTGACGGCGTCGGCGGGGGTGAAGCGCTCCTTGAAGACGAGGACCGCGAGGAGGAACTGGGCGGTGGGGGAGAGGTACTGGAGCAGGCCCAGCGTGGACAGCGGGAGCCGCCGCGCCCCCTCCGTGAACAGGATCAGCGGCACGGCGGTGATCACCCCGGTGCTCACCAGCAGCGCGTCCGTGGCCGGCGGGGCGTGCCCCAAGGCGCCGCCCCCGCCCAGCGCCAGCGCCGCGAGGTAGCCGCCGGCGAAGGGCGCGAGGATGGCCGTCTCGAACGCCAGCCCCACGGCGGCCGCCGCCCGCACGGTCTTGCGCAGGAGGCCGTAGAGACCAAAGGAGAAGGCGAGCACCAGGGAGATCCACGGCACCGAGCCGTGCGCCACCGAGAGGAGGGCGACACCGGCCGCGGCCAGGAGCACCGCGAGGAGCTGCCGGCGGGTGAGCCGTTCGCGCAGGACCAGCAGGCCCAGCATGACGCTCACCAGGGGGTTGATGTAGTACCCGAGGCTGGCATCGAGGACGTGCCCCGAGTTCACCGCCCACACGTAGGTCAGCCAGTTCACCGCGATGAGCGCCGTGCTCGAGGCCAGGGCCGCCAGGGTCCGCGCGCTTCCCACCACGCCGCGGACCTCCCCCCACCGCTTCCTCACCGTGATCCACAACGCCACCACGGCGAGCGCCCAGACCACCCGGTGGGCGACCAGCTCCAGGGCCGGCACGGGCAGCAGCAGCCGCCAGTACAGGGGCGACAGACCCCAGATCAGGAAGGCGCTTGCGGCGAAGACGGCGCCGTTGCGGGCAGCGGTCCCGTCGGGGGGGCTCCAGGGTGAGGGTCGCACGGGCCCTCATCATGCCACGGGCGGCGTCCGCCGGGAACGGCTCAGACGGTGACGGGCTCCTTCCGGTCGGCGTACATCTCGGCGACGAGGTCGGCGAACTCCTTCTCCACCACGTTCCGCTTCACCTTCATGGTCGGCGTGAGGTGGCCGCCGCCCACGGTCAGGGGCCGGGGCAGCACCCGGAAGTGCTTGATCTGCTCGAAGCGGGCCAGGTGGGCGTTGGTGGCCTCCACCGCTCCGGCAAACAGCGCCGCGACCTCCTTGCGCTCGAGCATGACCGCGAGGTCCTCGTGGGGGAGCCCGCGCTCCTCGGCCCAGGCGAGGAGCGCCTCCACGTCGGGGGACAGGAGCGCCACGATGTACGGCTGGCGGTCGCCGATGAGCACGGCGTCGGAGACGTACCGCGACTGCTTGAGGTCGCCCTCGATGGGCTGGGGTGCGACGTTCTTGCCCCCTGCGGTGACGATGATGTCCTTCTTGCGGTCGGTGATGGTGACGAACCCGTCGGAGTCGATGCTGGCGATGTCGCCGGTGTGCAGGAAGCCCTCGGCGTCGAGGATCTCGGCGGTGTGCGCGGGCTTGTTCCAGTACCCCTGGGTCACGCTGGGGCCGCGCACGAGGAGCTCCCCGTCCGCCCCCAGCTTCACCTCGAGGTTGTCCAGCGGCCGCCCCACCGTTCCGAGCCGGTTGGCCCCGGGTTGCGGCCCGTTCATGCAGACGCCCGGCGAAGTCTCGGTGAGCCCGTACGCCTCCTGGATGGGCAGCCCGACGGAGTGAGAAGAACTCGTTGACGTAGCGGGGGAGAGGCGCGGCGCCGGACAGGGAGGCGCGAAGGCGGCCCCCGAGGGCGTGGCGGATCTTGGCGAGGACGAGCCGGTCGGCGATGCGGTACCGGCGGGCGAGTCTGGCCGGGACGGGCTCGCCGGCCAGGCGCAACCGCGCCACCTCCCCATCCCGTGGCCACGGCCCAGCGGAAGATCCTCCGCTTCATCCCCGAGGAGGCCTCCGCGGTCGCGGTCGATCCTGGCGTGGACCTTCTCGTACACGCGGGGCACGCTGCAGAAGAACGTGGGCCTGGCCAGCGCGATGACCTCGCCCACGTCGGCGACGGAGCAGTAGGTCTGGGTGGCCCCTCCGGTCATGTAGGAGTACCCCGCGCAACGCTCGAACACGTGGCACAGGGGGAGGAACTCGAGGACCGTGTCGCTGCGGTCGGTGGGCACCCGGAGGCGGACACCGGCGACGTTGGACACGAAGTTACCGTGGGTGAGCATCACGCCCTTGGGGTCGCCGGTGGTGCCGGAGGTGTAGACGATGGTCGCCAGGTCGTCGGGGCCGAGGGAGGAGGCGCGGTGCCAGAACGCCTCCTCCACGCCGTCCGCCTCGCCGGAGGTGACGACCTCGTCCAGGGCCACCGCACCGGCCACCGGGGCGCCCTCGATCTGGATCACGTGGGTGAGCGCCGGGCACTCGTCCCGGACGGCCAGGATCCTGGTGGCGATGTCGGCGGTCTCCGCCACCGCCACCCGGGCGCCGGAGTCCCGGGCCTGGTACGCGATCTGGGCGCGGGTCAGGGTCGGGTAGACGGGCACGTCAACGGCACCGAGGTCGAGGACCGCGAGGTCCACCATGTGCCATTCGGGGCGGTTCTCGCTGGCGAGGAGCACGCGGTTGCGGGGGCCCACCCCCAGCTTTTCCAGTCCGCCGGCGAGGGCCGCCGTGCGATGGGTGAACACCGCCGTGGAGAACGCGCGGCGCTCCGGAGGGGCGTGGTGGATGAAGTGCTCGTCGCGGGGCATCTCCGCCGCATGACGGAACAGGTCAATGATGGTGCGGTCGCTCATCGTTCGACCTCCAGTCCGGGGCATCGGTGGTGTCAGTAGCTTTTACATGTCAGCATAGGGTCACGCACCGGAAAAAGGCAAGAAGGCGGCGATCCTGGACAGCCCATGGACCGCCGCCGTCGCGCCGGCCGCGGGCCCGCGCCGCGGCCGGGGCTCAGAGGACGCCGGACATGGAGCCCGCATACCCGGTGAGCTCCACGTACCCCTCGCCGGCCTCGGACCCGGAGACGGCGACCGGGCCCTCCCAGTAGATCGTGCCGGTGCTCTCGCGGGCGTCGATCTCGGCGGCGGCCAGGAGAGGGCGGACCTCGACGTCGACGCCCGCCGACGGGACCCGCAGGCGCCACCGCGAGGGGTAGACGGCCCCGGTCGAGGGGCTCTTCCAGCGGGCGAGGACGTCGATGGAGAAGTCCGCCGGGGCGAGGGGGCGGGACGACCCGTCGGCGGCGATCACGGTGCCCGCCGAGAACGGCGACTCCGAGCCGCCGGCGAGGCGGAGCCGGTAGAGCATGAGGTCGCGGCCGCCGGCGAGGCGCAGGCCGAACCAGTCCCATCCGACGACGCCGGGGCCCAGCTCGGTGGTGCCCCACTCGTGGTCGAACCAGGACCCGCCCCGCACCTCGAAGGCGACGCCGCCCACGGTGAGGGTGCCGGCGGTGGCGAGGCGCGGGTAGCTCACGTACGCCGAGGCGTTGCCCGGCTCCGGGCCCTTCCGGGAGACCCCTCCGTCTCCCTCGAGGACCGGCGGGGTCCCGGGCGTGAAGGTGAGGTCGAGTCCGACGCCGGAGGCCGGGTCGCTGGCGAGGGCGTGGAGACGGCCGTCCGGTGTGCGCCACAGCCGCCAGCGCTCGACCCGGACGTCCAGGTCACCCTCCCGCGCGTCCGCGAGACCGGCCGCGGCGCGGCGCAGTCGCTGCGCGGAACGCAGCGTGCCGGCGCCGACGTCGGCGATGGCGAGGTGGGCGGCCAGCACCGACCGGGCCCGCAGGTCGGAGTCGCCGGGCGCCGGGGGCGCGGGGTCGATGCCGCGCCGGAAGAAGGTGATCTGGGCTCCGTATTCGCGGCCGTCGTCGCGGCGCAGGGTCCCGGTCAGGTACCACCACTCGGTGCGGGCGGCGGGGTGCGCACCGTGGTCGCGGGGGAAGGCGAAGGTCCGCCCGGGGCGCACCGAGCTCCAGCCGGCCGCCCCCGCCACGGCGCCGGCCAGCAGCAGCGCGGCCGCGAAGGTGTCAGCCCTCATCGCGGAGCTCCTCCCGGGGCGTCACCCGGATGGCGGCCAGGGCGGGGCCCGCCCCGGCGAGGGCGGTGGCCGCCACCAGCGCCACCGCGGTCAGCGCCAGGGACGGCCAGGGAGGCAGGAAGCGCAGCGTCCACGCGAAGGACTGGACGTTGACCACGGTGACCAGGATCTCTCCCACGAGCCCGCCGGCGGCGAAGCCGGCGAGGACTCCGGCGAGCCCCAGGAGCCCCGCCTCGGCGACCACCAGGGAGACGACCTGGCCGCGGGACGCGCCCAGGGCGCGCAGCACGGCGAGGTCGCGCCGGCGCTCCGAGACGAGGGCGAAGAGCACGGCCAGTACCGCGATCACGGCGACGACCCCCGCCACGATCCTCAGCGCCGTGGTGATGGCGAAGGTGCGGTCGAAGGTGGCCACCACCTCCCGGCGCAGCTCGCGGTTGAGGAACGCCTCCACCAGGTAGCGTCCGTGCAGGGTCTGGAGGAGGCGCGCGCGGGCCGCGGCGGGATCCGCCCCTGCCGGCAGGTACAGCCCCATCTCAACGGGACCGTCGTCGGGGAAGAGGGCGAGGAAGTCGTTGGCGTCGATGACCACCATCCCTTCCTGGTGCGAGTAGTCGTAGAACACACCCGCCACCCGGCGCGCGACGGCGCCGCCGGGGGCGGGGATGCGGATGGTATCGCCCCGGCGTACCCCGAACCGCCGGGCGAAGGGCTCGTTGACCACCGCGGAGTGGGTCTCGAGGGCCTCGCGGAACACCGTGCGGGAGTCGCGGCCGTCCATGAACGGGACGCCGCCGCGCCGGGCCACCACCGCCATCTCCCCGGCGCCCAGGGTGACGCGGCGGCCGTCCATGGTCACGGTGGTGCTGTAGAAAGGGTCGACGGCCTCGTCCCCGAACAGCCGCCGGGCGGTGGCGACGATGGCGGGGTCGAGGCGGCCGACGCCGAAGCCGGTGCTGGCCGCCAGAGGGCGGACCCATACGTCGGAGCGAAGCGCCTGTCGGCTCCAGTCCACCACGGTGGCGCGGAAGGAGTGGACCATGATGGTGACCGCCACGGCGAGGGCCACGGTGACGCCCACGGCCCCGGCGGCCCACGCGGCGCGGCGGCGCCCGGCGGCCAGCGCCGCCGCCGCCAGCCGCAGCGAGGGGCTGGCCCAGCGCAGCAGCCCGTGCGCTCCGAGTGCGGCGAGGCGGTCGACCAGGGGGGAGGCCAGCACCAGAACGGCGCACAGCAGGGCGAGGCTGGCCGCCAGCGCCGCCACCGGCAGACCGTCCATGGCGGGCAGCCGGGCGAGGGCGGCGGCCGCCAGGGCGAGGGCCGCGGCGCCGGCCAGGGCCTGGCGCCGCCGGCGGGGGGTGAGGCGGTCGGGACGCTCCCGTCGCAGCCCCTGAAGGGGCGGCGTGCGCAGTGCCTCCCGCAGGGGAACGGTGGCGGCAGCAAGGCTCACCAGCAGCGCCAGGACGAAGCCGCCAGCGGCCACGTCGGGAGAGAGCACGATGCGGCTGGGGGGCACGCCCTGGATCACCGCGGCCACGGTGGCGCGGACGCTCGCCAGGGCGGCGCGGGCGCCGAGGGCACCGCCGGCGACTCCCAGCGCGCCGCCCAGCACGCCGATGGCGGCGGCCTCGGTGAGCACCGCGCCGGCGAGCTGGCCGGGGGAGGCGCCCAGGGAGCGGAGCAGCGCGATGAGCGAGCGGCGCTGGACCACCGAGGTGGCGAGGGTGGTGGCGACGAGCACGGCGCCGACGAGGAGCGAGATGCCGGAGAGCGCGGTGAGGTTGAAGTCCAGAGCCCGCACCATCCGCCCCGTGGCGTCGCTGCGGGTCTCGGGGCGGGTGAGGCGCGCGCCCGGGGGCAGCAGGGGCCGGACCAGGGCGGCCAGGTCGTCTCCGCCGACGCCGGGCCTGGGGCGAAGCTCGATGCGGTCCACACGCCCGGTGGTGTGGAAGAGCTCCTGGGCCGCTGCGACGTCCATCACCACCACGGTGTTCCAGGCGGAGGCGAGCCGCGGCGGCCGGAACACGCCGGCGACCTCGAGGGTGACCCTGCGGGCCTGCACCGAGAGCTCCACGCTTCCCCCCGGCGCGGTGTGCAGCCGCCCCGCCAGGCCTTCGGGGAGCAGGACGGCGCGGCGTCGGAGCAACGCCTCGACGGCGCGGGCCGCACCGGCGCGCCCCCCCGCCAGGCCCAGGGAGGCCGGCGTGCCGGGGACCAGCACGTCGACGCCCAGCACGCGGACGGCGTCGTCCAGGGCGGGCACGAGCGCGATCTGGTCCACCACCGGCGCGACCACGGCGAGGTCGGTGACGGGGAGCAGTGCGTCCAGGGCGGTGTCGGGCACGCCGCCGGGCTGCACCACGTCGAGGGCCGCGCGGCCGGAGATCTCCTCGATCCCGCGCCGCAGCGAGGCCACCGCGGCGCGGTTGGCCGACACCGTGGCCACCACCGCCGCGACGCCGACCGCGACGCCGACGACGGTAACGACGAACCGCGCCGGGCGGTGCAGCACCGGCCTCAGGAACAGGGCGCGCAGGACCATGCTCAGAGGATCGCCTCGACGCGGCCGTCGTGCAGGCGGATGACCCGGTCGGAGACGGCGGCGAGGCGCTCGTCGTGGGTGACCAGGACCGTCGCCGTGCCGTGCTCCCGCCGGAGCTCGTCGAGGAGGCGGAGGACCTCGGCCCCGGTGTGCGAGTCCAGGTTGCCGGTGGGCTCGTCGGCCAGGAGCACGGGGGGCCGGTGGATCAGCGCCCGCGCCACCGCCGTGCGCTGCTGCTCGCCGCCGGACAGCTCGGCGGGGAAGTGCCGGCGCCGGTGGGTCAGCCCGACGCGGCCGATGAGCGCCGCGACGCGGGCGGGGTCGCCGCTGCCGGCAAGGGCGAGGGGGAGCGCCACGTTCTCCTCCACCGTGAGGTGGGGCATGAGGTGGAACGACTGGAACACGACCCCCACGCAGTGGCGGCGCAGGTGCACCAGGTCGGCCTCCGAGGCCCGTCCGAGCTCGGTTCCGCAAACCCTGACGCGCCCGGAGTCGGCGCGGTCCACGCCGGAGATGAGGTTGAGGGTGGTGGACTTGCCGCACCCCGAGGGCCCCACCAGCGCCACCAGCTCCCCCGCGGCCACCGTGAAGGAGACGCCGGCGAGCGCCGTCACCACCTCGCCGCCGCGCTGGTAGCGCCTGCAGACGTCGGCGAGCTCGATGGGATCGTCCACGGTGTCTCCCCGCCGGCGGGATCCGGCGCCCTCCGCAACGCGCGCTCCGCCGCACCTGTTCCGGCCAACGATTCTACGGCTTCGGCGCCGCCGGCGTTGCACGCGGCAGGGGTCTCCGGGAAGCCGGCCGCGCCGCCGGGCGTTGTGTGTCCCGTGATCAGACGGATGGTCGTGGTGGGCGTGGCGGTGCTCGCGTGCCTGGCGGCGGCGGCGCGGGCGCAGGAGATCTCGCTGCTGGGAGGCGCGGTCCGCTCCGGGGTCCTGAACGACACCACCTCCGCCTGGAGCCTGGAGTACCTGCAGGGGCTCGGCGAGCGCTCGGCGCTGAGCTTCTCGTACCTCAACGAGGGCCACCTGCCCGATCACCGCCGGGACGGCCAGACGTTCCAGCTGTGGCGGCGGGCGCTGCTGTTCCACCGGCGCCTCGCTCTGGCGGCGGGCCTGGGCCCGTACTTCTACTACGACACCACGGGCCCGAAGACGGCCGGCGGGTTCCGCGACGACCACGGCTGGGGGGCGGTGGCCACCCTGGGCGCCACCTGGTACACGGCGGGGCGGCTGACGGCGCTGCTCCGCGTCGACTGGGTCGAGACCGCGAACCGGTTCGACACGGCGTCGGTGCTGGCAGGCATCGGGTACCAGCTCTCGCCGCCCCCCGCGGAGGGCGGGCCGAGGGCGCGCCCCCCGCACCAGGAGCGGTGGACGACGCGCAACGCGGTGACCGTGCTCGCCGGGCGGACCATCGTGAACAGCTTCTCGGCGCAGTACGCGCTGGCCCAGGGCGTCGAGTACCGCAGGGGGATCGGCCGCTACTGGGACGCCTCGGTGGCTTGGCTCAACGAGGGGGACACGCGGCTGGTGCGCCGCAACGGGGTCCTCGCCCAGGTGTGGGCGGCGCGGGCGTTTCTCGACGGCCGCGTCGGCCTGGCGCTGGGCGGTGGCGCCTACGTGGCCGTGGACCAGCGGCGGGCGCCCCGGCCGGGGGAGAGCGGACGCGGCACCGTGGCGGGTATCGCCTCGCTGCGGGTCGCCGTCCGCCTCGCGGGGCGGTGGGAGGTCCCGCTGGTGTGGAACCGCATCGTCACCGGCTACAACCGCGACACGGACGTCCTCCTCGCCGGGGTGTGCTACCGGTTCTGAAGGGGGCCGGCTGCCGCCTGCCCCGAGGTCCCGAAGAGGGCGCCGAGAACGCGGGCGCGGTAGGCGAAGATGCGCCCCACGTCGCGGCGCACGAGGACCGCGTCGACGAGCGCGCCGCCGGGCACCGCGTAGCGCACGTGGTCCCGGCAGCGGGTGCCGCCGTCCTCGGCGGTGAAGACGTGCTCGTGGACCCAGAGGCGGTACGGTCCGCGGATCTGCTCGTCGACGAAGCGGCGGGGCGGGTCCCAGGCGGCGATCCGGGTGCGCCACGACAGGGGCACGCCGTGGAGGCGGAGCCGGTAGTCCAGGATCGTGCCCGCCCCCATGGCGGGGGGGTGCTGCCGCAGGACGCGGAAGCGGAGCCACGGCGGCGTGAGCCGCTCGAGGTTTCCCGCCTCCGCGAAGAACGGGAACAGCGCCTCCGGGGGAAGGGGCAGCCAGAGGTCGGTTTCGAAGGTGAAGGTGCGCACGGTCACGGCCTCGCGCTGCCACAACCCGGTGGCGCCTCCGAGCCTTCCGGGCGAAGGAACGGCCCCGGCCGGAGCGGTCCGGCCGGGGCCGAGGGTCCACGGCGTGTCGGTCAGTTGGCCTTCGAGAAGGTGTGGCACTCGGCGCAGTCGATGTGACGGCCGTCGACGTGCTGACGGTGCAGGTCCTCGAAGCTGAGGCGGTCGTTCTCCTGCTCGTGGCAGCTGCCGCACAGGGGCCGGCCGTTGCGTGTGGTCTTCGGCGCGTAGCCGAGGGCGGCGAAGTCCAGCCGCGAGCCGCCGTGGCAAGATGCGCAGTCGAGCGCCGCCGAGGCCGGCTGCACCTCGTGGTTGATCTCCAGGAACCGCTCGGTGTCCGCGAACGTCTGGCCGGTGTAGGTCCAGCCCACGGCTTCCGCGCCCCTGGCCGCCGCGGTGGCCTCGTCCCCCGTCTGGAAGAAGACGCCGATCTTGAGCGGGAGCAGGCGCCCGGTGGCCGGATCCATGGGCTGCCGCGCCGTGTGGTGCTTCAGCGGCACGATCTTCGCCCCGGGGTCCCCGATGGAGCCGAGCGGCCCGGCCATGAGGACCCTGCCGTCCGGTCCCGGCACGGCACGGCTGCCGAACTGGTAGAACTCGGAGCGCCCGTTGAAGAAGCGGTACTCGGGCACCACGTGGGAGGCCATCATCGAGTGGGGCTCGTAGAGCCTGGTGGCCGGGTTGACGTCGCCGGGGCGCTCCAGTCGCGCATCATGTCGGTGGGCGCGCCGTTGGCGAAAGTGGGGATGTGGCACACGGTGCACGCGACGCGGGCGGTGTGCATGTCGAGCCGGGGGTCGGTGTGCGGGGCGGCCGGGTGGCAATCGGTGCAGGCCATCGGCGCCGCCAGGTCGCGCTCGCGCATGTCCACGCCGCGGCCGGCGATGTGGTGGCCGGAGGCCCGGTGGCAGTCGAGGCACGCGAGCCCCGCGCCGCCGGCGGTCCTCGGCGCCATGTGGACGTCGAACGCCGCGGAGGCGTTGCGGTGGGCCTCCTCGATGTCGCCGCGCTTGAAGTTGTTGCCGCCGCCCGCCCTGGTGTGGCAGTTCAGGCAGGTGCCGCGGGTGGGCAGGGTGATGTCCACCGCCGCCTCCATGAGCGGGACCGACATGGCCGCCGTGTCGGGGACCCAGCGGACCTGGCCGTCCACGGTGCCGACGGTCCGCTTGTAGCTGGCCGAGTGGCACACGAGGCAGTCGATGTTCTCGAGCTGTTCCGCGGTGGCGTCGGGGGAGGGCTTGAGACCGAGGCCGGCGTGGCACGTGGAGCAGCCCCCGTCGACCTGCTTGCCGTCGAGGTTGGTGAGCTTCCCGATCCAGTTGATGTCCGGGTAGATGCAGAAGTCGTTGATGCCTCCGAGCTTGCCGGCGAGGGACGAGTCGAGGCCCGACGACTCGCTGGCGTCGCCCTGCCACTGGTAGTGGACCGAGGCGTGCATGGAGGCGGCTTCGCTCTCGTGGCAGGTCAGGCAGGTCTTCGTGCCCTCATAGGTGGTGAAGCGGCCCACGTGGGAGCCGTGGAGGGTGCCCACGGTGTCGTGCACCGTCACCGCGAGGGTGGCGGTCTTCGCCACGCCGCCGGCGGACCATGCGGCCGTGACCGTGACCTGCTGGTCGGCGCTGACCTCGTAGGCGGTGAGCACGCCGCCGACGATCCCCGCCGCGGGCGGGTCGAGGCTCCACGTGGCTTCGCCGGTGACGTCCCGCGTCGTGCCGTCGCCGAAGGTGGCGGTGGCCTGGTAGGAGGCCTGGGTGTTCTCGTCGACGCCGGCAGGGCCGCTGACGGCGAGGGCCGTGAGGGCCGCGGGCGAGTTCGTGATCGTGACGGCCACCGAGCCCGAGCGGCTCACGCCGCCGGAGGCGAAGGACGCCGTCACGGTGACCGGGGTGTCGGCGGCCACGGTGCCGGCCTGCAGCACGCCGCCGTCGACGGTGGCGGCGGCGGAGTCGGTGCTCCAGGCCGCCGCGGCGGTCACGACCTCGGTGTGCCCGTCGCTGAACGAGGCGGCGGCGGTGTAGGCGGCGGTGCCGCCCTCGGCGACGGTGGAGGGCCCGTGCACGGCCACCGCCGTGAGGGCGGCGGCGGTGGAGGAGCAGGTGTCCGGAGCGCCGGCCACGTCCCGCTCGAGGGAGGCCTCGCCAGCGGACGCCCGGAGGCGGCAGGGGACCGGGCTCACCCTGCGGGCCGACACCGACCACTGGCCGTCGCGGCCGGCTTCGGCCACCGCGACGACGGAGCCTTCCGCGGCGTTCACAACCGTGACGCGGGTCCTTGCCGGCGCCGTGCCCCTGGCCACCAGCACGCGGTCGCCGCTCTTCCATTCGGCCTCCGTGAAGGCGAACGGCGTCTGCCGGCTGGAGATCCGCCGCCTCGTCCCGTGCTCGTCCTCGTGCTCGGCCCGTGCCACCGCCGCCACGGTCGTCAGGCCCAGGATCGCCACTGTCAGCACCACGATGAAGCTTCTGCGCATCCACTCCCCCTTTTCCCGGGACGACGCCGTCTCGACGGTCCTTGCATCTGTGATGATCTGTCGTCCGCGTCTTTACTTTGTCATGTCGACATATGGTCAGGTAGTGATGTTCATCACGCCGCGTGCCGATCCCGGGACCGGCGGGCGGGAGTGACGCCGTCGTCTTGATCGGCGCCGGGTCGCCCGCTACAGTGCGGCCATTCCAGCTGTTCCGGGAGAACGCCCATGAGGATCCTGATCGGTCTCGTGCTCGCCGCGGCGGCCGCCCTCGCGGCCTACACCTTCGCCACCACCGGCGAGCTCCGGCTGCTGCCCCGGCGCGCCGGGGCGGAGGAGAGGGCACTGGCCTCGCTGGAGACCCGGTTCGAGCGGGCCCGGCGGCAGGTCACCGACGCCGGCCGGGCCGCCGGGCTCGCCGGCGTCGACACCACGGCGGAGGTGGAGGCGGCACGACGCCGGGTGGAGGAGGTGCGGGAAGAGCTGGAGCGCCTCACGGCGCGGCTCGGCGCACAGACGCGTCAGCGGGCGACGAAGACCCGGGCCAGGCTGGACGCCAGGGCGAAGAGGCTGCGCCGGGCGGTGGACGCCTTCATGGACGAGCTGCGCTGAGGGCGCGGCGGGGGCGCCTTCGGCCTACAGCGGCCGGGTGCCTCCCGGGGTGTAGGCATTGAACTCGAACCAGCGGTGAAAGTCCTCGACCAGGTCCTCGTACCGGTGCTTCACGTTGGCGTGGACCTGGGCGTTGCGGATCGCCAGGGCGCACTGCTCGGCGATGGCGGTCATCAGGTAGATCTCGTCCTCGGAGAACTCGTAGGGGTGGTGCGTGTACAGGGTGAGCACGCCGAGGGTCCCCTTGCGCGTGGACAGCGGCACGTAGAGGATCGACCCGACGCCTTCCCGAGCCATCTCCTCGTGGGCGTCGACCCGCGGGTCCGACCGGGCGTCGTGGACCTGGACGCAGGCGCCCTGAAGCGCGTCGAGGAGCGCCTGTCCGGTCCTCGCCGAGGTGGCGGTCGCGAAGCGTTCGCCGATGCCGTAGAACGCCCGCAGCGGCGCGCTGCCGCGCGGCTCGGCGAGCTGGATGCTGCACCCCTTGGCGCGCAGGTCCTCGCAGACGACGCGGGTGACGGCCTTGAGGATGGCGTCGAGGTCCAGGGAGGAGCGGATCGTCTCGGTGACGTGCTCGAGGATGCTGTGGAACATGGAGTGGAGGATGGCGCTGGTGCAGAACGCCGCGACCACCCTGACGATCTCCATCTCCGGCTCGGCGAGGTCCCGCCTGTCGGCCATGGACAGGCGCATCACGCCGATGACCTGGTGGCGGGAGGTGAGCGGAACGGTGAGGAGGGACGCGATGCCCTCCTCCCGGAACGCCGCCTGGTACTGGATGCGCGGATCGGTGGCGCAGTCGGCGACGAGCACTGGGGTGCCCCGCAGCGCCTCGGCCACGCTCCTCTCGGCGTCCACCGGGCCCTTGTCCAGGAACCTCCGGCTGAGGCCGTGGGCAGCCACGGTCTCCAGGAGCTTGAGGTCGCGGCTGAGCAGCAGGATGTGGCAGCCCTTGACGTGGAGCTGCTCCACCATGGTGCGGGCGACGAGCTGGAGCAGCTCGTCGGTGTCGATGGGCGAGTTGAAGGCCTCACCCACCTTCTCGAAGATGCGAAGGCAATCCGAGCACTTCATGGTCGTCCCCCCTCCGTGCCGCGATGGGGGAACGTGTCCCCGAGAAGCCGCGAGAGACCTTCGCGAAGAGGCCGGCCCGCGCCCGGACGGTGGATCGCCCCCCCTTGTTCATGCCCTTCGTGCTTCCAATATAGGGTTCGCCCGCCCGGCGGGTCAACGCCAGCTCAGGCGTGCCAAAGACCGTCGCGGATGGCGAGGAGGTCGGCGAGGGCGCCGTAGGCGGTGGTGAAGAGGTCGGGGCGCTCCTCGGTGATGACGAGCCTGCCGGGGAGGTCGGTGAGGAGGCGCAGCGCCGAGCCGGTCCCCTCCACGAGGGCGAAGGGGTCGTCGCCGCCGAGCTCGCGGAGCACGGTCCGCGCCCGCACGCCGCCGCCCTCGCGGACCGCCTCGCAGACCGCCTTGAGGCGCCGCCCCGCCGCCACCGCCCGCACGGCGCGGGCCGCCGTCCCCTCTCCCACGGCCTCGCGCTCCACCTCCTCCGGGACCAGCGCGGCGTCCATGAGCACGTTGGCGAGGGCGGCGATCTTGACCGCGGCGTCCCACCCCTCGAGGTCGGCCGCGGGATCGGCCTCCGCCACGCCCAGCCGGCGCGCCTCCGCGACGGCGGTGCCGAGGGAGGCGCCCCCCTCCATCGCTCCGAGGACGACGTTGGTCGTGGAGTTGAGGATGCCCTCGAAGCCCTCGACGGTGGATCCCGGCAGGCAACGGCGGGCCAGGTTGAAGACGGGGACGCCGTCCATAACGGCGGCTTCGTGGAGGAATGCGCGGCCGGCCTCGCGGGCGAGATCGGCAAGGGGGCGAAACGCCCAGGCGACGGGGCCCTTGTTGCAGCTCACCACGTGACGGCGAAGGGAGAGGGCGGTGCGCACGTGGGAGATGGCCGGCTCGCCGCGGGCCGCCACCGTCAGCGGCGTGAGCTCCACCAGCACGTCGTAATCGAGGTCGGCGGCGGCCTCGAGGGTGGTGACGGCGGCGAGGTCCGGGTGCGCCGCCGTGAAGCCGCCGTGGCGCGTGACCTCCTCCAGCGCCGAGCCGAGGTCGACGCCGGCGCCGTTGACGAGGGCGCCGTGGGACCCGGTGGTGATGGCGACCACCGAGACGTCGAGCCCGGCGAGGCCGGGGTAGGCGCCGGGACGGGCGAGGATCGCCGCCAGGGTGCGGCCCACGTTGCCGAAGCCCGCCAGGAGGAGGCGCATGCCCTCACCCTCGCCGGGCCAGCGCCGCCAGGCCCTCCACCAGCCGGTCGATCTCGTCGGCGGTGTTGTACATGGAGATCCCGGTGCGGATCACGCCTCCGGCCTCGGCCAGGCCCAGCGCCTCGATGGCGCGGGCGGCGTAGAAGTCGCCGTCCCAGACCAGCACGCCCCGCTCGCCCAGGGCGCGCGCGGCGTCCCGGGGGCGGACCCCGTCGATGGTGATGGACACCGTGGGGGCGCGGTGTGGAGAGGCGAAGTCGGGGCCCCGACGCCGTCACTCCGGGGAGGGCCCGGACGCGCTCGTGGTAGGCGGCGGCGAGGGCGTGCTCGTAGGCGCGGATGCCCTCCATGGCGTCGAGGAGCCGGCTCCTCAGGTCCGGGCCGTCGCCCCAGGAGGCGATGTACTCGATGGCGGCCGCCACGCCCATCAGCGCGGCGTGGTTGAGGGTGCCGGTCTCGATGCGGTACGGGGCGGCCGCCTCCTGGGTGCGGAGGCGGTCGGTGGTGGAGCTCCTCGAGCAGTCCCGGGCCGGCAGTACAGCAGGCCCACGTGGGGGCCGTAGAACTTGTAGGCCGAGCAGAGCAGGAAGTCGGCGTCGAGGGCCTGGACGTCCAGGGGGAAGTGGGGCGCGTAGTGCACCGCGTCCAGGAGCAGCCAGGCGCCGGCGTCGCGGGTGAGGCGGCGGGCGAGGGCCACGTCGTTCACGGTACCCAGCGCGTTGGACGACATGCCGAGCGCCATCAGCCGCGTTCTGGCGGTCACCGCGGCCTCCAGTGCGCCGGGGTCCAGAGTGCCGTCGCGGCGCAGGGGCACCTCGCGGACCACGACGCCCTGCGCCGCGAGCGCCAGCCAGGGGCCCCGGTTGGCCTCGTGGTCGAGCTCGGTGACCACCACCTCGTCGCCGGGCGCGAAGATGCGCGCCAGCGCGTGGGAGAGGGCGAACGTCAGGGTGGTCATGTTCGCCCCGAACGAGATCTCCCCGGGGCCGGCGGCGCCCAGGAACGCGGCCGCCGCGCGCCGCACCTCCCCGATGGCGGCGTCCGACTCCTCCGAGGTGACGAACATGCCGTGGGTGTTGGCGTTGCAGGTGCGGTAGTAGGCGGCCACGGCGTCGATCACGGAGTGGGGCACCTGGGTGCCCGCCGGGCCGTCCAGGAACGCCAGGGGCGCGCCGCCCAGAGTTCGGGCGAGGGCCGGAAAATCGTTGCGGCACTGCTGGTTGCTGGCTGCGTCGAAGGCCATGGTCAGGTGCTCCCTTCCGTCGTGGGGCCACAGGTGGGGACGGCGTGCCCGGCGAGCATACCGGGCCGGTTCTCGGACGGTCAACAACGGCGCCGGCGGCGGGGTATCATGGAACGGAGAACCGCAGCGAAGGAGGTCCCATGCGAGGAGGTGTCCGTGGATGGCGCCGTGCCGCCGTGGGCGTGCCGGCCATGGCGCTCGTGCTCGTCCTGCCGGCCTGCAGCAGGGAGGCCTCGACACCGCCGCTCGGCCGGGAAGCGGTTGCCCCCGAGGTCCAGCAGGCCCTCATCGTGGCCCACCGCGGCATGGTGGAAGCGTTCGAGCGGGGTGACGTCGACGGTGTCTGCGCGCTGCTGTATCCCTCGCCGGAGCTGCTCCTGTTCCACCCCCTGCTGCGCGGCCGGTTCAACTCCGTCGAGCGCATCAGGAAGGAGCTGCCGGCGATGTTCGCCGCGATGGGACGGACGAGCTGGACCGAGGTCCACCCCATGGTGGTCGCCAACGGCGACGTGGCGTGGGTCACCTCGAACCTGCTCGTCGAGGCGGAGAAGCTCGACCGTCCCTTCGTCGGCCGCGGTACCGAGATCTGGGTGCACGAGGACGGCCGCTGGCAGCTCGTCCACGGACACTGGTCCGCGCTGCCGGAGGACCGCCCGGACATGTGATCAGCGCGGCAGGCGGGACGCCAGCTCGACGACGGCGAGCCAGGCGAAGAGCAGCAGGCACAGCACGAGGGCGGCGTTGGCCGCGGCGCCGTTGGCCAGAGCACCGAGGCGGCGGCGGTTGTTGAGCACGAGGAGCGTGGCGGCGAGGAACGGCATGAACAGGGAGCCCACCGCGGCGTAGGCGAGCACCACCCAGACCGGCCGGCCCAGCAGCAGCAGGCCCATGGGCGGGAAGGTCATGAAGAGCAGGTAGCCGCGGTACCACCGTCCCCGGCTCGACGGCACGCCGGCGGCGGGCCGCCGCCCGCGCAGCAGGGCGGCGTAGTCCGCGAACAGGTACGGCACGCCCTGCCAGACGCCCACGATGGAGGTCGTCACCGCGGCCCAGAATCCGGCGAGGAAGACGAGGCGGCCGGCGGCGCCGAAGCGGCCGGAGAGCATGGCGGCCATGCGGAGAGCGCCCTCGTTCCCCTGCACCACCACGTGGGCCGGCCGCAGCACGGCGGCGCCGAGGAGGATGAGGGCGAGGCCGAAGATGCCGGTGAGGAGGTACGCCACGCCCAGGTCAGCGCGGACGGTGTGCATCCAGGCGGGGCCCGCCCACCCCTTCTCGCGGATCCAGTAACCGTAGGAGAGCAGCGTCAAGCTGCCACCGACGCCGCCCACGACGCCGGCGACCAGGAGCGAGCTCCCCGCCGGCAGGCGGGGGAGGAGGGCGCCGGACACGATCTCGCCGGGGTGCTGGAGGTGGAGGGCGGCGGTGCCGACGATGGCCACGAACATCAGGCCCACCGCCCATTTCATCACCCGCTCCACCACGGGGTAGCCTTCGAACCACACCAGCGCGAGCGCTGCCAGGGCGTGGATCACGCCCCAAGCCGCGACGGGCAGGACGGGGAGGAGGGCGTGGGCGGCGAGGCCGCAGGCCGACATGAGCGCCGCCGAGACGATCACCGTCCAGAGGAGGAGGTAGACGAGGAAGTAGATGCGCACGGGCCAGCCGAACGCCTCGACCCAGCCCTCGAGCAATGTGGTCCCGGTGGCGAGCTGCCAGCGCGCCACCCCCTCGTTGAGGGCGAGCTTCAGCGCGGCGCCCACCAGTGCCGCCCACAGGACGGCGAGGCCGAGCTCGGAGCCCGCCTTGGCGGCGGCCACCAGGTCGCCGGCGCCGACACCGGTGGCGGCGACCACGATGCCGGGTCCGACGATGCCGAGGATGTCGCGCCAGCGGGTGGGCGGCCGCTCCGGGGAGCTCACCCGGGGAGCATAGCAGGGGGGCGGCTCAGGAGGCCGGTGCCGGCCCGGGTTGCGCCGCCGGGGCGAGCTCGTCGATGCGCACCTCCACGTGGACCTGCCTCCGGATCCACAGGAGGCCGGCGAGGACGTCGGTGACGGTCCGGCGGGGGAACAGCACGCCGCCGACGCGGGCGAGCTCGATGCGGACGAGCATCTTCTGGAGCCCGGTGGGGTGCCGCGCCAGGTCGACTTCGATCCATGCGGGGTCGAGGGTGGCCGGGTCCCAGGCGATCCGTCCCCGGGTCAGGCCCTGGTCGCGGCGGTGCGCCGGGACCGGCGCGAAGGAGGCCACCAGCAGTGCGCCCTCCCGCTGCGCCGGCGAGAAGGCGAAGAGCGTAGCGTCGGCGCCGACGGGCAGGCGGAAGTCGTCGTCGCCGGCCGGACTCGCGTCGCCGTCGCGGGGGTGATCCTGCCGTTTGCCGCCGTCGCGGACGGCCTCCCGGCGCTTGTCGGCGGTGACGTCGGCACCGTTGTCGACGCTGCGGAGCACCTCGGTGGAGCTGCTGCCGTCAGCCCAGTGCGTCACCCGCCGGACCTCGAGGGTCTCCTCGGCGTCGGCGCCGGAGGCCTTGGCGACCCGGGAGCTCGCGGTGACGGTGTAGGCGCCGACGAACCGTCCGCCGTCCAGGGTGACGAGGGCTTCGCCGAGGCGGTCGAGGGTCGCCCGCGGAGGCCCGGCGAAGGCCGCTGCGGCGGCGGTGAGAAGGAACAGGGTCGGCAGGGTCGCGGCGGTCCGGTTCATGGTTCACCCCTCCGGGAGGGGCCGCCGCTGCGGGCGCCCCCGAGGAGACCTACGCAGAAGGGGCCGCGGCGGTTCGCCGCGGCCCCCTCGCAGGGTTGCGTGAGCGGCCGGGAGCTCAGGAGCGGCCGTGACCGGCCGGCCGGGCGTCGGCGGCGCGCTTCTCCTCCACCGGCGCCGGCTTGCGCGGGATCATGTCGTCGCGCATGGCGGCGTCGTACAGGAACGCCGCCATGACCACGGAGGCCTGCATGAGGTCCTCGCGCTGCAGACGCTCGTAGACGTCCATGTTGGTGTGGTGCGTGCGCGGGAAGTAGTCCAGGGGGTCCTGGATGAACTGGAACCCGGGCAGGCCCACGGAGTCGAAGGGCACGTGGTCGGTGGAGCCCGTGGTGCGCATGGTCACGGTGTCGGCCCCGAGGTCGGCGAGCGGGGCGAGCCACGCCCGGAAGACGGGCACGACGGCCGCGTTCTCCTGGGCGTAGATGCCGCGGATTCGGCCGCCCCCGTTGTCCAGGTTGAAGTAGGCCGACAGCTTCCCGTACTCCGGCTTGAAAGTGAGCGGGCCCTGGTTACGACGAGCCCAGGAGGGCAGCGCCTTCTGCTCCGGGTCCGTGGGCTCGGGACGGGTGGCGAAGTGCTCCGAGACGTACGCGCGGGAGCCGTTGAGCCCCTGCTCCTCGCTGCTCCACAGGGCGACGCGGATGGTGCGGCGGGGGTGCACGCCGAGGGCGTGGAGGATGCGGGCGGCCTCCATGACCACGGCGACACCGGCCGCGTCGTCGGTGGCGCCCGTGCCGCCGTGCCACGAGTCGAGGTGCGCACCGGCCATCACGACCTGATCCTTGAGGTCGGTGCCGGGGATCTCCGCGACGGTGTTGTCGGCCCTCGTGTCGTCCTCCCAGAAGTGGGCGGCCACGTCGATCCGCAGCTTGACCTCACGCTTCTGGTCGAGGAGGCGCACGATGCGGTCGTAGTGCTCGGCCGCCATGACGAGCGCCGGGACGCCCGGGTTCTCGCCCACTCCGTAGGAGCGGTTGCCGCCGACGCGGACCAGGCCGGCGTCGCGGGAGCTCGGCTCCACGGTGGCCACGACCTTCTCGTCGACGAGGAAGCGGTTGATCTCGGCGGCCAGCCGGAAGCGCTTCATCGCCCGCTCGCGCCAGTCGCCGCGGTGGTCGCGGGGAAGCTGGTACTCCTCGAGCGCCTGCAGGTCCGACTCGGAGTAGCGGCGGAACTCCGGGGCCTCCGGGGGCTCGAGGTCGACGGCTTTGTCGAGGAACACGACGGCGCCGGCGAGGGTGCCGTGGAGGCGCTCCATGTCCTCGCTGGACTCGATGGTCGCCCGCACCACCCGGCCCACGACGGGGCCGCCGGTGCCGGGGGTCCACCCCTTGGGCAGGGCGATGAGGGGCGCGGCCACGGGCTCGGTCATCTGGACCGAGCAGCCGTCGAAGGACCACCCCCGCCCGAACTCCCACGGCTCCTGGTGGACGTTGGCGAGGCCCCAGTCCTCCATGGTCTTCGCGGTCCACCGGTTGGCGTCGCGCATGGCGGGCGAGTTGGTGACGCGCGGGCCGATGACGTCGGTGAGGTGTTCGACGATGTCCATGACCTGGGAGCGCTTGAAACCCTCCTCCCTGATACGGGTCATCATCTGCAGGTCGACCCTCTCCTGGGCCGTCGAGGCGAACGGAACGAGCACGAGCAGCAACGCGGTGAGCAACACGAGGCCTCTTCTCATCGACTCTCCCTCTCTTGTCTGAGCGGCGGCAGGAGGTCTCCGCCGCGCCGTGAATGTCCCGCGAATGGTACACCCCTCTGCAAGGCCCCGGTGCTGCTACCCTCGCCGGGGCGCCGGTGCGCCGGCGCCGCGGAGGCTCGGATGGACACGATCACCCTGGAGGCCGCGCGGGCCCTGGACGCGGCCGATCCGCTGGCCGGCCAGCGGGACCGCTTCCTGCTGCCCGAGGGCGTCGTCTACCTGGACGGGAACTCCCTGGGACCGCTGCCGGCGGCGACGGCCGAGCGGCTGGACGCGGTGGTCCGGGAGGAGTGGGGCCGCGACCTGATCACCAGCTGGAACCGGCACGGCTGGATGGCGCTCCCCAAGGTGGTGGGGGACCGGATCGCGTCCCTCGTGGGCGCCGGCTCCGGCGAGGTGATCGTCACCGATTCCACCTCGGTGAACCTGTTCAAGCTCCTGGCGGCGGCGTTGCGCCTCCGGCCCGGCCGCTCGGCGATCGTCACCGAGGAGGGGAACTTCCCCACCGACCTGTACGTGGCCGAGGGTCTCACCGATCTCCTCGGCGGCGTGGAGCTCCGCGTGGTGGCCCGGGAGGAGCTCGAGACGGCGCTGGGCCGCGACGCCGCGGTGCTCATGCTCACCCATGTGGACTTCAGGACCGGCTGGATGCACGACATGGAGGCCGTGACGCGGATGGCGCACGACCGCGGTGCGCTCGTGCTGTGGGACCTCTCGCACTCGGCGGGGGTGGTCCCCCTTGCGCTGGACGCCTGGGGTGTGGACCTGGCGGTGGGCTGCGGCTACAAGTTCCTCAACGGTGGGCCCGGCGCCCCGTCGTTCCTGTTCGTGGCGGAGAGGCTCCAGGCCGGGGCGGCCCAGCCGCTGTGGGGCTGGCTGGGGCACGAGGCTCCATTTGCCTTCGAGGCGGCGTTCAGACCGGCCCCGGGGATCGGCCGCCACCTGTGCGGCACGCCGCCTGTCCTCAGCCTCGCCGCCCTCCAGTGCGGCGTCGAGCTCGCCGCCGCCGTCGACATCGGCTCCGTGCGCCGGAAGTCCGAGGCCCTGGGCGACCTGTTCATCCGGCTCATGGCCCAGGAGTGCGCGGGGTGGGGCTTCGCGCTCGTCTCCCCCCGCGAGGCGCGACACCGGGGAAGCCAGGTCTCCTTCTGCCACCCGGAGGCGTTCGCGGTGGTCCAGGCGCTCACCGCCCGTGGCGTCATCGGCGACTTCCGGGAGCCCGACGTGGCGAGGTTCGGCCTCGGGCCGCTGTACCTGCGCTTCGAGGACGTGTGGAGCGCGGTGGCGGCAATCCGGGAGGTGATGGCCTCGCGGGCCTGGGCGGCGCCCGCCTTCCACCGGCGGGGCGCCGTGACCTGAGCGGGGGAGGGCGTTTCCGCTGCGCTACAGTGGGACACGCGGCCCGCGACGGAGGAGACGCCATGAGAACGAGGATCTACCGGCGGCGTGTGAAGCCCCCGGGGAGCGCTCCGGGGACCCTGGAGCCCCTTCCCGAAGGCGGCGCCGCCCCCACGACGCTGACCCTGGTCCGTTACGACGCCGACGGATACGCCGAGGAAACGGTGCCCTCGGTGGCCGACGCGGTCCGCCGCGCGGCCCCCGGGGGACGGTCCTGGCTGCGCGTGGTGGGGCACGATCCCGCCGTGCTCGCGGAGCTGGGCTCGGCGCTGCCCCTCCACCCGCTCCTGTTGGAGGACGTGGCCAGCCCGGGCCAGCGGCCCAAGCTGGAGGAGGGCGCCGACGTCCTGTTCGCCGTGCTCCAGGTGCTCCGGCCGGCGGGCAACGGCGAGCTCGACGAGGAGCAGGTCTCGGTCATCCTCTTCCCCGGCCTCCTGGTCACCGTCGAGGAGCGGGAGAACGCGCTGTTCAAGCCGGTGCTGGAGCGCCTCCAGGCGGGCCGCGGCCGGATCCGCTCCGCCGGGCTCGACTACCTCGCCTACGCCATCGTCGATGCCGTGGTCGACTACCTGTTCCCGGTCCTGGACGCCGCCGGAGAGCGGCTCGAGGACCTCGAGGCGGAGCTCCTGGATCGGCCCGACCGGAGCGCCCTGGAGGCCCTCCATCACGTCAAGCGGAGCCTGCTCAAGATCCGGCGCGTGGCGTGGCCCACCCGCGAGCTGGTCAGCGTCCTGGCCCGCGGCGACGCGCCCATGATCGAGGCGGACACCCGGACCTACGTGCGGGACGTGTACGACCACGCCGTGCAGGTCCTCGACATGGTGGAGACGTTCCGGGAGATGGCCACGGGCCTCGTCGACCTGTACCTGTCCAGCGTGTCGAACCGGATGAACGAGGTCATGAAGGTGCTCACCATCATCGCGACCATCTTCATCCCCCTGGGGTTCATCGCCGGGGTGTACGGCATGAACTTCGACACCGCCGTCAGCCCCTTCAACATGCCCGAGCTGAAGTGGCCGTTCGGCTATCCGATGGCGCTGGGGATCATGCTGGCCGTGGCGGTCACGATGCTGGCCTGGTTCCACCGCAAGCGCTGGCTGTAGCAGACTGGGAGCGGCGCCCCCGCGGGCGCCGCCGCCAGGGACGGCTCAGTCGAGCTTGAAGGCGACGTCGACGGTGGCCTGCCACTCCACCGCCGTGCCGTCCACGACCGCGCCGCGGTGCTCCACGACCTCGAACCAGGCGATGCCGTGCAGCGACCCGGCGGCCTTCTCCAGCGCGCTCCTGACGGCCTTCTCGTAGCTCTCCCGCGAGCAGCCGACCACGCGGACCTTCTTGTACACCCTCTCGCTCATGATGCCTCCTCCATGCTGGCGTCGTGCGCCCTCTGAGACAGGAGAAGCGGGAAAGAGCCGCGATGATTTCAGATGCGGTACCATTCTGCTTACGACATCCAGCCGCTCGAGAGCGGAGGAGAAAAGGAGATCTCCCCATGTCCACCGTACCGCCCCAGCCACCCGTACCCGTGGCGCCCGGAGCGCCGGCGCCGGCCAAGAAGACCAGCCCGTTCGTCTGGATCCTCGCCGGTTGCGGAGGGATCATGATCGCCGCCCTGCTGGCGCTTCTGGCCGGCGGCGTGTTCGTGGCGCACAAGGTGAAGCAGGCCGGCGCCCACCCGGAGATGGCGGTGGCCAAGCTCATCGCCGCCGCCAACCCCGACGTGGAGGTGGTCTCCTCCGACGAGGCCAAGGGCACCCTCACCCTGCGGAACAGGAAGACCGGCGAGGAGGTGACCATGAACCTCGCCGACATCAAGAACGGCAAGATCCAGTTCGAGAACGAGAAGGGCGAGACCGTCTCGGTGGACGCCAAGGGGGACGGCACCTCCGGGAAGTTCGAGGTGCGCTCCAAGGAGGGCTCCATGACCATCGGCGCCGACGCCGGGAAGGACATTCCCGGCTGGGTGCCGCTGTACGGCGGGGAGAAGCCCCAGGGGGCGTGGTCCTCGCGCAAGGGCGACGAGGTCTCGGGGACGTTCAGCCTGTCCACCTCCGACGACGCCGGTAAGGTCCTCGACTTCTACGCCGCCGCGCTGGCGCGCGCGGGTTTCACGGTGAAGCGCAACACCATGAGCAGCGACGGGACCGTCTCCGGGGGCATCCTCACCGGCGAGGCCGACGGCGGCGCGAGGTCGGTGTCCGTGACCGTCTCGTCCGACGACGGCTCGACCTCCGTGATGGTCGGCTACGGGACCAAGTCGAAGGGTTCCAACGGCTCCGACTGAGGCGCCGGCGCCGCCGTCAGTGGGCCAGCAGCGAGACCGCCGCGATGACCGCCATCCCCGCGGCGGTGGCGAGGACGTCGCGTTTGCGGCATGACGGCCCGGTGAGCGACGGGATCAGGTCCGACGCCCCGAGGTAGAGGAAGAAGCCGGCGATGACCAGGAGCAGCCTGGCGAGCTGGCCGGGCTGCAGCGGCAGGGCGAAGCCGGCGAGCATGCCCAGCACCAGGGCGCCGGCGTTGGCCAGCAGCACCCGCGCCGCCTGAGCGCGCCGGTGGTGGTGGTGGAGGACCAGCGCCACCGTGGTGAGACCGTCGGTGAACTTGTGCGCAGACAGTGCGACGCCCACCGCGACGGCGGCGGCCACGGACTCCCGCGTCGCCGTCGCCAGCGCCACCCCGTCGAGCACCGAATGGAGGACCAGCCCCCAGGCACCGTGCATGGCGAGGGGTGGATGCTCGTGCTCGGTCTGTGGGCAGGCGGCGTCCATGCCGTGCTCGTGGGGATGAAGGACGTGGAGCTTGTCCAGCAGCATGGTGAGGAGGAAGGCGCCGAGCACGAGGCGGAGCGGCGCGTGAGGGTCGCCCCCCAGCTCCGCGAGCCCCTCGGGGACGAGCTCCAGGAGGGCGAGGCCGACCAGCGTGCCGGCGGAGAACCCCAGGAAGAACCGGCTGTGGCGCTCGAAGCGGAGCGGCACGGCGCCCCCCGCGAGGGTGGCCGCGACGACGGCGATGGCGGGCAGCAGCGGGGTGGTGTCCATGGCGGCGGCGATTGTAGGGCATGGACGGGGGGGCGCGGGGCAGCCCCGGGGTACACTCTTCCCGTGAGCGAGGGTGTCCGCCTCGACGTGTGGCTGGACGTGGCCTGCCTGGCGCGGACCCGTTCCCAGGCCAAGACCCTGTGCGACGGTGGCCGCGTCGAGGTGAACAGCCAGCGCGCCAAGGGCCACCGGCTGCTGCGCGTCGGCGACACGGTGGAGCTCACGGTGGGGCCCGGCCGGCGCCTCGTGGTGGTGGTGAGAGAGCTCGCCGAGGCCCATCGCTCCAGGGCGCAGGCGCGGGAGCTGTACGAGGACGTCACGCCGCCGCCCACCGAGGAGGAGCTGGAGCTGCGGCAGCTGCGCCGGCTGGCGCCGCCGCCGGCGCCGCCCCGGGGCGCGGGGCGGCCGGAGAAGCGGGACCGCCGGAAGATGACGCGCCTCCGCGGGCGCTGACGGCAGACCCGGCGGCTGCCACCCCGGCGTGACACGGCCGTGGCGGAACCCCTGAAATGCTGTAGCATCGGAGTAGATGCCCGGGAGAATCCGTCGCTGGAACGGTTGGGGCTTCGAGGGGGAGGTGTTCCCCCTGGCGGAGCCCCTGCGCGCCTGGCTCGACGGGTCGCTGGGGCGGGGCGACGGGCTGCGGGCCGTGTCCGAGGGCGAGGTGCCGGTGCCCCCGGCCCGCCCGCTGCCCGTGCCGCCGCAGGTGGCGGTGGACGACGGGCCGTCGGCGCGGCTCCGCCACGCCTGCGGGCAGTCGTTTCCGGACCTCGTGGCGCTGCGGCGCGGCACGCCGCGGGCGTTCCCCGACGCCGTATTTCGCCCCGCCGACGCCGCGGAGGTCGGCGACGTGCTCCGCTGGGCGGCCGGGTCGGGCGTCGGGGTCGTGGTCCGCGGCGGAGGCACCAGCGTGGTGGGGGGCGTCACCGTGACCGCCGGCGACCGCCCCACGGTGGTGCTGTCCCTGGAGCGCCTCGCCGGTCTCGTGTCCCTCGACGCGACCTCGGGACTCGCGGCGTTCGGGGCGGGGACGCCGGGTCCCGAGGTGGACGCGGCCCTCGCGCCCCACGGCTTCCGCCTCGGGCACGAGCCCCAGTCCTACGAGCTGTCGACAGTAGGAGGGTGGATCGCGGCGCGCTCGGCGGGGCAGCGCTCCACTGGGATCGGCCGGATCGAGGCGCTCCTCGCCGGCGTCGAGGTGGTCACTCCCCGGGGGGCCTGGCACCTGCCGGCGCGGCCTGCCAGCGCGGCCGGGCCCGACCTGCGCCAGCTCGTGCTCGGCAGCGAGGGGCGTGCGGGTGTGATCACCGAGGCCACCCTGCGGGTGCGGCCGTTGCCCGCCGTCGAGGAGGGGTGCTCCGTGCTGTTGCCCGGCTGGGAGGCGGGGGTGGCGGTGTGCCGCACCCTGATGCAGCGGGGCGTTCCGGTGGAGGTGCTGCGCCTGTCGGACGTGGACGAGACGGCGTTCGCGGTGGCGGTGCTCCACCTGTCGGCGCCGCTTCGCCGCGCCTTCGCATGGCTGCTCCGCCGCCGCCGCTTCCGGCGCGGCTGCATCCTGCTGCTGGGGTGGGCCGGGGGGGAGGCCGAGGTGGGCGAGGCCCGCGCCCGAGCCGCCGCCACGTGGCGCGAGGCCGGAGGCGTGTCCCTGGGGGCGCGGGGATGGCGGGGATGGCGGCGTGACCGCTTCCAGCACCCCTACCTCCGCGAGGCCCTCTTCGAGGAGGGCTGGGGCCTCGACACCTTCGAGACCGCAGCGCCGTGGAGCCTCCTCGACGGCATCCACCGGGTGGTGACGGACGCGGTGGCCGCGGCCGCGGCGCGCCTGGGCACGCGGTGCGCCCTGCTCTGCCACCTCTCCCACGCCTACCGCGACGGGGCCTCCCTCTACTTCACGTTCCTCTGGCCGCTGCGCGCCGGCGAGGAGGTGGCGGCGTGGGGGACCCTGAAGGAGGCGGCCACCGCGGCGCTCCTCGCCGCCGGGGGAACGGTCACCCACCACCACGGGGTCGGCACCATGCACGAGCCCTGGGTGGCGGCGGAGTGGGGCGCCCCCGGATGCGCGGCCCTCGAGGCCGCGTTGGCCGCCCTCGACCCCTCGGGCACCATGAACCCCGGCGTGCTGATCCGGGAGGGGGGATGCTGATCCTGTCCCCCGCGTGGCGCGAGGGGGCGTGGCGACGGCTCGCCGAGCCGCTGGACCTGCTCGTCGTGGGCGGAGGCATCACCGGCGCGGGGGTGTTCCACGACGCCGTGCTGCGCGGCCTCCGAGTGGGCCTGGTGGAGCGCGGGGACTTCGCGTCGGGGACCTCCAGCCGCTCCTCGAAGCTCGTCCATGGCGGCCTCCGCTACCTGCGGCGGCTCCAGCTGGGCATCACGCGCACGGCGACCCGGGAGCGGGACCTCCTCCTCGAGTACAACCCGCACCTCGCCTGGCGGCTCCGCTTCCTCTACCCGTCCTACACCGACGACGCCACCCCCGGCTGGCAGGTCAGCCTGGGGCTGACGATGTACGACCACCTGAGCCCGGTGCGGCACCGCCACGAGCGTCTCGAGGCTGGCGCGGCGCGGCGGCTCGCACCGCTCCTCTCGGGGGAAGGGCTCGAGTTCGGCCTGCTCTACGACGACGCCGCCACTGACGACGCCCGCCTCGTGCTCGCGGTGATCAGCGCCGGCGTGCTCGGCGGCGGGACGGCCCTCAACCACGCGCCGGTGGAAGAGCTGGTGGCCGGGACCGGGGGGCCGGTGACCGGCGCGGTGGTGCGCGATCTGCCCAGCGGCGAGGTGCGGCACATCGCGGCCCGGGTCGTGGTCAACGCCACCGGGGTCTGGTGCGACGGCGTCCTCGGCATGCTGGGGGGGGTGGAGCGGCGGCTACGCCCGTCGCGAGGCTCCCACATCCTCGTGCCCCGGCGGCGGCTGCCCCTGGAGGTCGCCGTCACCGGGCTGTCGCCGGACGACGGCCGCCCGGTCTTCGCCGTGCCCCACCCCGAGGGGACCCTCCTCGGCACCACCGACCTGTTCCACGAGGGTCCGCTGGACGACCCGCGCCCCGGCGCCGGGGAGGTCGCCTACCTGCTCCGCTTCGCCGCGCGGGCGTTCCCCTCCGCGGAGATCTCCGCGGCCGACGTGACCGGGGCGTTCGCCGGTGTCCGCCCCGTGGTGGACAACGAGGCGGACGACCCGTCGTCCGCGTCGAGGGAGGAGGCGATCTGGGTGGACCGCGGCATGGTGTCGGCGGCGGGGGGCAAGCTCACGACCTACCGCGCGACCGCTGCCGAGGTGGTCGACGCCGCCGTGGCGCTGCTGCCTGGGGAGCTCCGCGACGGCATCCGCCCGGCCGGCCTGAGGAGCGCCGTGCTGCCGTGGATGGCGGATCCGGCGGCGGGAGCCGCCGCCCTGCGTGAGCGCGGGGCGGGGGCGGGTGTGGCCGCGGGGATGGCTCGCAGGCTGGGGGCGCTGGCGCAGGTGGCGGCCGACGGTGCGTCCGTCCGGGCGCTCGAGCCCGTCGCCGAGGGGTGCGACCTGTGCCCCGCGGAGGTCACCTGGCACCTCCTCCACGGCGGGGTCGTCCACCTGGACGACCTGCTGCTGAGGCGGACGCGGCTGGGGATGTGGGAGCCGCGGAGGTGCCTCGAGGTCGCCCCGGGACTCCGCCCGGTGGTGCGCCGGGCGCTCGGATGGCGGCCCGCCCGGTGGGGGCGGGAGCTGGAGCGCCTCGAGGCCGCGGTGGAAAACTGGCTGCCGGTGGAGGGCGCGTGAGCGGGACGCTGGTGCTGGTCAACCCCAGGGCCGGGGGCGGACGCGCGGCGAAGGTATGGGCGGCGCTGCAGCCCCTTGCACGGGCGGCGGCCTCCTTCGAAAGTGCCCTGCCGCCCTCGCCCGAGCGGGCCCGGGAGGTCGTGGCGGGCGCCGTCGCGGCGGGGTGCCGCCGGGTGGTGGTGGTGGGGGGGACGGGAGCGTCCACCTGGTGGTGAACGCCCTCTTCGAGATGGGCCTCGCCCGGGCGGTGACGGTGGGGCTCGTGCCGGCTGGGACCGGTTCCGACCTGGCCAGGGCGCTGCGCGTCCCCCGCGACCGCCCCGAGGCGCTGCGGCACGCGCTGCTCGCCCCGGGCCGGAGCGTGGACGCCGGCCGGTGCACGGTGGCCGGAGGCGGCGCGTTCACCTTCGTCAACATCGCCTCCGCGGGGATCAGCGGGATGGTGGACGAGCAGGTGAACAGGCTGCCGCGACGGGGCCGCACCGCGTTCTTGAGAGCGACCCTGTCGGCGCTGCGCCGCTACCGGTGCGTGCCGGTGGAGGTGGAGGTGGACGGGACGACCCTGTTCCGGGGGCCGGTGCTCCTCGTCGCCGTCGCCAACGGGACCACGTTCGGCAAGGGCATGCGCATCGCGCCGGAGGCCCGGACGGACGACGGGCTGTTCGACGTGGTGGTGGTGGGGGAGGTGGCGGGACTGGAGCTGGTGCGCCGCCTGCCCCAGGTCTACCTCGGCCGTCACCTCGGCGCCGCGCCGGTGCGTCACGCGAGGGGGAGGCGCGTGCGGCTCGAGCCCCTCGAGGCGCTCCCGGTGCTCGACGTCGACGGGGAGACCTACGCCAGCGGGAGCGCCGTCTTCGAGGTGCAGGCGGGGGCATGGCTGTTCGCCGGCGACGCCGGGGGGACGACCGTGAGGGGAGCATCCGCGGACGCGTCCCCGGGGGAGAGGTTTGATGGAACGGTTCTCGACTCGTGAAAAGACCATCGTCGCCGTGGCGCTGGCGCTCGCCGTCGCCGGGGGCGTGTTCGCCTGGAGCAACTTCTCCAGGGCGTTCCCCGAGGCCAAGCTCGACTTCGAGGTGAACCGCACCTCCTCGAGACCGGTGGCCCGCGGGTTCCTCTCACTGCACGCGCCCACGGCCGCCTCGGCGGTTCGCGGCATGCGGCACGCGGCCATCTTCCAGGTGGACACCCAGGCCAAGACCTACCTGGAGCGCGAGGTCGGGCTGGACCGCCTGGGCGAGCTCGTGGCGACCCGGCAGGTGAGGCTGTGGACGTGGGCGCACCGCTTCTTCCGCCCGCTCGACAAGGAGGAGGTGCGCGTCGACGTGTCCCCCGACGGCACGGTGGTCGGCTTCGAGCACACGGTGCCGGAGGCGGCGCCCGGCGCCACCCTGGAGGAGGCCGGCGCCCGCGCGGTGGCGGACCGCTTCCTGGCGACCGCCTTCTCGCTGGAGCCCGGCGGGCTGAAGTTCATCGAGTCGTTCCGCGAGGACCGCCCGCACCGGCGGGACTGGACGTTCACCTACGAGCGGGCCGGGTGGAAGGCGGCCGAGGCGACCTGGCGCATCGAGGTCGGCGTCCACGGCGACGAGCCGGCGTCGGTGCGGCAGTACCTCAAGGTGCCGCAGGCGTGGACGCAGTCGTACAAGCGCCTGCGCTCGGGCAACGACACCACGGCGCTGATCGCCGTGTTCGGCATCGTGCTCACCCTCCTCGCCGCCGTGATCGTCTTCCTGCGCGAGATCCGCCGCGGCAACGTGCGCTGGCGACCCGTGTTCCTGCTCACGGCGGTGGCGTTCGGGCTCGTCTTCCTACTCTCCCTCAACGACCTGCCCATCGCCGCCTACCACTTCGACACCACGGGGACGTGGGGGGCGTTCCTGGCCGGCCAGCTCCTCGGCGGACTCGCCTCCGCCGGCGGCCAGGCGCTGCTCATCTTCCTGGTGGTGGCGGCGGGCGAGGCGCTGTATCGCTCCCGGTTCCCGTCCCGGCTGCAGATCACCTCGCTGTTCCGCCCCGCCGGCTGGCGCACGAAGCGCGTCGCGTTCGGCCTGGTGATCGGCTACTGCCTCGCCGTGCTGTTCATCGCCTACCAGGTGGCGTTCTACCTGGTGGGCGACCGCTTCGGCGTGTGGAACCCCGCCGAGGTCCCCTTCGACAACCTGCTCAACACCGCGTTCCCCTGGCTGGCCGTGCTGTTCATGGGCTTCTACCCGGCGGTCAGCGAGGAGTTCATGTCCCGCGTGTTCTCCATCCCGCTGGTGGAGCGACTGGCGCGGTCGCGGGTGGCGGCCGTGGTGATCCCCGCGATGATCTGGGGGTTCGCCCACGCCAACTATCCCGCCCAGCCGTTCTACATCCGCGGCGTCGAGGTGTCCCTGGCCGGTCTGGCCGTGGGGGTGGTGCTCTACCGGTTCGGGGTGATCCCCTGCCTGGTGTGGCACTACGTGGTGGACGCGGGGTACACGTCGATGCTGCTCGTGCGCTCCGGCAACGCCTACCTCATGGTGACCGCCCTGGCCGGCACCGGTCTGCTGCTGCTGCCGCTGGCCGTGTCGCTGGTGACGGCGTGGCGCCGCGGCGGGTTCGAGCCGGCGGAGCCGCTCCTCAACGCGGCCGATCCGCCGTCGGCGGCGGCCGCTCCTGAGGCTCCGGCGCCGGAGCCCGCTGCGGCGGTCCGCCGGCCGGCGGTGCTGCGGGCGTCGGCGACGCTTCCCGCCGCCGTGGGCCTGGCTGTGCTGGGTGTCGCCGTCGCCGTCATGGCGCCGTCGCCGGGCCGGGGCGTGGGGGTGCACCTCAGGCCTGCGGCGGTGCAGGCCGCGGCCGAGCGGTTCCTCTCCGAACGGGGGGAGGTGCCGGTCTCCTGGCGTTACGTCGTGACCGCCCGCGGGGAGGTGGTGGACGCCGACACCAGCCGTTACCTCCTTGAGCACGGGGGCGTCCCGGAGGTGGCCTCCTTCGCGCGGGCCATCCCCCAGTGGGAGGTGCGGGCGTTCCGCCCCGAGGACCTGGAGGAGTGGCACCTGAGCGTCGACGACGCCACCGGTGACGTGGTGCGCTACGACCACATCCTGCCGGAGGACGCCCCCGGGGCCGGGCTGCCGGAGGAGGAGGCCCGGGCACTGGCGGAGCAGGCGCTGGCGGGGGCCGGCGTGACCGTGCCGGGGCTGGTGTTCCGTGACGCCAGGACGGAGAAACGCCCGGCGCGGACCGATTACCAGTTCACCTGGAAGGACCCGGCCAGGAGCGTCGGCGAGGCGCAGTACCTGCTCACCGTCAAGGTCCAGGGCGCCAGGGTCGACGGCATGACGCGCTCCCTCGACCTGCCCGAGGCCTGGCTGCGCGCACGGCAGCGCAGCACGGTGGTGCGCTACGGCCTCATCGCCGTGAAGATCGCGCTGCTGTCGTGGCTGGTCGTGCACGGCCTGTTCGTGTTCTACAGCGCGCTGCGGCGCGGCGAGGTCGTGTGGCGGCCGGTGCTGGCGGCCTCGGGCGCGGCGCTGGTCCTCCTCGCCGTGGGCGGTGCGCTCATGCTGCCGCTGGCCTGGGCGCGATACCCCACCGCCCTGCCCGTGTCGCTGTTCCGGATCACGATCTGGATCAGCCTGGCCATCGTCACGGTGGCGGAGGGGCTGGTGGTGGTGCTCGCATTCGCCAGCGCGACGGCCTGCCACCCCGACGGGAGGGCCGTGACGGACCCCGGCTTCCGCTGGGTGGTCGGGCGGCACGCCGTGGGCGGTGCGCTGGCGGCGGTGGGGGTCACCGCCCTGGTGGCCGGCCTGTTCGCCTACGGACTGGAGGCGTTTCCCACGCTGTTCCCCCAGGCCGTCGTGGGCATCCCCCCGGCCGTCGCGTCGGCGGTCCCGGGGCTCGCGGTGCTCTCGTCGATCACCATGGAGACGGTGCTGCTGCTGACCGCCGCCGCCCTTGCCGTGCACCTCTTCCTTTCCCTGCGCTGGCCGTGGCTGCGGTGGATGGTCGCGGCGGCCGCGGTACTGGCGCTGCTGCCCTCGGGCTCGGACGCCGCGGTGCCGGAGCTCGCGGCGGGGCTGGTGCGCGCCGTGGTGGTCCTGGCCGCGGCGGTGATCGTGGTGCGTTGGTTCCTCGGCTCCGATCCCGTGGCCTACGTCCTCGCAGCGGGGGCCATCGCCGTGGCCACGTCGGTGGCGCCGCTGATCGCCCAGCCGGGGGCCGCGTACGCGGTGCAGGGCTGGGTGGTGGCGGGGGTCGCGGCGGTTGCCGCCGGCGCGTGGCTGGCCCGGGGCCGGGCGCGGCGCGCTGCGGCCGGGGAGTGACGGCTCCCGGCCGGGGGGAAGCCCGGCGGCGCCGCCGGCGTTGGAGCTGAGGGAGACGCGCATGCCGTTCGCAGTCAAGAGGGTGTACGAGGACCCCGGCGAGGGCGACGGGATGCGCGTGCTGGTCGAGCGGTTGTGGCCCCGGGGGATCTCGAAGGATCGGGCGAGTCTGGACCTCTGGCTCAAGGACGTGGCCCCGAGCACGGAGCTGCGCCGGTGGTACGCCCACGACGACTCGCGGTGGGACGAGTTCCGCCGGCGCTACTTCGACGAGCTCGAGGCGCACCCCGAGGCTGTGGAGACGCTCCGCGAGGCGGAGCGGAGGGGGCCGGTGACGCTGGTGTATGCTTCCCGCGCCCGCGAGCGCTGCGGCGCCGTGGCGCTCAGGGAGTTCCTGGAGCGCCGCCGGTGAGCAGGGGCCGGGCGCGGGGCAGCGGGGGACTCACGGTCTTGACAGTGGCTCCGGCGTGAGTTAGCCTTTTCGCCCCTTGTAAGGGTGAGCTGCGCACAGTCCGAGCGTGGCATGTGGAGACGGGAAGATGAAGACGTTCGTGCCCAAACAGGATGAGATCCACCACGACTGGTACGTCATCGACGCGGCGGACGTGGTCCTCGGCCGTCTTTCGACCACGGTGGCGACGCTGCTGCGCGGCAAGCACAAGCCGGACTTCACCCCCGGTCTCGACACCGGCGACTTCGTGGTCGTCGTCAACGCGGACCGGATCAGGCTCACCGGCGCCAAGCTCGACGACAAGCACTACTACCGCCACAGCGGTGACCCGGGCCACCTCAAGCAGCAGACGGCCCGCGAGATGATGGACAAGAACCCGGACCGGGTGGTTCGCCTCGCGGTGTGGGGGATGCTGCCGAAGAACCGGCTGGGCCGGCACCTGCTGGGCAAGCTCAAGGTGTACGCGGGCCCGGAGCATCCCCACCAGGCGCAGCAGCCGCAGCCGATCAAGGTGCAGGGCTAGGGAGGCAGGATCGTGGCAACGATTCAGTACTACGGGACGGGACGCCGGAAGACGGCGGTGGCGCGGGTCTATCTCCGGCCCGGCGGCGGCAACGTGACGGTCAACCACCGCGACTTCGAGGAGTACTTCCCCAACAAGGTGCTCAAGATGGTCATCCGGCAGCCTCTCCTGATCACGGAGAACGCCGACAAGTTCGACCTCTACATCAACGTTTCCGGCGGCGGCATGTCCGGGCAGGCCGGTGCGATCAGGCACGGCATCGCCCGCGCCCTGCTGGAGTTCAACCCGGAGCTGCGGCCGCGCCTCAAGAGCGCGGGCTTCTTGACTCGTGACGCTCGCGAGGTCGAGCGCAAGAAGTACGGCCAGCCCAAGGCCCGCCGCCGGTTCCAGTTCTCCAAGCGTTAGAAAGGAGAGAGGTTCTTGGCTTCCATCTCGATGAAAGAGCTGCTCGAGGCCGGTGTCCATTTCGGGCACCAGACCCGGCGTTGGAACCCGAAGATGCGGCCGTACATCTTCGGCAAACGGAACGGAATCTACATCGTCGACCTCCAGAAGACGCTGCAGCTCTTCATGGATGCGGCGGCCTTCGTGCGCGACGTGGCCGCGTCCGGCGGGACGATCCTCTTCGTGGGCACCAAGAGGCAGGCCCAGGACGTGGTGCGCGAGGAGGCCTCGCGGTGCGGGATGTTCTACGCCGCCAGCCGCTGGCTGGGCGGGACCCTCACCAATTTCGCCACGGTGCGCCGCTCCATCGAGCGGTTCAAGGACATCGAGCGGCAGCTCGGCGCCGAGGAGTCCCCGCTCACCAAGAAGGAGCGGATCTCCCTGGAGCGCGACCGCGCCAAGATGGAGAAGAACCTCGGTGGCATCCGCGACATGGAGGCTCTCCCCGACGTGCTCTACGTGATCGACACGAACCACGAGCACAACGCGGTGCACGAGGCCAACCGGCTCGGCATTCCGGTGGTGGCGGTGGTGGACACCAACTGCGACCCCGACCTCGTCGACTACCCGATCCCGGGCAACGACGACGCCATCCGCGCCATCAAGCTGTTCACGTCGCGCGTGGCCGACTCGGTGCTCGAGGGGCTGGCGATGGTGGAGGGCCGCGAGGCGGCCGCCGCCGGCGAGGCCGCGACGGGCCCGGCGGGCGCGGACCCCGGCTTTCTGCCTTCACTGGAGGAGTCGTTCGAGGAGTACGACGGAGGGGAGACCTACGAGAAGCGCTAGGTCTCGGCGGTCATGAGAAGAGTGCAACCGGGCCAGGGCCGCAAGCTTCCTGGCCCGTTTTTTCGGAGGACGAGATGGCGATTTCAGCTGCAGCGGTGAAGGAACTGCGTGAGAAGACCGGCGCCGGCATGATGGACTGCCAACGGGCGCTGACGGAAGCCAGCGGCGACGTGGAGGAGGCGGTCAAGCTCCTCCGCAAGAAGGGCCTCGCCGCCGCCGCCAAGAAGGCCGGACGCACGGCCAAGGACGGCCTGGTGGTGGTGGCGGTCGCCGCCGACCGGAAGAGCGGTGCCGTGTTGGAGCTGAACTGCGAGACGGATTTCGTGGCACGGACGGAGCGGTACCAGGCCTTCGCCGCCAAGCTCGCCGATCAGGTCCTGGCCGAGCAGCTCGGTGACGTCGCGGCCACCCTGGCCCGTCCCTTCGCGGCCGATCCCGAGCACACGGTGGAGCAGGCGATCTCGTCGGAGATCGCGACCATCGGCGAGAACATCAGGCTCAGCCGGGTCGGGCTCCTCGGGCCGCGGGACGGGATGAAGGTCGGTTCCTACCTCCACATGGGCGGCAAGATCGGCGTGCTGGTGCAGCTGTCCGAGGGCGCCGACGAGGACACGGTCAAGGACGTGGCGATGCACATCGCCGCCGCCGAGCCCCGCTTCGTGAACCGCGAGTCGATTCCCGCCGCGGTGGTGGCGGAGGAGCGGGAGATCGCCGCCGCCCAGGTGCCGGCGGGGAAGCCTGCCCAGGTGGTCGAGAAGATCGTGGACGGGAAGGTCGCCAAGTTCTTCGAGCAGGCCTGTCTGCTGGAGCAGCCGTTCGTGAAGAACCCGGACGAGACGGTGGGCCGGATGCTGGCCGGAAGAGGCGGGGTCCAGGTTGCGGCGTTCCTCCGCTTCAAGCTCGGCGAGGCCTCGGAAGCGGGCACGGAGTGAACGGGACCGCCGTCTACCGGCGCGTCGTCCTCAAGCTGTCGGGCGAGGTCCTGATGGGCAACCAGCCCTTCGGCATCGCCACCGACGTGCTGCCCGCGCTGGCCACCGAGATCGCAGAGGTCCGCGACCTGGGTGTCGAGGTGGCCATCGTCATCGGCGGGGGCAACATCATCCGCGGGATCGCGGCGACCCAGCAGGGGCTGGATCGCGTCACCGGCGACACCATGGGCATGCTGGCGACGATCATCAACGCCCTGGCGCTGCAGGACGTCCTGGAGCGCCAGGGGTGCTTCACCCGCGTGCTCACGGCGGTGGAGATGCGGGACGTGGCGGAGCCGTTCATCCGGCGCCGCGCGATCCGCCATCTGGAGAAGGGCCGCGTGGTCATCTTCGGCGCCGGGACCGGCAACCCGTTCTTCACGACGGATTCCGCCGCGGCGCTGCGGGCCAGCGAGATCCACGCCGACGTCCTGCTCAAGGGTACCAAGGTGGACGGCCTGTACACGGCGGACCCGGTGAAGGTGGCCGGGGCCACGCTGCTCAAGAAGGCCAGCTACCAGTACATGCTGGAGAACGGCCTCAAGGTCATGGACGCGGCGGCGGTGTCGCTGTGCCAGAACGCCGGGATCCCCATCCGCATCTTCAACATCCGGGTGCCGGGGAACATCCGTCGCGTGGTCGTGGGCGAGGACGTGGGGTCCACCATCGACGCGGGCTGAGCTCGAGCAGGCTCCCGAACGCACCGGCGGCGCCCCCCAAGAGCGGGGGCGCCGCTTTTTTCGCGGGCCGGCGCGGCCGGGCCGCGGGTACGTTTACAATATCGTCAACGTGGACTGGAAGACCGGCCCGTGAGAGCAGGGGCGGCGAGGGAGCGACGATGCACGACACGATCAAGCAGGTTTCCCACAACATGGAGAAGGCGGTGAGCGTGTTTCAGGACGAGCTGAGGACGCTGCGGACGGGCAGGGCCTCGCTCGGCATCCTCGACCCGGTGCGGGTGGACTACTACGGGACCCCCACGCCGCTCAACCAGGTCGCCAACCTCAGCGTCGCCGACCCCACCCTCATCACGGTGGCGCCCTGGGACCCCTCTCTCATCCAGAGCATCGAGCACGCCATCCAGAAGGCCAACCTCGGCCTCAACCCCATGAACGACGGCAAGGTGATCAAGCTCCCGGTGCCCTCCCCTACGGAGGAGCGACGCAAGGAGCTGGTCAAGGTGGCCCACGAGTACGCCGAGCGCGCCCGCACCGCGGTGCGCAACGTCCGCCGGGACGGCAACGAGGACCTCCGCCGCAAGGAGAAGGACAAGGAGATCTCGGAGGACGACCTGCACCGCGGCCTGGACGAGGTGCAGAAGATCACCGACGCGAGCATCGAGGAGATCAACCGTGTCCTCGTCGCCAAGGAGAAGGAGATCCTGACGGTGTGAGCGGGCCGGACGTCCACATCGTCATCGTCGCGGCGGGCTCCGGCTCGAGGTTCGGGGGCGACAAGCTCGAGGTGCGGCTGGGGGGCGTGCGGGTGGTGGAGCGGGCCGTGGCCGCCGTGCGCGCGGCGTATCCGGCCGCTCCGGCGGCCTTGGTGGTACGCCCGGAACGGGCCGCCGGACTGCGCGCTGAGTGGGCCTCCCGCGGCGTGGCGGTGGCGGCGGGGGGCGCGCGGCGCCAGGACTCCGTGCGCAACGGCGTGGAGGCGCTGGCGCCCCCGGACGACGCCGTTGTCCTGGTGCACGACGCCGCCCGGCCCTTCGTCCCCCCGGCGGACGTGCGGGCGGTGGCCGAGGCGGTCGGGCCCGACGGCGGCGCGGTGCTGGTCGCACCGGTGGTGGACACGGTGAAGCGGGTGGGGGAGGACGGCCTGGTGGCCGGGACGGTTCCCCGCGAGCGGCTGGTCCGGGCGCTCACGCCCCAGGCGTTCCGGGTGGGCTCGCTACGGCGGGCCTGGGAGCGGGCGGGTGGGGGCGAGTGGACCGACGAGGGGGCGCTTCTGGAGGCAGCCGGATCGCCGGTGCGCGCCGTGCCCGGCGACCCCCGGAACGTGAAGATCACCAGACCGGAGGACACGGCCATGCTGCAGACTCTGTTCGCCCCCCGCGTCCGCGTCGGCCAGGGGCTGGACGTGCACGCCTTCGCTCCCGGACGGCGGCTGTGGCTGTGCGGCGTCGAGCTCGAGGGCGAGGAGGGGCTGGCCGGCCACTCCGACGCCGATGTGGCGCTGCACGCCGTGGCCGACGCCATTCTGGGCGGGTGCGCGGCAGGGGACATCGGGGTGCACTTCCCCCCCGGCGAGGAGCGCTGGCGGGACGCCGCCTCGTCCATCTTCGTCCGCCGGGCGGTGGAGCTGGCGGCGGAGAGGGGGCTCGCCGTGGCCCACTGCGACCTCACCATCGCGGCCGAGCGCCCGCGCCTGGGGCCGTACCGGGAACGCATGTGCCGGCGCCTCGCCGAGCTCCTCGGCGTCGCCCCCGGGTGCGTGGGGCTCAAGGCGACCACGACGGAGCGGCTGGGGTTCGTGGGGCGCGGCGAGGGGATCGCGGCGCTGGCGGTGGTGACCCTTGAGCAGGCCTGAGTGGGTGGTCGGCTTCCACGCGGTGCTGGCCGCGGTGGAGCGGGAGCCGGAGCGGGTGGAGGTGATCTGGACCGCCGAGGGCGGCGGCCGTGTCCGGCGGGTGACCGAGGCGGCGCGCCGCGCTCGCGTCCGCGTCCACTCCGTGCCCCGACGCCAGCTCGACGAGGTGGCCGGAGGGTTGGCCCACAACGGGGTGGCGGCCCGGCTCACACCATCCCCTCTGGCCGGGGCCGAGGAGCTCCTCACCGGCGGGGGGCCGGCCTGCGTCATCGGCCTGGACGCGGTGGAGGACGGCCACAACCTGGGGGCGGTGGTGCGCGTGGCCGCCGGGCTCTCCCTGACGGGCGTCGTGGTCGCGGGGCCCCACCCGCCGCCGCTGGGCGGGGCGGCGGCGAAGGTGGCGGCGGGAACGCTGCAGCTGGTCCGCATCGCCCACGTCGGCTCCCTGGGGGACTTCGCGCGGACGGCCAAGGAGGCAGGGTTCTGGGTGTACGGGGCCGAGGCGGGCGGCACCGCCGTGGGCGAGGTGGAGCTCCCGGAGCGGCTGCTGCTGTGCCTGGGCGCCGAGGCGACGGGACTGCGGGCCAAGACGCGGCAGGCGCTGGACGGGACCGTGGCGATCCCCCTGGCGGCGAGCGTCGAGTCCCTCAACCTCTCCGTGGCCACCGGGATCCTGGCATGGGAGTGGCGCCGCCGCTTTCCGCTGCCGGCCCCCGCGCCGCGCGGGCCCAAGGGGGGTTGATTTTCCCCGGTCGCGGTGTTAGCCTCTCCCTCCCCGTAAGCGCCCGTGTGTGTGGCCGTCGGGGCATCGCAAGTTCTTTGGCAGAGAGGGCAACGGGTGGTCAGACCCGCAACGGCTGGCGTAGCTCAACTGGTAGAGCAGCGGATTTGTAATCCGCAGGTTACGGGTTCGAGTCCCCTCGCCAGCTCCACGGCGCGGAGCGACGCTGGTCGTGGTGGGTGGTGGCACGAGTTCTTAGTTGCGAGAGGTGCAGGCGTGGCCGAGCGGTCAATGGCAGCAGACTGTAAATCTGCCGGCGGAATGCCTACGGTGGTTCAAATCCATCCGCCTGCACCATTAAGCTCCGGCGGGAGTAACTCAGGGGTAGAGTCACAGCCTTCCAAGCTGTTGGTCGCGGGTTCGAATCCCGTCTCCCGCTCCAGAGGCGAAGTGAACGGTTTCACGAGAGCCCACGTAGCTCAGTCGGTAGAGCACGTCCTTGGTAAGGACGGGGTCACCAGTTCAAATCTGGTCGTGGGCTCCAGCACAGCAGCGAGTGGCGCCGGCATTCCCGGTGCTTCGGTGTCATCGCCGTCACGGCGCGGCGTCACGGCCGGATGTCCAAGCCGGTGGCGGTGCGAGGCTGCAGTACGAACCGGTGGATTGTGGCGGTACGGCGGGCTCGTCACCTCGCGGGCCCGGTCGTCGTGACCCCGCAGGCTTGATCCACGAGAGGGAGGCAGGAAGGCTATGTCGAAGCAGAAGTTTGACCGGACGAAGCCGCACGTAAACGTGGGGACGATCGGGCACGTCGACCACGGGAAGACGACGTTGACGGCGGCGATCACGAAGGTGATGTCGCTGAAGGGTCTGGCGGAGTTCAAGGCGTACGACGAGGTGGCGAAGGCTTCGATTTCGCAGGGTCGCCGGAACGAGATGAAGATTCTGACGATCGCGACGTCGCACGTGGAGTACCAGACGGACAAGCGGCACTACGCGCACGTGGACTGCCCCGGTCACGCGGACTACGTGAAGAACATGATCACGGGTGCGGCGCAGATGGACGGCGCGATTCTGGTGGTGTCGGCGGAGGACGGGCCGATGCCGCAGACGCGGGAGCACATTCTGCTGGCGAGGCAGGTGGGCGTGCCGTGCATCGTGGTGTTCCTGAACAAGGTGGACAAGGTGGAGGACCCGGAGCTTTTGGACCTGGTGGAGCTGGAGGTCCGGGAGCTTTTGAGCCAGTACGACTTTCCTGGGGACGAGGTTCCGGTGATCCGGGGGTCGGCGCTGAAGGCGGGTCAGGTGGACTCGGCGGACTCCGAGGATGCGAAGTGCATCGAGGAGCTGATGGACGCTCTGGACAAGTACGTACCGGAGCCGGAGCGTGACATCGACAAGCCGTTCCTGATGCCGATCGAGGACGTGTTCACGATCTCGGGGCGCGGGACGGTGGTGACGGGCCGGGTGGAGCGCGGGATCGTGAAGGTGCAGGACGAGATGGAGATCGTCGGCCTGCGTCCGACGTTCAAGCGGGTGGTGACGGGCGTGGAGATGTTCCGGAAGCTCCTGGACCAGGGGCAGGCGGGAGACAACGTCGGGTTGCTGCTGCGCGGGACGGAGAAGAAGGACGTGGAGCGCGGGCAGGTGGTGGCGAAGCCCGGGACGATCACGCCGCACACGAAGTTCAAGGCTGAGGTCTACGTGCTGTCCAAGGAAGAGGGCGGGCGGCACACGCCGTTCTTCCCGGGGTACCGGCCGCAGTTCTACTTCCGGACGACGGACATGACGGGGTCGGTGACGCTGCCGCAGGGTGTGGAGATGGTGATGCCCGGCGACAACGTGTCGATCGAGGTGGCGCTGATCATGCCCATCGCGATGGAGAGAGGCCTGCGCTTCGCCATCCGCGAGGGCGGCCGCACCGTCGGCGCCGGCACCATCACCGACATCATCGAGTGAGGTGATCCGATGCGTGACAACGTCCAACTGGCGTGCACCGAGTGCAAGCGCCGCAACTATACCGGGACCCGCAACAAGAAGGTCCACACCGAGCGGCTGGAGCTGAAGAAGTACTGCAAGTTCTGCCGGCGGCACACGGTCCACAAGGAAACGAAGTAGTCCGGTGAGAGAGCGTAGGCCAGTAGCTCAATTGGTAGAGTCCCGGTCTCCAAAACCGGTGGTTGGGGGTTCGAGTCCCTCCTGGCCTGCCATCGCGCCGGGGAGGCGCGCGGCATGAACTGGTGGCAACGAGTCAAGACGTTCCTCCGGGAAGTCGTCGTAGAGACGAAGAAGGTGACGTGGCCGGGACGCGACGAGGTCGTGGCCACCACCGTCGTCGTCATCGCGGCTTCCTTCGTGTTCGGGATTTTCCTCTACATCTGCGACCTGATCTTCTACCGGCTGGTAGACATCGTGATCAAGGCGCTGTCGTAGGGGAAGCGGTCCGGGGGGTCACGACACCATGGCCAAGGAGTGGTACATCGTTCACACCTACTCGGGGTTCGAGGAGCGGGTTCGCAAGACCCTCGAGCAGCGTGTGGAGGCACTGGGGATGCAGGAGGAGTTCGGAGAGATCCGCATTCCCACCGAGACCGTGGTGGAGATCCGCAACGGCAAGCGCCGCGAGGTCCAGCGGAAGTTCTTTCCCGGCTACCTGCTCGTCCAGATGGAGATGACCGACGAGGCGTGGCACCTGGTGCGCAACACGCCGAAGGTCACCGGTTTCGTGGGGGCCGGCAAGAAGCCCACGCCGCTCACCGAGGAGGAGGTCAACCAGATCCTCCACCAGGTCACGGTGGCGAAGGAGAAGCCGAAGCCCAAGCACATCTTCGAGAAGGGTGAGCAGATCAGGATCACGGACGGACCCTTCTCGAACTTCACCGGTGTCGTCGAAGAAGTGAACGTCGACCGGTCCACCCTCAAGGTGATGGTGACGATTTTCGGTCGCTCGACCCCCGTGGAGCTGGAGTTCAGCCAGGTCCAGAAAATCGCATAGAGGTCAAGACGATGGCTAAGAAGATCGTGGGTTACGTGAAACTCCAGCTTCCTGCTGGCCAGGCGACGCCGGCTCCGCCGGTGGGTCCCGCCCTGGGCCAGCACGGGCTGAACATCATGGATTTCTGCAAGGCGTTCAACGCGCGGACCCAGAAGCTGACCGGGACCATCATTCCGGTGGTGCTGACGGTGTTCTCGGACCGCACATACACCTTCATCACCAAGACGCCCCCGGCTTCGTTCCTGCTCCGGCAGGCCGCCGGCTTGGAGAAGGGGTCGGCCGAGCCGAACCGGAACAAGGTCGGGAAGGTCACCCACGAGCAGGTGGAGACGATCGCCCGGACCAAGCTGCCCGACCTCAACACGACGTCCCTCGAATCAGCCGTGCGTATCATCGAGGGCACCGCGCGAAGCATGGGCATCGAAGTGGTGTCGTAAGAGGAGGTGGGGTGTGAAACGCTCGAAGAAGTACCTAGCCGCGAAGAGCCGGGTGGAGGCGCGCCAGTATTCCCTGGTCGAAGCCCTCGACCTGGTCCGCGAGATTCATTATGCCAAGTTCGACGAGACCGTGGAGGTCTCGCTCCGGCTCGGCGTCGACCCGCGCCACGCCGATCAGATGGTCCGGGGGACGGTGGTGCTGCCCCATGGCACGGGAAAGTCCAAGCGGGTGCTGGTGGTGGCCGTGGGTGATGCCGCCAAGGACGCCGAAGAGGCGGGCGCCGACTTCGTCCTGGGCGAGGAGGCGGTGGAGAGGATCCAGGGCGGCTGGATGGACTTCGACGCTGTCGTCGCCACGCCGGACATGATGCGCAGCCTCTCGAAGCTGGGCAAGATCCTCGGACCCCGGGGCCTCATGCCAAACCCGAAGACCGGCACCGTGACCACCGACGTGGTCAAGGCGGTGAAGGAGATCAAGGCGGGCCGCGTGGAGTTCCGGGTCGACAAGACCGCCATCGTTCACGCGCCGGTGGGCAAGGTGTCGTTCAGCCCCGAGGCGCTCGTCGAGAACGCCAACGCGCTCATCACTGCGGTGCTGAGGGCCAAGCCGGCCGCCGCCAAGGGCAAGTACGTCCAGTCGGCGTTCCTGAGCGCGACCATGGGACCTGGAGTTCCCCTGGACGTGGCGTCGCTGGAAGCGAAGTAGGGGGACGAGATGCTGACCCGGGCAGAGAAGCAACAGCAGATCGAGGACCTCAAGGCCGGCCTGCAGCCCGCCCAGGGCGTCTTCGTGATGGACTTCACTGGGCTCACCGTGGGCGAGGTCACCGAGCTGCGCCAGAAGGTGAGCCAGGCGGCCGGCCGGTACCTGGTCGTGAAGAACACCCTGGCCAAGATCGCGGTGGACGGGAGCAAGAAGGAGCCGCTCAAGGAGCTGCTCTCCGGCCCCTCCGCGCTGGCCATGACGGACGAGGACGCGGTCCAGCTCGCCAAGGCGCTGGCCGAGTTCGCGAAGAACCACGAGAAGCTGCAGTTCCGGGGCGGGCTCATCGAGGGCCAGCTCCTCGATGCCGCGGCGGCCCGGCAGGTGGCGAGCATGCCCACCAAGCAGGAGCTGGTCGCACGGTTGCTCTACCTGTTGCAGTCGCCGATCCGGCGGCTCGCCGTCGCGCTGAACTGGCCGGTGAGGTCGCTGGCGGTTTCCGTGAAGCAGATCGCCGATGAAAAGGAACGCCAGGGTTGAGGCGTCGGGATCAGGGAAGCAAAGGAGAAACGTGATGGCGCAGATTGCTGAGTTCGTGGAGCAGATCAAGGGGATGACGGTGATGGAGCTGAACGAGCTCGTCAAGACCCTTGAGGAGGAGTTCGGTGTGTCCGCCGCTGCGGCGGCGATGCCCGTGGCCGTCGCCGGTGCCGGCGCTGCCCCGGCCGAGGCCGCCGAGGAGCAGACCGAGTTCGACGTGGTGCTCGAGGACGCCGGTGACAAGAAGATCAACGTCATCAAGGTGGTCCGAGAGGTGACCTCGCTGGGTCTGAAGGAGGCCAAGGACCTGGTGGAGGCCGCTCCGACGAAGGTCAAGGAGGCCATCTCCAAGGAGGAGGCCGCCGAGGTGGCGAAGAAGTTCCAAGAGGCCGGTGCCAAGGTCAAGGTCCAGTAACCTGACTGGGCTCCGTGGAACGGGATCCTCGGGGCGGGGGCCCGCGTCGGTGCGCCGGCGCGGGCCTGCCGCCTTGCGTCGCTTCATCCGGCCGGGAACAATCGGGACGCACGGCTGTGTTGCGACGTAGGGCCGCCTCCAGGCGAGGCGGGCGGGGGAGTGTCCCATCGGCGGGTTGCCCGGGGGCCGGTGCCGAGGTATCGGCGAAGTCGCGTGCGTCGTGCCGGAACGGTCGTCGCGGCGTGGAAAGGGCAGGGAACAGGGCGACCTTGTGATCACGGCTCACGGTGTTGCAGCGTGCGATTCAAGCCCGCGTGCCGGTAACGGCCCCGGCGACCTGGACAAGAGGCTTCGGGGGGCGGGGGGACGGGTGTCTCCCCGTGTTCGGCCTTCCGGCGTGTTTGGTGGTCATTTCGGCGTCTGAATGTGCTTCGCGTCCGCCCCTGCGGTCAAGGTGGACGCCACGTCGCGTGAAGACGAGATAAGGAGTCGGTGCCCATGAGTGTACCCCAGCCGCTCAAGACGGGGGAACGGGTCAACTTTTCAAAGATTCAGAGCACGATCCCGCTTCCGAACCTGATCGCGGTGCAGCGTGCAAGCTACGAGCAGTTCCTGCAGATGGACCTCCTCGCCGAGGAACGGGAGGGGACCGGACTGCAGGCCGTGTTCTCGAGCGTCTTCCCGTTCTCTGACTTCCGCTCGTCCTGTGAGCTGCGCTTCGTCAGGTACGAGATCGGCACCTGGGAGTGCAAGTGCGGGCGCCTCAGCGGCATCGAGAACCTGCGCATCAACTGCGAGCACTGCGGCGCGCGTATCCGGGCGGCGGAGTCCCACGAGAGCACCGTCGTCTGCCCCGAGTGCGGCCAGGCCACCGCCAACGCGGTCCCGCAGTGCTCCACCTGCGGTAACCCCGTGGGGCTGCGGCTGCTCTACGAGGAGACCGACTGCCGCGAGCGGGGGCTGACCTACTCGGTCCCCCTGAAGGTGACGTTCCGGCTGGTGGTGTTCGACGAGGGCGAGGGGGAGAACCGGCAGATCCGCGACGTCAAGGAGGAGGAGCTCTACTTCGGCGACCTTCCCCTGATGACGGAAACCGGGACGTTCATCATCAACGGCACCGAGCGGGTGATCGTCTCGCAGCTGCACCGCTCGCCGGGGGTGTCGTTCACCCGGGAGTCGCCGACGTCGTTCCTCGCCAAGGTGGTGCCGTACCGCGGCTCGTGGATCGAGTTCGAGTTCGACAAGAAGCAGGTGCTCTACGTCCGCATCGACCGCAAGCGGCGCTTCCCCGGCACCGTGTTCCTGCGCGCCCTGGGCCTGGAGTCCAACTCGGCGCTGCTGCGGATGTTCTACAACCTGTTCGACGCCTCGCTGGGGGAGGAGACCGTCGCGGTCACCCTCACCGGCTCGGTGCTGGAGGTCGAGGAGGAGCGCGCCGCCGCGCAGGCCGGGCGCCGCAGCGCGACGCCGGACCTGTTCGCGGGCATCGTGCTCGAAGCCGACATTCGCAAGAAGCTCGAGGCGGGCAAGACGGTGTCCGTGAAGGTGGCCCCCGACGCGCTGGTGGACGCGATCATCGTCGATGACCTGATCGACGGCGAGACCGGCGAGGTGGTGGCCGAGGCGAACACCGTGGCGTCGCCGGAGCTGCTCGAGCGCGCGCGGGAGCTGGGCGTGAAGAAGCTCCAGCTGGCATTCCCGGGGTGGGACGTGGTCGGCGAGGTGCTGTCCAAGACCCTGGAGAAGGACCCCATCCGCGCCCGCATGGACGCCGTGATGGAGATCTACCGCCGGCTGCGCCCCGGCGACCCGCCCACCGAGGAGTCGGCGACGACCCTGTTCGACGGGCTGTTCTTCGACCAGCGCAAGTACGACCTGTCCGAGGTCGGCCGCTTCAAGTTCAACGTCAAGCTGGACCTGGAGAAGGACCACAAGCAGACCGTGATGGACCAGGAGGACTTCGTCGCCGTGGTCCGCTACCTGCTGAAGCTGTCCCGCGGCGTCGGACGGGTGGACGACATCGACTCCCTGGCCAACCGCCGCGTCCGCGCGGTGGGCGAGCTGCTGGAGAACCAGTTCCGGGTCGGCCTGGTCCGCATGGAGCGCGCCATCAAGGAGCGCATGACCATCCACCAGGACATCGAGTCGGCGATGCCCCGGGACCTGATCAACGCCAAGCCGGTCATCGCGGCGGTGAAGGAGTTCTTCGGATCCTCGCAGCTGTCGCAGTTCATGGACCAGACCAACCCCCTGGCCGAGGTGACGCACAAGCGGCGCCTGTCGGCCCTGGGTCCGGGCGGCCTGTCGCGGGAGCGTGCAGGGTTCGAGGTCCGCGACGTGCACTCCACCCACTACGGCCGGATCTGCCCCATCGAGACTCCCGAAGGCCCGAACATCGGCCTCATCTCGTCGCTGTCCTGCTACGCGCGCATCAACCACTTCGGGTTCATCGAGTCGCCCTACAAGAAGGTGGAGGAAGGCCGCGTCCTGGAGCACGTGCGCATCGTGGAGAAGGGCGACGGTCCCTTCGACCTCGGCACTGTGGTGCTGCAGGGCGACGTGGAGAAGGGTAACCAGAAGCTCCTCAAGGCCGGCAAGCGCCCGGCCCGGTGGGAGGCGCACGCCTTCTACCTGTCCGCGTGGGACGAGGAGACCCTCAACATCGCGCAGGCCAACGCCGTGGTCGACGACGACGGCCTGCTGGTCAACGACAAGGTGATCGCCCGGTCGGCGGGAGAGTTCGTGCTCATCGACCGCGACAAGATCGACTACATCGACGTCTCGCCCAAGCAGGTGGTGTCGGTGGCCGCCGCCCTCATCCCGTTCCTCGAGCACGACGACGCCAACCGAGCCCTCATGGGCTCCAACATGCAGCGCCAGGCAGTGCCGCTGCTGCGCTCCGAGTCTCCCATCGTGGGCACGGGTCTGGAGTCGGTGGTGGCCCGGGATTCGGGCTCGGTGATCGTGTGCCGGCGCTCCGGCGTGGTGGACACGGTTGACGCGCGGCGCATCATCGTCCGCGTCGAGGCCGAGGATCCCGAGACCGGCCGGCTGCGCGACTTCGGCGCCGACATCTACCAGCTGACCAAGTTCCGCCGCTCCAATCAGAACACCTGCGTGAACCAGAAGCCCATCGTGCAGCCGGGCCAGCGGGTGGTGAAGGGGCAGGTCCTCGCTGACGGGCCCAACACCGAGATGGGCGAGCTCGCCCTCGGCCGCAACGTCCTGGTGGCGTTCATGCCGTGGCGGGGCTACAACTACGAGGACGCCATCGTCGTCTCCGAGAAGCTCGTCAAGGAGGACTACTTCACCTCGGTGCACATCGAGGAGCTGGAGATCTCCGCCCGTGACACCAAGCTGGGGCCCGAGGAGATCACGCGGGACATCCCCAACGTTTCGGAGGGCGCGCTGAAGGACCTCGACGACGCGGGCATCATCCGCATCGGCGCCCACGTGCGCCCCGGGGGCATCCTCGTCGGCAAGGTCACGCCCAAGGGCGAGACCCAGCTCACCCCTGAGGAGAAGCTTCTGCGGGCCATCTTCGGCGAGAAGGCCGGGGACGTCCGCGACGCCTCCCTGAAGTGCCCGCCGGGGATCTCCGGCGTGGTGGTGGACGTCAAGATCTTCGCCCGCCGCGGCACCGACAAGGACTCCCGGGCCCAGGCCATCGAGGAGCAGGAGATCGCCCGCATCCGCAAGAACTCCGAGGACGAGCGCCGCATCATCGTCGAGGAGCGCAACAAGAAGCTCGCCGAGCTCCTCGACGGCGCCAAGGTCACGGCGGACGTGGTGTCGATGCAGTCCGGCGAGGTGCTCGCCAGGAAGGGCGCCAAGCTGACCCGCGACGCGGTCGCCACGCTGACCCGCGCCGAGATGCTGGCGCTGCCGCTGCAGGACGTGACCGTCCGCGAGCGGGTGCGCCTCCTGGTCAACCAGGCGGAGTCGCAGATCGAGGTGCTCGAGAAGATCAACGACGAGCGGATCAAGCTCCTCACCGCCGGGGACGAGCTTCCCCCCGGCGTCATCAAGCAGGTCAAGGTCTACGTCGCCATGAAGCGCAAGCTCCAGGTCGGCGACAAGATGGCCGGCCGCCACGGCAACAAGGGCGTCATCTCCGTCGTGCTCCCCGACGAGGACATGCCGTTCCTGGAGAACGGCACCCCGGTGGAGATCGTCCTCAACCCCCTCGGCGTGCCGAGCCGCATGAACGTCGGACAGGTCCTGGAGACCCACCTGGGGTGGGCCGGGGCGCTGCTGGGCCTGAAGTTCGCGACGCCGGTGTTCGACGGCGCCGACGAGGAGGAGATCCGCGGCTTCCTCGCTCAGGCCTCGCTGCCCGGGGACGGCAAGACGATCCTGCGGGACGGCGTCACCGGCGACCGCTTCGAGCAGCGCATCACGGTGGGCTACATCTACATGCTGAAGCTGTCCCACCTGGTCGACGACAAGATTCACGCGCGCTCCATCGGGCCGTACTCGCTGATCACCCAGCAGCCCCTGGGGGGCAAGGCCCAGTTCGGCGGCCAGCGGCTCGGCGAGATGGAGGTGTGGGCCCTGGAGGCCTACGGCGCCGCCTATACCCTCCAGGAGCTCCTCACCGTCAAGTCCGACGACGTGGAAGGGCGTTCCAAGGTGTACGAGTCGATCGTCAAGGGCAAGGTGCCGGAGGAGCCCGGCCTGCCCGAATCGTTCAACGTTCTCGTTCGTGAGCTCCAGAGCCTCGGTCTGGACGTGGAGCTCATGAAGCGAGAGAGGGGGTGAGGCGACGATGAGCAGCGTCCCCAGCGAAGTGCGGACGTTTTTTTCCAAGCCTAAGGCTATCAATGATTTCGACGCCATTCGCGTGTCTCTCGCGTCGCCGGAGAAGATCCGGTCGTGGTCCCACGGCGAGGTGACGAAGCCGGAGACCATCAACTACCGGACGTTCAAGCCGGAGCGTGACGGGCTGTTCTGCGCCCGCATCTTCGGCCCCGTCACCGACTGGGAGTGCCTCTGCGGCAAGTACAAGCGCATGAAGCACCGCGGCGTCGTCTGCGACAAGTGCGGCGTCGAGGTGACGCGGTCGCGGGTCCGCCGCGAGCGCATGGGGCACATCGAGCTGGCAGCGCCGGTCTCCCACGTGTGGTTCTTCAAGGGGCTGCCCAGCCGCATCGGCCAGCTCCTCGACATCACCATGCGCGAGCTCGAGCGCGTCCTGTACTTCGAGGCCTACGTCGTCATCGATCCCGGCACCACGCCGCTGGAGGAGAAGCAGGTCCTCAGCGAGGAGCAGTACCGGCAGGCGCGCAGCGAGCACGGCGAGAGCTTCGTGGCCCGCATGGGCGCCGAGGCGATCCAGGAGCTGCTGCGCCGGCTCGACCTCGACGAGATGGCGGGCGAGCTGCGCCTCCTCATGCGCACCGAGACCTCCCTGGTGAAGCGGCAGAAGGCGGCCAAGCGCCTGCGCGTGGTGGAGTCGTTCCGCAAGTCGGGCAACCGCCCGGAGTGGATGATCCTCGAGGTCATCCCGGTGATCCCGCCGGAGCTGCGCCCCCTGGTGCCGCTGGACGGCGGCCGCTTCGCGACCTCCGACCTCAACGACCTCTACCGGCGGGTGATCAACCGCAACAACCGCCTCAAGAAGCTTCTCGAGCTGCGCGCCCCCGAGGTCATCGTGCGCAACGAGAAGCGCATGCTCCAGGAGGCCGTCGACGCGCTGTTCGACAACGGCCGCCGCGGCCGCGTCATCAAGGGCTCCAACGGACGCCCCCTGAAGTCGCTCTCCGACGCCCTCAAGGGCAAGCAGGGCCGCTTCCGCCAGAACCTGCTGGGCAAGCGCGTGGACTACTCGGGCCGCTCGGTCATCGTCGTGGGTCCCGAGCTGCAGCTCCACCAGTGCGGCCTCCCCAAGGAGATGGCGCTGGAGCTGTTCAAGCCGTTCATCTACCACGAGCTCGAGCGCAAGGAGCTGGTCACCACCATCAAGATGGCCCGCGAGCTCGTGGAGCAACGCACCCCGGAGGTGTGGGACGCGCTGGAGACGGTGATCCGGGAGCACCCGGTGCTGCTCAACCGGGCGCCCACCCTGCACCGCCTCGGCATCCAGGCGTTCGAGCCGGTGCTGGTCGAGGGCAAGGCGATCCGCATCCACCCGCTGGTGTGCGCCGCCTACAACGCCGACTTCGACGGCGACCAGATGGCGGTCCACGTGCCGCTGTCGCCCACGGCGCAGCTCGAGGCCCGCGTGCTGATGCTGGCGCCGCAGAACATCCTCTCGCCGGCCTCGGGCCGGCCGCTGGCCGTGCCCTCGCAGGACATGGTTCTCGGCGTCTACTACCTGACCTCCGAGAAGCCCCTGGAGAGCGGGGAGCGCCGGCGCGTGTTCGCGTCCATGGACGAGGTGCTGCTGGCCCACGCCAACGGCTGGGCGGACACCCTCCAGCCCATCGAGATGCTCTACTCCGGACAGCTCATGGACATGACGGTCGAGGCCGACCGCCAGGACATCGTCCACGCCGAGCCGCAGCAGGTCCAGACGTTCCACCTCGAGACCACCGTGGGACGGGTGCTGTTCAACACGGCGCTGCCCCCCGAGCTGCCCTTCGTCAACGGCCAGCTCAAGAAGAGCGGCATGCAGAGCCTGGTCTCCTTCACGTACCTGCGCTTCGGGCACGAGGCCACCGTCCGGCTGCTCGACTCCCTGAAGAACCTCGGGTTCTTCTGGGCGACCCGGGCGGGCATCTCGATCGGCGCCGGGGACATGGTCGTCCCGCGGGCGAAGGAGGAGATCACCGCGAAGGCGCTGGCCGAGGTGGACGAGGTCGAGCGCCAGCGCTCCGGCGGCATCATCACCTCGGGTGAGCGCCACAACAAGATCGTCGACATCTGGCACCGGGTCACGGAGAGGGTGTCGGACGAGATGTTCGTCGAGATGCTCCGCCGCTCCAGCGAGTCCGGCGAGCTCAACCCCATCTACATCATGGCGGACTCCGGCGCCCGCGGCTCCAAGGAGCAGGTCCGGCAGCTCGCCGGCATGCGCGGCCTCATGTCGAAGCCTTCGGGCGAGATCATCGAGACGCCCATCACCGCGAACTTCCGCGAGGGCCTGTCGGTGCTGCAGTACTTCATCTCCACCCACGGCGCCCGCAAGGGCCTGGCCGACACCGCCCTCAAGACGGCGGACTCGGGGTACCTGACGCGGCGCCTCGTCGACGTCTCCCAGGACCTCATCATCACCGAGCTGGACTGCGGGACCGACCACGGCATCTACGTCACCGCCATCACCGAGGGCGGCGAGGTGCTCGAGAAGCTGCGCGACCGGCTGGTGGGGCGCGTGGCGGCCGAGGACATCGTGGATCCCCTGGAGGGCGAGGTCATCTGCCGCGCCGGCACGGAGATCACCGAGGAGCTGTCCGCCCAGATCGAGGACGCCGGCTACGAGCAGGTGAAGATCCGCTCGGCGCAGACCTGCGAGACCCGCCGTGGCGTGTGCCAGATGTGCTACGGCCGCATGCTGGCCACCGGCCGCCTGGCGGAGCTCGGCGAGGCGGTGGGGATCATCGCGGCGCAGTCCATCGGCGAGCCCGGCACGCAGCTGACCATGCGGACGTTCCACTACGGCGGCACGGCGACCCGCGCCACCGAGCAGTCCCGCCACACGGCCACCCGGGCCGGCACGGTCCGGCTGACCAGCGTGCAGTCGGTGACCAACACCCAGGGACAGACGGTGGTGGTGTCGCGCAACGCCAAGGTGGCCATCGCCGACGACCGCGGCCGCGAGCGGGAGCGCTACAACCTGGTCTACGGGTCGCTGCTGAAGGTCGAGGACGGCGAGTTCGTGGAGCCGAGCACGGTCCTGGCCGAGTGGGACCCGTTCACCTCGTCGGTGCTGACCACCGTGGCCGGGACCGTGGAGTACGTCGACCTCGTCGAGGGCGAGAACGTCCGCGAGGAGATCGACCGCCTCACCGGCCACTCCCACAAGATCGTCGTCGAGCCCATCGGCGCCGACCGGAGGATCCCCACCATCGTCGTCCAGATGCGCGAGGAGGAAGGGGCGGAGCGGCGCTACCAGCTGGCCATCGGCTCGCACCTCCTGGTGGCCAACGGCGACACCATCAACCCCGGCGACGTGCTGGCAAAGATCCCCCGCGAAACCACCAAGACCAAGGACATCACCGGCGGTCTGCCCCGCGTGGTGGAGCTGTTCGAGGCGCGCCGACCGAAGGACGCCGCGGTGGTCTCGGAGATCTCCGGCGTCGTCCACGTCGGCGAGCCCAGCCGCGGCACCCGCAAGCTGCTCGTCGAGGGCCGTGAGGGGACCACGCGGGAGTACGCCATCCCCAAGTACGCCCACCTCATCGTGCAGGACGGCGAGTGGGTCATGACCGGCGAGTCCCTCACGGACGGCCCGGTGGACCCCCACGACGTCCTGGCGGTGCTGGGCGAGGCCGAGCTGCAGCGCTACCTGGTGGACAAGATCCAGGAGGTCTACCGGACCCAGGGCGTGGCCATCAACGACAAGCACATCGAGGTCATCGTGCGCCAGATGTGCCGCTTCGTGAAGGTGACGGAGCCGGGAGACACCGAGTTCCTCCTCGAGGAACAGGTGCCGCGTTATCGGGTCCTGGACGAGAACGACCGCATCGAGAAGCTGGGCGGTCAGCCGGCGCGCTTCGCTCCGGTGCTGCTGGGCATCACCAAGGCGGCGCTGGCCACCGAGTCGTTCATCTCGGCGGCGTCGTTCCAGGAGACCACCCGCGTGCTCACCGAGGCGTCGGTCTCGGGGCGCGTGGACAACCTCCACGGTCTGAAGGAGAACGTCATCGTGGGGCGGCTCATCCCCGCGGGCACGGGAACCAACACCTACCACTACTTCGCGGTGGACCCGGTGCCCCAGGAAGAGATGCCGCAGCCTGAGGACGAGCTGGAGGATGTTGCGGACTACCAGGAGGAGATCGCCGAGCTCGTGCCCCAGCACGACGAGAACAGTTGACAGTCCGGGGGCCCGTGAATAGAATAGTCGGGCTTTGCCGGCAGTAGCCGGATGAACGAGAACCGGGGCCAAGCAAGGGGGCTCACCTGCCCGCTTGGCCCTCGGTGCCTGAAAAGAGAGGGAACGATGCCGACGATTGCGCAGCTTGTGCGCCGCGGACGCGCCAAGATCGAGGAGAAGACGAAGAGCCCCGCGCTCAAGCGGAGTCCGCAGAAGCGCGGTGTCTGCACCCGCGTCTACACCACGACGCCCAAGAAGCCGAACTCGGCTCTCCGCAAGGTGGCGCGCGTGCGCCTCACCAACGGCATCGAGGTCACCACGTACATTCCGGGTGAGGGTCACAACCTGCAGGAGCACTCCGTGGTGCTGATCCGCGGCGGCCGCGTCAAGGACCTGCCCGGCGTCCGCTACCACGTGATCCGGGGAACCCTGGATGCCCAGGGTGTTTCGGGCCGTAATCAGGCTCGTTCGAAGTACGGTACCAAGCGGCAGAAGCAGCAGGCCGCAAAGTAGCGGGAGGGTTGGAGTCATGCCCCGTCGTCGTGTAGCCGAGAAGCGTGAGGTCCTGCCGGACCCCGTGTACAATTCCCAGCTGGTCAGCCGCTTTGTCAACTCGATCCTGAAGCGTGGCAAGAAGAGCACCGCCGAGAGGATCTTCTACGGGGCGATGGGCCTCATCCAGGAGCGCACGGGGGACGACCCCCTGAAGGTGTTCAAGCGCGCCGTGGACAACGTGAAACCGCAGCTCGAGGTGAAGTCGCGGCGCGTGGGCGGCTCGACCTACCAGGTTCCCGTCGAGGTCGCGACGCACCGGCAGCTCTCACTGTCCCTGCGCTGGCTCCTGGACTTCTCCCGTTCGCGCGGCGAGCGCTCAATGATGGAGCGGCTGGCGGCGGAGCTCATGGACGCGGCGAACAATCGTGGTGGTGCGATCAAGAAGCGCGACGACACGCATCGTATGGCGGAGGCGAACAAGGCCTTCAGCCACTATCGCTGGTAGAATGTAGCGGACGAGAAGCCACAAGCTTCAGACTGAAAAGGTTCTTTGAAAAATGCCCCGTTTGGTACCGCTCGAGAGAATCCGCAATATCGGCATCATGGCTCACATCGATGCCGGTAAGACTACGACTACCGAGCGGATCCTGTTCTACACCGGCGTGAACTACAAGATCGGTGAGGTCCACGAAGGGACCGCCACCATGGACTGGATGGCGCAGGAGCAGGAGCGGGGCATTACCATCACGTCCGCCGCCACGACCTGCTTCTGGCGTGACCATCGGGTCAACATCATCGACACTCCGGGACACGTGGACTTCACCGCCGAGGTGGAGCGCAGTCTCCGTGTGCTCGACGGTGCCGTCGCCGTGTTCTGCGCGGTGGGCGGCGTCGAGCCCCAGTCCGAGACGGTGTGGCGCCAGGCTGACCGCTACCGGGTCCCGCGCATCGCCTTCGTGAACAAGATGGACCGTGTGGGCGCCGACTTCTTCAGCGTGATCGAGCAGATGCGCAGCCGCCTCCGGGCCAACCCCGTCCCCGTCCAGGTGCCCATCGGCGCCGAGGACACGTTCCTGGGCGTGGTCGACCTCATCGAGGAGTGCGCCTACCTCTTCCACGACGACACTCTCGGCGCCCGCTTCTCGCGGGAGGAGATCCCCGAGGCCGCGCGGGAGCTCGCCGCCGAGTGGCGGGAGAAGCTGGTGGAGGTCGCCGCCGAGCAGAGCGAGGAGCTCCTCGAGCGGTACCTGGCCGGCGAGCCGATGACGTCGGAGGAGATCCGCTCCAGCATTCGCGAGCAGACCCTGTCGCACCGCATCATCCCGGTGCTGTGCGGCACGGCGTTCAAGAACAAGGGCGTCCAGCAGCTCCTCGACGGTGTGGTGGACTTCCTGCCGTCGCCGGTGGACGTGCCTCCCATCGAGGGGCACACCCTGGACGGCGAGCCGGAGACGCGCCCCACCGACGACGTCGCGCCGCTGGCGGCTCTGGCGTTCAAGATCATGACCGACCCCTACGTGGGGCAGCTCACCTACCTCCGGGTCTACTCGGGGCAGCTGCACAGCGGCGACCAGGTCCGCAACGCGAGCCGGGGGGCCAACGAGCGCATCGGCCGTCTCCTCAAGATGCACGCCAACAAGCGGGAGGAGATCAAGGAGGTCTTCGCCGGCGACATCGTCGCGGTGGTGGGCCTGCGCAACGTGGTCACCGGCGACACCATCTGCGACGCCAAGGCGCCGATTGTGCTCGAGGCGATGCAGTTCCCCGAGCCCGTCATCGACGTGGCCATCGAGCCGAAGACGAAGGCGGACCAGGACAAGCTCGGAATGGCGCTCGCCAAGCTCGCGCAGGAGGACCCCACGTTCCGGGTGCACACGGACCAGGAGACCGGCCAGACCATCATCTCCGGCATGGGCGAGCTCCACCTGGAGATCATCGTCGACCGCCTGGTGCGCGAGTTCAAGGTGGGCGCTAACGTGGGCCGGCCCCAGGTCTCCTACCGCGAGACGATCCGGGCCGAGGCCAAGGGCGATGGCCGGTTCATCCGGCAGTCGGGCGGCCGAGGCCAGTACGGCCACGCCAAGATCCGCATGTGGCCGCTGGACGACGGGCGCGACTACGAGTTCAAGAACGACATCGTGGGCGGCTCCATCCCCAAGGAGTACATCAAGCCCATCGACCAGGGCATCCGCGAGGCGATGCAGCACGGGATCCGCGCCGGGTTTCCCATGATCGGCGTGGGCGTGAGCCTGTACGACGGATCCTTCCACGAGGTGGACTCGTCGGAGATGGCGTTCAAGGTCGCCGGCTCCATGGCGTTCCAGGACGCGGCGGCGAAGGCCTCCCCGGTGCTGCTCGAGCCCATCATGGAGGTCGAGGCGGTGACGCCCGAGGAGTTCATGGGCGACGTCATCGGCGACCTCAACTCGAGGCGGGGCAAGATCACGAACGTGGAGCCGAGGGCGGGAAGCCAGGTGGTGCGCGCCTTCGTCCCGCTGGCGGAGATGTTCGGCTACGCCACGCAGCTGCGGTCGCTCACCCAGGGCCGCGCCACCTACACGATGCAATTCGACCACTACGACGAGATACCGAAGAACGTTGCCGACGAGGTGGTTGCTCGCGCCAAAGGGCGCGTGTGAGAAGGGGGCAGCTATGTCGAAGCAGAAGTTTGACCGGACGAAGCCGCACGTAAACGTGGGGACGATCGGGCACGTCGACCACGGGAAGACGACGTTGACGGCGGCGATCACGAAGGTGATGTCGCTGAAGGGTCTGGCGGAGTTCAAGGCGTACGACGAGGTGGCGAAGGCTTCGATTTCGCAGGGTCGCCGGAACGAGATGAAGATTCTGACGATCGCGACGTCGCACGTGGAGTACCAGACGGACAAGCGGCACTACGCGCACGTGGACTGCCCCGGTCACGCGGACTACGTGAAGAACATGATCACGGGTGCGGCGCAGATGGACGGCGCGATTCTGGTGGTGTCGGCGGAGGACGGGCCGATGCCGCAGACGCGGGAGCACATTCTGCTGGCGAGGCAGGTGGGCGTGCCGTGCATCGTGGTGTTCCTGAACAAGGTGGACAAGGTGGAGGACCCGGAGCTTTTGGACCTGGTGGAGCTGGAGGTCCGGGAGCTTTTGAGCCAGTACGACTTTCCTGGGGACGAGGTTCCGGTGATCCGGGGGTCGGCGCTGAAGGCGGGTCAGGTGGACTCGGCGGACTCCGAGGATGCGAAGTGCATCGAGGAGCTGATGGACGCTCTGGACAAGTACGTACCGGAGCCGGAGCGTGACATCGACAAGCCGTTCCTGATGCCGATCGAGGACGTGTTCACGATCTCGGGGCGCGGGACGGTGGTGACGGGCCGGGTGGAGCGCGGGATCGTGAAGGTGCAGGACGAGATGGAGATCGTCGGCCTGCGTCCGACGTTCAAGCGGGTGGTGACGGGCGTGGAGATGTTCCGGAAGCTCCTGGACCAGGGGCAGGCGGGAGACAACGTCGGGTTGCTGCTGCGCGGGACGGAGAAGAAGGACGTGGAGCGCGGGCAGGTGGTGGCGAAGCCCGGGACGATCACGCCGCACACGAAGTTCAAGGCTGAGGTCTACGTGCTGTCCAAGGAAGAGGGCGGGCGGCACACGCCGTTCTTCCCGGGGTACCGGCCGCAGTTCTACTTCCGGACGACGGACATGACGGGGTCGGTGACGCTGCCGCAGGGTGTGGAGATGGTGATGCCCGGCGACAACGTGTCGATCGAGGTGGCGCTGATCATGCCCATCGCGATGGAGAGAGGCCTGCGCTTCGCCATCCGCGAGGGCGGCCGCACCGTCGGCGCCGGCACCATCACCGACATCATCGAGTAGGAGACGCCATGGTCAAGGACAAGATCCGCATCCGGCTGAAAGGGTACGACTTCCGTCTGCTGGACCAGTCGACGGCGGAGATCGTGGACACGGCGAAGCGGACGGGGGCGAACGTGTCCGGTCCCATCCCGCTGCCGACGCAGATCCAGCGGTTTACCGTGTTGCGGTCTCCCCACGTCGACAAGAAGTCGCGGGAGCAGTTCGAGATCCGCACGCACAAGCGGTTGCTCGACATCCTCGATCCCACGCAGCAGACGGTGGACGCGCTCATGAAGCTGGAGCTGCCGGCCGGGGTCGACGTCGAGATCAAGGCGTACGGCGGGAAGAAGTGAGGGGTGCCGTCATGGTGCAGGGAATCCTCGCGAAGAAGATCGGCATGACCCAGGTGTTCGGGGAGAACGGCGAGGTCGTGCCCGTCACGGTCGTCCAGGCCGGTCCGTGCGTGGTCGTGGTGCGGCGCACCTCGGAGCGCAACGGCTACGAGGCGGTGCAGCTCGGACTGGTGGACGGCAAGCCCCCGAAGCACGTCAGCAAGCCGGTGGCCGGGCAGTTTGCCAGGGCCAACGTGCCGCCGACCCGCGTCGTGGCCGAGATCCCGGTGGCCGAGGGGTCCGAGGCCAAGCCGGGGGATACGGTGCTGTGCGACATCTTCGCCGCCGGTGAGCAGGTGCGGGTGGTGGGGACGTCCAAGGGCAAGGGCTTCCAGGGCGCGATGCGGCGCCACCACTTCGGCGGCGGCCGGGCGACGCACGGCTCCATGTTCCACCGGGCCCCGGGCTCGATCGGCGCCTCGGCCTACCCGTCCCGCGTGTACCCCGGGACCCGCATGGCCGGTCGCATGGGTGGTGACCGCACGACCTTGAAGCGTGTCACGGTGGTGAAGGTCGACGTCGAGCGGAACCTCATCTTCCTGAAGGGCGCGGTGCCCGGCGCTCGCAACGCCGTGCTGCAGGTCGTCAAGGCGTAGAGGGGGAACGGGCTATGAAGCTTTCGATCCGCAACTGGGACAACGAGGTGGTGGGGGAGATCGAGCTCCCGCAGGAGCTCTTCGCCTATCCCGCCCGGCCCCACCTGGTGTACGAGGTCGTGAAGGCGTTCCAGGCCTCCCTGAGGAGCGGGACCCACGCCACGAAGACCCGCGGCATGGTGTCGGGCGGCGGCAAGAAGCCCTGGAGGCAGAAGGGCACGGGGCGCGCGCGCCACGGCTCGACGCGGTCGCCTCTGTGGCGGCACGGCGGCACGACGTTCGGTCCGCAGCCGCGCAGCTACGCCGTGAAGGTGAACATCAAGGCGAAGAAGAACGCCCTGAAGTCAGTGCTCTCCGAGCGGGTGGCCGGCGGCCGGCTCCACGTCCTCGAGAGCCTCGAGGTGGAGTCCCACCGCACCAAGGACTTCATCGGCCGCCTCGCCAAGCTGGGCATGGCCGGCCAGAAGGTGCTGTTCGTGGACAGCTACGAGAACCTCAACCTCATGCTGGCGACGCGGAACCGGCGCGAGCTGGCCACCGCCGACGCCCTGCATGTCCAGGTGGTCGAGGTGCTCGGCGCGAAGCAGGTGGTGTTCTCGCGCCGCGCGCTGGAGACGCTGATGGAGGCGTTGTCGTCATGAAGGACCCGCGCGAGATCATCATCAAGCCGATCGTGACCGAGAAGACCGCGGACGCGCGGGAAGCCACCAACACGGTGTGCTTCCAGGTCGCTCGCGGCGCCAACAAGATCGAGATCCGGCGCGCCGTCGAGACGCTGTTCAGCGTCAAGGTGGTGGACGTGCGGGTGCTGAACGTGCACGGCAAGGTCCGGCGCTACGGCCGCTACTCGGGCCGTCGGCCCGACTGGCGCAAGGCCTACGTGCGTCTCGCCGCCGGCGAGAAGACGATCGACTTCTTCGATCAGGTGTAAGGGGACGGCGTCATGGGTATCAAAGCATACAAGCCAACGTCGCCCGGTGTGCGGTTCATGACCCGGCTGGACTCGGAGGGGATCACCAAGTCCACCCCTGAGAAGAGCCTCACCAAGGGCATCTCCCGCAGCGGTGGGCGCAACAACGAGGGCCGTGAGACGCTGCGCTTCCGCGGCGGCGGCCACAAGCGCCGCTACCGGACCATCGACTTCAAGCGCGACAAGCGGGGCATTCCGGCGCGGGTGTCGAGCATCGAGTACGACCCCAACCGCTCGGCCAACATCGCCCTGCTGGTCTACGCCGACGGTGAGAAGCGGTACATCCTCGCCCCCGTCGGTCTCGCCGTGGGCGCCACGGTGATCGCCGCGGAGAAGGCCGAGATCGTGCCGGGCAACGCGCTGCCGCTCAACAGCATCCCGCTGGGCTCGACGGTGCACAACGTGGAGCTCAAGCCGGGCTACGGCGGGCAGATGGTGCGCGCCGCCGGAGCCTCCGCCCAGCTCATGGCCAAGGAGGGCAAGTACGCCACGCTGCGGCTTCCCTCCGGCGAGATGCGCATGGTCCTGCGCGCCTGCTGGGCGACCATCGGCCAGGTCGGCAACGTGGACCACGGCAACGTGTCCATCGGGAAGGCCGGGCGCACCCGGTGGTCCGGGCGCCGCCCCCACGTGCGCGGCACGGCCATGAACCCGATCGACCACCCGCACGGCGGCGGTGAGGGCCGGACCAAGGGCGGCCGTCACCCGGTCAGCCCCTGGGGCCAGCCCACCAAGGGCTACAAGACCCGCCGGAACAAGCGGACGACCCGCTTCATCGTGAAGCGGCGGAAGTAGGGGGAGGCTCACGATGGCACGTTCGATTCACAAGGGGCCCTTCGTGGACGGGCATCTGATGAAGAAGGTCGATCACCTCAACGAGACGAGGGACCGGAGGGTGATCAAGACCTGGTCGCGCCGCTCCACCATCGTTCCGGACATGGTCGGGCACACCATCGCCGTGCACAACGGGCAGAAGTTCATCCCGGTGTTCGTTTCGGAGAACATGGTGGGCCACAAGCTGGGTGAGTTCGCCCTCACCCGGACCTTCCGGGGCCATTCCGGCGGGCGCAAGGAAAAAGGCGCGAGCCACTAGGGGGCTGTGATGAACGCTGTTGCACGACTGCGCTACTACAAGAGTTCTCCCCAGAAGGTGCGCCTGGTGGCCGACACGGTGCGCGGGAAGGGGGTCACCCGGGCTCTCGCCATCCTGCAGCTGACTCACAAGGGATGCGCCCGGGATCTCGAGAAGCTTCTCCGGTCGGCGGTGGCCAACCTGGAGCAGAAGGCCCCCGGGACGGACGCCGGCAAGCTCGTGGTGGAGCGGATCCACGTGGACCAGGCGCCCTCTCTCAAGAGGTTCCGCGCCGCCTCGCTGGGGCGGGTCTTCCCCCGGCTGCACCGGTACTGCCACGTGACCGTCCAGGTCGCGGAGCGCGAGGAGTAGGAGGCAAGCAGTGGGTCAGAAGACGCACCCTTACGGTTTCCGGCTGGGCTACAACAAGACGTGGCGGTCGCGGTGGTATGCCGAGAAGGACTACGCCAAGCTGCTCCACGAGGACCTGCGCCTGCGCAAGGGCCTCAAGCGGCGGCTGTCCCACGCCGGCGTCTCCGAGATCGACATCGAGCGGACGGCCAACAAGATCCGCGTGAACATCTTCTCGGCGCGCCCCGGCATCATCATCGGCCGCAAGGGTGCCGAGGTGGACAAGCTCGGTGCGGAGCTGCGGGCGGTCTACGGGCAGGACATCCACATCAACATCCAGGAGGTCCAGCGCCCCGAGATCGAGGCCCAGCTCATCGCCGAGTCCATCGCCTCGCAGCTGGTCCGCCGGATCACCTTCCGGCGCGCCATGCGGCGGGCGCTGGAGAACGCCTTGCGTTTTGGCGCGCAGGGCGTCAAAATTCGCTGCTCCGGTCGCCTCAACGGTGCCGAGATCGCCCGGTCCGAGTGGTACCAGGAGGGGCGGCTTCCTCTGCACACGCTGAAGGCCGACATCGAGTACGGGTTCGCCGAGGCGTTCACGACCTACGGGGCGATCGGCGTCAAGGTCTGGATCTACAAGGGCGAGCTGCACCGCAGCAAGGCCCACCGCCGAGCGTTGTGACGGGTGAGGTGCTGTCATGTTGATGCCGAAGAAGGTCAAGTTTCGTAAGCAGCAGCGCGGTCGCCGGCGCGGTCTGGCGAAGGGCGGCTCCGAGCTGTCGTTCGGGGACTTCGGGTTGCAGGCGCTGGAGGTGGGTTGGGTGACGGCGCGTCAGATCGAGGCGGCCCGTATCGCCATGACCCGTCACGTCAAGCGCGGCGGCAAGATCTGGATCCGGATCTTCCCGGACAAGCCCATCACCAAGAAGCCCGCGGAGACCCGCATGGGCAAGGGCAAGGGAGCCCCGGAGGAGTGGGTGTGCGTGGTCAAGCCCGCCCGCATCCTCTACGAGATGGAGGGGGTTTCCGAGGAGGTGGCGCGCGAGGCCATGCGTCTGGCGGCCCACAAGCTGCCCATCCGCACGCGTTTCGTGGGCCGGGAGCAGGGACGATGAAGGCGCGCGAGCTCAGGGAGAAGTCCATCGAGGAGCTCCGCAGCACGGAGCGCGACCTCAAGGAGCAGCTGTTCAAGCTGCGTTTTCAGGCGGCGACGGGCCAGGTCGAGAACCCGGTGAAGATCAGGCTCGTGCGCAAGGACATCGCACGACTGATGACGGTGCTCGCCGAGCGCCTGGCAGAGGCGGAGTAGGCCATGGTGGAAAAAGCAGAAGCGGCACGGAAGACCGTGAAGACCGGCACCGTGGTCTCCACGGCCATGGACAAGACCGTGGTGGTGCGGGTGGACAGCCTCGTCATGCACCGGCTGTACCACAGGTTCATCCAGCGGTCGGGAAAGTTCATGGCCCACGACGAGGGCAACGTGTGCAAGGTCGGCGACAAGGTGCAGATCATCGAGTGCCGGCCGCTGTCACGGCACAAGCGGTGGCGGGTTGCTCGCGTGATCGAGCAGGCTCGGTGAGGAGGCGGCGATGATCCAGATGCAGACGATGTTGACGGTCGCCGACAACTCGGGGGCGAAGAAGCTCCAGGCGATCCGCCAGCTGGGTGGCTCCAACGCGGGCCGGTACGCCCGCATCGGCGACGTCATCGTGTGCGCCGTCAAGGAGGCCGTCCCGGACTCTCAGGTGAAGAAGGGCACGGTGGTACGGGCGGTGATCGTCCGCACCCGGCGTTCGCAGCGGCGCAAGGACGGCTCCTACATCCGCTTCGACGACAACGCGGCGGTGCTCATCAACAACCAGCGCGAGCCGGTGGGAACCCGCGTGTTCGGGCCCGTGGCCCGCGAGCTGCGCGAGCGGCGCTTCATGAAGATCGTGTCGCTGGCGCCGGAAGTCCTGTAGGGGGTCGCCATGAAGAAGCAGCTGAAGATCAAGAAGGGCGACCAGGTCCAGGTCATCGCCGGCAAGGACCGCGGCAAGCGCGGCAAGGTGCTCCGTGTCGACGTCAAGGCCGGCAGGGTGGTCGTCGAGCACGTCAACATGGTCAAGCGGCACACGCGTCCCAACCCCGGAGCCGGTGTGAGCGGCGGGATCGTGGAGCGGGAAGCGCCCATCGCCGCTTCCAACCTCATGGTCGTGTCCCCCGACAGCGGGCGGCCCACGCGGGTGGGCTACACGTTCCTCGAGGACGGGCGCAAGGTGCGGGTCGCCAAGGTCGACGACGCCACCCTGGATGCGTAAAGCGAGGATGCAATGGCGCGGCTGAAAGAAAAGTACGAGAAGGAAGTGGCCCCGAAGCTCACCAAGGAGTTCGGGATCTCGAACCCGATGGCGGTGCCCAAGATCACCAAGGTGGTCTGCAACATCGGTACGGGTGAGGCGTCACGGAACGCGAAGCTTCTCGACCAGGCGGTGGAAGAGCTCACCGCCATCACCGGTCAAAAGCCCGTGATCCGGAAGGCGAAGAAGTCCATCGCGCAGTTCAAGCTCCGCGCCGGCATGCAGATCGGCTGCTCGGTGACGCTGCGGCGGGATCGCATGTACGAGTTCCTCGACAGGCTGGTCAACATCGCGTTGCCCCGCGTCCGCGACTTCCGCGGGCTGTCGCCGCGCGGCTTCGACGGTCGCGGGAACTACACGATGGGCATCCTCGATCACCTCATCTTCCCGGAGATCGACTACACCAAGGTGGAGAACCCCAAGGGCATGAACGTCACCGTGGTGACGACCGCCGCCACCGATGACCAGGCCAGGTTCCTGCTCCAGGAGCTGGGCTTTCCGTTCGTCAGGAATTAGGAGGAGGCTGTGGCTCGTCTGTGTCAAGTTGCCAAGTCCCTGCGGACGCCGAGGTTCCGCGTGAGGCATCGGAATCGCTGCAAGGTCTGCGGCCGTCCCCGTGCCTACATGAGGAAGTTCGAGCTGTGCCGCATCTGCTTCCGGAAGCTGGCCCTCGAGGGCTACCTGCCGGGCGTCACCAAGGCCAGCTGGTAGGGGGTGCGCGATGACGATGACAGATCCCATTGCCGACTTCCTCACCCGCATCCGGAACGCGGCGCTGGTGGGCAAGGACCGTTGCGACGTGCCCGCGTCCCGGGTCAAGCTGGAGCTGGCGAAGATCTTCCAGGAGGAAGGGTTCATCCGCAACTTCAAGGTCCTCGAAGAGGGGCCCGAGCGGACGATCCGTCTCTACCTTCGCTACTCCCCGGACGGCGAGCCCGTGATCAAGGGCCTGGAGCGCGTGTCGCGTCCGGGCCGCCGCGTCTACCGGGGCGTGGAGGCGCTGCCCCAGGTGCGCGGTGGCATCGGTGTCTCCGTCATCTCCACCTCCCGGGGGCTCATGACTGACGCCAAGGCCCGTGAAGCGCGGGTCGGCGGCGAAGTCATGTGCCGGGTGTGGTGAGGAGGGCGTCATGTCGCGCATCGGCAAGAATCCGATCCAGATCCCCAAGGGCGTGCAGGTCGACGTCGGCAACGGAGTGGTGCAGGTGAAGGGCCCGAAGGGCTCGCTGCTCCGCTCGCTCCCCGACGGCATCTCCGCCGCCATGGAGGGGGAGACCCTGGTGGTCCGCCGGGCCACCGACGCGAAGCAGCATCGCGCCCTGCACGGCCTCACACGGGCCCTGCTCGCCAACGCCGTCGCCGGTGTGAGCGAGGGCTTCAAGCGTGAGCTCGACATCGTGGGCGTGGGCTACAAGGCGGAGCTGCAGGGCCCGCACGAGGTGACGCTGTCGCTGGGCTTCTCGCATCCGGTCGTCTACAAGGCGCCGGAGAGCGTGACGCTCTCCCACGATGCCAAGGCGAACAGGCTCACCGTCGAGGGCATCGACAAGCAGCAGGTGGGACAGGTGGCGGCCGACCTGCGCCACCTGCGGCCGCCGGACCCCTACAAGGGGAAGGGCGTGCGGTACACGGGCGAGGTCTTGAAGCGTAAGGCCGGGAAGTCGGGAGCGTAGTCTATGTCCAGGTCACGAGATCGCAAGCAGACCAGGGACCGCATCGGCATGCGGATCCGCAAGAAGATCTCGGGCACCAGCGAGTGCCCGCGTCTGGTGGTGTTCCGTTCGCTCCACCACGTGTACGCCCAGGTGGTCGACGACTCCCGCGGAGTGACGGTGGCCGCGGCTTCGACCCTCGACAAGGACGTGCGCGAGGGGCTGAGCACCCTCGGGAACAGGGCCGCCGGCCGCGCGGTGGGCAAGGCCGTCGCCGCCCGCGCCCAGGCCAAGGGAATCAATTCCGTTGTCTTCGACCGTGCCGGGTTCCGGTATCACGGAGTAGTCAAGGAACTGGCCGACGCAGCCCGTGAAGCGGGTCTGAAGTTCTAGGGGCGCCATGATGAGCGAACGGGAAACGCAGTTTATCGATCACGTCGTCAACATCAACCGCGTCACCAAGGTGGTCAAGGGCGGAAAGAACTTTTCGTTCTCGGCGCTGGTGATCGTGGGTGATGGCAACGGACGCGTCGGCTTCGGCACCGGAAAGGCGCGCGAGGTTCCCTCGGCGATCCGGAAGGGCACCGAGGCGGCCCGCCGGGCCATGGTCTCGGTGAAGCGCGACGGCAGCACCATCCCGCACGAGGTCACGGGTCGTTTCGGCGCCGGCAGGGTGCTGCTGCGCCCGGCCTCTCCCGGAACCGGCGTCATCGCCGGCGGCGCCGTGCGCGCCATCGCCGAGGCGGCGGGGATCCAGGACATCCTGACCAAGTGCCTGGGCACCACCAATCCGCACAACGTCGTCCGTGCGACGTTCGCCGCCCTGGAGGCCCTCACCACCCGCGAGGAGTCCAGGCGGCTCCGCGAGGTGGCCGTGGAACCGGCGGTGGAAGAGGAGCCGGAGCAGGACGAGGCGCCCGAGGAGTTCCCGGAGGTTGAGGCATGACGCCGCGAAAGAAGCACTCCGAAGGCAAGCTGCGCATCACCCAGGTGCGGAGCAGGATCGGCAACCAGGAACGTATCGTGCGGGTGCTGACCGACGGCCTCGGCCTGGGGCGCATCGGCTCCTCCGTGGAGCTGCCCGACAACCCCTACACCCGCGGCATGGTGGCGAAGGTCGCCCACATCGTGCGGGTCGAGGAGATCGGTGCCGCCGGCGCGCCGGAGGCCAGGAAGAGCGCAGGCACCCGGACCCGCCGCGCCAAGGCCGAGCCCGAGGCTGAGACGCCCGCGGCGAAGATCGAGGAGTAGCACATGGAACTCCACAACCTTTCTCCGAAGCCGGGATCCCGCAAGGACCGCAAGCGCGTCGGCCGTGGCCCGGGCTCTGGCAACGGCAAGACGGCCGGCCGTGGTCACAAGGGTGCGGGGTCCCGCTCCGGGCACCGCACGCGGCGGGCGTTCGAGGGCGGTCAGATGCCCCTCGTCCGGCGGCTTCCCAAGCGCGGGTTCACGAACATCTTCCGCAAGGAGTTCACCATCGTGAACGTCGGCACGCTGGACCGGTTCCCCGAGGGCGCCGAGATCACGCCGGAGCTCCTGCTGGCCGAAGGCGTCATCTCCAAGGTGCAGGCCGGTGTCAAGGTCCTGGGCGACGGTACGCTCACCAAGAAGCTCGTGGTGAAGGCCCACAAGTTCTCCAGGAAGGCCCAGGAGATCATCGAGGGCGCCGGGGGCAGCTGTGAGGTGATCGGCTCATGATCGAGAGCCTGCGCAACATCTTCGCGATTCCCGACCTGCGCAAGCGGGTCATCTTTACGTTCCTGCTGCTCGCGGTCTATCGCCTCGGCGCGTTCATCCCGACGCCGGGCGTGGACCCCACCGCCATCGCGGAGTTCACGAAGCAGGCGCAGGGCACCATTCTGGGCTTTCTGAACCTGTTCTCGGGCGGAGCGCTGGGCCGGATGACGATCTTCGCGCTGGGCATCATGCCCTACATCAACGCGTCGATCATCCTTCAGCTGCTCACCGTGGTGTGGCCGTATCTCGAGAAGCTCTCCAAGGAGGGCGACCTCGGGCGGAAGAAGATCACCCAGTACACCCGGTACGGCACCGTGGCCCTGTCCATCATCCAGTCCCTGGGCATCTCGTTCTTCCTGGAGCGGACCACGGCTCCCGGCGGCGCGCCGCTGGTGCCGCACCCCGGCTGGGGCTTCCGGCTCCTGTGCGTGCTCACGCTGACGACGGGCACGGCGTTCGTCATGTGGCTGGGCGAGCAGATCACCGAGCGCGGCGTGGGTAACGGCATCTCGCTGATCATCTTCGCGGGCATCGTCGTGGGCCTGCCCCGCGCCATCATCACCACCTTCGAGGACCTGCGCACGGGCAGCATGTCCATCCTCACCGCCGGCCTGTTCATCATCTTCGCGGTGATCGTGGTGGCCGCCATCGTGCTCATGGAACGGGCTCAACGCCGCATCCCGGTGCAGTACGCCAAGCGCATCGTGGGGCGGCGCATCTACGGCGGACAGAGCACCTACCTGCCTCTGCGTCTCAACACCGGAGGCGTGATTCCCGTCATCTTCGCCGCCTCCATCCTGTCGTTCCCGCAGACCATCGGGGCGATGATCGACCACCCCATCGTGAAGAAGGTGACCGCGGCGCTGGCGTGGGGCGAGCCCATGTACAACCTGGTCTACTTCCTGTCGATCATCTTCTTCTGCTACTTCTACACCTCGATCATCTTCAACCCCCAGGACACCGCCGACAACATGAAGAAGTACGGCGGGTTCATCCCGGGCATCCGGCCGGGGCAGCGGACCGCCGACTTCATCGACCTGGTCCTCACCCGGATCACCCTGGTGGGCGCCATCTACCTGGCGCTGGTGGCCATCCTGCCGGAGATCCTCATCGCCGGCTTCAAGGTGGCGACGATCCCGTTCATCGGGGGAGCGCTGGACGCCATGCTGCCGCGATGGTTCACAGAGGGGCTCGGCGTGAAGTTCTACTTCGGCGGCACCTCGCTGCTCATCGTCGTCGGCGTGGCCATGGACACGGTGCAACAGATCGAGGCTCAGATGGTGATGCGTCACTACGACGGCTTCGTGCGGGGCCGCCGTACCCGTGGGCGCAGGTAGGCAGCCGGAATGGTCACGCGCGCACTCGACATCGTGGTGCTGGGCCCGCCGGGGGCCGGCAAGGGAACGCAGGCGAAGAGGCTGGCCGGCGCTTTCCAGCTGCTGCACATCTCCACCGGCGACCTGCTCCGCGAGGAGGCCGCCCGAGGCAGCCAGGCGGGCAACGAGGCCAGGGAGCACATGGACCGCGGCGAACTGGTCCCCGACGATGTCGTCGGGAAGATGCTGATGACCCGGCTCCACTCCCAGGGTGGTGCGCTGGGGTGCGTGTTCGACGGTTATCCGCGCACCGCCGGGCAGGCCCAGTGGCTCGACCGGCTCCTCGCCGAGCTCGGGCGCCGCGTGGACGTGGCCATCAACCTCAGCGTCCCGGACGGGGAGATCGTGCGGCGGTTGAGCGGGCGGAGGTCGTGCCCGGGCTGCGGCCGTGTCTACCACGTCTCCGACGCGAAGCCGGCGCAGGAGGGCGTCTGCGACGAATGCGGCACCGCACTGGTGCAGCGGCGGGACGACCGCGAGGAGGTGCTCCAGGAGCGCCTGCGGGTCTACGCGGCCAAGACCGCGCCCCTGCTCGAGCTCTACCGCTCGCGTTCGATCCTGGCCGAGGTCAGCGGCCTGGGGCCGCGGGACGACATCTTCGCGCTCATGCGCCGGGGCGTGGAGGGAGTGCTGCACTCGTGATCGTGCTCAAGACCCCCGCGGAGCTCGCCGTGATGGATCGCGCCAACGCGCTGGTCCACGAGACGCTGCACCTGGTCGCCGCCGCGGTGGCGCCCGGGGTCTCCACGGCCGAGCTCGACGCCATGGCGGAGGAGCACATCCGCTCCCGCGGCGGGCTTCCCGCGTTCAAGGGGTACCGGGGGTATCCGGCGACGCTGTGCACGTCGGTGAACGACGTCATCGTCCACGGGATCCCGTCCCGCCACTGCCGTCTGACGGCGGGGGACGTCATCTCGCTGGACTGCGGGGCCGTCCTGGAGGGGTTCTTCGGGGACGCCGCCATCACGGTGCCGGTGGGGGATGTGGACCCCGAGGCGGCGCGGCTGCTGCGCGTCACCCGGGAGTGCCTGGAGGGGGCGGTGGAGGTCGTGCGGCCGGGTCGGCGGCTTTCCGACGTGGGTCACGCCGTCCAGGTCCACGCGGAGGCCGCGGGGTTCGGCGTGGTGCGCGAGTTCGTTGGTCACGGCATCGGACGCGCGCTCCACGAGGAGCCGCAGGTCTACAACTTCGGGCCGCCGGGACGGGGCCCCGAGCTCCGTCCGGGGCTGGTACTGGCCGTGGAGCCGATGATCAACGCCGGAGAGCCCGGCGTGACCATCGACCGGGACGGCTGGACATCGCGCACCGAAGACGGTAAGCTTTCTGCCCATTTCGAGTATTCGGTGGCCGTCACGGAGGATGGCCCCTGGGTGCTCGGTGTGGGGCCGAGGTAGGGAGAGGTTATGGCGAAAGAGGAGGCCATCGAGGTGATGGCCACCGTGGTGGAGACCCTGCCCAATGCTGTGTTCAGGGTCGAACTCGAGAACGGGCACGAGGTGCTCGCCCACATCTCCGGCAAGATGCGCAAGCACTTCATCCGCATCCTTCCCGGAGACAAGGTCCTGGTGGAGCTGTCACCTTACGATCTGACCCGCGGGCGCATCGTGTACCGTTACAAGTAAGAGGTGGGGCATGAAAGTTCGGTCTTCGGTTCGCAAGATTTGCGGCAAGTGCAAGATCATCGTCCGGAAGGGCGTGGTCAGGGTCATCTGTGAAAACCCGAAGCACAAGCAGCGGCAGGGCTGACGAGGAGGATTGAGAAGTGGCACGCATCGTAGGTGTCGACCTTCCCCAGAACAAGCACGTGGAAATCGGCCTGACGTATATCTACGGGGTCGGCCGCGCCACGGCGCGCCAGATCCTCCACAAGTCCGGCGTGGATCCGTCTGTCCGGGTGAAGGACCTCTCCGAGGAGGAGATCCGTCGCATCACCCGGGTGGTCCAGGACGACTGCAAGGTCGAGGGCGATCTGCGCAAGGAAGTCGCGATGAACATCAAGCGGCTCATGGAGATCGGATCGTATCGCGGTATCCGTCACCGGCGCAGCCTGCCCGTCAACGGGCAGCGGACGCACACCAACGCGAGGACCCGGAAGGGACCGCGGCGCGCGACGGTGGCGAAGAAGAAGAAGGCCGGGAAGAAGTAGGGTGAGCGAGGCTTGATGATGATGATGGCGAAGGCTACCAAGAGTGGCAGGAAGGGACCGCGGCGGCGGGAACGCAAGAACGTTCCGCACGCGGTGGCCCACATTCAGGCGACGTTCAACAACACGATCGTGACGTTCACGGACCCCAGCGGCAGCACCATCTGCTGGAGCTCCGCGGGCCGCATCGGGTACAAGGGCTCCCGCAAGGGCACGCCCTACGCCGCGCAGCTGGCCTCGCGCAACGCCGCGGAGCAGGCGCAGGAGCACGGCGTACGGTCGGTGGACGTCGAGATCAAGGGGCCTGGCGCTGGTCGCGAGTCCGCCATTCGCGCGCTGGCGGCTTCGGGCCTCGAGATCAAGAGGATCCAGGACGTCACCCCGATTCCGCATAACGGCTGCCGGCCGCCCAAGCGGCGCCGGGTGTGATCGCAGGAGGGTGCAGTGGCTAGGTACCATGGGCCGGTCTGCCGGCTGTGTCGTCGAGAAGGAATGAAGCTCTTCCTCAAGGGGGAGCGCTGCTTCAAGGAGAAGTGCGCCGTGGAGCGGCGGTCCTACGCTCCGGGAGAGCACGGGAAGAGGCGCAACAAGATGCAGCCGTACGGGCTGCAGCTGCGCGAGAAGCAGAAGGTGCGCCGTGTGTACGGCGTGCTCGAGGCGCAGTTCCGGCGGTACTTCGCCGAGGCCGCGCGCCAGAAGGGCGTGACCGGCGAGAACCTGCTGCGCCTGCTCGAGATGCGCCTGGACAACGTGGTCTACTCGCTGGGGCTGGCGGGCTCGCGTTCGCAGGCCAGGCAGCTGGTGCGTCACGGCCACGTGGCGGTCAACGGACGCCGGGTCAGCATCCCCTCCTTCCAGGTGAAGCCCGGGATGGAGATCATCCTCAAGGAGAAGATGCGCACCAACGTCCAGGTCGTCGAGGCGCTGGAGACGGCTCAGGGACGCGGCGTGCCGCCGTGGCTCGAGCTCGAGGCCGAGAACTTCCGTGGCAAGGTGGTTGCGTTGCCGACCCGCGAGGATATCCGGCTGCCGATCCAGGAGCAGCTGATCGTCGAGCTGTATTCGCGGTGAGGAGGCTTTAGATGAGAGAGCTGGAACTGCATCGCCCGCGGGCGGTGGAGATCGATACCGAGCACTCGGACGCGACCCACGGCATCTTCGCGGCGCAGCCGTTCGAGCGCGGCTGGGGTGTCACGGTGGGCAATGCCCTCCGGCGGATCCTGCTCTCCTCCATCGAGGGGAGCTCCGTCGTCGCCGTGCGCTTCGCCGGCGTCAACCACGAGTACGACTCCATCCCCGGTGTCATGGAGGACGTCACCGACCTCATCCTCAACCTGAAGCGGGTGCCGCTGGTGCTCCATGGACAGGAGATGGTGACGGCGACCCTCAAGGCCGAGGGAGCGGGGACGCTCACGGCGGCGGCCATGGAGGGCGGCGCCGACCTGACGGTGGTGGAGCCGGACGTGTACCTGGCGACGCTGGCCGACGAGGCCGTCGTGGACGCCGAGCTGGTGGTGCGGCGCGGACGGGGCTACGTGCCCGCCGACGAGCAGGACCCCGCCAGCCTGGGTGTGGGCTTCATCTTTCTCGATGCCGCGTTCTCGCCGGTGCGCCGGGCGAACTACCGCATCGAGCCGGCCCGCGTCGGCCAGGCCACGGACTACGAGAAGCTCATCCTCGAGGTGTGGACCAACGGGGCGGTGACGCCGGCCGCGGCGGTCGCCGAGGCGGCGAGGCTGCTGTCCGACCACCTGCCGATCTTCACCTCGCTGGAGGAGAGCGCCGCCAGCGTCGAGCCCGAGCGCCAGGAGGACAGCGTCCTCGAGCGCTCGGTGGAGGACCTCGGGCTGGGCGGACGGATCACGAACATGCTGCGGAACGCGGGCGTGGAGACGCTTCGCGAGCTCGTCGTGTACAGCGAGGACGAGCTGCTGGCGGTGCCCGGGTTCGGCAAGAAGGCTCTGGCGGACGTGCGCGACCAGCTGGACGGGCTGGGGCTCAGCCTCGGCATGCGGCTCGACCTGCCCAGGTCCTGAGAAGGGAATCTGAGTCATGCGACACAACCGGTCCTACAGAAAGCTGGGCAGAACTTCCGAGCACCGTCGTGCGCTGCTGCGCAACCAGCTGTGTTCGATTATTCAGCACGAGCGGATCATCACCACGCTTCCGAAGGCCAAGGAGCTGCGGCCCATCGTCGAGAAGATGGTGACCTTCGGCCGCCAGTCGGAGTCCGTGCACGCCCGCCGAATGGTGGGGCGCTGGGTCAGCGACAGGGACCTGATCAAGCGGCTGTTCAGCGAGATCGGCCCGCGATTCACGTCGCGCCCGGGCGGCTACACGCGGATCCTGAAGCTGGGGCCGCGCCCCGGTGACGGCGCCGAGCTGGCCATCCTGGAGTTCGTGGACTACCGTCTCCCGGGAGAGAAGAAGAAGGCCGAGGCCAAGGAGAAGAAGGGCCGCCGCAAGAAGGCCGCCAAGGAGACCGACGAGGCCGCCGGGTAGTCCGCCGTCGAACGAAGAACCCTCCGAGGCCCGGGCGAGTCCCGGGCCTCGTTGCGCGTGGCGCGCCGGTGGAGCCGGGCCTCTTTGACAAGCTGTGAATGCGTGGGCAAGAATATTCGCATGAAGCCCACCAAGCCGGTGCTCACGTGCATCGCGGCGGTCGTCGCCGTGCTGCTCTCCCTCCCCGCCGCGGCCGATCCCAACGGGCGCGCCACGATGACGCCGGACCTGCTGTTCCTGCCTGTCCACGGGTTCCGGATCGACTTCGGGTACGCCGCCATCTCCGGCGTCAGCTCGATCCGCACGGGGGCGAAGGGCGACCTGCGCGGCCCCTACCTCTCCATCACCTACGGGGTGGCCGGCACGGTGCAGCTCATGGCCGAGGGCATGGTCTACAAGACGTTCAGCCCGGACCGGGGCGAGGGCAGCAGCGCGGTGGGCGACTTCACCGTATGGGGCAAGTTCCTGCTGGGTTCCACCGCCGGCGGCGGAGGCTACGGCATCCGGTTCGGCGCCAAGCTTCCCAACACCCCTTCTGGCAAGGACTTCGGCACCAACCAGAACGACTTCTTCGCGCACCTCTTCGGCGGCTTCGACGCCGGGGCCTGGAAGGTGTCGGCGTATGGAGGCATCGGCATCATCGACCGGCCCCTGGAGCACGCCCAGGACGACCTGGCCATGCTGGGAGTCATGGCGCTGCGCCCGCTGGGCGCCGGCACGCTCCGGCTCGAGGGTGAGGGGTTCACGCAGTCGCACCTCTACGGCGACAACTGGGCGTTGCACGCCGTCTACGAGCTTCCGCTCACCGACTCGCTCGGTCTGCTCTTCGCCGGCCAGGCCTCGACGGGGCGGCTGTACGGCTCCTCGGAGCTCCGCGCCGGAGCGATCGTGCGTTTCTAGGTTCGCCTGTGGACGGGCGCCGGGAGGCTTCCGCCCGCGGGGGCCGTGCAGATACCCCCTCGCCGCCGTGCTCGGCAGAGAGCCGGTTTCGCGCGATTGGGCGCGTCTCCGTCCCTCCATCGGCGGAATCGCAGCCGTTGCGTCCGCGTCGCGGCCCGGGACGACGGCTCCCGGCCGCAGCGGGTTCCGCGCTGTGGTGGGGAGGGGGTTGACAGGGTTGGAAGACTGATGATATAACCAAATGGTCATGTAGGAGGAGGCTATGCGCCGTGTACTCGTTCCTGTGCTGATACTGCCCTTGCTGGCCGCGACCGTGTTCGCGGCCGAGCACCTCACCCTCCGGGAGGCCATGGAGCAGGCCCGGGCTCAGGCCCGGGAGGTGGCCGCCGCCAGGGCGCGCTCGGCGGCCGCCGGCGAGCAGCTTCGCCAGGCCAAGGGGTTCCGTCTGCCCTCGGTCGAGCTCCAGGAGATGTGGGTGCGGACCGACTCTCCGGCGGAGGCCTTCGCGTTCAAGCTGAACCAGGAGCGGTTCTCCTTCTCGGACTTCGTGGCGGGTGATCCCAACAACCCCGACTTCCTGAACACCGCGGTGACGAGGCTGCAGGTGAGCCTCCCGCTGTTCACGGGCGGCGAGCTGTCCGGCCGCATCGCGCAGGCGGACCTGGCTGCGAAGGCCGCGGCGGACGACGCCGCCTGGGCGGGCAACCAGGCCGCCATGGACGCGGCCAGGGCGTACGTGATGCTGGCCCAGGCGGAGGAGTACGAGACGCTTCTGCAGCGCTCGCGGGACACCGTGCAGGCCCACGTCGAGCTGGCCCGCAACTACGTCGGGCAGGGCATGATCGTGCGCTCGGAGCTGCTGCGGGCCGAGGTGGAGCTGTCCCGCGTGGAGGACATGCTGGAGGAGGCTCACGGCCGGGTCATGGTGGCCAACGCCAACCTGGCCTACCGCCTGGGCACGAACCAGGACACGGTGTGGACGCTGGCGGCGCTGCCCGCGCCGGCGGCCGTCCAGGGGGACCTGGGGAGCTGGCTGGCCACGGCGGCCGACCGCAAGGATCTCGTCGCCGCCAGGCAGAAGCTCCAGGCCGGCGAGCTCGAGGAACGGGTCCGGAGGGCGGCGTACTACCCGACGGTGGGCCTGGTGGCCCACGGCGACCTGGTGGACGACACGCTGTTCGGCAGCCACGGCCGCTCCACCACCGTGATGGCGGTGGCGAAGATCAACCTGTTCGCCGGCGGCTCCGACCGCGCTGCCGTGGCCGCGGCCCGCTTCCAGGCAGAGGCGGGCAGACACGACGTGGCGCGCTTCGAGGAGGGTGTCCGCCTCCAGGTCCGCAAGGCCTACGAGGACGCGGTGACGGCGCGTTCGCGCTACGCCACCGCCGCCAAGGCCCTCGACGCGGCGCGGGAAGTGGAGCGGATCACGCAGCAGCGGTTCAAGAGCGGGGTGGTGAAGATGCTCGACCTGGTCGACGCCACGACGGCGCGGCGCGAGGCCGAGACGAGGGAGCTGGTGGCCCGGGCGAAGGCGCAGGAGGCGGCGCTGGAGCTGGCCACGGCGGCGGGGCGGACGCCGGAGAGCGTCCTGCCGTGACCCTGGACCCCCAGACGAAGGCATGGCGATGGAACCGGAGAGAGCGGAGGAGCTCATGAAGCACCTGGTGAAACTGATCTGGATCGTTCCCCTGGTCGCGGGCGCGGCCGCCTGCGGCGGCGGCGCCACCCGCGAGGGTTCCCGGGCCGAGCTGGCCCCGGTCTCTGCCCGCGTCGTCAAGGTGGCCTCGCTGGAGGTGCCGCAGCGGGCCGAGGTGTACGGAGCGGTGGAAGCCGACCGGGTGTCGGCGGTGTCCAGCCGCGTGATGGCGACGGTGACCGCCGTGCGGGTCAACCTGGGCGACACGGTACGCAAGGGCGAGGTCCTGGTGGAGATCGACCCGGCGACGGCGCGGGCCCAGGAGGCGCAGGCCCGCGGAGCGCTGGCGCAGGCCCAGGCCGGGCTGGCCCTGGCCACCCGCAACTTCGAGCGCTACAAGGCCCTGGCCGCTTCCGACTCCGCCTCCGAGCTCGAGCTCGACATGGCCAGGATGCAGTACGAGCAGGCCCAGGGTGCGGTGAAGCAGGCCACCGGAGCGGTGGACGCCGCCGCCTCCATCGCCGGTGAGTCCCAGGTGCGCGCGCCCTACGACGGGCGGGTGGTGGCCAGGATGGTGGAGGCCGGTGATCTCGCGGCCCCCGGCCGGCCCCTCGTCACGGTGGAGTCCTCGGCGGGCCGCCGGCTCGCGCTGACGGTCCCCGAGAGCGCCGTGGGCTCGCTGAAGACCGGGGACGTCCTTGACGTCAGCATCGACGCGCGCCCCGACCTGGGGACCATCCGGGGCACCGTGGACGAGATGAGCCCGGGCTCCGACCCCGCGTCCCACAGCTTCACCGCGAAGGTGCGCCTGTCCAGCGCCACGGTGGCCTCGGGGCTGGCCGGTCGCGGCTGGATCAACGCCGGCTCGCGCAGGGCCGTCGCGGTCCCGGAGGGGGCGGTCATGCGCCAGGGCGGGGTGACCCTCGTCGTCCTTCGCGACGCCGATGGCAAGGCCCGCTCCCGCGCGGTCACGGTGGGCGGCGACATCGGTGACGGGATGGTCGAGGTGCTGTCCGGCCTGAGCGGCGGCGAGGACGTGCTGGTCGGCCTTGCAATGCCGCCAGACGACGGCGCGCCGGTGCAGGAGATCCGGTCATGAGCGAGCGTCACGACGGACCCGACCGCCTGAACCTGGAGGCGGCGCACCGCGAGGCGATGCGGCTGAAGATGAGCCGCCGCCCGCTGGGGGCCTCCGGGCGGATCGCACGCGCGTTCCTGGAGTCGAAGCTGACGCCGCTGCTGGTGGTGGCGTCGCTCCTGCTCGGCGCCTTCGCCGTGATCGTGACCCCCCGCGAAGAGGAGCCTCAGATCAAGGTCCCCATGATCGACGTCTTCGTGGGTTACCCGGGCGGGAGCGCCCAGGAGGTGGAGCGGCGGGTGGTGGCGCCCCTCGAGAAGGCCATCTCCCAGATCCCGAACATCGAGTACGTCTACTCCACGTCGCAGCCCTCCGGGGGCATGATCATCGCGCGGTTCGTGGTGGGCAGCGACCCCGACCAGGCCGTGGTGCGGATCCACTCGAAGGTGGCCGAGGTGGCGCCGACGCTGCCGCAGGGCACCATGCCGCCGGTGGTGGCCCCGCGCAGCATCGACGACGTCCCCGTGGTGGCCTACACGTTGTGGTCGAAGTCGGCCACCCCCATGCAGATTCGCGAGGCCGCCGACGAGCTCAAGACGGAGCTGACCCACCACCCCCGCGTGGCCCAGGTCACGGTGATCGGCGGCCAGCGGCGCGTGGTGCGGGTGAGCTTCGACCGTGAGAGCCTGGCCTCGCACAACGTCTCCCTCCTGCAGGCGTACCAGGCGATCTCGGGCATCAACTGGCGGCTCCCCGCGGGGACGTTCAACACCGCCAACGAGAACGTCAACGTCGAGGTGGGCGCCTTCTTCCGCACCGCCGAGGAGGTGGGCAACGCGGTGGTCGGCGTGTACAACGGCAGACCCGTCTACCTCAGGGACGTCGCCCGGGTGACGGACGGGCCGGAGGAGCCGGCGGAGTACGTGTGGCTGATGTCGGGTGCCGCGGGCGGCGACAAGGGGCTGCCGGCGGGTCTGGATGCCGCGGCGGTGACGGTGGCCGTGGCCAAGAAGCCGGGCACCAACGCGGTGGAGCTCGTACGCGACCTGGACGCGCGGGTGGCCACGCTGCACGGTCCCGTGGTGCCGTCCAACATCGAGATCACCAAGACCCGGGACTACGGCTTCACGGCCAACGAGAAGTCGACGGAGCTCATGGACCACATGGGCATCGCGACACTGGCCGTGGTGCTGCTGATGGCGTTCGCGCTGGGGCGCCGCGAGGCGGTGGTGGTGGCCGTGGCGGTGCCCACCACGCTGGCGCTGACGCTGGCGTCCTCGTACATGTTCGGGTACACCCTGAACCGGGTGACGCTGTTCGCCCTCATCTTCGCCATAGGCATCCTCGTCGACGACGCCATCGTGGTGGTGGAGAACATCCATCGCCACTACGAGCTGGGCTGGGGACACCCCAGGCAGGCCACCGTCTACGCGGTGGACGAGGTGGGCAACCCGACGATCCTGGCCACGTTCACGGTCATCGCGGCGCTGCTCCCCCTGGCTTTCGTGTCCGGGCTCATGGGACCGTACATGCGGCCCATTCCGATCAACGCCTCGGCGGCCATGCTGTTCTCCCTGCTGGTGGCGTTCGTGGTGTCGCCGTGGCTGACGTTCCGCCTGTTCCGCAGGTACGCCGAGGAGCACGCGCGCGGCGAGGGACAGCCCGTGGCGGAGACGGCGGAGGAGGACCGGCTGCACCGCTTCTACGCGCGCCTCTTCTCCCCCCTGCTGGAGCACGCGTGGCGGCGCTGGACGCTGCTCGTGGGCGTCGTGGTGCTCCTCGTGGGTTCCGCGAGCCTGGTCGCCCTGAAGGTCGTCAAGGTGAAGATGCTGCCCTACGACAACAAGAGCGAGCTCCAGGTGGTGGTGGACATGCCGGAGGGGACCACCCTGGAGGACACGGCGGGGGTCGCCAGGAAGCTGGCCACGGTGGTGCGGGCGCTGCCCGAGGTGAGCGACGTGGAGGTCTACGTCGGCACCTCGGCGCCGTTCAACTTCAACGGTCTGGTCCGTCACTACTTCCTGCGCTCGGGCCCGCTGGTGGCCGACCTGCAGGTGAACCTGCTGCCCAAGCAAGACCGCGACGTGGCCAGCCACGCGCTGGCCAAGCACGTGCGCACGATGCTGCAGCCGGTCATCGCCGGCACCGGTGCGAACGTCAAGATCACCGAGGTGCCGCCGGGACCGCCGGTGCTGTCCACGATGGTGGCGGAGGTTTACGGGCCCTCCCTCGACGAGCGCGTGAAGATCGCCCGGAAGGTCCGCACCATCTTCGAGGACACGCCGGGGATCGTCGACGTGGACTGGCTGGTGGAGGCACCGGGGCCGCAGCTCGACATCGAGGTGGACCGCGAGAAGGCGGCCCGAGCCGGGGTCACCCCCGAGGCCGTGGTGCGTACGGTGCGGGTGGCGCTCAACGGGGCCGACGCCGGCATCCTCCACGATCCGCTGTCCCGGGAGGCCGTGCCGCTGGTGCTGCGGCTCTCGAGGGCCCAGCGCTCGAGCCTGGACGGCCTGCTGGCGACGACCGTGCACGGCGCGGGCGGCCGCATGGTCCCCCTGGGGGAGCTCGTCCGCGTGGTCCACACCCATCGGGCGAAGTTCATCTACCACAAGAACCTGCAGCCCGTGACGTACGTCCTCGCCGAGGTCGCGGGGGGCGCCGAGTCGCCGATCTATGGCATCCTGGCCATGGCGCACCGGATCGAGGCCCTCGACGGGCCCGACGGGAAGCCCATCCGGGTCATGTCCACGCACATGCCCACGGACTCGACGCGGTACGCGCTGAAGTGGGACGGCGAGTGGCAGATCACCTACGAGGTGTTCCGCGACATGGGCGTGGCGTTCGCGGTGGTCCTCGTGCTCATCTACGTGCTCGTGGTCGGATGGTTCCGCTCCTTCGTGACGCCGCTCATCATCATGGCGCCGATCCCTCTGACCCTCATCGGGATCCTCCCCGCCCACGGGCTCTTCGGCGTGTTCTTCACGGCGACGTCGATGATCGGCTTCATCGCCCTGGCCGGGATCATCGTGCGCAACTCCATCCTGCTCGTCGACTTCATCAACCTCGAGCTGCAGGGCGGGGAGAAGCTGGAGAACGCGGTGATCAAGGCGGGGGCGGTGCGGTTCCGTCCCATCGTGCTCACCGCCGCGGCCCTCGTCGTGGGCGGGTTCGTCATCCTGCTCGACCCGATCTTCCAGGGGCTCGCGGTGGCGCTGATCTCCGGGGTGGTGGTCTCCACGGCGCTGACGCTGGTGGTGATCCCGCTGCTCTACTACATGTATCTCAAGACCGTGGGCACCGGGGCCATCACCGAGGCCGCCGAGAACTCTGACGAGGAGTGATTGAGCAGTGGGACGGGCGCGGCCCGGGAGGGCCGCGCCCGGGAGCGGACGCAAGAGGAGGAAGGGTATGAACATCAACGAGTACCTCAGGGCCATTGCCGGGTTGTTCGTGATGGCGTCGGTGGGGCTGGGCGTGTGGCTGCACCAGCCCTGGTTCTTCGCCTTCACGGCCTTCGTGGGCCTCAACCTGCTGCAGTCGGCTTTCACGCGCTGGTGCCCGATGATCTCGCTGCTCCGGGTGCTGGGCGTGAAGGAGTGACGCCGTGAAGCTGCTCATGATCATCGTGGACGGGGAGCGCAAGGAGGAGCTCGAGGCGTTCCTCAACCGTGCCGGTGTGCTCGGCTACACGGAGATTCCGCGCACGGTGGGCCTTGGAACCACGGGCCCGCGCCTGGGCTCCCGGGCGTTCCCGAAGACCTCGGCGATCATCTTCACGGTGATCGCCGCCGAGGCCCTGGAGACGCTGGTGAGCGACATCAAGAGCTACTGCAAGGGGTGCGACGAGCGGCTGAAGATGATCGTGTGGGGGGTCGAGGAGGTCCTGTGAGCCCGCGCCGGCGCACGCCGCCCCCGCTTGACGGCCACGAGCAATGGTCCTATATTGCCGAGTGGTTATACTTACTCGCGGGAGGGGAAGTGCGACCAGCGTCAGAACAGCTTCTCGAGAGGATCGCGGACCGGCTGAAGGCCATGGCCGATCCGATGCGGCTGAGGATCCTGCATGCGCTCCAGGACGGTGAGCGCTGCGTGACCGACATCCTGAAGGAGGTCGGCGGCAGCCAGGCCAACGTCTCGAAGCATCTCTCGGTCCTCCGCCGCACGGGGCTCGTGGAGTGCCGCCGGGAGGGCGTCAACGTGCTCTACCGGATCGAGGACCCCGCCGTGTTCGCCATCTGCTCCACGGTGTGCGACTCCCTCGAGAGGCGGGTGAACGAGGACAAGGCGGAGATCGAGAAGGGCCGTGCCGCCATCATGCTGGGACCGGCGAAGTGAGCGGATCCGACCTGCTGTGGTTCCTCGGTGCGATGCTCGTGTGGGTGATCGTGCAGAACGTGGTGCTGCCCCGGTTCGGGGTGCCCACGTGAGCGGTCCCCGACCCGGCCGGGCGCCGGGCACGCTCCTGTTCCACCGCCGCAGACCCCTCCGAGCCCGCGCTCTGCGAGGAGTGCGGCGGCCGGGTGGACCCTGAGGCCTCGAGCTGCCCCCACTGCGGACGGTCGGTGGCATGAAAGCGGGAGAGGAATCGATGGAAGCGACGACGACGGACGAGCGGGTCCAGGGGATGTGCCGGCGGTGCGCCAAGCCGGTGCAGCCGGTGCCGACCTGAGGAGCGCTGCTCTGGCGGTGCCGGAGCTGCGGCGCGATCTACAGCACGAACGAGATCTATCCCGACGGGGTCCCGGCGGAGATCTGGGACGCCCTGTGGGGCGGTTGTGGAGGCTGACGATGCCGTTGTACGAGTACAGCTGCCGTGACTGCGGCCGTCGGTTCGAGGTCCTGCAGCGCATGGGAGCCGGCGCCGCCGGGCTGACGTGCCCGCAGTGCGGGTCGGAAAACGTGGGCAAGGAGTTCTCGACCTTCGCCAGTGCCGGAGGGGGCGGGACCTTGCCGGGAGGGTCCGGGGGAGCCTCCTGCGGCGGGTCGGGCTTCTCCTGAGCGTCCTGACCACGGGGCCCGGCGGGCTCCGATGCGAACCGAAGACGACGATCCAGGGGGTGAAGATGAAGGAGACCAGCGTCGCTTACGAGGTGTCGTCTCCGCTGTCCTTCGAGGCCGCGACGGCCCGGGTGCGCGAGGCCCTCGCGAAGGAAGGGTTCGGCGTGCTCACCGAGATCGACGTGCGCGCCACCATGAAGGCCAAGCTCGGCATCGAGGGCGAGCCCTACGTGATCCTCGGCGCGTGTCATCCGCCGTCCGCCCACACCGCGCTGGTGGCGGCGCCCGAGGTCGGCGTGCTGCTGCCCTGCAACGTGACGGTGTCGGTGCAGGCCGGAACCACCGTGGTCCGGGCCATGAAGCCCCAGGGCGTGATGGGGCTGCTCGGCGTGCGCGAGCTCGAGCCGGTGGGGACGTTCGTGGGCGCGGCGCTGCGGCGCGTCCTGGAGGCCTGCCTCTAGTAACGGCCGCGTGCGGCGGCGCAGAATCGGACGGGCGGCCGTGAGGCCGCCCGTCGTGCGTTCACAGGACTCTTCGCGCCGGCGTCAGGCGAGGGCCGCCAGGGTCGCCTTGAGGAACGTGTAGAAGCGCCCCACCGTGGAGATCTGCACCCGCTCGTCCGGCGAGTGCGGGGACTCGATCTGGGGGCCCATGGACACCATGTCCATGCCGGGGAACTTCTCGCCGATGAGCCCGCACTCGAGGCCGGCGTGGATGGCCTTCACCGCGGGGGTGGACGAGAACTCCTTCTCGAACACGGCCACCGCCGTCTTGAGGACGCGGGAGTCAGGGTTGGGCGTCCAGGCGGGGTAGCCGTCCGCGACGTGGATCTCCTCGGCGCCGGCGAGGCCGAGGACCGCCTCCACCTGGAGCAGGACCGCCTTGAGGGAGGGCATCACCGAGGAACGGGTGGACGTCGTGACGTGGACGTCGTCACCCGCGGTGGCCACCACGGCCAGGTTGTTGGAAGTCTCCACCAGCCCGGGCACGGCGCGGCTCATGGCCAGCACCCCGTGGGGGCAGGCGAGGAGGGTGCGGAGCACCCGGTCACGATCGGCGGCGCTGAGCGGCTGGCCGGCGGCCGGCGCCGGAGAGACGGCCACGCTCGCCTTGGGATCGATGGCGCCGAACTCCTCCTTCAGGGACGCCGCGGTGGCCGCGATGGCCGACCGAGCCTCGTCCGCGCGCGCGGAGGGCACGAGGACGACGCCGTCGGCTTCGCGGGGGATCGCGTTGTGCTTGCTGCCCCCGTCCAGGGAGACGATGTCGACCTTCACCCCGGCGTCGGCGACCGCCTTGATGCAGCGGGCGAGAAACTTCACGGCGTTGCCGCGGTTCTCGTGGATGTCGACGCCGGAGTGGCCCCCGCGGAGTCCCCGGACGGCGATGTGCAGGGCCGTGGACCCGGCCGGCGCGGCCGTGCGCGTGACGGCGAACCGGGCGTTGATGTCGGCGCCGCCGGCGCAGCCGATGTAGAGCGCCGCGTCCTCCTCCGTGTCCAGGTTGAGCAGGGTGCGACCCGAGATCAGCGTGGGATCGAGCTGCTGCGCGCCCGTGAGCCCGGTCTCCTCGTCGATGGTGAAGAGCAGCTCCAGCGGGCCGTGGACGGCGGCAGGGTCGTCGGCCACCGCCATCGCGGCGGCCACGCCGATGCCGTTGTCGGAGCCCAGGGTAGTTCCGGTGGCGTAGACGTAGTCACCCTCGACGCGGACCTTGATGGCGTCGGTGAGGAAGTCGAATTCGACGTCCTGGTTCTTCTCCGGGACCATGTCCAGGTGTCCCTGCAGGACCACCGGCGGGGCGCTCTCGTGCCCCTTCGTGGCCGGCACGCGCACCACCACGTTGCCCGTGGCGTCCTGGCGGACGTCGAGATTGCGGGCCTTCGCCCAGTTCACAACGTGTTCCGCGATCCGGCCCTCGTGCTTGGAGGGGCGTGGGATCTGGCGGATCGCGTCGAAGTGCTGCCAGATCAGTCGGGGGTTCAGGTTGTCCAGGGGACTCGTCATGCCGTTTCCTCCTTCGTGCGTCCGATCGTTCGAATGCGGCCCCCGGGCAGGGTATTCCGCCACGACGGGACCGCCCTTGGCCTCAGTTGGTCAACGCAAACAAGCTCCTCACGCGCCGGACCGCCGCCTCGTTCCTCTTGGCGGCCGGGTTCGAGCGGTCGAAGTGGACCGCAGGAGCCCCGAACGCCGTCAGGCGCTCCAGGGGCACCGCCCACATGGACGGGAGCCGCAGGCGCAGGACCGCGAGCCAGGGCGCGGGGGTGTCGAGCCCCGACTCCGGGACGCCGGCGAGCCTCGCCACGGCTGCGCGAACCAGCGCCTCGCCGTCGGGTGTGTTACACAGACGCCTCACGAAGCCGTCCACGGCCTGGGCGCCGGCCTCCGTGAGCCAGCCGCCCTGCGTCACCCGGGAGCCCGGAGGCGGGGCCGGCTCGAACCGCCGCAGGGTGACGATGGCGAAGGTCGGTACCAGCGCGTACTGCTGATGCCGCTCCGCAATCAGAGGCCACAGCGCCACGAGCTCGTCGAGATCGTCAGGCTGGGCGATGGCGGCGATGGCCCGCAGGCACTCCTCGGGACGGCGCCCGAGCGTCATGCCGGGCCGGTGGGGAAGCCCCGAGGCGGCCAGGTAGGAGTCGGCCCACACCCCCAGGAGCGTGCGCCTCCGGCAGGCCCGGGCGACTCTTTCCGCGACGACGGCGAGGTTCTCGACGGTGTCCGGCTGCGCGGCGACGGCTCGCGGGTCCGGGGAAGGCTCGCCGAGGAGCCACGCCAGCCCCACGGCGGCGGCCTGCCGTTCGCGCAGGGTGGGGGAGCGCAGGGCCTCTGCGTACGCCGGCAGCAGCACCGGGTCGTGGAAGGCCGGACCGCCGAGGAGGACGGCCACGCGCTCGGCGGCGTTGAGGCTCCCCGCCCGCCAGCGCGCCATGAGCTGGTGAGGACCCGGCCCGGCGGAGCGCATCTCCAGGCCGGCATCGGCCTGGACGGCGGCGAGCATCATCCTGACCTGCTGAGCACCCATGCCGGGCCAGTAGGAGGGGTCCGGGAAGCGGCTGACGCTGTCCGGGATCGGGACCGTACCGGCGCCCATGACCACCGCGAGGACCAGACAGCCGCCGATCACGAGGCCCCGCCCCGGGCTTCTAGGGGCGCCGCGCCGCGGAGGCCCACCGTCACTTCCGGGCTCGCGGACCCACCCTGCGCGGCATCCGTCCTCACGGCGTTCCTCCCCTCGAAAGGCGGCCGCCGCAGGCTCCGCGGGGAGCGGCGCGCCGCCCGGACCGGTTCAGTTCTCCTTGGTCTCCGGGTGGACCGACCGCCTGATGGTCGCGTAGCCCGCCTGGTTGGTGAGGTCGTCGCGGACGCCCACCGAGATGCGATAGACCCCCGGCTCGAGCAGCAGCGACGCCGAGATCGTGAACGTGGAGGCCTTCGAGGCCTCGTACTCCTTGGCCGTCATGCGGACGGGGAACTCCTGCTGCTGCAGGTCGGACTGCTTGCCCTCCGAGTCCCGGGCCGCGTAGTAGGCTCTGACATACCCGACGAGGTTGTCGCCGTCGGGGATGAGGGCGACCTTGTCGAAGGGGACCTTGATCTCCACCGGCAGCAGCCAGCGCCCCGCGGTGCTGGGCTGCGGGACGCCGCTGTCCAGCTTGATCTGCAGTGGGTTGTCGTCGATGTCGAAGGCGAGGCCCGACACGACCCGGTCGCCGATCTCGGTGGGCAAGGACTTCTCGACGAAGGACCGGCGGTAGTCGAGCCGGACGTCGGGGTGTCCCTTGATCTTGACCTCGATGCGGTGGAAGCGGTCCTCCCCGGTGGGGACCATGCGGTAGCCGAGGGAGTAGTAGCTCGACAGCCGCGAGGAGATCTTCTCGAGCCCCGGAGTGGGGTCGTTGGCGTTGAGCACGGCGAGGCCGCCGGTCTGGTCGGCCATGTACACGAGGGACTCCTCGTAGTTGCTGCTCAGGTACGAGGAGACCAGGGACGAGCGGGCGGTGCGGTTCTCCGCCTCCACGCCGGTGTTGGACTCGAGCCCGGAGGCGTCGATGGTGTACAGGGTCACCCCTGCCGCCGCGGACGTGGTGGCCAGGCTGCGGAACATGTCGGTGGAGTCGAACTCGCGGGCGCGCGAGAGGAGCGAGGGGACCCCGTAGCCGTCCTGGAGCGCGTAGTAGAGCTCGAGGCCGGGGCTCATGGGCAGGCCGTCGGAGATGTAGATGACGGACTTCCGTCCCGGCAGCCCGCTCATCATGGACACGAGGTCCTGGATGGAGCGGATGCTGAAGGTCAGGTTGTTGTGCTGCTCCTGGGAGAAGGAGCGTACCGAGTCCAGCGCCTGCTGCAGGGTGTTCGAGCGGCTCTGGTTGTTGGTGATGTAGTCCTCGATCTGGCGCCGGTCGGAGTCGACGTTGATCCGCCCGCCGGTGTACATGCGCACCTGCCGCAGCGCCGAGAGCACGTCCTCGACCTTGGTCGTGAACGGCTGCAACGTCTTGAGGCTGCGCTGGTACGAGACCACCATCATGCGGTCGGGCGGGTGTAGGGTGTTCTGCACCCAGGTCCGCACCGCGTTCAGCACGCGGTTGCGGTCGAACGGACGGATGTTCTCGTTGTCGACGTACAGGGCCACGAAGCTCGGTTCCCGGCCCGGCGCGGCGCCGGCGGGTTCCCCTTCCGGCGCGGCCGGAGCCGGAGCCGGGGTGGTCGCCGTGGGCGGAGAGGCCGGTGCGCTGCCCTCCGCCTCGCCGGCCGCGTCGAGGCGCACGCCGTCGTGGTAGATGGCGAAGTTGGTCAGCGGCTGGAGCTTGCCGTCCTGGTACACCTCGAAGTCGGTGGGTGTGAGCCCGGCGACGAAGCCCTGCTTGTTGGTGACCGCGACGTCCACGTTGACCACGGTGACCTCGGAGACGTCGATGAAGCGGAGGCCTCCCACCTGGTGTTCAGGCGGCTTCTCGGCCGCCGGGCGGCTGGGCGGCGGGCCGCTCTGGGCCATGGCCACCACCGCCGGGACGACGAGGGACAGCGCCATCAGCGTGGTTCTCTTCACGAACGCCCCCTTCCGGACAGTGAGTGTATCAAAGCGGTGGACGGCAGGCGTCGGCGGACCACCGGGAGCCCCCGGCGCACGATCCCCGGCTGCGCCCTGCGCCGGCACCCTCGCGGCCCCCGCTCTCTCCGCCGCGCACGACGTGCTCCTAGAGCTCCAGCTCGGCGATGGCGGCGGACGTGGTGTGGGCGAGCACGTCGTTGACGGCGACCCGGACCGACTGCTTGCCGCCTTCGAGCTCCAGGGTGAAGCGGTAGGAAAAGTAGCCGTGGTCCCGGGCCTCGGGGAGCTTCCCCGGGTCGATCTGGATCGGGATGGTCTGCTCGCTCAGCCGGGACTGGTCGCCGTCGGGGTTCACCCCGACCACGACGACCTGGACCTGTCCCCACGCGACCTCGCCGCGATCGACCATGACCAGCTTGGCGTACGGGATGCGCAGCTCCGCGTCGATGCGGTAGGCGTGGAACCCCCGCGCCCCCAGCTGGATCCTGCTGGTGGGCGGATCCAGGATCAGCGTCACCCCCAGCGGATTGGCGGTGTCCCCCATGAGCAGGGCCGAGCGGGTGCGCTCCGCGTCGCGGACCGCGAAGGGGCGGTCCACGTAGCGGGTCCGGTGGGTGAGGGTGTATCCCGGGTGGCCGGCCACCTCCACCCGGATGGTGTGCTCCCTGCCGTCGCCGTCGTGGTCCGGCTGGTACGCCAGGGAGTAGTAGGTGGACGACAGGCGCTCCACGTCGGCCAGGGCCGCGCCGCCGTCGATGGTGGAGATGGCCTCACCCCCGGTCAGCTGCGCCGCCTTCTGGAGCGTGTCCTTGCGGTCGGCCTCCCTCCAGAAGGCGACGTTGGCGACGTCGTCGAAGGCGGGGGACCGGTCGGCCGTGAGGAGCTGATTCCCCGATGGATCCACCGTGTACAGGGTGTACTCGAGCTCGCTGGCGAGCATCGCCGCCCGCCCGAGCAGCCCGGCGTTGCGGTACTGGACCGGCCGCCCCACCCAGGCGTCGTAGTAGCGGGTCACCGGCGTGGCGTCGGAGCGGGGGAACCCCGGCGTGGCGAGCAGCGCCAGCTTGCGCGCGGGGGTGCCGGAGAAGGTCTGGAGGGTGGCGGTGAAGGCGTTCTCCACCCGGCTCACCATCAGCCGCATCTCGTTCCAGTACTCCTCGGTCTGGAGCTGGCGCCCCCACACGCCGCCCCGGCTCTCGGCCCCCTGCGGCCGGTGCACGAAGGCGGCCAGGCGCGCCGACTGCTGCAGCCCGGTGGCGTTGATGTGCGCGACGGCGTCGAGGGCCGCGAGGACCTTGTCGCGGCTCGCCGTCGGCGGGGTGTGGACGCGCAGGGTGCCGTTGTAGCTGACCACGGCGACGGTCAGGCCGGGGGGCAGCCCGGCGGCCACGTGCTCCCGCAGGGAGGCGACCAGGGGCCGCTTGTCGGCCTCGCTCATCATGTAGAGGTCGAAGAAGATGAGGAGCTGGCGGGGGGCGGGCGCACCCGCCAGCTCCGTGGCAGGCGGGCCGCCCACGGAGGAGCCCTCGACCGCCAGGAAGTTGGTCACGGGCTCCGGAGCGCCGTCCTCGAAGATCCTGAAGTCCCCCTTCCCGAGGCCCAGCACCGGCGCACCGTTCGCGTCGCGCACCCGCACGTCCACGGTCACGGTGTTGACGTGGATCTCGCTGGTGAAGCCGGGCGCTTTGGGCGCTTCCTGCGCGAGAACGGGCGAGGCGGCCGCGACGGCCGCGATCATGGCGAGAATGCTCTGACGCACCATCGGAGAAACCCTCCCAAGCATCCGTACAAGTGCAAATGATATGCCATGGACGGCCCAGGTGCCCAGGCGCCCCCGGGGGGCGGACGCCGCGGTGGGAGGGACACCCGTCCACCGTACATGACACCGGCACTCCGGGTGACCTGCCGGCCCGGCCGGTCTACCATGCTTGAGGTGCCGCGGGCAGCGGTGCCCGAAGGAGGAGTGCCATGGACTACGAGACCATCGGGGTGGAGGATGCCGACGGCATCCGCTGGCTCACGGTGAACCGCCCGGACAAGCTCAACGCCCTCAACCGGACCGTCATCGCCGATCTCGAGGCTGCCGTGACCGCCGTCGAGGGTGCCGGGGACGTGAGGGTGGTCGTGATCACCGGTGTGGGCGAGAAGGCGTTCGTGGCGGGGGCCGACATCGCGGAGTTCGCCGGTCTGTCCGCGGCGCAGGCGCAGGCGCTGTCGGTCCGGGGCCAGCACCTGTTCGACCGCATCGAGGCGCTCGACCGGCCGGTCATCGCGGCGGTCAACGGCTATGCCCTCGGGGGCGGCTGCGAGCTGGCGATGGCGTGCCACCTCAGGCTCGCCTCCACAAACGCGCGTTTCGGACAGCCCGAGGTGAAGCTCGGCCTCATCCCCGGCTACGGAGGAACGCAGCGTCTGCCGCGCCTCGTGGGCCGGGGCCGTGCGCTCCAGCTGCTCCTCACGGGAGGCATGATCGATGCCGTCACGGCGGCCGCCTGGGGCCTCGTGAACGGCGTCGCCGAGCCCGGCGAGCTCCGCGCGGCGGCCACGAAGCTGGCCGGCGAGATTGCCGCGGTGTCACCGGTGGCGGTGCGGCGGTGCCTGGAGGCGGTACGCCTCGGCGCCGGGCTGCCCATGGAGCGCGCCGAGGCGACGGAGGCGGCGCTGTTCGGGCTGTGCGCCACCAGCGAGGACTTCCGCGAGGGCGTGGCGGCGTTCCTGGAGAAGCGGCCCGCCGCGTTTCCGGGCCGTTGAACCCGGTGAGGCCTGCGCCGGTGATGGACGCCGCCGGGGCAGCCGGCCGGCGCGCCGCCTGCCGGGCCGGTGCCGCGGAGGACGGAGAATGACCCCCGGCCCGGAGGAGCTGATCCACGACTGGAACCGGGTCGGAGGCGGCTCGCCCGGCCGGGAGGTGGCCTTCGACGACGAGACGCTGCGGGACGGGCTGCAGAGCCCCTCGGTGACCAACCCGTCCCTGGACGCGAAGCTGCGTTTCCTGCACCGCGTGGCGGCGCTGCACATCCGCCACGCCGACGTCGGCCTCCCGGGGGCGGGCCCCTCGGCGGCGCGGGACGCCGAGGCGCTGTGCCGCGAGATCGCCGACGCCCGGCTCGATATCGCCCCCAACTGCGCCGCGCGCACCACCCAGAACGACATCGTGCCGATCCTCGAGCTGGCGCAGCGCGCGGGGAGGCCGGTGGAGATCATGCTCTTCGTGGGCTCCTCGCCGATCCGCGCCTTCGTGGAGGGGTGGACCACGGACGAGGTCGTCGCCCGCACCGAGCGCTGGGTGCGCTTCGCGGTGGAGCAGGGCGCCCCGGTCACGTTCGTCACGGAGGACACCACGCGCTCGGCGCCGGAGGATCTCGCCCGTCTGTTCGGGACGGCGGTGCGGGCGGGGGCGAGTCGCGTTTGCATCGCCGACACCGCGGGTCACGCCACCCCCCTGGGCGCTCACCGCATCGTGCAGTTCGTCCGGGGGGTGCTGCGCGCGGCCGGGTGCGCCGACGTCGGCGTGGACTGGCACGGGCACAACGACCGGGGGCTCGCCGTGGCCAACGCGCTGGCCGCGGTGCTGGCCGGTGCCGAGCGTCTCCACGCCACCGCCTTCGGAGTCGGCGAGAGGGTGGGGAACCCCCCGATGGAGCAGCTCCTCGTCAACGCGCGCCTGCTGGGGTGGGCGCAACACGACGTCTCGCGGCTCATGGAGTACGTGGAGGAGGCCAGCGCCATGCTGGCGGTGGACATCCCTCCCTGGACCCCCATGGTGGGGCGGGACGCGTTCCGGACCTCGACGGGGGTGCACGCGGCGGCGATCCTCAAGGCCCGGGAGAAGGGGGACGAGCACCTCGCGGACCTGGTCTACTCCGCCGTGCCCGCCTCGTGGCTGGGGCGGCGCCAGGTCATCGACGTCGGCCCGATGTCGGGGGTGTCCAACGTGCGCTGCTGGCTGCGCGAGCACGGCTACCCGGAGACCTCGGAGCTCGTCGAGCGGATCTTCGCCGCCGCCAAGGAGGCGAACCGCACCCTCGCGCAGGAGGAGCTGCACGCGCTTGCCGGAGCGGCTCCCGGACGCTGAGCGGAGAAATTGACGCAGCCGGGCGGCTGTTGCTCCCACCGAGGCCCGGTGATCCCCAGGATGGAGCCGTAGGCCGCCGGGCGCGGCGGCGGGCGGGTCCGGCGGGCCCGGGAGGGAGGGTCCATGAGCGGTAACGGCCGGCAGACCAACCTGGGAATCGTGGGCTGGGACGGCTACGAGACCATCGTCCACGACCTCGACCGCAGCCGCCGCTTCTACACGCAGATGATGGAGGTCGCCGAGGCCGGGCGCCTGGACGCCCGGACGGCGGCGGAGCGCGGCGAGGATGCGGCCCTGTTCCGGGCGGGCAAGGTCCATGTCGCCTGCGTGACGCCCCGGGAGCGCGGGTCCCGCGCCGAGCGGTGGCTGCGCCGGCACCCGGACGGCGTGGTGACGATGGTGCTCCGGGTGAGGGACCTCGGCCACGCCAGGTCCACCCTGGAGGCGCGCGGAGCGACCGCGGTCGACGGCGTGGTCGACGCCAGCGAGGCCGCCGCCGGCCCCTACAGGTTCTTCGACGTCGCCACCTCACTGGGGGACGTGAGGTTCCGCTTCGTGGAGCGGGCGTCCGGCCTCCTTCCCCCGGGGTTCGAGGCGACTCCGGGGGCGGGCGGTGGCAACCCCTACGGCCTCCAGGTCATCGACCACGTGACGTCGAACTTCGTCACCCTGCAGCCCCACATCGCGTGGCTCCGCGACGTGATGGGGTTCGAGGAGTACTGGCGGGTGCACTTCCACACCGCGGACCTCCCGGGTGGCGGGGGTGGCTCCGGGCTCGCGTCCATCGTCATGTGGGACCCCGAGTCGGGCGTCAAGCTCGCCAACAACGAGCCCGCCGCGCCCAACTACGAGGCGAGCCAGATCTTCACCTTCGTGGAGGCCAACCACGGCGCCGGCGTGCAGCACATTGCCTATCACGTGCCGGAGATCCAGCCGGCGGTGGACGGCATGCGCCGGGCGGGCATCGACTTCCTGGACACCCCCGTCACCTACTACGACATGCTCCCCGAGCGGCTCGCCGCCCGGCGAGTCACGAACTTCCGGGAGCGGATCGACGAGCTCCGGCGCCTCGGCATCCTCGTGGACGGCGAGGACGACCGCTACCTGCTGCAGATCTTCATGGTGGAGGGGGGGCTCATGTACGGCGACGAGCAGGCCGGGCCGTTCTTCTACGAGATCATTCAGCGGCGCGGCCACAGGGGCTTCGGAGAGGGCAACTTCCGCGCCCTCTTCGAGGCCATCGAGCGCGACCACGGGAGCCGCTCGGGCCGGGGCACCCAGCTCGACGCGGGGGCGGGGTCCTGATGCGACTGGCCACGGTGCCCGGCGCCGGAGGGCCCCGCGCGGCGGTGCAGTGGGGGGGTGGCGGCGAGGCGCTGTGGGTCGACGTGGCGGACGCCGCGGCGGCGTCCGGCGAGGGGGCCTGCCCCACATCGGTCAGGGGCCTGCTGGAGCGCGACGGTGCCGGGCTCCGGACGCCGCGCCGCCTGCTCGAGCTCCTGGGGGCGGGCCCGGTGCCGGCCGGGGTGCGGACGTGGCCCGCGGACGGCGCCCGGCTGGCGGCGCCGGTCCCGGACCCCGGGGCGTTCCTGGACTTCTACACCTTCGAGGAGCACGTCCGCCGCGCCCGCGAGCGGCGCGGCCTGGACATGGTCCCCGAGTGGTACCGCTACCCGGTGTACTACCGCTCCAACCAGCGCGCCTTCCTGGGGACCGGCGAGGAGGTCGTGTTCCCGGCGGGGGAGACGATGATGGACTTCGAGCTCGAGCTGGCGGCGGTGCTCGGCTCTCCCATCGAGGACGCCGGCGCGGCGGCCGCGGAGGGCGCCATCGCCGGGTTCACCCTGCTCAACGACTGGAGCGCCCGGGGGATCCAGCGGGAGACCATGAAGGTCGGGCTGGGCCCGAGCAAGGGGAAGGACTTCGCCACCTCCCTCGGCCCGTGGCTGGTGACCCCCGACGAGGTGGGGGCGCTGGACGGCATCGTCCTGCGCGCCTCGGTGAACGGCGAGGTGTGGTCGGAGGGCGTGGTGGGGCGGATGCACTGGCGCTGGGGGGAGATGCTCGCCTTCGCCTCGGAGGGGGTCCGCTTCGAGCCCGGCGACGTGTTCGGGTCGGGGACGGTGGGGGGCGGGTGCGGTCTGGAGCAGGGGCGGTTCCTCGCGCCCGGGGATCGGGTGGAGCTCGACGGCGGCGAGGTGTTCGGCGTGCTGGCGGCCACGGTCCGCCGGCGGGAGGCGTGACATGATCCACAGGCTGCAGCGCGGCGTGGTCGCCGCAAAGCACCATACGGCGCTCCGGGTCGGCGGCGAGCTGGCGTTCGAGCACTGCTTCACCCGGCGCGGGTTCGAGTCGGCCTACACCATCCTCTATCACCGCCGGCCGCCGCACTGGGTGGAGGAAGCGGTCGAGATCGAGGAGGGCAGGAGCACGGCCCCGCCCTCCTGGGACGGCGCCCTGCGGCGGCGGCACTTCCGCACCTCCGCGCTGGCGGTGGGGGGCACGCCGTTCCTCGACAGGCGGCTGCTGCTGGCGAACGCCGACGTGGGGATCTGGGTGGCGCGTCCCGACCGCGACGACAGCGCCGTGGTGGCCAACGCAGACGCCGACGAGCTCACCTTCGTGCACCAGGGCTCGGGCCGGGTGGAGTCTCCGCTGGGAGTCGTCCCCTTCGCGGCCGGGGACTACGTCTACGTCCCCCGGGCCCTGCCCCACCGGTGGCGGCTGGACGGGCCGGCGTTCCTCCTCGTGATCGAGGGACGCTCGTGGATCGAGGTTCCGGCCGCGTTCCGCAACCCCTCGGGCCAGCTCCGCATGGACGCGCCGTACTCGCACCGGGACTTCCGGGAGCCGGAGTGGCCCGAGGGCGGGCCCGTGTCCCTCGCGGCGCCGCGGGAGATCGTGGTGCAGCGCCACGGCCGGCTCACGCGCATGACCGCCGCCCACGACCCCTTCGACGTGCTCGGGTGGGACGGCCAGGTGTGGCCCTTCGCCTTTCCGATCCGCGCCTACCAGCCGAAGACCGGGCTGGTGCACCTGCCGCCGACCGCCCACCTCACCTTCGCCGGCGGGGGCTTCGTGGTGTGCTCGTTCGTGCCGCGTCTGGTCGACACCCACGAGCAGGCGATCCCGTGCCCCTATCCCCACTCCTCCGTGGACTGTGACGAGGTCCTGTTCTACGTGGACGGCGCCTTCACCAGCCGCAGGGGGATCGAGCGGGCCTCGGTGACGCTGCACCCCGTGGGCCTGCCCCACGGTCCGCACCCGGGCCGCTACGAGGCCTCCATCGGGACGCGGCGCACCGACGAGCTGGCCGTGATGGTGGACGCCTTCACCCCGCTCCTCCCCACCGACGAGGCCCGCGCCGTCGAGGACGCCGGCTACAACCTGAGCTGGGTGACGCTGGGGGGCGGTGGCGCCGAGGATCCCGTCGCATGGTAAGGGCAGCCGGGACCCGGCCCGAGGCGCTGACCATCGACACCGCCGCGGCGTCCTGGCGGGACGTCTACCGGCGCCTCGTGGAGATCGTGGTGCCGCGCCCCATCGCCCTGGTCTCGACGGTCGACCGGGAAGGAAGGGCCAACCTCGCGCCGTTCTCGTTCTTCACCGTGGTCTCGGCCAACCCGCCGTGCCTCGCCTTCTCGCCGCAGCTCTCCGGCCGCACGGGCGCCGCCAAGGACACGCTCCTCAACGTCGAGGCGACCGGAGAGCTGGTGGTGGCGGCGGTGGGGGAGGCGCTGGCCGCGCGGGTCAACGCGTGCTCGGCCGGCCTGGCCCACGGCGTGAGCGAGTTCGAGCACTCCGGGCTGACCTCCGCGCCGGCCCGGCGGGTGCGGCCGGGGCTCGTGGCCGAGTCGCCCGTGAACATGGAGTGCGAGCTGGTGGAGATCCGGCGCTACGGCGACGGCCCGGGCGCCGGGAACCTGGTGGTGGCGAGGATCGTGCTCATCCACGTGGACCCCGCCGTGCTCGACGGCGAGGGGCGGATCCGGGTGGAGGCGCTGCGGCCGGTGGGCCGCATGGGAGGCTCGCTGTGGGTGCGGGCGGTGGACACCTTCGCGCTGCCGAGGCCGGACTGACCGGCGGGGGAGGGACGCCATGACCGGCAGCGGGTTCGTGTGGCATCCCCGAGGCGACGACCTGGAGCGCTCCCACGCGGCGCGGCTGATGCGCCGGGCGGGAGTCGCCGACGCCGGGGCGCTGCGCCGGCGCGCGGCGGAGGACCCGGCCTGGTTCTATCCCGCCGTCATCGAGGATCTGGGCATCGAGTGGGCGACCCCCTACGAGCGGCTCATGGACGACTCGAAGGGCCTGCCCTGGACCGAGTGGTTCCTGGGGGGGCGCCTCAACGTCGTGCACAACGTCCTGGACCGGCACCTCCGCGCCGGGGCGGGCGCTGCGCCCGCCGTGGTGGCCGAGGACGAGAGCGGGGCGACGGTACGGCTGAGCTACGCCCAGCTGGCGGAGCGGGTGGGGCGGCTGGCGTCGGGGCTGTCCGCCCTCGGGGTGGGGGTGGGGGACGCCGTGGGCTTCTACCTCCCCATGACCGCCGACGTCGTGGTGGCCCTTCTCGCCTGCCTGAAGATCGGCGCCGTTGCCGTGCCGGTGTTCGCCGGCTTCGGGCCCGACGCCCTCGCGGCGCGGCTGGCCGATGCCGGCGCCGTGGCGCTGCTCACCGCGGACGGGACCACGCGCCGGGGCCGGGAGGTGCCGCTCAAGGCGGTGGCCGACCTCGCCTGCGATCGGGCGCCCTCGGTGCGCTCCGTGGTGGTGCTCCGCAAGGCGGGTACGCCGGTGGCGTGGCGGGAGGGCAGGGACCGCTGGTGGCACGACGTGGAGGGTGCGGGCGACCCGGCGCACCCGACCACGGCGCTCGACGCCGGCGCCCGCGCCCTGATCCTCTTCACCTCGGGGACCACCGGCCGGCCCAAGGGGGCCGTCCACACCCACGGCGGCGTGCAGCTGGTCACCGCAAAGGAGGTCGGGTACCACCTGGACGTGCGCCCCGGCGACACCATGCTGTGGCTCACCGACATCGGCTGGATGATGGGGCCCTGGGAGATCCTGGGCGTCCTCTTCCACCGGGGGACGGTGGTGCTCGTGGACGGCGCTCCCGACCACCCCCGTCCCGATCGCCTGTGGGCCCTCGCAGCGGCCCACCGCGTCACCCACCTCGGTGTCGCCCCCACCGTGATCCGGCTGCTCGCGGCGCGGGGCGCCGGGGCGGTCCGGGCCCACGACCTGGGGGCGCTCCGGGTGCTGGGGTCGACGGGGGAGCCCTGGGACGAGGTCTCCTACCGGTGGTTCTTCGACGTGGTGGGCGGCGGGCGCTGTCCGGTGATCAACATCTCCGGCGGCACGGAGCTGATGGGCTGCCTGCTGGCGCCGTTGCCGGTGGCTCCGCTGAAGGCGTGCTCCCTGCAGGGCGGTGCCCTGGGGATGGACGTCGACGTCCTGGACGAGTCGGGGCGCAGCGTGCGCGGCGAGGTGGGCTACCTGGTGTGCCGCCGCCCCTCCCCGAGCATGACGCGGGGGTTCCTGGCGGACCGCCAGCGCTACCTGGAGACGTACTTCGCCAGGTTCGGCGAGGGCGTCTGGTCCCACGGCGACTGGGCTCTGGTGGACGGGGACGGGCACTGGTTCCTGACCGGGCGCTCCGACGACACCCTCAAGATCGCGGGCAAGCGCGTCGGCCCCGGAGAGGTGGAGGCCGCCGCCATCGCCCATCCGGCGGTGCGCGAGGCCGCCGCCGTGGGTCTGGCCGATCCCCTCAAGGGCAGCCGTCTGGTGCTGGTGGCGGTGCCGCGGGTGCCCTCAGCCGCCACGGCCGAGGCAGGGGCGGAGGTCGCAGCGCACGTGGCGGCCACCCTGGGGGGGCTCATGCGGCCGTCGGCGGTGGTGTGGGTGGACGCCCTGCCGGTGACGCGCTCGGGAAAGATCGTGCGCGGCGTGATCCGGCGGGTGCTCGGCGGCGAGGCGCCGGGATCCCTCGTGTCGGTGGCCAACCCCGAGGCGGTGGAGGCGCTGGTGCGGTCCGCCGGGGAGGGCGTTTGACCTCCGTCAGGGCGACGGGGGCAGGGGGCGCCGCTCCCCGGCACGGCGCGAACGTTGCATGCGTACGTGATCTTGTGCACAATGACGGGCGCCGGGCTCACCCGGCATATCCGGACTTCACGCGGAGGCTTCCATGAAGGTACACGAATTTCAGGCCAAGGAGATTCTTGCGCGATACGGCGTGGCGATCCCGCGGGGCAAGGTCATCACCGCCCCCGGGGAGGCGCGGGCCGTCGCGCAGGAGCTGGGCGGGCGCGTGGTGGTGAAGGCCCAGGTTCACGCCGGCGGGCGCGGCAAGGCCGGCGGCGTCAAGCTCGCGGGCAGCCCCGAGGAGGCGGTGACCGTCGCCGGGAAGATCCTCGGGATGACCCTGGTGTCCAAGCAGACCGGCCCGGAGGGCAAGCTCGTCCACAAGGTCCTGGTGGAGGAGGCGGTTGACATCGCCCGGGAGCTCTACGTGGGTGTGGTGCTCGACCGCGCCAAGGGCCTGCCGGTGATGATGGCCTCCAAGTTCGGCGGGATGGAGATCGAAGAGGTCGCCGCCGAGCACCCCGACGCCATCCTCAAGGAGCACTTCGACCCGTGCGAGGGGCTGGCTCCGTACCAGGCGCGCAAGCTCGCTTTCGCCCTGGAGCTCTCCGGCGAGACGTTCAAGAAGTTCGTCCGGTTCGTCACCGCCCTGGCGCGGGCCTACTCGGACACCGACGCGTCGCTGGCAGAGATCAACCCCCTGCTCATCACCGGCGGCGGCGACGTCCTCGCCCTCGACGCCAAGATGAACTTCGACGACAGCGCCCTGCTGCGGCACCCGGACATCGCCGGGCTGCGCGATCTCGACGAGGAGGACCCCTACGAGGTGGAAGCCTCCAGGTTCGACCTCAACTACATCAAGCTGGACGGCAACATCGGCTGCATGGTCAACGGCGCGGGCCTGGCCATGGCGACGATGGACATCATCAAGCACCACGGCGGCAGCCCCGCCAACTTCCTCGACGTGGGCGGCGGCGCCAGCCAGGAGCGGGTGGAGAACGCCTTCCGCATCCTGCTCTCGGACCCGTCGGTGAAGGCGGTGCTCATCAACATCTTCGGCGGGATCGTCCGCTGCGACATGATCGCCTCGGGCGTGGTGGCGGCGGCCCGCAACCTGGACGTCAAGGTGCCCATCGTGGTGCGGCTGCAGGGCACCAACGTCGAGGAGGGCAGGCGGATCCTCGCGGAGTCCGGCCTGGCGCTGCAGCCGGCGGACACCATGGCGGACGCGGCGGCCAAGGTCGTGGCCGCGGTGAAGTAGGGAGGGCACGATGGCGATCTGGGTCGACGCTTCGACGCGCGTTGTGGTTCAGGGGCTCACCGGCAAGGAGGGCCAGTTCCACGCGGCCCGCTGCCGCGAATACGGAACCAAGGTCGTCGCCGGGGTGACCCCCGGCAAGGGCGGCCAGTCGGTGGACGGCGTGCCGGTGTTCGACACCGTGGCCGACGCCCGCCGCGAGACCGGTTGCAACGCCACGCTCATCTTCGTGCCGCCACTGATGGCCGCCGACGCGGTGCTCGAGGCCGCCGGAGCGGGGGTGGAGCTCATCGTCTGCATCACCGAGGGGATCCCGGCCCGCGACGAGATCAAGGTCAAGCAGGCCATCGCCAGGAGCGGATCGCGGCTCATCGGACCCAACTGCCCGGGCATCATCTCGCCCGGTAAGGCGAAGCTGGGGATCATGCCTGCGCACATCCACCGCGAGGGCTCGGTAGGCATCGTCTCCCGCTCCGGAACGCTCACCTACGAGGCCGTCGACCAGGTGACCAAGCTCGATCTCGGCCAGTCCACCTGCGTGGGCATCGGCGGCGACCCCGTGCCGGGCACCTCCTTCGTGGACGTGCTCGCCGCGTTCCAGGCCGACCCCCAGACCGAGGGGATCGTCATGATCGGCGAGATCGGCGGCACCGCGGAAGAGGAGGCGGCGGCGTTCATCCAGGCCCACGTGTCCAAGCCCGTGGTCTCGTTCATCGCCGGCCAGACGGCCCCGCCGGGACGCCGCATGGGCCACGCGGGAGCGATCATCTCCGGTGGCAAGGGCACGGCGAAGGAGAAGATGGAGGCCCTGTCGGCCGCCGGGATCCACGTCGTGGCCACCCCTGCCGAGATCGGCACCACCATGGCGCGGGCGATGGGGAAGGGCTGAGCCCGTGGCCCTGTTCCGCCCGCCGCGGGCGAGGGCGCCCCGCAGCACCAACGTCGCCAGTCGACAGCAAGGGAGAGCACCATCCATGAAGCAGCAGACTCTGACCATCCTGAAGCCGGACACCGTCGCGCGCCGCAACGTCGGCGCGGTCATCCAGCGCCTCGAGCACGAGGGGTTCGAGATCCTCGGCGCGCGGCGGGTGCGCCTCACCGGGGATCAGGCGCAGTCCTTCTACGCCGTCCACCGCGAACGCCCCTTCTACCGGGACCTGGTCGCGTTCATGACCGAAGGCCCGGTGTGGGTGATGGCGCTGGAGCGTGACAACGCCGTGGAGCATCTGCGGCGGGTCATGGGCGCCACGGACCCCGCCAAGGCCGACAAGGGCACGATCCGCGCCGAGTTCGGCTCGAGCATCGAGCGCAACGCCATCCACGGCTCCGACTCGCCGGAGAACGCGCGGATCGAGGTGTCCTTCTTCTTCACCACCGCAGACCTCGTCGGCTGACCGCTCCGTCGCCGATCACCAGAGGCCCTCGGGGAGCGTGCTCCCGGAGGGCCTCTTGCCGTCCGGCGCCGTCACACGAGGGCGTGGACCGCGGGGGCGATCGCGTCGATGAACGTGGAGGGCAGCACTCCCAGCCACAGGAGCAGGAGGGCGAGGCCGGCGAGGGCGAGCCCTCCGAGCAGTGACATGGAGGCGAGGGCCGGCGCCGGCGCTCCATCCGGCGTCGCGGAGTACATGGCGATGATCACGCGCAGGTAGTAGTAGACGCTGATGGCGCTGTTGACGACGAGGATCACCACCAACGCCCACAGGGCGGCCCCCACGCCCGCGGCGGCCACCAGGTACTTCCCGACGAACCCCGCAGTGAGGGGGATGCCTGCCAGGGAGAAGAGCGTGGCGGCGAACAGGGCGGCGAGGGTGGGGCGGCGCCAGAACAGCCCGCGGAAGTCGTCGATCTCGTCGCTGTCGCCCTCCTTCCCGGAGATGACGGCGATGACCCCGAAAGCGGCGAGGGTGGTGACGAAGTAGGCGACGAGGTAGAAGGTGACGGCCTCCATGGCGAGGGCGCCGGCGGCGACGAAGGCCACGAGCATGTACCCCATGTGCGCCACGGAGGAGTAGGCCAGCACCCGCTTCACGTTGGTCTGCAGCAGCGCGAGCAGGTTGCCGCCGAACATGGAGGCCGCGGCCAGCACGGACAGGACCACCAGCATGGGGCCGTAGGCGCGCAGGTCGAGGACGGCGAAGTACCGCAGCAGGAGCGCCAGCATGCCGCCCTTGGAGACCGTGGCGATGAACCCCGTGACCGGAGCCGGCGCCCCCTGGTACACGTCCCCGGTCCACATGTGGAACGGCACCGCGGCCAGCTTGAACCCCGCGCCCACCAGGATCAGCGCGAACCCGGCCAGGAGCCAGGAGGGACGGAGGTCGCCCCCGCCTGCCAGCGCGGCCAGCCGGCCGAGCTCGAGGGTCCCGGAGTCCGCGTAGACGAGGGCGATCCCGAACAGGAGGAACGCCGAGGAGGCGGCGGCGAGGAGGAGGTACTTGAGGCCGGCTTCGGTGGAGCGGCGCGAGCCCCGGCGATAGGCGACCAGGCCGTAGAGGGAGACGCTCAGCGTCTCGAGGCCCAGGAACAACGAGGCGAAGTGGCTGCTGGAGACGAGCACCGCGGAGCCCAGGGTGGCCAGCGTGACGAGGAGGTAGAACTCCTCCGGGTGGTCGTCCCGGCCGCGCAGGTACCCGTAGGAGAGCGCCACCGTGACGATGGCGCCGGCCACGATCAGCCCCTCGTAGAAGAGGGCGAAGCGGTCGACCACCAGCAGCGGCGTCACGGAGCGCGGCGCCGCGGCGGCCGCCCACGGCAGGGTCGCGAGGGCCGCCGCCATGCCGAGCAGGGTGAGGGTGACGGTGGTCCCGTGGTGACGCCGCACCGCGATGGCCGTCATGACCACCAGGACGGTGGCGGCGAGGACGAGGAGGGGGAGGATGGCGGCGAGGTCGGTGGCGGTCACGTCTCACCTCCCGCCCGTCAGGGTGACGACGGAGGCCAGCTGGTGGAGGCCGTCCAGGGCCGGTCGCGCGGTGTTCAGCACCGGCTGTGGGAAGACGCCCAGCCAGACCAGGACCACAACCATGGCCAGCAGCACCGCGGCCTCGCGGAGGTGCAGGTCCGGCACCTTCCAGGTCTCGGCTGGCCGGCCCTGGAACACCTTCTGCATCAGCCACAACGAGTAGATGGTGGCGAGCACCAGACCGACCGTGGCGATGATGGTGATGGTGGCGTTGGCCCGGTAGGCGCCCAGCAGGATGAGAAACTCGGCGACGAAGTTGGCGATCCCCGGCAGGCCCAGCGAGGCCATGGCCAGGAACATGGCGAAGCCCCCCATGCGGGGCACGACGCTCCACAGGTCCCCCATCCGGCCCATGTCCCGGGTGTGGAGGCGCTCGTAGAGGAAGCCCACGAGGACGAAGAGCCCGCCGGTGCTCAGCCCGTGGGCGATCATCTGCATGACCACGCCCTCCAGGGCGATGGGGTTCCAGGCGAACACGCCCAGGAGGACGAAGCCCAGGTGGCTCACCGAGGTGTACGCCACCAGCCGCTTGAGGTCGGTCTGGGCGAAGGCGAGCACGGCGCCGTAGAGGATGCCGGCGGCGCCGATGGACATGGCCACCGGGGCGAAGCGGGCCGCGGCGTCCGGGAACAGCGGCACGACGAAGCGCAGCATCCCGTACGCGCCGGTCTTGAGGAGCAACCCGGCGAGGATCAGCGAGCCCGCCGTGGGGGCTTCCGTGTGGGCGTCGGGCAGCCAGGTGTGCAGCGGGAACGCCGGCAGCTTGATGGCGAAGGCGATGAAGAACCCGAGCATGAGCAGCATGCCGCCGAGGGGGCCCAGCGGCGTGCCGATGAGCTCCATGTAGTCGAAGGTCAGCGTGCCGGTGGCAGTCCGGTGGGCGAAGGCGAGGCCGAGGATGGACAGCAGCATCAGCAGCCCGCCGGACTGGGTGAAGATGAAGAACTTCACCGCCGCGTAGTTGCGGTTCTCGTGGCCCCAGATGCCGATGAGGAAGTACATGGGGACCAGCATGAGCTCCCAGAAGAAGTAGAAGAGGAACAGGTCCAGCGCCAGGAACACCCCGATGACGCCGGCCAGGACCCAGAGCAGGTTGAAGTGGAAGAACGCCACCCGCTCGGTGATGCCGGTCCACGAGGCGAGCACTCCGGCGACGCCGAGGAAGTACGTGAGCACGATCATCAGCAGGCTGAGGCCGTCCATCCCGAGGTGGAAGCGGATGCCGAGCCGGGGGATCCACGCCCAGTTGACCTCGGCCATCCAGAGGTTGGCGCCGACCTGGTGAGCGTGGGCCGCGCCGATCCACACGAGCACGCTCACCACCAGGCCGGCGGCGGTCGCCAGGAGGGCCACCCAGCGCGCCAGGGCGGGCCGCGCGGGGCCGGCGGCCCAGGACAGGAGGCCCCCGGCGACGGGGATCAGCAGCAGGACGAGGAGGGTCGTCATGACAGCACCATGATGGCCAGCAGCACGGCCGCGCCGAAGGCGAGGCCCGCGGCGTACCAGCGCACGCGGCCGGTCTGGGTCGCGCTGGCCGCCCGCCCGAGCCCGGTGGCCGCCAGCGCCACGCCGGTGGAGAGGAGGTCCGCCACGTCGCGCCGGTTCACCCGCGCGATCCAGACGAAGGGGCGGACCAGGACCTGGTCGTAGAGCCAGTCGAAACCCCAGCCGGCTCCCCACAGCCGGCGGAGGGTGTCGCCGAGGCCCTGCGTGGCCGCGCGCCGGACCGCGGCGCGGCGCCTCATGAACAGGAACCAGGTGAGCAGGATCCCGAGCAGCGACGTGAGCCCGGCGACGACCTCGAGGACCGGCTCGAGAGCGGCGTCGGCGGGAACCTCGGGGGCCGCCGGCAGGGCGGTGTCGAGGAAGTTCGTGAAGAGGTGGATGCCGCCGAGGGCGCGAGGGGTCTCCACGAGCCCCCCGACCACGGCGAGGATGCCCAGGATCACCAGAGGGGCCTTGATGAGAGCCCCGGGGCGCCGCTCCAGCTCGCGCTGCGGCTCGCCGTAGAAGGCGACGAACACCACCCGGAAGATGTAGATGGCGGTGAGGAAGGCGCCCAGCAGCCCGCCCGCCCACAGCCAAACGCTCCCGATGGGGGAGGAGAAGGCGTGCCAGAGAATGAGGTCCTTGCTGTAGAAGCCCGCGGTGACGATGGGGAACCCGGCCAGCGCCGCCGATGCCGCCAGGAACGTCCAGAACGTCACCGGGAGCTGCCGGCGCAGCCCGCCCATCTTGTAGATGTCGTGCTCGTGGTGGAGCGAGTAGATGATGGCGCCGGCGCCGAGGAAGAGCAGCGCCTTGAAGAAGGCGTGGGTCATGAAGTGGAAGATGGCGGCCGCCCAGGCGCCGACTCCGAGGGCCAGGAACATGTAGCCGATCTGGCTGATGGTCGAGTAGGCGAGGACGCGCTTGATGTCGCGCTGCCCGAGGGCGGCGAACCCGGCGAGGAGCAGCGTCACGGCCCCGATCACAGCCACGGCGAGCTGGACCTGGGGGGCGAGGCTGAACAGCACGTGGGTGCGGGCGATGAGGTAGACGCCGGCGGTGACCATGGTGGCGGCGTGGATCAGCGCGCTCACCGGCGTGGGGCCCGCCATGGCGTCGGGCAGCCAGGTCTGCAGCGGCAGCTGGGCCGACTTGCCCAGCGCGCCGCCGAGCAGCAGTGCGGCGGCGGCGACGGCCAGGCCGGAGCCCACCGCCCACTGCTGCTGGGCCCGCTCCATGAGGGTCTGGATGTTGAGGGTGCCGAGGTGCGTGAAGAGGAGGAAGAGGCCGATGGACAGTGCCGTGTCGCCGACCCGGGTGACGACGAACGCCTTGCGGGCGGCGTGGCCGTTGGCCGGGTCGGAGTACCAGAACCCGATGAGCAGGTAGCTGCACAGGCCCACGCCCTCCCAGCCGAGGAGGAGGAGCACGAGGTTGTCGGCGAGGACGAGCAGCAGCATGGAGGTGACGAAGAGGTTCATGTACGCGAAGAAGCGGGGGTAGCCAGCGTCGCCCCACATGAACTCGGTGGAGTAGAGGTGGATCAGGAAGCCGACGCCCGTGACCACCATGATCATGGTCAGCGACAGCGCGTCCAGGTGCAGGGCGACGGAGGGAGTGAAGCCGTACACGTTCATCCACGTCCACAGGTGCTGGACGAAGACGTTCCCGGGCGGCGGCGAGCCCATGAACGTGGCGGCGATGGCGAACGTCACCACGGCGGACGCCCCTACCGAGCCGGCGCCCACCGCCGCCGCGGCGCGGCGCGGCAGCCTCCGGCCGAACGCCACCAGGGTGAGGAAGCCGGCCAGGGGAAGGGCGGGGACGAGCCAGAGGGCGCTCAGCATGTCAGCCTCGCATCCGTCGCGCCGCGTCGGCGTCGAGGGTCCCCAGCTGCCGGTGCATGCGCAGGATGAGGGCGAGCCCCACGGCCACCTCGGCCGCGGCCATGGCGAGGATGAAGATGAACATCACCTGGCCGTCCGCCTGCGTCCAGCGCGCCCCGGCCACCACGAAGGCGAGGCCGGCGGCGTTGAGCATGATCTCGATGGACATCAGCATGAACAGGACGTTGCGCCGGGACAGCAGTCCCACCACCCCGAGGGCGAACAGCACCGCGGCGAGGACCAGGCCGTGCTGGAGCGGCACCAGGGCGGTCATGACGAGCCTCCCGCACCGCCGTCGCGCCGGCCCAGGTGGTACGCGCCCACGAGGCCGGCGAGCAGCAGCATGGAGGCCAGCTCCACGCCGATGAGGTAGGGTCCGAAGAGCGTCGCGCCCACCTGCCGGGGCGCCACCTGCGTTCCCCCCGCGGAGGCGCCGGTGCCGAGGATCACGGCGACGATCTCGGCGAGGAGGATGGCGGCGAGGATCGACGGGCCGGCCCACACCCCCGGGCTCAGCCAGCGCCGCTCCTCCTCCGCGGTGGCGGTGCCCAGGTTGAGGAGCATGACCACGAACACGAAGAGCACCATGATGGCGCCCGCGTAGACGATGACCTCGAGGGCGGCGACGAAGGGGGCGCCGAGGGCGAAGAAGTCGATGGCCACGGCGAGCAGCGAGATCACGAGGTAGAGCAGCGCGTGCACGGGAGTGCGGCGCGTGATGACCAGGGCGGTGGCGACCACGGCCACCGCGGCGGCGACGTAGAAGACCGTCAGCATGGCTCCACCCTCCCCGGGGTCCGGCGGCTCGTCACGGTTGCTCCTTCCGGCCGGGGAGGAGGCTGCGGACGTCGACTGGGGGCGACTCGTTCTCCGCCTCCCCCTTGTCCTTGCCTCCGATGGCGAGGCCGGCCACGCGGTAGAAGTTGTATCCGGGGACCTTGCCCTGCCCGGAGATGGTCAGGTCCTCCTTCTCGTACACCAGGTTCTGCCGGTCGTACTCGGCCATCTCGAAGTCCGGCACGAGCTGGATGGCGTAGGTGGGGCAGGCGTCCTCGCAGAAGCCGCAGAAGATGCAGCGGGAGAAGTTGATGCGGAAGAACTCCGGGTAGCGCCGGCCGTGCTCGTCCTCGGCGGCCTGCAGGGCGATGCAGTCCACCGGGCAGGCCACGGCGCACAGGTAGCACGCCACGCACCGCTCCTGCCCGTCGGGGTCGCGGCTCAGGATGATCCGGCCGCGCCAGCGCGGGGGCAGGGCCGGCTTCTCCTCCGGGTACTGCACCGTCTCCCGCTTGCGGAACGCGTGCAGGAAAACGGCCCAGAGGGTGCGCAGGTTGCTCAGCATGACGGCCTCACGGTGCCTCCACGGCGATCGTCATGGTCCCGGGTGCCTGGACAGCACGACGGCGCCCGTGACCACCAGGTTGAGCAGGGCGAGGGGGAGGAGGACCTTCCACGCCGTGCCCATGAGCTGGTCGTAGCGCGGCCGGGGCAGACCCGCGCGCAGGAGGATGAAGAAGACGATGAACGCCCCGGTCTTGATGGCGAACCACACGATGGGCGGCAGCCAGGGCCCCAGCCACCCTCCGAAGAACAGCGTGGCGATCATCGCCGAGATCAGCGTGATGCCCACGTACTCACCGACGAAGAACATGCCGAACTTCATGCCCGAGTACTCGGAGTGGAACCCGGCGACCAGCTCCGCCTCGGCCTCGGGGAGGTCGAAGGGGAGCCGGTGGCTCTCGGCGATGCCCGCGATGGTGAAGACGACGAATCCCACGAACTGCGGGACCACGTTCCACAGCCCGCGCTGGGACTCCACGATGTCGCGGAGGTTGAACGAGCCGGCGAGGAGCACCACGCCCATCAGCGACAGCCCCATGAACACCTCGTAGGAGATCATCTGCGCCGACGCCCGCAGGCCCCCGAGCAGGGCGTACTTGTTGTCCGAGGCCCACCCGGCCAGGACCACGCTGTAGACGCCGAGGGACGACATGGCGAGGAAGAACAGCAGGCCGATGTTGAGGTCGGACACCCAGGTTCCGGGGGTGAACGGGATCACCGCGAACGACATCAGCACGGTGACCAGGACGATGGTGGGCGCGATGACGAAGACGACCTTGTCCGCGAACGGCGGAACCCAGTCCTCCTTGAAGAAGATCTTGACCATGTCGGCGAGCACCTGCAGGAGGCCGAACGGCCCCACCCGGTTCGGCCCGTAGCGGTCCTGCCACAGCGCCAGGAGCCGGCGCTCCACCCAGATGAGCACGGCGGCCAGGTTGAGCACCACCAGCAGCACGCCCACCACGATGATCACGGAGCGCAGCGGCTCGGCCATGGCTACCCCTCCACCGTGACGGTGCCGGCGGCGGGGAGGTCCAGCCAGGGCACGCCGGGCAGGCCGGCGGGAACGAGGCCCACGCCGGCGGGGAGCGACGGCTCGATCCGGGCGGGCAGCGTGAGCGTCCGCCCCGCCGTCTCGACGACCACGCGACCGCCCTCGACGGCGCCGATGCGGTGGGCGTCCTCGGCGCTCAGCGCCAGGCAGGGTTCCGGCACGCGCGCGGCCACGGCGGGCGCCAGCACGCTCAGCTCCTCGGAGCCGAAGATGTGGTGGGACGCCACGAGGAGGAGACCCTCCGCGGGGGGTGAGAACGGCCGCGCCGGTGCGGGGAAGAAGACCGCGCCCGCGGCGTCGCCGGGGGCGAGGAGCCGGACGCCGGGATCACCGCCGCGCAGGGGGCCGCCGATCTCCTGCTGGAACGCGTTCGTGGACTGGATGGAGTTCCACCCCGGTGCCCAGGCGAAGGGCGTCAGGGCGGGGGGCGGCTGGACCGTGGTCCCCTCCATGGAGAAGGACAGGGGGGAGTCCGGGTCCGCCGGGGGCTTGGGCTCGCTCACCGCGACGTCGGCGCGCATGGCCGTGCGCCCGCTGTAGCGGAGCGGCTCGCGCGGCACGCGGGAGCCGTCCACGCGGAAGCCCTCCCCGGGCGCCGCGGCGGCGACGCCGGCGAGCTCCGGAACGGCGGCCTCGACGGCCGCGAGCACGTCGTCCAGGGTGCGCCACGGCGCGGCGCCCCCGCTCATGGCGGCGGCCAGCTCCCCGAGCCAGCGCCACGAGGGCATGACCTCGGCGCCGGGGCTGATCGCCGCGAAGCTCCGCTGGGCGCGCCCCTCGGCGTTGACGAAGGTGCCCGTGGCCTCGGCGAAGGTCCCCGCCGGGAGGACCACGGCCGCCCTGGCGGTGGTCGGGGTCTCGAGGGAGTCGAGGGCCACCAGGGCCCGCGCGCCGCCCAGGATCCCCTCCACGGTTGCTGGAGCGGCGCACCGGGAGAGGTCGCGCTCCAGGACGATGACCCCCGCCCCGCCCTCGCTCACGGCTGAGGCGGCGTCCTCCAGGGACATCCCACCGAGGATGGCCACGCCCATGGTGTCGGGCTCGGGAGCGGTGAGGAAGATGCGGGCGGGGCGGCCGGCCTGGCGCAGCGCCCAGGCCACGTTGGCGGCGGCCTGGATCACCGCCTCGCTGCCGCAGGAGGGCCCGGCCACCACCAGGGGCCGCTCCGCCATCGTCAGTGCCGCGGCGATCTCGGCGGCGACGGCGCGGGTGCCGGGGTCCAGCCCGGGGACCGCGGGCGCCGCGTCGACCACCGCGTGGGCCACGGCGTGGCCGAGGCGGGCGATGTCCTCGGGCGCGGCGTGCACCGTGCGGGCCGCCACGTCGTCCAGCCTGGTGGCCGCGGGCGTCACCACGAAGACGGGCCCGGTCGCGCCCTGGAGCGCGTCGCGCACGGCGTGGTCGTGCCAGCGGTTGATGTGCAGGCGGTCGGCGACGGCGAGGGGCTGCTGGCGGGCCGCCTGGCGCAACGACAGGGCCAGGCGCGGCGCCGTGTTGGTGACGTCCTCGCCGAGGACCAGGACGGCGTCGGAGCGCTCCGCCTCCAGCAGGGTGGCCGCCGGGGCCGGCATGTTGCGGAGGACCTCCAGGCAGGCTCGGCTCAGCGCGGTGTGGCGGGCCGACTGGCCGGTACTGAAGCCGGCGGCGCCGACCAGGGCGCGGAGCGCGTGGTTGGCCTCCACCGAGGCCCGGGGGGAGCCGATGCCGATCAGCCGCGTGCACTCTCCGAGCAACGCGGCGGCCTCGCCGACGGCCTCGCCGGCGGTGGCGGCCCGCGCCTCGCCGCCGCGACGGATCAGCGGCCGGCGGAGGCGGCTGGGCTGGTTGACGAAGTCGTAGCCGAAGCGGCCGCGGTCGCACAGGAAGTAGCCGTTGAGCTCGCCGTGGTAGCGGTTGACGATGCGGCGCAGGGTGCCGTAGCGCTCCCCGGCGGTGATGTTGCAGCCCAGCCCGCAGTGGGTGCACACGGACGGCGCCGTCTGCAGGTCCCACTTGCGGGCGTAGTGCCGCTTGAGGGTCTTGTCGGTGAAGACGCCGGTGGGGCAGACCTCGACCAGGTTGCCGGTGAACTCGCTCTCGAGCGTGCCGTCGTCGTGGCGGCCGAAGTAGACGTCGTCGTGGGCGCCGAAGACGTCGAAGTCGCGGCCGCCCGCGTACTCGCGGTAGAAGCGCACGCAGCGGTAGCACTGGATGCAGCGGTTCATCTCGTGGTTGATGAACGGTCCCAGGTCCTGGTTGCGGTGGGTCCGCTTGGGGAAGCGGGTCTCGCGGTAGGCGTGGCCCGGTCATCACCGTCATGTCCTGCAGGTGGCACTCGCCGCCCTCGTCGCAGACGGGGCAGTCGTGGGGATGGTTGAGCATCAGCCACTCGATGACCTGGGCCCGGAACGCGCGCGCCTCGGGGTCGTCGATGGAGATGCGGGTGCCGTCCTTGGCCGGGGTCATGCAGGCCATGACGATCTGGCCCGGTCGTCGTCGTTCTCGTCCTTGAACTGCTTGACCGCGCACTGGCGGCAGGCGCCCACCGATCCCAGGGCCGGGTGCCAGCAGAAGTAGGGGAGGTTCGAGCCCGAGCTGCAGGCAGGCCTGAGCAGGTTCTGTCCGCCGGTCGACCTCGTAGGGCCTGCCGTCGACCTAGATCGTCGCCATCACGTTCTCCACGGACAGGCGTGCTCGTCGATGTGCCGCTCGAAGTCGTCGCGGAAGTACTTCAGCGCGCTCTGCAGCGGCTCCATGGCTCCGGGGGCCAGCGCGCAGAACGTCAGGCCCGGGTCCGAGCAGCTTCGAGTGCCGGGCGAGCACCTCCAGGTCCCCGGGCCGGCCCTGCCCGGCTCGATGGCGTCCAGGATCTTCGCCGTCCAGGGCAGTCCCTCGCGGCACGGCGTGCACCAGCCGCACGACTCCTGCGCGAAGAACCGCTCGAGGTTGCGCACCATGCCCACCGGACAGGTGCGGTCGTCGAGGACGATGATGGTGCCCGTGCCCATGCGGCTGCCGGCCTTCTGCACCGACTCGAAGTCCAGGGGTACGTCGAGGTGCTCGGCGGTGAGGAAGTCGGTGGAGGCGCCGCCGGGCAGGAGACCCTTGAGGCGTGAGCCCGTCCCGCATGCCGCCGGCGTGCTCCTCGAGGATCTCCCGGGAGGTGGTGCCCAGGGGCAGCTCCCACAGCCCCGGGCGCTTCACCTTGCCGCTGACCCCGTAGAGCTTGGTGCCGCCGTCGTCGGCCCGGCTCAGCTCCAGGAACCAGTCGGGCGCCGTTGTTGACGATGTGGGGCACGTTGCAGAGGGTCTCGACGTTGTTGACGACGGTGGGCTTGCCCCACAGCCCGACCACGGCGGGAACGGCGGCTTGGCGCGCGGCGTGGCGCGCTTGCCCTCCAGGGCGTTGAGCAGGCCCGTCTCCTCGCCGCACATGTAGCGGCCGGCGGAGGTGTGGATGTGGACCTCGAGGTCGAAGCCGGAGCCGAGGATGTTCTCGCCCAGGTAGCCGCGCCCGTACGCCTCGGCGATGGCCCGCCGCAGGCGCTGCTCGGCGAGCTTGTAGGCCCAGCGCAGGAAGATGTAGGCGACGTCGGCCTGGATGGCGTAGGCGGCGATGATCGACGCCTCGACCAGGAGGTGGGGGTCGCCCTCGAGCAGCAGGCGGTCCTTGAACGTGCCGGGCTCCATCTCGTCGGCGTTGACCACCAGGTACTTCGGCTGCGGCGCGTCCTCGCCCATGGGCACGAAGCTCCACTTCATGCCGGTGGGGAAGCCCGCGCCGCCGCGACCGCGCAGACCGGGAGCTCTTGACCTCCTCCGTGACCTCCTGCGGCGTCATCTCCTTGAGGACCTTGCGCAGCGCCGGTAGCCGCCCGCCTTCTCGTAGCCGTCGAGGTCGAGAGGCGGGCGCCCCGGGGCGGATGTTGCGGTGAGCGGCGTCTCCATCACGCCTCCGTACCCCCGGGGTAGCGCGCCAGGATGTCGTCCAGGGCGTCGGGATCCACGTTGCCGTGGAGGTCGCTCGTCGATCATCATCGCCGGCGCGTGGTCGCAGGCGCCCAGGCAGGCGATCGGCAGCAGGTGAAGCGGCCGTCGGCGGTGGTCTCGCCGAGGTCCGATGCCGAGGCGCTCCCGCAAGCGCGCGCGCAGCGCGTCGTAGCCCATGATCCAGCAGCTCACGCTGTCGCAGAGCAGGATGACGTGCCGGCCGACCGGCTGGCGGAAGATCAGGTTGTAGAACGTGGCCACGCCGTCCAGCTCGTCGGGGGTCATGCCGAGAAGGGTCGGCCACCTCGCGCAGCGCCTCGTCGGACACCCAGCCGCGGTGCCGCTGCACGACCTTCAGCGCCTCGATGGAGGCCGCCCGGCGGTCGCGGGTAGTGCTCGAGCTCCTCCTCGATCTCCTCGCGCTCGTCTTCGCTCAGCATGCTCCCGTGTCTCCTCAACGGTCGACGTCGGCCAGCACGAAGTCGATGCTCCCCAGGATGGCCAGCAGGTCCGGCACCGAGTCGGCCGCGCGCCATCAGCGGCAGCATCTGCATGTGCGGGAACGACGGCGTGCGGATCCGCACCCGGTAGGGCATGCGTGCTGCCGTCGCTGATCAGGTAGTAGCCGTTGTTGCCCTTGGTCGCCTCGACGCCCACGAACGCCTCGCCCGGCGGGATCACCGGCCCCCAGCTCACGCCCAGGAAATGGGTGATCAGCGTCTCGATGTCGTGCATCGTGCGCTCCTTGCAGCGGCGGCGTGGCCAGCGGATGGTCGGACTTGTAGTCGCCCGCCGGCATGTTGCTCGAGGCACTGCTCGATGATCCGCAGGCTCTGCCGCATCTCCTCGACGCGCACCACGGCCCGGTCGTAGCAGTCGCCGTGCGTGGCCGTGGGGATGTCGAACTCGAAGCTGGTCGTAGCCCGAGTAGGGCCGCTTCTTGCGGAAGTCCCACTCCGAGCCCGCAGGCGCGCAGCCCCGGCCCGGTGACGCCCCAGTCGATCGCCTCGTCCAGGGTGTAGGCGCCGACCCCCTCGGTGCGCGCCCTGAAGATGCCGGTTGCGCATGACCATGCGGTCGTACTCGTCCAGGCGCGTGCGGCAGATACGTCGACGAACTCGCCGCACCATGCCTGTCCCAGCCCTCGGGCAGGTCCTGGGCCACGCCGCCGATGCGGAACCAGTTGGGGTGCATGCGGCCGCCGCAGATCGCCGCGATGATGTCGAAGACCCGCTCGCGGTCGTTGAACATGTAGAACACCGGCGACATCGGCCCCGACGTCCTGGGCGAAGGTGCCGTACCAGACCAGGTGGCTGGCGATGCGGAACAGCTCGCACAGCATCACGCGGATCACCTTGGCCCGGTCGGGCACCTCGATGCCGGCCAGCTTCTCGACGGCCAGCACGTAGGCCAGGTTGTTCATCACGCCGCCGAGGTAGTCGATGCGGTCGGTGTAGGGGATGTAGGTGTGCCAGGTCTGGCGCTCGCCCATCTTCTCCGCGCCGCGGTGGTGGAAGCCGATGTCGGGCACGGCGTCGACGATCTCCTCGCCGTCGAGCTGCAGGACGACGCGCAGCACGCCGTGGGTGCCCGGGTGCTGCGGCCCCAGGTTGAGGAACATGAAGTCGGTGTCCTCGCCGCTGCGCGCCATCCCCCAGTCCTCGGGCCGGAACCGCAGCGCCTCCTGCTCCGCGGTCCTGCTTGTCGTCGGGCAGCTGGAAGGGGCCCATCTCGGTGGCGCGGGCGGGGTGGTCCTTGCGCAGCGGGTGGCCCTCCCAGGTCGGCGGCATGAGGATCCGCGTGCAGGTGCGGGTGGCCCTCGAAGACGATGCCGAACATGTCCCAGACCTCGCGCTCGTACCAGTTGGCCGTCGGCCACAGCATCGTCACCGTGCGGCAGACGCGGGTCGCCTTCGGCGAGGGCGTACCTTGAGGCGGACGTCCTCGGTTGCGGTCGAAGGAGAGCAGGTGGTAGACCACGGTGAAGTCGCTCCGGGGCTGGTCGTCGCGCTGCGCCGCGATCCGCTCGTCGATGGCGGTCAGGTCGTAGAGCATGCGGTAGGGCTGCGGCACCTCGTCCTTGAGGTAGCGCAGCACGGCAGGTGACCCGGGCGCGGTCGAGCCAGACCGTGGGGATGCCGTCCCGGGTGGGCTGGCGTCGCCAGAGCGTCCTCGCGCAGGAAGCGCCGCGCAGCTCCTCGAGCGATGGTGCGTGTCGGCTCGGAGCGCTCATCGCACCGACCTCCGGAGGGCGGAGATCGGTCATGGCCCGCCGCTCGCCCGGCTTCAGGTCGCGCTGCGAGGGCCGCGCGCCCCGGACCACGCCCTGCGGGCCGACCACCCAGCTCAGCGGGCGCTTCTCGTTGCCCACCGCCTCGCGGAGCAGGAGCAGCCCCTCCATGAACGCCTCGGGGCGCGGCGGGCAGCCGGGCACGTAGACGTCCACCGGCAGGAACTTGTCGACGCCCTGCACCACGCTGTAGATGTCGTACATGCCGCCCGAGTTGGCGCAGGAGCCCATCGAGATGACCCAGCGCGGCTCCATCATCTGCTCGTAGAGCCGCTGGATCACCGGCGCCATCTTGATGAACGCCGTGCCGGCGATGACCATGACGTCGGCCTCGCGCGGCGTGCCCCGGATGACCTCGGCGCCGAAGCGGGCGATGTCGTACCGGCTGGTGAGGCTCGTCGCCATCTCGACGAAGCAGCAGGAGAGGCCGAAGTTGAAGGGCCACATCGAGTTCTTCCGGCCCCAGGCGACCAGGTCCTGGAGCCGGGCCAGGGCCAGGATCTTGCCCAGCACGCCGTCGAAGTCCTCGGCGGCTCCGCCCGCCGCCCCGGCCGGTTGCTGTCCGGGTCTCGTCAGCGAGTAGCGCATGCCTCAGACCACCCCTTTCGACCTCTCGTGCCCTCGGGCGACGGGTCCGAAGTCGAGGCCCCCCACCCGCCACGCGTAGACCAGCGCCAGGAAGAGCACGCCGATGAACGTGACCACCTCCCAGTACCCGCTCCACCCCACGTCGCGGGCCGCCGTCGCCCAGGCGAAGATGAACGCCGCCTCGAGATCGAAGATCACGAAGAACATGGCGACCAGGTAGAAGCGCGAGGAGAAGCGGATGCGGGCGGAGCCGGTGGACACGATCCCCGACTCGTAGGTCTCGCCCGTGGCCCGCTCGTGGTGGCGCTGGCCGAGCAGGGCGGACACTCCGAGCATGCCTCCGGCGATCACGACAACCAGCCCGAAGTAGAGGAGCAGGGGCCAGAGGATTGGGTCATGGCCGGTCATCAGGCTCGCCGACGTTCCCTTCGGTGTTCGTGCAGCGTTTCACGACGTTCGTGGTGAATCAACAGCCCGTGTCGCAAGTTTGATTCCCTCCGTGAGAGCGGCTCACCGCCCCTCCCGCGCCCCGTTGCCGGCGCCGTCCTCCCCGTCGTGGCCGCTCTCCCGCTCGCTCCGCGCGAAGGAGCGTCCGCGGGTGGCGAGGTCGTGCAGTCGGTCGTGGACGGCTCGGTTCACCGTGCCCTCGGGGTAGGTGCCGTCGTCACGCCGCTCCCCAGCGGGCCGCCCAGTGAGCAGCTCGATGCCCTCGTCGACGGTGCTCACGGCGTGGATATGGAACGCCCCCTCGCGGACAGCCCGGACAACGTCGCCGGCCAGCATCAGGTTGCGCACGTTGGACGCGGGGATGAGCACGCCCTGACGGCCTGTCAGCCCGCGCATGCGGCAGACGTCGAAGAACCCCTCGATCTTCTCGTTGACCCCGCCGATGGCCTGGATCTGCCCGTGCTGGTTCACCGAACCGGTCACCGCGAGGTCCTGGCGGAGGGGGGCGGCGGCGAGGCTCGACAGCAGGGCGTACAGCTCCGCCGAGGACGCCGAGTCCCCCTCGACCCCCTCGTAGAGCTGCTCGAACGTGATGCTGGCCGAGAGGGCCATGGGGATCTCCTGGGCGAAGCGCCCGCCCAGGTAGCCCGCCAGGATCAGCGCGCCCTTGTTGTGGATCTTGCCCCCGAGCTTGGTCTCGCGGTCGATGTTGACGACCCCCGCGCCGCCCACGAAGGTCCGGGCGGTGATCCGGGAGGGCTTGCCGAAGGCGTAGTCCCCGAGCATGAGCACCGCGAGGCCGTTCACCTGGCCCGTCACCTCGCCCTCCGTGTCGATGAGGATGGTGCCTTCGCGGACCATCTCGCGCAGCCTCTCCTCGACCCGGTTGGAGCGGTAGACCTTCTCGTCGACGGCCCGGAGGACGTCGACGGCGGTGGTCAGCCTGCTGCCGTTGGTCCCCGCCCAGTAGCTGGCCTCCCGGGCCAGGTCGACGATCTCCCCGAACCTGGTGGCCAGCTTGTCCTGGTCCGCGGCCATCCTCGCGGCGTGCTCCACGACGGCGGCGACCCCGTCCGCGGAGAAGTGCCGGAGGCTCTCGTGGCGGCACAGGTCGGCGAGGAAGCGGGCGTACAGGCCGGGGCTCGCCTCGTCCCGGTCCGTGTGGGTGGCGAAGTCGGCCTTCACCTTGAAGAGCTCACGGAAGTCCTCGTCGAGGTTGTGGAGGAGGTAGTAGAGCATCGGCTCCCCGATGAGCACCACCTTGACGTCGAGGGGGATGGGCTCGGGCTCGAGGGTGCGGGTGGAGATGGCCATGTACTCCGCGGCGATGGACTCGATCTTCACCTCGGCGTTCTTGAGGGCGCGCTTGAGGGCGTTCCAGGCGAAGGGGCGGGTGAGCACGTCCCGTGCCTCGAGGATGAGGTAACCGCCGTTGGCACGGTGGAGCGCCCCGCCCCGGATCATGGAGAAGTTGGTCACGAGGGCGCCGAAGCGGGCCTCGTGCTCGACCCGTCCGAGGAGGTTCTGGGCGGTGGGGTTGCGCTCGAGCACCACCGGGGCCCCCGTGGTGCCGGAGTTGTCCACGATGAGGTTCACCCGGTACTCCTCGAAGGTCGGCTTCTGCTGTCCCTGGATCAGGTTCAGGGGGAAGCCGCCCTGCTGGCCCTGGTCGCCCTGCCGGAGCTCCTTGAACTCCTGGACCTTGTCCAGCAGGTCGTCCTTCACCTCGTCCAGGAACCCCACCACGCCGGGGAGGTCGGCGTAGGTCGTGCGAAGCTCCTCGAGGAGATGCTCGACGGCGAACCGGATCACGTGGCGGTCGAGGTCCCGCAGGCGGCCCTTGGCCTCCTTCTGGAGCTGCTGCATGCGGCGCATGGTCTCGCGGACCTTCTCCTGCAGCTCCTCCTGGCGGGCCTCGATGGACTTCGTGGTCTCCTCGTCGAGCTTGCCGAACTCGTCCGGGGTCACCACCTCGCCGTTGACCACCGGGGCCAGGAGGATGCCCTGCGGGGTCTGGACGAGGGCGAAACCCTTGGACTCGGCTTCCTGCTTGAGCTCGTCCATGACGCTCTTCTGCTGCTTCTGCAGCTCCTCCTGGAGGTGCTCCCCCTCCTTCTGGTACTCGTCCGCTTCGAAGGCGCGGGGCACCTCCGCCTTGAGCTCCTGGACGAGCTGCTCCATGTCGGTCCGGAATCGCGCGCCTCGCCCGCCTGGGAGCCCGAGCGCCCTGGGCTTGTCCGGATCGCCGAAGTTGTTGACGTAGCACCAGTCGTCGGGGACCGGCCGCTGCGCCGCCCTGGACTCGAGGAGCGCCGTGATGGTCGTGGTCTTGCCGGTGCCGGCGGGGCCCAGGCCGTAGAGGTGGTAGCCCGGGCTCGTGATGTCCACGCCGAAGGAGACCGCCCGGACCGCCCGTTCCTGGCCGATGGTGGCGTCCAGCGGAGGGAGGTCCTCGGTGCTCGAGAAGCCGAGGCTGGAGGGGTCACAGGTCCGGCGGAGCTGATCGGGGGTGAGTTCCATGCAGGATCGCCTTCCTCCCCGGCGCCTTCTCCGGGGTCCGTTCTCTCAGGAACGGGGATTGCCGTCGCACTTCCATCGCAGGATTTCCAACGCCGGGTCCGAGGGCCGCCATTCCGCTCCGGGCGCGATGGCCGCGGCGGTCCCGGGTCACCGGCCGGCGTCGCGCGCCAGGCGGCAGCCCGAGAACTGGAAGCGTGTGTGGGGCGCCCAGAAGTTGCGGTAGGTGAGGCGGATGTGCGATCGGGGCGTGGCGCAGGAGCCGCCCCGCAGCACGTACTGGTTGCACATGAACTTGCCGTTGTACTCCCCGAGCGCGCCGTCGCCGGCACGGTACCCGGGGTAGGGGGCATAGGACGAGGACGTCCACTGCCACACGTCTCCGAAGAACCCGCGGGGGCCGCCGGCAGCGGGGAGGGGGGCGGGATGGTGCCGCCCGCTCTCCAGGAACGTCCCGTCCGTCGCGGCGGTGGCCGCGGCGACCTCCCATTCGAACTCCGTGGGCAGCCGGGCGCCGGCCCAGCGCGCGAGGGCGTCCGCCTCGTAGTAGCTCAGGTGGCAGGCGGGCTCCGCCGGATCCACGGGCGCCGGACCCGCCAGGGTGAAGTGCCACCAGCGCCCGTCCCTGCGCTCGAAATAGAGGGGCGCCGCCCAGCCTTCGCGCTGCACGGCCGACCACCCTTCGGACAGCCACAGCTCCGGGCGCCGGTAGCCGCCGTCCTCGATGAAGGCGAGGACCTCGGCGTTGGCCACCGGGCGCTCGGCGATCTCGAAGCCGGGGAGGAGGACGCGGTGGCGCGGCCCCTCGTTGTCGTAGGCGAAGCCGGTGCCGGCGTGGCCGACGGTGTGGATGCCCTCGCCGTAGGCGGTCCACCCGGTGGGGGGCGGCTCCGGGTGGCCCTCCGACTCCCGCGCCCGGTACGCGGGGCGCAGGGGGTTCTGCGCGAGGGCGTGCTTGATGTCGGTGAGGATGAGCTCCTGGTGCTGCTGCTCGTGGTGGGTGCCGATCTCGATCACCGGCCCCAGGCGGGCCAGCTCCTGCTCCGTCATGGCGGCGACGAGGCCCGCGATCGCGTCGTCCACGTGCCGGCGGTAGCGCTCCACCTCGGCCACCGTCGGGCGGGTGATGAGCCCGCGCCGCGGCCGCGGGAACTGCTCGCCCAGAGAGTTGTAGTAGGAGTTGAAGAGGTAGGGGAAGCCAGGGTCGTACCACGGCGTCCCCGGGCGCAGCACGAGCGCCTCGAAGAACCAGGTGGTGTGGGCCAGGTGCCACTTGGTGGGGCTGGCGTCCGGCATCGACTGCACCACCATGTCCTCCGGCGCGAGGGGCGCCGCGAGGCTCATGCTCATGGTGCGGACCTCCCGGAAGCGGCGGAGCAGTGCCTCGCGGCCCCCCGCCACCGCTGCGGCGCCGCCCTCGGCCCTGTTGATGGCTGCCATGATTCCTCCCTGCGGGCCACGCGGGCACGGGCCGGAGGCCGTTGCATCCGTGCTGGTGCGGCCCTTTGCCGGCACAACAGGCGGGTGGCCGGAGCCATTTCTCGAAACTTCGCGTCCGGCCGGCGGGCCGCCCGTGAGAATGAAACCGGTCCGGACCGGCATTGAAGGGGATGACCAGGGTGCGGGCAGGCCGGAGCAAGGCGGAGCCCGGGCCGGGGAGGCTGCGATGGACCAATCCCGAGTCATCATCGAGAACGGGCAGGCGGGGGGGGACGCCGACCGCCTGATGGCCGTCGAGGTGGGTGAGAGCCTGCGCGCCGTCCCTCCCTGGCTACCCTCGAAGTACTTCTACGACGACCGCGGGAGCGAGCTGTTCGAGGCCATCACCCAGCTCCCCGAGTACTACCAGACGAGGACCGAGGAGTGCCTGCTGGAGCGGGCGACCGGCGAGATCGTGGACCTGGTCCGCCCGCGCGAGCTGCTCGAGCTGGGCTCGGGGGCGGGCCGCAAGATCCGTCTGCTCCTCGCGGGAATGGCGCGACGGGGCCTGCTCGACCGCTGCACCCTGCTGGACATCAACCGGACGTTCCTGGAGTCGTCGGCGCGGCGGCTCGCGGGGGAGTTCGCCGGCCTCGAGGTGCGCGGCATCGTGGGGGACTTCACGAGGGATCTCGGGCGCCTGGAGCCTGCCGCCGGCAGGCTCGCCATCTTCCTCGCCGGAACGTTCGGCAACCTGCAGCCGGCGCTGGTTCCGGGCTTCCTGTCCTCGGTCCGCGGGATCCTCGGGGTCGGAGGCGCTTTCCTGGTCGGCGTCGACCTCGTCAAGGACGTGGGCGTGCTGGAGGCGGCCTACAACGACGCCTCGGGGGTCACCGGCGAGTTCAACCTCAACATCCTGCGCGTCCTCAACGACAGGCTCGGAGCCGACTTCGACCTCGGAGGCTTCGAGCACGTTGCGTTCTTCGACCCTGTCAACGCCTGGATCGAGATGCGGGTGCGGGCTCTCCGCCCCATGACCGTGGCCGTTCCCCGCTCCGGGCTCACCCTCGACCTCGCCGCAGGGCAGGAGATCAGGACGGAGATCTCCTGCAAGTACACTCGGGAGTCTTTCCGCGCCCACCTTCCCGCGGCAGGGCTCGAGCTTTGGCGCTGGTTCACCGACCCCGAGGGCCGGTTCGCGCTGGCGCTCCTGCGCGCCGCCTGACGGCGCTCAGGGGTGCAGGCGGCCGGGCCGGTACGGTACGAACTCCGGCTGCCACTGCGCCTTGCGGATCACCTCCTCGAGACCTTCGTCGTCGAGGAGCCTGCCCAGGCCCGAGTCCCTCGCCTCGATGGCCACCGACCGGGCCACGCGCGCCGACACCTCCCGGATGCCCCCCATGGAGGGCAGCAGCAGGCCGCGCTCCTCCTCATCGCCGGACACCATGGCGCTCAGCGCCTTGGCGGCGGAGACGAACATGCTGTCGGTGATGCGGGGGGCGCGGGCCACCAGCGCCCCCAGTCCGACACCGGGGAACATGTAGAGGTTGTTGCACTGGGAGACCGCCACGGTGCGGCCGGCCACCTCGACCGGGGCGAAGGGGCTGCCCGTCGCCACCAGCGCCCGTCCTCCGGTGGCGTGCAGCGCCTCGTCCGGCGTGCACTCCGACTTCGTGGTGGGGTTGGAGAGGGCGAGCACGACCGGGCGCTGGTCGTTGCGGCCCATCTGCTCCAGCAGCGCCCGGTCGAACAGGCCGGTCCGCGCCGTGAAGCCGGCGATCACCGACGGACGGGCGTTGCGGATCACGTCCTGGAGGGTGACGCGGGAGGGGGAGTCCAGCGTCCAACCCGCCACCGCGGCCCGGGGCTGCGCGAACTCCCGCTGGGTCGGCTCCAGCCCCTCGTCGTCCTCGAGGAGCAGCCCCTGGGCGTCCACCGCGAAGATGCGGTCGCGGATCTCTTCGCGGGACAGCCCCTCTTCCTCGAGGATGGCGCGGATGCTCCTTGCGGTGCCGTAGCCGGCCTGCCCGAACCCGACGATGACGAAGCGCTCGCGGCCGAAGGAGCTCCCCTTGATCCGCATGGCGGTGAGCAGCGAGGCGCAAGCCGTCGCTCCGGTGCCCTGGATGTCGTCGTTGAAGGAGAGGATGCGGTCGCGATAGCGCCGGAGCAGCATGAACGCCTTGTGCTTGGCGAAGTCCTCCCACTGGATGAGGGCCCCGGGGAAGCTCCGCTTCACACCGAGGACGAAGCGCTCGACGAGCTTGTCGTAGGCGGCGCCCTCCAGCCGGGGATAGCGGTAGCCCAGGTAGAGGGGATCGACGAGGAGATCTTCGTTGTTGGTCCCCACGTCGAGGCAGATGGGCAGGCAGCAGGCCGGGGAGAGGCCTCCCGCCGCCACGTACAGGCTGACCTTGCCCACCGGGATGCCCATGCCGTCGGCGCCCAGGTCGCCCAGTCCGAGGATTCTCTCGCCGTCCGTGACCACGATGAGCTGCACGCTGGGCAGCGGGACGTTGCGGAAGATCTCGTCGATGGCCCCGATGTTGTCAGGGTTGATGTAGACGCCCCGGGCGCGCCGCATGATGCGCGACAGCTGCTGGCAGGCCTGCCCCACCGTGGGGGTGTAGACGATGGGGAGCATGTCGGCGAGGTTGTCCAGGAGGAGGCGGTAGAACAGCGTCTCGTTGCGGTTCAACAGCCCCAGCAGGAAGACGTAGCGCTCCATGTCGTCGGGCTTGCGCCGGTAGCTCTCCAGCGCCCGGCGCAGCTGCTCCGAGGGAGTCGAGACGCCGTGGGGCAGCAGGCCCACGAGGCCCAGGCTGGCGCGCTCCTCGATGGTGAAGTGGGAGCCCTTGTTGAGCAGCGAGTCGTTGAGGAGCTGCTGGCTGCGCAGGTACACCTCGTAGTACTGCTCTCCGGTCAGGGGATCGATCTTGAAGTCGAAGGTCTTCACGTGCGCCTCCTCGGGATGCCTGTCGTGGACGCCGGCCCCGGGTGGCGCCCCGGACGGTTCCGGGGTGGCGGCGCCGGCCGGGGCGGGCGGCGCGTCGGCGGCATCCCGGCGCCGTGATTATGGCAGAACCCGGGGGCAGGCGGGGCGGCACGGCGGTGTATCCTCGCGGCATGGTCCAGCGATGCCCGTGGTCCGCCGACGATCCCGCGATGATCGCCTACCACGACGAGGAGTGGGGCGTGCCCGTGCACGACGACCTCCGGCACTTCGAGTTCCTCGTGCTGGAGGCGGCCCAGGCGGGCCTGTCGTGGAGGACGATCCTGCACAAGCGCGAGGGGTACCGCCGCGCCTTCGCCGGCTTCGACCCGGCCCGGGTGGCGGCGTTCTCCGAGGCCGACGTGGAGAGCCTCGTGCTCGATGCCGGCATCGTGCGCAACCGGCGCAAGATCGCCTCGGCGGTGCAGAACGCCCGCGCCTTCCTGGCCGTGCAGGACGAGCTCGGCACCTTCGACGCCCTGGTGTGGCGCTTCGTGGACGGTCGGCCGCGCCGCAACCACTGGCGCTCCCTGGGCGAGCTGCCCGCCTCCACCGCCGAGTCGGAGGCACTGAGCCGCGAGCTGCGGCGCCGGGGGTTCAGCTTCGTCGGGCCGACGGTGGTCTACGCCCACATGCAGGCCTGCGGCCTCGTCAACGACCACCTCGTGAGCTGCTTCCGCCACGGGGAGGTGTGAGGGAGGCGGGCGGACGGGGGTGGCATGACGGACGGGGAGCGGCGGCACAAGGGCCCCTTCTCCGGGCGGGTCCACGGCCACGTGGGCCCCGGCAGCGGGAGCGCGTGGACCCTGGTCTACGACATCGTGCGGGGCATTCCCCCGGGCCGGATCATGACCTACGGGCAGATCTCGGGCCTCCTCGGGCACCGGCTGTCACCCGTGGCGGTGGGCTGGGCGCTCCACGTCTGTCCCGACGGCGTGCCTTGGCACCGGGTGGTCAACGCGCAGGGGGCGTGCTCCACGGCGCGGCTGCCCGACCTGCCGCCGGGGTTGCAGAGGAAGTTTCTGGAGGCAGAAGGGGTTGAGTTTCGCAGCGACGGGACGCTGGACGTCAGGCGCTACCGGTTCGCTCCGGAAGGCGCCGGACACCCCGACGCCCCCGGGGAGTGAGGACCCGCCGGAGACGGGCGGCGCGGCGCCGGCGGGACCGGCAGCCGGCCACGGTGGTGGCGGGGCGGCTGAAAGGAAGACACCATGAACGAGCTCAACCTGATTCTGACCGTACCCCAGGGCGTGCTGACGGCGACGGACCTGGGTGTGGAGGGTTTCGCCAGGCACGTCAGCCCCGGTTCGGGGAGGTTCTTCTACGGCAGGACCGTCCTCGTCGACCTCGCGATCGACGGCATGGGCCCCGCGTTCACGTTCCTGGACGAAGGCGGCTGGCGGGACGCCCGGGCAGACACGCTGATGGCGCTGCGCGCCATCGCCGAGGGCCGGCGCACCAAGACCGCGTTGTCCAACAACGCGTTCAGCTGCACGCCTCTCGAGGCGTACCGGACGGTGTCGCTGGGGAAGACCGGTGGCCAGGTGATGGGGCTCGTCGGCCCGGAGAAGCTGGCGACGTATTCCGAGGTCGCCTGCCACGAGGGTATGACGCCGGAGGACGTGGCGGCCGCGGTGGGCGCGGAGCCGCCGGCGGCGCGGACCCCGCGGGTGTACATGATCCTGGCCCCGGTGGAGTTCGTCGTGCTGTCGAACCTCACGCCCCGGGAGTACGCGTGGTACGCGACCCACCGCCCGGGCAAGATCTTCCGGCAGGTGCTCTTCACCGAGCTCGAGGCGGACCAGACCCAGCTGGCGGCGGAGAGCCGCTTCGCGGACGCGCGCCGCGAGCTCCTGGACAACCCCCGCAAGAAGACCAAGACGGTGGTGGCCGAGAACTGCGTCAACCGCGTGCCGTTCAGCGCCTGGACCGGGTACCGGAGCGAGGTGGCGGGCGGGCTCTACGCCACCAACGGGCAGGCCCTCGTGCGGTGGGGGTTCCCGGACGAGATCCCCTTCGCCTGGGAGAAGGCCGCCGACTGATGCCGGGGCTCCCGGTGTGTACAATCACCGGGTGGCAGGGCCCCTTCCCGACACCGTGCTGTTCCGCCGGCTGCTGCCGGAGTACCTGTCGGTGCTCGTGGTGGAGCGCGGCCTTGCGGCCAACTCGGTGGAGGCCTACCGGCGGGACCTGGAGCGGTTCGGCCGGTGGCTCGCGGCGGCCGGGGTGTCGGTGGTTTCCTGTGAGCGGTCCGACCTGCGGCGCTACCTGACGGAGCTGCGGGGCCACGGGCTGGCGGCGCGATCGGCGGCGCGTTCCCTGGCGGCGCTGCGCGGTCTCTTCCGGTACCTGCTCGAGTCCGGCGAGATCGCCCGGGATCCGACGCTGGAGCTGGAGAGCCCCCGGCTCATGCGGGGCCTGCCGCACTTCCTGTCCGCCGGCGAGGTGGAGGCGCTCCTCGCCGCGCCGGACACCTCCACGGCTCTCGGCGTGCGCGACCGCGCCATGCTGGAGACGCTCTACGCGACCGGGCTGCGCGTCTCGGAGCTGGTGTCCGTCACCGTGTCCGGTGTGCGGCTGGACCCTGGTTTCGTGCGTGTGTGGGGAAAGGGGAGCAAGGAGCGCATCGTGCCTCTGGGCTCGTCGGCCCGGGCCTGGATCGGGCGCTACCTCATGGAGGTGAGGCCCGGTCTCGACCGCCACCGCGCCGCGGAGCTGTTCCTCTCGGTGCGGGCGGCGGCCCTGACGCGGCAGAGCGTGTGGCACATGATCCGGAGGTACGGCCGCCGCGCCGGGATCACGGTGCAGCTGTCACCCCACGTGGTGCGGCACTCCTTCGCCACGCACCTCCTGGAGCACGGCGCCGACCTGCGGGCGGTCCAGGCCATGCTGGGGCACGCCAGCATCTCCACCACGGAGATCTACACCCACGTGACGCGGGAGCGGCTGCGCATGCTCTACGACGCCAAGCACCCGAGGGCGTGATGCGGGCGCTCGGGGCAGCCGGGGCGGTTCGCGCGCGGGGCACGGTGCTCGGCCTGGTCCTCCTGCTGACGAACGTGGCGGTGGCCGGGGCGGCCGAGGGGGCGGGGGCGAAGGCGGCGGCGCGCCCGCCGGGGTACCTGGTCGTGTTCGTGGACGGCCGGCTGCTCTCGGTGGCCGGGGCCCGCGTCCTCGACCGGCGCACCATCCGCCTCGATCTCCCCGGAGGTGGGGCCGTGGAGGTGCCGCTGGACCGGGTCGACCGGATCGTGGAGACCGAGCCGGATCCCGAGCCGGAGCCCATCGAGGAGCCGGCGTGCTCGCCGGCGTTCGCCGACCAGCCGCTGCCCCGGGGCCTCCCCTACGCGGCGGAGATCGTGGCTGCCGCGCGGCGCACCAACCTCCATCCGTGGCTGGTGGCGGCGGTGATCGACGCCGAGTCGCGCTTCGACCGGTGGGCCGTGTCCCGGGTCGGCGCCCGGGGACTGATGCAGCTCATGCCAGCCGTGTGGATCCAGGAGGGGATCTCGGACCCCCACGACCCGAGGGCAAACATCGAGGCCGGGTGCCGGCACCTGAGGGCCCTCCTCGACCGCTTCGGGTCCCTCGACCTGGCGCTGGCGGCCTACAACGCCGGGGCGGGGGCCGTGGAGGCCGCCGGCGGGATTCCGCCGTATCGCGAGACCCGCGGGTACGTTCGTCGCGTCCTGGCGCACTTCTGCCCGCAGGGCCGCCTGGGCGCGCGTTCATTGTGAATGTACGTATAATGACCGTGCCTCGTTCCGGGGGGGGACTCAGGCCTGCGCCGACCGTTCCCGACGCGACACACGGAGGTTGTATGCACGAGACGGGTGATGCTCGCAAATCGCTGCCGGTGCTGCAGGGCGAAGAGGGTGGAGGCGCGGCCGCCGCATCCCGGCGGCCGGACGGCAGCTCCAGCTTCCTCACCACGCGGCTCGACCGGGCGCTGGACATGGTGCGCAAGAACTCCCTGTGGCCGTTCCCCTTCGGTACGGCGTGCTGTGCCATCGAGTTCATGTCGTGATCTGTCCCACTACGACATGTCCCGCTTCGGCGCGGAGGTGGTGCGGTTCTCGCCGAGGCAGTGCGACCTGCTCATCGTGGCCGGGACGTGACCGACAAGATGGCACCGGTCTGAAGCGATCTACGAGCAGATGGCCGAGCCCAAGTAGGTGGTCTCCATGGGAGCCTGCGCCTGCTCCGGAGGCTTCTACCGGGCCTACCACGTGATGCAGGGGATCGACGAGTTCATCCCGGTGGACGTCTACGTGCCCGGCTGTCCGCCGACCCCCGAAGGCGCTGATGTAGGGGGTGCTTCGGCTCCAGGAGAAGTGATCCGGGACGAGCCGGACCAACTACCAGCGCATCCGGCGGAGCCGGCGGCCGCGGCGCCATGCGGCGAAGCGGGGGGGCGCTACATGGCAACGTCGTGACACCAGGCGCGCGGCGATCCGCGCCCGTTTCCCGGCGGGCCAGGGTGTCGAGGAGCTGCCGGGCGGAGACATGCAGACCTCCAGGGTGGCGAGCCGGGCCGTGCTTCCCGACCTCGCCAGCGCACCTGACGACGACCCCTCGCCGACTTCAAGCTCCATGCTCGACGTCTGCGGCGTCGACTACCCGGCCGCGAGGAGCGTTTCGAGGCGGTCTACCATCTCTACTCGCTGCCGCGCAACGGGCACCGCTGCGCCTCAAGGTACCGCTGACCGAGGCCGACCCGATGCTGCCCGTCGCTGATCCCGGTCTGGAAGGCGGCCGACTGGTTCGAGCGCGAGGCCTACGACATGTTCGGCTTGCGCTTCGAGGGCCACCCGAACCTGCAGCGGATCCTCTGCCACGACGTCTTCCAGGGGCCACGCGCTGCGCAAGGACTACGACGCCGGGGCAGCGGTGGCTGCTGCGCGAGGACAAGCAGGACGAGCCGGCGTGGGCGCGGGAAGCCATGGAGGACGAGGACCTGTTCGAGACCCAGATCTCAACATGCGGCCCTCGCACCCGGCGACGCACGGCACCTTCGCCGGTGGTGCGTCTGGATGGCGAGATCGATCACCGCAGGCCGAGGCTGAGATCGGCTACCTGCACCGCTGCTTCGAGAAGATGTCCGAGACAGCATACCTGGAACCAGGTGATCCCCTACACGGACCGGCTCAACTACTGTTCCTCGATCATCAACAGAGTCGGCTACGCGCTGGCGGTGGAGAAGCTCCTCGGGATCCAGCCGCCGCCCCGCGCACAGCTGATCAGGGCCATCCTGTCGGAGTTCTCGCGGGTGATGGACCACTCGTGGACATCGGAGCGAACCTCAACGACATCGGCGCGCATGACGCCGTTCCTCTACATGTACGAGGCGCGGGAGGAGATCTACTCGGTCCTGGAGGCGTGCAGCGGTGCCCGTCTGACGGTGTCCTACGTCCGCGTCGGGGGTCTGGCCAACGACGTGCCGGCCGACTTCTCCGAGGCCGTGCGCAACCTGCTCGGCCGCATCCCACGGCTCCTCGACGACATGGAACGGCTCATCACAGAGAACCGCATCTTCCGCGGGCGCACCGAGGGGGTCGGCGACCATGACGGCGGAGGACGCGGTGGACTGGGGCTGGACCGGGCCCGTCCTGCGCGCCTGCGGAGTTCCGCTACGACGTCCGCAAGGCCCATCCCTATCTCCGCTACGAGACCTAGACTTCAAAATGCCGGTCTCGCACGCCGGCGACATCTACGCCCGTTACCTGGTGCGGGTCGAGGAGATGCGGCAGTCGCTGAGCATCGTCGAGCAGGCGCTCTCGCGCCTCGAGCCCGGCCCGGTGATCACGGACGACCACCACGTGGCTCTGCCGGCGAAGGACAAGGTCTACACCGAGATGGAGTCCTTGATCTGGCACTTCAAGCTGATCATGGAGGGCATGAAGGTGCCGCCGGTGAGACCTACGGCTACACCGAGGGCGCCAACGGCGAGCTCGGCTTCTACGCCGTCTCCGACGGCGGCGGCAAGCCCTACCGGCTCAAGGTGAGGCCGCCGTGCTTCGCCATCTTCCAGGCGTACCCGCACATGCTGACCGGCCAGATGATCCCGGACGCCGTGGCCATCCTGGGGAGCCTGAACATCATCGCGGGGGAGCTCGACCGATGAATGAGCGCGATGTCGTCGTCTGCGACCCGAAGCCGCTGCGCTTCAGCCAGCGTTTCTACCTCGTCGAGGTCGTCAAGGGGTTGATGGTGACCCTGCGGCACTTCCTCGGCAACCTCTTCCAGCGCCGCTACACCGTCACTGTGGAGTGGCCGGAGGTGAAGCGGGAGTACTCCGAGCGGCTGCGCGGCCGGCACGTCCTGCTCACGCGGGAGGACGGCTCTCCCCGGTGCGTGGCGTGCTACATGTGCGAGACGGCCTGTCCCGCCACCTGCATCCACATCGAGGCGGAGGAGGACCCGGCCAGTACGGTCGAGTGGGAGAAGCGCCCGAGAGTGTTCGAGATCGACCTGCTGCGTTGTGTGTTCTGCGGGTTCTGCGTGGACGCCTGCCCCAAGGAGGCGATCATCATGACGCGGCGCCACGAGATGGCGTTCGCCGCTCGCGCGGAGGCCGTCGTGGGCCTCGACGAGCTGCTGCAGAAGGGACCGGTCGACGCCATCGACCTGGGCTACCGGCCGTACTACGGCGAGCAGCGGACGACCATCAAGCTGCCGATTCCGGTGAAGGCCGCCGCGGGGCGCTGACCCCCACGCACGGCCGCAACCGGGCCGGAGAGAGAACAGGCGGCGCCGTGGCGCCGCCTGAACCTCTTTCGTGCTCCGTTGTCGATGCGCTTTGGCTAGAGGATGCGCACGTTCGCGGCCTGGAGGCCCTTGGGCCCACGGACCACGTCGAACTCGACTCGTGCACCTTCCTTGAGGGTGCGGAATCCATCACCTGTGATGGCGGAGTAGTGAACGAAGACGTCGTCGCCACCCTCCTGCACGATGAAGCCGAAGCCCTTCGCGTCGTTGAACCACTTGACCGTTCCTTGAGGCATGCTACGTTCTCCTTGCAGCTGGCGGCCCTAAAGGACCGCCTCGTCCTTCGCCGGTAGCGCCCCGGCGGGTACAGAAAAAGCCGCGAGCCCGCTTTCTCTCGCGGCATGGTGAACTGATCGAGTCGAGCATTTCATACCAGAGAACCAACCACATCGGAGTATTTCACGCCGGATCGAGGATGTCAAGCCCCGGCGCGATTCCCCTCCGAAGACGCGGGCCCGCCGCGTGGCGGGCCCGTCCCCGACAGCGTGCGCCGCAGGAGCGGACTATTCCTCGTCCTCCTCCTCTTCCTGGCCGGCGCCGCTGGCCTGGATGATCTTCTCCTGCAGCTGCTTGGGGACCTCGTCGTAGCGTGCGAACTCCATGTGGAAATCGCCCCGGCCCCCGGTGATTGACCGGAGGGTCTGGGAGTAGGTGAGCATCTCCGCGAGGGGGACCATGGCCCGGACCACGGTCTGCCCGTCCGCCGGGTCCATGCCCTGGACGCGGCCGCGCCGGGAGTTCAGGTCGCCCATGATGTCACCGAGGAACTCGTCGGGGGCGTTGATCTCCACCTGCATGACCGGCTCGAGGATGGTCGGCCCGGCGGCCTTGACAGCCTCGCGGAACGCCTTGCGGCCGCAGATCTGGAACGCCATGTCCGAGGAGTCCACGGCGTGCTCCTTGCCGTCGAGGAGGACGACGCGGAAGTCCACCACCGGGTGGTGCGAGATGGGCCCGGCGCCGCAGGCGCTCTGGATGCCCTTGTCCACCGAAGGGCGGTACCCCTGCGAGATGGACCCGCCGAAGATCTTGTCCACGAACTCGTAGCCGCCGCCGCGGGGGAGGGGCTCCAGGCGGATCTTGGCCTCGGCGAACTGTCCGTGGCCGCCGCTCTGCTTCTTGTGGCGCGAGGTGATCTCCACGGCCCTGGTCACGGTCTCGCGGTACGGGACCTTGGGGGGCTGGAGGTTGACGTCGACCTTGAAGCGCTTGTGCAGGCGCGAGATGGCGATCTCCACGTGGAGCTGGCCGGCACCGGCCACGATCTGCTCCTTGGTCTGGGGGTCTCGGCCGACCTGCAGGGTGGGGTCCTCGTCCTGGAGCTTGGCGAGCCCGGCGGCGATCTTGTCCTCGTCCCCCTTGCTCTTCGGCGTGATGGCGAAGGAGATGGCGCCCTCGGGGATCGGCACCGGCGTCACGACGACGGCGCTGTCCTTGCTGGTGAGGGTGTCGCCCGTGCGGGTGTCCTTGAGCTTCGCCACCGCGCCGATGTCGCCGGTGACGAGCTTCTCCACGGTGGAGAGGTCCTTCCCCTGCATCCAGTTGAGGGCCCCGAGGCGCTCCGACGTGTCGCGCTGGCGGTTGTAGCAGCTGCTGTCGGGCTGGATCTCGCCGGAGAACACGCGCATCACCGTGATACGGCCGGCGTAGGGGTCGGAGAACGTCTTGAACACGTACGCCAGCGGGATCCCGGCCGGGTCCGCCTTCACCTCCACCGGCTCCCCGTTCACGTTGCGGGCGGGGACGGTGGCGGTGAGGGGGCTGGGCACGAGCTCGACGAGGGAGTCGGCGATTGGCTGCACCGCGATGTTGCGACCGGCGGCACAGTAGAACAGCGGGAAGATCCTGCGCGCGGCGACCGCGGAGGTGAGGCCCTTGACGATGTCCTCGTCGGAGAGGGTGCCCTCGGAGAAGAATTCCTCGAGGAGCGCCTCGTCCTGCTCGGCGATCATCTCGATGAGGGCGTTGCGGGCCGCCTCGGCGTCGTCCTTGAGCGCGTCGGGGACCGGGATCTCCTCCTGGGTGCCGCTCTCGTCCTCGGCGTAGCGGTAGGCCTTCATGTGCACCAGGTCGACGACACCGGAGAAGGCGTGCTCCTCCCCGATGGGCAGCTGGACCGGGACCACCTCGCGGCCGAATTTCTTCTCGATCTGCTGCAGGGTGCGGGTCGCGGAGGCGCGCTCGCGGTCCATGAGGTTGACCACGAAGATCGCCGGCTTGCCCATCCCCGCGGCGACCTTCCAGAGCTTCTCGGTCTGCACCTCGGGACCCGCCACGGCCGAGACCGTCACGAGGGCGGCCTCAACCACCTTGAGGCCCTGGACGGCCTCCGTGGTGAAGATGGCGTACCCCGGAGTATCCACGAGGTTGAGCTTGCAACCGTTGTGCTCGGCGTGGGCCACCGCCGTGCCGATGGTGATCTGGCGGTCGATGGACTCCTCGTCGAAGTCCGTGACGGCGGTACCCTTGTCGACCTTGCCCAACCGGTTGAGCTGCTTGGTGTCGAAGAGCAGGGCCGAGATCAGGGTCGTCTTGCCCGTCGACGAGTGGCCGATCAGAGCGACGTTTCGGATGTCTTCACTGGGGAATTGCCTTGAGCTCATGAGGGCGTTACCTCCCGTGACACGAAGCCGCGGAAGTATAGCAGAGGAAACCGCGGGAGCGGGACACAGGGCAACGGCCGGCGCCGGGGAGGCGCCGGAAGCAGCGCGCCCCGGAAACCCGGGGCGCGGTCGGTCGGGGTGGTGCCGGCGCCGCGGAGCGAATCCGTGGCGGCGCGGCGCTACAGGGTCAAAGAGGCGCCGGTGAGGCGCTCGTAGGCTTCCAGGTAGCGGGCAACCGTGCCCTCGGTCACCTCCGCGGGCAGCGTCGGAGCAGGGGGCTGCTTGTTCCACCCCGAGGCCTCGAGCCAGTCGCGGACGAACTGCTTGTCGAAGGAGGGAGGGTTGCTGCCCGGCCGGTACCGGCTGCGCGGCCAGAAGCGCGAGGAATCGGGGGTGAGCGCCTCGTCGGCGAGGAGCAGGGTGCCGGACCCGTCCAGGCCGAACTCGAACTTGGTGTCGGCGATGACGATCCCGCGCTCCTCGGCGTAGACCGCCGCCCGGGTGTAGAGCTCCAGGGAGGCGGCGCGGGCGCGCTCCGCCATGTCGGCTCCCACCAGCCCCGTCATGGTCTCGAACGAGATTTCTCGTCGTGGCCCTCTTCGGCCTTGGTGGCAGGCGTGAAGATGGGCTCCGGGAGCCGGTCGGCCTGGCGCAGCCCGCCGGGCAGGCGCAGTCCGCAGACGGTGCCGCTGTCCCGGTACTCCTTCCAGCCCGAGCCGACCAGGTAGCCGCGCACCACGCACTCCACGGGGAGCATGCGCAGGGCCTTCACGGGCAGGCGCGTCCCGCCAGATCTCGGGTCTCGCCGCGAACGGTGCGGGGAGGTCCTCGAACCGGGTCGCGACGAGGTGGTTCGGAACGACGTCACGCAGCTTGTCGAACCAGAAATTCGACATCTGCGTCAGGATGATTCCCTTGCCCGGGATGCCCGGCTCGAGCACGACGTCGAAGGCGGAGATGCGATCGGTGGCGACGACCAGGAGCTGGCCGTCGCCGTGGTCGTAGACGTCCCTGACCTTGCCCCGCCGGCGGAGCACCGCCCCGGGGACGGGAGCGCCGGAGTACGGAGCGGGCAGAGGCATGGCTCAGGCCACGCCAGTCTTCAGCATCGCGTTGACCTGGGTGGTCAGGCGCGACTTGAAACGAGCGGCCGTGTTGCGGTGGAACACGCCCTTGCGGGCGCCGGTGTCGATGATCGACACGGCACGGGGGAGGAGCTCCTTCACCGCGGCCGCATCACCCCCTGCCATCGCGGTGCGCAGCTCACGCACGGCGTGGCGCACCCTGGTGCGGACGGCGCGGTTGCGCAACCGGCGCACCTCGTTCTGGCGACGACGCTTCAGTCCCGACTTGATTCGCTTTGCCATCAGTGCTCCTTTGACGATCGATTCCTGCGATCACCTGATCTTGACACCCAGCGATGCCAGCCGGCTGCGCGCCAGCTCGGCCTCCCTGGTGCCTGGATGCTCGTAGAGGACGTACTGCAGGTTGATGACGGCCTGGGACCGGTCGCCCTCCTCGAGGTAGGCGAGCCCCTTCTTGAGGAGCGCGGCCGCGGCCTTGTCCGAGGTCTTGTAGGTGTTGAGGAGCTCCGTGAAGGCGTCGATGGCCTTCGGGAACTCGCGCTTCGAGTAGTAGCACTCGCCGATCCAGTACAGCGCGTTGTCGGCAAGGTCGGTGCCGGAGTACTGCGTGCGGTACTGCTCGAACCCCTGGATGGCCAGGTCGAAGTTGCCGCGGAGGTAGTCCTCGTAGGCGCTGTTGTAGAGCTGCTCGGGCTCCGTCGCGGCGGTCGACTGACCCGGCGCCGTCTCGCCGGCGGGAGCGCCGGGAGCGGCCGGGGCGGGGGTGCCGGGGGCGCCCGGCGTCATGGGGACGGTCGCGGCGACGGGGGCGGGCCCGAGCCGCTGACGGGTGGCGGCGAGATCGTTGGACAGCGACGCCAGCCGCTGGTTGGTGGCTTCCAGCGAGGCCTGGAGCCGCTCGATCTGGTCCCGGAGCTGCTGGATCTCCACCTGGATGTCCGCGTTGGACTTGAGCACCTGGGCGTTCTGGTCCGCCAGCTTGCTGCTCATGGCGTCCAGCTCCTGCTTGCCGGAGGACTGCCTGCTCAAGGTCTCCACCTGGCGCGAGACGTCGGTGATCTCGCGATGGAGAAGCTCGATGTCGCCGCTGGAGACGCACCCCGGCCGCGAGGGCGGCGGTGGCGAGGACGAGGAGCCGGCGCATCATCCCTCCCTTCATCGGGCCGTGATCACCAGGTGGGCCCGGCGGTTCTGGGCCCATGCGCTCTCGTTGTGGCCGGTGGCGAAGGGGCGCTCCTCGCCGTAGGAGATGGTCGTGATGCGATTGGCGGCGACGCCGAGGGAGACCAGGTAGTCCTTGGCCGCATTGGCCCGCCGCCAGCCCAGGGCGAGGTTGTACTCCTCGGTGTTGCGCTCGTCGGCGTGCCCCTCGATGCTGATGGTGACGGAGGGATGGGCGTTGAGCCACGCAGCGTCCGCCGCCAGGGTGTCCCGCGCCTCGGCGGAGAGGTCCGCCTTGCTGGTGTCGAAGAAGACGTCCTTGAGGTACCCGGCCTTGTTGAGCTCGGCCAGATCCGCGGGGAGCTCGCTGGAGGCGATCCCGGTCTCGGGGCTCTGGGCGGGCGCCAGCGACGGCTCGGACGAGATGCTCTGCGTGCCCTGGGGAGTCTCGGATGATGCGGGCGCCTGCTGGGAGGCCGCGGGCAGCTGGACGGGCGGGGCGACCACCGGTTTCGGGTGGGAGCAGGCCAGAACGGTCATGAGACCGGTCCCGATGACCAGCGACAATACTTCCCTTGTCCGTGCGCGCACCTCTACCTCCCTTCGAGGCCCAGACTTTACACTACACTCCACTTTCAGCACAAGCGAGGGAACGCCCGCCGGGACTACCGGATCCGGGCCACCCACGCGGGCTGCGAGTTGTTCCCCTGGCGGGTGAGCTGCCGCGGATGCCCGTCGGGGTCGGTCACGTAGATCTGGCGGCTCCCACTGCGGTCGGACACGAAGGCGAGCACCGTCCCGTCGGGGGACCAGCACGGCCACTCGTTGTTCCCCGGTCCCGAAGTCACGGTGCGTTCACCGGTGCGCAGGTCGAGCACGGCGATCTGGAACCGGCCGTCAACCAGGGTGGTGTAGGCGATGCGGACTCCGTCAGGGGCCCAGGCCGCCTCGTCGGCGTAGGTGTCGTCGAAGGTGAGCCGGCGGACGTTGGTGCCCTCGGCGTCCATGAGGTAGATCTGCGGGCTGCCCGACACGTTGGAGGTGAAGGCGATCTGCCGGCCGTTGGGCGACCACGCGGGCTGCGTTTCGATGGCCCTCGAGCTGGTGAGCCGGACGGGCGTCCCTCCCGCCTCGGGCACCACGTAGATGTCGGTGTTGCCGTTCGCGCCCGCGGCGAACGCCACATGGGCCCCGTCGGGGGAGAAGCTCGAGGCGGAGTTCACTCCGGGCAGGCTCGAGAGCAGGGACAGCGTCCCCTCCGTGGGTCTGAGCCGGTACAGCTCGGGGCGGCCCTTGAGGAAGCTGGTGAACGCCAGCCACTCCCCGTCGGGGGACCAGGAGGGCGACAGCGTGATGGACTTCTGCGAGGTCAGCTGCTGCTGCTCGGTGCCGTCCCAGCGCATCACCCACAGCTCCTTGCTGCCGCTCCGGTCGGAGATGAAGGCGATGCGGGACAGGAACGGTCCCGGCCGTCCGGTGAACAGGTGCACCAGCTCGTTGGCAAGGTTGTGGGCCATGGTGGCCGCCAGGGTCACCGGACCCTGGAACCTCCGGGAGTAGGCCTCCTCTCCCGAGGTGAGGTCCCAGAGGCGGACCTCCGCCACGAGCTGGCTGCCGGCGCTGGCCAGCGTCCCCTCGAGGAGGAACTGGGCGCCCACCGCGCGCCAGCGCTGGCGCGTGAGGGCGGCGTCGCCGGGGGCCGGTTCCACCAGGGCCGCCCGCTCGGGGGGGAGCACGGCGATGACCGGCGTGAGCTCCAGGTCGCCGTGGAGCGTGGAGGAGAACGTTGCCGTGGCGGAGGCGTCGGCGCCGGGGCGCGCGGCGAGATCCGGAATGGCGACGACGACCCGCTGGAGGCCGGGGGTGGTGACGCGGAGGTAGATCTCGTCCTGCCCGCGGGCGGGGATGGCGAGACAGGTCGCGAGGGCGGCCAGGGCGAGGAACGGTGCGGGCTTGATCACGGTCCGAACTCCAGATGCAGCGTCAGCGTCGAACCCGAATACCCCTGCGGCAACGGCGGCAGGGGAGCCGAGGCGTACACCGCGCGCAGGGCCGCGCGGTCGAACGCCGGCGTGGTGCTCGGCACCTCGATGCCGGCCTCCACGAGGCGGCCGGACCGTTCGATGCGGCAGAGCACCCGGCACTGCGTCCCCGGCGCCGCCGGGGGGCGGAACCAGTTCGACTCGATGATTGCAAGGACACGGTTGAGGTAGTAGGCGAAGGGGAAGGACTCGTCGGTGGCGCCGGCGCCGCCGCTGCCGAGGCCGACCCCGCCGATGGCGGCGCCGGCCGCCGTGCCGGAGCTGCCGCCGGTCGTGCTGGCGGGCGTCACGGCGGGCCCCTCGGCGGCCGGACCCGCGGCCTCCGCTGACGCCCCGGGCTTCACCGGCGCCGCCGGCGGGGGGGGCGGACCGGTGGGCCTGTCTTCGGCCGCCACCTTCTTCGACGGCGCGCTGCTCTTCTTCACCGGCGCCGTCTTCGCCTTCCGGGCGGCGGCCTTCGGTTCGGGCTTGCGGGCCGCGGGCGCCGGTTTCGGCGCGGGTTCCTGCACCGCGGCCGCGGGGTGGGACGCCGGCGGCCCGCTCCGGCGGGCGGCGCCGCCCCCGCCCGGAAGCGCCGGAATCCCCGCGGTGAGGCGGACCTGCACCCGGGGCAGAGTGAGGGCCCGGTGGCGTCCAGCGGGGCCGATCACGAGGGCGAGGGCCACCAGGAGGTGGACCGCCACGGCCACGGCCAGCGCGAACCTCCAGTGCAGCGGCTGGCCCAGCCGTCGCTCGAGCTCCCGGCTCACCGGATCGTTCATCGGCTGTCCGGGGGTGTGGTCACCATGCCGATCTCATCGACTCCCAGGCGGTTGAGCGTCGCCAGCACCTGCACCACGAAGCCGTAGGGCAGCGAGCGGTCCGCCTTCAGGTATACGGGCCTGGGTCCCGGCGTGATGAGGGGCGCCAGCTTCTCCGGCAGCAGCTGGAGGTGGACGGGCTGCTCGCCCACGAGGATCAGCCGGTCCTTCGTGATGGTGAGCACGACGGGTTCCTTCGCCGACTGCGGGATCGGCGCCGCGGCCTGCCGGGGCAGGTCCACCTGGAGCCCCTGCACCAGCATCGGGGAGGTCACGATGAAGATGATGAGGAGGACGAGCATCACGTCGACCAGGGGCGTGACGTTGATCTCGGCCAGGCTCTCGAACTCGTTCTGGGTGCGGATCGCCATGGTGCCCCCTAGGTGAAGGTGCGCTCGGTGAGGTTGAGGAACTCGAGGAGGAAGTCCTCCATCATCCCACGGTGCCGGCGCAGGGAGCCGAGGAAGGCGTTGTAGGCGATCACTGCGGGGATGGCGGCGGCCAGCCCGGCGGCGGTGTTGATGAGCGCCTCGGCGATGCCGGGCGCCACGGTCACGATGGACGTCGACCCGGAGGAGGCAATGGCCTGGAACGTGATCATGATGCCCCAGACGGTCCCGAACAGGCCGATGAACGGCGTCGCCGACGCGGTGGTGGCGAGGAAGGGGAGGAACTGCTGCAGCCGCGAGCCCTCCACGCCGATGGCCCTCTGCAGGGCCCGTTCGACGGCGGCGAGGCTCTTGATCTGGCCGGTCTCGCCACCGGTGCGCTGGACCGCCCGCGCCTGGGCCTCCAGCTCCAGGAAGCCCGCGCGGAACATGCCTCCCAGGGGCGACTCCACGTAGCGGCCCGCGGCGGCCTGGACCTCGGACAGCCGGGTGGCCCTGCGGAACTCGGAGAGGAAGGACTGGTTGGCGCGGTCGGCGTGCCGGAGCTGCCTGACCTTGAGGACCATCAGCGTCCAGGAGACCAGGGAGAACAGCCCGAGAATGGCGAGAACCAGCCTGGCGACGAGGCCGGTCGAGGAGAAGGCGTGCAGGATCTCTGCCATGCGGCGATTCTACGCAGGCGCCGAGGTTCCTCCAAGGCCGCCGTTCCTGCGCACCACGCGGGTGCCCGCGAGGAGGTCGTGCAGGGCCCGCCGGTCGCGGCGGAAGAGGATCACCAGGAAGCCGGCGCCCAGGGTCAGCACGGTGACGCCGAGGGCGACGAGACGGAGCCAGGCGCGGGGGTAGCCCACCGGGGAGCGGCCCCGCCAGTCGGCCAGCCGCAGGCCAACGAGGCGCAGGCCCACGGTGCCCCCGCGGCGCGCCCAGCCGTGGATCAGGAAGTACCAGGCGTAGATCAGCCAGAGAACGCCGCACGCCGCCGCAACCGCGCCCTGCAGGCCCGTGGAGGGCGGGACCTGCCCGGACGCGGCGAAGAGGCGCGGGTAGGCCGCGAGGACGGCGAGCGGGGCGAAAGGCACCAGCGAGCCGGCCGCGAACAGGACAAGGTTGATGAGCGCCGCCGCCGCGCGGCGGAGGAAGCCGGCGGGGCGTGGCGCCACGGGCATCGCGCCGGGCCCGGAGGTCTGCTCCGGTCCGGGAGCGGCCCCGGCGGTGCCCGCGGTTCCGGGCGCCCCTGCCGTTTCCAGCAGCGCCTCGACGGCGCCGAAGGCGAGCCTGTCGCCGGCGCGCACCGCGAGGGGGACCGAGACCGGCCGGCCGTTGCAGAAGGTGCCGTTGGAGGAGCCGAGGTCCTCGAGGAAGAGCTCACCGTCCCGCCACACGAGGGCCGCGTGGAGGCGCGAGACGCTGTCCTCCTTGACCCGCACATCGCAGGACCGGCTCCGGCCGAGGAGCGTGCGTGCGCGGTCGAGGGGGTGACGCTCCCCTCCCAGCCGCAGCTCCAGGGTCTCCGGGTCAGTAGGGTGAGATGCCGCCGCTGTCATTGTGGATCAGCCACAGCCCGGCATAGGCGCGCAGCAGCCGCATTCGCGACCGGTAGAGCGCCTCCAGGTGCTCCACGTCGCCGCGGTAGAGCGCGTCGTCGACGAACCACTGGCAGCGGCGCTCGAGCTCGGCGGCCCGCTGCAGGGACTGCGTGGCGCGCTCCAGGAGGTTGGGCAGGTATTCCGACTCCAGGCGGCGGAGGCGGTCGATCTCCCGCGCCTCCTCGTCGATGCGGATGCGCAGCGCCGTGGCCTTCATGAACAGCCGGTCCCGCTGCCCCGAGAGGGCGTCCTCCGGCGAGCTCCCTGCAGCGACCCGGCGGATCGCCTCCACCTCCCAGGGCTCCAGCCGCAACGCCGCGACCTCCTTGGCGTGGACGATCTCCGCCGCCGGACGGTCGTTGCCCACCAGCTCGAAGGCGAAGAGGATCTTGGAGATGTGCTCGTGGAGCAGGGGGTCCACGGGTCCTCCCATGGCGTGGCGGTGCGGCAGCTCCCGGAGCTCGCGGAGCTCGGTGGGCGTCGCCTCGTCCGGAGCGGGCCCGTTGCCGCCGCCGGGCGGAACGGCAGGAGCGGCCGGGGCGGGCTTCTCCGGCGCCGGTGCCGGATTGCTCGCGTCGAACTGCTCCAGGATGCCGTTGAGCGTACGCCGCAGCTCGACGATGTCCTCGCGACGCATGGTCTCCTGCTGGCGACCCTGGTCGAAGCGTTGCTGCGCCACCTCGAAGTGCTCGAAGAGCTCGCGCAGCTGCGGCGTGAGCAGCTCGGGGTTGAGCTCGAGCTGCCGCTTGGCCTCCCGGGCGCGGTTGGTGTCGTCGAGGAGGTGCGGCTCCTCCAGCGTCCACAGCTCGCCGAACCGGCTCTTGAGGGCGATGGTGGCGTCCACGACGGCAGGGAGGAGGCGGGGGTCGAGGAGCTGCTCGCCGAGACGCCGCTTGAGCGTCCGGAAGCGGTCCAGAGCGCCCCCGTTCACGAGCTGGTTGAAGTCCCGGATCTCGAGGATCTCCCCCTTGAGCCCGGCGACCGCGTCGAGGAGCGGCTCCACGTCCCGCTCCCCGCTGGAGGACGGGTGCCACTGCTGGAGCAGCGGCCGGACGAGGCGCTCGATCTCGTGGCGCTCCCTGGAACGGGACAGACCATTCTCGAGGGGCACCTCGGCGAGTCGGGTGAAGAGGACGTCGAGCTTGTCGAGCCGGTCCTCGGAGAGGTGGCCCGCGTCCAGGTAGAACTTGATCACCGCCAGGAGGATCTTCTCGTCCTGCTGCTTGAGGCGGTCGAAGAAGCGGCGCAGCAGCGACGGCGGGAGCTGGTTGTCGGTCTCCAGCAGGCACGCCGACGTGCGGTCGAGCTCGGCGCTGAGGTCCTGGATGGTCTGCTCCGTCGCCGACGTCTCCGGGTTGGCGAGCAGGTCGGCCACGGCCCGCAGGCGCCCGAAGAACTTCTGGAAGTCCATGTCGACGGGGCACGGAGAGCCGCGCAGGTGCTTGAAGACCCCCTGCAGAAACTGGTAGAAGGTCCACTGCGACCGGCAGCGGTCGGTGAGGCGGACATAGCGCTGGTTCAGCTCGGAGAGGCTTATCACGTCCATGTGGTTGCCCGCCGCAGTGTACCTCAGGTCGGCCGGGCTGTGAAAGGGGGCGGCGTTGCTGGCAGAACTGCTCATCTCGCGAGAGGCGCTGGAGAGGATCATCGACCGGCTGGCGGCCGAGGTGGCCCGGGACCTCGAGGGCAGGGATCCCGTCTTCATCTGCATCCTCAAAGGGGCGGTCTACTTCTTCACCGAGCTCACGCTGCGGCTCGGGCGATCCGTGGTGGTGGACTTCATCCAGGTCTCCTCCTACGGCAAGACGACGCACTCGTCGGGCTCGGTGACTCTGGTGAAGGACATCACCGTGGACATCGCGGGCAAGGACGTGTATGTGGTCGAGGACATCGTGGACACGGGCCTGACCCTCACCGACGTGGTTCAGCTGCTGCGTGCCCGGCACCCGCGCTCGGTGAAGATCGTCACCCTGCTGTCCAAGCCCGCCCGCCGCGTCGTCGAGGTCGAGGTCGACTTCGTGGGCGTGGAGATCGAGGACCGTTTCGTGGTCGGCTACGGCCTTGACTTTGGCGAGCAGTTCCGTAACCTTACCGGGATTTGGGAATTCGTTCCGGACCAGGAGGAGTGATGACGGAGGTCGTGCACACGGTCCGCACCGAAGCCGCTCCGGCGGCCATCGGGCCTTACAGCCAGGCCGCAGCGGCTGGACAGTTCGTGTTCGTTTCTGGACAGATTCCGCTCGATCCCTCGACGGGGGAGATGGTCGCGGGGCCTTTCACGAGCCAGGTGGAGCGCGTCCTCGCCAATCTGGAGGCGATCCTCCATGCGGCCGGCTCCTCCCGCTCCCAGGTGGTGAAGGTGACGGTCTACGTCATCAGCATGGCGACGTTCTCCGAGCTCAACGAGGTCTACGCCGGATTCTTCGGCGACCACCGCCCCGCCCGGGCAGTGGTGGAGGTCTCGGCGCTGCCGCGCGGTGCGCAGGTCGAGATCGAGGCGGTGGCGCTTCGGTGAATGCCGCGCTGCGCGACGTCCGGGTGCTGATCCGCGGGGCGGGTGAGCTGGGAACGGCGGTCGCGGGGCACCTGGCCGCCCAGGGCGTGGGCCGCCTGCTCCTCGTAGAGAAGGCTTTCCCCAAGGCCGTGCGGCGCAACGTGTGCTTCTCCGAGGCGGTGTTCGAGCACGCCAAGACGGTGGACGGCGTGACGGCCCGCTTCGTGATGATGCTGTCGGAGATCAATCTCGTCCACGACATGGGCGACCTCGCCATCACCACGCAGCCGCTGACGGAGGTCCTCACGGCCTGGCCCCCCGACATCCTCGTCGACGCCGCCATGCTCCGCGCCCACGAGGGCATCAGCCGGCAGGCGGCGCCCCTGGTGATCGCCCTGGGCGCCGGGCACCAGGCCGGGCAGGACTGCCACGCGGTGGTGGAGACGACGCGCGGCCCGCGTCTCGGCAGGGTGCTGTCTGGCGGCCAGTCCCTGACGCCGGCGCCGCCGGCCGAGATCATGGGCTTCGCCCAGGAACGCGTCATCAAGGCTCAGCGCGCAGGGATCTTCCACACCGTCCACGACATCGGCAACCGCGTGGAGCAGGGCGAGAAGATCGGCGTCGTCGTCCTCGTCTTCGAGAGGGAGGACCTGTTCCGCGGGGTGCCCGTGGACTCGGAGTACCCCGTGGTGGCGCGCATCAGCGGCGTCATCCGCGGGCTCCTCCGCGACGGGGTCCCGGTGGAGCCCGGCGACAAGATCGGAGACGTTGACCCCCGGGGCGTGACGGGGGACCTCAATCACGTCTCCGATAAGGCCCAACGGGTCGCCGAGGGCGTGCTGGAGGCGATCGTGCTCCACCAGGACCGGCTCTGGGACGCCATCACGGCCCGCACTTCATGACGCAGCCCCTCGCGCAGGGGCCCTCCGTGGTGCTGGCGCTGGGGGGTGGCGGCATCCGCGGCGCGGCCCACCTCGGCGTCCTGGACACCCTCACCGGCGCCGGTGTGCGCCTCGCCGGCATCGCGGGCACCAGCTCCGGAGCGTTGCTGGGAGCCCTGTGGCTGATGTGCGGCACGGCCGAGGCGACGGAGCGCATCCGCGCCCAGGCGGGCGCCGGCGTGATGCCGGCGGTCCTCGACCTGGCGGAGGGCGTGCCCCCGCCCCCCGGTCTCCGGGGCGTGGCGCGGCGGGCCGTCCGCGGCTTCGCCCTGGTCCGGATGCTGTCCACGCGCGGCCTGCTGTCGGTGGGGAGCTTCCTGGAGCGGACCGGACGGTTCGTTCCCGACGGTCTCATCGAGGACCTGCCCGTCCCCTTCGTAGCGGTGGCCACGGATCATGCCACCGGCGAAGAGGTATGGCTCTCCCGCGGGTCGCTGGTGTGCGCCGTGGCGGCGAGCTCCGCGATGCCCGGCCTGGTGCCGCCGATTCCCTGGGAGGGACGGCGCCTGCAGGACGGCGGCGCGGTCGCCGAGATCCCGGTGACCGCGGCCCGCTCCCTGGGCTCCCCGGTGATCGCGGTGGAGGTGAGCGAGCGGATGCCCCGCGGGGACGCCGAGGGGGACCGGGCGCCCACCGCCATGTTCCGTGCCGCCGCCATGGGGTGGCAGGAGCTGCGCCGTCGCCTTCTCGCCGAGGCCGACGCCGTCATCGCCCCCGCCGTCAACCACCTCCACTGGGCCGACCTGGAGGCGGCGGAGCAGGCCGTCGAGGCCGGAGCCGAGGCCACCAGGGCGTTCCTCGCGAGCCCGGCGGGCCGGGCGTTGACCGGCCGCGGCTGAGACCTCAGCGCGGCGGCTCGTTGCCGGGGACGGCGAAGGTGGGCATCACGCCGCCCAGAACGCGCACGGTGTCCCGGGCGATGACGCGCTCCTCGTTGGTGGGAACCACGGCGACGGCCACGGCCGAGCCGTCGGCGGTGACCAGCGTCTCCTCGCCGCGAGGCGCGGTGGCGTTGCGCTCCTCGGAGAGCTGGATGCCCAGGAAGCCGAGGTGCCCGACCACGCGCCGGCGCACCAGGGGGGAGTTCTCGCCGATGCCGCCGGTGAAGGTGACGGCGTCGAGCCCGCCCATGGCCGCCGCGTAGGCGCCGACGTACTTGGTGATGCGGTAGCAGAAGACTTCCAGGGCAAGCTCAGCCCGCCGGTTGCCGGCCTCGGCGGCCGCCTCGATCTCGCGCATGTCCGAGGACACTCCGGAGATGCCGTAGAGCCCCGAGTGCTTGTTGAGCATGGCGTTGAGCTGGGCGAGGGTGAGCTCCTCCATGGCCATGATCCAGGGGAGGATGGCGGGGTCGAGGTCGCCGCACCGCGTGCCCATCAGGAGCCCCTCGAGGGGCGTGAAGCCCATGCTCGTGTCCACGGAGCGGCCGCCGTCCACTGCGGCCACCGAGCAGCCGTTGCCCAGGTGACAGGTGACGATGCGCAGCGACTCCAGGGGCTTCTGCAGCAGCCGGGCGGTGCGGATCGAGACGAACCGGTGCGAGGTGCCGTGAAACCCGTAGCGGCGGATGCCGTGCCGGGTGTAGAGCTGGTAGGGCAGCCCGTAGATGAACGACCGGGGCGGCATCGACTGGTGAAAGGCGGTATCGAACACGGCCACGTGGGGCACGTCCGGGAGCAGACCGGCGGCGGCGCGGAGGCCGCGAAGGTTGTGGGGGTTGTGGAGAGGCGCGAGGACCACGCACTCCTCGATCATCGCCTCGACCTCCGGAGTGACCCGCACCGCCGAGGCGAACTTCTCGCCGCCGTGGACCATGCGGTGGCCCACGGCCTCGATCTCGGAGACGCTGCCGAGGACCCCGTGCTCGGGATCCGTGAGCACGCGCAGCACCCGCTCGACCGCCGTGCGGTGCTCGAGGATCTCGCCGAACTCCTGGTACGCCTTGCGGCCGGGCGCCTCCAGGCTGAGGCGGGAGTCGGAGAGGCCGATCTTCTCGACGCCGCCCCGGGCGAGGGCGCGGTCGGTGTTGGCCTCGATCATCTCCAGCGAGGTCTCGATGACCTGGAACTTGACGGAGGACGACCCGCAGTTGAGGACGAGAATCTTCATCGCTTCTGCTCCTTCTTGCCCGGCGCCGGGGCGCCCGGCATCAGCCCAAGGTGGGGGTGTCGTCGGGGAGGCGCCCGATGCGGACGCGCTGCTCGTCGTACTGGAAGAACCCCTGCCCGACCCGGGCTCCGGTCTGACCGGCGCGCACGAGCTTGCGCAGGAGGGGGCAGGGCCGGAACTTGGGCTCGCCGGTCTCCTGGAAGAGGTGCTCCATCCAGTTGAGGACCTTGTGCAGGCCCACGCGGTCGGCCCATTCCAGCGGTCCGGTGCGGAACTCATACCCCAGCCTGATGGCGAGATCCACCTCCGCCGCCGAGGCGACACCCTCCATCACGGTGTGGATGGCTTCGTTGACCAGGGGCAGCACGACCCGCGTGGTGACGAACCCGGGGGACTCGAACACCTCGATGGGGACCTTGCCCAGGATGCGGGCGAAGTTGCGGGCCAGCTCGAAGCCGGCGTCGCTGGTGACCTGGCCCCGCACGACCTCGACGACCCGGGTCGTGGTGACGGGGTAGAGGAAGTGCATGCCCAGGACCCGGGCCGGGTGGGAGAGCCCCTGCGCCAGCTCGGTGATCGACAGGGTGGAGGTGTTGACGATGACGGGGATGTGCGGCTCGAGGATGGCGTCGAGCTCTTCCAGGAGGGACTTCTTCGCCTCGAAGTTCTCCGAGATCGTCTCGATGACCAGGTCGGCGCCCACGGTCTTCTGCAGCTCGTGGGTGAACTCCATGCGGGACAGGACCGCCCGCTTTTCCGCCTCGGTCAGGGCCCAGCGCTCGATCTCCCGTTGCAGGCCTTCCTCGAGGATGCCCCTGACCTCGGCCGCGCGCGCGGCCGAGATCTCCTTGACGGTGACGGCGAGGCCGGCCTGTGAAACACGGGTGGCGATGGAGCGTCCCATCATCCCGCCGCCCATGACGGCGATGCGACGAAGGTCATGTTCACTCATGGTTGTGAAATCTATCTCAAGCCCTCTGGGATGTCAAACGCGTGCTAGCATTCCAGCGATGAAGATCCTGGCGTCCGCCCTCCTGTGTTGCATCCTCGCCGCTCCGGCGGTCGTGGCGCAGCCGGTGCCCGCCGACCGTCCCGAGCTGCCGACCTTCACCCTCACCGACCTCCAGGGCGTTCCGCATCCCGTCGCCCAGCTCGAGGGGGTGGTGACGCTGGTCAACTTCTGGGCCACGTGGTGCGGTCCCTGCCGCATGGAGCTCCCCGAGGTCCAGAAGCTCTACGACGACCTGGCGGGCAGGGGGCTGGCCGTACTGGCCGTGAACGTGGAGGGGCCGGCGGCTCCCGTGAAGGCGTTCATGGAGAACATGCACCTCACGCTGCCGGTGTACTTCATTTCGCGCGAGGACGACCGGAGGCTGGGCATCACCGGCATCCCGTTCTCGGTCCTCGTGGACCGGGAGGGGCGTGTGGTGCGGGCCTACCAGGGGTACTCGCCGGACACGGTCAAGGACATGCGGCAGCTCGCGACGAAGCTCATCGAAGAAGGCGGGGGGCGAAAGGGGAAGTGAGATGCGCAGGCTGATTGCAGGAGCTCTGTTCGTCCTCGTTGCGCCCTGGGCGTTCGCCCAGGGGACGGCCAACACCATCGAGCTCACGCCCACCGTGGGCTACTGGTGGGGCGACACGCTGGCGCGGGGCACCACGGGGGCGTTCAACTTCGACGTCACCATCGACGACGCTCCCGCCTACGGGCTCAGGCTGGGCTACAAGCTCACGCCGAACTGGGCCGTCGAGGGCTTCCTGGCTCGGGAGCGGGCGGACCTGGTCACGGGCCGCAGCGACCTCTTCGGGGGCGTGTCGAAGCTCGGCACAATCGACGTCACGACCGCGGAGGTGGGGTTCGAGGGCGCGTTCGGCCACGGCCGACTAGTGCCGTTCCTGGACGCCGGCGTGGGCGCCACGGACCTCGCTCCCAATATCGCCGGGCTCAGCTCCGACACGAGGTTCACGGGCTACTTCGGCGGCGGCCTCAAGCTCTTCTTCACGCCGTCGGTGGCGCTGCGCCTGGACTTCCGCGGCCACAGCGTGCGGGTGGGCAACAGCCGCGACCACTGCGACTGGTGGGACGCCTGCGACAGCGCCGACGACTGGATCACGTTCCGGGAGTTCGGCCTGGGGCTGACCTTCGTGATCTGACGGATGAGCCTGCTGCGGTCCCTTGTCCGCCTGCGGCCGGCCGCCGCGGCGGGTTGCGTGCTGCTGGCCTTCGCGGGTTCCGTCCGGGCCGTGCCTCCGGAGCCGGCCCCCGCCGCCACCCCCGCCGCCGAGCAGCCGCCGGCTCCGCCCACGGATTTCCAGGACCACGCCACGGTGTCCTCGGTGGTGATCCCCGTCACCGTCTACGACCGCCGCGGCCGGCTCGTCGCCACGCTCGACGAGAAGGCCTTCCACCTCGCCATCGACGGCATCTCCTTCCACATCGGCTCGTTCTGGCGAGAGGGGGGACTGCCTCTCTCCCTGGCGTTCGTCCTCGACACGTCGGGCTCCATGGCCGGGCGCCGGCTCGCGCGGGCGCGGCAGGTGATCGACGAGTTCGTCCACCAGCTCCGGCCCCACGACGAGGCCTGCCTGATCACCTTCGGCGCCGGGCAGGTCACCCGTAGGCTGCGCTTCGGCGAGGACCCCGGGCGCATTCCGGGCATCCTGGAGAGCGTGAAGGGGTACGGGACCACCGCCCTGTACGACGTGGTCTCGGCGGCGCCGGAGATCATGGACGGCGCCCACAACGTCCGGCGGGCGATCCTGCTCTTCACGGACGGTGTGGACACGGCGTCGCGGATGACTCCCGCCCAGGCCGTCCAGGTGCTCCAGGCTCTCAACGACCCCCTCTACGTCTTCGGCATCGAGCCCCCGCCGGTCATGGAGGCGGGGCAGGAGAGCTACGAGAGCCTGCTGGAGCGGTTCGCCGCGGCGACGGGAGGAAAGTATCTCCGGGTCGGCAACGTCGCCGATCTTCCGGCCGTGGGCGCCAGGCTGCGCCGGGAGCTGACCATGCGTTACATTCTGACCGTGACGCCGTCCGGAGTGGGTGCGGTGAAGTGGCGTCCCATCGCGGTGACGGTGGACGGGCCGTACCACGTGGTCACCCGTCGCGGGTACACCGGCACCCTTCCCTGATCCTGCGGCGCGGTCTGGAGATGCCCGTCCAGAACATGAGATGAGCTCGTGTTTGTGAGGGGTAGCACTTGACAAGCCTCGCTGGAAGCTGAAATATTACGGACAGCGAGCGTGGTTCGTGGAACACAGAGGCAGAGGATCCGCATTCATGGAGATAAGGGAGGATTGGCTATGAGAAAGTCGTTGTTGGGTGTGTTCGTGGGAGTGATGGCCGTCTCGCTTGGCGTGACCGGCTGCGCCACCAAGACGTACGTCCAGCAGGAGGTCTCCAAGGCCAGCCAGGCACAGGACGCCAAGGTCGCCGAGGTCCAGAAGCAGGTCGAGGCGAACCAGATGGACATCTCCAACCTGAAGAAGTCGGACGACGCGCAGAACCAGCAGATCGCGCAGCTCTCCGACACCGCCAAGGAAGCGCTGCAGCGTGCCGAGGAAGCCGGCAAGATCGCACAGGGCAAGTTCCTGTGGGAGCAGACCCTGTCGGACAACGACGTCAAGTTCGGTTTCAACAAGTTCGGGATCTCCAAGGAAGCCAAGGCCGCCCTCGACGCCTTCGCCCAGAAGGTGAAGGACATGAATAAGAACGTCTACATCGAGGTTCAGGGCAACACGGACAGCATTGGCACCGAGGCCTACAACCTCAAGCTCGGCCAGGAGCGCGCCGAGGCCGTGATGCGCTACCTCGCGATGGAGCACGGGTTCCCGCTGAACCGCATGAGCGCGATCTCCTACGGCGAGTACAAGCCCATCGCCGACAACAAGACGCGTGACGGCCGCGCGGAGAACCGCCGCGTCACCCTGGTCGTGCTCGAGTAGCTCGTACTGACCCGAAGCCGTTTGTTCCCGACGCCCCGGCCAGCGGCCGGGGCGTCGTTGCGTCCCGGGCCCGCCGAGACGTTCCCGGATGTCGCACTTCGGTGCCATTACTGTGGGATGACGAACCGGCCGTTTCAGGGAGAATGGTGTAAGGCCTTTCGTTGCGGAATCTTCCTTGACATGGCATCACTCTTGCTCGGATGCATCCCGTATGCGAGACAAACGGTCGTCATGTCGGGGCTTCACCCTCACCGAGGGCCTCGTCGTCCTGGCGGTGCTGGGCATCGTGCTGGCGGTCTCCCTCCCGAACCTGCGGCAGTACCTGGTCCGCAGCCGCGTGCTGGGCCCCGTGCGGGACATCGAGCGCATGACGTCGATGGTCCGGCTGCGGGGGATCAACTCCCAGCGTCCCGGGGTGCTGGTCTTCATCGAGGCGGGGAAGACCTACGCCGACCTCGTGTCGAGCCCCGCCGCGGGCTACCTGGGCAGCAACGCCGTGGTGGGGTACGTCGACCAGGACAACAACGGGTCCTTCAGCAGCGGCGACGAGTTCTTGGGGGGGTACGCGCTCCCCAGGACCCTGGCGTTCCGGCGGCCGGGGAGCGGCGAGCCCGTGCCCAGCGGCGGTCTGGTGACGTACACGCCGTCGGGGAACCTCTCCACCGTCGCGGGCGAGCAGGTGTACCTGGGTGACGCCATGGGCAACTACATGCGCCTCGCCTTCCTCGGCTCCGGGGCCGTGAAGCGCGAGAAGAACGTGCCGGGCACGACGGACGAGTGGATCGGACCCGAGCGCGAGGGCGAGTGGAGGTGGGTGTACTGATGCGAGACCGGCGCGGATTCTCCCTGATCGAGGTCCTGGTGGCGCTGACGATCCTGGCGATCGTCACCCTCTCGATCATCGGGCTGTTCTCCGAGTCCATCCGGATGAACGCCAGTGGGCTCGACTACACCAGGATCAACAATATGGCGCGGGACAAGCTGGAGGCGCTCATGACGCTGCCCTACGGCAGCCCCGGCCTGACGCTGGACGCGGACACCACCGAGAAGGTCTTTCCGGACGACCAGCCGGCCGGCGCGCTGCTGTCCCGGACCTACACCGTCCGTGAGCTCGCCCTGTCGGACAGCGGCGATCCGGACACGGACCTGTCGACCCCGCTGACCGCGGGGCTGGGACGGATCAAGGAGATCACGGTGACGGTGAGCTCCCGCCGGGGGTTCTTGGTCGGGCGCCGGGAGGTCACGGTGGTCGGCTTGAAGGTGGACGGGCTGCAATGAGAGACCAATACCCAGGCGCACAGCGCGGCTTCTCGCTGGTGGAGCTCCTCGTCTCGGTGGCTCTGCTGGCGGTGGTCATGATCGGTTTCCTCTCCCTGTTCGACACGTCCGCGAGGATCTCCAAGGCGCAGTCGGCGAGGGCCGACGTGCAGGAGAACATCCGCTACGTCCTCGCGCAGATCGTCCGGCTGTCGAGGATGCCCGGCGCCGGTGGCGTGCCGGCCCTGGTGCCGGCGAGCTCGCCGCGCCGCATGGCTGCCATCGACGTGCTCGACAACGTGGGCACGGGAGGCGTGACGCCGCCCACGTTCGGTACCCGCACCCCCATCACGGGCACCGACGTTCTGACGCTGCGCGGAGCGTTCGACGGCTTGGTGCTGGACCTCAACACGGCCGGCGCGGCCTACGCTTTCGACGACGGCTCCAACACCGGGAGCGTCACGGTGCCCCCGCTGTCGTTCGCGGGCGACTCCCAGGCCGAGGTCGTGACGCAGATCGCCGACGCCCTCGCCGAGAAGCACTGGCTGCCGGTGATGTTCACCCAGGGGGGAGTCGACAACGATCCCCTGGATGAGGGCCGCTCCCGCATGGTCGCCCGGTATGCCATGGCGATCCTCGACAACCACACGACGGGCTCGCAGATCTTCGGATTCCACGCCAAGCAGTGGAGCAACGACGAGGAGGAGGCGTTCCTCGACCTCAACGTGGGGGGCAAGACGGCGTACCCCACGGCGTGGGGCGCGGCGGACATGCTGCGGATGTCGGTCATCGACGAGGTCACCTTCTACGTCGCGGCAGACGACGACGGCATTCCCACCCTCTACCAGTTCGACCCCACCACCGGCACGAACCTTCCCGTCGCGTCGGACATCGTGGACTTGCAGGTGGCCCTGGGGTGCGACCGGAATCGCGACGGGCTGTTCACCGAGAACGGCGTCGCTGGAGGGGACGAGTGGCTGTTCAACGTCGCCGGCGAGAGCCTCGCCGACAACGGGCCCGGCGGGACCATCCCCATGATCGGGTACCTGTCCGACCTCCGCGTCACCCTGACAGGACGGATCCCGGTCCCGGACCGCAGCTACGTCCAGCAGGCGCCTCCCAACGAGGACGGCCTCAACGAGTGGCTCACGGGTTCGTACCGCGGGGCAGGCGGCGCCCAGTACCGTTACGTGTCACTCCAGGAGCTGGTGCGCTGCCGCAGCCTCGGGCCGGTGCTGGCGCCGGTGGGAGGTGTGCTGTGATCGGGACCGCAAGAGCCGGCTCGCGGGAGCGGGGCTCCGCCCTGGTCCTCGCACTGTTCCTCGTCGTGATCCTCACCGTGCTGGGGCTGGGGCTCGTGCTGCGCACCCGCACGACCATGGCGGTGGCGGCCTCCGAGCGCCCCATCACCAAGAACTTCTACGCCGCCGACGCCGGGATCCAGGCCGGCTTCGCGCGGCTCCAGGTCCGTAACCCCTGCCCGTTCGTCTTCCACAGGACCGACGTCCGGGGCCCCGGCGGCGGCGGGTACCCGATCACGGTGGACGTGGCCCGCTCGCTCTTGATCAGCAGCCAGCCGGCGCTGGGCTCCTCCGCGGGCGGCGGCCTGTCCGAGGGGAACCAGGCCATGGTCCTGATGCAGTACCGCCTCAACGCCGCCGCTTTCGAGCCGGCGACGCAGACGCGCCGCGCCATCGAGGCGGAGGTGGTGGTGGGCCCCACCAAACAGGGGATCCAGCCGCCCTGCGGCCCGTGATCCCGATGCCGGAGCACGTGATGCGCGACGAACGGAGGTCGAAGATGAAGACACCGAGAGCCCTCGCGGGCGTGATGCTGCTGGCCGCGGCCGGGACGCTCCTGATCCCCGCCCCGGGGCGGGCCGACGACCGCGACCTCCTGTGGTCGCGGGGCGCGAACCCCAACGTGCTGATGATCGTGGACTCGTCGGGGTCCATGGCCAACGACCTGAGCGACTGCGGCGGGTACATCGCCAGCGGCGACGACCCCCACTCGAAGATGTTCCAGGTGAAGAGCGCGGTGAGCTGGTTCGTCTCCGCCCACCCCGCCTACAACCTGGGCTTCACCTTCTACGAGCGGGAGAACACGGTGTTCGGCAAGCACCTCTTCCTCTACCAGGCGGGGGAGGGCGGCCTCGACTTCTCCTGGAGCCGCCTCGTCTCGGCCGGCGGCCACATCCTCGACTCCTACTACAACGGCTACAGCCAGCACGTCCGGCTCAACGCCGGGGACCTGGTGCGGTTCGGCGGGATGGACCCGTACTCGGGCAGCCGCTACCTGGAGGAGGGCCTGGACACGCCGGGGTTCTGGGGCCCCTACTTCGGCAGCGACGGCACCGACCACATGGTCGACTGGTCGAGCGACCGGAACAACGGCCGCGTCTACTTCAACGGCACCCGCTACTCGGGGGAGTACAAGGTGGACGCGTGGCTGGTGGAGCCCGCCGCCGGCTCCGGGTACTACTACCCCGCCTACGCCTGGAACGCCGACGTGCAGGACGCGATGGTGACGTTCAATCAGCTCAACGCCAGCCAGGCGGCGCCGATCTTCGACCCCGCCGTCTCCCCACAGGTCAAGCTGGCGGCCTACGACGCCCTCCGCAGCGGCCGCGAGGCGCTGCAGGCGGTGCTGGACGCCAACCAGATCGGCCTGAAGCAGCTCACGGTGCAGGTGAGGCTCTCCAGGTGCGACGGCAAGAACGCGTACATCGACGACAGCACCGGGGTCTGCAGGAACGGGTCGTGGGTCACCGTCGACGGCTATTCCCGCACCCTCGGGAGCGCGGGGGGGCTGGCGCCCTCCGCGGTCGACGCCGCCGACACGGCCACGGGGACGTACCCGCCGGCGTTCATGGTCAACGAGTACGGCAACAACCGCGGCTGCGGCGACTACATGATCGCCGACTTCTACTCGAACAGCACCTGCAACGGCTGGGAGGGGGCCCTGCAGGACGTCACCAAGGTCCCGGTCATCCCCATCCCCACCGACGACGACCCCGACCTGTCGCCCATGCTGCTCCACTACCTCACCCCCATGGGACAGATGCAGCTGTTCTTCCCCACCCGGACCGACGACACCAAGTACTGGCCCCTGCGCTGGGAGGACCGCCCCCAGTGCAACACGAGCCAGCCCGGCGACCCGGACTGCGGCGTGTGGGTCACCGACCGCGCCATGTACGACTACGGCAACACCCCCATCAAGAACTCCCTCAACGACTCCCAGCAGTACTTCGAGCAGGTCATCTTCGACCGTCCCGACCCGCTGAAGGCGTGCCGCAAGAACTTCATCATCCTGCTCACCGACGGGCTCGAGACCTGCTCCAACATGAAGTCCGCGTGCGTGGCCGCCACCGACCTGGGCAAGCGGAAGATCCCGGTGTTCGTCATCGGCTACGGGCTCGGGACCTCCGGCAACGCCCTCCAGTGCATCGCCACCAACTCCGGCGGCGAGCTGTACACGCCGAACACCCTGGACGAGCTGCTGGAGGCGCTCCGCAAGGTCGGGCAGTCCATCGACGAGCGCTCGCGCGGGTTCGCCTCCCCGTCGGTTCCCTCCGTCGAGCTGTCCACCAACGAGAAGGGCTACATCTCCACGTTCCTCCCCCTCAACGACCGCTCCATCTGGGAGGGCCACCTGCGGGCGTACAGGGTCGACCCCACAACCGGGAAGATCCCCGTCAGCTGCCAGCAAGCCTCCGACACCACCACGCTGTGCTACCCGGACACCACCCAGGCGAAGTGGGACGCCGGCGCGGTTCTCGCCGCCACCGCCGTCGCCGACCGCAACCTCTTCTACGGCACCAACGCGAGCTCCCCCGCCGGGGTGCGGACCGCCTTGACGGTGACGTCCTCCACCGAGGTCCCGCTGTGGAACCGGATCTTCGACGACACGAAGACCTCGCTGACCACGACGGACCGCACGCGCCTCACCGGCATCGTGGGCTTCATGCGCGGCGACCGGAACGCCACCGACTACCGCTTCCCGGCCAACTCGACCGACAGTTCGGTCGGCGTCGGCAAGCTCGGCGACATCTTCCACTCGGCGCCGACCCTGCTCGGCCGGCCGGAGTGCTTCGCCTGCTACAACCAGAACGCCTTCGACTACCGCAACGCCTTCTACAGCGTCAACTTCAAGCGGCGCAGCGTGCTCTTCTTCGGCGCCGACGACGGCTTCATGCACGCCCTCGACGCGGGGTTCATGGACCGCGACCCGGAGATGCCGGGGCAGTACGACGACGGCACCGGGCGGGAGCTCTTCGGCTGGGCGCCCAACGCCGTGATGTCCTCCTTCGACAACCTCGCCGAGGGGACGAACCACTACTACACCGTGGACGGCACCCCGACCCTGTCCGACGTGTACATCAAGCGGACCTCGACGGCGACGACCCGCGAGTGGCGCTCGGTGCTGCTGTTCGGCGAGCGCCAGGGGGGCGACTCGGTGGTCTGCCTCGATGTCACCCGGCCGGACCCCTACAGCGACGGCGTGCCCCAGCCCGCGGACACCACGACCTACATGCCGGGCTGCCTCAACAGCTCGAGCGCCGACTGCGGCGGTCTCACCTACCCGGCTCTGCGCTGGGAGTTCTCCGATGCCGCGGACGGCGACGGCGACGGCTACCCGGACATGGCGCGGACCTGGTCGCGCCCCACGGTGGCGTGGGTCAAGGTCCACGCCGCGGGGAGCGACACTGACGAGGTGCGCAACGTGGCCATCTTCGGCGGCGGCTACGAGCGCACCCTCACAGGCGGCAACTACCTGTACATGGTGGACGTCGAGACGGGAAAGACGCTGCTGAAGCTGCGCGCCGGCGGCTCGGTGCCGGGCGAGGTGGCGCTGGTGGACTACAACTTCGACGGCGTCATCGAGCGCCTCTACTGGGGTGATGCCGCAGGCAACCTGTGGCGGCTGAGCACGACGACGTCGGCCGCGTACAACACCACGACCGGCGCCATCCAGTGCAGCTCGGGCAACTGCGGGGGGTGGCCGGTCACCAAGCTCCTCGACACGTCGTCCCTGGCGCCGCAGCCGTTCTTCCTGCGGCCCGTCGTGGTCCTCGCCGGCTTCAGCGACACCGGAGCGCCGCTGTTCGCGGTGGGCGCCGGGTCCGGCAACCGCGAGGACCTCTTCGTGGACAACACCCCCAACAACCACTTCTACTTCGTCCTCGACAAGAGCGACGGCGTCACCGCGACGCCCGCCGACCTGCAGGCGCTCACCGTGGACAGCGCGAGCACCACGGAGAACTACCTGCTCAACGGAACCACCAGGGGGTGGTCGCTGGAGCTGGGCACCAACGAGAAGACCAACACGCCGGCCATCGCGCTCAACAGCTACCTCTTCTTCTCGACGTTCACCCCTGCCGAGGGCACCACCCTGGTCCCGGACCCCAACAACGCGGGCGAGTTCTTCTGCCGGCAGAACGGCAACGCGCGGACGTACGTGGTGAACTACCTCAACGCCAACCCCAACCCGGCGCTCCCCGCGCGCTACCAGCAGCTGCCCCCGGAGATCCAGATGGTCTCCGAGCTGATCTCCTACGTCGGCGCCGACGGCAAGCTCCACACGGCGCAGGCGGCGGACCTGGCGCTCAACGAGCCCGTCGACCCCATCGCCGTCCCGGGGAGCATGGTGAGCTGGCGGGAGCGGACGCAGTGACCCGTCCGGCGGGATGCGGGCCGCGGAGGGGGATCGCCTCCTCCGCGGCGTTGCCGCGCCCGGGGCGGCGGGATGTAAGATGGATGCCAGTCAACGGGAGGTGTGCTTTGAGGAAGCTCGTCTTGTTGGTGTCGGTCCTGGCCCTGGCGGCCACCGCCCAGGCGGCCACGGTGGTGCTGAAGGGCGGCAAGCGGCTCGAGGTGCAGAAGTACGTCCAGCAGGGGAACTACGTCGTGGTCGAGTACGGCCCCGGCAGGCTGGAGTCGTACCCCCTGACGGCGGTGGACCTGGCGGCGACGGCGGCGGCCAACGCGAAGCCCGCTCCGGCCACGCCGGTGCCCACCCCCGCCGGCCCCCACAGCCCGTTCTTCGACGCCAGGTCCTCGGGGGGTGCGGCGGCGTTCACCGTCACCGACGCCGACGTCAAGCACGTGGACGAGGAGCAGCCCGGGGCGGAGGACGCGGAGCAGAAGCCCGCCACGGCGGGGGGCGTGGTGCTTCTCTCCTACGACAAGTCGGAGGTGGAGCCCGGCGTGTGGGAGATCACGGCCACGGTGCTCAACCGCGCCGACATCCCGGTGCGCAACATCCTGGCCAACATCACCCTGTCGGACGCCCAGGGGGCGTCGGTGGGCGCCGGCTCCGCGAGCTACGCCGACGAGCTCGGACCGGGCATGCAGGGCGCGCTCAGAACCCAGGTCCACACCTCCGGCACTCCGGCCGTGGTGAGCTTCGATCTCTCCTGGCAGGAGCTGCGCGAGGCCAAGCCTCTCAGGCAGAGCGGCGAGGCCGAGCCGATGGCGCCGCCGGTGGCCGTCCCGATGCCGACGCCGGCTCCCGCCTACGGGATGCCTCCGGGCTCGTCCCCGACGACGATGCCGTCGAATCCCATGTCCCGCCCCGACCTCACCCGCCCGCCCGCAGACACGGCGCCCCAGACGGCCCCTCCGCCCCAGGCGACGCCCAAGCACTGACGCGGTCGCGCCCATGAATGCAGGAAGGCCCGGGGACGCCCCCGGGCCTTTTCTTCGTAGTGTGGATCACCGGGCGGCTCACGCCTCCGGCTGCGCGCGGCGGGCGTCCCAGTAGAGGTAGACGGCCAGCAGGACGTAGAGCACGAGAGCGAGGATCTCCGCTCCGGAGCCGGCGGAGTTCCCGAAGACGCCGCCGAGAAGGTTGACCTTGAAGCGCTGGTGGATGCCGCGCAGGAGGGCGGCGACCACGCCCATGATGGCGCCGCCGGCGATGAAGCCGGAGGCGAGGAGGGTGCCGCGGTTGTTGCGGGCGCTGGCGAGCTTCTCGTCGGAGCCCGCCGACCGCGCCACCAGGTGGGCGATGAGGCCGCCGACCAGCAGCGGCGTGTTGAGCTGCAGGGGGATGTACATGCCCAGGGCGAAGGCCAGCGCGGGCACGCCGATCATCTGCATGCTCAACGCGAGCAGGATTCCCACGCCGTACAGGAGCCACGGCACCGGCTCGTTGGACAGGATGGTCTTGATCACGGCGGCCATGGCGTTGGCCTGGGGGGCCACCAGGACCTCGGCGGCGGGGTGCTGGGCGGAGGGCACGAAGCCGTACGCCTGGTTGAGGAGCAGCATCACCGAGCCCACGGTGAGGGCCGCGACAATGGTGCCGAGGAACTTGGACAGCTCCTGCTTGCGCGGCGTGGCGCCGATCCAGTAGCCGATCTTCAGGTCCGTCACGAAGCCGCCCGCCATGGACAGCGCGGTGCACACGACGCCGCCGATGAGCAGGGCGGCGAGCATGCCGCCGGTGCCGGAGAGCCCCGCCGCGGCGAGGAAGACCGCGGTGAGGATCAGCGTCATCAGCGTCATCCCGGAGACCGGGTTGGTGCCCACGATGGCGATGGCCCGGGCGGCCACGGTGGTGAACAGGAAGGAGATGATCACCGCCACGGCCAGGGCGATGAGGGAGAGCCGGGTGGCGCCGGTCTCGGCGTTGACCACGCCGAAGCGGAAGAACACCCAGGTAGCGAGGGAGGTGACGACGATGCCTCCCAGGACCACCCCCATGGGGTAGTCGCGGTCGGTACGCTCGCTGGACTCGGCGGCGCCGGCGCCCCGCCTGCCGAAGATCTCCTTGAAGCCCAGGGAGAACGCCTTCACGATGATGCGCCACGAGCGCAGGATGCCCAGCACGCCGGCCGCCGCGATGCCGCCGATGCCGATGAGGCGGACGTAGTTGGTGAAGATGTCCTCGGCGGACATGGCGCCGATGAGGGTGCCGTTGGTCACGGGCGGCACGGCGGTGGCGAGGTGGGCGCCGAAGTGCCCCACCAGGGGCACCAGGACGAACCAGGACAGGAACGATCCGGCGCAGATGATGGCGGCGTACTTGAGCCCGATGATGTAGCCGAGTCCAAGCACCGAGGCCAGCACGTCGACCTTGAAGACGATCTTGACGCGGTCGGCGAGGGAGGAGAGAAAGGGGACGGAGCGGGTCGTGAAGTTCTCGGACCACGCCTCGAAGTGGATGATCATGAAGTCGAAGACGCCGCCCACCGCCGCCGCAAGGGCCAGCACCTTGGCCTGCTTGCCGCCGGCCTCGCCGGCCACCAGCACCTCGGTGGTCGCCGTCGCCTCTGGGAAGGGGAACTCCCCGTGCATCTCCCTGACGAAGTAGCGGCGCAGCGGGATCAGGAACAGCAACCCGAGAACCCCGCCGACCAGCGCCACGAGGAACAGCTTCACCAGGTTGACGTCGAGGCCGAGAATGAAGAGGGCGGGGAGGGTGAAGATGGACCCCGCCACCACCAGGCCCGAGGCCGCGCCGATGGACTGGACGATGACGTTCTCGAGGATGGTGGAGCGGCGGCGGAAGGTGTACCCGAGCCCCACGGCGAGGATCGAGATGGGGATCGCCGCCTCGAAGACCTGGCCGACCTTGAGCCCGAGGAAGGCGGCGGCGGCGGAGAAGACGACGGCCATCACGAGGCCCATCACGATCGCCCGGGGGGTCATCTCCGGCATGGCCTCGGTGGCGCCCACGATGGGTTGGTAGGTCTCTCCCGGGGCGAGCGGGCGGTAGGCGTTGTCGGGGAGACTCCGGCGGGACGTTTCCATGCGATTGTCCTCCTCTTGCTGCGTGTCCGCGCGAGCTTACGGGGAGGGGGTGTCGAAATCAAGGGCGTGTCACCCTCTTGTCACGGCGGCGGGGAGGCGCGATACTCCCCGCGGAGGTGGTCGCCGTGCCTTCACCGAAGCGTGTTCTCGTGGCCAAGCCCGGTCTCGACGGTCATGACCGGGGAGCGAAGGTGGTGGCGAGAGCGCTGCGCGACGCCGGGTTCGAGGTGATCTACACGGGGCTCCGGCAGACCGCCGAAGCCATCGCGCTGGCGGCGGTCCAGGAGGACGTCGACGCGGTGGGCCTGTCCAGCCTCTCCGGGGCGCACGGCCGGCTCTTCCCCGCGGTGGTCGCGGCGCTCCGCGAGCACGGCGCCGGGGACGTCCTGGTCTTCGGGGGCGGCGTCATCCCCCGCGAGGACGTGGCGGTGCTGGAGGCGGAGGGCGTCGACCGGATCTTCCTGCCGGGCACCGACACCTCCGAGATCGTCGCCTACCTGCGGGAGAAGCTGGGCGCCTCGGCGGAGTGAGCCCTCGCGAGGCGGGCGAGCAGGGCGCCGGTGAGCCGGCGGGCCAGCTCCCCGTAGGCGCGGATACCCTCGGCGTCGAGCCCGTCGATGTGGACGCCGGCGCTCACCACCACCACGACTCCGAGCTCCCGGGCGAGCCGTGCCGCCATCTCCGACGCCATCGCACCCTCCTTGTGGGGAGGGATCGCCAGCACCGAGACCGTGGAGCTGCGCCGGCCTCCGCCGGGAGTGGAGGTCCCCGGCTGGGCGAGAGCGACGCAGCCCACGTGGGGCCGCTCGCCGCCGCCGACAACGACGACGAGGTCCTCTCCGGCCGCGGTGATGCTGGCCCACAGCTCATGGCGGCCGAGGCGCCGCCGCACCGTGAAGGGCTCCGGGCGGGATGACCTCATGTTCCGAATGATACCGGCACCACCGCGAAGCACGGAGGTCGGAGCCGGCGCGCCCCTCCGGGTACGCCGGCGTGAGGCGCCCCGCCCCGTCCCGAAGGCGTGGTCCGCGGCTCCCGGCTCGTCCGGAAGCGCGGTTACGGGAACGCCCCGCCGGCCGTGCGCGCGCTCCCGGGCGCCACGAGGGCGACCTCGGCCCGGCCCACGAGCTGACCCTCGCGGGTCCACACCTCGACCCGGTAGCGCCCGGGCCGGAAGCCGCCCGCGGGGGGGCGGAGGGTGTCCCACACCCGGAATCCGCGCTCGTGGGCGAGGACGTCCACAGTGTGGGACGACCGCAGGACCTTGCCGTCGTGGACGAAGCGGAACGTGAGGCTGGTCGGGATCCTGGACGGCGCGAAGATCGTGGCGATGGCGTAGAGGCGGTGGTCCGCGAGGGCGTCCAGGGGCATCTCGCTCTCGTACTCCCTGGGCGCCCGCATGGTCCCGGGGTCGAATGCCGTGGCGAAGCGGACCTTGATCAGGCGCAGGGGCACCGGCGGCACGGCGGGCCGGCCGAAGCGGACGCCGGCCATCACGAGGACGAGCGCCAGCAGCACCTTGGCCAGCCGCCTCGGGTGGCGGAGCTCCGACGGGGAGTAGGCGAGGCTGACGGCGGCGACGAACGCCACGCCGGCCGCCAGGTAGGCGCCGTTGTGGATGCGGATGCGAAACACCGCCGGAAGGAAGAACTGGAGCGCCGAGAAGCTGACCACGGCGAAGTAGGCCATGGCGAACACCCGGCGGGTGCGCAGCAGGTGATCGAAGAGGAGGTCGTAGCAGGAGAGGACCGCGAGGATCCCCAGGAGAATCACGTAGGCGCAATTCCACGACGGGAACGTCGTCGAGTAGAAGTAGAAGGGGATGAGGAAGAACAGCGTCTCCTGGTAGAGCACCCGCGTGAAGTAGGAGACGAAACCCTGGGCGAAGCGGAACGCCGCCGACCGGCCCGGTCCTGCGAGGCGCGAGAAGAACAGCGTGGAGGCCCAGGTCAGCGCGATGAACAGCACCACCCAGGGGAGGTAGCCGTACCGGTTGTGCGCCAGCACGAGAACCGCCACTCCGGTGAGCAGCGCCCACACCGAGTGGAGCGTCCAGAACACGCGCCGGTAACGCTCGTGCAGGCGCATCGCCCACTCGAGGGCGGGCCGCCAGCGTGCCGCGCCGCCGCGCCGGCCGAGCTCCTCCGCGTCTCCCATGAGGGGCCATTCTACGCTCGATGACGCGCCTTGCCCCGCGCCGCGGCGGCTCCTACACTCGGGACGTGCGCAACGGTGACGATCGGGCCGCGTCCTCGTGGATCGAGGTGTCGCGGGAGGCCCTGGCGGCCAACATCAGGCTCTTCCGCGGCCTGCTGGCGCCGGGCACCGCGCTGCTCGGAGTGGTGAAGGCCAACGCCTACGGGCATGGGACGGAGCCCGTGGTGCGCACCTGCGTCGCCGAGGGCGTGGACATGCTCGGCGTGCACAGCGCCCGCGAGGTCCCCGAGGTACGCCGCGCCGCCCCGGAGACGCCGGTCCTGGTGATGGGCTTCATGACGCCGGAGGAGGTGGAGGGGGCGGTGGACCCCGGGGTCCATACCCTGATCTCGTCGCCTGAGGTCCTGGAGGCGCTGGCCGCCCACGCGAGCCGTCTCGGCGCGCCCCTTCCGGTCCACATCAAGATCGACACCGGGACCCACCGCCAGGGCGTCTACCCCGCTGAGGCGGCGGCGCTGGCCCTCGAGGCTCGCCGTCGCGGGCTCCGGGTGGCGGGCGTGGCCACGCACTTCGCGAACATCGAGGACACCACCGACCACGGCTACGCCATGGGGCAGCTCAAGCGCTTCCGGGAGGCGCTCGCGGTGCTGCGCGGGGCGGGCATCGATCCCCCCGCCGTCCACGCGGCGTGCTCGGCGGCGGCTCTCCTCTTCCGCGAGGCGGACTTCACCATGGTGCGGGTGGGTATCTCGCTGTATGGCCACTGGCCCTCCAGGGAGACCTACCTGTCGTGGCTGCTCGAGCACGGGCGCAACGGCGTCAGGCTGCGGCCGTCCCTGTCCTGGCGGACCCTCGTCGGCCAGCTCAAGGTGGTGGGGCCCGGCGAGCCCATCGGCTACGGTCTCACACACCGGACCACCCGGCTGTCCCACATCGCGGTGCTCCCGGTTGGGTACGCGGAGGGCTATCCGCGGGCGCTGTCCAACCGCGCCAGCGTCCTCGTGCACGGCCGGCGGGCCCCGGTGGTGGGGCGCGTGTGCATGGACATCGTGATGGCCGACGTCACCGACGTACCCGGGGTCCGCGAGGGGGACGTCGTCACCCTCATCGGGAGCGACGGCGCCGAGACGGTCAGCGCCGAGGACCTCGCCGAGCTCGCCGGCACCATCAACTACGAGGTGCTGTCGCGCCTCTCTCCGGTACTGCCGCGCCGCCTCGTCTGAGGCGGGGTATCATCCTCTGGTGCGGCCCGAGACCCTTCGCGAGCTCCTGGAGAAAGTGTCCCGCGGCGAGGTGAGCCCCGCCGTCGCGGCGGACGAGCTCTCCCGTCTGCCGTTCGTGGCCGGAGCGGACCTCATGGTGGACACCCACCGGCACCTGCGGACCGGCACGCCGGAGGCGGTGTTCTGCGCCGGCAAGACGCCGGAGCAGGCGGCGGCGGCGTTCGCCGCGCTGGCGGCCTCGGGAGGGCCCGTCGTGGCGACGAGGGCCCGCACGCGGCACGCTGCCGCGATCCTTCAGAGGGTCCCGGGGGCCCGCCACGAGGCGGCGGCCGGCATGGTCGTGCTGGACGGGGAGGCGCCCCACGCCGGGAACGTCACGGTGGTCTGCGCGGGGACCTCCGACGTCCCGGTCGCCCTCGAGGCGGCGATCACCGCCGAGACGTTCGGCGCCGACGTGGCGCGCGTGTGGGACGTGGGTGTCGCCGGGCTGCACCGGCTGCTGTCGCGCCTGGACACGGTGCGGCAGGCCGGCGTTGTGGTGGCGGTGGCGGGGATGGAGGGCGCGCTGCCCTCGGTGCTGGCCGGCCTCGTGTCCGCACCGGTCGTGGCGGTGCCGACCTCGGTGGGGTACGGGGCCGCCTTCGGGGGGCTCGCCGCGCTCCTCGCCATGCTCAACGCCTGCGCTCCGGGAGTGACCGTGGTGAACATCGACAACGGCTACGGCGCCGCCGTGGCCGCGCTCAAGATCCTGCGCGCCGGGTCGCGGCGGGAGGAGGGGGGGGCGAGGCCGTGACCACTCTGCGTCTGAGCTGCGGCGGGGAGGAGGCGCCCTACCTCCTCGAGGCCGGTGCGCTGTCGAGGGTCGCCGAGGTGCTGGCTCCACACCTGGAAGGGCGGCGGGCGTTCGTCATCACCGACGACACCGTGGGGCCCCTCTGGGGCGAGAAGCTGGCCGAGAGCCTGAACGCTCCGCTCCTGGCCCTCGCCGCCGGCGAGGACCACAAGCGCTGGAGCAGCGTGGAGCGGGCGGTCCGGTGGCTGGTCGGCTACGGCGTGGAGCGGGGAGAGGTGGTCGTCGCCGTGGGGGGTGGCGTGGTCACGGACCTGGCGGGCTTCGTCGCCGCCGTGACCCTGCGGGGGCTCCCGTGGGTGGCCGTACCCACCACCCTGCTGGGCATGGTCGACGCCTCGGTGGGAGGAAAGACGGGGATCGACCTCGACCTGGGCAAGAACCTGGTCGGAAGCTTCTGGCCCCCGCGGGCCGTCGTGGCCGACCCCGGGACCCTGGCCACTCTGGACCGGCGGCAGCTGCGCGCGGGGCTGGCCGAGGTGGTCAAGATGGGAATGATCGCGCCGTCGGCGCTGGAGCACCCCCTGGAGCGGCACCTCGGCGCGGTGGCCGGCGGCGAGCTGGCCGGTGTCGCGGACATCATCCACGCCGCCGTGCGGGTGAAGGCGGAGATCGTCGCCGCGGACGAGCGGGAGCGGGGCCCGAGGGCCTCGTTGAACCTGGGCCACACCGTGGGCCACGCTCTCGAGGCGGCCACCGGGTACGGTCATCTCCTCCACGGCGAGGCCGTGGCCTGGGGGCTCCTCGCGGCGGTGAGCCTGGGGGCCCGCCGGGGGCTCCTCGGTGAGGCCGAGGCCAGGGGGTGGGTGGGCCGTATCAGGAGCCTGGCGCCGCTGCCGTCCGTCGCAGATGTGTCGTGGGAGCGGCTCCGGCCCTACGTCGCGCGGGACAAGAAGCGGGAGAACGGCGAGGTCTCGTGGGTGCTGCCCCGGACCGGGGGCGTGGTGATGGGGGTCGGCATCGGAGAGTCCGAGGTCGTGGAGGCGTTCGAGCGCCTGCGCGCGGTTCCCCCCGAGGGACCTTTCGACGGCGCTCTCTGAGCGGCCTCGCCGCCGCCGGCAGTGCTAGACTCCCCATCCAGCGATGCTGTGGAGGTTTGCGTGAGCCGTTCCGATACCCTGCTACCCACCCGATTCGATCCCACCGCCTTCGAGGCGAGGTGGTACGAGGCCTGGGAGCGGTCGGGAGCCTTCACCCCCGAGCTCCCGTCCAGCCGTGAGCCGTTCGTCGTGCTCATCCCGCCGCCCAACGTCACGGGCAAGCTCCACATCGGCCACGCCCTGCAGTTCACCCTGCAGGACCTCGTGGTGCGCTGGCGCCGCATGCAGGGGCGCAACGCCCTGTGGCTGCCGGGCACGGACCACGCGGGGATCGCCACCCAGGTCATGGTGGAGCGGGAGCTCGCCGCCGAGGGCACGAGCCGCCACGAGCTGGGCAGGGAGCGGTTCCTCGAGAGGATGTGGGCGTGGAAGGCCCGCTACAAGGACAACATCTCGCAGCAGGCCAAGGCGATGGGCGCCTCCTGCGACTGGACCCGCGAGCGCTTCACCCTGGACGACATGCTGTCCCGCGCCGTGCGCCGCGCCTTCGTCGAGCTCTACCGCGAGGACCTCATCTACCGGGCCCACCGGCTGATCAACTGGTGTCCGCGGTGCCTGACGGCGCTGTCGGACCTCGAGGTCGTGCACAAGGACGTGGACGGAGGGATGTGGGACTTCGCCTATCCGGTGGAGGGTGGCGGCGAGATCGTGGTGTCCACGACGCGTCCGGAGACGATGCTGGGCGACACGGCGGTGGCCGTGCACCCCGACGACCCCCGGTACGCGGGGCTGGTAGGGAAGAGGGTCGTCCATCCGTTCCTGGACCGTACCCTTCCCATCATCGCGGACGCCGGGCTCGTGGATCCCGCGTTCGGTACCGGGGCGGTGAAGGTCACTCCCGCCCACGACCCGAACGACTTCGCCACGGGGGAGCGGCACGCTCTCGAGAAGATCAACATCTTCACCGAGGACGGCCACGTCAACGAAGCGGGTGGCGCCTTCGCCGGCATGGACCGGCTGGAGGCCCGCAAGGCGGTGCTCCAGGCCCTCGCCGACAAGGGCCTGCGGCGCGGCGAGAAGACCCACCGGCACGCGGTCGGGCACTGCCAGCGGTGCGACACCGTGGTGGAGCCTTACCTGTCGCTCCAGTGGTTCGTCAAGGCCGGACCGCTCGCCGAGCGCGCCCTGGCGGCGGTGCGGGACGGCGAGGTGGCGCTCATCCCCGAGTTCTGGGTGGCCACCTACGAGAACTGGCTCGAGAACATCCTCGACTGGTGCATCTCGCGGCAGCTGTGGTGGGGCCACCGCATCCCGGCGTACTACTGCGACAACGGCCACACCGTGGTGAGCGAGGAGGAGCCGGCCTCCTGCCCCGAGTGCGGGGGCGCCCTGCGCCAGGACCCCGACGTGCTGGACACCTGGTTCTCCTCGGGGCTGTGGCCGATCTCGACCCTGGGGTGGCCGGAGCGGACCCCCGATCTCGCGGCGTTCTATCCCACCAGCGTCCTCATCACGGGGTTCGACATCCTGTTCTTCTGGGTGGCCCGGATGATCATGATGAGCTGCCACTTCACCGGCCGGGCGCCATTCGGCCAGGTACACCTCACGGGGCTCGTCCGCGACTCCAAGGGCCAGAAGATGTCCAAGACGAAGGGAAACGTCATGGACCCCCTGGACCTCGTCCACAGCTACGGGGCGGACGCGGTTCGCTTCACGCTGGCGGCGCTGGCCTCGCCGGGACGCGATCTGCCGCTGGACGTGCAGCGCATGGAGGGCTACCGCGCCTTCGGCACGAAGCTGTGGAACGCGGCCCGGCTGGTCCAGATGCACCTCGGCGGCGACGAGGCGGACGTCGACTCACTGGATCCCGCCGCCCTCGCCCTGCCCGAGCGGTGGATTCTCGCCGAGCTGGAGCGCACCGTGGCGGCGGTGAACCGTTCGTGGGAGGCGTTCCGCTTCGACGAAGGGTGCCGCGAGCTCTACCAGTTCGTGTGGAACACCTTCTGCGACTGGTACCTGGAGATCGCCAAGCAGGTGCTCCAGGACGGCGGCCGAAAGGAGCGACGGGCCGGCGACGTCCGCGCCGTGGCCCGCGGCGTCCTGCTCCGGGCCCTCCGTCTGCTCCACCCGGTGATGCCGTTCATCACGGAGGAGATCGCCGCCCACCTGGGGGGCGACGGCATGCTCATCACCGCAGCCTACCCGGAAGCGGACGGGCGCTGGGCCGACGACGGTGCCCTGGCCACCATGGCCGCCTTCCAGGCGGTGGTCCAGGAGACCCGCTCCTACCGTCACCTGGTGGGCCTGCCGCCGGGCTCGCCGCTGAAGCTGGTGCTGCCCGGGCTCGCGCCGGCCCTGAGGGCTGCGTTCGGGCCGCTGGCCGCCGAGCTGTCGCGGCTGGCGGGGCTGGACACGCTCGATCTCGCCGCGGTGCGCGCGCCGGAAGGCGCCGTCCGCGACGTGGCCGGCGGGGTCGACGTGGCCATCGTGCTCCCCGAATCCGCCCTGGGCGAGGAGGAGCGCTCGCGTCTCCGCGAGGATCTCGACCGCTCCCGGCGGGAGCTGGAGAAGGTCCGGGGACGCCTGGCCGACGAGGGGTTCGTGTCGCGGGCGCCGCAGGAGGTCGTCGAGGGAAGCCGGCGGCGCGCCGAGGAGCTCGACCGCAAGGTGGCCCTCCTCGCCGAGACCCTGGACATGGCGTCGTGAGTGCGGCGGACCTCCCTCGGCTGCGAGCCAACCTGGTCCTTCTGGACGAGGTGGACTCCACGAACCAGCTCGCGGGAAGGCTCCTGCAGCGCTGGCAGGTCGCCAACGACGCCCCGTTTCCGGACACGGTCCTCCTCGCGCGGAGCCAGCGCGCCGGGCGGGGAAGGGGCGCCAACGCATGGCAGTCCCCGCCGGGGGGCGTGTACGCCACCTGGATCACCTGGCTGCCAGTGGCGAGCCTGCCCTGGGTGCCCCTGGCGGTGAGCGCGGCTCTCGCCGAGGCTCTCGAGGAGCTGGTTCCGGGCCTCGAGGTGGGTCTCAAGTGGCCCAATGACCTCCTCGTGAACGGCAGGAAGCTGGGCGGCATCCTGTGCCAGTCCCGCGTGGTCGACGGCCGGGCGTGGGTGGCCGCGGGCTTCGGCATCAACGTGGAGGGCGCCCCGCGGATCCAGGCACCCTCCCTGGTGCCGGCCACGTCCCTGCAGGAGTCCGGGGCCTTCATCCCGGCGCGGAAGGCCGTGGCGGTCCTGCTGCCGTCCTTCCTGCGCCACGTGACGAAGGCCCTGGAGCTGCCCGAGGCGGCCCGCTCCCGCTGGGTGGAACGCTCCGTGCACAGGGACGGCGACACCCTGCGCGTCGGCCTTCCCGATGGAGAGCTGGTGGGCCGCTTCCGCGGTTTCGGCGCCCACGGACAGCTCCTCCTCGAGGTCGAGGGGGCGGTCCGCGCCGTGGCGGCCGCGGAGTTCATCGCGCCGCTGGAGCCTTCTGGAGGCTGACATGCTGCTGCTTGCCATGGACGTTGGCAATACCCACACGACGGTGGGTGTGTTCCGCGGGGAGACGATCCTGAGGCGGTGGCGACTGACCACGGCTCGCAATCGCACGGTGGACGAGATGGGGATCCTGCTGCGCCAGCTGTGCCAGTGGGCGCAGATCTCTCCCGACGACATCGGCGGCGTGATCGTGGGCTCGGTGGTGCCGCCCCTGGACGGTGCCCTGCGCGAGGCGGTGGTCACGTACCTCCATGCCGAGCCGCTGTTCGTCGCCCCCGGGATCCGTTCCGGCATGCCGCTCAAGGTCGAGACGCCCCAGGAACTGGGCGCCGACCGCCTCTGCAACGGCGTCGCGGCGTTCGAGGAGTACGGCGGCCCCTGCATCGTGGTGGACTTCGGCACCGCCACGACGTGGGACGTGGTCTCGGCGAAGGGCGAGTTCCTGGGGGGTGTGATCTCGCCGGGCCTCGAGATCGCCGCTGAGGCGCTCTACACGCGGGCGGCCAAGCTCCCCCGCGTCGAGCTGGCAGCCCCGCCGCGGGTGATCGGGAAGGCCACGGTGGACTCCATGCAGGCGGGACTGCTCTACGGCTACGTGGGGCTCGTCGAGGGGCTCACGCGGCGGGTCGTCGCGGAGCTCGGCTGCGAGGCGGTGGTGATCGCGAGCGGCGGCCTCGCGCCGGTGATCTCCCGGTACACGGACCTGTTCGCCGCGGTGGACGACGATCTCACGCTCAAGGGGTTGCGGATCCTCTGGGAGCGGAACCGCCCGGACGAGGGATGAACGAGGAAGAGCGCGCCTACTACCGCGCCGTGGAGGATCACTTCGCCAGGCTCCGGGGCACCCCGTTCCTGGTCAGCCCCAGGGACTTCGCTCTGCTGCGGTCCTGGTGGGACGAGGAGGTCCCGCTGGCGGCGGTGCTCAACGGCATCAGCGAGGTGATGGAGCGCCGCCGCGAGCGCGGCGAGGCTCCGGTGTCGTCGCTGCGGTACTGCCGCCACGCCGTGGCCGCGAACGCCCGGCGCCTGGCGGCCGCGGTGCCGGGTGGCGAACCCGCGGCGCCCGCCGAGGTCGACGCGGGAGCGGTGCTGCGGCGTCTCTCCGCGGCCGTGGGCGAGGCGGCGCGGCGTTGGGGGGCGGCGCCCGCCGTGGCCTCGGAGCTGGACCGCCTGGCCCGGGCCGTGGCCACGCTGCCGCCGGACACCCCCGCCGCCGCCCTCGACGAAGCGCTGGCGCGCCTCGAGGTGGGCGCTCTCCCCGCGGTCGCCGCGGCGCTGGGGGCGGAGGCGCGCGCCGAGCTCGAGGCACGGGTCGGGCGGGACATGGCGGGCCTGGATCTCGACGAGGCCGCCACGGGGCGGACCCGGCGTGCGCTGGAGGCCCGCCACCTCAGAGAGATCCTCGGGCTGCCCCGTCTCGAGCTGAGCGACGATGCGTCTGGAGATTGAGGACCTCGCCGGGGGCGGCGCCGGGCTGGGCCGGGCCGGGGGACGGTCCTGGTTCGTGGCCGGGGCGCTGCCGGGGGAGCTGGTGGAGGCGCGCGAGGTCCGCCGCCGTGCCGGGATCGTTGAGGCCGTGGCGGAGCGCGTGCTGCGGCCGAGCCCGGAGCGGGAGCCGGATCCCTGCCCCGTGGCGGGTGCCTGCGGGGGGTGCGACCTGGCGCACCTGCGCCGGGACGCCGCCGGGGCGGCGCTGCGGCGGATCGCCGCGGGGGCGCTCAGACACGCGCCGCCGGCCCTGACTGCGGCGGTTGCCGCCGCGCCGGTGGTGGTGTCGCCGATGGGGTGGCGGCTCCGGGTCCGGCTGCACTGGGACCCGGGCCCCGGCATCCTCGGCTTCTTCGGGCGTCTGTCGCACCGGGCGGTGGCCATCGACCCCTGCCGCGTGGTGTCGCCGTTGCTCCTGGAGGCCCTTCCGGCGCTCCGCGGGGCGCTGACGGCCTGCGCCGCTCCGCCCGGTGACGTGGAGTGGCTGGAGACCCTCGACGGCGGCACCGCCGTGGCCGGCTGGTGGGGGGAGGGCCCGGCCCCCCAGGGCCCGCTGCCGCCCCTGGCCGGGTGGCACCTGATGGCGGGGCGGGGCGCCGGCCGGGGGTGGGGCGCCGCCGAGGTGACCATGGCGCTGCCGGTTCCCCTCACGGTGCCGCTGGGGGCGTTCTTCCAGGGCAACCGGCACCTCGTACCCCGGCTCTTCGACCGCGTGGCGGTGCTGGTGGGGGAGAGCGGCGCGACAAGAGCGGTAGACCTGTACGGTGGCGTGGGCCTGCTGGCGGCGGCCGCGGCAACCGGCGGAGCGCGCGCGATCACCGTGGTCGAGGGCAACCCCGTGGCCGCCCGCGCGGCGGCGTCCAACCTGCCCTCCGCCGAGGTCGTGCCGGGCTCCGCCGAGGCGTTCCTGCGGCGGGCGGGGGGCGGCGACGGGGTCGTTGCCCTGGTGGACCCGCCCCGGACCGGGCTGTCCGCCGAGGCGCGACGTCGTATCCTGGTGTGGGCTCCCGAAGTGATCGTGATGCTCTCGTGCGACCCGGGCCGGTTCGGCCGGGACGCGGCGGCGTTGGTGGCCGCCGGGTACGGCATGGAGCTCGTCGAGCTCTGGGACCTGTTCGGAGGCTCGCACCATGTGGAGGTCCTGGCACGGTTCCGGCGGCACGGCACCTGACGGCACCGGCTCCGCGCTCGTCATGCTCGCCGTCGGGATCGTCGCGGGCGCCGGCGCGGGCAACCTGGTCCCGCCGGCCCCGGCGTTCGCGCTCCTGCTGCTCCCCATGGTGGCGGTGGCGGCGTGGCGGGGCCTGCGCCCGCACCCGCGGGTCACCCTCTGGTGGGTGGCCGCCGGCGTGATGGCGGGGCTGGCCGCCTGCGCCGTCGCCCCCCAGATCGCCCGCCGCAACGGACGCACCGCGGTGCCGGTCCGGGTCCGCTTCACCGTGCGCGACGCCTGGCGGCGCACGGCCCAGGGCGCCTGGATGTCGCGCGTCGTCGCCGAGGAGGTCGAGCAGGGAGGACGGCGGATCCGGATGCCCAGGGAGCTCGGTCTCTCGGTGGGGGGAAGCGCGGATCCGGGCGTTCTGCCGGCCCCCGGCGCGCGGTGCGCGGCGGCCGGTGAGCTGCTCCCGGATCGCCGCTGGCCGCTGGCCGCTCCCTGGATCCGCGTCAAGACGCCGGCGCTGATGCGGAGCCTCCCGGGGGGCTCGGCGGTCGACCGCCTGCGCGAGCGCGGGGTCCGCGCCCTGAGGGCCGCCGCCGGAGTCGATCCGGGCCGGCTGCGCGCCGCGGGGCTCGCCTCGGCGTTGGTGCTGGGTCGCCGCGAGGGCCTGTCCGCTGCCGGCGTGGACGCCCTGAGGCGCGCCGGGCTCGCCCACCTCCTCGCCGTGTCGGGGCTCCACGTGGGCATGGTCGCCGCCCTCGCGTGGGGCCTCCTCGTGGTCTGCGGGGTGCCTCCCGCACCGCGGCGCGGCGTGGTGATCGCCGTCGTACTGGCCTTCGCTCTCCTGGCCGGGGGAGCCGCGCCGGTGCGGCGCGCGGCGCTGGCCGCGGCGCTCTACCTGGGAGCGCGGCAGCTCGGGCGGCCGCTGATGCCGCTCCCGGCGGTCTGGGGGGTCGTCGCGGCCCTCGTTCTCATGGAGCCCGCCGCGCTGCTCTCACCGGGGTTCCAGCTGTCGGCGGCGGTCACCCTCGCCATCGTTCGCTGGACGGGCCCGGTGACGGACCTGTTCGGCCGGTTCGTCGGGCGGGTCGGGGCTGCGGTCCTCTCGGTGCCGGTGGTGGCGCAGGCCGGTTCGCTCCCCCTGGTGGGCGCCCATTTCGCGTCGGTGCCGCTGCTCGGGGCCGCCGTCAACGTGGCCGCGGTGCCGTTCGGCTTCGCCCTGGTCACCTCGGGGCTCGCGGCGGTGCTCGTCGCACCGGTGTGGCCGGCGGCCGCGGCGGCGGTGCTGGGCCTCGTGGGGGCCGTCTCCGGTCTCCTCCAGACCGTCGCGGCGAGCGGCGGGGGGGCGACGGTGGCGTTCCCATCGCTGCCGCCCGCGCTCACCGCGGTCCTGTGCTGCGGGGGGGTCGCAGCGCTGATGCCGTGGCGGCGCGCGTGGGTCCCGGCGATGGGTGTGGTGGCCGCCTCGCTGGCGTGGCTGGCGGTGCCGGGGGCTGGATGTTCCGGGGACGGAGAGGCGCGGATGCTGGGCGTGTCCGACGGCATGGCGCTCCTTCTCCGCGGTGGCCGACCGGGAGCCGCCGTGCTCGTCGACGCAGGCAGCGCCGACGACGAGGCGCTGGGCGCCCTCGCCGCAGCGCGTGTCCGGCGCCTCGACGCGCTGGTGCTCACCCACCCGGACCGCGACCACTCCGGCGGCGCGGCCGCGGTGCTCGACCGGCTCCCCACCGGGGCGTTCGTGTATCCGGCGGCGGTGGCGGAGCGGGCCGAGGTGGTGAGGCTGCGCCGGGTCGCCCGGGCGCGCGGCGTGCGGGAGGTGCCGGTGCGCCCGGGGAGCCGCCTCGTGCTGGGGAGTCTGCCGTGCACCGTGGCCTGGCCTCCCGGCAGCCTGCGCGGAGGCGACAACGACGCCAGCCTCGTGGCCGTGTTCGAGGTGGGGACGGCCCGGGTCCTTGTGGCCGGCGACCTGGAAGCGGTGGGGGAGCGGGCGCTCCTGGCCACGGGGTTCCCGCTCCGGGCCGGTGTGCTGCAGCTCCCTCACCACGGCTCCGCGACCTCGTCGACGCCGCGGTTCCTGGCCGCCGTTCACCCGGTCGTGGCCCTCGCCGCGACGGGCCTCCGGCCGCGCTTCCACTATCCGCATCCGTCGGTGGTGACGCGGGTGAGGGCGGCCCGCGCCGTGTTGGCCGCGCAGACCGCCGGGGTAGAGGTTGTATCGTGGAGCGGACGCACCGCCGTCACCGTCCACACGGCCGTGCCCGTGGCGGTGACGAGACGGTGAGGGGAGGGTGCGCTGGACGAGCTGCTGATCATCACCGGCCCCACGGCCGCCGGGAAGACCTCGGCGGGAGTGGCGGTCGCCGAGGCCCTCGGCGGCGAAGTGATCTCGGCCGACGCCTTTGCCGTGTACCGCGGCCTCGACATCGGCACTGCCAAGCCGGAGCCGGAGCTGCGGGAACGGGTCCCCCACCACCTCGTCGACGTGGCCGATCCGCGGCAGCGCTACTCCGCCGGGGAGTTCCTGCGGGACGCCGACGCGGCCATCCGCGACATCCGTTCGCGGGGCCGGCGCCCGGTGGTGGTGGGCGGCACGCTCTTCTACGTGCACGCCCTGCTCTACGGGCTCTTCCCGGAACCCCGCAAGGACCCTGCGGTGCGTGCCGCCCTGGAGGCGGCGTGGCGACGCGATCCCGCCGCGGTGAGGGGCCGCCTCGAGACCGTGGATCCGGAGGCCGCGGTGCGCATCGCGCCGACGGACCGGCAGCGGACGCTCCGGGCGCTGGAGGTGTGGGAGGTGTCCGGCCGGCCGGTCTCCAGCCTGTGGCGGGATCATCCGGTGGACCTGCCGCGTTACCGCTTCCGGATGCTGGCCCTCGACCCAGCCCGGGACGAGCTTCATGCTACGATTGCCCTGCGCGTGGGGAACATGTTTTCCGCCGGTCTCTTGGACGAGGTGAGAGGGCTGGTGGCCGGGGGGGTCCCGATGGGTACGCACGCCCTCAAGGCCATCGGCTACCGGGAATGCTGCCGCGTCATCAGGGGCGAGCTCCCCGAGGAAGAGGCCGGACCGGCGACCGTGGTTGCCACGCGACAGCTGGCGAAGAGACAGCTGACGTGGCTTCGTCGAGAGCAGGGCGTGGAGTGGGTGCGGGGGCAGCGGAGCGGACTGGTCGCGGAGACGGTGTCACGGGTGGAGGAGCGAGGTGGAGCAAGGACACGATCGGCCGAAGGGTGGAGTTAACGTTCAGGACGGTTTCTTCTACGCCCTCCGGCGGGAGGGAAAGCCGGTGCATATCTATCTCATCTCGGGGAGAAGGCTCTCCGGGGTGCTGCGGCGCTTCGACCGGTATGCCCTGGTGCTCGAGGTCCACGGAACCGAGCAGCTCATCTACAAGCACGCTGTGGCGACGGTGACGCTGGCCCGTCCCGAGGGGGAGCGTGTTGCTCCGGAGAGCCAGTAGCGTCCTCGCCGTTCTGGTGATGTTGGCGGCGGGCTGCCGTACCGCGGCGCCGCCTCCGGTCACGCTGGTGCCCGACCCCCTGGGGCCCGGGGCCCCGGGACCGCCCCTCTCTGAGGACGCCGCCCTGCGCGTCCGGCGAGCCCTGGCGCTGGCCCAGCGCGGGGGGCCGGGGGAGGCCGCCGGGGTCCTCGCGTCGCTGCCCGCCGACCACCCGGTCGTCCGCCTGGCGAGGCTGGAGGTCGACTACCTGAACGGGAAGGACGTGGCCGGACGCGCTGCCGCGCTGGCCGGCGAGGTCGGCTCGTACCTCGCGGCGTGGCGTTTCGCCGCCGAGGCGGCGGACCGCGCGGGGGACCTGACGGCGACGCTCGCGGCGCTGCGCAAGGTGGAGGAGCTCGCGCCGGGTGAGCGCTCGCGGGACGATGTGAGGAGGACGGCGGAACGGTTGGTGGCGGCGACCGTGGCCCGGGGGTCCGCGCTCATCGAGCGCGGCGAGCCGGCCGCGGCGCTGGAGCTGGCGAGGCACGGACTGAAGGAGGTGCCCGGCGCCGAGGAGCTTCGGATGCTGGTGGCCCGATCGGCGCTGGAGGCCGGGGAGCCGCGGGCGGCCGCGGCGATGCTGCCGGCGCTTCCGGACTCCCCGCAGGGCCTCGCGCTCAAGGGCAGGGTGGCGCTGGCGCTGCACCAGCCGCAGGTGGCGCTGGAGCTGCTTCGCAGGCTCCCCGCCTCGGATCCCGGCCGATGCGCCCTGGTCCGGCGGGCGCGGGAGGAGGTACGGATGGCCAACGCCCCGCCCTACCTCGCCGCGGCGCTGGAGAGCCCGGTCTTGAAACGCGGGCAGCTCGCGGCCATCCTTGTCTGGGAGCTGCCGGACCTCGAGGCCAGGGCCACGGGGGCGGCGACGGTCTTCGAGGACGTGGTCCCGTTGCCGGAGCAGCAGGACATCGTGACGGTGACGCGGGCCGGAGTGATGAAGGGAGATACGGTGACCAGGAGGTTCGGACCGGGACGCGTGGTCTCGCCCGCGGAGCTCAGAGCGGTGATCGAGCGCGTCGCCCGGGTCCTGGGGCGGCCCGTGCCGCACTGGTGTGATGGGCGTGCCACGGCGGCGTGCGTGCCGGTACCGGAGGCCCTGGATGGCCGGGAGGCCGCGTTCCTGGCGCGGCGTGTCGGAGGGGAGGAGGAGGAGCCGTGCCACTGACGCTCAAGGAACTGCTCGCGCGCTGCCCGCTCTTCGCCGAGCTGTCCTCGGCGGAGCTCGATGCCCTGGCGAAGGCGGCGCAGCCGTTCACCTTCGGCCGGGACGAGCCGATCTTCACCATGCAGGAGCCGCCGGACGGCCTCTACGTCATCGCCGCCGGCCGCGTGAAGGTGAGCGTGGCGACGACCGGCGGCAAGGAGCTGATCCTGGCGACGTTGGGCCCGGAGCAGTTCTTCGGCGAGATGGCGCTCCTCGACGACGAGCCCCGCTCGGCCAGTGTCGTCGCACAGCTTCCCACTACCACCTACCGCATCCATCGCGCGGACTTCGACCGGCTCATCGAGACGCAGCCGTCCATCGCCCGCAAGCTTCTCCGCGAGCTCTCGCTGCGCCTCCGCCGGGCAAACGCGCAGATGGAGTCGCTCATCACCCTCGACGTGGTGGGCCGTCTGGCGAGGTTCTTCATCGACCTGGCGAGGCTCCACGGCCAGGTCCTGGGCAACGGGTGGGTCGCGGTGCGCCGCCCCACGCACCAGGACATCGCCAACTCCATCGGGACCTCGCGGGAGACGGTGACTCGGCTGATGACCGAGCTGGAGAGCCGGGGCCTGGTGGTGAACGAGGGCAAGATGAGCTACCTGCGGGAGGAGGCCCTGCGCGGAGAGGGCGAGTAGCCCGCGGGCCGGTGTGGAGGGCAACGGGGTGACAGGCGTGGATTCGCCGGGCGATCAGGGGCACGGGGGCGGGAGCGGATCACGCCGTGCGGCCTCGGGGGGGGAGCGGGTGCGCCAGCACTCGGCGCGGATGGCCCACCGGGCCGCCCGCGAGGTGAGGGCGGCGCTGCGGCCCTTCACGATCCCCAACGGGATCACGCTGCTGCGCTTCGCGCTGACGCCGTTCTTCGTTCTCGCCGTCGTCTCCGGCAACTACCGTCTGGCCCTCGGGATCTTCCTGGCCGCGGGGATCACCGACGCCCTGGACGGCCTCTTGGCCCGGGTGCTTGCCATGCGCTCCCTCCTGGGCGCCTACCTCGATCCCATCGCGGACAAGACCCTGCTGGTCACCGCGTACGTGGCCCTGACCTGGCCCAGCCCTGGGCACGTCACGATCCCGGTCTGGCTGACCGTGATGGCCCTGTCCAGGGACTTCCTCATCGTCCTCGTCGCCCTGATTCTCTACCTCGCCGCCGGCGTCCGCGAGTTCGAGCCATCCTTGTGGGGCAAGGCCACGACCGCGTTCCACATCGGCACCGTCGCCCTGGTCCTCACCGCCAACATCACCGCCATCGCCGAGGGCTGGCTCCTGGCTTGCTTCTACGCGGCGCTGGCCCTCACCCTCATCTCGGGGCTCGACTACGTCCGGCGCGCCTCGCTGCTCCTGGAGAGCCTCGATGTGGACCAGGGACGCTGAAGGCCGCCAGGACCTCGGACGCTACGCGGCCGTGCTCGGCTTCGTGGTGGCCGTGCTGGCCCTGTTCGCCAGGTGGCCGCAGGCGTTCTTCCCGCTGGTCGGGGGCTTTCTGCTGGCCTACGTGGCGCGGCCGCTCAGCGCCTTCTTCGAGCGCCGGCGCCTGCCGGCGGTGCTGGGTTTCGTGGCGGTGCTGCTCCTCGCGATGGCGTTCGTCGTGCTGGTCGTCTTCGTCTTCGTGCCGGCCCTGGTCGACGAGTTCGTCACCATCGGCGAGAAGCTCCCCTCCTGGCGCGAGGTTGCCGACGAGCGCATCGGGCCGCTGCTGGCCGAGCTGCAGGCCCGCTTTCCCCAGTCCTACAAGATCATCAGCGGGCAGCTGACGACCTGGGCCGAGTCCAACCTGCCCTCGGTGGCTCAGCGGCTCGTCGGCTGGGGGCTCAAGGTGTTCTCGTCGGCGGTGAGCTTCGCCGGGGTGGCGCTGAACCTCGTGCTCATCCCGGTCATCGCCGCCTACCTCACCGTGGACTTCCGGACCTTCGTCGAGGCGCTGAGGAGGCTCGTGCCCCGCCCCATCCTGCCCCAGGTGCAGGCGGTCGTGATGGACATCCACCAGGTGCTCACAGCCTTCGTCCGCGGCCAGCTCCTCGTCGCCGCGGCGCTCGGCATCATGTACACGGGCGGCCTGGCCATCGTCCGCGCGCCGCTGGCGCTCATCATCGGACCCATCGCGGGCGTCCTCGCCCTGGTTCCGTACCTCGGGCTCATCGTCGGGGCCGGCAGCTCGATCCTGCTGACCTTCCTGGAGTACCAGGACCTCTGGCACCCCCTGGGTGTGCTCATCGTCTTCGTGGTGGCCCAGAACATCGAGGGGTGGGTGCTCACGCCGAGGCTCTTGGGGCGGAGCGTGGGGCTGCACCCGGTGTGGGTCCTGGTGGCGTTGCTGCTGGGCGGCGAGCTGTTCGGCATCACCGGGATCATCCTCGCGGTGCCGGTGGCCGCGGCCCTGCGCGTCGTGCTCGTGCACGCGACGCGCGCCTACTCGAACACGGCCTTCTACACCGGAGACGTGCCGTCCGTGGTGCTCTACGTGAGCAGGGCGTCCGAGCCCTGCCGCCGCGCGGCCGGCATGCTGCGCCGCGAGCTGTCCGCCCGTCAACTGGTTCCCACCGAGGTGGACGTGGACGCCTCGCCGAGCCTGCAACAGCGCTTCGGCGGGCGTCTCCCCGTCCTCGAGGTCGAGGGGCGGATCGTGGACGAGGGTGAGATCGACGTCGCGGCCCTGCGGCGGCACCTGGACGAGATCATGGGGGAACACGATGATCAGTGAGCGCGTGTTGACGGGCGGCCAGTACGCCGCCGAGTTGGAGGATCCGGCGGTGTACCGGCGCCGGCGGGAACGGATCAGGAGGGAGCTCGAGCTGGGGGAGGTGGCGCTGCTCGTGGGCGCCGGCGACGACCGCGGCTACGGCGACGTCGGGACCTTCCGGCAGGAGCCCACCTTCTTCTACCTGACCGGGGTGGAGCTCCCCCACGCCGTGCTGATGATGACGCGGGAGGAGGAGACCCTCTTCCTGCCGGCCCGGCGGCCGGCGCTGGAGGCGTGGACCGGTCCCAAGCTGGGCCCCGGGAAGGAGACCGCCGCGCTCCTGGGGTTCGACGCCGTCCTCGACCGAGCGCCGACCGAGGTGGTGCTGGACGCCCGCCGCCGGCCGGTGCCGGGCTTCGAGGACCGGCTGGCCGCCGCGGTGGGCGGAGGCACGGTATGGGTGCCCCTGCCGGCGCCGTCGGCGGAGGGAGGGCTGGGGCCCGAGCAGCGGCTGCTCGCGGCGCTCCGCGACCGGGTGGCGAGCTTCGCGGTCCAGGACCTTTCGCCGCTGCTGGCCGACATGCGATGCCGCAAGGAGCCCGGCGAGGTGGCCCTCATGCGCCGGGCCGTCGCCGCCACGGCGGCGGCGATGCGGGCTGCAGGGCGGGCCGTGACCGCCGGCGCCACCGAGGGGGCGGTGGAAGGCGCCGCCTTCGCGGCCCTGCGCGCGGCCGGGGCCGAGGGGTGGTCGTTCCCCCCGATCGTGGGCTCGGGACCGGCGGGGTGCATCCTGCACTACGACGCCAACCTGGGTGTCCTGGCGGCGGGCGAGCTGGTGGTGGTGGACATCGGGGCGCGCCACGGCTACTACTGCGGGGACCTCACGCGCACCTTCCCCGTGTCCGGGCGGTTCGATGCGCGACAGCGTGCCCTCTACTCCGCGGTGCTGGCCGCCTACGACGCCGCCGTGGCCACGCTGCGGCCGGGCTCGACGCTGGCGGCGGCGCGGCGCGCGGCGTTCGGGGCGCTGGAGACCTCGGGAGTCCCGGGGGACGAGGGGCGGTCTCTGGGGAACTTCTTCATCCACGGCCTCGGACACATGCTCGGCCTCGAAGCCCACGACGTGGGGGGCGAGGAGCGCACCCTCGAGCCGGGCATGGTCGTCACCGTGGAGCCCGGCGTGTACCTGCCGGGGGAGGGCATCGGCATCCGGGTGGAGGACGACTACCTCATCGGCGAGGAAGGCGCTGAGTGTCTGTCGGCCGATCTGCCCCGCGACCCGGACGGGGTCGAGGCGATGGCCGGCGCCTGAGCTGGACGCGCGGCGTACGGCGCGGATCCGGCGGCGCGCCCTGCCGCCGTCCTGACCTATAATCCCGGCCCTGGGGGGAATGCGTGTCCTTTTCGGCAGACATCCCGACGACGGCGACACCGGAACCCGGTCGGCTGGCCGGAGAGATCGCGCGCCTGAAGGCGTCGCGCGGAGCTCTGCTGCTCGCCCACTACTACCAGGAACCCGAGATCCAGGACCTGGCCGACTTCGTGGGCGACTCCCTGGAGCTCTCCAGGGCGGCGCAGCGCGCCAGCGCCTCGGTCATCGTCTTCTGCGGCGTCCGCTTCATGGCGGAGGTCGCCAAGATCCTCAACCCGGACGCGACGGTGCTCGTGCCCGACCTCGAGGCGGGGTGCTCGCTGGAGGAGTCGTGTCCGGCGGAGGACTTCGCCCGGTGGCGCGCCGCCCACCCGGGGGCCGTAGCGGTCACCTACATCAACTGTTCGGCGGCGGTGAAGGCGCTGTCCGATGTCATCGTCACGTCGTCCTCGGCGGAGCGGATCCTCGCGCAGCTGCCCGCTGACCGCGAGATCCTCTTCGCGCCGGACCGGCACCTGGGCGCCTATCTGCAGCGCCGCACGGGGCGCCGGATGGTGCTGTGGCCGGGCGCCTGCGTGGTCCACGAGCAGTTCTCGCAGAAGGCGCTGGTCTCCCTCAAAGCGCTCCACCCCGGAGCACCGGTGGCCGCGCACCCGGAATGCCCGGAGGCGATCCTGTCCCTCGCCGACCACGTGGGATCCACGACCTCGATCCTGCGCTTCGTGCAGGAGAGCCCGGCGGGGGAGTTCCTCATCGCCACGGAGCCCGGCATCATCCACCAGATGGAGCGCCTCGCCCCGGGAAAGCGCTTCATTCCCGTGCCGGGGGGTGGGCCGGAGTGCGGCTGCAACACCTGTCCGTACATGCGGCGCAACACCGTGGAGACCCTGTGGCGCTGCCTGCGCGACGGCCGTCCGGAGATCGTCATGGACGAGGAGCTCCGCGCCGCCGCGGCCCGGCCGCTGGACGCCATGCTGCGGATGACCGCCACCCCGTCCGCGTAGCCTCCTTTCGGGCGGTTTCGAGCCCGCGTCCGTAGGAGGCCCGCATCGCGGCCGGAGGGGTTCGGCGCGGGCTCGTGATCGCTCCGCGCGGGGGCCGGAGCGGGGCTCACCGCATCGCCCGGCGGTTGTCGTTCCGCTCTGCAGCCCCAGGGCTGAAGCCCTGGTCTACATTCGATTGTGCAGGGCTGCTGCGGCCACGCGGCCCGTGGCCCGGGAGTGGCAGAGCGGAGGTGCCGCCAAGCCGGATTCAGGCGAGCCCTTCGGCCTCGCGTGGGGGTTCGGGGGGCGTCGGCGGCGGAGGCCGGGAGGGGGGCCGCCGTGCCGCGAGTCGGAGGTCAGGACCGTCGCAGAACTGGGGGATGGCGGGTTGGGGGGAGGGTGGGCTGGAGGCGAGATTGAGCGTCCGGGAATTCACTTCGCCCGAGCGTGGGGGTTCGGGGGGCGTCGGCGGCGGAGGCCGGGAGGGGGGCCGCCGTGCCGCGAGTCGGAGGTCAGGACCGTCGCAGAACTGGGGGATGGCGGGTTGGGGGGAGGGTGGGCTGGAGGCGAGATTGAGCGTCCGGGAATTCACTTCGCCCGAGCGTGGGGGTTCGGGGGGCGTCGGCGGCGGAGGCCGGGAGGGGGGCCGCCGTGCCCCTCGCAACAGATAGACAGACGCCCCGGCACGAGGCCGGGGCGTCGGTACTGCGTGGTGCGGTGGAGCTAGAAGCGGAAGCCGACCGAGAAGCGGAACGTCCGCGGGGTCTGGTAGCTGGTGTCCGCGGTGGGCTTTCCGAAGTTGGAGCCCTTGCGCCAGTTCACACCCTCCACCGGCTTCTCGGTGAAGGGGTTGAACGCCGTCATTCCGTCCGTCGGATCGTAGACGGTGGTGTTCACGGCGGTCACGCCCTGCTCGTTGAACACGTTGAGGATCTCGGGCTGGACGAAGACCTCGACGTCCTTGCCGAGGGCCGGGAACGTGAACGAGTAGTTGAGGGACAGGTCCGTTCGCGTGATGGCGTCGGTGTGGTAGGCGTCGCGCGCCGTGTAGTAGTACGTCACCGCCGACGGCGGAATGATGTAGCCGGGGTTGTCCACGTAGGGGCGGGAATCCACGGTGCCCACCGCGCCGTACGGGCTGCCGGACCAGTAGTTCTGCAGCACCGAGACGTTGAGGCGGTTGTACCGGGTGTTGAGGAGGTCCCACACCACCCAGGCGCGCAGCTTGTGGCGCTGGTCGATGGCCAGGTAGCCGTCCGGAGCGGTCCAGGAGGGATCGCTGTACTCGGGGTACTCGAGGATTCCGGAGGTGACCGGGCCGGACGAGGACGTCTCGCCCTCCCAGTTCCCCTTGGCCCACGACAGGGTGTAGTTGCCGCCCACGTTGACGGTGTCGGAGAAGCGGTACTGGGCCTGGACCGTGAGGCCGTCGTACTTGCGCCGCAGCAGGCTGTCGTTGTTGATGATCCACGCCAGGTCGGCGACGGTGCCGTCGGGCAGGACGGTGCTCCCCGTGGTCATGTCGATGCGCGAGGCGTAGAAGGACGCGTACTTGCGGTGGACGTAGTCCGCGCGCACGACGCCGCGGGTGCCCAGGCGCTTGGTGACGCCGACGGCGTACTCGTCGGTGTACGGGGAGTCCAGCGACTTCGGGAACATGGTGGTGCCGCCCGGAATGTAGATGGAACGGGTCGGTGTGGTGTCGGTGCCGCCCATGCCGAAGAACCAGTCCCACAGCATCTGCAGCGCCTCGTCGGCGCCGATGTAGGGACCGTCGCCGGTGTTGATGGCGGGTCCCTTGTAGTACCAGCGCAGCGTCGCCGGCGAGCCGGCGGCCGAGGTGTCGTTGGCCACGGAGTTGGCCACCGACATGACGTAGCGGGCGTAGCTGGCGTTGACGAGGATGTCGCCGTTGCCCTTGGGGTCCCAGGTGGCGCCCAGGCGGGGGCTCAGGCGGCTGTCATCGGCGACCAGGTTGCCCGCCGAGTCGACGCCGTCGTTCTTGTCGTAGCGCAGGCCGAGGTTGAACGACCAGTGGTTGTCGAGGCGCCAGCGGTCGTTGATGAACGCCGACTTGGTCTTGAAGTTGGTCCCCTTGGAGGACTCCAGGATCGGGTTCCACTGGATGTAGGTGTAGGTCCCGCCCGGGTACGGTTTGAACACCGGGTACAGGGTGACCCCGTCGTCGCCGACGATGGTGTCGGAGATGTAGATGCGGAAGTCGGAACCGGACTGGTGGTTGTTGACCTTGCGCTGGTCGTTGAAGACGTCGTAGCCGGCCATGAGATCGTGGGTGCCGAGGCTGTCGGTGGACAGGAACCAGGAGGCCTTGGCCAGGTAGTCCTCGTTGTCACGCAGCTCGGGGCCGCACACGCCGCAGAACGTGGGCGAGTGCCAGCGGTAGCCGGTGGGACGGTCGTAGAACAGGGTGCCCTTGATGAGGTCGGTGTACTTGGAGCCGGAGTTCACGAAGCTCATCTTCCGGCGCGAGTACTGGCCCTCGACGAAGAAGTTGTCGGTGATGACGCCGGTGTAGTTGCCGGCGATGAGCTCCTGGGGCAGCTCGCGGTCGTAGACGCTGGCGAGGTCCATCACGCTGGAGAACACCCGGCCGTCCTCGGTCTCGTCGATCTTCATGTACGACCCGATGAGGCGGTGCCGCGGGGTGATCGAGAACGTCAGCTTGCCCTCGTACCGCTTCTCCGTGATCGCGTGGGTGTAGGGGATGTACGTCACGCGGGTCTGCGCGGCGTTGGAGGTGGAGCGGTCTCGTCCCGCCGCGAAGTACCACAGCTTGTCCTTGAGGACGTAGCCGCCCACGGTCGCCTCGTACACCTTGTTGAGGGTGTCGTCCTGGCTGACGGTGAGCGGGGTCGTGGCGCTCCAGGAGTCCTTGGTGAAGTTCACCCGGAAGGAGCCGTGGACCTCGTTGCCGCCGGACTTGGTGATGGTGTTGACGACGCCGCCGGAGAAGCGGCCGTACTCGGCGGAGATGCCCGAGGTCGACGTGGTGGTCTCCTGGATGGCGTCCTCGATGAAGAGGTCGAACGGCTGGCCGCGCAGGTTCTCGTTGACGACCACGCCGTTGACCATGAACAGGCTCTCGTACGACTGGCTGCCCTGGATGGAGATGCCCGAGGACGGGCCGGTGTCGTGGACGCCGGGGGCCAGCGCGACGGCGCTGGTGATGTTGCGGGCGATGGGCAGGTCGTCCATGAGCTTCTGCTCGAAGGTCGTGGACGCCTGGATGCTCGAGGAGATGGTCTCGTAGCTGCCCGTGACCGTGACCTCCTCGCTGAGCTGCGCCAGCGGCATGTCGGCGTCGAGCTTGCGGGTCTGGGCGGCGGAGAGCTTGACGTTGGCCTCGACCTTCTGGAAGCCGGCGAGCTCGAAGCGGACGTTGTACTCGCCGGGGGGCAGGAAGGTCAGGATGTAGTCGCCGTTGGTGTTGGTGACGGCCGACCGCGAGCCCTGCAGGGCCGGCGAGGTCACCGTGACCGTCACACCGGGAAGGGGCGCCGCGCCGTCGGTCACGTTTCCAGTCAACGTCCCGCTCGGCATCTGAGCGACAGCAGGCGCCGCCAGTGCGGCAACCACCGTGAGACACAGCAGAAGTCGCGAAAGCTTCATTATTTCTCCTCCTTCGATGTTGCTGGTTGACGAGGCCCGCAGACGCGCGGGCGGGCCGGAGACAGTCGTCAGAGGCTCCTTTCGGGACTGTGGATTTCCGCGCGTGGCGGATGGACGTCGGCTTCGGGGATGCAAGGAGATTGCCAGCGCGAGGCACGGTGCGAAAGCCGCTGCCGCGGAAGTGTTCGAGATTTTGGATGAGGTGTTCGGGATTGTAAGCGTTGTTAACTGGGATGCGATCTCATCTTCGCGACGCAGGCTTGTCGTATGAACATCGCGTGGAGCGTGCCGGGGCGCTCCGGTCGAGCCGGGTGCCGTTCCGGAGGCGCCCGCGCGTGATCGAAGATCGGCTGGTCCGGGTTCCGCCCCTGTTGGATCTCGACAGCAGCCGGCCGCGGAGGGATGCTGGAGGCGGACGCCGTGGAGGTGTGGCCATGCTGCTCCTGACGCTCGAGCGCGACGCCGGGGTTCCCCTGTACCTCCAGATCGTGGAGGAGATCCGGAAGATGGTCGACGGCCGCGCGCTGGGCCCGGGCGACCGGCTGCCCGCGAGCCGGGCCCTGGCCGAAAGCCTCGGAGTCAACCGCTCCACGGTGGTCCGCGCCTACCAGGAGCTCTGGGCGCTGGGCTACCTGGAGGCGCGGAGCGGCTCGTACTCCACCGTGCGGAGGCGGGGGCGGGCGCTGGTGACGCCGGCGTCCCGCTCGAGATGCCTGATCTCCTGGGAGGATGTGGCTTCGCCGGCCTGCCGTGCCGCCCGGGCCGCGGCGGTCGACCCCGCCGCCGGAACCGGCGCGGCGGGCGGTGGGGCCGTGAGCTTCGCCGGGCTCGCCGCGGACCGGCTGCTGGCGCCGGTGGACGATCTCAAGCGGAGCCTGGACCGGGTCATGCGGGCGGACGGGCGCCGGCTGGCTGACTACGGCAGCGCGGCCGGCTACGCGCCCCTGCGACACGTGATCGCACAGCGGATGCGAACCCACGGCGTCACGGTCGACGCGGACGAGGTGCTGATCACCAGCGGTGCGCAGCACGCGCTGGACCTCGTCGCAGGCCTGCTTGTGGGGCCGGGGGCGGGGGTGGTCGTGGAGTCGCCCACCTATTCCCTGGCGCTGCCGTTGTTCCGCGCCGCCGGCGCGCGGCTGCTGTCCGTGCCGATGCTTCCGGACGGCCTCGACCTGGCCGCGCTGGAGGCGATCCTGCGGCGCGAGCGACCGGCGCTGGTCTACTCCATGCCCAACTTCCACAACCCGACCGGGATCACGACGCCGCAGGCCCACCGGGAGCGGCTGCTTTCGTTGTGCGAGGCCCACGCCGTCCCGCTGGTGGAGGACGGCTTCGAGGAGGAGATGAAGTACTTCGGCAAGGCCGTGCTGCCGGTCAAGTCAATGGACCAGGGAGGCGTGGTGGTCTACGTGGGCACGTTTTCCAAGGTAGTCTTCCCGGGCCTGCGCGTGGGCTGGATCGCGGCGCATCCCGGCTGCATCGAGAGGCTCGTAGCGCTCAGCCGGGTGCGGTGCCTCGCCGCCCCGACCCTGGGCCAGGCGGCGCTCGCACACTTCTGCGCGGAGGGCAGGTTCGAAGCCCATGTGCGCCGGGTCCATACGGCATACCGCCGAAGGATGTCGGCCCTGCTGCGCGCTCTCGGAGAGCACATGCCCGCCTCTGGGGTGTCGTGGACCCGGCCAGCGGGCGGCTACACCCTGCTCGTCACCGTGGAGGGCGGGGGTCTGGACGAGACGGCCCTGTTGGCCCTCCTGGGCCGCCACGGCGTGTCGGTCGCGCCCGGAAGCCTGTTCTTTGCGGAAACCCCGCCGAGGCCCTGCTTCAGGGTGTCCATCTCGAACCTGGAGGAGCCCGCCATCGAGGAGGGCGTGCGACGGCTGGGGCGCGCGCTTCGCGACGCGGTAGCACCGTGAGCCGGTTTCTCGCCCTCCGGGTGGGCGGGCCCCGTCCCCGGAGGAGGCCCCGCGGAGGTGCCTGAAGAACCCGTCGCCTTGAATCGGCATCGCCGGGCCGGTATGCTTCTGCTCCGGAGCCGGGGGGGGCGCCGGTGGTCAACGGGTGCCCCGCCGCGTCCCGGGGTGGCGCGTCGGCCGGTGCGGGTCGGGGAGAGGGCCGGATCCGCGCCAGGAGGGTAGCGTGGAGCCTCGAAAGATCCTGGCGGTCGATGACTCCAGGTTGATGCTCAAGATGTACGAGGTGATGCTGCGGCGTTTTCCGCTCGTGTTCGCCTCGGACGGACGCGAGGCCCTCCAGCGGCTCGACGAGCACGGCGACGTCGACCTCGTTCTCCTGGACGTCAACATGCCCAACATGAACGGCATCGAGCTCCTCGGGGCCCTGCGCGCCAGCGGCCGCCTCGACCGCCTCACCGTGATCATCGTGAGCACCGACGGCAAGCAGGAAGACACGGCACGGGGTCTCGAGGCGGGCGCCACCGCCTACATCACGAAGCCTTTCGGGACCGACCAGGTCCTCAACCTCATCGCGGGTCTGGAGAAAGGCGCGAGCGCATGAGCCAGCACCCGGAAACCGGCGGCAACGCGCGGCTCGAGGCCGCCCTGACCTCGGGCAACGAGCTCCTCGCACAGCTCCGCTCGACCCTCGAGCGTGCCGGGGAACTGGTTCGGGTGCTCGAGGAAAACCTCCGTCAGGCCTCGGCGGGCAAGGAGGGTGAGTCCTCCCGCGACCGCGCGGCCGACCTGGAACGCCGCCTGGTGCGGACCGAGTCCGACGTGAAGGAGCTGGCCGACCAGCTCGTGGAGTCCGAGCACCAGGCGGGTCGCCTCATGAACCTGTACGTGGCCACCTACCAGCTCCACTCGTCGCTGGATCCCGACGAGGTGCAGTCCACCATCGCCGAGGTCGCCGTCAACCTGCTCGGGGCGGAGCGCTTCGTGCTCCTGCTGCGTCGCGACGACGGCAACGTCTACGAGGCCGCGTTGCGGCACGGCGTGGAGGAGGCCTCGGCCCCACTGTTCGCCTCGGGGTCCTACGCGGGCGGGGACGCAATGGTGGACGCCACCCTGGCCGACGGCGTCCTCAGGCTCGGTCCGGCGGAGGGGTCGGCGGTCCTGGCCGCGGTGCCTCTGCGGGTCCAGGGCGAGGTGGTGGGTGCCCTGGTTGTGCTCGAGCTGTTCGAACACAAGCCGAGCCTGAGGAGCGACGACCGCGACCTCCTCGACCTCCTCTCCGCCCACGCGGCCTCGGCGCTCTTCGCCGCGCGGCTCTTCGCCACTCAGGGCCGTAAGCTCCGGACCCTGGAGAGCCTGGTCAAGCTGGCCCGGGGGGAGTGAGGACCACGACCGTGCCCTCCCCGTCCCGCTGTGTGAGCGCGGCGTGAACGCGGTCGATCCGCCGACCCTCGGCGTCTCCGGGAGCCTCAAGGACGTCAGCGTCACGGACGTGATGCAGTTCATCCACTTCGGCCGGCGCTCCGGCACGCTGACCCTGACCCGGGCGGGGGAGCGGGCGATGCTGGGGTTCCACTGCGGGCGCCTCATGAGCGCCCAGGCGCCCTCCACCCCCCGCGTGGGCCAGATGTTGGTGGAGCGGGGGCTGCTGGAGCCGCGCGTGCTCGACGCCGCGGTGGCGGCGCAGGGGAGCGGTCCCGGCCGGCGGTCCCTGGGCCAGGTGCTGGTCTCGCGCGGGGCCATCGACGCGGACGCGCTCCGTTCCGTGGTGGCCGACCAGATCAAGCTCGCCGTGAACGAGGTGCTGGTCTGGGACACCGGCACCTTCGACTTCGCCGTGGACGATCTCAGCCCCATCGACGACATCGTGCTGTACCCCAGCGACGTCCTGCCCGAGCCCGACGTGAACACCCAGATGGTGCTGCTGGAGGCCGCGAGGCTGTTCGACGAGAGGAGCCGGGCCGGACGGGGGAGCGGCGGAGCCGAGGGGAGGGGCCAGACCCCGAAGGGTGGGCCCGCTGCAGCGGCCCGGGAGGGCCCTCCGCCACGCGCCGCCGCCTCCGAAGGCCGTGCGGCGGCCGCGCCCGGCGGCAGCCTCGACGCCGCCATCGACCGGATCGGTGCGCGTGACGGCGACGCCTCGGCGATCCCCCGCGTATTCGTGCGGTTCCTCTCCAGCGACGAGATCCTGGGGACCCGGCTGGCCGAGGCCCTGGCGCCCGGAGGGGTGAAGGTGGAGCGCGTGGACCCGGTAGCGGGCGGTGAGCACGGCTCCGATGGCGTGACACCCGTCGTCGTCGTGGATCTCCGTCCCGGCGGCACGTCCCTGGAGGCCGTGGAGCGGCTGCGCCTGGCCTGGCCCCAGGCGCCTCTGGTCGCTGTGGTCGACGGGACGATCGATCTGGGCCGGGTGTACGGCACGGGGGTGCTCGCGGCGCTGCCCGCCGAGGTGGACGCCATCGGCGCCTGCGTCCGCAACGTCGTGCGCGGACGCCCGGACCTGGTCCACGACGGCACGAGAGCAGGCGGAGCCTCCGGTGTCGCCAGGCTGCAGAGGGTCTTCGGCGAGCTGCGCTCCGGGCTCATGTCGGCGACCATGGCGCTCAGCCTGATGCACATCATCTCGGAGTCGGTGCAGCGCGCCGTGCTGTTTCTCGTGAAAGGCGAAGAGCTGGTGGCCCTGGGCGCGTTCGGGCGGGGAGCCGGGGGAGGCCACCTCGCCCAGCTCACCAGGGGCCTGCACCTTCCCGCCGGGCGCGAGGACGCCCTGGGCCGTAGCCTGCGCACCGGGGAGATCCAGTCGCTCTCCTTCGAGGACGCGGCGCTCCCGGAGCCGCTGGCCGCTCAGGTGGGACGGCCGCGCAACGGCCAGGTCGTGGTCTTTCCCGTGCTGGGGGCGCAGCGCGTCATCGCCGTCGTCTACGCGGACAACGACTCGCGCGACGAGATCATCCAGGACATCGACATCCTCGAGCTCGCCACGAGCCAGGTCGGAATCGCCTTCGAGAACGAGCTTCTGCGCCGTCAGATGAGCTCTGACCGCCGCGGCTGACTCAGCTGGAGCCGCCCTCGCCGCCGCCGTTTCCGGGGCGCCGGCGTGGCCGCCGCCTGTGGCGCTTCTTCGCCGCCTCGGAGGTGCCCGCGCCGGCTGTCTCCGCGGGCTCCGGAGCCGGGGGGAGCGCGGCCGGCGCGGCCGCGTGTCCAGGGGGACGGCCCTGCCGGGTCCGTGGGCCCCGCGAGCTCTCGCGGGATCCACCGCGCCCCCGCGGCGGGCGGTCATCGCTGCGCCGGGGCCGCGGGGGCTCCGGCACGGGCTTCACGAAGAGGTCGTCATCGGCCCACGCCACCGGGATCTCCTGCCCGATGAACTGCTGGATGGCGTCGAGGCTCTGCACGAAGTTCTCGCAGGCCAAAGAGATGGCCTTGCCATAGGCGCCCGCCCGCGCCGTGCGGCCGATCCGATGCACGTAGTCCTCGGCGTCCTGGGGCAGGTCGTAGTTGAAGACGTGGCTGATGGCCTCGATGTGCAGACCCCGGGAGGCGACATCCGTCGCGACCAGGATCCGCACCTCTCCGGAGATGAACCGGCGCAGGATCTTGAGCCTCTGGACCTGGTTCACGTCGCCGCTGAGGACGGTGGCCGGCTGTCCGTTGCGCTCGAGGCGGTCGCGCAGGCGCACGGCCTCGCGCTTCGTGTTCACGAACATGAGCGCCTTGGTCCACTCCTCACGCTGAAGGAGGCCGAGCAGGAGGCTGAACTTCTCCTTGGAGCCCACGTGGTAGAGGACCTGCTCGACACGCTCCGCGGTCACCGTCTCGGGGGAGACCTCCACGAGCTCCGGCATGTTCATGTGCTCGTACGACAGCTCGATGACCCGCAGGCCCAGGGTGGCGGAGAACAGCATGCCCTGGCGGCGGTCGTACGACGACATGCGCCGGAGCAGGTAGCGGACGTCGGCGATGAAGCCCATATCGAAGAGGCGGTCGGCCTCGTCGATGACGATGATCTCGAGGTCCCGGAGGTGGTACACGCGCTGCTTGAGATAGTCGATGAGCCGTCCCGGCGTGCCCACCAGCAGGTCGACGCCGTTGCCGAGATCCTCCCGCTGCTTGTGGTAGTCGATCCCACCGTAGACCGTGAGCATGCGGAACGGCAGATCGTGTCCGACGGCCTCTGCGTCACGGCTCACCTGCACGGCCAGCTCCCGGGTGGGGGTGATGACCAGGGCCCGGGGGCAGATTCCGCGTGTCTCGCGGGGAGGGGTGCGGAGCAGGTGATCGAAGATTGTGGTGAGGAACACCAGCGTCTTGCCGGAACCGGTCTGTGCCTGGACCGCGATGTCCAGGCCTTCCAGCGCGATGGGCAGGCTCTTGGCCTGCACCGGCGTCAGGTGCGTGAAGCCGCATTCGGCGATTCCCCGCTGGAGCTCCTCGGGCAGGTCGAAGTCGATGAAACGCTTGTCTGTGAGTTGCATGATCTCCCGGGTGTGGTCCGCGCACCTCCGGCTCGGCGCCGGGCGCGTCAAAGCACAGCCCCACTGTGCGGCGTACCCCCCGGGAAGTCAACCCCGCGGGCCCGGCGGCTGCCCGGAGGCGGGATGCCCGACCCGGGCCCGGCTACGGTTGGATGACCGGCGGTACCTCGTAGACCGGGTCCTGCGACGATCCGTCCACGACGGAGACGTACGCGATGTACGGTTCCAGGGCCGTGATCACGATGGAGCCCGCCGGCACGGGGGCGGGCGTCCCCGGGAAGAGGGCGGTCAGGGAGGCCTGCACGAGGCTGAACGGCTGGAGGTCCACGGTCCCCGTGGCCATGAGCGACCCGTTCCCGTCGAACAGCATCAGTGCCGCGCTGCCGCCGCCGGCGCCGGCGAGCAGGCCGATGTTTGTGCGGTAGGGGGCGTCGCCTCGCACGCCGGTGATCATCCTCGCGTCCGCCGTCAGGGCCCCCGGGGCGACGGGCGGCACGCCCAGGCCGTAGGTCCCGCCGTCCTCCCGGCTGGTGTAGGTGCGCGAGGTGAGCACGATGGGTCCCGTCGCCGCCACGCGCAGCGTGCCCTTCACGTCGGTGACGCCGAAGGACGTTCTCTCGACGTCGGCGATGGTCGCCGTCGCACCGGCCGCGAGCGTCATCGCGGCGGCCGTGAGGTCGCCGGAGCTGTTGTCGCGGCCCTCGCGCAGCAGCTCGAGGGTGACGGTGACGTCGGCGTCGCCAGGGTTGGCCAGGCTGGCGTCGGACCGCCAGAAGGTGGTGCCGCTGCCGCTGTTGCCGGCGACCACCGGCACGAGCCAGGCCGTGCCGGGGGACTGCGCCGCGATGGTGACGGCGTCGGACGACGTCTGGTCCACCACCGACGCGTAGGGGAACGCCGGTCCGGAGGTCTCCACCCGCACCGTCATCGGGACGCCGTCCAGCGCCATCCCGGGGAAGAGGGCGTCGACGGACCACTGCGTCTGCTGGTGCGCGGCGACGGTGCGGGTGACCCCCGAGGCGACCACGCCGTCGGCGCCGCGCAGCAGATCGAACGTCACGGTCACGGCGGATCCGGCGGTGGCGACGGCCACGTTGCTGCGGTAGGCGCCATCCTGGCGGAGCCCCGGGAGGAAGGTGGTCCCGGCGGGCAGGGGCAGCCCGGCGGGCACGTTCTGGCCGAGCCTCTCCGCCCCGTCGATCGCGAACGTCCGCGACATCACGACGGGCACCGGGCCCGTGGTGGGCGGGCTGATCACCAGCGGCCCGCGGCCGTCTCCGGCGCCCATGGTGTCGCCCACGACGTCCTGCAGGAGGCCCGTGCCCTGGGCCTGCAGCGTCACGGTGCGGGAGATGGGTGCGCCGCTGCCCGGGTAGTAGGTCAGAGTGAGCGGGAGCGGAGCGCTGGAGGGGTTGCTCAGGCTGAGGTCGGAGCGCCACGGCGTGGTCAGCCCGAACAGGTGGGCGACAACCGGGACGGTCAGGGGCAGCGCCGCGGCCGGCTCGGTCCCGTCGGCCTCGTAGGCCCCCATGTCGCAGGCCGGTCCCTGGGGACGCGTCACGCCCCGCTGGTCCGTGGCCGGGCAGCTGCCGCTCGCCGCCGCGTCGATGGCCGGGCTGCCCCGCAGGAGCGCCCGGGTCCGCGTGGGTCCGCCGTTGGACTGGAGCGCGCCGAGGAGCGGCTCGGTGGCCGACAGGTCGCCCGCAGCGGTGAAGTTGCAGCTGGTTCCGCTGTCCAGGTTGGCGCCCTGGGAGACGACGGACCCGGAGCAGTTGGGGCTCCCGTCGTCGGTGACCAGGATTGAGCCCTCCACGGTGGCGGTGGACGACCGCGACGACACGGACCGGCCGCCCTGGACGGCATGGTTGGAGGAGAAGGTCGAGTACAGCACCGTCACGCTGCCGCCGGAGTTGAGGACGGCGCCGCCCTCGCTCCCGGTGGCGCTGTTGCCGTCGAAGGTCACGTTGGTCAGGAGGCAGGTGCCGCCGTCGGCCTCGAGCCCGCCCCCGTACTGGCTGCTGTTGCCGCTCACCGTCCCGCGGGCGAAATCCAGGTTGCTGTGGCTCATGGCCATGATCCCGCCGCCGCCGTAGGTGGTGTGGTTGTCCCCCACCGTAACGTCGCGCAGGGTGGACGGGCCCTGGACCTCGAGGCCTCCGCCGAACGAGCCGCCATCGTTGCTGGTCACCGTCACCGAGGTGAGGACCAGCGTTCCAGCGCTCTCGAGGCCTCCTCCCATGTTCGCGGCGCGGTTGCCGGTCACGGTCGACTGGTAGAGGCGGAGCTCGCTGCCCGTGCTCACGGAGCGGATTCCTCCGCCGTTGTCGACGCCTCCACCGTTCTGGACCGTCACGCCGGACAGGGCCAGGAAGGAGGACCGGACGTCGAAGACGCGATCCGCGCCGTCGCCGTCGATGATGGTGGTGGACGAGTAGGCGCCCGTGATCTCGAGGGTGTCCGTGACGTCCAGGTCGCCGGTGGCGCAGGCGTCCTCGTCGGCGCCGTGGAGGGTGAGCCGGTAGGTGCCGGTGGGCAGGGTGACGCTGTCGGGCCCGGCCGAGGCGTTGGCGGCGATGATCGCCTCCCGGAGGCTGCAGTCGTCGGCCGCGCAGGAGCCGTCGTTGGTATCCGCGGTCTTGGTGACCCTGTAGACGGTGGCGTGGGCGGCGGTGGCGCAGGCAGTGACCAGCAGAACGACCAGGGCCCTTCGCAGCATGGTGGCTCCTCCTCGTCCGGCGGCGGCCGGTGTGGCCGGAAGCTGTCCAGGGGAAGGGGGCAGGGCCGGGGCCGCCGTGGCGATGTGGGTAGATCCGGCCTCAAGTATAGCTCAGGCGCCGGCCGGCCCGGCGAGGGCCTCCCGCAGGGCGGCGAGGGCCTCGTCGCGGCGGCCGAGGTCGCCGGCCTTGCCCTGGAACACCCTCCCCGAGCCGCCACCGCGGCCGGACAGGAGCGCTGCCACCCTCGCGCCGGTCTCCCGGGGGTCGACGCCGAGACCGTCGCCGAACGCCAGCGCGAAGATCCCCGCCCGTTTTGGACCCGAGGTCAGCAGCACCACCTTGTCGGGGGCGGCGCCGGTGGCCAGCCGTGCGAGCCGGGCCAGGAACCCCATGTCGCGGTCGGCGAAGTGCGTCCCCACCACCGGCCCGGGCCGCCGAGCGATGTCCTCCACCAGGGCCTGGACCAGGTCGTCCTCGAGGGCGCGCATGCCCCTGTCGGCGGCGCGAAGCTGCTCCGCGCGCAATGCGGTGACGGCCGCCAGCTCGTCGTCCGGCGCGCCCAGGAGCGTCCGCAGCTCCGCGTTGCGGTCCTCGTGCCGCGCCAGCCGCGCGCGGAGGCGCCGGCCCGCGACGAAAGTGAGGCGGGTGCCCCCGCGCATGGGCTCGGTCGCCAGCAGAGCCACTGCCTCCAGCTCCGCCGTGGAGCGGACGTGGGTGCCGCCACAGGTGTTGAGGTCGACGCCCTCGATGCGCACCAGGCGCACGTCACCCTCGTGGTCGGCGGGAAGGCCCCTGGAGCGGACGCCGAGCTCCGCCAGTGCCTCCGGGGTCACGCGGACGGCCGTGACGGGGTGGGCCGCCCGGACCTCCGCGGCCACCGCCTCCTCGAGCTCCCGGCGGTGCTCGGCCGGAATCGCCGGCGCGTCGAGCTCGACGTCGCTCACGCCGGCGCCCAGGTGGAACGCGGTGGTGGACCAGCCGAAGCGGTCCGCGGCCACCGCCGTGAGGAGATGCTGGGCGGTGTGCTGCTGCATGTGGTCGAAGCGCCGCTCCCAGTCCAGCGTGACCCGGACCGGCCCGGCTGCCACCGCCGTCTCCAGGTAGTGCCGGAGCACACCGCCGGCGCGGCGGACCTCCACGACCGCCACCTCGCCGATCCAGCCGCGGTCCGAGGGCTGCCCTCCCCCCTCGGGGTAGAGCACGGTGTCCGCCAGGGCGGCCCACGGCCGGCCGTCCTCGACGCCCGTCCCGACGATTGCCGTGTCGAGGAGGGTGAGGCAGGGATCGCGCTCGTATGCGGGAGGATTCGCCATGACGCATGCTACTCCGCGCGCCGGATCCGGGGGGAGGGCGCCGCTCCGGCGTGCCGGTCCATTCACTTCCCGTGCCCGGATCCGGCACGGTGGCGCCGCCGGCCCCGACGCGGTACGATGCGGCTCCTGGAGTGCAGATCACCTTGGAGGCGTTGATGACCCTGCCGTCCCACGATGTCCGCGATCTCTCCCTCTCCGGTGCCGGCGTGCGCCGGATCCTCTGGGCCGACCGGCAGATGCCGGTGCTCGCCAGCATCCGCGAGCGCTTCGAGCGGGACAAGCCCCTCGCCGGCCAGCGTATCGCCGCGTGTCTCCACGTCACCACGGAGACGGCCAACCTGGTCAGGACCCTGATGGCGGGAGGCGCCGACGTGCGTCTGTGCGCCTCGAACCCGCTCTCCACCCAGGACGACGCCGCCGCGGCCCTGGTCGCGGAGTACGGCGCCGCGGTGTTCGCCATCAAGGGAGAGGACAACGCGAGCTACTACAGTCACATCCGCTCCTGCCTGGAGCTGCGCCCGACGATCACCATGGACGACGGCGCCGACCTGGTGTCGTCCCTGCTGTTCATGGCGCGAGGGGAGCTCGACGGCGCCCACGAGGAGGTCCGGGAGCTCGCCCGGGAGCTGGGCGAGAATGGCTGCCGGGAGCTCGTCGACGGTGTGCTGGGCTCCACCGAGGAGACCACCACGGGCGTGATTCGCCTGCGCGCCATGGAGCGGGACGGCGTGCTGCGCTTTCCCGTCATCGCGGTGAACGACTCGGACACCAAGCACCTGTTCGACAACCGGTACGGCACGGGCCAGTCCACCATGGACGGCATCCTGCGCGCCACCAACGTGCTGCTCGCGGGGCGGACGGTGGTGGTGGCCGGCTACGGATGGTGCGGCCGCGGCGTGGCGATGCGGGCCCACGGTCTCGGCGCCCGGGTGGTGGTGTGCGAGGTGGACCCGGTGAGGGCGCTGGAGGCCGCCATGGACGGCTTCTCGGTCATGCCCATGATCGAGGCCGCCGCGGTGGGCGACGTCTTCGTCACCGTCACCGGTGACACCCACGTCATCACGGCCGAGCACGCGGTGCGCATGAAGGACGGAGCCATCCTGTGCAACTCGGGGCACTTCGACGTCGAGCTCGACCTCCAGGGCCTGCGCGCGTCGGCCACCGGGGTCCGCGACGTCAGGCCGTTCGTGGAGGGGTACGACCTCCCCGGCGGCTCCACGGTGTACGTCCTCGCCCAGGGCCGGCTGGTCAACCTCTCTGCCGCCGAGGGCCACCCGGCCGCGGTGATGGACATGTCGTTCGCCAACCAGGCGCTGGCCGCCGAGTACCTGGTCGGGCAGGGCCGGGGGCTCGACAACCGGGTGCACCGTCTGCCCCAGGAGCTGGACGAGAGCATCGCCCGGCTGAAGCTCGCCAGCATGGACCTGTCCATCGACACGCTCACCCCGGAGCAGGAGGCCTACCTGGCCAGCTGGCGCGAGGGGACGTGATCCTCCGCCCTCCGGCGCGGCCTGCGGCGGGGACCCTGACGCCATGACGGCCGAGGCCGCCGGCTGCCACCGTCCCACGATGACGGTGCCGGGCGACGGCCGGCCGGGGTCGCGCTCGCCGGTGTCGCTGCCGGCGCGGTGGCGGCCGGTGCGCCGTCTCGGTGTCGGGGGACAGGCCGAGGTGTGGCTGGCCCGGGACCTGGAGCTGGGCGAGGAGGTCGCGGTCAAGGTCTTCCGCGAGGAGCTCTCGGAGGAGGCGCGGGAGCGCCTGCGGCGGGAGGTGCGGCTCGGGCGGGCTCTCCAGCACCCCAACCTGGTGCGGATGTTCGAGCTCGTGGAGGTGGAGGGCCGCCTGGCGGTGGTGATGGAGTGGGTACGCGGCGGCAGCCTCGGCGATCCGGGGCGGCCGCGGCCGTCGGCCCGGGACGTCGTGGCGGTGGCGCGGGACACCCTTTCCGCGCTGGCGTACCTGCACGAGCGGCGGGTGGTGCACCGCGACGTGAAGCCCTCGAACCTCCTCCTGGACGAGGACGGGCGGGTGCGGCTGGGGGACCTGGGGCTGGTCCGCCAGCTCGACGGTGATGGCGGTCTCACGCGCACGGCCGTGGCCGTTGGCACGCCGGTGTACATGAGCCCGGAGCAGCTGCGCGGGGAGCCCGCCGTCCCTGCGAGCGACCTCTACTCCCTGGGGGCGACCCTCTACGAGCTGATCACCGGCCGGCCGCCGTTCGAGGCGGCGTCGCAGTACCAGGTGGCGGACAGGCACCTCCGGGAGACGCCGGTGGACCCGCGCCGGCGGCGCCCCGACTGCCCCCGGTGGCTGGCGCGCTTCGTCATGCGACTGCTCGAGAAGCGTCCGGAGGACCGGTTCGGGAACGCGGGCGCGGCACTGCGGGCGCTCGAGGCGAAGCGGGTGGGGCTGTCGCGGCGGGTGTGGCGGAGCGGGGCGCGGAACGCGGCGCTGGGCGCTCTCGTGGTGCTCGTCGTCGCGGCGGCCGCGCACCTGGCGTGGCGGCGGCACCCCACGGTGCGAGTGGAGGCCCGGCGAGCACCGTCACGGGCTACGACGCGTCCGGCCACCGCACCTGGAGTGTCCCGCTGGACAACCCGGTGCGGCAGGTGGAGCGGGCCGACCTGGACGGCGACGGGCACGACGAGAGCGTCGTTGTCGCATACGGCACGGGGATCGACCGGGCAGAGGGGTTGGGCCGGCTCAGCGAAGTCGTGGTCGTCCGCAACGACGGCGTCGTCGTCGCCAAAGCCCACCCGGAGAACCTGCTCCCGCTTCCTGGGAGTTCCCGTACCCCAAGCTGCTGATGCCGCGGGCGAAGCTGCTGGACGTCGACGGCGACGGCCTGCCCGAGGTGGTGCTGTGGTGCAACCAGCGCAACTTCTATCCCTCCGTGCTAGAAGTCTACTGGCCCAAGTTCGGCCTCTGGGAGCCACTTCTCGTCCATTCCGGGTGGATCTCCGACGTGGTGACCGTGCCTTCCGAAGGAGCCGGCCACCTGCGCTTCGCGGCGGTGAACAACCGGCTCGCCATGACGGCGGTGGTGGGTGAGATCGTGGTTGAGTCCCCAGGCTCGAGGACGCGCACCGGCGAGAAGGCTTGGTTGGGCTCACCCGACGCAACCGGGATCGTCTGGGGGGACTACAACGGCTGGCTCACGTGGGCCGCCTATACCATCCTCGGCGAGTCCGCGGGGTCTTCCCAGCTCACCGTCGACGCGGCTGGCGAGGCGGTCATGAGCCTCACCGGCGGCCGGCGAAGGCTCGATCGCTTCGGGAACCCGGTGCCGGGCCCCAACGCGGGAAGGGATTTTCGCCAACTCCGCCTCGCCTTCCTCACAGACAGGATGCGTCTCGTGTCGGGAGCCGACAGGCTGCTCGGCGCGCCTTCGATCCTCCGGTTCTACCGCGAAGCCTCGCAGAAGTTCGCCAGTCTTCTCGCGGAACAGCCCTACCGGGCGATACTCGACGTGTCCGTGGCGCGGGCGCTGGCGAGGTCCGGGGACAACGGAGATGCGCTGAGGATCCTCAAGAGCGCGGCCGCCGCCACAGGGCCCGGACGGACGAGCTACGGCCTCGCGAACCTCCTCGCGGTGACCGGCGATCTGACGGCGGCGCGTCACGCGATCGGCGACGCTCTTGGCAACTTCACGGCGCCGTCGTGCGGCTACGACTTCGCCCATCTTCTCCTGAGGCTCGGCGTGTGCCTCCGCGACGAGTCGATGGTCAACTCCGCAGTAGCACGGATGAGCGATTGGGCGAACCTCAGAGCGCCGGACAGAGTCGGGCTGACGGCGGCGCTGTGGGCGCGCGCGGACCTGTGGTGGGACCGTGTCGGCGCCTCGGACTGCGCGGCCACTTCGTACGCGTTCGCCCCCGCCGGCAGCGCCCTCGCCTGCCTGGCCCGCTGGCGCCTCGGACGCACCCGCCCCGGCGACGCCGAGGCCATGGAAGCCTTCGTCAAGGACAACCCGGATGCCGTGTGGGAGGGGCGGATGGCCCAGGCCGCCGCCCTTCTCGGGCGCGGCGACGCCGGTGGGGCGCTCACCCTGCTCGGGCAGCTGGACAACGCCATGCGGATCCCTGCGCGCGACGACCTGGCGGCGCTGCAGCTGCGCAACCTGGTGCGGGCCCTGCACACGGTGGCGCTGGAGCAGGCGGGGCGGGAGGAGGCTGCGGTCAGGGAGGCCAGGGGGCTGGAGGGTGAGCTGCGTCCGGGCCTGCTGCCGTCGATCCTGGTGCGCGAGGTCCTCGCCGGCGTGCACCGCCCCGCTGGTCCCCCTCCGGCGCGGACCGACATCTGAGAGCGGAGGAGGCGGCGCCGCGCGCCGCCTCCGGGTGTGGCAGGACGGAACGGGGGGGCGGTCAGGCCCGGACGAGCCAGCCGTGGTTGTCCGGGACGGCGCCGGTCTGGATCCCCTGGAGCGTCTCGCGGAGGCGGCGGGCCACCGGTCCCTCGGTGCCCCCGCCGACGCGGTAGACCTTGTCCCCGTCGGCCAGCTCCCCGACGGCGGAGATGACGGCGGCGGTGCCGCAGCCGAAGATCTCCGTGCAGTCGCCCTTCTCGAGGCCGTTGACGATCTCCTCGATGTGGATGGCGCGCTCCACGAAGGGGAGGCCCAGCTCCCGGCAGAGCACCGCGACGCTCTCCCGCGTCACGCCCTCGAGGATGGTCCCGGAGGTGGGCGCGGTGGTGACCACGCCGTCGAGGACGAACATGATGTTCATGGCCCCGACCTCCTCCACGTGCCGCCGCTCCACGGCGTCGAGCCACAGCACCTGGTCGGCGCCCTGCCGGCGCGCCACGGCCCCTGCGAGCAGGGACGCGGCGTAGTTCCCGCCGGTCTTGGCCGCCCCGGTGCCGCCGGGCGCGGCGCGGACCCAGTCCCGCGCCACCATGATGCGGACCGCCTTGTTGCCGTCCGTCCTGAAGTAGGGACCGGTAGGCCCGATGAGGATGAAGTACAGGTAGCTCCGCGAGGAGCGCACGCCCAGGGCCTCCTCGGTGGCGATCATCGCCGGCCTGATGTAGAGCGAGCCGGGGGATGGCGGCACCCAGTCGTGGGCGGTGGCGACCAGGGCGAGCATGGCCTGGATCTGGTCGTCCTCGGGAACCTCCGGCATCGACATGCGGCAGGCCGAGCGGTTGAACCGGGCGGCGTTGCGGTCGGGCCGGAAGATGTGGACGGAGCCGTCGGCGTGCCGGAACGCCTTGAGGCCCTCGAAGATCTCCTGGCCGTAGTGCAGGACCATGGCGGCGGGGGAGAGGGTGAGGGGGCCGAATGGGACGAGCCGGGGATCGCGCCATCCCGTGCCCTCGTTCCACTCCATCATGAACATGTTGGGGGCGAACGTCTTGCCGAACGGAAGCGTGGCGGGATCGAGGGGCGCCTCGGGCTGGCGGTTGACGGAGTTGTCCCGAATGTCCATGCGACGTTTCCTTTCCGGGCGTGCGCCCACTGCGAGGTCAGCGGCCCCGGTCCCCGGGCCGGCGCCCGTAGGGTACCGTAACCAGGAGAGATTTGCACGGGCGTGACGTCACGGTTCCGTCACGCGGGGACGGGTCTCCGGGAGCGCCGCGGGGCCACTCGGCGGCCCTCAGGCACCCGTCAGGGTGAGCCGCTTGACCACCATGGTCGCGTAGGAGCCCGGTGGCAGCACGAACCTCAGCGTGACCTTCAGGCGCCCGGGTGAGAGCTCGTCCTCGGCGGGACCGGAGGCCTCCAGCCCGGCAGGCTCCACGAGGAGCGGCCGGGGCGACGAGCGGAAGAACGCCCTGTGAACCTCGCGGAGGCGGAACGACCTTACGGTGAGCCTTTCGTGCTCGAGGAGAGCGTGGTAGACGCGGGCCGCTTCCGGGTCCGCGGGCACCGTCCTGGCGTCCGCCGTGGGCAGCACGAGGGCGCGGAGGCGGCCAGCCGCCTCCGGCGGCACCGCGAGGGGGAAGAGGTAGGACCCGGCGACACCGGGTACCTCGGCGGCGCGGCCGGCCGCGGAGGCGAGGAGGGCGCGTGCGGTCCCGTTCCACAGAAAGGACTGGTACGCGGACAGGATCATGGAGAGGAGGTCGTGGGGGAGCCGGTTCACCGCGGCGGCGTAGTCGGAGCCGCGGCGTGCCAGGAAATCGAAGACGTTGCGCTCGGCTGCGCTGGAGGCGCCGGCGAGGCACTCGTCCCAGCGCCACCAGTGCTCGCGGAAGTACGCCCTCCGGCGCCGCTCCGCGCTGGGATCGCCTCGCCGGTCACGCGCCAGGATGAGCTTCAGCGCTTCCTCCCACTCCCCGCGCAGGAGGTGCAGCGCCGCGAACCCGCCCTCCCGGTCGTAGGAGCCGAAGCGCTGGTCGTCGAAGTAGTTGGGGACGCCGTCGCGGCGCACCGCCGCAACGTTTTCGTCCAGCACCGTCGCGCCGTCCCCGGTGAGGGAGCGGAGCGTGACGGTGAACCGGTTGCCGGTGAGCAGCGCCGGCGCCATGGGCCGCGCCACGGCCCCGACCCGTTCGAGGGAGTATGCCTCGGTGGTCAGGGTGAGGTCACGGGGGTCCTTGATGGTGACGAGCTGGGTGGTCAGGGCGTGGCGGTCCTTGCGCCCGCCGAACGCCATCGCCGAACGGGGCACGCCGAGCTGCCGGGCGAGCCTGTGGACGAGGTCGGCGGTGTTCCACTCCCGCTTGGTCAGCCGGTAGAGCCCGAAGGCACCGTCCTGGGCAGCCTCGATGTCGGCGAGCTCGTCGACCCTGAAATCCTCCGGGACGACCTTGAGCTTGTAGGGGATGCTGCTGGCCGTTGCGCTCATCGACGGGACGCTCCGATCCGGTCCGCCACCCACGCGAGGGCCGCGACGCCCAGGGCCGGGAAGACCGGTTCCAGGCCGAGAGGGTACGCCCCCTGGCCGTCCCTGGCCAGGATCCAGGCCGTGGCGACGACCGTGGCGGACACCATGGCCGCCACCGCCCACCCGGGGCGGTAGCGCCAGCGCGGCGCGGCGTGGGCCAGCCCCAGCGGCAGCAGCAGCGCCGAGGTGACGATGCTCCCCACGTCGTGCCAGATGGCGACGACGCTGCGCAGCGCCAGGGCCAGCGCCACCGCCGCGGCACCGCTGGCCAGCAGTCCGGCCATCGTCCAGCGCCTCTGGTCCGCGCGGGCGGCGAGCCCCGGCACGATGTCGTGCCCGATGGTGGAGGCGGCCAGGAACAGGTAGGAGTGGGCGGTGGACATGACGGTGGCGAACAGCCCCACGGCGAAGAGCGCGTTGGCCACGGGGGGCAGCACCAGCCGGCCGAGCTCGGGGTAGGAGAGGACGGGGTCGGCGAGGTGCGGGAGGAGCACGCGGGCGGCCAGCCCGGACAGGGTGGTGAGGCCGTCGAACACGATCCAGAAGACGATGGAGACGAGCACGCCGTTGCGGGCCACCGCCGGAGAGCGGGCCGCGTAGCAGCGCTGGTAGAAGGTGGGCTCGACCAGGGTCTGCAGGGCGATGACGTACCACACGAGGACGAACTGCGGACCCATGCCGCCGTCCCAGGTGCGGTTGGCGGGGGGCAGGGCGTGCCACACGGCGGCGAGCCCCCCCGCCCTGTGCAGGGCCACGGGGAGCAGGAGCGCGAAGGCGCCGAACATGAGCACGAACTGCAGCGCGTTGGTGTCGACGACGTTGCGGAACCCCCCCGCGGCGACGGTGACGATGACGAAGAGGGTGCAGCCGGCCACGGCCCACGGCAGCGCGGCGCCGAGATAGACGCCGGCGAGCTCGCCGAGCATCAGCACGTAGGCCGCGGGGAGCGCCATGAGCAGCACCAGGGATGCGCCGATCCTCGCGGCGGTGGTCCCGTAGATGGCACCGAGCTGGTCGGGGATCGAGAGGGCGGCGGTGCGGCGCGCCCGCGCGGCCAGGAGGAACCCGAAGAGGAGCGCCGCCACGTAGTAGGGCACGCCGAAGACGAGCCAGTTGGCGATGCCGTAGCGGTAGGAGAACTCGCCCACGCCGAGGACGCCCCCGTACCAGGTGGCCACGAGGGTGGCCACGAACGCCGGGGTGGTGAGGCGGCGGCCGGCGAGGAGGTAGTCCAGGACACCCTGGGAGCGGCGACGCCACGCCAGCGCGACGAGAGCCGCCGCGTACAGGAGGAGCGCGCCGCCTACCAGACCGTCCACGGGCCGGAAGTATACGTGGCCGGGTCGCGTCCGCGAGCGCTACGGCCGGGAATGGGGCGGGAGCGGGGGGTGTCCTGGAGGGCAGGGAGGGGACCGTGGAGACGACGCGCATCGGGGAATCCGGCATCGAGGTGTCGCGGATCGGGCTGGGGACGTGGGCCATGGGCGGCTGGATGTGGGGAGGGACCGACGAGGAGGCCGCCGTCCGCACGCTCTCCGAGGCGGTGGAGCGGGGGATCACCCTCGTCGACACCGCGCCCGTGTACGGTTTCGGGCGCTCGGAGGAGATCGTGGGCAGAGCGCTCGCCGAGGGCGGCCTGCGCAACCGGGTCGTGCTGGCCACCAAGGCGGCCCTCGAGTGGCGGGACGGCCGGGTCTTCCGCAACGCGAGCCGCCAGCGCATCGTGGCCGAGGTCGAGGACTCGCTGCGCCGCCTGCGCACCGACGTGATCGACCTCTACCAGGTGCACTGGCCGGATCCCGGGACCCCAGTGGAGGAGACCGCAGGGGCCATGGCCGACCTGCTGCGGCAGGGGAAGATCCGCGCCGTCGGCGTGAGCAACTTCTCAGCCTCGCAGATGGACGCCTTCCGGACGGTGGCGCCGCTGCACGCCGACCAGCCCCCGTACAACCTGTTCGAGCGGGGAATCGAGGACGACGTGCTGCCGTACTGCCGGAGCAACGGGGTGGGCGTGCTCGCGTACGGCGCGCTGTGCCGCGGCCTCCTGTCGGGCCGCATGACCGCGGACACGGTGTTCACCGGCGACGACCTCCGCAAGATCGACCCCAAGTTCGAGCCGCCCCGGTACGAGGCCTACCTGCGCGCGGTCGCCAGGCTGGACCGCTTCGCCCAGGAGCGCTACGGCCGCCGCGTCATCCACCTGGCGGTGCGCTGGCTGTTGGACCAGGCGGGGGTGACGACGGCGCTGTGGGGGGCGCGGCGCCCGGACCAGCTCGACGAGGTCGGAGGGGCGCTGGGATGGAGCCTCGACACCGGGGGGCTCGCAGAGATCGATCGCATCGTCGACGAGGAGGTCAGCGACCCGGTGGGTCCGCAGTTCATGGCACCGCCGGAGCGGCGTCCGCACGACGCGGGCCCCGGCCGGTGATCGCGGCGGACGCGGGAGCGGGCCGGCACGGGCGTACCGCCGCGGGCCCCGCGTCACAGCGGCGGGGCGAGCGCCGCCAGGAAGGCGGCCTCAGCGGGAGAACGCCGAACCCGGCTTGAACTCGACGCGGCCGGCGCCCTCGACGGCCTTCACCAGGTCGATGGTGATGCCGCCCAGCTGCTCCAGGCCGCGGAGGTCCCAGTCAGGCTGGAACTCGTCGCTGGGCTTGTGGTAGGCGTGGGCCCGGTAGGCGGCCCTCTGCTCGCGCCCCCATCCCGCCGGCCGGCCGATGACGTCGAACCCCGTGTCCAGCCACAGCGCCGGGACGCCCGCCCGGGCGAAGGACGCCTGGTCGGAGCGGAAGAAGAACCCCTGCTCCGGAGCGTCGTCGGGGGTGAGGGTCATCTTCCGACTGGCGAGGACGCCGGTGAGCAGGCTCTCGAGGTCGGACGAATCGGCGCCGATGGCGAGAGCATCCCGCGTCGGTCCCCACACGTTGCTCATCTCGAAGTTGATCGCGGCCAGGGTGTCAGCGTTCGGCAGGGCGGGGTGCCGGGTGTAGTAGGCGGACCCCAGCAGCCCCTCCTCCTCAGCGTCCCACGCCGCGAAGACGAGGGTGTCGCGGGCGGGAGCGCGGCCGTAGGACTGGGCGAGGCCGAGGAGCACGGCGAGAGCCGAGCCGTTGTCGACGGCGCCGTTGTAGATGTCGTCGCCGGCCACGGAGTTGCCCACACCGAAGTGGTCGTAGTGCGCGCAGAGAACGATTGAGGGGGCCGGCTCGCCGGACGTGCCGCGGAGCACGCCGACGACGTTGGTGCCCTGTGCCGGCCGCGCCCGCCGCCGGGCGGTGACGGCGAGCCGGACGGGAAGAGGGACCGGCCGGAAGTCGGGACGCTCTGCACGGGCCCGCAGCGCGTCGAGGTCGAGGCCTGCGGCGGAGAGGATCTCGCGCGCCCGCTTCTCGGTGATCCACAGCTGGAGCGGCAGCACGGCGGGGTCGTCGGTGAGCCGGAACGCCTCTCCGGCCCAGGAGTTGCGCACAACGTCCCAGTCGTAGCCCGCGTCCGCGTCGGTGTGGATGAGGATCAGCCCCGCGGCGCCCCGGCGTGCCGCCTCCTCGTACTTGGTGGTCCAGCGCCCGTAGAGGGTGAGTGCCCGCCCGGCGAAGCGGTCCGGGGTGGTCCGGCCGGGCTCGTTGACGAAGCCGATGAGGATGCGCCCGCGGACGTCGGTGTCCTTGTAGTCGTCCCACTTCTCGCCGGGAGCGGTGATGCCGTACCCGACGAAGAGCGGTTCGCCCGCGACCTGTCCGGAGGCGATGCCGAAGTTGAGCCCGACGAAGTCGGTGCCGTAGCGGAGCGAGGCCGTTCCCGCCGGCGACGTCACGGTCAGCTTCGCGTCGGGGTCCGCCTCGTATACGGTCATGGGAACGGTCTGCCGGTAGGAGTCGCCGAACGCCGGTGCCAGGCCCGCCGCCCGGAAGACGGTCTCGATGTAGAGCGCGGCCAGGCGGCCCCCGCGCGTACCGATGCCGCGTCCCTCGAGGAGATCGTCGGACAGGAATCGCAGGTGTGCCTGCAGGGCGGCCAGGGAGGGGGGGGCGGCCTGCGGGGCGCCGCCGGAGCCGGGAGGCGCGGCGGCCCACGCCGTGCCGGTGAGCACCACCACCATCGCCATCGCTGCGAGCCTCGAAGCGCCTCGTGCCATTTCTGCCTCCCTCCGTTCCGGTCCGAACTACATCACGGGCACCATAGCACTGCACCGGAGCGCTCCGGGGCGGGCCGGCGATTGCCTATACTCGTGGGGTCCGGGTTCGGGGGGCACGAACGGTCCCGGACGAGGGGGCACCTGCGGTGGACGCCGAACGCCTGCTGGGCGGGTTGATCTGGGGAGCGCTGCGAGGCGGTGTGCGGCGCCCGGGCCGGGGGATGCTCGGCCTGGGTGTGCTGGGCCTCGCCGTCGCGGCGTACGAGCACTTCTCGCAGCAGCGGGCCATGACGGGCGGAAGCGGCGGTGCGCGCCCGCTCCCGCCGGCGGTGCCCGCGGGCCCGGGTGTCATGCCACCCCCGCCGCCGGGCCGACCGGTGTCCCCGCCGGAGCCGCCGCCGGCACCCCCGGCGGCGCGCGTCCCCGGCTCTCCCGGAGGCGCTGGAAGAGAGGCGGTGCTCCTGATCCGCGCCATGATCGCCGCGGCGTACGCGGACTCGCACCTCGACGCGGAGGAGAGGGAGCGCATCCAGTCGCGCCTGGAAGGCGCCGGGCTCGGTCCGGAGGAACGCGCCTTCCTCGAGAGGGAGATGGCCGCTCCGGTACCCGTCTCGGAGCTGGTCGCCGGGGCGACGACGCCGGAGCTGGCCGAGCAGGTGTACGCGGCGTCCCTGCTGGCGATCGACGTGGACACGCCGGAGGAGCGCGGCTATCTTGCCGGTCTGGCGCGGCTGCTCGGACTCGACGGCGAGACCGTGGCGCGGCTGCACCTGCTGGCCGGCGCACCGAGGCCGTGAGACGGTGACACGACGCGCGGCACGCGCGAGGAGGCGAAAGGGAGGACACGGTGGCACAGTGGTTCTTCAGCTACGGAAACGGTGAGCAGATCGGCCCCCTGGACGATGCCCAGGCGGTGGCGAAGGCGGGATCCAACCCTGATGGCTACGCGTGGCGGGAAGGCTTCTCCGAGTGGGTGCCCATCCGCAGGGTCGAGGAGCTCATGCGCTCGGCCGTGCCGAGGATGACGCCGCCTCCGCCGATACGCCGGGGATCCGACGAGATCGACTACCGGATCGTCGGCTCCGAGATGCAGTTCGTGGAGGTGGAGCTGGACCCCGGCGAGAGCGCGGTGGCCGAGGCCGGCGCCATGATGTACAAGGACCCCTCGGTGCAGATGCAGGCGATCTTCGGCGACGGCTCGGTGGCGGGTGGCGGGCTGGTGGACAAGCTCCTCGGCGCCGGCAAGCGGGTGCTCACCGGCGAGAGCGTGTTCATGACCCTGTTCACCCACACCGGCCAGGGCAAGGCGCACGTGGCGTTCGCGGCGCCGTTCGCGGGGAACATCCTGCCCATGACCCTGTCCAACCTGGGCGGCGAGCTCATCTGCCAGAAGGACAGCTTCCTGTGCGCCGCCAAGGGTGTGTCCATCGGGATCTTCTTCCAGAAGCGCATTCTCACCGGTCTGTTCGGCGGCGAGGGGTTCATCATGGAGAAGCTGGACGGCGACGGGCTCGTGTTCATCAACGCCGGCGGCACGCTGGTCGAGCGCGAGCTGGCGCCCGGCGAGGTGGTCCACGTCGACACGGGCTGCGTCGTGGCGTTCCAGCCTTCGGTGGACTTCGACATCGAGCAGGTGGGCGGGCTGAAGTCGATGCTGTTCGGCGGTGAGGGCGTCTTCTTCGCGGTGCTGCGGGGCCCGGGGAAGATCTGGCTGCAGTCGCTGCCGTTCTCCCGCCTCGCCGGCCGTATGCTCGCGGCCGCGCCGCAGCGAGGCGGCAGCCGCGGCGAGGGCTCGATCCTGGGGTCCCTCGGCAACCTGCTGGACGGCGACAACAGCTTCTGATCAGACCGGGTTGGGGAGGTCGAAGAACCTCACCTCCAGGTCGAACCGGCGGGACAGGAAGTCGCCCACCGAGCGGACACCGAACCGCTCCGTGGCGTAGTGCCCGGCCGAGATGAAGTGGACGCCGTCCTCGGCGGCGCGGTGGAGCACCCACTCCCGGGCCTCTCCGGTGATGAAGGCGTCGAGGCCCGACGCCACCGCCTCGTCGAAGGCGGCGGGCGCGCCGCCGGTGACGATGCCCACCGAAGCGACCCGCTCGGGGCCTCCGGGGAAGATCTGGGGCTCCTGGCCCACCACCGCCCGGACCATCCGGAACAGCTCCTCGGTGGGGACGGGGACCGGGAACACGCCGGCGAAGCCCAGGGCGATCCCGTCGAAGACCCCGAACGGCTCGAGCTGCTCGAGGCCGAGCTCCCGGGCCATCACGCCGGCGTTGCCGTGGTCCGGGTGGCGGTCGAGGGGCAGGTGGTAGGCGGCCAGGTTGATGTCCTCCTCCAGGAGGATCTTCAGCCGCTCCCGGTAGGAGCCCACCACCCGCTGGGGTTCGGAGCCGCGCCACAGGAGGCCGTGGTGCACGAGGATCAGGTCGGCGCCCCACGCGGCCGCCTCGGCGAAGAGCTGGGCCGAGGCCGAGACAGCCGTCGCCACCTGCGCCACCTCGCTGCAACCGGCCACCTGCAGGCCGTTGAGGGAGACGTCCGGGATGGCGTCGGCGTCCAGGTAGTCGTCGAGGTATGCAACGAGCTGGTCGCGGTCCATGGGACCATTCTTCTTCACGGCGGTGCGTCGCGCAAGGGGAGGCTACAATCCCGACATGACCTCTCCCCGGCGAGCGGCGTTCGTGGCGGTGGGTTCCGAGCTGTTGCGCTCGGAGCGCGTGGACACCAACTCCTTCAAGGCGGCGGCGCTGCTGCAGCCCTGCGGCTTCGTGTTCGTGGAGAAGAGGGTGGTGGAGGACGACGAGGAGGCCATCGCGCTCGCCGTGAACGAGCTACGCCACCGGGTCGATCTGGTCGTGTTCAGCGGGGGGCTCGGCCCCACCGCCGACGACGTCACCCGGGAGGGCGTGGCCCGCGGGCTCGGCCGGGAGATCCAGCCGGACCCGTCCCTGGAGGCGATGCTGGTCGCGCGCTACAAGGCCCGCGGACGGACCATGCCCGCCGTGGCGCTGCGCATGTCCAACGTCGTGTCCGGCGCCGAGGTGCTGCGCAACCCCTACGGCACGGCGCCGGGACTGCTCCTCGAGGCCGGGGGCGCGTCGGTGGTGCTGCTGCCGGGGGTCCCGCGCGAGCTCGAGGAGATCATCACCACGCACCTGGTGCCGCGGTGGCGCTCGGAGGTTGGGCTTTCGGCCCGCACCCTTCACGTGGGGGGCGCGTACGAGTCCTCGGTGGAGGAAGTGGTCCGTCCCCTGTACGACCGCTTCGGCCGGGAGCACATCACCATCCTGGCCGGCAGGGGCGTGGTGCACCTGATCCTCACCGCCACGGGGCCGGACGCGAAGGAACGCCTCGACGAGCTGGAGAGCGCGTTCGCGGCGGTGCTCGGCGGCTCCGTCTTCGGCCGCGACCACGACACGCTGCCCGGAGTGGTCCTCCAGAAGCTGCGCGGGAGGGGGTGGCGCCTGGCCACGGCGGAGTCGTGCACCGGCGGCCTCCTGGGATCGCTCCTCACCGCCATCCCCGGCGCCAGTGACGTCTACGCCGGCGGCGTCGTCTCCTACGCCAACGAGCTCAAGGAGTCCCTGCTCGGCGTCCCGGCGGCGCTGCTCGCCACCCACGGGGCGGTCAGTGCCGAGGTGGCGCGATCGATGGCCGAGGGCGCCCGCCGGCTGGGGGCCGAGTGCGGCGTCGCGGTGACCGGCATCGCGGGGCCCTCGGGGGGAAGCGACGCGAAGCCCGTAGGCACCGTGCACCTGGCGGTGAGCACGCCCGGCGGGGAGCGGCAGGCCCGCCACCTGTTTCCCGGCGACCGGCAGCTCATCCGGGAGCTGTCCGCGAACTTCGCCCTCGACCTGCTGCGGCGCGCGCTGGAGGAGAGCTGATGCGGCTCTTCGTCGCGGTGGAGCTGCCCGACGAGGTGCGCGACGGCCTCGCACGGGGGGTCGCGGCGCTGCGGCGCGAGCTGCCGCCGGCGCGCTGGGTCCGCGCCGAGGGCATCCACATCACCCTGAAGTTCCTCGGCGAGCAGCCGGAGGTCCTCGTGGAGCGTCTCGACGCCTCGGTGCGCCCCGCTCTCGCGGAGATGGAGGCGGTGAGGGTGGTCCCCGGCGGCGGCGGGTTCTTTCCCCACGAGAGGCGTCCCCGGATCGCCTGGGTGGGGGGGGACGCGGAGGGGCTCGGCACGTGGGCGGCGGGCATCGACGCCGCGTGCGCCGCCCTGGGCGTGGCCGTGGAGGAGCGTCCCTTCGCGCTCCACCTCACCCTTGCCAGGCTCGAGCGGCCCTGGCCCGTGGCAGCCGTGGAGCGCTTCGAGGAGGCCGTGGCGGGGTGGCCGCTGCCCGTCTTCGTCGCGCGGGAGGCCGTGCTGTTCCGCAGCGAGCTGCGGCCGCAGGGCGCGGTGTACACGGCGCTGCGGCGCTGGCCCGCCGGCAAGGGAGGGACCGATGTCGCGTGAGCTCCTGATCGTCGTCGCCTACCTGCTCGGGTCCATCCCCTTCGCCTTCATCGGCGTGCGGCTGGTGGGGCGGGGCGACATCCGCCGCTCCGGCTCCGGCAACGTCGGCGCGACCAACACGCTGCGGGTGGCGGGCTGGAAGGTGGCTCTGCCCGTGATGCTGCTGGACATCGCGAAGGGCGTGGCGGCGGTGCTCCTCATGCGCGCCGTGACCGCGAGCCCCACGTGGTGGACGGCGGCGGGGCTGGCCGCCGTGGTCGGACACTGCTTCCCGGTGTGGCTGGGGTTCTCGGGGGGCAAGGGCGTGGCCACGGCGGCGGGGGTCTTCGCCACGCTGGCGCCCCTCCCCACGGTGATCGCGGCCGGGGTGTGGCTCGTCGTGGTGGCGGCGACCCGGTTCGTGTCGCTGGCGAGCCTCCTGGCGGCGGCGAGCTTCCCCGTGGCGCTGTACTTCGTCTCCGGGGCGCGCCCCACCGTGCTCGGGCTGGCGGTGGCGGCGTCTCTGGTGATCATCTGGAGGCACCGCCCCAACCTCGCACGGCTGGTGCGGGGCGAGGAGCCCCGTCTGGGCTCCGGGAGGCGGCGGTGAAGGCCGCCGTCATCGGCGCGGGCTCCTGGGGCTCCGCCCTGGCCATCCACCTGGCGAGGGTTGGGTGCGAGGTGCGCCTGTGGGCGTTCGAGGCCGACGTCGTCGCCGCCATCGGCGAGACGAGACGAAACCCCCTCTTCCTCACCGAGGCGGAGTTCCCGGCCGGCGTCGAGGCCACCGGGTCCCTCGAGCGCGCCTGCGAGGATGCCGAGGTCGCCGTCCTCGTCGTCCCGGTGCAGTTCGCCCGGAGCGTCCTGGCGCGCCTGAAGGGGGTGCTGGGCGACGGCGTGCCGCTGGTGTCGGCCAGCAAGGGGATCGAGGTCTCCAGCCTCGAACGCGTCGACGAGATCGCCGAGGAGCTGTTGCAGCTCGGGCGCGGACGGTTCGTGGCCCTGTCGGGCCCGTCCTTCGCCCACGAGGTGGCGGCGGGACTGCCCACCGCGGCGGTGCTCGCCGGGTGGGACGAGGCGGTGGTGGCCCGCCTCCAGGAAGGCTTCTCGAGCGCCTCGTTCCGCTTCTACGGCTCGGACGACGTTGTCGGTGTGGAGCTCGCCGGCGCCCTGAAGAACGTGGTCGCCATCGCGGCGGGGATGGCGACGGGTCTCGACCTCGGGCACAACGCCCTGGCCGCCCTGATGACCAGGGGCCTGCACGAGATCGCGCGGCTGGGGGTGCGGCTGGGCGGCCGGGAGGAGACGTTCAGGGGCCTCGCCGGCATGGGCGACCTGGTGCTCACCTGCACGGGTGCGCTGTCCAGGAACCGCCGGGTGGGCGAGAGGCTCGGGCGCGGCGAGGGGCTCGACGCCGTCCTCTCCGGGCGGGAGGTCGCAGAGGGGGTGCCCACTGCCAGGGCCGCGGCGCGGCTCGCACGGCGCCTCGGCGTCGACATGCCCGTCACCTTCGCGGTGGACTCGATCCTCGCCGGCCATCTGAGCCCCAGGGAGGCCGTGGAGGCGCTGATGACGCGGCAGCTCAAGCGGGAGGCGGAGCTGTAGCCTCGCCGCCGGCGGGTGCGGGCTCCGCCGCCGGGGGTGTCGCCCGTGCGGCGGCCGCGGCCACGACGGCTCTGGCCTGGGCCGCCTCGGGGGCGTCCGGCGCGAGCTCGAGGAAGCGTCTCATGTCGTCGACCACCAGCTCACCGTTGCCGATGCGCGAGGCCGCCAGCGCCCGGGAGAAGTGAGCGGGCGCGATGGCGTCGTCCACGGCCAGGGCGCCCGACAGCGCCGCCACCGCATCGGCCCACTTCCCGCCGAGGAGCTCGGCGGTGCCGAGCCTGTAGAGTGCCTCCGGGTTGGCGCCGTCCAGCGCCACCGCCCGCTCCAACGCGCGGATCGAGCCCGCGGCGTCGCCCAGGCGCTGAAGGGAGGCGCCCAGCAGGATCAGGGGGCCGGGTTCCCGCGGGGCGGCGTCCGCACGGGCCGCCGCGAGGTCGCGGGCCCGCCGGAACTCGTCCATCGCCTCCGCCACCTGCCGGGTGCCCAGGTAGGCCTCGCCCAGCGCGAGGCGCGCGGAGGGCTCGGCGGGAGCGAGGAGGACGGCGGCGCGGAGCTGGAGGATTGCGCCCTGGAGGTCGCCGCTCTGCGCCAGCACGCGGCCCAGCCGGACGGCCACCCCGGCATCGAACGGCGCCCTGTCCGCGACGGCGGCGAGGGCCTCCCCGGCCTCGCGGGTGCGGTAGGCCAGGAGCAGCCCGTCGACGCGGCGGAGCACCTCCGCCGTCCCGCCGCCGGGAGCGGTCTCGCCGGGCTCCGCCCCTGGGCCCGCCGGGGCCGTGAGGAGCCACACGGTGACCAACGCGGCCGCCGCCGCGGTGCCGGATCGTGTCCTGAGGCGGTTGGGCATCGCATCCTCCGCCGGCGGCGCGGAGCTCGCGGCCCCGGCTGCCGCGCACCGTCTGGAACGTACGTCCAGGCTATCAGAGCGAGGCGAGAAGCGCGGCGTCGATCCGGCGGGAGGCCAGGAACGCAATCATGTCTGCGGGGACCGGCGCCTCCAGCGCCAGGGGGGCGCCGGTGGCGGGGTGGGGGAGGGTGAGGCGCCAGGCGTGGAGGAACGGCCGCGGCGCCCCGCCCTGGTCGCCGTACAGGGTGTCGCCGGCCACGGGGAACCCCTCGTGAGCCAGGTGGACGCGCACCTGGTGCGTGCGCCCGGTGAACGGGCGCACCTCGACCAGGGCGACGCCGTCGCCGGCGGCCACGGGTCGGACCTCGGTGCGCGCGGGCTTGCCCCCGCGGGTCACGTGGAAGCGGCCCGGCATGGCCGGGTCGGGGCCGAGGCGGCCGGTGCAGGTGCGGGGCTTCGAGCCCGGATCGCCGCGCACCACCGCGAGGTAGCGCTTGGTGACGTCGCCGGACGCCCAGGCCCGGGCGAGGCCCGCCGAGGCCGCATGCTGCCGTGCGAAGACCATGATGCCGCTGGTGATCCGGTCGAGGCGGTGGACGAGGATCACGTCGCAGCGGTGGCCGGCGCGGGCCGCGAGCTGCAGCGTCAGCCACTCGAGGAGGGAGAGCTCCGCCTCCCGATGCTCCCGCGGTGGCTGGGAGTGCACGCCGGCTGGCTTGTCGACCGCGGCCACCCAACCGTCGTCGTAGAGCACGGCAAGCTCCGCCGGGAGGGGATGGGGGCGGGCCAGCGGGCTGCCGGTGGGGAGCACGTCGATGACGTCGCCGGTCTGGACCGTGCGTGACTGGACACGAACCGGCCGGCCATTGAGCCACACCGAGCCGTCCAGGAGGAGCGCGCGCCCCTGCCTACGGGGAAGGCCGCTGAGGGCGGCCAGCGCCCGGTCGAGCCGGTCGCCGTCGGCGGAGGACCGGACGACGTACCGGGTCACACCGGGGCGGGGCGCCTGGGCAGGCGCCGTGGCCGCCGGATCAACCACCGGGCACCTCCCGGGGAAGGGTGAAGGTGACGGTGGTGCCGGAGGGGGACGAGTCCACGGCCATGTCCCCACCGTGAGCGTGGACCATCTTCTGGGCGATGGCCAGGCCGAGGCCCGCGGCTCCCGGCCGGCGGACTGCCATGGGCGCTCCCAGGCGCGGGATGAGCTCCGGAGCGATGCCCGGTCCCTCGTCGCGAACCTGCAGGAGCACCCGGTTCTCGTGGCCTCGCGCGGAGATCACCGTGCGCGGGGGCGGCTCGCGGCTCTCCATGGCGTTGTCCACCGCGGCGCCGAGGGCGAGCGCCACCGCTCCGGCGTCCCACCTGGCCACGCCGGCGCCTCCAGCCTCGGTCTCCAGGGGGAGGGGCGGGCCCTGGGACGCCCTCGCCTGCTGGGCGCGCGCGACGACCTGGCGGAGGAGCGGGCCGACGTCGACCTCGGAGAGCTTGAGCCGGACCGGCCTGCCCACGAGGAGGAGCCTGTCCAGGTAGACCTTGAGGGCGTCGACCTGGCGGAGGACCGCCTCGAAGTGGGCCCGGACATCCGGGCTGGCGGCGCTCTTGCGGGCGCCCATCTCGGCCTGGAGCCCGGCGGTGAAGGCGAGGTTCCGGACGTCGTGGGCGACGTGGTTGAGGACCTCCTCCAGGGGCTTCGCGGCGGCTCTGGTGACGGCAGCGGTGTCCAGGGCGAGCTCGACGGCCCCGTCCGGCACCGGCAGGGCGGCGACGACCACCTCGTGTCCCGAGGCGTCGGCCACGCGCGCGGCGCGCGGTGGTCCCGCGTCCCTCGCGGGACACAGACGGAGCTCCCCGTGCTGGTCCACCAGCCAGTGGAGGGCCCCGGAAACGTCGTCCAGCGTGTCGCCCACGATGGGTATGCTAGCACCGAACGACCTTGACATCCCGGGGGGCGGCGGAGAAACTGAATGAGGAATCAGTCAGAGGGTGGAGGAGATGCCTCGCGCCAACGGTGGAGAGGGGAAGCTGCTCAAGCGGAGCGCCATCCTGCGGGCGGCGGTGAGGGTCATCGCCGACCGGGGTTACGCCGGCGCGAGGATGGCCGACGTGGCCCATCAGGCCGAGGTGGCGGACGGCACGCTGTACCTCTACTTCCGTGGCAAGGAGGACCTCCTGGTCTCCATCCTGGAGGAGTATGCGGAGGCGTTCCTCCTGCGGGCCCGGCGCGACATGGAAGGCGTCGACAGCGCCCGGGAGCGGCTCGCGAGGGTGGTCCGGCGGCACCTCGTGAGCCTCGAGGCGGACCGGCCCCTCGCGCAGGTCTTCCAGATCGAGCTCCGTCACACGCGGCGGTTCCTGCGGCGTGTCGCCAAGGGGAAGGTGGCGGAGTATCTCCAGCTGTTGCAGGTGATCGTGGCCGATGGTGTGGGCCGGGGCGAGTTCCGCTCGGACGTCCCTGCCGACGTGGCGGCCAGGGTCATCTTCGGGGCCGTGGACGAGTGCGTCACCGCGTGGGTGCTCACCGCGAGGCCGGATCCGCTCGAGCCCCAGGCGGACCTGCTGATGAAGGTGCTGCTGCATGGGCTTGCGCCTCCGCAGGAGGCCGCGGGCCGGCACGGGACGTGATCCGGAGAAGTCCGGGCAGCCGCCCGGCGGGGACCGAGGGGGGAACATGACTGAGCCGCGGACACTGCCTGACCTTTTCGCACTGTGGAGGAAGGCGACTCCCACGCCGGCGCTCATCGATGCGCGGGGCGGACGGGAGGTCAGGATTCCGGCGCCCGAGGCGGCGCGCCGGGTGGCCGGACTCGCCCAGGGGCTGTCGGCGCGCGGGGTGGGCGAGGGGGACCGCGTCGCCCTGCTCATGGACAACCGCCCCGAGTGGCACATCACGGACATGGCGCTGCAGCACCTGGGCGCCGCGAACGTGGCCGTCTACACCACGCTCCTGCCCCAGCAGATCGCCGTCATCCTGTCCGACTCCCGGGCCCGGACGATCATCGTGGACAGCCCCGAGCAGCTCGCCAAGATCCTCGAGATCCGCGGCGACCTCCCGGCCCTCGAGGACGTGATCCTGCTGGACGGCACGCCGCCGTCCGATGTCACTCCGTTCGCCGAAGTCTGCCGGACGGTGGACGACGCGGGGGCGGAAGCGTACCTCGAGGAGCGGCGCGCGGCCGTCGCTCCCGATGCGATGGCCACGCTCATCTACACCTCGGGGACCACGGGGACCCCCAAGGGCGCCATGCTGACCCACGACAACTTCGTGTTCGACGCCGTGGCCGGGGCCTCCTTCGAGCCCTGGAACCCCGGTGCGGCCGAGGTCGCCCTCAGCTTTCTCCCCCTCTCTCACGTGCTCGAGCGCCTCGTGGACTACATCTATTTCTACGAAAAGCTGTCCATCGCGTACTGCGGCGTGCTGGAGCTCGGCGAGGCGCTTCGCCGGGTCCGTCCCCACATCTTCACCGCCGTGCCCAGGGTGTACGAGAAGATCTACGACCGCATCTTCGAGGAGGTCGCCCACGGCTCGGGGATCAAGCAGGCCCTCTTCCGGCGGGCTGTGGACGTGGCGCTCAAGAGCCGGCGCAGCGGCCGCCGGGGGCTGGCCTACGCCCTCTACGACTCCCTGGTCTACCACAAGATCCGCGGCGCCTTCGGGGGTCGCGTCCGCTTCTCCATCTCGGGAGGTGCGCCGCTGGCTGTGTTCGTGGGCGAGTTCTTCCACGCGGTGGGTGTGAGCGTTCTCGAGGGCTACGGTCTCACGGAGACCTCGCCGGTGATCTCGGTGAACCGGCACGAGCGCCCCAAGCTGGGCACGGTGGGGGAGGTGCTCCCCGGCGTCGAGGTCCGCTTCGGTCCCGACGGCGAGGTCTACACCCGGGGGCGGCACGTCATGCGCGGGTACTGGAACAAGCCCGAGGAGACCGCCGCCGTGCTCGACGGCGACGGGTGGTTCGCCACCGGCGACATCGGCGAGATGGACGCCGAGGGCTACCTGCGGATCACCGACCGGAAGAAGGACCTCATCGTCACTGCGGGGGGCAAGAACATCGCGCCTCAGCCCATCGAGAACGAGCTCAAGGCCTCGCCCCTGGTGGAGAACGTCGTGCTCTTCGGCGACAGAGAGCCGTTCGTGGTGGCCCTCGTGGTGCCCGCCTTCGAGGAGCTTGCGCGACGGGCGGCGAAGGAGGGCGTGAGCACCGACGATCCCGTCGCCCTGGTCGGCGACCCGAAGGTGCTCGCCCTCTACCAGGGGCTCGTGGACGGGGTGAACGAGAAGCTCGCCCGGTACGAGACCATCAAGAAGTTCCGCCTCGTCCCCCGCCCGTTCACCATGGACGGGGGGAGCTGACGCCCACGCTGAAGGTCAAGCGGAGGGTGGTCGAGAAGCACTACGCGGGGCTCATCCAGGACATGTACAGCGAGCCGAGGCCCGCAGGCCACGAGCCCGGTCCCGAGTGAGGACCGCGCCGTGGCGGGGGCGGGGGTGAGGGGCCGGGGACGGCAGCGGGACCGCGGTGCGTGTCTGGGCCCCGGTTTGCCGCCGTGGGTGGTTCCCATCGTCCTGCCCACGCCCTACGCCATCGGGCCGGTGACCGTGTACCTCCTGGACGGGGACCCGCTCACCCTCGTGGACGCGGGCCCGTCGACCAGGGCCGCGCACCGCGCCCTCGCCGCGGCCCTGGCGGCGATGGGACGTGGGCCGGGGGACATCGGGCGGGTCCTCCTCACCCACGGGCACCACGACCACTTCGGTGGCGCCGTACGGCTGCAGAAGGGGGAAGCGAGGTGGCCGCCCACCCCTGGGATGCGGCCAACCTCGCGCTGAGGCGCGCCTACGGTGTCCTCTGGCGGCGCCTCCGGGACGCCGGCCTGGGCTGGCGGCGCCGTCTCCAGATCGTGATGGCGGTGCGTCTCCTGGACGCGACGGTGCGGCCCCTGGGCCGCTTCACCCCCGTGGAGGACGGCGAGGACATCCCCTTCGACCGCTGCCCCGTGAGGGTCCACCACACTCCCGGGCACACCCCCGGCCACGTCGCGTACGAGCTGGTGGGGGAGAACGTGCTCATTACCGGCGACACGGTGCTCGACGGGATCACGCCCAACGCCGTGGTCGACGCCGACCCCCTGGAGCCCTCCAGGCCGTTCGCGTCCATCGCCGCCTACCGCCGAACCCTCCTCCGCCTGCGTGAGCTCCGGCCCCGCCTCCTGCTCCCCGCCCATGGTCCCTGCATCGCCGACGTCGACGGCCAGGTGGAACGGTTGCTGCTGCAGCAGGAGCGCCGCTCCGGAGAGGTCCTCAGGCGGCTCGGGGGCGGGGCGCCCACGGTCGCGGACCTCATGGCCGCCATGTTCCCCGGCGTCCGGCTCCTGGGGACGTTCCTGGCGTTTTCGGAGGTGTACGGGCACCTGATCGAGCTGGAGGGTCGGGGGGTCGCGGGCCGGTTCAGGGAGCACCGGCGTGAGCGCTGGGTCGCGACGCCTTCGCCGCTGCCCGGCCGCCAGGCAGCATCTCGCTGACCGGCACCGCCCGGATGCCGCGGCGGTCGGCCTCGTCCAGGATGATGGGAAGCGCTTCGAGGAGGGGCATGTCCGGCCGGGAGCTGCCCAGGTGCATGAGCACGATGCTTCCCTCGAGGGGAATGCCGCAGCGGTTCTCGAAGCTCAGCAGCCTCCTGGCCATGGCCTCGGCACCCATGAAACGCCGGGACCCCGGGTCCTCGACCCAATCGAGGGCGTCCAAAGCGTCGCCGCAGCCGTGGGTCCACCCCACGTGGGTGAGGCCGAGCTCGGCGGCCCAGCCCCGGATCTCGGCGTTGTGCTCGCCGTAGGGCGCCCGCCACAAGGGGGCGGGGTCGCGGCCGGTCGCGCTGCGGATCGCGGCGGCGGTGCGGAGGAGCTCGTCCTGGAGGCGTTCGCGGGTGATGCCGGGAAGGGTGTCGTGGCGGTGATTGGAGGCCCACGTCGTGAGGTGGGGATGGCTGTAGGTGTGGTTGCCGATCTCGTGGCCGTCCCGCACCGCCTGCCGCAGGAGCTCGTGGTGCCGCCGGGCGAAGGTGCCCGTGACGAAGATCGTGACGTGGACCTGGCGCTCGCGCAGGAGGGCGAGCAGCTCCTCGGCGCCCTCGGTCTCCACGTGGGCGTCGAAGGTCGGTGCGAAGACGCCGCCGACCCCGTTCACGTGCGAGACGCCGGGCGAGCTCGCCGCCACCGGGGCCGCGAACAGCAGCAGGGCCAGCAGGAGCCTGGACACGGGTGCATTGTGACAGATCCGTCGCGCCGGAGCCGCGCTCGGCACGGGCGCGCGCGGTCGGCTACAATCCCCGGGGGGTCGAATCACCCATGTGGAACCTTCCCAACGCGCTGACGCTGTCCCGCATCATGATGGTGCCGCTGCTCGTGGCGGTGCTCCTCACCCGCTTCGAGGGGAGCGAGTTCTGGGGGCTCGCCATTTTCCTGCTGGCGGCGGTCACCGACCTCGTGGACGGGATCATCGCGCGCCGCACCCGGACGGTGACCCGGGCGGGCACGCTCCTCGATCCCATCGCCGACAAGCTCCTCGTGTCGGCCGCGTTCATCTCCCTGGTCGAGCTCGGGCTGGCGCCGGCGTGGATGGTGGTGGTCATCGTGGGAAGGGAGTTCGCGGTCTCGGGGCTGCGCCAGGTGGCCAACGCCCAAGGGGTGGTGATCGCAGCGAACTGGTGGGGCAAGCTGAAGACCCTGTCGCAGATCGTCGCCATCGCCCTTCTCATCGTCTCCTACCAACTGGGCCGCTGGGCCCTGCTGGGGCGCATCGCGCTGTGGATCGCGCTGTTCATGACCGTGGCCTCGCTGGTCAGCTACTTCGCAGGGTTCTGGCGGCAGGTCGTCGGGACGGCCGATGACTGAGCGCGGGGCCGCGTTCGTCCGCCGCCTCGTGAGCCTGGGTCACCGCCACCCCTGGAGTGCCCTGGCGGCGGCCGCGGTGGTGCTGGCAGGGGGCGTGGCGCTCGGTGTGACCATCCGGTTCGAGACCGACGTGCTCAGCCTCGTGCCGCGTCACGACCCCGTCGTGCAGCGCTTCAAGCAGGCCCTCGACGAGTTCGGCTCCCTGGACACCCTGCTGGTCGCCATGCCTGTCCACGGCGATGAGCAGCTCGAGGTGGGGTACGCCCTGGCGGACACCCTGGCGGCCAGCCTGCGCGAGAGCCCCTACCTGTCCCACGTGGACGTCCACCTGGACGACCCGGTCCGCCTCGCCGAGACGGTGCTGCGGCACGCCGGCGTTTTCCTGGACGCCAGGGGGCTCGACGCCCTCGGCAGGCGCCTCACGCCCGAGGGCCTCGACGCCCGCGCCTCGGACATCCGGGCCATGTTGGAGACGCCCCACGGGATGTTCGCCAAGGACCTGCTGGTGCGCGACCCCCTCGGCTTCCTGCCCCTCCTGCTCGGGCAGCTGTCGACGGCGCCCGCGGCCCTCAAGGTCGACTACTCCAGCGGGTATTACCTGTCGGCGGACCACTCCATGCTGCTCATCCTCGCCCGGCCCGTCCGCCCGGCCCAGGACATCGAGTTCGACGGCCGGCTCATGCGCGATCTCGGGCCACGCATCGAGCGGGCGAGGAAGGCGGTGGCGCAGGAGGACGGTGTGCCTCTGGACGTCGTGCCGGAGGTGCTCCTGGGCGGCGGCCACCGTACCGCCCTCGAGGACGCGTCGCTGATCCGCCGGGACATCATCACCAATTCGATGACCTCCCTGGTCGGCGTGATGCTCCTGTTCCTCTTCGCCTACCGGCGCTTCAGCGCGGTCCACTACGCCTTCCTGCCCCTCGCGGTGGGGTTGGCGTTCACCTTCGCCTTCACCGCCGTCGTGCTGGGCAGGCTCAACTCAGCGACGGCCGGCTTCGCGGCCCTCCTGGTGGGGCTCGGCATCGACTTCACCATCGTCATGTACGGCCGCTACCTGGAGGCCCGGCACTCGGGGATGGGCCTGGCCGAGGCGCTGGACGAGATGGCGGTGCACTCGGGCCCGGCGGTGGCGCTGGGAGCGATCACCACCGTAGGGACGTTCTTCTCGTTCCTCCTCACCAGGTTCGAGGGGCTGCGCGAGCTCGGCCTGCTCACCGGCACGGGGATCGTGTTCATGGCCGTGTCGGCGTTCCTGCTGCTGCCGGCCCTGGTGACCGTGTTCGAACGTCACCGCACGCCGCCCGCGCCGTCGCGGTGGCTCGACGTGACGCCTCTGCTGGCCCTGTCGTCGCGCCACCGGCGCGGCGTCCTGGCGGCGGTGGTGCTGCTCTCCGTGGCCGCGGCGGCCCTTCTGCCCCGCATCGGGTTCGACGACGACGTGAGGAACATGCGCTCCGCCTCAAACCGGGGCGTGAAGATCCAGGAACGGGTCGCCGACGCCTTCGGGCTGTCGTTCAACGCCATGATGATCCGCGTCGCCGGGCCTGACGCCGCCACCATGATGCACAGGGTCCAGACCCTCTCGCGCCGTCTGGAGCCCCTGGTGGCCTCGGGGACCATCTCCTCGTTCGAGTCCCTGGCCAAGCTGGTTCCGCCCCAGGCCAGCCAGGAGCGCGCCCTGAGCTGGTTCGCCGGCCACCGGAGCCTCACCGACCCGGCGCGGGTGAAGAGGGCGCTCGCAGACGCCCTCGCCCGCCACGGTCTGGTACCGGCCGCGTTCGGGCCCGGCCTGGCGACCCTGGACGAGGCGCTGCGGCCGGCCGGTCCGGTCACCCTGGACGTGTGGCGGGGCACCCCCGTGGAACGCCTGATCCAGCGCTCCCTGCGGGTCGAGGGCGGCGAGGTGGTGTCGGTCATCAACGTGTTCTCCCCGCAGGGGATGTGGCGCCGCGAGGCGCCCCCGGAGCTGCAGGCGCTGGTGGACGGGGTGCCCGGCGCGACTCTCACCGGGGTCAACGTGGTCTCCCAGAGGCTCCGCCACACCGTGTGGCAGGACGCGGGCATCGCAGGCGGCGTGGGGCTCCTCATCGTCGTCGCCCTGCTGCTGTGGGAGCTGCGCAGCGTGCGCGCGGCGCTCCTGTGCCTCCTCCCCGTGGGGATGGGCGTGCTGTGGACCATCGGCGGCATGGCGGCCCTGGGCGTCTCGCTGAATCTGCTGAACGTGTTCGTCGTGACCATGGTGATCGGCGTGGGTGTGGACTACGGTATCCACATGCTCCACCGCCTCCGTGAGCACACGTCCCTCGACGAGCTGGGCGAGACGGGGCGCGCCGTCGTGTTCGCCGCCCTGACCACCATCGTCGGCTTCGGCTCGCTGGTCACGACCCACTATCCCGGGCTGCAGAGCATGGGCTGGATGACGTCGTTCGGCGTGCTCTTCTCGGCGGTCGGCGCGGTCATCGTGCTCCCCCTCGTGGTCCGGGGGGCGGGCGGGAAGTGATCCCGTGGCCCTGCGACGCTTCGAGCCCGCGCGCGCCCTGGTCATCTCCTTCGCCCTGGTGATCCTCATCGGGACGACGATGCTGCGGCAGCCCTGGGCGGCGCGCCCGGGGCGCCAGCTGGACTGGACCGAGGCCCTGTTCACGGCCACCAGCGCGGTGTGCGTCACCGGGCTCACGGTCCGGCCGCCCGGCGACCACAGCGTGGCGGGCCAGGTGGTGATCCTGGCGCTGATCCAGGTCGGCGGCCTCGGCATCATGACGTTCGGGCTGTTCTTCTCGCTCCTCCTGGGCCGGCGGCTGTCGTTGTTCGGCCGCGAGGTCATCCTGTCGTCGCTGTCGCACACGCCCTGGGAGGACTTCTGGCCCCTGCTCAGGACCCTGATGCTGGCCACCGCCGTGGTCGAGGGCGCCGGCGCCCTGCTGCTGGCCGGGGCGTGGTGGGGGCAGAAGGGAGCGCTCGCGGTCCCCTGGGGCGTGTTCCACGCGGTGAGCGCGTTCTGCAACGCCGGTTTCGGTCTCGATCCGCGCTCCCTCATGCCCTGGGTGGGCAACGTGGTGATCAACGTCACGGTGGGGGTGCTCATCATGCTGGGCGGGATCGGCTTCCTTCCCGTGACGGAGATCGTCCGCCGCCTGCGGAGCGGCCGCCGGCGGCCGCTGTCCCTCCACACACGGACGGTCCTCACCATGACGGGGGCGCTCCTCGTGGTGGGCTGGGTCGGATTCGGCCTCCTCGAGTGGGGCACCACCCTGGCTCCGCATGCAGTTCCCACGCGGTTCCTGGCCATCTGGTTCCAGGGGATCACGCCGCGGACGGCCGGCTTCTCGACCCTCGACTTCAACGCCATGACCCCCGCGACGCTGCTCTTCGTGATGATGCTCATGTTCGTCGGCGCCTCGCCGGGCTCGACGGGAGGCGGCATCAAGACCACCACGGTCGGCGTGCTCCTCGCCGTGCTCATCGCCAGGGTGCGCTCGCGCCGCCAGACGACGAGCTTCCGCCGCGGCGTGGGCGCCTCCAGCGTCGCCACCGCGGTGGTCGTCCTGCTCCTCTCCGGTGCCATCGTGATCGCCGGTATCATCCTGGTGTGCGCCATCGAGCACGGCCACGCGGGTGGCGGCTCCGCGCGGGCGCCTTTCCTGGCGGAGGCGTTCGACGTCGTCTCGGCGTTCGGGACCGTGGGGCTGTCGACGGGGATCACATCCAGGCTGTCGCACCACTCGTGGGTGGTGATGGTGGCGGTGATGTTCGCGGGGCGTGTGGGGCCTCTGACCCTGGGCCTCGCCCTGGCCGGGCGGGGGCCCCGCTCGGAGCCGAAGTACGCCGAGGAAGATCTCATGGTGGGTTGACGCTGCCGGCCCCGGCATGCGGCCGGTCCGCGGGGAGGTGAGGGGATGCGGGATCTGGGAGCCAGCGAGCTGCGTTGGGCCTGTCCGCCGGAGTGGCTGCCGGCGGACTCGACGGCGGGGGTGGAGGCGGCACGGGGCATCGTCGGCCAGGAGCGGGCGGTCCGTGCCCTGGAGTTCGGTCTCCAGGTGAAGTCGCTCGGGTTCAACGTGTTCGTCACGGGGCTCACCGGGACGGGCAAGATGACCGCCATCGAGACGCACCTGCGCCCCCTGGCACGGGAGGCGCCCCCCCCGGACGACCTGCTCTACGTGTACGACTTCGGCCGCCCGGAGAGGCCGCGTCAGCTGCGGCTGCCGGCGGGGCGCGGGACCGTCCTCCGCGACCGCATGGAGCGGATGCTCCGGGACCTCTCCGCGAGCCTGCCGGGCACCTTCGAGAGCGACGAGTTCCAGCGGCGTCTCGACCTGGCCATCGAGGACCTCAAGACCCGGAATCAGGGGTTGGTGGAGACGTTCGAGACCCGGGTCCGCAACGCCGGCTTCACCATGGTCCAGGTCCAGATGGGGGCGATGACCCGGCCGGAGATCCTGCCGGTCGTGGACGAGCACCCCGTCACCCTCGACAAGCTGCACGCCCTCGCCGCCGACGGCAAGTTCGACCAGGGGCGGCTCGACGAGCTCCAGGCCGCGCACGAGAAGCTCTCGGAGGAGATGCAGCGCGTCTTCCACGAGGTCATGTCCGTGCGGGACGAGATGGTCCAGCGGGCCGAGGAGCTGCGCCGCGACACCGTGGACCCCATGGTCTCGCGGGCCCTCGCGGACGTCGCGGAGGCGGTGGGGGATCCCCGGGTGAAACCCTTTCTGGCCGAGGTCAAGCGGGACATGATGGCCAACCTCGACCTGCTCTCGGCGCCGGACACCGCGGGGGAGGAGGGCGAGGGGCTGCTGCGCTACCGGGTCAACCTGATCGTGGACAATGGCGCGACGCGTGGCGCACCGGTGGTCATCGAGACGGAACCGACGTTTCCGAACCTCTTCGGCACCATCGATGCCAGGGTCGGGCAGACGTGGCGCTCCACCACGGACCACACCCGTATCCGTGCCGGGTCGCTGCTGCGCGCCAACGGCGGGTTCCTGGTCGTCAACGCCTTCGACGCCATCCTGGAGCCCGGCGTGTGGCCGGCGCTCAAGCGTGCGCTGCGCTACCGGCGCGTGGTGATCCGGCCGGGAGAGGTGCTGTTCGCGCTGTCGGGCCAGACGCTCTCGCCCGAGCCCGTGGATCTGGACGTGAAGGTCGTGATGGTGGGGGACCGCTCCCTGTACGACCTCCTCCACTCTTCGGACGAGGAGTTCCGGAAGATCTTCAAGGTCCTCGCGGACTTCGACAGCGAGATGCCGAACGGGAGCGTGCAGGTCGGGGAGTTCCTGTCGGTGATGGCGAAGATCGTCGCGGAGGAGGGTCTGCCGCACCTGGACCGGTCCGGGATGGCCGCCCTGGTGGAGGAGGGGGTGCGCCTGGCCCACGACCGGAGACGGATCTCGACGCGGTTCTCCGACGCCGCCGACGTCATGCGGGAAGCGGCGTTCCTGGCGCGGCGCGCGGGCCTGACCGTGGTCGGCCGCGAAGAGATCCTGGACGCCGTCAGGTCGCGGCGTGACCGGAGCTCGCTGCCGGAGGAGAAGCTCACCGAGCTGATCATGGAAGGGCTGCTCGAGATCCGGACCGAGGGGAGCGCTGTGGGCCAGATCAACGGCCTGGCCGTCTACGACCTCGGCTACCACGCGTTCGGGCTCCCCGGCAGGATCACCGCCAGCGTCGCCCTGGGGCGCGACGGGGTGGTGAACGTGGAGCGGGAGGCGAGGCTCTCCGGCTCCACCCACGACAAGGGGGTGCTGATCATCGCCGGCTACCTCCGCGGCATGTTCGCCCGCGAGACGCCGCTGTCGATGACGGCGTCGGTGGCCTTCGAGCAGTCCTACGGCGGCGTTGACGGTGACAGCGCCTCGTCGACGGAGGTGTACGCGATCCTCTCCGCGCTGGCCGGGCTGCCCATCCGGCAGGACCTGGCCGTGACGGGGTCGGTGGACCAGCACGGCACGGTACAGGCGATCGGCGGCGTCAACGAGAAGGTCGAGGGGTTCTTCGAGCTGTGCCGGCGCCGCGAGCTCACCGGGAGCCAGGGCGTGCTCATCCCCATGGCCAACGCCGGCGACCTGCAGCTGTCGCCCGCGGTGGTGGAGGCGGTGGCGGCAGGGTTGTTCCACGTGATCGGCGTGGCCACCATCGAAGAGGGGATCAGCATCCTCACCGGCGTCCCCGCCGGCCGCCGCGACGCCGGCTCCGGCGCCTATCCCGCCGACACCGTCTTCGGACGCTGCGCGGCGGCGCTGGCCGGCATGGCCGAGCAGCTGCGACGGTTCAGGGAGGTCTGACGGCGCCCCCTTGAGATTGCGACGGGCAGGGGGTAGACTCGCCGACTCTGGGGAGAGGTATGTTCGACGCTGTATCCGACAGACTGCAAAAGGTCTTCAAGACGCTCCGCGGCGAGGGCCATCTCACCGAGGACCACGTGGACGCGGCGATGAGCGAGATCCGGCGTGCGCTGCTGGCGGCGGACGTGGCCCTCCCCGTGGTGAAGGACTTCGTCGCCCGCGTCCGGGAGCGGTCCGTGGGCAAGGAGGTCCTGGGCTCTCTGCGCCCCGCGCAGCAGGTGGTGAAGATCGTCCACGAGGAGATGACGAAGCTCCTGGGCGGCGAGCACAAGCCGCTCAAGCTGAAGGGCTTCCCTGCTCCGATCCTGCTCGTGGGCCTGCAGGGCACCGGCAAGACCACCACCTGCGCCAAGCTCGGCGTCTACCTGCGGCGTCAGATGAACAAGCACGTGCTGCTGGTCCCCGCCGACACCGCGCGTCCCGCCGCGCGGGAGCAGCTGGAGCAGCTTGGCGCCCAGGCCGGTCTCCCGGTGATGGACACCCGGGCCTGGAGCGACCCCCGCGAGATCGCCGGGGCGGCGCTGGTCGAGGCGCGTCGAAAGGGGTTCGAGGTGGTGCTCGTCGACACCGCGGGCCGGCTCCACGTGGACGATGCCCTCATGGACGAGGTCGCCGGCCTGGCCGAGGTGCTCAAGCCCAGTGAGATCCTCTTCGTGGCCGACGCCATGACGGGACAGGACGCCGTGCGCCAGGCGAAGGCCTTCGCCGACCGCCTTCCCCTCACCGGCGCGGTGCTCACCAAGCTGGACGGTGATGCCCGGGGAGGCGCCGCCCTGTCGGTGGTCTCGGTCGCGGGGACGCAGGTGCGGCTGGCCGGCGTGGGCGAGCGCCTGGAGGACCTGGAGACTTTCCACCCTGACCGCATGGCGTCGCGGATCCTCGGCATGGGCGACGTGCTCACGCTGGTGGAAAAGGCCCAGCAGACCGTGGACCTCAAGCGGGCCGCGGAGATGGAGCGCAAGGCGAAGCGGGAGGGGTTCGACCTCGATGACCTCCGCGACCAGCTCAAGCAGCTCCGTGGCGGCGGGCTGATGGGGCAGATCATGGACCTGCTGCCCGGCGCCAAGGCGCTGCGCGGTGCTCAGGTGGACGACCGCAAGCTGGTGCGCTTCGAGGCGATCATCTCCTCGATGACACCGTCGGAGCGGCGTCACCCCGAGATCGTCAACGGGTCGCGCCGGCGCCGCGTCGCCCGGGGGGCGGGCACCACCGTCGAGGAGGTCAACCGCCTGCTGCGCCAGTACGCGGAGATGAAGCGGATGGTCAAGCGGCTGGGCAAGGGAGGCGACCCCCGCCGAGTGCTTCGCTCCATGGGGCTGTAAGCTCGACGCACAGCGATGGTAGAATACTATTCTCGCGGAAAACCGCGAAAACGTGGAGGAACGGCTGAATGTTGAAGATTCGACTGCGGCGAATGGGCTCGAACAGGCGCCCCGTCTATCGTGTGGTGGTATCCGACGCCCGCAAGGTACCGACGTCGGCGGTGATCGAGGAGATCGGCCTCTACGATCCGAGGGCTGAACCGGCCCAGGTGCGGATCGACGTGGAGCGCGCGACGTACTGGATCGAGCGCGGAGCCAAGCCTTCGGAGACGGTCCGGACCCTTCTGAAGCAGGCCCAGAACTGACCCGTATCGGTGGTGTTCCTGAGGAGGCCGCCATGAGACAGCTCGTCGAACAGATCGCCAGAGCGCTCGTTGACCAGCCGGACAAGGTTCAGGTTCACGAGGTGGAGGGGGAGCAGACGACCGTCCTTGAGCTTCGGGTCGCGCCGGAGGATCTCGGCAAGGTGATCGGGAAGCAGGGCAAGACGGCGCGTTCGATCCGGACTCTGCTGGCTGCGGCCGGCATGAAGGTGCGCAAGCGCTTCGTGCTGGAAATCCTGGAGTAGCCATGGACCGCCCCGAGGCGTGGTTGGCCGTGGGGCGGATCCGGCGTCCTCATGGTGTGCATGGGGAGGTGGTGGTCGACATCGAGACCGACTTCCCCGAGCGGATGAGCCCCGGAGTCCGGGTCGGCCTCGGCGGCGAGGGCGAGGAGCCCGGACGGTTCCTCGAGGTCGAGCAGGTCCGTCTGCACAAGGGGGCGTGGCTCCTGGGTCTTGCCGGATTCGCCGACCGCACCGCCGTGGAGCCGTTGCGCAACCTCTGGGTGTTCCTTCCCCCCCAGGAGCGTTCGGCTCTGCCGGAGAACTACTATTACGAGCACGAGCTGCGCGGGCTGACCTGCGTCGACTCCGGCGGCAGGGCGCTGGGCCGCGTGGGCGGGCTGGTCCCCGGCGGGGGCGGGAGCCTGCTCCGCGTGGAGGCGGGCGGGCACGAGGTCCTGGTGCCGTTCACGTCTCCCATCGTGGTGAACGTGGACCTCGAGCACGGCGTGGTCGTCCTCGATCCCCCCGCCGGCCTGTTCGGCGACGATGCGCTGTGACTTCCTGACCCTCTTCCCCTCCACTGTGGAGGCCTACCTGGCGGTGGGCGTGCTGGGCCAGGCGCTGCGGGACGGGGTGATCGAGGCACGGGTCCACGACCTGCGCTCATGGGCGGTCAATCGGTACGGCCAGGTGGACGACGAGCCGTACGGCGGCGGCCCGGGCATGGTGCTGATGGCGACGGTGGTGGTGCCGGCGGTCCGCGAGCTGGCGCGGGCCGGAGCCCACGTGGTTCTCCCGGACCCCCGGGGTCGGCGCTTCGACGACGCGGTGGCCCGCGAGCTGGCCGGACGGGAGAGGCTCCTGTTCGTGTGCGGCCGGTACGAGGGATTCGACGAGAGGGTCCGCCGGCTGCTCACGGTGGACGAGATCTCGCTGGGCGACTTCGTGCTGTCCGGCGGCGAGCTCGCCGCCCTGGCAATGGCCGACGCGGCCGCCCGGTACCTTCCCGGAGTGGTGGGTGACTACGCGTCGGTCGAGGAGGACTCCTTCGCCACAGGGCTTCTCGACCACCCCGTGTACACGCGTCCGCGGGCGTTCGACGCGGAGGACGTCCCCGAGGTGCTGCTGTCGGGAAACCACGCGGCGATCCGCCGGTGGCGCCTCGAGGAGGCGGTGCGGGTGACGCTGCGTTGCCGCCCGGACCTCATCGCGGCGGGGTGGGAGCGCTTCTCCGCGGAGGTGCGGGCGGTGGCGGAGGAAGTGGCACGCCGCGAGGGGGTTCGCCTTCCCGGTGCGGACGGCTGAGGCGGGGGAGCTTCCCGTCCGGGGCGCACGAGTATATAATCCACATTCCCCGCGTCTCCGGTGCGGGGCTGGAGGAGTGTCATGGATCTACGCGAGCTCGAGAAAGAGCAGATGCGCAGCGACGTTACAGCGTTTTCCCCCGGTGACACCGTGCGGGTTCACGTCAAGGTTCGCGAGGGTGAGAAGGAACGCATCCAGGTGTTCGAGGGCGTCGTCATCGGCCGCCGTGGCGGCGGTATCGGGGAGACCTTCACCGTCCGGAAGATCTCCTACGGCGTGGGGGTGGAGCGCGTCTTCCCCCTGCACTCCCCCACCGTCGACCACGTGGACGTGGTGCGCCACGGCAAGGTGCGCCGCGCCAAGCTCTACTACCTGCGCGGGCTGCGAGGCAAGGCCGCACGCATCGAAGAAGCGTTCGACCGCAAGTAGGACACGACCCGGCGCCGCGTCCCCCTGCGAGGAGGTGTGGCGCCGTACCGACGAGGCCCCCGGACCCGGAACGGGTGGGGGCCTCGGCGTGTGTCTGCGCGTTCCGGCCTTCTGCCGGGGCCTTCGCACCGGGCCGGCGCGGACCCCTGCGGATGGCTGTTCTCCTCGCTGCGGACGGCATCGTCGCCGGGTGCGACTGTGCTACGATAACTGCCGGAGACGTGTGCACTTCCCATGGCGACCGTGAAGCGAGAGAAGATCCTGCACGAGGCCGAGAAGCTCGCGGCGCGGGGCAAGCTGGAAGCCGCGATCCGCGAGTACCAGCGCGCCCTGGAGCAGGCTCCCACCGACGCCAACACTCTCAACCGCCTGGGTGACCTTCTCGTCCGGGTCAACCGGATCCCCGAGGCGATCGAGGTCTACGAGCGCATCGCGGAGCACTTCGCCGAGGACGGCTTCTTCCTCAAGTCCATCGCCATCTACAAGAAGATCAACCGGCTGGACCCCCAGCGCATCGCGGTCTATGAGCGTCTCGCGGACCTCTACTTCAAGCAGGGGCTCGCGGTGGAGGGGCGCCAGCAGCTGCTCACCCTGGCCGACTGGTTCCTCCGTGCCAAGCGTCAGGAGGACGCCGTCCGCGTCTTTCGCAAGCTGGCGGAGCTCGAGCCCGGCAACTTGCAGACGCGGGCCAAACTCGTGGACCTTCTGGTCCAGATCGGCGATGCGGAGGCAGCCAGCGAGGAGATCGACGCCCTCGGGCAGGCGCTGCTCTCGCGCAAGCTCCTCGACGAGGCGGTCAAGCTCTACCAGCGCGCGCTGGAGCTGCACCCCGACGACGCGGACATGGTCGTTCCCTGCGTGCAGGCGCTCATCGAAGCCAGGCGGGGGGCGCAGGCGCTGGAGCTCGGCAGCCGGGCCCTGGAGAGTGCCGGCGGCGGGGCGGAGCTGCGAGTGCTCCTGGCCCGGGTGATGCTGGACGCCGACGACACCGCCGGGGCCCGCGCCGCGGTGGACGCTCTGCCCGAGGCGCTGCGCTCCCGCGCCGACGTCGGCCAGCTCCTCGGCGAAATCCTGCTGTGCGGCGGTGAGGTGGTGGAGGCGAAGCGCCACATCATCCCGGCGGTGGACCGCTTCACCGCGGCGGGGGAGAGCCGGCGGGCGCTGCCGATCCTGCGGCGACTGCAGCGCAGCGCCCCCGCCGACATCGACGTCCTCGAGCGCCTCGCCAAGGCGGTGGACCGGATCGGCGAGACGGAGGAAGCCACGGCGGTGGAGGCGGCCCTCTCCGACGCCTACTTCGACGCCGGCCGGTCGGAGGACGCGGTCGCGCTGTACCGCAAGCTGGTGCACCGGGACCCGTCCAACCGGCACGCCGTGCAGCGCCTCGAGGAGCTGGGAGTGAGCGTCGCGCCGCCCACGGCCGCCCCGGGTCCAGCCGCGGGGGAGGTGGAGCTTTCCTTCGCCGTGGACGACGCCGGGCTCGGCGGTGAGCTCGAGTTTGTCGAGATGGACATCCCCGACGCGCCCGGGGAAGGGGAGGGGGAGCCTGCCGCGACGACCCGGGCGCAGGCGTTCGGTGCGGGGCCATCCGGAGTGGTGGACGACGTCAACGTCGAGGAGCTGTACACCGAGGCCATGGTGTTCGCCAAGTACGGGCTCGCCGACAAGGCGGTGGCGCACCTCGAGCGCTTGCTCGAGAGCGCCCCTTCCCACGAGAAGGCCCGTGAGCTGCTCGAGTCGCTGACGGCGGGGGCAGCGACCAGCACCGCCTTCGAGCTGGTCCCGGCGATGCCTGCCGGGGACGAGACCGGCGCCGGACCCGACGGCGCCGACGCCATGGGGATGACCCACCACATCGGTCCCGCCGAGATGGAGTCGGTCCTGCGCGTGGGCGGCTTCGAGGGTCTCGCCGACGGCGGCGCCGAGGAGGCGCCGGAGGTGGAGCCCCCCGGCGAGGGCGGCGAGCCCGCGGCCCTCGCGCCTTCCGGGGACGGTGAGCCGCTCTCCTGGTCGCCGGCGCCCCAAGACATGGACGCTGCGGTTCCCTTCGAGGCTCCCATCGAGTTCGACGACGCCGTGGAGGTGGTCGCCGGCGCGGTGGAAGAGGTGGACGTCGCCGAGGCCCTCGCCGGCCCCGCCGAGGAGAGCCTCGCCGAGATCGACTTCTTCCTCGAGCAGGGGCTCCTGGATGAGGCGGCCGAGAGCTTGGAGACCCTGCGGCAGACGGCGCCGGACCACCCGGAGGTGGTCGCCCGGCAGGCCCTGCTGAAGTCGCGGGGCTGGGAGGAGGCTGCGCCTCCTGCCGGCGCCGAGGGGGACTCGGCCGAAGCCCTGTTCAGCGAGGAGGAACAGTTCTTCGACCTCGCCGCGGAGCTCGAGAAGGAGCTGGCCGAGGAGGAGCTCGTCGCCGAGGCCGCCGGTCCCCAGCAGGGCGAGGAAGTCTCCATCGAGGAGCTGTTCAAGGAGTTCCAGCGGGGTGTGGCGGAGCAGGTGGGGGACGACGACTTCGACACCCACTTCAACCTCGGCCTCGCCTATCGCGAGATGTCGCTCCTCGACGAGGCCATCGGTGAGTTCCAGCTGGCCGCCAAGTCGGAGGCGCTCTTCGTGGAATGCGCCACGATGATCGGCGCGTGCTACCTGGACAAGGGCCTCCCCGAGCAGGCCGTCGAGTGGTACTCGCGGGCGCTGCACGCCCCGGCGCTGCCGCCGGATTCGGAGCTCGGCCTGCGCTACGAGCTGGGACGGACGCTGGAGGCGGCGGGCAACCGCGATGCGGCTCTGGCCCAGTTCGCCGAGGTCCTCGCCATCAACCCGGCTTTCCGGGACGTGGTCGAGCGGGTCTCCAAGCTCCAGTCCAACTGAGCCCGCGGTGAAGGTGCCGGCGGCCCGTCAGCCGCGGTCGCCGCCGACGACGAGGAGCACCGTCCCCTTGGTGAGCAGATGGTGGAGGCGCTTGGTGTTCTCGCGGCTCATGGAGAGGGTCAGCGCGCTGGGGTAGCTGCGCGCGTGTCCGGTGAGCCGGAGGAAGCCGTCCTTGACCGCCGCCACGTACCGGGCCCAGCGGGTCTCTCCGGGCAGGGCGTCGGTGATCCACAGGTCCCAGCCGTTGTCGAGCCGGACGCGGTAGGAGACCGGGGGCTCGGGAACCGGTGTGGGCGTGGGGTCCGGAGCCGGCGTGCTCTGCGCGCCCGACGCCGGGGACTCCTCGTCGTCCTTGGGGGCCGGGACGAGCTTGTCGGGAGCGATGACCTCGCGCGAGGCGTCCCGCGCGCCCGTCTCGATGGTGAACTCGGCCGGGAGCTTGAGCGTGGAGGTGGAGCCCGGGCCGAACAGGGCGTGCTGGTCGACCATCTCGATCCCCGTGAGCTTGACGGTGTCGAGAACGACGCCCCTCGCCTTGATCTCGAGGACCCGCATGGGAGCGTCCAGGACGAGGTAGACATCGGGCCTGCGGGCGAGGCCGGCCTCCAGCTCCAGGACCGACACACCTCCCTCGGTGAGGGTCGGCTCCCCGGCCGTCGCCACGCTGGCGACGACGAGGCTAGTACAGATAAACGCGCGTGCCCAGAGGTGCATTGTGATACACGAACTCCAGGTCCTTGTCGCCGAGCCGGATGCATCCGTGGGTCACACGCCGGCCCAGCAACGATGGGAAGAGTGTTCCGTGGATGATGTAGCCGTTCCCCATGTACAGCCCGTAGTCGCCCAGGGAGTAGGAATCGAAGCGCTCCTCGGGGTCCTTGGGCGGGAGATAGCCCTCCTCGATGAACGCCCAGTCGGGCTTCGCCCACACCGGGTTCCGCGTCTTGCGCTCCACCACCCGTTCGCCGAGGGGCGTGTCGAACACCCAGACGTGTCCATTGCGGGGGTCGCGGAGCTCCACGCCGGTGCCTGTGGAGCAGATCGCCGAGCGCAGGACGTCGTTCCCGCGCAGCACCCGCAGGCGGTTGCGGTAGGTGTCCACGACGATGTAGATGCCGCGGGGCTCATAGCGTCTGATCGATGCGTCGGCCCGGCGCGCCCGGCGCTGGAGCGCGGCGGGGCTGTCCGTGGTCTCTGGCGAGACGATCACCAGGGGCGTCGGGGTCAGCGGCCTGCCGAACCGCGCCAGGACCAGCGATGCGCCGCCGGCAAGGACGGCCACGGCCACCGCCACGATCAACGCGACCCGCCACCCGCGCCGGGGCGGCTGCTGCGGCGGGGGGATGGTAAGGTCAATGCTCATACGTGCCTACGATCGTCACGGGCGTTCCCACCCTGGCTCGGGCGAACACCCGGTCCATGTCGCGGTCGGCGAGGGCGATGCAGCCGTCGGTCCAGTCACTGCCGTCTCCGCCGTCGCCGTGGATCTCGATGAGACTGCCGATGCCCGCACGGGACGGTATGGTACCGCGCCGGCGCCCCCACTCAAAGCGCGCCCGGTCCTCGGCGTTCGGATAGTCGAGGAGCAGGGCCTTGTAGTAACCGGTCCTCTTGCCTTCCTTGAGCTCGACGACGTGGTACCGCCCTTCGGGGGTGGCCCGGTCGCCTGAGTGCTCCTTGCGGCGCAGGCCGTTGGCCCCGAGCTCCGCGGAGTAGGTGGCCACGCGCAGGCCGCGGTAGTACACCGTGAGCTGCCGGCGGAGCTTGTCGACGAGGAACGCGTACTCGCCGAGCTCGCGGGACTCGGCGATGGTGCTCTCGGCCCAGGACCTCCACTGGCGGATCAGCGAGGGGCTCGAGAAGCGCGCGTGGAGCGCGATCCACCCCTTGTGGACGATGCTCGCGCTGGCGCGGGCCTCCTCGAGCTTGTCGGCGGCCCGGCCCCACGTTCCAGCACCGGCCAGCCTGACGGCGGTGTCGAGGCTCACCGCGGCGCGCTCCATGGCGGCCGCCTCCCGGCGGCCCATCCCGGTCTCCCGGATCTCGGCCCGGGCGCGTGAGACCTCGTGCCGGGCGGAGGAGAGCAGGCTCTCGTAGCTGCTCCGCGTCCTGCTCTCCAGCTCGCGGTAGGCGGACACGGCGTCGTGGGTCGCGCGGAGCACCCGCAGCCAGGCGGCGGCGGCGCGGCCGGTCTGCGGGCTCCACCAGGGGGCCGCCGCCTCGCCGGCCGTCGCGACCTCGGCGTCGGCCATGAGCCGCTCGATGAAGCGCGCCTGGCCCGGAGCGGTCGGGCGGACGGTCCGGATCGCCCTCCGGACGACGTTCCTGGCGCCGTCGAAGTCGGGAGGCCGGTCCCCGCCGCAGGACGTCGAGGACACGACCGCCACAGCCAGCAGGACGGCGTAAAGGAACGGCCGGCGGCTCGAAAGCGCCGCCGGCCGGTCGGTGGTCCGTGATGCGGAGGTCAGCACCGAAGCTTTGTCTTGGCCGCTTCCAGCTCGGTAACCATGGTGTCGACCTGGCCCTTGAGGGACTCGGCCTGCTGCTTGGCGCCGAGGTAGTCCTCACGGCCGAAGACGCCCTCGATCTCGGTGACCTGGGAGTTGTAGCCGTCCATGTTGCCCTTCATCACCTCGAGGTCCTTGCGGAGGTCCTTGGGCTTGCGGCGGCACTTCTGGAGGTCCTCCATGTAGGTGGCGGCCTTCGCGAGCGACTCCTTGACGGCGTCGATGGCGGCCTGCGCCTCGTTCTTGGCCTTCTCCTTGCCAGCGACGGCGGCTTCCTTCGCGGCGTTGGCGGCGTTGGTCGCGTCGGCGACGAGCTGCTTGGCCTTGGTGTACGAGCGGAAGAGGGCGAACTTGGCGTTCTGCGCTTCCATCTCGGCGTTGACCGCGTTCATGGCCTGCTGGGCCTTGTCCCAGGCGTCGGGAGCATACTTGGGGGCCTCGGCCTGCTCGGCGGCCGTCACGGCAGCCTTCGCGGAATCCAGCTCCTGCTGGGGCGGCTTGGCGCAGCCTACCGCCAGCACTGTCATCGTCAACACCAGCGACCCTATCACCACGTTGTTCTTTCGCATTTTTCCTCTCCTCCCTTGGCGAGGCGGATACGTCCCAGTGTTCTGGAACTTCATCTGGGAATCCTGCAGCATCTTAGTCCCTAATGCAAATCACCGCCAGGGGAGTGCCGGCTGCCCTGAGCGCGGCAGGAGCCCTGGTCGCCACTCCCTACTGTTCCGTCCCAGCGGGCGCGCACCTCCCGGAGAGCGCGTCCGCACTCTCCAGCGCGGGGTTTATATTCCTGTTCCGTCACAGTGTCAAGATGACGGATCAGGTCGAGAAGAACGCTCCGAGCCGGCTGCGGTCCAGCAGCACGTCGCCGCCTGCGACACGCACGGGAAGCTCGCGGAGCCGCGATCCGGCGCAGGGCCCCGCGACGCACACCCCATCCCCGACGCGGTAGCGGGCGCCGTGCTCCTGGCAGACGAGGTCGCCGGACTCGTCCACGAGGGCGCCCGGCTCGTGGCGGTCGAGGGGGACGGCGAGGTGGCGGCACACGTTCCGCCAGGCCCTCACGCCTCCGGCGGTGCGCAGGAGGATGCCCTCCTCGCGGAACGGGCCGTCCATGAAGCGGACCACGAGCCCCTCCGGCGGGATGTCGGAAACGGCGGCCAGGCGCTCCCAGCGGTCCGTCGTCGTCTGCGGGCCTCTGCTCAACGGAGGCCGCCCGGGTTGATCGCGGCTGCGACGAGGTTGCGCTGGAGCCGCGGGAAGTCGAGCCGCCGCAGGGGCGTGCCCGCGGCGAGGGCGAGCCACCCCTCCTCGTCCAGGGAGGCCAGCTCCGCCAGCCGCGGCGCCGCCAGCCGTGGGCGCAGACGGAGCGCCGGGGCGCACCGCGGCGGGGCGTGCCGGTTCCATGGACACACGGCCTGGCAGATGTCGCACCCGAAGACGTGGGCGCCCAGGCGGCCGGCGAGAGCGCCTGGGATGGCCGAGCGGTGCTCGATGGTGAGGTAGGAGATGCAGCGGCGGGCGTCGAGCTCTCTGGCGGCGAACAGCGCCCCGGTCGGGCAGGCCTCCAGGCACGCCGTGCACGTCCCGCAGTGGGGCCGCCCCGGCCCGTCGGGATCGAGAGGGACCTCGGTGACGAGCTCGCCGAGGAGGATCTCGCTGCCGAGCCGGGGATGGATCAGGCAGGTGTTCCGGCCGATCCACCCCAACCCCGCCCGTTGGGCCAGCGCCTTTTCCAGGAGCGGCGCGGTGTCGCAGGCGGCGCGCCAGCGGGCGCCGGGGACGCGGGCGGCGAGGAACCGGCCCAGGCGGACCAGGCGCTTCCGGATCACCGTGTGGTAGTCCTTCCGGCGCGCGTACCGGGCGATGACCGGCCGGCCGCCGCCGGGGGCCGTCTCGGGCGGCTCCCAGGGGTCGTGGTAGCTCATGGCCACCGACACGACGCTGGCGGCGCCCGCAAGGAAGCGGCGCGGGTCCGCGCGCACGGCGGCGGTGTCCGCCATGAAGCCCATCTCCCCCTGGTGCCCGTCGGCGATCCAGCGCGCGAGGCGCTCTCCGCCGGCGTCGGGGGGCGAGGCCGTCGTGATGCCGACGAGGTCGAAGCCCAGCACGTCCCGGGCGTGGGCCTTCAGCTCCCGGGTCAGCTCTGCGTGCACGCGTGCATGGTAGCGGTCGATGGGACCGCGGTAAACTCCGGCCATGCTCGCCCTTGCCGCCCTCGCTGCCACCGCCGCCGTGCTGTGCGGTCCGGACGTCGTCCTGGTGCGCACCGACGGGCCCGCCGTCGTGCGGCGGGCCGCATTGCCCGGGGAGGGCGTCGCGGTCTTCGCGGCTCCCGACCGAAGAGTGTTCGTTCCCCTCGCGGCGACCGACCAGACCGCCGTCGTAGCGGCGGACGGAACCGTGAGCACCGTGGAGGGCCGCTTCTTCCCGCTGTTCTTCGACGAACCGGACAGGATGCTGGCCGTGCTTCCCGGTTCCCTCCTGCTGGCGTCCTATCCCGAGCGTCTGCCGCTGGAGCGGATGCCGCTGGCGGGGGTCACCGGTGCGTGGCGGGCCGCGTGCTCCCGCGACGGACGCATGGCGGCGGTGATCACCGCCGGCGAGGGGCGGCGCGTGCTCGTCCTGGCGGGGACGCGGCCCGGCACGCCGGTGGCCAGAGTAGGGCTCCCGGCCCCCGCGACGGCGCTGGCCGTCGCGCCCGACGGCGGCTGGGTGGCCGTGGGGCTCGAGGGGGGGAGGGTGTGCCTCGCGTCCCTCGGCCGGCCGGGCGCGGTCTCGGCCCCCGTCGCGGTGGGCGGCGAGGTCGGGGCGGTGGCGGTCTCCGCCGACGGCCGGGTGGTCGTCGCGGGGGCGCGGACCTCCGGCGGGGGTGGGAGCATCGTGGGCATGGCCGTGCGGACCGACGCGGAGGATCCGCTGAAGGTGCGCTTCTCGACGCCTCTTCCCGCCGGGGTCCGCGACGTCGCCGTGACCGCCGACGGCGTGGTGGCGGTCGCCGGAGAGGCGCTCGCCGTCCTCGACAAGGGGGGGCGCCGCCTGAAGGGGATGGTCCCGCTGAGCGGCCCCTCCATGGTGGTGGTCCTGCCGGAACGGGCCACCTCGACGGTGCCGGCCTGGAGCGACCGCGGCGGCCAATGAGGCAGAAATGGCGGGAGGGCGTCGAAAATTGGCTGAGCGCAATCGGCAAAATTGGCTCTTGAAAACGGATCATGTGACGCTATATTGACGCTTAGAGGGGTCCAATTGGCTGTATTGGCTGGATCCCCGGGGGCGCCGATGATGGACATCCGCATCGACAGGGCCAGCTCCGTTCCGGTCTACCTGCAGATCGACCGGGGGCTGCGGGCGCTGATCGCCTCGGGAGCGCTGCCGCAGGGGGCGCTCCTGCCGCCAGAGCGGCGGCTGGCCGCGTCCCTGGGCGTCAACCGCACCACGATCCTCAACGCCTACCGGGAGCTCAAGGCCGACGGCCTGGTGGAGTCCCACGTGGGCTCCGGAACGCGGGTGGCGGGGAACGCCGCCGTGCCCCGCGACCCGGCCGGGCCGCTGCCCTGGAGCCAGCTCATCCGGGTGGGCGGGGAGCAGACGCCGGATCCGCTTGTCCGGGACCTCCTCGAGCTCAGCGAGCGCCGCGACGTGATCTCCCTGGCGGTGGGGCTGCCGGCGCCGGAGCTCCTCCCCCTCGACCTCGTCGGCCGGTTGCACGGAACCATGATGCGGGAGATGGGCGCCGGCGCGCTCCTGCACAGCCCGACCGAGGGCCTGAGCCAGTTCAGGGAGACGCTGTGCGGCCTCATGGCCACCCGGGGCGTGCGGTGCTCGCTCCCCGAGGTGCTGGTCACCTCGGGCTCCCAGCAGGGGCTCGACCTGCTGGCCCGCGTGCTCCTCGATCCGGGCGACGAGGTCGTGGTGGAGGAGCCCAGCTACTTCGGCGCCCTCCAGGTCTTCCGCCGGGCGGGGGCCCGCCTGTTGGGGGTCGGGGTGGACGCCGCCGGCATGCGGACGGACGCGCTGGAGACGCTGCTGCAGCGCCGGCGGCCCAAGCTGATCTACACGCTGCCGACGTTCCAGAACCCCTCCGGCGCGGTGCTTTCGCTGGCCCGCCGCCGGCACCTGCTGGACCTCGCCTACCGCTTCCAGGTCCCGGTGGTCGAGGACGACCCCTACTCGGAGCTCCGCTACGAGGGGTCTGAGCTGCCCTCGCTGAAGGCGCTGGACGTCCACGGTCACGTGATCTACGCGAGCTCCTTCTCCAAGGTGCTGTTCCCGGGGCTCAGGGTGGGCTGGCTCGTGGCGCCCTCCGTGCTGGTGCGCCAGCTGGCGCTGGCGAAGCAGTCCGTGGACCTCCACACCACCACCCCGGGCCAGTGGCTGATCCACCGCTTCATCGGCGACGGGCACTTCCAGCGGCACCTCGCTCACGCCCGGCAGGCCTACCGGGTCCGGCGGGACGCCATGGACGAGGCGCTGCGGGCCTCCGCCCCCCCGACGCTGGAGTGGGAGCGCCCGGAAGGGGGCTTCTACTTCTGGTGCCGGTCCACGGCCCCCGTGCCGCAGGGCCGGCTCCTCGGGCGGGCCGCGGCCGAGGGCGTGGCGTATCTCCCCGGAGAGGCGTGCTTCGCCTCCGGGTCGGCGACGAGCTTCATGCGGCTGAACTTCACCTATCCCACCTGCGAGCAGATCCGCTCCGGAGTCGCCGGGCTGATGACGGCGCTGCGCCGGGTGACGCCGGCCGGGGACGCGCAGGGCGCCGCGGCAGGGGGAACGCCGCCCATCGTGTGAGGGTGGCGGTCACGGGACCGTTGTTGGACAGGGAGCTTGGGAGAGCGAGGAGAAATCAATGGGAATCAGGTTCGCAGGGAGGATGAAGGATCTTCGCGCCTCGGACATTCGCGAGATCCTCAAGCTTGTCGACCGGCCGGAAGTGATCTCCTTCGCTGGCGGGCTGCCGGCTGCGGAGATGTTCCCCGTCGAGCAGATGCGGAAGGTCGCCGACCGCGTGCTGGCGAGCTCGGGGCGCACGGCGCTGCAGTACTCGACCACCGAGGGCCACATGCCGCTGCGCCGGAGGATCGCCGAGCGCATGAACCGGCTCCTGGGCACGGCGGTGTCGGCGGAGACGGTGCTGGTCACCAGCGGTTCCCAGCAGGGGCTGGACCTGACCGGCAAGATCTTCCTGGACGAGGGCGACGTCGTGTTGTGCGAGAGCCCCACCTACCTGGGCGCCATCAATGCCCTGCAGGTTTTCCGCCCCCGCTTCGTGGAGGTGCCCACCGACGACGAGGGCATGCTGCCGGAGGCGCTCGAGGCCTGCCTGGCGGCCCACGACCGGGTCAAGCTGATCTACGTGATCCCCGACTTCCAGAACCCGACGGGCAGGACCTGGTCGCACGAGCGTCGCCGCCGGTTCATGGAGATCGTCAACCGGCACCGGCTCCCCGTCGTCGAGGATCACCCCTACGGCGACCTTCGCTTCGAGGGGGAGGGGGTGCCGACGCTGAAGTCCATGGACGAGCAGGGCCTCGTCGTGTTCCTCGGCACGTTCTCCAAGATCTTCTGCCCGGGCCTGCGCATCGGGTGGCTGGCGGCGGCGCCTCAGCTGTTCGAGAAGTACGTGATCGTGAAGCAGGGCGCCGATCTCCACACGTCCACCCTGAGCCAGATGCAGATCGCGACCTACATGGAGATGTTCGATCTGGAGGCCAACATCGCCCGGGTCCGCGACGTGTACCGCGCGCGCCGGGACGCCATGCTGGCCGCGCTGCAGCGGGAGCTGCCCCCCGGCGTGCGGTACACGCGCCCGGCGGGAGGCCTGTTCGTCTGGGTTGAGCTTCCGGCCGGGGCCAACGCCAGGGAGCTGCTGTCGGCCTGCCTGGAGCACGACGTCGCCTTCGTTCCCGGTGGCGCGTTCTTCCCCAACGGGGGGCACGAGAACACGTGCCGGCTCAACTTCTCGGCCATGCCCTGCGACCGCATCCGAGAGGGCGTCTCACGGTTCGCGGCGGCGCTGCGGGCGATGCCGGGCGTCGTCGCCGTGGGCCCGGAGGAGGCGCTGGTCGGCTGACGGAGCCACGCCCCGCCACGGCCCGCGGAGACCACTGGGCCCTCCTCGACCGGGCTGAAGCGGTGCGCGGCCCGGTCAGGGGAGAGGCCGCCGCGGCCGACCGTCACCACGACCTCCCAGAGGAGGTGCTCGAGCGTCCCGCCGCGCGCCCGGTCGTGAGCGGGCGAACGGCCGGCGGGCTGGAAGTGGCCGCCTTTCCCGGCACCGGCGCGACGGTGGTGGCGCTCCACTTCGGGGTGGGCGCGTGGATCCACCGCCGGCACCGGGAGAGCCTCGCCGTCCTGGGTCTGGGGCGGCGCCGGTTCGCCGCGGGCCTGCGGCAGGCGGTGGTGCGGGTCGGGCCGCCGGCGGTCGCGGTGCTGGCCGCCGGTGCCGTCGCCGGGACCTGGTACCTCCCTCCGCCGTTCCCAGCCGAGAGGGACCTGGCCGTGTACGCCGTGTGGGGCACCATGCAGCAGTACGGCCTGCCGTGCGTGCTCGACCGGAGGCCGGACGCGCTGCTCCCCGGCCGCCGGGCCCCCGTCGTCGCGGTGGGGCTGCTGTTCGGTGTCTCCCACGTTCCCGACCTGTTCCTGGTCGTGGTCACCGAGGTTCTGGGGTTCCTGCCGGCCTGGCTGTACCGGCGAGTGCCCAACGCCCTCGCCCTGGGCCTCGCCCACGGCGTCCTCGGCGTCGTGCCGACGCACACCCTTCGCGTAGGCCTGGCCCTGAGCATGCACGTGGGGCCGGGCATGCCCGGGCGCTGAGGCGCCCGCGTTCCCTCAGCGGGGGAGAACGATGCGGCGCCGGTCGGCGTCGGGGTGCTCTCGGTAGAGGATCGCGACGTGGCCGATGATGCCGACGCAGGTGGTGCCGGTGCGCCGGTCGATGGCCTCGGCGATCTCCCGCTTGGTCTCGCGCGAGCCGACGAATTGGACCTTGATCAGCTCCTGGGTGGAGAGAGCGTCCTCCACCGAGGCCGCGACGGCGTCGGTGAGCCCGTCCTTTCCGATCTGCACCGCGGGCCGCAGGGAGTGTGCGAGGCCCCGCAGGTACTTGCGAGCCGACCCCTTCAACTCAGCCATCCGTCCTCCAGGCGGGCCTTCTGGCCGCGCCGCCGCGAAGTGTAGCCGGGCCCGGGAGCGTCCGCCAGGAACGCGAGGCGGCGCAGTGTTGTTCGAGGGCGGGGAGGGTGACGTGGCGAGCACGACGGCAACGCTGACGGGGAAGGTGGCACTGGTCACGGGGGCCAGCCGGGGGATCGGACGGGCAGTGGCGGCCCACCTGGGGCTCGACGGCGCCCGGGTCGCAGTGGGGTACCGCCGGGGCCGCGCAGAGGCCGAGGAGCTGTGCCGGTGGCTGGAGGCGCGGGGGTGCGAGGCGATGCCGGTGGCCGGGGACGTGGCCGACCCGGCCGCGGTCGAGACCATGGTGGACGCGGTGGAGGGCGGCCTGGGAAGCGTCGACGTGCTGGTCTCCAACGCGGGATCGGTGCGCCGCCTGACGCTGGACGAGGTCACCGTCGAGGCTTGGGACCGGACCCTCGACGAGCACCTCCGCGCGGCGTTCCTCCTCGCCCGCCGGGTGGCGCCGGGGATGCAGCGGCGCCGCTGGGGCCGGGTGGTGCTCATGTCGTCGGTGGCGGCGTTCACCGGCGGGCTGGTGGGGCCCCACTACACGGCGGCGAAGGCTGGGCTGATCGGCCTGATGAGGAGCCTGGCCGCATCCCTCGCCGGAGACGGAGTGACCGTCAACGCCGTCGCACCAGGGCTCATCGACACCGAGGCGGTGCACCGCCTCGACGACGAGCTCGGGGGGGGTGTCTCGCAGCGGATCCCGGTGGGGAGGCTGGGGCGGCCGGAGGAGGTCGCGGACCTCGTCTCGGCCATCGTCCACAACGCGTTCATGACGGGACAGACCGTCCTGCTCGACGGCGGGCTGCACCCGCGCTGACGCCGCCCGGGCTACTCTGGAGGCGGGGAAGGGGGCAGGAGGGCGTGAGCGGGTGCGGGAAGGCGGAGCTGAGGATCGGGGTGATCTCGGACACCCACGGTCTGCTGCGTCCCGGTGCGGTGGCCGCCCTGGCGGGCTGCGACCGCATCGTCCATGCGGGGGACGTGGGCACAAAGGACGTGCTCGAGGCGCTCCGGCGCCTCGCCCCGGTTGTGGCGGTGCGGGGGAACGTGGACACCGACGGCCCCGTCTCCGGGCTCCCCGAGACGTTGCGGCTGGACCTCGCGGGCCACCGGGTGCTGGTGGTCCACGACCTCGGAAGGCTGCGCGCCGAGCCCCGGGACGAGGGGATCGAGGCGGTGATCAGCGGGCACACGCACCGGGCAGCCGTGACCCGCAGCGACGGGGTCCTCTACGTGAACCCGGGGAGCGCCGGGCCCCGGCGGTTCCATCTGCCGGTCACCCTCGCGATCCTCGCGGCCTCCGGCCGCGGTCTGCGCGCGCGCATCGTCGCTCTGGACGTCTGAGCGGCGCGGGGGCGGAGCGTTCAGCCGCCGGCGGATCGGGGCGAGAGGACGGTCTCGAGGCGGGTCACCCGCGCCAGCGGCGCCAGCTCCGGAGCGACTCCCGTCGCGCCCAGGATGGCCTTCACGCCGGGGGTCGGGCCGTCGATCTGGCGGGCGTTGAGGGTCACGGTCAGCTCCGCACCCTCCGCCACCCAGTCCAGCACGCCGGCGGCGATGGCCTCCGGCAGGACGCCGGGGTGGGGCCAGGGGCCGGCGCTGGCCGGGCGGAGAATGTGGTAGCGGCAGGCGGCGATGACCTTGCCGAGCGATCGCGAGCCCTCCTGGAGGACCTCGCACCCGGTGAGCTGGAGCCCGTCCGGCAGAACCCGGTTGGCGGCGCTCAGCATGCCCACCTGGACGGGCGCGTGGCAGTCCACGTCGAAGCGCTCGCCGTCAGCCTCGGCGCCGAGCGGGAGCGCCGGGCCCATGGACAGGCGGATGTGGGGATTGAACCCCTCCGTGTAGCGGACGGGGGCAGCCGCCGCCCGCAACGCCCGCTCGAGGAGGTCCATGACGTTGCGATGGGAGAGCCACCGGGCGTCGCCCCGCTTGGAGAAGGTGAAGCGGACGCGGACGACCCCTTCGGGCTGGGTGAGCGGGAGCGTCGCCGGGAGGGCGCGTGGCAGCGGCCGGAGGCGGTAGGCGGCGTTGTGTGCCCGCGCCTTCTCCGGAGCCTCCTCGCCCACCAGCGGCAGCGTGGGCAGGGCGAGGACCGTGTCGGCCCCGTCCCCCGGCACGCCGCAGTGCATGCAGTCGCCCCAGCGGCAGTCCGGGGTCTGCGCCTCCTGGAGCGACCGGCGGCGCTCCGCCTTGAGGTACCCCTTGCGCACGCGGGCGTCGATGACGTCCCAGGGCAACGTGGCGGTGAGCTCCCGGGGCCCCGTCTCGAGCTCCGGGTCGAGGCCGCTCTCGGCGAGGGCCTGCCGCCAGGCGTCGAGGCGCAGCCACTCGCCCCATCCGTCGAAGACGCTGCCGAGGTCGTGGGCGCGGGCGATGACGGCGGCGAGCCTGCGGTCGCCGCGGGACAGGAGCGCCTCGAGGGCGGACTCGGCGGGCTCGTTCCAGGACAGGTGCGCGTGCCGGATGCGGCGGAAACGGTCGCGGAGCACGCCGATCCTGCGGTCCAGCTCGGACGCGGGAACGAAGGGGGCCCACTGGAAGGGGGTCCAGCTCTTGGGAACGAACGGCCCGACGGAGACGTTGACCTCCGCCTTGCGGTTGCCGACACGCCGGGCCGCCGCCAGGATGCCCTCGGTGAGGACGGCGAGCTCCTCGAGGTCCTCGTCGGTCTCGGTGGGCAGGCCGATCATGGCGTAGACCTTGATGAGGTTCCAGCCGCGTGCGAACGCCACCTCGGCGGCCTCGATCATGTCGGCGTTGGTGAAGGTCTTGTTGATGACCCGCCGGAGCCGGTCGGAGCCGGTCTCCGGGGCGAAGGTGAAGCCCGACTTGCGGACGCGGCTGACGGCGTCCGCAAGCGCCACGGAGAACGACTCCGCGCGCAGGGATGGCAACGAGACCCCCACCCGCCGCGGGGAGAGCTCCTCGGCCAGGTGGTGGACGAGGGACTCGATCTGGGAGTAGTCGGCGGCGGAGAGGGAGAGGAGGGAGACCTGCTCGTAGCCGGTGCTGTCGACGTGCCTCTTCATGGTCTCCACCACGGTGGACGGGTCGTGCTCCCGCACGGGCCGGTACCAGGTCCCGGCCTGGCAGAAGCGGCACCCCTGCGTGCACCCGCGGACCACCTCCATGCCCAGGCGGTCCTGGACGACCTCGACCGCCGGCACCAGGGGGACCTCCGGGAGGTCGGCGGGGTCGAGGCGGGGCACGAAGACCCGCAGGACGGGGAACGGCGAGCCCGCCTCGACGGTCTCCCAGCGCCCCCCCGCCGCCGGCGAGGGCGCAGGGTGCCAGCGGTAGAAGGACGGCACGTACACCCCCTCCACCGCGGCGAGCTCGCGCAGGACGCGGTGCCGCGACCATCCCTCCGCGCGGCGGCGCCGGGCGAGGTCGAGGATCACCGGCAGCAGGACCTCGCCGTCGCCAATGGCGAGGGCGTCGAAGAAGTCGGCCACCGGCTCCGGGTTGGCCATGCAGGGACCGCCTCCCACCACGAGGGGCTCGCCGTCGCCCCGCTCGTCGGCCCGGCGGGGGATGCCGGCGAGGTCGAGCAGGTAGGGCACGTTGATGTAGTTCAGCTCGGACTGGAGCGTAACGCCCACGACGTCGAAGTCGCGCGCGGCGTGATAGGACTCGAGGGAGTAGAGGGGGATGCCGGCGGCGCGCATGGCGGCGGCCATGTCGGGCCAGGGAGCGAAGGCCCGCTCGCAGAGGGTGTCCGGGCGGCGGTTGGCGATGTGGTAGAGCAGGCGGGTGCCCTGGTGGGACATGCCGATCCCGTACTCGTCGGGGAACGCGAGCAGCAGCCTCACGGCGGCGTCCTCCCAGGGCTTCACCGTCAGGTTGCGCTCCAGGCCCAGGTACCGCCCGGGTCGTTCCACGCGTGGCAGGATCGTCTCGATTGAGGCACGGATCTCGTTCGGCTGCAAGGCAATCTCCCCCGGCGGATTCTATACCACCCGCCAAGAAGGGAGCTCGAGCGGTGGTGGTAGGTGGGGACACCACCGGAGGACCCGCGAAGCTCGACTCTCCGGGGTTCTCTGGGTGGGCGGCGTGGTGGGCTGTAGTAGAGTTCCAGGATGATCGAGGAGGGGCTCCGGAGCCGGGCAGCGTCTCTGGTTTTGCCTCTGTTGGTGCTCCTGGGGCTGCCGGTGCTGATCCTCCTGCCGGCTCTCCACCCTGGGATGGTTCTCTCCAGCTCGGACCTTCTCCTCGACTCCTACCTCATGGACGGTGCGCGGCCGGAGGGCTTCGAGGCCCGCAACGTCCTCCTCGGGGACCCGGTGCTGCAAATGGCTCCGTGGCAGGACTTCGCGTCCCGGGAGTTCGCCCAGAATCGCGTCCCCTACTGGGACCCCCACGCCGAGCTGGGTGTCTCCTTCCTGGGCGCCGGACAGACGGCGTTCTTCGACCCGCTGGGCCTGCCGCACCTGCTTGGCAGGGGCTCGAGCTCGTCGGTGCTCACCGCGCTCCTGAGGCTTCTGCTCGCCGCCGCCGGGGCCTTCGTCTTCGCGCGGCGGGTTGGCGCCTCGGCGCCCGCCGCCACCCTGGCGGGTGTCGCGTACGGGTGCGGGGGGTTCATGGTCGTGTGGCTGCTCTACGCGAATCCGTCGTCGGCGGCCTGGTTCCCGTGGGCGATGGTGGCTGCCGAGTCGTACCGCCGGACCCGCTCGGCACGCTGGGTGCTGGGTCTCGGAGCGTTCCTGGGCCTCAGCGCCCTGGGCGGGCAGTTCGAGGTGGCGTTCTTCGCGGCGCTGGCGTCGTCGGCCTATGTCATGCTCAGGCGGCCGGAGGAGGGCAGCGCCCGGAGCATTTCGCCAGTTCGCCTCCTCGGGGCCATCGCAGGGGCGGGAGTGGTGGCGTTCGTCCTCGCGGCGCCGGCCGTGCTCCCCTTCGTGGAGAACCTTTCTCAGGCGAGCGTGATCTCCGAGAGGGCGGACCACCACGGCCCCGTCGTGTCGCTCGGCGGCTTCCGCTGGGAGCGAGCCGCGCTTCTCGTGTACCCCTACGCGTTCGGACGCCCCCTGAGGGGGGAAGGCTCCGTCCTCGGATCCCGCGGGAACTTCTGCGAGAACAACGGAGGGTACGCTTCGCTCCTCGCGCTCGTGCTCGCCGCCGTGGGCTTCGCGGTCTCCAGGCGGGGCTCGCCGGGACGCGTGCTGGGGCTGCTGGGGTTCGCCGCGTTGGTGCTCGTGACCCGGGTGCCTCCGCTGGCCGGCTTCTGGAGGCAACTGCCCGTCGCCGGGCTCGCTGTCCCGGAGCGGTCGGTGTTCGTCCTCCTGTTCGCGATCGCCGTGCTGGCGGGGCTGGGCGCCGACGTCCTGGCGCGGCCCGCGACCCGTCCCGGCCTCCGGGCGCTGGCCTGCGCTCTCGCGGTGGCGCTGGTGCTCGCCGGTGCGGTGGCGGCCGCTCTCGGCTCGTGGTTCGCCCTGGCCCCGGGGTCGGTCGCCGCAGCCGTGGCCCGGGGCGCCGGCGCCCTCGGTGGCCTGGCGCCCGGCACCCTGGCGAGGGCCGCGGAGCTCGGCCGCGACGCCGCGCGGCTCGCACCGGTCTTTGCTCGCCACTTCCTGTTGCCCTGGAGCGCCTTTGCCCTGGGGTCGGCGCTTCTGCTGGCAGTAAGGCGGCGGGTGGGGCCGCGGACGTGGATCTGGCTCGCCGTCGCCCTGGTAGCCGGGGACCTCTACTGCTTCGGTCATTCCTTCAACCCCGCGATCCCCTCGTCGCAGCACTTTCCCGAGACGCCGCAGATCCGGAGCATCAGACGCGCAGCAGCGGGGCAGCGGGTCCTCGTTCTCGACCAGCGCCTCGGGAATCCGGCCAACCTGGGCACCGAGTACGGCTGGCGGGGCGTGCTCGGGTACGACGTTCTCGGGCGGAGGCGGGCGGAATCCCTGCTGGGGCTGGAGGGTGGGTTCCCCCGGGGCCCGGCGAGCTTCCCATTGCTCCACTATGACCGCACGGACCCCATGATCCTGGACCTGCTCTCCGTGCGCGCCGTGGCGTCCCGCGAGCCCCTGGACTCGCCAGGGCTCGTCCCGGCGGGCCGGCTGGGAAGCGGGTTCCTGTACCTGAATCCCGACACGCTCGGCGAGGTCTCCATGCCGGGGAGTTGCATCGTCGTGCGCGACGAGGAGGAAGCGCGCGCAGCGCTGTCTGCGGCAGGCTTCGATCCCGGCAGGGAGGCTGTTGTCGAGGCTCCAGCCGGGAGCATCTTTGGTGTTGCACGCGGCATCCTGCAGGTGGCTCGGCCGGCGCCGAACAGGATCCGGGTCACAGGCACGCTGAGCCATGGCGGACTGGTCGTGGTCAACGAGGGCTACGACCCTGCCTGGACCGCCCGGATTGGAGGCGAAGTGGTGGAGATCCTACCCTCGGACCTGGCGTTCATGGGCGTCCGGCTGCCGGCGGGACCCGTGGACCTCGACCTGAACTTCATGCCCCGCACCTGGCCCCTGGTCGAGGGGCTGTGGGTCCTGGCACTGATCGCGGCGGCCGCCGCCACCCTGCGCCGGCGGCATCTGTCCCGCCGGGTTTCCACCTCGGCTGCGCAACCCGGTGGGCTCTCGCCGCGGGCTGCGGACGCTCGGGTAAGACATCGGAGGGGGTTCCACCGCTAGAATGCTCCGGTGGTGGACTCCGTGCGGATCGCTGGCGGTGGCCTCTCGGGCCTGGCGACGGCCGTGCTTCTGGCGAGGCGCGGAGTCGGCGCCGAGGTGTTCGAGCGGCGGACCGAGGCCGGGGGAAGGTTCGCCGGCGGGTGGCAGATCCTCGAGAACGGCACGTCGGGGGAGGACGTGCTGGCCGAGCTGGCGGGCATGGGCCTGGGCGAGGGCTTCGAGGCGGTGCCGGCCCGCCGTGCCGTGTTCCTGGATCCCGGAGGCGGCGTCCACGAGGTGGGCAGCACCGAGCCCTTCGCCTACTTCGTGCGCCGGGGCGGCGGCGAGGGCAGCCTCGACGCCTGGCTCGGGCGGCGGGCCGCAGAGCTCGGGGTGACGGTGCACCGCGGGGTCGCGGCGCCCGCCGACAGCGACGTGGTGGCAACCGGCCCGCGCCAGGCGGACGGCGTGGCGAGGGAGGTGGTGTTCCGCACGGGGCTGCCCGACACGGTGGCGGTGCTCTTCGATCCCCGCGTGACACCGACCGGTTACGCCTACCTGTTCAGCCTGGCGGGGCACGCCACCTTCGGCGTCGCCCAGGTGCGGCACGTGGCCGGGCTGCGGCGGGCTCAGGCCGAGGCGTGGCGCCGGTTCCGCGACCACCTCGGCCCGTTCACGGCGGACATCCTCCACGAAGGGGGCCAGTACATGAATTTCTTCCTTCCCTCGGGGCTGCAGGACGCCCGGGGGCGCTGGTACGTCGGCGAGGCCGCCGGCGCGCAGGACTTCCTCTACGGTCTCGGGAACCGGCTGGCGCTGCGCACGGCCGCTCTGGCGGCGGGAGGGCTCTCGGGCGGATGGGACGGCGTGGCGTTCCGGCGCCGCGTCCTGTCGCCGATGAGGACCACCGTGGCCCTCCGGTTCGCCTACGAGCGCATGGGACCGCGCGCGTTCACCTCCTTCTGCCGCGCCGCGGCCCGGCGGGACCTGCGGGAGATGCTCGTCGGGCTCCAGCGCCCGCGGCCCGCGGGCCGGATGCTGTCCGCGCTGGTCATGGCCGGGTGGCGGGAGCGGCGCGGGTGCGGCCACGCGCCGCCGTGCTCCTGGTGCCGGCGGAGGGAGCCATGACGGGGGTGCGGGAGCTCGTCCGCCGGCTCACCCACCTCCGGGGGGCGAACTTCTCTCTGGGGTTCCGCCTGCTGCCGGCGGACAAGCGCCGGGCGGTGTACGCCGCGTACGCCGCCTGCCGGATCCCCGACGACATCGTCGACGAGCCGGCCGGGGCGGATGGGAGCGCCGGGGCGCGGGCCCGGCTGGAGGCCTGGGCGGAGGAGATCGACGCCACGTACCGGGGCCGGCCGTCACAGCCGGCCACCCGGGCGCTGTCCGAGGTGCTGCAGCGGTTCCCAATCCCGAAAGGCGCCTTCCTGGGGCTCGTGGACGGCTGCCGCATGGACCTGGAGACGACGCGCTACGCCACGTTCGCGGCCCTTGAGCGCTACTGCGAGCTGGTCGCCGTGACCATCTCGGAGATCTCGCTGGCCATCTTCGGCGTGGTGGCCGAGGGTGCCCGGGATCGAGGCAGGGACCTGGCGATGGCGCTCCAGCTCACGAACATCTGCCGGGACGTGGGCGAGGACGCCGGCCGCGGCCGGCTCTACCTGCCCGAGGACGAGGTCCGCCGCTTCGGCACGTCCGTCGAGGCGATCCTCGAGGGCCGCCTCGACGCCGCCGCCTACCGCGACCTGATGGTGTTCGAGTGCGCGCGGGCACGGCGCTATTTCCAGCGCGCCAACACCCTTCCCGGCCTCCTTCAGCGGGACAGCAGGGCCGCGGTGCGGGTCATGGGCGGCGTCTACCGGCGGGTTCTGGACCGGGTGGCCGCCGACCCCGTGCTGGCCTGGGGCCGGCGCGTGGAGCTGCCGCGCTGGCAGAGGGCGGTCGCGGTGGCCGCCGGTCTGGCGGGGCGGCCCTTCGTGTCGGGGGAGCGGTGAAGGCCGACGTCGTCGTGGTCGGCGCCGGACCGGCGGGAAGCGCCGCCGCCGCGGTCCTTGCCCGGGCCGGTGCCGTCGTCGTCATCGCCGACCGGGCCGTGTTTCCGCGGGACAAGATCTGCGGCGACGGGCTGCTCCCCGACGCCACGGGAGCGCTGGGAGGGGTCGGCGCCCTCGATGCGGTGCAGGCCGTCGCCCACCCGGTGGACGGGATCGTCTTCCGCTCCCCCTCGGGGAAAGAGGGGACGGTGCCGGTCCGGGGGCTGGTCACGCCGCGCCGCGTCCTCGACGCCCTCCTGCTCGAACAGGCGCAGGAGGCCGGCGCGGAGCTGCTGGGCGGCGTCAGGCTGGAGTCCTTCGCGGGGGAGCCGGGGCGGTTCAGGGCGGCCAGGTTCAGCCGCGACGGAGGAGACGTGGAGGTGGAGGCGGATCACGTGGTCCTGGCCACCGGCGCCGCCCCGAGGCCGCGGCTGCTCGCGGGGCTCAGGGGCGGCGGCCGGCGCGGCGCCGCGGTCCGCGGCTACGCACGCATCTCCGGCCGGGACGAGGGCAGCCTCGTGATCCACTTCGACGGCATGCGGTGCCGGGGCTACATGTGGGCGTTTCCGGTGGGCGGAGAGCGGTGGAACATCGGGTGCGGGGTGTTCTCCGGGGTCTCGGGAGTCGCCCTGGTGCCCGCCGCCGCGGCGTTTGCGCGCAGAATGGGAGCCGCGGAGTGGGAGGAGCGTCCCCACGGCGCGCCGCTGTTCGCCGCCTTCCCGCACCTGACCGTGGCCCGCGGCAACGTGCTCGCCGTCGGAGACGCCGCCGGCCTCACCCGCCCGTTCTCGGGGGAGGGCATCGGGCCGGCGCTGTCGAGCGGTGAGCTGGCGGCCCGGTGCCTGCTGTCGGCGGATGGCGGCGTGGCGGGCCGCTACACGGCGGCGCTGCGGTCCTCCTTCGCGGCCGACTTCCGGGCGTGGCGTCTGGGCGAGACGCTGCTGCGGCTGAGCCCGCTGGTGAACGTGATGGTGGCCCGGGTCGAGCGCAGCCGGCGGGCGCGCGCCCGCGTGAAGTCGGTGCTGTCGAGTCGCGAGCGCACCGGCAGCGTGCTGTCGGTCGCGGGGCTCCTGCGCATCCTGCTGGGCCGCTGACGCCGCGGCGGCGTGCCGGGATCCGCGGCACTACACTGGGTCCATGAGGCTCATCACGACGCACCTGGGGGCGGACTTCGACGCGCTGGGCGCGGTGATGGGCGCCACCCTCCTCGTGCCCGGGGGGAGAGTGGTCTTCCCGGGCTCCCAGGAGGCGGCGGTGCGGCGTTTCCTGGCCGCCGAGCACGTCCACGTGCCGGAGATCCGGGTCCGCGAGCTGCGCCGGACCAGCATCGGCGGCGCCACCGTGGTGGACTGCAGCTCCCTGCGCCGCCTCGGCGAGGTCGGCGATCTCATCGTCGCCTCGGGGTGCGCGGTCGAGGTGATCGACCACCATCCCGAGAGCGCCGACCCGATCCCGGGTGCCACGGTGCTCACGGCGCCGGTGGCGGCGACCTGCACCGTGGTGACCGAGGAGCTGCGGCGCCGCGGTATCGTTCCCGACTCCCTGGTGGCGTCCGTGCTCCTCCTCGGCATCTACGAGGACACGGGCGGTCTCACCTACGCGGACACCACGCCCCAGGACGTCGGTGCGGCGGCCTGGCTGCTGGGCCGGGGAGCGCGGCTGGACTGGGTCCGCCGCTACGTGCTGCGTCCCCTCGAGCCCGAGCAGCTGGAGCTGCTCAACCGGCTGGTGGAGGGCGCCGTGGAGCACCGGGTGGGCGGGACGAGGGTCGTCATCTCCGTGGCGCACCCCTCCGAGCACGTCGAGGAGGCCGCGTACGTCGTCCACCGCTACGCCGAGATCTTCGACCTGCCCGTCGTGCTGGCGGTCCTCGAGGTGCCTGCCCAGCTCGTCGTGATCGCGCGGTCCACCCACCCCGCGGTGGACGCCGGCAAGCTCCTCGCCGAGTTCGGAGGGGGCGGCCACGCGACGGCGGCGGCGTGCCGCGTCCGCGGACGGTCCGCGGTGGAGCTCTCCGAGAGCCTCCTCGCCCGCGTCGCGAGGATGCTCGCGGAGGGATGGACCGTGGGCGCCCTGGCCAACCCGCACCTGCACACCTGCCCGTCCACCGCCACCGTGGCCGCCGCCAAGGAGCGCCTCGTCCGGCTGCGGATCAACGCCATGCCGGTGCAGTCCGGAGGCGAGCTCCTCGGCGTGGTGACCAGGCAGGTCCTCGACAACGCCCTCAGCCACGGCATGGCCGCACGTCCGGTGACCACCGTGATGACCCCGGGCGTGCCGCGCCTGGAGGCGGACGCTCCCGTGGAGGAGGCCGAACAGCTGTTCATGGAGGGCGGGGCGCGGCTGGCCGTGGTCGAGCTGCCCGGCGGCCGCGGCGTGGTGACGCGGATGGACCTCTTCCGCAGGCTCTACCAGCGGCAGCTCACCGAGGGCGCCAGGCTGGACCGCCGGGTGACCGGGGCGCGCCTGTCGGTCCGGCCCGAGGGGCCCCGGATCCGCAGGGCGCTGCCGCCTGAGCTCCTCGACGTGCTCGAGACGGTGGGCGCCATCGCCGACGAGGGCGGGATGCGGGCCTACCTGGTGGGGGGCGCCGTGCGGGACCTCCTGCTGGGCCGCGAGGTGGAGGACGTGGACGTGGTGGTGGAGGAGGGCAGCGGCCTCGAGCTCGCCGCCCGCCTGGTCGAGCGGCGGGGCGGCCGCTACCACCCCCACGAGCCGTTCCTGACCGCCGCGGTGCAGCTCGAGGACGGCCTGCGCATCGACGTGGCCACGGCCCGGACCGAGTTCTACCGTTCCCCGGCGGCGCTCCCCGAGGTGGAGAGCTCCGCGATGCGGCAGGACCTGTACCGGCGCGACTTCACCATCAACGCGATGGCGGTCAACCTCGGTCCTGTCCGCTTCGGGGACCTGCTCGACTACTTCGGGGGGCTGAGGGATCTGGAGCTGCGCGAGATCAGGGTCCTGCACTCCCTGTCCTTCCTCGACGACCCCACGCGGGTGATCCGCGCCGTCCGCTTCGCCACGCGCCTCGGGTTCGCCATCGCCGCGGAGACCCGCCACCTCATCCGTGTGGCGGTGAGCGAGGGCGTCTTCGTGAGCCTCACCGGGGAGCGCCTCAGGGACGAGCTGATCCTGCTCCTCGAGGAGGGGCGGCCGGTGGAGTCGCTGGCGGAGCTGGAGCGGGTCGCGGGGCTCGCCTCGGTGCTCCCGCGCCTGCGGTGGAACGAGCGCCTCCGCCGCTTCCTCCACGAGGTGGAGGCGATGGCGGCGTGGTCGCGCCTGGAGGGAGTGCCCGGCGGTCCGCGCTGGCTGCTCTACCTGACCGCCTTGGCCACCCGCATGGGCGAGGACGGGGCGGCGCTCATCGTCGTGCGGCTGGCCCTCTCCGGCGACGTCGCGGCGACGGTGTCGGGGGGCCGCGCGGGCGTGGAGCAGATCCTCGCCAGGGTGGCCGTGGAACGGCCCGCGCCCAGCGAGGTCGTCGCCGTTCTCGAGCGCAGCCGGCCGGCGTGGCGGCTGGTCGCCATGGCCCAGGCCGGCGAGCGGGGCAGGAGGGTGCTGCACCGGGCGCTCACCGAGTGGCTGCGCACGCCGTTGCCCGTCACCGGCGGGCAGCTGGTGGCGGCCGGCGTCGCCCCCGGACCGGCCGTGGGCGAGGCCGTGCGCAGGGCACGGGCCGCGGTGCTCGACGGAGCCGTTGCTCGGGACGAGGCGCTCGGCTACGCTCTTGCCGTGGCGCGGACGCTGGCGGGGACGGCATGATCGCGGCGCTGCTGCTCGCCTCGGCGGTGGCGGCGGCGCCCCCGGCGCCGACGTACCTGGTGGAGCGGGTCATCGTGGCCGGCGGGCAGACGAGGCGCGTGTCGGTGTTCCGCGACGGCATGGCGGCCCTCGTCCGCAGGACCGGCGGCGGGCACGCCCGGGTCAGCCGGCGCCGGCTCGACCCCACCACCCTGGAGGTGGTCAGGCAGGTCGTGGATGCGGCGTACGGTGAGCTCGCCGGAGCCGCGGGCCTCGAGTCGCCGCCGGGGGACGATACCGTCGAGCTCCGCGCGGCGCCTCCGGGCAGGCCCGCCCTGACGGTCCGCCTCCCCCTGGGCGGTGTGACGGGTCCCGAGGTCCTGAGGCTCGGCATCGCCCTCGACGACGTCGAGTCCTCCCTGGCGGACCTGCCGCCGGGCGCCGAGGACCTCTCCAGGTGGGTGCCGAGGCCGGGCGAGCGGGTGCTCCTCCTGGACGGTTCGGTCGTCCTCGTGGAGGCGGTGCACGACGACGGCGAGAAGGTCGTCGTCCGCGTGAGCATCGGGGACGGGGTGGCGACGGTGTTCTACGAGCTCGAGGAGCTTCGCCGACGGGCCGTCCGGCTGGTGGCCCCGTGAGGATCACCGGAGGAGCCTGGGCGTCGAGGCGGCTCGCTGGTCCGCCCCGCAACTCCGCCGTGCGCCCGACGCCGGACGCGCTGCGGGAGCAGGCGTTCGCCGTGCTCGGCGACCGCCTGCGCGGGGGCCGCTTCCTCGACCTGTTCGCCGGCACCGGCGTGGTCTCCCTGGAGGCGCTGTCGCGCGGCGCGGAGAGCGCGGTGCTGGTGGAGCGGGCCCGCCCGGCCGCCGAGACGATCCGGAGGAACTTCGCGGCCCTCGGCGTGGAAGCGGAGCGCTGGCGCCTCGTCGTGGCGCCGGTCGCGGCCGCGCTGGGGAGGCTGGCCGCGGAGGGGGCCCGTTTCACTGCGGTGTGGTGCGACCCTCCCTTCGCGTCCTGGCAGGAAGGCGCCGTGGCCCTGGAGCAAGCCCGCGGCCTCGGCCTGCTCGACCCCGGCGCCGTCGCCGTCATCGAGTCGCCCCGCCCCGCCGGGGTCGCGGTGGAAGGCTTCGAGCACCTGCGCGAGCTGCGGGGCGCGGCGCTGTTGCGGGGGCCCGGGGGCGGCGGCGCGGCGGCACTATACTGAGGCCGTGCTGAGCTTCGACCTGCCGTCGTTCCTCCAGGGGATCCTCACCGCCATGCCGCGGTCGGAGGACGTGCTCCTGGCCGTGGGGTGTCCGCCGCAGGTGCAGGTGGACGGGGAGCTGGTCAGGCTCGCCGTGCCCGGCCTCGAGCGTCTGACGCCGTTCCAGACCGAGGCGGTGGTGCTCCACCTGCTCGCAATGGGGCCGCCCGCCGCGGCGGTCCGGGTGAAGGAGGACGGCGCGGCCAACTTCGCGTACTCGGTGCCGGGCGTGAGCCGGTTCAGGGTGGCCGTCTTCTCGCAGCGGGGGACGTTCGCCGTGTCGTTGCGGTCGATCCCGGAGCGGATCCCCACCGTCGACGACCTGGGGCTCCCGGATGCCGTGGTCGCGGCCTGCCGCGAACCTCACGGGATCGTGCTCGTCAACGGACCGGCCGGGTCCGGGCGCACGACCACGCTGGCCGCGATGATCGGCGAGGTCAACGGCAGCCGTCGGTGTCACGTGGTGACCGTGGAGGACCCCATCGAGTTCCTCCACCGCCACGGACTCGCCACCGTGAACCAGCGGGAGGTCGGCATCGACACCCCTTCGCTGGAACGGGGCTTGGGCGACGCCCTTCGCCAAGGGGCGAAGGTGCTGCTGGTCAGTGAAGTCCGGACAGGAGTGGAGGCCCGTCTTCTCCTGGAGGCGGCGGAGACCGGGCACCTGGTGCTGACCAGCGTCCGCGCCTCGGACACGGCTTCGGCGTTGCTCCGCTTCCTGTCGCTTCTGCCCGGGGAGGAGCGCGACGACGCGAGGATGCGCCTGGCCGCCGTCCTGCGCTGGTCGTTCACGCAACACCTCATCCCCCACCGCAACGGGCGCAGGGCCGTGATCGAGGTGTGGCGCTCGACGGCGGCCGCCGTCCGTCACCTGGTCGACGGTTCCCTGGACTCCACCACCCTCGCCGACCTGCTGCGGGACGGCGAGAGCGAGGGGTTGGCGGGCTTCGACCGCCAGCTCGAGGAACGGGTCCGGGCAGGGGAGATGGACGCCGCGACGGCGGTGTCCAGCGCGGTGCTCCCGCGGCAGCTGGAGCTCCGTCTGCTCGATTTGACCGAGGAGTCGTCATGAGAAAGGCCGTGGTGGTCGCGGACGGCAGGCTCCACGCGGAGACGGCCCTGGGAGCGCTGGCCGCCGCCGGGTGCGATGCCGTCACGGTTCCGGGAGCGGCGGAGGCGCGGGCGTACCTCGAGGCCGGCGCCGTGGTCGTGGTGGTCGGCTCCTCCGGGGAGCCCCTCGACGCGGGGCCCAGCAGGTCGCTGGCCACGCTGCCGCCGACCCTGCGGCGCGCCTGCGTCATCGCCGTCGTCGCCGACGGCTTCACCACGGGCGACGGCATGGCGGCGTTTCTCGCCGGCGCCGACCTCGCCGTGGCCGGAACGGACCTTTCCCGGCTCGGCGAGCTGGTGGCTGGCGCCATCGCGGCCAAGCGGACGCTCGTGGGGCCGCTCGACCCGGCTGCTGCGGTCCGGCTGGGTGGATGAGGATGGACCGGGGGCTGTTCGCGTGCGGGCCCGGACGCGAGAGGTGAGGCGTGGCCGTCGCTGAAGTCGCTCAGCAGCTCGCCGCGCTGAAGGGGTCGGTGGCCCGGGTCATCCGGGGCAAGGACGAGGCCATCGACTGGATCATCGCCGCTCTGCTCGCGCGGGGCCACGTCCTCATCGAGGACATCCCGGGGGTGGGGAAGACGACGCTGGCGCAGGCGCTGGCACGTTCGCTCAACCTCACGTTCAGCCGCATCCAGTTCACGTCGGACACGCTGCCGTCCGACGTCATCGGCGTGTCGCTGTGGCGCCCGGAGCGCGGGGAGTTCGAGTTCCTCCCCGGCCCGGTCTTCACCAACGTGCTGCTGGCCGACGAGATCAACCGCACCACGCCCAAGACCCAGGCGGCGCTCCTCGAGGCCATGAACGAGCGCACGGTCACGGTGGAGAAGACCCGCTACCGGCTGCGCGAGCCCTTCCTCGTCATCGCCACGCAGAACCCGGTCGAGTACCTCGGCACCTACCCGTTGCCCGAGTCGCAGCTGGACCGTTTCCTGATCCGAATCTCGCTGGGCTACCCCTCCAGCGACGAGGAGCTCGAGCTGATGCGGCGCGGCGGGGTGGAGGACGCTCTGGAGAAGGTCGGTCCGGTGCTCAGCGGCAACGAGCTGCTGCAGCTCCAGGCACGGGTGAAGGACGTACGCGTGGCCGCGCCGCTGCTGAAGTACATGCTCGAGCTCGTCCACCGGAGCCGCTCGCACGCCTCGCTCATGCTCGGCGTGTCGACCCGCGGCGCCCTCGCCCTGCACCGGGCCTGCCAGGCTCTCGCCCTGGTCGAGGGGCGGGACTACGTGATTCCCGACGACGTCGCCCGGCTCGCGGTGCCGGTCATGGCGCACCGGGTCGTGCTCGGCAGCGGGGACGCGGGCGGCGGATGGAGCCAGAGCGAGGCGGAGCGGGCGGTCATCACGGACATCCTCGAAGGGACGCCCGTTCCCCTGTGAGACGGGCCCGCAAGACGCGCTTCCCGGGGTTCACCCTGCGGCCGGCGCCCGCCTTCTGGGTCTTCCTCCTCACCGCGCCGGTGCTCGGCGTCGCTGCGCTGAACACGGGGAACAACGCGCTCTACCTCCTGCTCTCCCTCTCGCTGGGAGCCTTCTTCGCCTCGGGAGCCGTCTCCCGGCACGCCCTCGGCCACCTCGCGGCGACGGTGCGTCCCCCGCGCGATGTGTTCGCCGCGGCCCCGGTGCGGGTCACGGTGGACGTCCGCAACACCTCCCGGTGGCTGCCCGCCTCCGGCCTGGTGGTCCGCCTGGAGGGGCTGCCCGGCAGCGCCCTCGTCCCGCGGGTGGCGCGCGGTGGCGGCGTGACCGCGGCGGAGGTGCAGACGGTGTTCGGACGCCGGGGCCGGCGCGCGATCCCCGACGTCCGGATCGAGGTCCGCCTGCCGCTGGGGTTCTTCGTCAAGTCCCTCCGGCTCGCGCAGGAGGGGGAGATCGTCGTGTACCCGAGGCGGTTCCCGGCCGCCCGGGCGCGGCTGGCCGGGCTCTCCAGGGAGGAGGTCGCCCGGCGCACGGGCCCTTTCCGGCGTTCAGGAGACGTGGACGTCCTTCGCGAGTTCAAGGCCGGGGACGACCGGCGGGACATCCACTGGAAGCAGACGGCCCGCCAGCAGCGCGTCATCGTCAAGGAACGGCGCGAGCGGCTGGCCGGCGCCCGCTTCGTGGTGTTCGACCGCCAGATCGCGCGCCCGGGCGACGCGGAGCTGGCGCAGCGGTTCGAGGACCTGGTCAGCGAGGCGGCTTCGGCGGCGGTGGGGAGGCTGCGGTCGGGCGACCCCGTGGGCCTCGTGGTGGGTTCCCGCGTTCTGCCTCCGGCCTCCGGTTCCGGCCAGGTGCGGGCCATTCTCGAGCTCCTCGCCGTGGTCGAGGCGGTGGGCCCCGGTGAGGATCCGTTGCCCGCCGAGGCCGGGAGCGGGCCCGTGTACCGTCTCGCGGGGGCGCCGTGAACCCGGTGGTGGAGCGCCAGCGCTGGCTGGGTGCCGTGGCGCTGGCGCTCGCCGTGCCGCTGCCCCTGACCGGGGTGGTGACTCCGGTCTTCGTGGTCCCCTTCGCCGGAGCGGCGCTCCTCGTCCTGCTGGCACGGCGCCCGCTGCGTCCGTTCCCGGCGTGGGCGGAGAACCTCCTCGCCCCCCTCATCCTCGTCCTCGTGGTGATGGCCGGCGGGCTCCGCTTCGGCGTGCTCCGCCCGGTGACGCAGCTGGCCGTGGCCGTGGCGGCGGTCCGGCTGCTTGGCGGCGGCCAGCCGGGGAGAGGCCGCCTCGCCTCGGCCCTCCTCGCCCTCGTGGGCGTGGCCGGGATCGCGTCGTCGACCCACGTGCTCCTCGTCCCCTACCTCCTGGGGCTCCTCGTCCTGGTGATCGTGGCGGTGGGCCGGCTCACCATGCGACGCGAGGCGGCGTGGCGGCCGGCGCGGAACGCCGGACCGCTGTGGCCGCCGGTCCGGATGGTGGCCGCCACGGTGGTCATCGCGGCGCTGTTCGCGGCGCCGCTCTTCTTCCTGCTGCCAAGGCTCCGGTCCCCCTTCGCCGCGGCGGCCATGGGGGGGCGGCCGGTGAGCGGCTTCCGCGACGCCATCGCCCTGCACCGCATCGGCGACGTCAAGGAGTCCAACGCGGTGGCGCTGGAGATCTCCTTCACCTCCGGGCGCGAGGTCCAGCCGGACTGGCTGCGGCTGGCCGGGACGACCGTCCAGCACTACCGCGGTGGCGTGTGGGCGCAGTCGCGATTGAGGCAGACGCGGGTGGACGCGAGCCACGTGGTGGAGCGCCGCGCGAGCCGTCCGGGGGAGCGCCTGCTGCGGGCCGTGGTCACGCTGGAGAAGCCCTCCGAGAGCCTCTTCCTGCCGCCGGGCACGGTCGCCGTCACGCTCCCCCCGGGGGTGCCGGTTTGGGAGGACCCCCTGGGCTCGCTGCGGCTGGGCCGGCACTGGAGCGGCCCGGTCAGCTACGAGGTGGCGTTCGATCCCGCGGCGGTGGTGGAGCCGCCGCCGACCGACGTGGACACCCGCGTGCCCCCGGGTATGGACCAGGTGCGGGACCTCGCCCGGCGCGTCGCGAGGGGAACCGGCAACGACGTCGCCGAGGCGCTGGCGGTGGAGGTCTACCTGCGGTCGCAGTACGCCTACACGACGTCGACGTACGCTCCGGTGCGCGAGGACCCCGTGCGCTGGTTCCTCTTCCGGAGACGGTCCGGGCATTGCGAGTTCTTCGCCTCGAGCATGGTGATCATGCTGCGGACCCTCGGCATCCCCGCCCGTCTTCAGGCGGGGTACTCGGGCGGGGAGGCGATGGACGACGGCACCTATGTGGTCCGCGACCGCAACGCCCATGCGTGGGTCGTGGCCTGGGTGGGCGGGCGCTGGAAGTCGTTCGATCCCACGCCGGCAGCGGGGCGTCCCGGCCTGTCGCGGGGCGCGGGGGCGTTCTCGATCCGGGAGGCGTGGACCAGGGTGCAGCAGGTCTGGGACCGGTGGGTACTGACGTTCTCACTCTTCGACCAGCTCGATTTCCTGCGCGCCGCGGTAGCGGCCGTGGCGGGCGCGGCAGGGAACCTCGTCAGGGGGGGGCTGGCGCTCGCGGCCCTCGGGCTGGCTTCGGCGGGGTTCTTCCTGGCCCGACGGCGCCTGCGGCCGGTGGGAGCGCAACGGGGTCCAGGCGGCATCGGCGCGGCGCTGGCCAGGACGAGGGAGCTTGCCTCGAGCCGTGGCCTCGAGCTGCCGCCGTCGGCCACGCCCCGGACGGTGGCCCGCCGGATCGCGGCGAGGTGGCCGGCGGCTGCCGGCGAGGTGCGGTGGCTCGTGGCGCAGCACGAGACGGCGCGCTACGCGGGTGGACCGGCCCCCGACCGGCGGGCCGTGGCCCGGGCGGGGCGTGCGATCGCCCGCGCCGTCTCCGCGGGAGCAGTCGTCGGCAGGGAAGGCGTCAGGGGGCCGGGAGCGCCGCCGGCGGCGGGGTGACCCGCCGGGGCGACGGGCTCCGGGGCACCGGCCCGTCCGCCAGGGCGGCCAGACCGATGCTCAGCGCGGTGAGGGGCACCGCGGCGAGGACGTCGATCACGTAGTGGTAGGTGAGCAGCACCGTGGCCGCAATGAGCAGCGCCCCGACGGGGAGAAGGGCGTTGTAGAGGGGGCGGAAGCGGCGGCGGGCGCAGAACAGCACCGCCAGAGTGACCATGGTGTGTCCGGAGGGAAACGCGTCGGTCTTGGTCTTCTCCCAGTGATCGAGCAGGTCGCGCAGCGGCTCCCCGATCACGCCGGCGGGGAGCGTCGCGTACCGCTCCTGGGCCACGGTCGCCCGCGGGCCGTAGGCCGGGACCGCGAAGTACCCCGCGTACGACACCAGGAAGGTGAAGATCACGGTGGTGACCACCCGGGGGAGGAAGGGGTCGCGGCGCCGCGCCAGCACCACCAGGAGGACGAGAGGGAGGAAGAAGAAGGTCGAGTACGCCAGGGTGAGGACGTCGGCGAGCCACGGGGGCAGAGGGATGCTGTACAGGGCGGCCTGGACCTCGCCGCCCAGGAGGAAGCGGTCGACGGTCTCGAGCGCGCCGTCCCGCGTCGTCGGGTTCACCAGGGGGATGAGGCGGCCGAGGCTGAGGAAGATGAACGGAATCACGGGCACCGGGAGGAGCTCCCTCGCCCAGTACCGCCACCCCTGCTGGTCGTCTCCGAGGGCGAGGGCGGCGACGACGAAGAGCAGGCCGACGGTGAGGAGGGAACTGCCGAAGGCGAGGGAAACCTCGTCCCGGTTGACCACGGCGACGGCGCCGAGGACGCCCAGGAACGCGGCCACGGCGATCTCGCCGGCGCGCAGCATCGCCTTGCGGGGGGGGGCGGCCCCGGATATCATGGTTTCCGTGTTTCTTCGCGTCACGACGGGGGTTCTCCTCCTGCTGGTGCTGGCCCTGCCGGCCCGGGCCGGGCAGCGCGTGGTGGTCCTGACGCTCGAGGATACCATCCAGCCGGCCTCCGTCCGGTACCTCCAGCGGGGGATCCAGGCTGCCGACGAGAGCAAGGCCGAGGTGACGATCGTCGACCTCAACACGCCGGGGGGGCTGCTGACGTCGCTGCGGCAGATGACCACCGCGATCACGGGCGCCCGGCGTCCCGTGGTCGTGTACGTGACACCCTCCGGGGCACAGGCTGCCTCCGCCGGCTTCTTCCTGCTCATCGCCGCCGACGTCGCCGCCATGGCCCCGGGAACCAACGCCGGCGCGGCTCACCCCGTGGGAGGCGAGGGCCAGGACCTGGCCAAGACCCTGTCGGAGAAGGTCACCAACGACGCGGCGGCGTTGATCCGCTCCCTCGCGGAGCAGCGCGGCCGCGACGTCGAGTGGGCCGAGAAGGCGGTCAGGGAGTCGCTTTCCTACAGCGCCACGGAGGCCCTGGACAAGCACCTCATCGACCTCATCGCCTCGAACCGGGACGAACTGCTGCGCGAGCTGAACGGACGGCAGGTCCGCCGCTTCGACGGCACGGTGGAGACGCTCCATCTGGACGCGCCCGACGTGGTCCGGCTCGACCCCACCTTCGTGGACCGGCTGCTCTCGGTCGTCGCCCATCCGAACATCGCCTACGTGCTGTTCCTCGTCGGGCTGGTGGGGCTCTACTTCGAGCTCTCGCATCCGGGCGCCGTGCTCCCCGGAGTGCTCGGAGGCATCAGCCTCCTCCTCGCGCTCTTCGCCATGTCGGTGCTGCCCGTCAACTACGTCGGCCTGCTCCTCATCGTGCTCTCCATGGTGTTCTTCATCGCCGAGGTGAAGGTGACGAGCTACGGGCTGCTGACCGTGGCGGGCCTGGTGAGCTTCATCCTGGGATCGCTCATGCTGATCAACTCGCCCTTCCCCTCGCTCCGTGTCGGATTGGCGGTGGTCCTGCCGGCGGCCTTCGCCGTGGCGGCCACCGTGATCCTCCTGCTGAGCCGCGTGCTCCGGGCTCACCGGAGCAAGCCGATCACCGGGGCCGAGGGCCTCGTGGGCGAGCTCGGTCTCGCGGTGGGAGGACTGACTCCGGAGGGGAAGGTCTTCGTTCACGGTGAGTACTGGAACGCCCACTGCCGTCAGCCGGTCCTCGAGGGGGCGACGGTGAGGGTGGTGAGCGTGGAGGCCGACCGGCTGGAGGTGGAACCGGCCGGGGGGCAGGAGCCGTCCGCGGGCGGCTAGGGGGACATATGCCAGAGATCTCTTTCGGCATCGTCATCGCGGTCTTCGTCGTCGTGATCCTGATCCTCAAGTGGGTCAACGTCCTCAACGAGTACGAGCGGGCCGTCATCTTCACCCTGGGGCGGGTGGACCCGACCGCCAAGGGCCCGGGCCTCATCTTCGTGCTGTGGCCGGTGCAGAGGCTGGTGAAGGTGAGCCTGCGGACCGTGGTCCTCGACATCCCTCCTCAGGACGTCATCACGCGCGACAACGTGTCCGTGAAGGTGAACGCCGTGGTGTACTTCCGCGCCATGAGACCGGTCCAGTCGATCATCGAGGTCGAGAACTACGTGTACGCCACCTCCCAGCTGGCGCAGACGACACTGCGGTCGATCCTCGGACAGGTCGAGCTGGACGACCTCCTGGCCGAGCGCGAGAAGCTCAACCAGAAGCTCCAGGAGGTGATCGACCGCCACACCGACCCGTGGGGCGTCAAGGTGGCGCTGGTGGAGGTCAAGTACGTGGACCTGCCCCAGGAGATGCAGCGCGCCATGGCGCAGCAGGCCGAGGCGGAGCGGGAGAAGCGGGCCAAGATCATCCACGCCGAGGGCGAGTTCCAGGCGGCGCAACGTCTGGCGGAAGCAGCCGAGGTGCTGCAGCGTCAGCCGGCGGCGATCCAGCTCCGCTACCTCCAGACGCTGGCCGACATCGCCACCGAGAAGAACTCGACCATCATCTTCCCGTTGCCGGTCGACACCCTGAAGCCGTTCTTCCAGATGGCGGAGAGGGAGGCCTCGAAGTGACGTCCGCCGCGGTGGAACCGGCACGCCGGCGGAGAACCGCCCGCACCGGCGGGGAGGCGTAGTGGCGCGACACTACGAGGTGACGGTGACCGGCGGCCAGCTGGCGCTCCTGGTGGCCGCTGCCGTGGGCTTGGTGCTGGTGGCGTTCGGCCTCGGGGTCGGGGTGGGGAGCCTGGGGCACGCCGCGGGTGCGGCGCCCTCCGGTCCGCCGCCACCGTTCGAGGCCGCCGCCGCCGCACCGACCCCGGCGGTGGTACCCACGGAGCCCGTGCTGCTCATGGCGGAAGCCGCGGCGGCGGTGCCCACGGTGCTGCCCACGCCGGTGGGGACGGCACTGCCGACGCCGGCACCCACCATGCTGCCGACGCTCCCGCCGGTCACTCCGGTGCCCACCGCGAGGCCGGCCCCCACGCGCCGGCCGGAGGCGGCGCCACACCGGGGTGCCTGGGTGCAGGCCGGGGCCTTCTCCAGGGCGGCGTCGGCCGCGGGCGTGCGGGAGCGGGTGGTCGCCCTGGGGTTCGTCCCGGACCAGGTGCGGGTGGTGCCGGGAAGCGACGGGAAATATCGGGTGTGGGTGGGTCCTTTCCCGGATGACGAGAGCGCCGGGCGCGTGGCCGCACGGATGCAGGCCCAGGGCTTCCGGGGCGCCTTCGTCGTGAACGAATGAGCGACGCCGCCCTTCCCACCTGGATCCGCCAGCGCAAGCTCCACCTCGGGGACTTGCACGAGGTGCGCCGCGTGATGGAGCACGGCCGCCTGCACACCGTGTGCGACGAGGCCCGATGCCCGAACCGGTCGGAGTGCTTCAGCCGGGGAACCGCCACCTTCCTGATCATGGGAGGGACGTGCACGCGGTCCTGCCGCTACTGCTCCATCGCTCACGGCCGTCCCGGCGCCCTGGACCCCGGCGAGCCGGCCGCGCTGGCCCGGGCGGCCGTGGAGCTCGGCCTCAAGCACGTGGTGGTGACCTCCGTGGACCGGGACGATCTGCCGGACGGAGGCGCCGCGCACTTCGCCGCGGTGATCCGGGCGCTCCGGGAGCTGCCCGCGCCACCCACGGTGGAGGTGCTCACCCCGGACTTCCGGGGCGACCCGGCCGCGGTGGACCGGGTGCTCGAGGCCGGGCCCGACGTGTACAACCACAACGTGGAGACGGTCCGCCGGCTGTACCCCGCGGTGCGACGCTCGGGGCGGTACGACTGGGCGATGCAGGTGATCCGCCGGGTCGCCGCCAGGGGGCCCGGGATCGTCACCAAGTCGGGGATCATGGTCGGCCTCGGAGAGGAGCCCGGAGAGGTCCGGACCGCCCTCGAGGACCTGCGCGAGGCGGGGTGCCGGGTCGTCACCATCGGCCAGTACCTGCGGCCGACCAGCGCGCAGCTTCCCGTCGTCCGCTACTGGAGGCCCGAGGAGTTCGTCGAGCTCGAGGATCACGGGCGGGACCTCGGCCTCGAAGTGGTCGCCGGGCCCTTCGTGCGCTCTTCGTACCACGCCGAGGAGGCGTTCCTCCGCGTGGGGAGGAGCGGCGGCGGGGGCCGCGGCTGAGCCGTGAGGGCGGGCACGGGGGTGGCGGCACCGTGAGCGCGGGGCGCCGCGCAGGTCCCGACGGGGCCGCACAGGGCCCGGGCGCCCGCAGCAGGTGGCTGCTCGCGGCGGCGGCGGGCCTGGCGATGGCGCTGTCGCTCCCGGGTCCCGGTCTGGCTCCGCTCGTCCTCCTGGTTCCGGGACTGCTTCGCCGGGCCATCGCGGGGAGGACGGGGCGGCGTGCCTTCGGGACCGGGTGGCTGGCCGGCTTCGTGCTGTGGCTGGCGGCCGTCCCCTGGGTCTTCATCGTGCTCCACCGGTTCGGCGGTCTTCCCGCCGTCCTGGCGGTGCTGGCCGTGGCGCTCATGGCCGCCGTGCTCGGGCTCACGTGGGCCCTGGCGTGCTGGGGTGCGAGCTATACCCCGGAGCGGTGGCGGCCGTGGATGCTGCCGCTGGCGCTGACGGCGATGGAGGTCCTCCAGGGGACCGTCCCGTGGAACTTCCCCTGGAACCCGGTGGCCGCGGTAGTGGCCCCCTGGCCGGTGCTGCTCGCGCCGCTGCCGGTGGTGGGCGCCGCGGGGCTCTCGCTCCTGCTCCTCCTGGTGGGGGGGGCCCTGGACGCGCTCTTCGCGCGCGAGCTGCGGACCGTGGCCGCCGTGGAGGCCCTGGTGACCGGCACGGCCTTCGCGCTGGCGGCGGGGCTGGCGCCGGCGTTCGTCCCGGCGGGGAAGCCCCTCACGGTGGCGGCGGTGCAACCCGACGTGCCCCTGACCGAGCGCTGGCAGTCCGCGAACCTGGGGGAGATCGAGGCCAGGGTGTGGCGGCTCAGCGACGAGGCCGTCGCCGCCGGGGCCCGCTGGGTGGTGTGGCCCGAGAGCGCGGTGTCCCGCCTGCTCGAGCGCGACGCCTCCTACCGCCGCGAGCTGGCCGCCTTCACCCGCGACCACGGGGTCTGGCTGCTGCTCGGCTCCATCGGCTTCGACGCCGCGGGGGAGTACTACAACTCGGTGTACAGCGTCGCTCCGGCGGGGCTGCTGCCGTTCCGCTACGACAAGGTGCACCTCGTGCCCTTCGGCGAGTACGTCCCCGTCCTGGGACGGCTGGCCTTCCTCAGGCCCCTGGTCCGCGAGGTGGGATCGTTCACGCCGGGGGAGAGCACGCAGCCTCTTCCCGCCCCCGAGGGGCGGGTGGGCGTCGCGGTCTGCTACGAGGTCTCGTTTCCGTCCCTGGTGGCCGCGGAGGTCCGGCACGGCGCCACGATCCTCGCCACCATCACCAACGACGGCTGGTACGGCGACTCCGCCGCGCCGCGCCAGCACCTCGCCCTCGCCGTCCTGAGGGCGGCCGAGGCTCGCCGCTACATGGTCCGCGCGGCGAACACCGGGATCTCCACCATCATCGATCCGTTCGGGGCTGAGCTGACGAGGCTCGCCCTGGACCGGACCGGGTTCATCACCGCGGAGGTGCGGCCCGGGACCGGGATCACGCCCGCAGTGGCGCTGGAGCCGTGGCTGCGCGCGGCTCCGGTGGTGGCGACCCTGGGTGCTATACTTTTCGCGGAATGGCGTCGCAGAGCGCAGAGGCGCGTCGCGCCCGGCGCCGGGCCGTCCAAGAGGGGGAACAATGCTCGATGACGTGCTTGCCCGTGCGGAGAAGGTGAAGGAACGCCTCGAGGGCGTGCGGGGGTATCTTTGACGGCCCGCGGCTCGAGCGCGATCTCGCCCGCCTGAGCGAGGAGAGCCAGCGCGGGGACTTCTGGAGCGACCAGGCGAAGGCCCGCGAGATCATGCGGCAGCAGCGCGCCCTGGAGTCGAAGCTGGAGACCGACCGTTTCCTGGCCGAGGCCGCGGAGGAGATCGAGATCCTCGCCGAGCTCGTGCGCGAGGACCCTTCCGGCGAGGACGAGCTGGTCACAATGCTGGCCCGGGTGGAGCCCCGGCTCGAGACCATCACCCTGCAGACCAAGATGACCGGCGAGCACGACGCCGCCAACGCGTTCATGGAGGTCCACCCCGGGGCCGGGGGCACCGAGTCCGCCGACTGGGCGGCCATGCTGTTGCGCATGTACCTGCGCTGGTGCGAGCGGCGCGGCTACGACACCGACGTCATCGACGAGCAGGCCGCCGAGGAGGCGGGGATCAAGTCGGCGACCGTGCTGGTCAAGGGCGAGTACGCCTACGGCTACCTCAAGGGCGAGAGCGGCATCCACCGCCTCGTGCGGATCTCGCCCTTCGACGCCCAGGGCAGGCGTCACACTTCCTTCGCCTCGGTCCACATCTACCCGGAGGTGGACGAGGAGGTGGAGGTCGAGATCGACGACAAGGAGCTCCGCATCGACCGCTTCTGCTCGTCCGGCCCGGGTGGGCAGGGCGTCAACACCACCTACTCGGCGGTGCGGGTCACGCACCTTCCCAGCGGGGTCGTCGTGAGCTGCCAGAACGAGCGCTCCCAGATCAAGAACCTGGCCACCGCCATGAAGGTCCTGCGCGCCAGGTTGTTCGAGCTCGAGCGGCGCAAGAAGGAGGAGGAGCTGGCGAAGCTCCGGGGACCCAAGAAGGACATCTCCTGGGGCAACCAGATCCGCTCCTACGTGCTGCAGCCCTACCGGCTCGTCAAGGACCTGCGCACGGACCACGAGGTCGGGGACGCCGACCGGGTGCTCGACGGCGATCTGGACGGCTTCATCGAGGCGTACCTGCAGCAGCAGGCGAGGGCGGCGCTGGAGGAGTGAGCGCCGCCAGCGTTCTCTGGGGGTCGCCGCTGCCCCCGACGAGGTCGGGGGTGGCCGACTACGCCGCGGAGGTGCTGCCCGTCTTGTGCCGTCACGCGGTGGTGCGTCTCCTCGTACCCCCCGGCTGGACGCCTCCGGCGCCGACGCCCCCCTGGCTGGAGGGCGCCGAGCAGGTGCCTTGGGACGCGCCGGCCGGTCGCTCGATTCCGTTGCTCCACCTGGGCAACAACCCGTACCACCTCTGGATCGCGCGGCGCCTCCGCGCCTCCGGCGGGATCGTCGTCCTCCACGACACGACCGTGCACCACCTCCTGGTCGAGGAGGCGGCCGCCGACGGCGCCTGGGGGCGCTTCGCCGCCGACCTCGAGGCGGCCCACGGCGAGGCGGGCGCGGCCATGGCGCGGGGCCGCTCCTGGGGCTACGAGGGGCGTCTGGACCCGTTCCTGTTCCCGGCGCGCCGCGCCTATCTCCGTTACGCCCGTGGTGTCGTCGTGCACAGCCGGAGGGCGCTCGAGGACGTCGAGGCCGACTGCCCCGGCCTGCCCGTCCGCTCCGTGCCGTTGGCGGTCGCCTCTCTCGCCGGCGGCAGCCGCGTGGCGTGGCGCGACCGGCTGGGGCTGGGCGGAGAGCTGCTCCTCGTCCACCTCGGCTTCCTCACGCCGGCCAAGGGTCTCGACACCATCCTCCGCGCGGTGGCCGCTCTCAGGGTCCTGGGTGTCGCGCTCCGGCTCCTCGTGGTCGGCGAGGGCGCGAAGGAGGAGGCTCGCTTCCGGGACGGGGTGGGGAGGGCGGGGCTCGGGGAGGTGGTGCGCCTGTGGGGCTACGCCGACGAGCGTGACCTCGGAGGCATCCTGTCCGCGGCCGACATCGGGCTCGTGCCGCGCTACCCCACGGCGGGCGAGACCTCGGCGGCGGTGCTGCGATTCTTCGCGGCGTCCTGCCCGGTCGTGGTGGCCGGCTACCGGCAGTTCCTCGAGCTGCCCGCGTCCGCGGCCCCCTGCATCCCACCGGGAGAGGGCGGCGTGGCCGAGCTCGTCAGGATCGTGAGCCGCTTCGCCGGTGACGCAGGGGCGATGGAGGGCGCGCGACGCGCCGCCCGGACAGCGTGGGAAGAGGGCGGGCACGACCCTGAGATCGCCGCACCCGCCCTGCTCGAAGCGGTGAAGGAGCTCGGTGGTGGCGTGGTTTGACGAGGTCCGACGACTCCTGGAGGAGCGCCCGTCGCGCCGGCTTCCACCGGTGGAGGGGCTCGCCCAGTCGGCGGTGCTCGTCCCCTTGTACGTGGCAGATGGGCGGCTGTGGGTGCTGCTGACCCGGCGCAACGCGTCTCTGCCGCACCACGCCGGGCAGTACTCCTTCCCCGGCGGCGTGCGGGAACCGGGCGACGCCGACGACGTCGCCACAGCTCTCCGCGAGAGCCGGGAGGAGCTCGGGATCGACCCGGGGACGGTCATGGTCCTGGGACGGCTGGACGACATCCGCACCCCGACGGGCTACCAGATTGCGCCGGTGGTGGGTGCGCTGCCCTATCCCTTCGCCATGGCGCCGGCCGAGGAGGAGGTCGAGGCCGTCGTGCCTGTTCCGTACGCCTACCTGGCCAACCCGGAGATGGTCGAGGAGCAGGAGTTCGTGGTGGACGGACGGCGCGTCACCGCGCCGGTCTTCCACTACCGGGGCCACCGGGTGTGGGGCGCCACGGCACGGATGCTGGCCGACCTGGTGGAGCGGCTCAGCGGGGCCGATCTGCGGACGGCGGGGTCGGAGGGCTGAGGGCGCCGTCGAGGAGCTCCTGGGCGGCCAGCGCGGCCCGGGCCCGCTGGAGCCCCTGGATCGTGTCCGCCGGCGCGTCCGGCAGCTGAGATGCCGCGGTGAGCTCGTCCACCGCCTCGCGCCACTCGTGCCGCAGCTGACAGACATAGCCGAGGAGGTAGTGAACAGAGGCGTCTCTGGGGACCTGACGCGCGAGATCGTGGAGGATCCCGGCGGCATCCGACGTCCTGCCCAGGTCGACGAGGCACCGGGCGCGGAGCAGGGCCGCGTCGCGGCGGCCCGCGGCGAGATCGTCCAACACCTTGACCGCGTCCGCTGCGTTCCCCGAGCGGCGGAGCGCCTCGGCGAGCGGCAGGGCGAAGGCCTGCGGATCGGCCGAGGCGCCGGTCCGGAGGCGCGGAACGGCCCCGGCGAGGTCACCGGATGCGAGATCGGCGGCGCCCAGCCAGCCCGTGGCCCAGGGGTCCCCCGGTCTCGTCTGCAGGGCCCTCTGGAGGTGCTGGACAGCCTCCGCCGGCTTTCCCTGGCCGAGCGCGAGCTGCGCCCGTACGACCCGGACCTCGAAGAGCGTTCCGTTGACGGCGATGGCGCGGTCGAGGGCCTCGGTGGCGGTGGGACGGTCGTCCATGCGGGCGGCCAGGAGGCCCAGCGAGGCCCAGGCCCGGTCCGAGCCCTGGTCGGCCTCGGCCGCTCTGCGGAAGGCGTCGCGGGCGCTGGCCAGGTTGCCCCGGCGCTCCTGCACCTCGCCCAGGGCGAGGAGCAGCTCGGGTTTGTCGCCGCTGAGCAGCGCGGTCTGCAGGGCGTTGAACGCCTCGTCGAGCCGCCCCGCCGCGAGCAACGCCTCGCCCATGATCTCCACGGCGGGTACGCAGGTGGGGAGCTCGCGGAGGACGCCTCGCATGAGGGCGGCGGCGTCGAGGGGCTGGCTGTTGGCCATGAGCCTCCGGGCCTCGAGGAGCGTCTCCAGCGGCCAGGGGGAGGATCCGGGAACGGCACGCGCGGCGACGCGCAGCGCGGCCGCGCGCCCGCGCTGCTCGAGGGCGTCCTCGGTACGCCCCAGGCGGTCGAGAGCATCGGCCTGCAGCTCCAGGAGGTCGGGGAGCGCCTCGCGGCCGGTCCCGGCCTCCAGGGCGCGCGCCTGGCCGAGGACCGCCTCGACCGCGGTGTCGTCGGCGGCCAGCGCGAGGGCCTGGCGCAACGCCGACAGCGATGGCGGTGCCGGCGTCGGCGTGGGCCGGCCGGCCGCCGCGGTGGCGGCTGCCGCGGTCTGAACGTGCTCCCTCACCTGGCGGAACAGGGAGACGAAGTCCGCCGTGTAGTAGTCGGCGACGATCTCGAGGCCGGGGTCGTCACCCAGCGCCTGCGCCAGGGCCTTCTCCGCCTCCGCCCGGTCGCGCAGGCCGGCGAAGTAGGTCCACGCCAGCTTCACGCGAATGTCCGCCCGGCGCGCGGCGTCGGTCTCTCCCCTGGCCGCCGCCGCGAAGAGCTTCGCCGCCGCCGCGAAGTCGCCCTGCCTGTACGCCTCGGTGGCCCGGGCGAGAGGGTCGTCGGCGGCCGCCGCGGTCACGGCGACGAGGAGGGCGAAGACGACGAGGGCGCGCTTCATCGGTGGCAGTTTACCGCAGGCCGCGCGGCTCAGTCCGGGCTCACGGTGCGGTGCAGGGTGTCCGCCACCGGGACATCGATCGTCTCCACGTGCTCGCGGCCCCCAGGCCAGACCACGCGGAGCCGGTGGCGGCCCGCCGCGATCTTCGCCCCGTGCACCGGGAGCGGTCCGAGGGCGGTGCCGTCGACGAACACGCGGGCACCCTTGAGGGGCACCCCGAAGTCGTTGATGACGGAGACGTAACCGAACGGCGGCAGGCGCAGGGCGATCCTGCCGCCGCCGGGGGCCACCATGACTGTCCGGGTGCGCTCGGCGTAGCCTGGCACCCGTTGCACGAACTCGTGGTTCCCGGCGGGCAGCGTGACGGAGGTGGAGGCGATCTTTCCCAGCGACCGGCCGTCGACCTCGACGACGGAGGGGGGATCCACGAAGAGCGAGACCGTCACGGGCACGGGCGTCGGCACGGCGGTGGGCTCGGGCGTGGGGACCGGAGTGGGGAGGGGTGTCGGTGCAGGAGGGGTCGGGGTCGGAGTGGGGCGGGCGGCGAGGAGGGCGGCAAGGCCGGTGTCCCGTGGTGCGCCGGGCAGGCCGAGGCGAGCGCCCAGTCCCGCGTAGAGGAGCGCCCCCGCCGCCAGCACCGCCAGGGCGAGGGCCACCCGCCGCAGCGGTGAGCGACGCGGCGCGGCCGGCGCCTCGTCCGCCGGGAGCCGGTCGAGGGGCGTGTCCTCGATGGCTCCGGACCGGGGGCCGGCGGCGGCCGGGCGGGCCTGGAGCTCCTCGAGCTCGCTCCGCACCACGGCGATGGTGCTTTCCAGCCGTGAGCCCGCGGTGTCTCCCAGGTCGGCCTGGGCCTCTTCGAGCTGCCAGGCGAACTCGCGGACGCTGTCGAAGCGGTCCGCAGGCTCCTTGGCGAGGGCCGTGAGGACGGCCGTGTCCAGCCGCTGCGGGCAGCGGGGGTTGACCCGGCGTGGCGAGACCGGCGCGTCGTGGGCGATCTTGTACAGCACGTTGGACAGGCTCGGCCCCGTGAACGGCCGCGTGCCGGTGATGAGCTCGTAGGCGATGACGCCGAGGGAGAAGAGGTCGGTCCTGGCGTCGACGCTGCCGCCCGAGACCTGCTCGGGGGCCAGGTACCCGGCCGTACCGAGCGCGGTGCCGGTCTGGGTGAGCCCGTTGTCCGTCTGCATCGACTTGGCGATGCCGAAGTCCATGATCTTCACGGTGCCGTCGGGGAGGATGCGGATGTTCGCGGGCTTGATGTCCCGGTGGACGATGCCCCGGGTGTGCGCGCACTCCAGCCCCGCGCAGATCTGGGCCAGAATCGCCAAGGCGCCGCGCAGCGTGGGGCGCCCGCGCTTGAGGAGCGCATCGAGATCGGTGCCGGTGAGGTACTCCTGCACGAAGTAGGGGGTGTTCTCCTCCACGCCGAAGTCATAGATGAGGGTGATGTTGGGATGCTGCAGGGCGCCGGCCAGCCTGGCTTCGCGGAAGAACCGCTGGGTGGCCTCCTCGCCGCTGGCGCTGCAGGTCTTCAGGGCGACCCAGCGCTCGAGGTAGGGGTCGCGGGCCTTGTACACGACGCCGAACCCCCCGACGCCGATCTGCTCGACGATCTCGTACTTTCCGATGCGGGAGGGGAGCGTCATCAGTGCCTACTCTAGCGCGAGTTGCGGTGGCCGCGGAAGATGGTACGCTCCCACGTCATGGGAAGCCGTGCCGTTCGCGCCGCCGCCGCGGTGCAGCTGATGCTGCTGGCGGTGGCGTGCAGCCGGGGGCCTGCGCCGCCGGCGTCGCCGTCGCCCCAGACCGCGCCGACCCGCTCCGTAGGCCCCCTCCGGCTGACCGAGCATGACGTGCAGGTCTACCTGGCGGTCCGGAACCGGGCCCTGCAGCGGCAGGAGGAGGAGCTGGACCGGCTGCTCTCGGGGGGGGCCTCGGCGGACGTCCTGAAGAGCATCAGCGACTTCTCTGCTGCGGAGCGCGAGGCGGCGCGGAGCCTCGGCGTCGACTGGACGCACTACCGGTGGATCCGGCAGGAGATCGGCCGGCTGCTCAGCGAGCAGCGCCACCAGGAGGACTCGAGGCTCCTGGCCCTCGAGCTGGCGCGGGCCAGGGACGACCTGGCGGCCCAGCTCAAGCAGGTGCGTGACGAGGCCAGCCGGCAGTTCCTCCAGGCGCAGCTGGCCAGCCTGGACGCCAAGCTCGCGAGGATCCAGGAGGACCAGAACCTCCCCGAAGCCGAGGCCGGGGAGCTCAAGCTCGTGGAGGCGGCACGGGCGGAGCTGGCCCTGCTGCAGGGAAGGCAGGATCGGATGCAGCACCGCGTCCGCGAGCTCCTCCAGAAGACCCACGAGGAGGCCACGCCGGCTCCGCGGCCGGCTGGGAAGTGACAGCTTGGCTGCCCCACGCCCGCCCGCCGGGCCGGGCCTGGGACATCCTCCAGGAGCAGCCGCCGCGCGGCGGGCCGGGCTGGGGGTGAGAGCCGCGGAGACCGCCGCAGGCCTCGTCGCTAGATCGACGCCATGCGGGCGGCGTGGGTCAGGAAGAACGACAGCAGCTCGAGGTTGATCTTCAGGTCGACGTGCTTCAGCTTCACGTCGGCGTGTTCCTTGAGCTGCGCCGGCGCGAAGTTGAGGACGGCCTGGACGCCGGCCCCGACGAGGTCGTCGAAGACGTGCTGCGCCGCCGCGGCGGGCACCGTGATGATGGCGATGTGCACCTTCCGCTCGTTCACGATCCTGGCCAGCTCGGCCACGGGCTCGACGACGAGCCCGCCGGGGACTTTCTTACCCACCTTCTGGTCGTCCGAGTCCAGGATGGCGACGATGCGGAAGCCGCCCGTGTTGAACCCGGAGTAGTGGGAGAGGGCGATGCCCAGGTTGCCGGCGCCGACTACGAGGACGCGGCGCTCGTCGTTGAGCCCCAGGATGTTGACGAGGTGCTCCCGGAGCTGCGCGACGTTGTAGCCCACGCCGCGGATCCCGAACTCCCCGAAGTAGGCGAGGTCCTTCCGGATCTGGGCGGAGTTGAGATGGAACCGGTCCGCCAGCTCCTGCGAGGAGACCGTCATTTCGCCCTCTTCCTCCAGCTGCTGGAGACAGCGGAGGTAGACCGAGAGCCGGTTGATGGTGAGCTCCGAGATGCTTTCCACCGGGATGTACCGCTTGAACGCCATCTCTCACCTCAGCAGTGTACGAGCCGCCGTCTGAGCCGCGTCCACCACCCACGCGGGGAGGAGGCCGAGGCCGACCACCCCCACCGCCGCCGCGCCGGCCACGAGGCGCACCGGCCAGGGTTCTGTGAAGTGGGGAACACGCTTGGGCAGCGGCTTCATGTACAGGTAGAATACCACACGGAGATAGTAGAAAACTGAGACGAGGCTGTTCAGGACGCCCACCACGGCGAGCCAGACCATGTGGTCGTTGACGGCTGCCCGGAACACCATGAACTTGCCAACGAAACCCACCGACGGAGGAATCCCGGCCAGGGAGAACATCGCCACCGTGAGCACGAAGGACAGGAACGGGCGTTTCCAGCCCGCACCGGCCAGGTCGGTGATCAGGTGGGGCTCCTCCTCGTTCTCGGAGAACGCCGAGACCACGGCGAAGGCGGCGATGTTCATGAGCGTGTACGCGGCCATGTAGACCAGCATGCCGGAGATGCCCTCGGCCCCGAGGGCCACGATCCCGACCATGGCGTAGCCCATGTGCGCGATGCCCGAGTAGGCGAGCATCCGCTTGATGTCGCGCTGGGCAATGGCAACCAGGTTGCCCAGGGTCATCGAGGCGACGGCGACGGTGGCCAGCAGCGCGACCCAGCGCCCGCCGGTGACCGTGGCCGGCGCCAGGGCCAGGGCGACCCGGGCCAGGACCACGAGGGCCGCGCCCTTGGGGGCGACGGAGAGGAACGCCGTCACCGGCGTCGGCGAGCCCTGGTACACGTCCGGCGCCCAGGCGTGGAACGGTACCAACGCCAGCTTGAAAGCGAGGCCGGCGAAGACGAGGGCCAGACCGGCCAGCACGAGGGGGGAGGCGACCGCGCCCTGCTCGGTCGCGAAGGCGAGGAGCCCGGCGAGGGAGAGGGTGCCGCTGGCGCCGTACAGCAGGGCGATGCCGAAGAGCAGGAGAGAGGCCGAGAAGCCGCCCGCGACGAGGTACTTCCAGCCGGCCTCCAGGGACACGCCGCTGTCCTTGTGGAAGGCGTTGAGGACGTACAGCGACATGGAGAGCAGCTCGAGACCCACGAACACGAGGAGGAGGTGGTCGGCCTTGGCCATCACCATGGCCCCGACGGTGGCCCACAGCATGAGGCCGTAGAACTCTCCATAGCGCGCCTTGGTGCGGGCCAGGTACGGGTCCGCCATGAACACCACCAGGAGCAGCGCCACCAGCAGGTAGGAGTCAACGAAGCGCCCCAGGGAGTCGACCACGAGGGCCGACGACCACACCGGCCCCGCCAGCGGTTCGATCCAGCGCAGGGCCAGCGCCGCGGCGGCGCCCAGCGCTGCCAGCACGCCGAAGCGGGGACGCAGGGCGGGGGTGAAGGCGTCGGCGAGGACGAGGAGCCCCCCGACGAGGACGAGGAGCAGCTCGGGAAGAACGGTGGCGAGATCGGTGAGATTCACGATCAACCTCCGATGAGGTGACGAACCGCCGCCTCGGACAGCCTCAGGAAGGTGGACGGGTAGACGCCGATCCAGAACATCATGACGGCGAGGGGCGCGAAGGAGACGACCTCCCGCCAGGTGAGGTCGGCGAGGCCGCGGTTCTCGTCGTGGACCAGAGGGTTCCAGAAGACGCGCTGGACCAGGGACAGCATGTAGACGGCCCCGAGGACGATGCCCGTGGCGGCCAGGGCCACCACCACGGGGTGGCGGGCCCAGGAGCCGGCGAGGATGAGAAACTCACCGACGAAGCCGTTGAGGCCCGGAAGCCCGATGGAGGCCAGCGTGGCGATGAGGAACGCCCCGGTGTACAGGGGCATGACCTTGGCCAGCCCGCCGAAATCCTCGATGAGGCGGGTGTGGCGCCGGTTGTAGATGACCCCGACGAGGAGGAAGAGGGCGCCGGTGGAGAGTCCGTGGTTGACCATCTGGACGAGGGCACCCTGGGTCGAGGCCATGGTGCCGGCGAACAGCCCCAGCACGATGAGCCCCATGTGGGACACGGACGAGTAGGCGACGAGCTTCTTCATGTCCTTCTGGGCCCATGCCACCAGCGCGCCGTAGATGATGGCGATGACGGCGAGGACGAGGAAGAGGGGGGTGGCGCGCTGCCAGGCCTCCGGGAAGAGGACGCGGTTGAAGCGCAGGAGCCCGTAGGTGCCGAGCTTGAGCAGGACGCCGGCCAGGATGATGGAGCCCCCCGTGGGCGCCTCCACGTGGGCGTCGGGCAGCCAGGTGTGCAGGGGCCAGATCGGGACCTTGATGCCGAAGGCCAGCGCGAAGGCCGCGAACAGGAGCATCTGCGGGCTGTGCCAGAAGCCGGCGCCCATGGGGATGGTGAGGTCACGGATGGCGGCGTAGTCGAAGGACCAGGCGCCGAGCTGGGTGAGGTGCAGCCAGCCCAGGTAGAGGATGCCGACCAGCATGAGCAACGACCCGGCCAGCGTGAAGAGCACGAACTTGACGGCGGCGTAGACGCGCCGCTCGCCGCCCCACACCCCGATGATGAAGTACATCGGGATGAGCATGAGCTCCCAGAAGACGTAGAACAGGAAAAGGTCGGTGGCGAGGAAGGCGCCCAGGATGCCGGTCTCGAGCAGCAGCATCGAGGCCACGTATCCCTTGACCTTGTCGTTGATCGAGGACCACGACGAGAGCAGCACGATGGGCTGCAGCAGCGCGGTGAGGAGCACGAGCAGGAGTGAGATCCCGTCCATGCCGAGGCGGTAGGTGATGCCGAGCTGGGGGATCCAGCGGTGCACCTCGGCGAGCTGGAACGAGGGCACGGCGGCGTCGAAGCGGGACCACGCCGCCAGCGCCAGGCCGAACGTCGCCAGCGAGGCGAGCATGGAGGCCCAGCGGTGGACCCGGACCGCGCTCCCCGGTACGAAGAGGAGCAGCGCGAGCCCGACGAGCCCGGGAGTGAAGATCAGCGTGGAGAGCAGGGCATCTTGGTTGAGCACGGTCCCACCCCCTAGTAGAGCAGCCACGCGGCTGCCGCCAGCGCGCCCGCCAGGATCATCAGAGCGTAGTTGCGGATGTTGCCGGTCTGCACGAACCGGAGCAGGTCGCCGGTGATCTCGGTGAAGAACGCGGACGCGTTGAGCGTGCCGTCGATGGCGACGGTGTCCACTCCCTTCCACGAGAACCGGGCCACCGCGCGCAGCGGCCGCACCACCACCCGGTCGTAGAGCTCGTCCACGTAGAACTTGTTGGCCACCAGCCGGTAGGCGGCGGGCCAGGCCTCCGCGATGCGCCGCGGTCGCGCGAAGGCGCCGGCGCCGAAGTAGAAGCGCCGGGCGACCATGAAGCCGGCCACGGCCACCGCCACCGAGATGCCCACCAGGATCCACTCGACCCCCAGCGACGGCGCGTGCTCGCCGCCCAGGGTGGGCGCCACGGGCTCGAGGAAGTGCTCGAACAGGTTGATGCTGTGGCCGAAGGTGAACACCCTGGAGATGCCGAGGAACCCGGCGGCGATGGAGCCGACGCCGAGGATGCGCAGCGGCCAGGTCATGACCCCGGGGGACTCGTGGAGGTGGTGCTCCTGCTCGTGCGTGCCGCGGAAGGAACCGTGGAACGTCATGTAGACGGCGCGGAACATGTAGAAGGCGGTGAGAAAGGCGGCGGCGACGCCGAGGGCCCAGAGCACCATGTAGACGCTTCCGAAGCCGCCCAGGTCGCCCTTTCCGGCGGCGAACACGCGCCCGAGGATCTCGTCCTTGGAGAAGAACCCCGCGAACACCGGGATGCCGGACAGCGCCAGGGTGGCGGCGAGGAACGTCCAGTAGGTGACAGGCATCTGCTTCTTCAGCCCGCCCATCCTCCGCATGTCCTGCTCGCCGCCCATGGCGTGGATCACCGAGCCCGAGCCGAGGAACAGGCAGGCCTTGAAGAAGGCGTGGGTGAAGACGTGGAAGATGCCCGCAGCGAACGCGCCGGCGCCGGCGCCCAGGAACATGTAGCCGAGCTGGGACACCGTGGAGTATGCCAGGACCTTCTTGATGTCGTTCTGGGCCACTCCGATGATCGCGGCGAACAGCGCGGTGCACCCGCCGACCACCGCCACCACGAGGAGCGCCGTGGGAGCGAGGGCGTAGATGAAGTTGGTGCGCGCCACCATGTACACGCCGGCGGTCACCATGGTGGCCGCGTGGATGAGGGCGGACACCGGCGTGGGGCCCGCCATGGCGTCGGGCAGCCAGACGTACAGCGGAAGCTGCGCCGACTTGCCCACCGCGCCCACGAACAGGAGCAGCGCGATGGGGGTGGCGTAGGCCACGTAGCGGGCCGGGTCGGCGGTGATGGCGCCCTGCATGGCGGCGAAGTCCACCGTGCCGAACACCTTCACGACCAGGAAGATGGCGAGGAGGAAGCCGAAGTCGCCGATGCGATTGACGATGAACGCCTTCTTGCCCGCGGCGGCGCACCAGTCCTTCTCGAAGTAGAACCCGATGAGCAGGTACGAGCACAGCCCCACGCCCTCCCAGCCCACGAACAGCACCAGCAGGTTGGCGCCGAGGACCAGCGTGAGCATGGCGAACATGAACAGGTTCAGGTAGGCGAAGTAGCGGGAGTACGCCCGGTCGCCCTCCTCGTGCATGTACCCCACGGAGTAGATGTGAATCAGAAAGCCCACGAAGGTGACGAAGAACAGCATCACGGCCGAGAGGTTGTCGAGCCGCAGCGCGGCCTCGACGGTGATGTTCCCCGCGGCGATCCAGCGGAACAGGTGGAGGGTGAAGCCGCCGTGGTGGCCGGCGCTCACGTACTCCGCCAGGATGGTCAGGGAGAGGAGCAGGGAGGCGCCGGTGGAGCCGAGCCCGATGATGCTGGCGGTCCTGTGGCTGGCGCGGAGAGCTCCGGCGAGGAGCAGGACGGTGCCAACCAGGGGGAGAACGGGAACGAGCCAGAGGAGTGAGAGCATGGCCACCTCCTACCAGCGCATCACGTTGAGCCGGTCCACGTCGATGGACTGCTGCCGGCGGAAGATGGCCACGAGGATCGCCAGGCCGACGGCGACCTCGGCCGCCGCCACCGCCATGACGAAGAAGACGAAAACCTGGCCGTCCAGGTTGCCCCACTGGCGCGCGAAGGCCACGAAGGCCAGGTTGACGGCGTTGAGCATGATCTCGATGCCCAGCAGGGTCGAGATGCCGCTGCGGCGCAGCAGCACACCGGCGGCGCCGACGGCGAAGAGCAGGGCGCTCAGGACGACGAAGTACGTGGTCGGTATCGTCATGTCAGTGCTTCCTCTTCACCAGCACCAGGGCGCCCACCAGGGCGGCCAGCAGCAGGACCGAGACCAGCTCGAACGCGAACAGGTAGGGCCCGATCAGGGCGCGGCCGATGTCCTGCACGCTGGAGGGCATGGCCGGCGACGGCGCCGCGGAGTGGATGGTGGCGGCGACGGCCAGCGCGCCGAGGCCCGTCAGGACGGCGAGGAGCAGGCCGGCGCCCCGCTGGAACGGGCGCGGTTCGCTGGCGGGGGGAAGCTCCGGGGCGTTGAGCAGCATCACCACGAACAGGAACAGCACCAGGATGGCGCCGGCGTAGACCAGCACCTGGGCCGCGGCGAGGAAGGCCGCGCCGAGGAGCGCGAAGTTCACGGCGATGCAGAAGAAGGTGACCACCAGGGAGAGCACGTTGACCACCGGGTTGCGGTGGGAGACGGCCACGAGCGCCGAGGCGAGCGCGATCACGGCCGTCGCGTAGAACACAACGGTTTCCATCTCACCTCCTCCTAGATCCAGCCGAGGCCCATGGCGACGCCGACCCAGACGATGTTCAGCGTTGCGAGGGGCAGCAGCCCCTTCCAGCCCAGCTGCATGAGCTGGTCGTAGCGGAAGCGCGGCAGCGACCAGCGCACCCACACGAACAGCCAGCACATCAGTGCGATCTTCACGGTCATCGCGGCCACCGAGAGGATCAGCAGGGTCCACCCGGAGAGCCGGCCCATTCCGGGGAAGCTCCAGCCGCCGAAGAAGAGGGTCACCGCCAGGGCCGAGATCACCACCATGTTGATGTATTCGCTCATGAAGAACGCGGCGAACTTCATCGACGAGTACTCCACGTGGTAGCCGGCGACGAGCTCCGTCTCCGCCTCGGCGAGGTCGAAGGGGAGCCGGTTGGTCTCGGCGAACGCCGCGATCATGAACACGGTGCAGCCGAGGATCTGAGGCACCACGTTCCACAGGTGCTGCGCCTGGAACTCAACGACCCGGTCGAGACGGAGCGAGCCGGTGGCCATGAGAACGCCGAGCACCGCCATGGTCATGGCGAGCTCGTAGGAGATCATCTGGGCCGAGGAGCGCAGGCCCCCGAGCAGCGAGTACTTGTTGTTGGAGGACCACCCCGCCAGCACGATGCCGTACACCCCCATGGACGAAAGCGCCAGCAGGTAGAGCACGCCGACGTTGAGCTGGGAGGCGACGAGGAGGCCGTGGAACGGGGCGCCGAGGATCGTCAGGTCCACGGGGGCGCTGAATGGGATGACAACGAAGGTCACGAGGGCGATGCCCAGGGAGATCATCGGCGCGAGATAGTAGAGCCCCTTGTTGGCCCGCGCCGGCGTCACGTCCTCCTTGAAGAAGAGCTTGACGGCGTCGACGATGGGCTGCAGGAGGCCCAGAGGGCCGACGCGGTTGGGGCCGAGACGGTCCTGGATGAAGGCTGCGCCGCGCCGCTCGACCCAGACCATCACCGGCACCGCGGTGAGGAGGGCGACGGCCACGACGAGCAGCTTGACGACCGTGACGGTCAGTTCAACCCACATGCTCGCGCTCCTCGGCGCCAGCGCCGCCGTCGGCGGCGAGGGCGTCCCAGCTCAGGTTCTCGAAGGCGGGGCAGGCCGCGGCCATGGCGGCGAACACCTCCGCGGGGGAGTCGAAGCCGAGGGCGCCGATGCCCAGCGCCCGCGCCAGCGAGGTGAGGATGCGCCACATCGGCGCGGCGTCGCCGGAGGGGGCGAACGCCGGCGCCACGCGCTGGGTGAGCCCCGTCGACGACGTGAAGGTCCCCTCCTCGCTGGCCAGTGAGGCCAGCGGGAGCACGGTCCCGGCCACACCCGCGAGGGGGTGTTCCGCCCGCGCCGCCACCGCCGACGCGCCGACCCTCAGGAGCTGGAGGGCCTCCGCGGAGGCGAGGAAGGGGTGCGAAGCGGGGTCGAGCACCACCGTGAGTTCCGCCGCGCCGTAGAGGAAGCGGCCGAGGCCCTCCTCGTCGACGGTGGCGAGACCGAGTGCCCGGGCGCCGCGGCTGTTGGGGTGGGCGTCGGTGGACTCGGCCCACCCGCCGCGGCCGTCGCGCATACGCCTCGGCTCGCCGCGCAGCACGGGCACCACGATGTCGGCCTTGCGGTGGACGCCGAAGAGCTCGCGGACGAGGAACAGCGCCTCGTTGGTCATGGCGGGGGAGGCCACCACGCGGATGGTCGCGGCCTCCGCGATCTCCCGGGCCAGCGCCGGCAGCACCTCGCTCCACGAGGCACCGGTCACGGCGCCGCCGCTCCTGCGCCGCGGATGGAGAACCGCCTGGCCGTTGAGGGAATCGGCGAGGAAGCGGCCGTGGTCGCACAGCCAGGTGGCGTTGACGGCGGCGTTCTCGCGGGGGCGGAAGCGGTACACCACGCGCTCGTGGTGGTCGATGAAGAGGTTGCAGCCGATGGAGCAGCCGGGGCACACCGACGGGGTGGATCGCAGCTTCCACGCCCGCTTGCGGAACCGGAACTCGCGCACGGTGAGCGCGCCCACCGGGCAGACGTCGGCGGCGCAGGCGGAGAACGGATCGTCGAAGGGCTCCCCGTCGAAGGTGTCGATGTAGGTGGAGTTGCCCCGCGATTTGAAGGTCAGCGCGGCGGTCCCGGAGATCTCGCGGGTGACCCGGATGCACCGCGAGCAGTGGATGCAGCGGTTCTGGTTCTGCATCACGTGGGGGCCGATGATCCGGCGCTCGTAGCCGGGGAACGTCCTCCGCGTCTCCACCATGTGGGTGTGGTCGGTGCCCTCGTCCACGGAGTGGTCCTGGAGGAGGCACTCACCGGCCTGGTCGCAGACCGGGCAGTCCAGCGGATGGTTGGCGAGGAGGAACTCCATCACCGCGGAGCGGGCCTCGCGCACGCGATCGGAGGTCGCCGAGCGCACCACCATGCCGTCGGCGGCCGGGGTCGCACACCCGATGGAGAGGCGGGGCTGGCCCTCGATCTCCACCATGCAGATGCGGCACTGGCCTACCACGGAGAGGTAGGGGTGGTAGCAGAAGTAGGGGATGTCGACCCCGGCGAGGCGGGCGGCCTCGATGAGGTTGGTGCCCTGGGGCACCTCGACCTCCCGGCCGTCGATGGTGAGCTTGGGCATGCGGTGTCCTCCTAGCTCCCGAAGCCGGTGCCGCGGCCGCGGAACGGCAACACCGGGAGCTTTCTCGGGGGGCGGGCCGTGGCCGAGCGGATGCGGGCCTCGAACTCGTCTCGGAACTTGTTCACGAGGCTTGAGATGGGCAGCGAGAACGCATCTCCGAGCGGGCAGATGGTCATGCCGGCGGAGGCGAACCGGCAGATGCGCAGCAGGGTCTCGGGATCCTGGTCGAGGCCGTGCCCGTCGAGGATGCGCTCCAGCACGTCGACGGTCCAGTCGGAGCCCTCGCGGCAGGGGGTGCACTGGCCGCAGGACTCGTGGGCGTAGAAGTGGGCCAGGTTGGCCGCCACCTCCACCATGTCCACGTCCTCGTCGAGGACGATGACGCCGCCGGACCCCAGCATGGTGCCGGCCGAGGCACACGCGTCGAAGTCGGCGGGCGTGTCGACCTCCGCGGCGGTGAGCACCGGGGCCGAGGAGCCGCCGGGGAAGAACGCCTTGAGCCTGCGGCCCCCGCGGACGCCGCCGCAGTGCTCCTCGATGATCTCGCGGAAGGTGACGCCCAGGGGGAGCTCCACCACGCCCGGGCGGTTGACGTGGCCGGACACGCAGAACAGCTTGGGCCCGGTGTTGCGGGGGCGGCCGATGGACGCGAACCACTGCGCGCCCCGGGTCATGATGTGGGGCAGGCAGGCGAGGGTCTCGACGTTGTTGACCACGGTGGGCTTGCCGAACACGCCGACGATGGCGGGGAACGGCGGCTTGAGCCTGGGCATGCCGCGCTTTCCCTCGAGGGATTCGATGAGCGCGGTCTCCTCGCCGCAGATGTAGGCGCCGGCGCCGCGGTGGACCCAGATGTCGAGGTGGTACCCCGAGCCCAGGATGTCGGTGCCCAGAAAGCCGCGCTGGCGGGCCTCGGCGATGGCCTCCTCGAGGATGCGGGCCCAGCGCACGAACTCGCCGCGGATGTAGATGTAGGCGGTGTTGCAGCGGATCGCGTAGGCGGCGATGGCGATCCCCTCGATGACCTGGTGGGGGTCGTGCTCGATGATCTCGCGGTCCTTGAACGTCCCCGGCTCGGACTCGTCCGCGTTGCAGATCAGGTAGCGCGGGCCGGGGTGGTCCTTGGGCACGAAGCTCCACTTGCGGCCGGTGGGGAACCCCGCCCCGCCGCGACCGCGGAGCTCGGAGTCGAGGACCTCTTTGATGACGGCGTCCCGCTCCATGCCCAGGGTCTTCTTCAGTCCCTGGTACCCGCCGGCCCCCACGTACGTCTCGATCGACCGGGAGTCGGGCACACCCCGGGCGCGCAACAGCACCGGCTCCATGCTCACACCTTTCCCCTCAGGTCCGCCAGAACGGTGTCCAGCTTCTCGGTGGTGAGGTTTTCGTAGTAGTCGTCGTTGATCTGGATCACCGGCGCCGATCCGCAGGCGCCCAGGCACTGGACGCCGACGAGCTGGAACACGCCGTCGGCCGTCCTCTCGCCGAAGGAGATGCCCAGCCGATCCTTGAGGTGCTCGACCAGCTCACGGCCGCCGCACGCCGCGCAGGACAGGGTCGTGCACACCTGCAGCACGTAGCGGGCCGGAGGGGTCGTGTAGAACATGGTGTAGAAGGTGACGACCCCCTCCACGAACGCAGGGCTCTCGCCGAGACGCTCGGCGACGGCCCGCATCACGCCGGGGGAGATCCAGCCGAAGCGCTGCTGGCACATCCACAGGGCGGGGATCAGCGCGGCCCGGGGGGAGGGGTAGCGCCGGAGGAGGGCGGTGACGCCGGCCTCGAGGTCGGCGTCGAAGGTGACGTGCTGCATCTGCTCCGGGGGAAGGGGTGTGATCGGGCTCGTGCTCACTGCTCGCTCCCGCGCCGCGACCAGTCGAACGCCCCCTCGCGCCACAGGTACACGTATCCGATGGCGAGGAGGACGAGGAAGATGAGGCCGTCGAGCAGCACCAGCGGGTTGCCCTCGGCGATGAGCTCCCGCGCGGACAGCGCCCACGGGAACAGGAACGCGACCTCGACGTCGAAGATGATGAACACCATCGCCACGACGAAGAAGCGGACCGAGACCCGCTTGCGTGACGTGTCGAGGAGCGGCATGCCGCTCTCGAAGGTTTCGGTCTTGCGCGCCGGCTTCAGAAGCCCCCGGCCGACCAGGGCCGACAGCCCCACCACCGAGACGGCCACCAGACCGGCAAACGCAAACGCTACAAGAACAGGGACATACTGGGCGCTCATGCTCCCCCCTCGTGCCCAAATTCACATGATGGTAGTCGTACGCCCGGGCATCGTCAAGCGTTTTCACGTCATTCACGCCGCGGGCGCCTCCGTCTGCTCCGTGTCTTGGCTCGGGGCGGGGGAGCGATTAGACTGGCGCACGCCAGCTTGAGGCCGGGAGGTGCACGATGACGGCGATCACCCTGAACGAGACCGAGAAGCGCGAGCTCCTCGAGAGGTTCCTGCGGTACGTGAAGGTGGACACGCAATCCGACGAGGAGTCCACCTCGAGTCCCTCGACGGAGAAGCAGAAGGACCTCTCGCGCCTGCTGGTGGACGAGCTCGCGGCGCTCGGCTGCGAGGACGCCCGCATGGACGAGTGGGGGTACGTGTACGCCACCGTGCCGGCGAACCTCCCCCCCGGCCACCCTGCGGCCGGGAAGGTGCCCGTCGTGGGCCTCATCGCCCACGTGGACACGTACTTCTCCACGCCGGGCGGCGGCGTGACGCCGCAGGTCATCGGGGCCTACGCGGGGGGCGACATCCACCTTCCCGGCGACCCCGCCCAGGTGATCACGGCGGTGGACAACCCGAACCTGGCGAAGTGCCACGGGCACACCCTCGTCACCTCCGACGGAACCACCCTCCTGGGTGCCGACGACAAGGCCGGCGTGGCCGAGATCGTCTCCACCGTGGCTTGGATGCGCGCCCATCCGGAGTTCCTCCACGGGGAGGTGAAGATCGCCTTCACCCCCGACGAGGAGGTGGGCCGCGGCACGGAGCACTTCGACGTCCCGGGCTTCGGCGCCCGCTACGCCTACACTCTCGACGGCTCGGACCTGGGCGAGATCGAGGACGAGACGTTCTGCGCGGACACCGCCGTGGTCACGGTGGAGGGGTACGACGTCCACCCCGGCTACGCCAAGAATCGGCTGGTCAACGCCGTTCGCGCCCTGGCCGCGGTGATCGAGCGGCTGCCCGTGGAATTTCTGCCCGAGACCACCGAGGACCGCCAGCCCTACCTGCACCCCTACGACGTGCGGGGGGACGTCTCGAAAGCGGAGGCCAAGTTGCTCGTCCGCGCGTTCACCGAGGACGAGCTCCACCAGCGCGAGGGCTCGCTGGAGGGTGTCGTCTCCGAGGTCCGGACGCTGTTCCCCGGCGCCAGGATCAACGTCGAGATCCGGGAGTCCTACCGCAACATGGCGTACAAGATCGCCGAGGACCCCCAGGTGCTCGACGTGGCGTTCGAGGCCGCGCGCCGCATGGGCATCGAGCCGGTGCGGAAGGCGATCCGGGGCGGCACCGACGGCGCCCGCCTCTCCTTCATGGGACTGCCGACGCCCAACGTGTGGGCCGGGGGACAGAGCTTCCACTCGGTTCAGGAGTGGGTGTCGCAGGAGTGGATGGCGAAGGCCTGCGAGGTCTCCCTGAACATCCTGCAGACCTGGGTGGATCGCTCGGCGTCCTGATCCCCGGGGTCCTGCGGGCCGGGGCCGGCCGTCCGGAAGAGCTCAGACGCCGACCTCGGCCGGCGCGGTGAGCTGGTGGATGAACGCCTGGTAGCCGGGCTGGTCCACCGGGTCCCAGGCCTCCGCGGTGAGCCGCGCACGCACGAAGCCGCCCAGGAGCTGGCACAGCCACACGCGGCCCAGCTCGCTGGGAGGAAGCTCGGTGCTGGCGAGCTCGCGGCCCTGCAGCGCCGTGAAGTGACGCTCCATGCGGTTGAGGTACTCGACGAGGAAACCGTTTCCCGCCTTCTGCAGGTCCTGCCCCCGCGAGGTGACCGCGTGGAGCAGGAACTGCAGGAGAAGGCCCCCGCCCACGGCGAAGCGCTGGATGTGGCGGTCGAGCTGCCGGCGCGCCTCCGGCCGCGACTGCGGGTCGTCGGGGTTGAGCTCCAGGAGCATGGTGGCCAGCACGTGCTCCCCCAGGTGGTGCAGCGCCGCGGCGAGGATCGCGCTCTTGCCGGGGAAGTGGCGGTAGAGGGCGGCCTCGGTGAAGCCGAGCTCGCGGGCCAGCGCCGCGGTGGTCACACCGCCGACGCCCTTCTTCTCCGCCAGCTCCAGCGCAACCTGTGTGATCTCCTCGATGCGGAAGGATGAGCGTCGCATGTAAGCACTATACACTTCTGTGACGATGGCGACAATCTGTGACAGTGCCGGGACGACCGTACGCTCAGGGGTGGTCGAGCAGGGCTTCGAGGTCCAGCAGGCCCCCGTCCGCGGCCTTGAGGATCGCCATGACCTCCTGGGCGTCGCCGGAGTCGGTGGCGGCGTCGGCCATGGCGCCCTCCAGGAGCATCCGCACCGCCTGCACGGACTCGGGGCCGGGCGGAGCAGCGTCCAGGAGGCGGCGGCAGAGGTCGAACGTCGCGCCCCGCGGCGCCGGCCCGCGGCGCAGCCGATCGAGGACCACGTGCCAGCGCCGTTCCCGGTCGGTGGTGGCCATGGCGCCGGAGTGTATCATCGGCGCCGGTGTACGCCCGCGTGGCCTTTCCCTCCGCCGTTCCCGAGGCGCTGACCTACAGCGTCCCGCCCGAAATGCGGGCGCTCGCGGTTCCCGGCGTTCGCGCCCGCGCCCGGTTGCGGGGCGCACCCAGGGTGGGGGTGGTGGTGTCCACCGGCGAGGATCCCGGCTGCGACCCGGCCCGGGTGCTGCCGCTGCTGGAGGTGCTCGACGCCGCACCCCTCGTGCCGGCGGAGCTCCTCGAGCTGGTCGCCTTCGCCTCGGAGTACTACGCGGTCCCCATCGGCCTCGTCGTGCGCAGCGCCGTGCCCGGCTCGCTGCTGCGCCTCCCGCCGCCCATGGTGGAGGCCGGGCCCCGGGCCCGCGAGCTCCTGGCCGGCGCCTCCGGTCCCGAGAGGCGCCTGCTGGAACGGCTGCTGGAGGCGAGGCGGTTGACGCGTGCCCGGCTGGTGTCCGAGGGGTGGCCGCCCGGCGAGCTGGAGGGCCTCCTGGCCACGCTCGGCGAGCGCAACGCCCTGCGGGTGCGGGAACGCCGGCCCGAGGGCGTGGGCCGTACCGTCAGCGCGCTGACGCTGGCCGACATGGCTGCGGACGTGCGCGAGGCGCTCCTGGCCGGCGCGCCGGCGCAGCAGCGGGTGGTGGCGAGACTCCGGGAGCTCGCCGGGCCCGCCCTGGAGGGCGAGGTGCTGGCGGCGTGCGGGTGCACGGCCGCGGTGGTCGCCGCCCTGGTGCGCAAGGGCGTCGTGCGGCGGTTCCAGCAGCGCGCCCGTGGGAAGCTCCGGCGCTGGGAGCTGGCGCCGCCGCCCCGCCCGGAGACGCTGACGCCGCACCAGGAGGCGGCGCTCGCGGCGCTGTCGGGGGCCGTCGTCCGGGGGGGCTTCGCGGCGGCGCTGCTGCTCGGGATCACGGGGTCGGGCAAGACCGAGGTCTACCTGCGCCTCGCCCGGTCCGTGGTGGACCGGGGGCGCAGGGCGGTGGTCCTGGTGCCCGAGATCGGCCTCACCCCGGCGCTGGCCGGTCAGCTCGGGTCCCGCTTCGGCGGCCGGGTGGCGGTGTTGCACTCGTCCATGGCCGAGGGCGAGCGCTTCGCCGCCTGGGACAGGGCGCGCCGGGGCGAGGTGGACGTGGTCGCCGGCCCGCGGTCGGCCCTGTGGGCGCCTCTGCCCAACCTCGGGCTCATCGTCGTCGACGAGGAGCAGGACGCGTCGTACAAGCAGGAGGAGGACCCGCGGTACCACGCCCGGGATCTGGCGCTCGTCCGGGGTCAGCGCCTGGGGATCCCTGTGGTGCTGGCCTCCGCCACCCCCTCGCTGGAGGCGCTCGCCCTCGCGGAGCAGGGCAGGCTCGAGGTGCTCTCGCTCCCAGAGCGGGTTGCCGGCGGACGGCTGCCCGAGGTCGAGGTCGTGGACCTGAGGGAGGAGCCGCCGGAGCCCGGCGAGCACGGGGCGGTGCTGTTCTCCGCGGCGCTGAGGAGCGCGCTCGCGGAGACGCTCGAACGGCGGGAGCAGGCGATCCTGCTGGTGAACCGGAGAGGGTGGGCACCCGTCGTCCTGTGCCGGGAGTGCGGGCACCAGGTGACCTGCCGGGATTGCTCCATCCCCCTGACGGTCCACCGCCGCGAGCGGCAGCTGCGGTGCCACTACTGCGGCTTCGCGAGGGAGGCCCCGGAGCGGTGTCCGCGATGCGCCGGCGAGGTCCTCGAGGAGGTCGGGTTCGGCACCGAAAAGGTCGCTGCCCGGCTGCAGGAGCTCCATCCAGCTGCCCGCGTGGCCGTGCTCGATCGCGACGCCGTGCGCTCGCCGGCGCGGCTGCTGGCCGTCCTCGAGCGCTTCGCGGCCGGGGACACCGACCTCCTCGTGGGGACCCAGATGGTGTCCAAGGGGCACCACTTCCCAAACGTGACGCTCACGGCGGTGATCAACGCCGACAACCTCCTCGGTTTCCCGGACTTCCGCGGCGCCGAACGCACCTTCCACCTGCTCACCCAGGCGGCGGGACGGGCGGGCCGCGGCGAGCGGCCTGGCCGGGTGCTGCTGCAGAGCTATCACCCGGACCACCACGCCATCGTCTGCGCCGCGACCCACGACCTCGAGGGGTTCGCCCGGGAGGAGCTGCGGTACCGGCGCGCGTTCTCGTACCCGCCGGTGTCGCGCCTGGTCCTGGTTCGCTTCGAGGCGGAGGACGAGAGCGCCGCCTGGAAGGCCGCCCAGGCCGCCGGCGGGGCCCTCGATCCGGCCCCGGGCGGCGTCAGGGTGGTCGGGCCCTCACAGGCGCCGCTGGCCCGGCTCCGCGGGCGGTGGCGCGTGCAGCTCATGCTGTTCGCTGCGCAGCGGGCGGCGGTGCGGGTCGCCCTCGGAAGGGTGCTGGCGCTGCCGGTGCCGCGCCAGGTGCGCCGGGTGGTGGACGTGGACCCGCAGAACACGGTGTGAGTCTCCCGAATGACGGGTGACAATCTCGTGACAGTTCACTACACTGGACCCGTGTGGCGCTCGCCCGAAATCCTCGCCAGCGTGCTCCCGCCCCCCGAGGACGCCTCGGTGGCGGCGATCCTGGAAGGCCTGTGCCGCGCCACCGGAGCAACGGCGTGCACCCTCCTGGTCCAGCTGGAGCCCAACGGGGCCTCCGCGCGGTACCGGCGCGGGAAGGCACCAGAGGGAAGGGTGACCCCGCTGGTCATCGACATGGAGCGGGAGGGCGTGTTCAAGGCCCGGTGGGAGCTGTACGGCGCGGGCGCGGGCCCGGCCTCGAGCCCCCGGGCGCTCGAGGCCCTGCGGCCGATGGTGGAGGGCGCGCTGCTGGCGGTGATCGGGCACTGGAGCTCGTCGCACCGGCTGGAGATCCTGGCCCAGATCCTCGACGTCACCGACGACGCCATCCTGCTGGTGGACGCGGCGAGCGAGCCGCTCTACATCAACCCCACCGGGGAGAAGCTGCTGCGCCAGCAGGCGGCCTGCGCCGCCGCCCGGGGGGGCCGGAAGTGCGCCCTGTGGGAGCTCGTCGTGGACGAGGTCGCGGCGCTGAGGAGCAGCGGCGCGCGACTCCAGCGCAGGAGCGTGCGCATCGGCGGGAGGACGACCTGGGAGATGGAGATCGTCGCCTTGAACGGACCGGGGCGCCTGGGCCACGCGCTGGTGGTGCTCTCCGCGGTGCGCCTGCCCGATGCCGGCGAGATCCAGTCCCGGCTCGGCCACCTCAGGGTCTCGCGCCGCGAGGCGGAGGTGCTGGCCCTGGTGCTCCGCGGGCGCAAGGGCTCGGAGATCGCGGCGGAGCTCGGGATCAGCGAGTACACGGTGAAGGACCACCTGAAGCACGCCTACGCCAAGCTCGACATCACCGCCGGCACCCAGGTGCTCGCGCGGCTCGCCGACGAGGGGTACGCTCCGGGTGCCTGAGAGGTCCCGCCGGACCGGGCCCGAGGGCCCGGGAGCCCCTTGGTATACTCGGTCCGTGTTCCGCATCGGCTCCATCCCCATCGATCCGCCCCTCGTCCTCGCGCCCATGGCGGGGATCACGGATCGCGACTTCCGTCTCCTCATCCGGCGCGTCGGCGGCTGCGGGCTGGTCTGCATGGAGTTCATCTCCGCCGAGGGGCTGCTCCGGGGCCGGGAGAGCACGCTCAAGATGCTGCACTTCGTGGACGAGGAGCGTCCCCTCGCCATCCAGATCTATGGATCCGAGCCGCAGCGCCTGGCGGAGGCGGCGAGGATGGTGGAGGGGATGGGCGCCGACGTCTGCGACATCAACATGGGGTGCCCGGCCAACAAGGTCCTCAAAGGGTGCGCCGGGGCCGCGCTCACCGGCGACCCCGCGCTGGCGCGCCGCATCGTGGCGGCGGTGCGCCGCGCCGTGCGCATCCCCGTCACCGTGAAGACGCGGTTGGGGATGCGCGACGACGCCCTCACCTTCCTGGAGCTCGGGCGCGCCTTCGAGGAGGAGGGAGCCGACGCTGTGACGCTCCACCCCCGCACCGCGCGGCAGATGTTCACGGGCAACGCCCGTTGGGGAGCCATCGCGGAGCTGAAGGCCTCGTTGCGCATCCCGGTCATCGGCAACGGAGACGTGCGGAGCGCGGAGGACGCGCTGCGGCTGTTCGCCGGGACGGGTTGCGACGGCGTGATGATCGGCCGGGCCGCCCTCACCAACCCGTGGATCTTCGCGCAGACCGCCGGCCTGATGGCGGGTCGGCCGGTGGAGGAACCCTCTCTGGAGAGCCGCCACGCCCTCATGCGCCGCCACTTCGAGGAGGTGGTGGCGAGGGAGGACGCGAGGACCGCGCTGCACAAGCTGCGCACGTTCACCGGCTGGTACACCCACGGTCTTCCCGACGGCCGTGCCCTCCGCCGGCAGCTCTCCGGACTGCTCACCCCCCAAGCCGTGCTGGAGGCGGTGGACCGGTTCTTCGGTGAGAGGAGCGCCGCCTGAGCGTGGATCCGCTGGAACGGCGAGCCGCCGGCCTGGGGCCTCTGCTCGGGGACATCCCCGAGGGCCTCTTCGGCGAAGGGTTCGACGTGCTCTCGGTCCGCCTCGACCGGTTCGTGGAGGCGCTGGCCGCCGAGCTCGCCGCGTCTCTCTCGCTGCAGCCGGGGGAGTACCCCGGGGCCGGCCGGCTGCTGCGCCGGAGGGGTTGGTCGGAGGACGGCCGCTGGGCGCTGGAGTGGCTGTTCGAGACCCTGGAGCTGTTCGGGCGGGCGGAGCGGACCGCCGGGGGGTGGCGCCTGAGCGCGGACCGCGGCGGCGCGGCGGCCGCTGAGCTCCGGGAGTCGGCGTGCGCCGCCGCTCCCGAGGTGACGCCGGCGTACGACGTGCTCGAGCTCGCCGCCCGGGGCCTCCCCGCGGTCCTCGACGGGTCGCGGCGCGGCGAGGACATCCTCTTCGGCCCCGCCACCATGGGCCTGTGGTTCGAATACTTCTCCAACGCCAACCCGCACTACGCCGTCTCCAACGCACTGGTGGCCCTCGCCGCAGGGCGCGTGCTGCCGGCGCGGGCCGCCATCCTCGAGGTGGGTGGGGGCGGCGGGAGCGCCGCGGAGGCGGTCCTGGGGGCCCTCGGCGCCGGCGGGCGTCCGCCGCGGCGCTACCTGTTCACGGAGCTCCAGCCGGCGTTCCTGCGCCGGGGAGCCCGGGCCGTGCAGGCGGCGGCGCCGCCGGGGTGCGAGGTCGAGAGCCACCGCTTCGACGTCAACGACGCGCCGGACTCCCTGGGCGTCGCCCCCGGCAGCTTCGACGCGGTGATCGCCGTGAACACGCTTCACCTGGCCGGGGACGTGGCCGGGGCCCTGCGGCGCCTCGCCTCGGTGCTGGCGCCGGGGGGCGCCCTGGTCCTCGGCGAGCTGATCCGTCCGTCGGAGGGAGGGGCCGTGCACGTGGAGCTGCCGTTCACCCTCCTGGAGTCGTTCCGCCGGACTCCCCTCGATCCGCTGATCCGCCCGCGGCCGGGCTTTCTGACCCTGGCCGGATGGCGCGAGGCGTTCAGGCAGGCGGGGCTGGACGCACCCGCGGTCGTGCCGGTGGAGTTCGAGCGCTGCCAGGAGGCCTATCCGGGCTTCTACGGCGCCGCCCTGCTCGCTACCGCCTGACCCTGACCCGATAGGTGAGGACCGCCTGCTCGTCGGCCTTCACGGGCACGTCGAACTGCACCTCGAAGGCGGAGAGCTTGCGGTAGGGGAGGGAGCTCGACAGGATCTCCCAGTCGCCAGGCAGGTGCTCGCGGACCTCGACCGTGACGGGCGCGTCCTTGTGGTTGCGCAGCGTGATCTCGTATGCGCTCTCGGTGGCGGAGGTGAAGGAGCGGAAGTCGGTCTGGCGGCGTTGGGCCGTGACGTCGAAGGCGGTGCCCACGGTGAGGCTCACGTGCTCGCCCTCGGGGGTGTGGGCGATGCGGTCCTCGCCGATGAACTGGGGGGTTCCGCGGGAGTCGAGCTGGTAGAGGCGCACGACGCCGCCGGGGAGGGGCATGCCCAGCCCGGAGGCCTTCGTGTTGGCGAGCTCGACGTCCACGCGCACGTCCTGACGTTCCTGGGCGGCCCGGGCCTGGTACCAGGACCCGCCGGCGGACACCACGTAGTGCCGGACGGCGTGGACCCGGTCCGCCTCGAGCAGCGTGACCTGCTTCTTCTGCTTGTCCCTCAGGGTCGTCGGCCTCGGCAGCGTGTAGAGGTGGTACTCGGCGAAAGCCTCTTCCTGGGCCACCGCCGCCGCCTTCTCCACCCTCATGGCGCCGGTGCGCAGCGGGGACGGCGCGGGCGCCAGGTGGACGTTGCCGGCGACCAGCTGGATCCGGGCATCCGGGTAGGTGGTACCCGACTCGTTGGAGAGGGTGACCCATCCCAGCAGCCGTCCCTCCGTGCCTGGCGCGTCGAGGGTCAGCACGTAGTCGGCCTGCCACCCCATGCGGGCGGTGAGGTATGTCGCTTCCAGGCGCCGCTGCCCGGCGCGGCCGCTGTCGAGGCGCCACACCAGGGTGGGGCGCTCTCGGAGCGTGGCGGGGACCGACGGGAAGACGAGCTCGCGGTACGGGGGGTTCGAGACGATGTCGTCGCCGATCCTCCAGACGGTGCCGTTCTCGATGGAGAGCAACCGCCCGGTGACCGTGCGCTGGACCATCGCGCCGTCGGGGCCGCCGGGCTCCACCAGCACCAGGCGCAGGTCGCGGCCCACGAACTTCGCCAGCAGCGTCTGCGGCGAGAGGAGGTCGTACTCGTAGTTCTGCTCGAGCACCGTGACGGCGTCGCCCTGGATGGAGACCGTCTCGGGCATCACCGCCGCGGCGATGTCGGCGAACTCGAGGTCGACCTCGCCTGCGGGCAGCGTGACGGGCCTGGCATCGCGTACCAGGGCCCGGCCCGCGGTGTACACGGTGACGGAGACGGTGCGGCCCTCCCCGGCCTGGGACTGGACCACCGGCGGTCCGGCGCCGGCGGACAAAGCGAGGAGGGTCGACGCGACGGCGATGGCGGGAGCTCTCATGGCGTTCACCTCGATGGTCCTTCGGCCAGGATGCGCGCCCGGCCCGGTGGGCCCCCGGTGACCTCCCCGACGTGAGCCGCAGCCACGCCGCGCCGGTGGCACTCCTCCAGGAGGAGCGGCACGCGGGAGGCGGGGATGGCGGCGAGGAGGCCCCCCGAGGTCTGTGGATCGCAGAGCAGGTCCATGGCCGTGCTCTGCGCGGTGCTGGAGAGCACGCGGGGCTGTGCCCAGGTGCGGTTGGCGACGAGGCCGGCGGGGATGGCGCCGGAGACCGCGGCCTGCCAGGCGCCGGGAAGGAGGGGCAGCGCCCCCGTCCACAGCTCGACGGTGACGCCGCTGGCCTCGGCCATCTCCAGCGCGTGGCCGAGGAGCCCGTAGCCGGTCACGTCGGTGAGCGCCCGCACTCCGGAGGCGCGGCACGCTTCGGCGGCGAGGCGGTTCGTCGTGGTCATCGAGGCCACCAGGGAGCGTTCGAGGGCGGCTTCCAGGGCGCCCTGCTTGAGCGCCGTGGCGAGCACCCCGGTTCCCAGGGGCTTGGTGAGGACGAGGCCGTCACCGGGCCGGGCGCCCGCGTTGGTGAGCACCTCCCGGGGGTGGACGAGGCCGGTGACGGCGAGGCCGTAGTTGAACTCCGGCCCCTTGATGGTGTGCCCGCCGAGGGGGACCACGCCGTCCTCGGCGAGGACGGACAGACCGCCGGCGAGGGTGCGCCGGAGCACGTCGAGCCCGAGGGTGTCGCGGGGGAAGGCGCAGACGGCGAGGGCGGAGAGAGGGCGCGCGCCCATGGCGTACAGGTCGGAGAGCGCGTTGGCCGCGGCAGCGCGTCCGAAGTCGAAGGGGTCGTCGACGACGGGCGTGAAGAAGTCCACCGACTGGACCAGGGCGACGTCGTCGCCGAGCATGATGACGCCGGCGTCGTCGAAGGAGCCCGTGCCGACCAGGAGGCGGGGGTCGGCCGCGGCGGGCAGGGCGTCCAGGACGGCGTGCAGGTCCTCCGGACCCAGCTTGGAGGCTCAGCCGGCACACGTGACCAGATGCGTGAGCTTCGTGATCTCCTCGCGGGTCATGCCGGCATTATAGGATGAGCGAATATGCTGGTAATAGCATAGCGAGTTGCTGTAACGACATTCCGCGTCCCTGCTCCGTATACGAATGCGGGAGGTGGATCGTGGGTCTTCGAAGAATGCCGGTCCGGGCTGTACCGACGCGGACCCGGGTGCCCGCGGGGGGCCTCGAGGTCCTGGCCATCGCGCTGCTCCTCCTCCTGCTGCTGTCTGGGGTGCTCCCCTGACGTCCGCGGCGGCGGTTGCGCTAGAGTGACGCGGTGGAGGGAGCGCAGATGGCGGAGAAGACGACGGCCCACCTGACCTGGCACGAAGGCATGCGGTTCGTGGCGCGCTCGCAGTCGGGGCACGGCCTCATCGTGGAGTCGCCGGGCAGGGAGGGGCATCTCGGTGCAGGACCCATGGAGCTCGTCCTGATCGGCCTGGCGGGCTGCACCGGTATCGACGTCGTGTCGATCCTCCAGAAGATGCGGGAACCGCTCGAGGGCCTCGAGGTCGAGGTGGCCGGCGAGCGCGCCCCGGAGCACCCCAAGTACTACACCGCCCTGGAGTTCGTCTACCGAATCCGGGGAAGGGTGGCGAGGGACAAGGCCGAGCGCGCCGTGGAGCTCTCCCACTCCACCTATTGCTCCGCGCTGGCCTCCATTCGTCCCGATTGCCGGGTGACCAGCCGGATCGAGATCACCGGGGAGTGAGGAGCCCTGACGGCGGCACGAGGGTGACGCCGTCGAGGGCGGTGCCGAGCTCGCTCCTGAGGATCTCCAGCGTGAGCGGGTGGACGTGGCCGATGGCCACCGCCGAGCCGTCGGCCCGGGCGCGGGAAACAGCCCTCGCGAGGGCGCGCCTGATGGCCACGGGATCGGCGACGACGTCCAGGAACACGTCCCGGTGCAGGGCGGGGACGCCGGCCTCGCGTGCGGCTCTCTCGGCCACGGTGTCGGGCGTCGTGCGCGAGTCCAGGAAGTAGAGCCCCGACCCCCGCAGAGCCTCCATCACCGCCCGCATGGTCGCGGGGTCGGCGGTGGCCCGTGACCCCATGTGGTTGTTGACGCCCCGCGCGCCGGCGACGACGGTGAGGGCGCGCCCCAGGAGCTCGGCCACCCGGGCGGGGGACTGACCGACCATCACGGCGTCCGGGCCCGGGCCGGGACCGTTGCCGGGCCGGGGTTCCATGGGCAGGTGGAGCAGGACCTCCCGCCCCTCGGCGTGCAGGGCCCGGGTCAGCTCCGCGGCGAAGGGCGCGTTGGGCAGGACCGCCACCGCCACGGCCGTGGGCAGCGCCGCGATGGCCTCCACGGGCGCCATGGAGTAGCCGCCGTCGTCGAGGACGATGGCCAGCCTGGGGACGGTCCGGCCCGTCTGCGGCGGAGGCGTGCGCCGGGGAGGCGGCTCGTCGCGCACGACCACCACCCGGCACCGCCCACCGCCGAGCTCGCCCTCGAGGGCGGTGAGGCCGTACCCCCCCTTCTCGGCGAGGGGCCGCACGTCGAGGCGGCCGCCACGGTTGTGGGCCTCGGCCTCCAGGTCCAGCACGAAGCGGTCCACCGTGAAGGACTTCGGGGCGTGGACGGTGACCTCCCACAGGCCTTGCGAGCCCCCGGCGGGGGGCTCCACGGTGATCCGTCCGGCCGGGCAACCGTGGCGCCGCGCGACGTCGCGCACGATGGAGCCGGGGTCCGGCCGCGCCGGAGGGGGCGCCGGAGGGGTGCGCAGGGCGAGGTAGGCGACGACGCCGAGACCGCCCAGCAGGATGGCGACGGCGGCACCGACGCGGAGGGCCAAGCCCGAGCCTGCCGCGCTGCGTCGCCCCGCTGCGGCCGTTCTACGCCGCTTTCTTGGCCTCGGCATGCCCGGAGGTCGCCAGTTCCAGCGCCCGCTCGAGGATGGCGTTGGTGCCCACCCGTCCCCTCACCAGCTCGGCAGGCTTGAGGCCGTGGGCGAGGAGCGGCTTCCCTTCGGCGTCGACGAACCAGCGGCTGGCGAGCCAGAGCTGCCCGCCGGCTCCCCGGATCGCGTGGCGCTCTCCGGTGTCACCGAACGTCTCCCGGCCCACCAGGGTGGCGCCGCGCTGCTGCAGCCCGAGGGCCAGTACCTCGGCAGCCCGCGCCGTTGTGACGTCGACGCAGACGTAGACCGACCACGTGCGTGCCGGGCCGTCCGCCGCGACCACCTGGTCGTGCCCGCCGCGGTCGAGGCGGTGGAGCTCGACGTGGCCCCCGGCGATCGATGCCGCCAGCTTCGCCGCTGCCTCGGGCGTCCCCAGCGAGGAGCCGCGCAGGTCCACGACCACCGCCGGGGCGGTGGCGTGGGCGGCGAGGGCCTTCTCGAGAGCGCCCACGGCGTGGGCGTCGGCGACCGGGATGCGCACCACGGGCGTATCCTTCTCCATGGTGACCTCCGGTTCGACCCGCTCGGGGACGGCGCCGGGCTTGACGGTCACCAGCGTCTTGCCGGTGAGCTCGCTGTTGATGACGTCCATGGCCACGTTCCTGCCGGCCCTCTCCGCATCCCCGAGGTGGAGCTGCGACCGCCACAGCGGGCGTGCCCGTGCGTGCTGTTCGTCGATGCGTTCCACGAGCTCGCCGGGCACGAGGCCGGCCTTGTCGGCGGGGGAGCCGGGGATCACCTCGATGACGAGCGGGTAGGAAGAGCGCTCTGCCAGCACCAGGCCGAACGGAGGGACGGACCGTTCCTGCAGCCGCGCATACCCGGCGGCCACGTCCTCGGGGACCCACGCCCCTTCCGGGTCGGCTGCGCCGACGAGGCCGCTCATTGCGCCGCCGGCGAGCCTGTCCAGCGGGACCTCCTCCACGTAGTTGGACTCGACCAGCGCGGTGATCTGGCCGACGAGGCCGACGAGGCGGTACAGCCCGCGGCTGGCCGAGCCGATGGCTCCGCTGGCGATGGCCGCCACGAAGAGCACCATGAGGAGCGACAGACCCAGAAAGCCGTAGTTTCGTCTCACTTAGCCCTCACTTCGCGCCCGGCTGCAACCAGGCGAGTGGATCCTGCGCCGTCTCGCCGACCCGGATCTCGAAATAGAAGTTCCCGGAGCCGTCCTCCCCCGGGCCGACCACACCCAGGGGCTGCCCCATACCGACGCGCTGCCCCGAGCTCACCAGCATGGACGAGAGGCGCGCGTACAAAGAGTACACCTGCTCGCCGTGATTGACGATCACGAGGTTACCGTACGCCTTGAAGAACTTCGCGTACACCACGGTGCCGGTGGCGACCGCGTGGGCCTGCTCGCCCGCCGCCGCCGCCAGCACCAGGCCGTGGGTCGTGGTGACGGTGCCGTACTGGGGATCGCGGTGGGGGCCGAACCGCCGCACCACGTGCGCGCCGCGGAGCGGCCAGGGGAGGCCGCCGCGCAGCAGCCTCACGTCACCCTCCCCGGCGCCGCCGCGGGAGATCACGACGCCCCAGAGGCGCTCGAGGCGGGCTTCGTTCTCCTGCGCGCCGGCCAGGGCGACGGCGCTGCGGCGCCGCTGGCGCTCCAAGGTGTCGAGCTCCTCCTCCACCCGCGACCGGGTCGCCTCGAGCTCGAGCCGTTGCCGGCTCACGTTCCGGGTGGCCGTGTCCAGCGCCTGCCGCCGTTCGGAGAGCTCCGCGACCGCGGAGGTCCGCTGCTCCGCGAGCGCGGCCACCTCGTCGCGCTGCCTCTTCTGCTCCCTCACCAGCGCCCGCAGAACGGTGACCCGTTCGGGAAGGTCCCCCCCCGCGGGGAGGGCCTGGAGGATCAGCGGCGTCAGGCCGCTGCGGCCGAGAACCGCGAGGAGAGTGATCTGGGCCTTGAGCCGCCCGGCCGCCGCGGTGAGCCGCTCCTGCGCCTGCCGGGCCCGGGCGGAGGCCTCGCGCTCGTCCCTCGCGAGCGCGTCGCGTTCCTCCTGGCTCTCGCGCAGGCGTGCGCCGGCGAGGGAGAGCTCCGTGGCGAGCCGCTCGCGCGTCTGCGCCAGGTCGCTCTGCCGCTGCTCGAGATCCCGCAGGCGCTGCTCGAGGTCGCGGATCTCGTCGCGTACCGCCGTCAGCTCGGGGGGCACCGCGGTCCTGGCCTCCGGCGCCTCGCCCCGGGCCGCGGCCGGCAGCATCAACGCCGCGGCCAGCAGCAGGCCCGCTCCACGGTGTCCGAACGTCATCAGACCGGCATGCTACCGCCCGCCTCCGCAGGGGGCAAGGCGCCGGAGGCCAGGGCGTTGAAGCGGCGGCGCAGGGGGTGGAGGTCGGGGGTGGCGCCGCCGGGGTGGAGACGGTTGCCCAGGAGCACGAGGACGCGGCGCGACGCGGGGTCGGCCCAGACGGAGGTGCCCGTGAAGCCCACGTGTCCGAACGCGTCCGGCGGAAGGGCGGGCCCGGCGGAGCAGCCGGGCGTCGCCGCGAGCTGCCACCCCAGTCCGCGCGCCTGCTGCAGCCCGCCGGTGTGGAGCCGGGTGGCGAGAGCGGCCTCCTCGGCGGTGAGCAGCTCGCCGCCGCCGGGCAGGTACTCGGCGGCCAGCTCCGCCGCCGCGGCGGCGGAGCCGAAAAGGCCGGCGTGGCCGGCCGCGCCGCCCAGGGCGCGCGCGTTGCCGTCGTCGCAGGAGCGCTCCGGGGATTCCCGCGCGGGGGGGCGGCCGGAGATCCCCCGTCCGGCGAGGAGCCGCTCCTCCACGAAGGGACGGCGCTCCCCTCCGGCGGTGGCGGCGCCTTCCGGGGGCGCGAACGCGAGCTCTGCCGACACGCCGAGGGGCGCGGCGACGAGCTCCTCGAAGAGCACGTCGAGGCTGGCGCCCCCGCAGCGCTCGAGGGCGAGCCCGAGGGCGAGGAAGCCGAGGTCCGAGTAGACGACCGCCCGGCCCGGCGGCGCCGTCGCGGGCACGCCGGCGAGGGTTTCCAGGTAGCCCTCGCGGGACGCGGCACCGCGCGCGTAGAGGGGCTCCCACGCCGGGAACCCCGCCGTGTGGGTGGCGCACGCCTCGAGGGTCGCGGCGCCCCACGGGGAGCCCGCGAGCTCGTCGAGGAGCTCGCCGAGGGGTGTTTCGAGGCCGACGCCGTCGCGGCGGGCGAGGAGGAGGAGGGTGACCGTGGCGAGCGGCTTCGTCAGCGAGGCCAGGTCGTAGAGCAGGTCGGGGGTCGCCGGGGCGCCGCCGATGCGGGCGACGCCCTCAGCCCAGCACCTGCCGCCCCGGCCGTCGTCGGCGGCGAGCCCGACCCAGCCGGGGGCGAGGCCGGAGAGGACGGCGCGCCTCAGCAGCGCCGCCACGCCGGCGCCGTCGCGGGTCGGTGCGTGCATGGTGCAACGCTAACCCGCCGCCGCCGCGGTGTCCACCGGGCGGGCGGGTGCTACGCTGGCGCCGTGGAGACGACTCGCCGCAGGCTCGCCCGGGTGGTCCAGGAGCTGCTGGCGACCTCCTACGCCCGCGCCAAGCGGGAGGTGGAGGCGGGCCGGGTGACGGTGGACGGCGTGGTGACGCCGGATCCCGGGGCGTGGGTGGGGGAGGACGCGGAGGTCCGCCACGAGCCGGGACGGACGCGTCTGCAGAGGGCGCCGGCGGCCCCGCCGCTGCCGGTGCTGTACATGGATGCGGCCGTGATGGTGGTGGTGAAGCCCGCAGGGCTCCTCGTGCACCCGATCTCCGGGGGGGGCGAGGACACCGTCGTGGGCCGCGCCCTGGCGGAGGCGACGCGCCGGAGCGGCGCGCGGGAACGCGTCCTGGTGGTCCACCGCCTGGACCGCGACACCTCCGGGGTGATGGTCCTGGCGCGGAGCCACGAGGCCGCCCAACGCCTCCAGGGGCAGTTCCGGGCCCACACGGTGAGCCGGCGCTACCTCGCTCTCGTCGCCGGGGACGTGGCCGTCCCGGAGACCGTGGAGCGGCCCATCGGCAGGCCCCGGCCGGGGGCGAGGCGGCGGGCGCTCCGGCCCGGCCAGGGGGGGCAGTCGGCGCGGACCGCCATCTCGCCGGTGGAGCGCTTCGGCAGGGTGACCCTGGTCGAGGCGGAGCTGGGCACGGGCAGGCAGCACCAGGTGAGGGTCCACCTCGCGTCCCTGCACCACCCGGTGCTGGGCGACACGGTCTACGGGAGCCCCGGGGACGACCCGGTGGAGGCCCCGCGGCTCGCCCTGCACGCGGCGCACCTCGGGTTCGTCAACCCCGGAGACGGTCGGCGGCTGGAGTTCGACGAGCCTCTGCCGGAGGATCTCAGACGCCTCGTGCGGAGGCTCCGCCAGCGCTCGGCGGCGGCCGCGGTCAGCGGGCCGCCTGCGGCGGCAGCCGGAAGCGCAGCGGCCAGCCGGCCGCCGCGCCGGCGTAGGCGACGCCCACCCGGGGGCCGCTGAGCACCTCGTGGGGCTCGACGCGGAAGCCGTCGTCGGTCAGCCAGACCTCCCGGGATGCGACGAGGTCGGCGCCGTCGAGGGAGCGGTCGACGCCCAGGGCCTGGCACAGCTTGGCGGGGCCGTCGAGCAGGGCCGTGCCCCCGCGTCCGTGACGGCGGGCGAGCATGATCGGGGTGCCCGCGACGGCCCGGGCGCCGCGCAGCAGCACGGCCTCGGGGACCCCCGGCCCGCGCGTCACCACGTTGGCGCAGAAGTGCATGCCGTAGGTGAAGTACACGTAGAGGTGCCCGGCCTCTCCCCACATCGTGCGGACCCGCTCGGTGCGCCTCCCCCGGTAGGTGTGCGCGGCGGGATCCTCCACGCCCAGGTAGGCCTCCACCTCGACGAGCCGTACCGCGGCGAGCCCCTCCGGCAGCTCGCGCAGCAGGAGCTTGCCGAGCAGCGAGCGGGCGACCGCCACGGTCTCGTTTTGGTAGAATCCTCGACCCAGTGGAGCGGAGTCGGAAAGCGCTCGCAAGCGAAGGGGAGGTCTCATGGTTCCTCGGACGGTCTGCGTCACCGGCGGCGCCGGGTTCATCGGGTCGCACGTGGCGGACGCCATGGTGGCCGCCGGTCACCGCGTACTCATTCTCGACGACCTCTCCTCCGGCCGCAAGGAGAACGTCTCCTCCGGCGCCGAGCTGCACGAGGTGGACATCCGCTCCGCCGAGGCCGCCGCGCTCGTCGCCGGGGAGGGGGTCGAGGTCCTGGTGCACCACGCGGCGCAGATGGACGTGCGCCGTTCGGTGGCGGACCCCGTGTTCGACGCCGACGTGAACGTCCGCGGCACCCTCAACCTCCTCGAGGGGGGCCGCCGCGGGCGGCTCCGGCAGGTGATCTTCGCCTCCACCGGCGGTGCCATCTACGGCGAGCAGGAGGCGTACCCCGCCGGGGAGGAGCATCCCGCACGTCCGCTGTCCCCCTACGGCGTCGCCAAGCTCGCCGTCGAGCGCTACCTCTACTTCTACCACCGCGAGTACGACCTCGACGCCACGTGCCTGCGGTACGCCAACGTGTACGGCCCCCGGCAGAACCCCCACGGCGAGGCCGGCGTCGTCGCGATCTTCCTCGACCGGCTGCTGGCGGACCGGGAGTGCGTGATCAACGGCGACGGCAGGCAGACCCGGGACTACGTCTACGTGGCCGACGTCGTCGCCGCCAACATGGCGGCCCTGGGCCGGCCGGGGTTCAACACGTACAACGTGGGCACCGGGGTGGAGACCGACGTGGTCGAGCTCTACCTGGCGCTGGCGGCGTCCCTCGGCGTGGACAGGCCGCCGCTGCACGGCCCCGCCAAGGCGGGGGAGCAGCGGCGCTCCTGCATCACCTACGGCCTGCTGGCGGCCGATCTCGGCGTGCGCCCGACGGTGCCCCTGGCCGACGGACTGCGCCGCACCGCCCAGTGGTTCGCCGACCGCCGGGAGTGAGGCGGGGCGGCCCCCCACCGCTGCGGCGTGCAAGAATGCGGAAGGGGAGCACGGCATGGCGACCAAGGACCTGCGTCGTTACCTCAGCGAGCTGGAGCGGGCGGGAGAGCTGAAGCGGATCGGGACCGGCGTCTCCGCGGAGCTGGAGATCACCGAGATCGCCGACCGCGTGGTCAAGCGGCAGGGCCCCGCGCTCCTCTTCGAGAACGTGAAGGGCTCGGCCATGCCCGTGGCCGTCAACCTCTTCGGCTCGGTGGCCAGGGTCATGCGGGCCCTGGACATCGCCTCGTGGGAGGAGTGGTCGGATCGGGTCAACTTCTTCCTCGAGCCGAAGATGCCCACGTCGCTGCTGGACAAGGTGCGCACGCTGCCCAAGCTCGCCGAGGTGGCAGGGATCTTCCCGAAGACCGTGAAGGACGGGCCGGTCCAGGAGGTGGTGAGGCGGGGGGACGAGGTCGACCTGCGGGAGATCCCCGCCCTGTGGTGCTGGCCGGAGGACGCGGGCCGCTTCCTGACGCTGACCAACGTGATCACCCGGGACCCCGCCACCGGCGGGCGGAACTGCGGCATGTACCGGCTCCAGGTGTACGACCGCAACACCACCGGGATGCACTGGCACCTCCACCACGACTCCGCCCGCATCTTCCGCGACCGCTCCCGCAAGGGGGAGCGCACGGAGGTCGCCGTCGCGCTCGGCGGGGACCCCGCGACCATGTTCGCTCCGGCGGTGCCCCTTCCCCCCGGCATCGACGAGATGATCTTCGCCGGGTTCATCCGCCGCGAGCCGGTGGAGATGGTGCGGTGCGTCAGCGTCGACCTCGAGGTGCCGGCCCACGCCGAGCTCGTCCTCGAGGGGTGGGTGGACCCCGACGAACGCCGCGTCGAGGGCCCCTTCGGCGACCACACCGGGTACTACTCCCTGTCCGACGAGTACCCCGTCTTCCACGTCACGGCGGTGACCCGCCGCAGGGACGCCGTCTACCCGACCACCATCGTGGGCAGGCCTCCCATGGAGGACGGCTACATGGGCTTCGCCATCGAGCGCATGTTCCTGCCGCTGATGCAGAAGACCCTGCCGGAGGTGGTGGACTACCACATGCCCCTGGAAGGCGTCTTCCACAACCTCATGATCGTGGCCATCGACAAGCGCTTCCCGCAGCACGCCCGCAAGGTGATGCACGGGATCTGGGGGATGGGGCAGGCGGCCTTCACCAAGGTGATCGTGGTCGTGGACGCGGACGTCGACGTCCACGACCCCGCCGAGGTGGCGTGGAAGGCGCTCGCCCACATCGACCCCCAGCGCGACCTGGAGTTCGTGACGGGGCCGGCGGAGACGCTGGACCACGCCTCGCGGATGCCGTGGTGGGGGAGCAAGGTGGGGGTCGATGCGACCCGCAAGTGGCGCGAGGAGGGGTTTGTACGCCGGTGGCCCGGCGAGATCGTCATGAGCCCCGAGGTGAAGGCCCGCGTCGACGCTCTGTGGCCGGAGCTGGGTCTCGACCCGGCCTGAACGGCGGCCGGCGCCGGCTCACACGGCGCCGGCGGGCTCGGGGGCGGGTCGTGCCGCCCGCACGGGACGGCTGCGGGTGAGCCCGCGGATCTCGGCAGCGTGGCAGACGAGCTCGGCGGCCCCCTCGAGGCCGAGCGCCTCCGAGTCCACGACCAGGTCGTAGGACGCCGGGTCCCGGGGATCGCAGCGCAGGTGGCGGCGCACGAAGTTCTCGCGGCTCGCCTCGATCTCGTCGAGGCGCTTCGCCGCCACTCCGGGGTCCAGGCCCTCGTCCCGGCACAGGCGCGCCAGGCGGGCCTCCCGGGGCGCCACGACGCGCACGGCGAGCCCGGGCTCCCGCGGCAGCATGAAGCCGGCGCCGCGGCCGACGATGACGACCCGCCCGTCGTAGGCTGCCAGCAGGACGATCTTGCCGAGCATGAGGACATAGGAGTCCTGGGTCAGCAGCCGCGGCTCCAGCAGCGTCAGGAACGACCCGCTGAACCAGTTCGTGCTCGTCTCGTCCATGAGCTCCATGAGGCGGGGCGCCACCTCGAGGCGGCGGGCGATGCTCTCCACGAGCTCCTTGTCCAGCACCGACCAGCCCCACCGCTTCGCGACCATGCGGGCGATCTCGGCGCCGCCGCTGGCCGCCTGCCTGGAAATGGTGATGTACGGGCCCATCTCCGCCCGCGGCGGCTCGCGGTGGGCCACCGCCGCGGCGGCCCGGGTGAGGACGTCGTGGAAGCGGCTCTGGAACTCCACGGACCGGACCTGGATGTTGCGTTGGCCGTCGATGGACGATCGCACCACGGGGCACCTCCCCGTCGCCGCCCTGCCTGCGCCGGAGCGAGGCGACCGCGGATCCCGCCGAACCCTTCGCGGACGGACCGGGCCTGGGGGCGAGCTCTCACTACCAACATATGGCCGGGCGGGGATTCCGGCCACGCCATCCGGCGCGGCGAAACCCGGTCCTGATATACTTTTTCGACGACGATGCCTGTCTCGGACCCGCCCCCGCCCTCTCCCCTCCGGGACGTGCTCGGCCGGAACGGCTGGCGTCCGCGGTCCCTCGGCTCCGTCCCGGAGCGGCTCCCCGCCTGGGAGCTGGACACCGCCCTGAAGCTCGCCCTGGAGCTGGCGGACGCCCCGGGGGCCGAGGACCTCGGCCCCTGGCGCCAGGCCCTGTACCGCGAGGGGAGGCGGTCGCTGTTCCCGGAGCGCTTCCCGGAGCCCGCCGAGGACGTCCGGCGTGTCGCGGCCTACTTCTTTCCCCTGGCCGACGCGGTCGTGGCGGAGGACGGGCAGCTTGGGGGCGCCGCCGTCTCCAGGAGGCTGCCGTTCGAGCCCCTCGAGGAGGAGGAGATCGCCCGGTGGCCCTCGGGCAGCGAGTACCGGTCCCTTCTCGGCCACCTGGCCGAGGACCACGTCCTGGCCTGTCTGGCGATGTCCCAGCAGTGGCTCGGCTACTCGCTCATGGACCACATCCTCGGCGTCACGGGGCTGGCCGCGTGGGTGGGCCGGCAGCTCGCGCGGGCCGTGGCGGTGGACCTGCCGCTGCTCCACGGCGCCGCCATCGGCCACGACATCGGCAAGTTCGGCTGTATCGGCGACGAGGAGCGGCGGATCCCGCGTCTGCACTACTACTACACCCACGTCTGGTACCAGGCCCGGAGCCTGCCGGGGCTCGGGCACATCGCCACCAACCACTCGTGCTGGGACCTGGAGGCGATCCGTCTCCCGGTGGAGACGCAGCTCCTCATCTACGCCGATTTCCGGGTCAAGGAGGCCGGCGGCGTTGGCGGCCGTAGCGGCATGTCCCTCATCTCCCTGAAGGACGCCTTCGCCACCATCCGCGACAAGCTGGAGAACGTTGACGTCGCCAAGCTGCGGCGCTACCGGGCCGTGTACCGGAAGCTGCGCGACCTCGAGGACTACCTGCTGCACCTCGACGTGCAGCTGGACCCGCCGGGGTTCGACGTCGGCGGGCCGCCCCCGCCGGACCTGCCCGTCGGCCTCGGCATCGTCGACGTACTCTCCGGCAGGCAGCGTCCCGACGTCGTGGCCCTGGCGACCGGGCGGGGCATCGCGACGGTGTCCCGTCTCTTCACCACCGCCCACAACATCGGTGTGATGGAGCGCCTGAGGGACGCCCCGGCGCTGAGGGCCCTGCTGGAGGAGGCGCGTTCCTACGAGGGCTGGCGCGACCTGCGCACCTACATCGGCATCCTGGGCCAGTACTCGCCGGCCCTGTCCATGGAGCAGAAGGAGCTCGCCCTCGACTTCTTCTTCGACCTCCTGCAGCACCGGGACGACGACGTCCGCTACCACGCGGCGAACCGGATCGGTGACCTGCTGGCCCTCGGCGAGGACTTCTGGCGCAAGGACCTGCCCGAGGGCGTGGCGCCGGCCAACGGCAGCTGGGTCCTGGCTCAGCTGGAGCGCGTGCTGGCCCTGCTCGACCAGGCCCCGCGGGAGGCCGAGGAGGACATGGGCCCGGTGGAGCGCGTGGTGTACGCGCTGCCGGTGATCCTCAGGCGCCTGGTCCGGCACGCGGAGCCGGCGCTTCGCGAGGAGGCCCTGGCGCTCATCCTCGACCGCTGCTCGGAGCGTACCTCGGACCGCCGGCCTCTGGTGGGCCTCTACGTCTGCGAGACCTTCGAGGTCCTCCTGCCCCACTTCTCCCTGGAGCAGAAGCTGGAGCTGGTGGAGGTCTCGCTGGCGTGGGCGTTCCACGGGGTCGAGAACACGCGGCTGATGGCGTGGCGGCTGCTTCTCGGGCTGGCACGCGCGGCGCAGCGGGAGCCGGAGCTGCTGCCCGGGATCCACTACTGCGTGGAGCTGCTGGCGCGCCGCCTGTCCCCGTCCATGCTGGTCGCGGAGCTGTACCTCCTCGACGAGCTCGCCACCCTCACGGGACGGCGCCGGGTCGCGGAGCGCTGCCGCGAGATGCGGGAGTCCGGCCGCTTCCCGGTGCGCGAGGTGCTGCTGCGCAACCTCAAGGCGCGCGTCGGCTGGGTGGAGAAGAAGGTCAACTGCGACTACCTCCTCGCCTCGGTGATGGCGCGGGTGGCGAGCGGCCAGGACCCCGAGGCCCACTTCGCCGCGGAGGTCGCCGCCCACCTCGCCAACGTGCTCAAGGTCAGCCGGGTGGAGGGCGCCCGCTTCCACGCCGGGAGGTGCCTGCTGGCGCTCAACGACGTCCTCACCGTGCCCCAGCGCAACGACCTCGCGGTGGAGCTCGTCCGCTCGCTGCAGCTGGACGCCGAGGCGATCACCAGGTACATCCCCCGTTTCCTCGGGGCGGTGGTGGCCAGCCTGCCGGAGCAGGAGTTCCTCGAGGCCCTGGACGACATCGAGCTCCATGTACGCCGCGGCGCGGAGCCGCTGCAGCGGTTGCTCCTGCAGAGCGTCGGCTGGGTCATCTCGTCGCTGACCCCCGACCGGCTCGATGGGGATGCGCTGCGGCGTCTGGCGGGGATGCTGCTCGGCGCCCTCGCCGAGACCCGCGAGACCATCGTCCACGAGGGCTTCGCCCAGATCGGCATGGTCCTCGACCGGCTGTCCGGGCAGACCCCCGGGGACGGCCGGTTGACGGGGCTTCTGGGCATGATCACCAAGAGCGTTCTGTCCCTGGTCACCCACGTCCCGGGGGAACAGGGGCGCTTCCTCCTCATCGCTTCCGCCCTCAACCACCTGGACCGCGCCACCGCCCGGGCCCGGCCGCGGGTCCGGTTCGCGCAGCGGCCCTCGGTGGGCTTTCTTCCCGGCACCTTCGACCCGTTCACCTCGGCCCACGCGGAGGTGGTCACCCGCGTGCTGGGCCATCTCGACGAGGTGCTGGTGCAGGTGGACGACTACTCCTGGCGGAAGCACGCCCAGCCGAGGCAGATCCGCCGTACCCTGGCGTGGATGGCGCTGGCGTCGATCCCGGAGGCGTTCGAGGCCCCCTTCGAGCCCCCCGTGAACCTGGCCAACCCGCGCAGCGTGCGCCTGCTCCGCCGGCGCCTCGGGCACCGCGACGTGTGGGTCGTGGTGGGTACGGACGTACTGGAGGGGGCCAGCGCCTACCGGGACCCCGCGGGGCCGATCTGGGACCTTCCGCACCTGGTGGTGGTGCGGGAGAGCCACCGGTCCCGGGCCTGGGAGGAGCGGCTCGGCTGGTTCCGGAGCGGCGTCCAGGTCGTGCACCTGGAGCCGCGCGCCCGGACGGTGTCGTCGACGTCGCTGCGGGCCGCCCTGGACCGGGGGGGCGATCTCGACGGCATGTGCGACCCGCTGGTGGCGCGGACGCTGCAGGAGCGGCGGCTCTACGTCCGCTACCCCTCGCTCAAGGACTCGGTGCGGGCGCCGCGATTCGCCCTGACCGTGCGACGCGGCCTGGCCAGTCTGCCTCGCGCCCTCCACCTCGACGTCCGCATCGAGTCCCTGCCTCCCGCGGCCCGCTGGACCGGGCGCCGGTGCGAGACCTGTACCCTCGCGACCCGGGAGCACGAGACCGTGGCGGCGGCCCTGTCCTGGCGCGAGGTGGCGGCGGCGGCGCTTCCGGTCGAGCTCGGCGACAGGGAGCTCGCCCTGCTGCCGGAAAAGCGTCTCGTCGGGCTCGGAGCCCTCGCGGACGTCTTCGCCTCGGCGCCCGGCGGGGACGACTCCTTCGCCTACGCGACGCTGCTCTCCCGGGTCATGGCGCGGTGGCTCGACGCGGGGCTCCTGTTCGGCCTCACCGCCCTCGTGGAGGCGTCCGCCCCGCAGCTGTGGCGCCTCCTCCAGGAGTGCGGTTTCTCCTGGCTCGCCGACCGCCAGGACGGCGACGACTCCGGGCGGTCGCGCTGGGCGGCGGTCAGGCTCACGGAGCCCACCGTCCTGGTGTGGGACCTGGAGCAGGTGCTGCAGCCCCTCTACCTCGCGGATCCGGGGGTGGTGAGGGTCATCGCCGAGGGACGGGGCAGCCTCGCCGCCTACTTCGCGCGGCGCCGCCCCGGGGACGCCCTGCTGCAGGTCTACGAGCGCGAGACCAAGCGCATGGTCGTGGAGTGGGCGAGGGAGCGCCTCGCCTCCGCGCCGCCGAGCCGGCAGTGGGTGGTCCTGGGCCTCGGGCCGCAGTTCTACCGCGACCTCATCTCCGACACGCCCACCCTGGCGCTGGACCTGGAGCGATTCCTCACCTGGCAGGGCTACGAGGGCGGTGTCCACGCGTCTGTGGGCAGCCCGGAGCTGGAGATGCAGCTCCACACCGCCCGGGAGCTGGGCCGGGACGCGGTGCTCCTCGTCCCCTTCCTGGAGCACGAGGCGCCGGTGCTCCAGGTGCAGGCGGCGGCGAGGGTCGCGGGGGTCGCCCTCCGCGAGGTCCTGATCGGCGTCACCAGCTCCGCGGCCCATGCCGCGCTGCACCTCCAGGGCATCCCGCACCGCTGTGGGTCCGTTGTTCCACGCTGGCACGGCGTTGTGCGCGAGAGCGCGCTGATGCCCTATCTCGGAGGCTGGAGCATCCTGGGGAGGGAGCCCCTGGAGATCGGCTCGCTCCGGCCCTCCCTCAACGACTGCCTCCCGTACCACCACCCGCACCCCATGGGGCTCGACGGCGAGGCCGCTCTGGACTTCTCACGACTGGTCCTCGATCATACGCGGCGGCTGCTGGAGACGCTGGAAGAGGCGTTCCGCGCGACGGAGGGCAGGATCCTGAGCCTCCGCGACCTCAGCGCGGTGGTGCGGACGCCCCGGTGTCCGCCGCTCCCGCGAGGGTTCCTCCCCCCCCGGGACAGCGTGCCCAGCGAGCTCCTGGAGGACGACATGGAGGCCCTGGCGAGGCTGCACCCGGAGCGTCACGAGACGCACCGGACCCGGTGGAGAGCTCCGTGACCCTGTTCGGCAACGGGCGGGCGGCACTGGCGGACGACGGTACGACGGCGGAGGCGGTGGGGTGGCCCCAGCGCCGCCGTTCGCTGCGGGACCCCGAGGTGATCCTCCACCCGCGGCGTGGCGACGCGACCCGCGAGCCGTGGATCGCGCCGCCCGGCTGGCGCCCGCGGGGGGGGGCCGCCGCGCTGTGGTCCCGTGTCCCGGCGGCGCCGGGGTGGACGTACCTGCCCGGGGTGCCCGCGCTGCCCCGCTACCTGAGGCGGCTCGCGGCGCCCCCGAGGGAGGGAACGAGGGTCGGCATCGCCGGGCTGGGACGCGTGGGCGGCACCGCCGCCACCGTCCTCATGTCGCTGCCCGGGACCGCCTCGGGCATCGGCGAGCTCCTGCTCCACGACGCGGACCCGGCCAACGCCGAGCGATGGCTGCTGGAGCTCGGCGCCGTCATCGAGTTCGGTAACGGCGCGCCCCGTCCCGCCCTGCGCCTTGCGGGGCTGGACGAGATCATGGCCTCATGCGACGTGTTCCTGTTCGCGGCGGCGGCGGCCGTGCCGCCGCTGGGGACCGCCGGCGAGGTCCGCATGGTGCAGCTCGAGCCCAACCGGGCCATCCTCGGCGACGCCCTCGCCGCCGCGGCGAAGGCGGGGTTCTCGGGGCTCTTCCTCGTCGTTTCCGACCCCGTCGAGCTGCTGGCCCAGGCGGCGTTCAAGGACAGCAACGGCGGGTCGGGCGGCCGCTTCACCGGCGAGGGGCTCGCACCGGAGCGGATCGGCGGGCTCGCCCTTGGGGTGATGTGGGCGAGGGCGCTGGCGGCCGCCCGGGAGCGGGGGTGGGAGGACGCCGTGCGGCGCCGGGGCGCGGCGTTCGGGCCCCACAGCCACGAGGTGCTGGTTTTCGACGACGTGCAGCGCCCCGTCCCCGAGCGCTCGCGGGTGCTCACCGAAGCGGCGCGGGGGGGCAACTACCGGATCCGCGACATCGGGTTCCTGCCCTACGTCGGCCCCGCGGTGTCCTCGGTGGCGCTCATGCTCCCGCGTCTCCTGTCGGGCAGGGGGGCGCTGGCCAGCGTGTTCCTCGACGGGATCTACTTCGGCGGGCCGGCCCGGCTGGAGTGGGGGGTGTTCCCCTCGCCGCGGCGGCTCGGTCCCGAGGTGCGCGACGCCCTGTCCGGGCTCCACGGCAGACTGAAGGCAGTGGCCGAAGCCGCCGGCCTGGCGTTCTGAGACCGGAGCGCCTCGCGGCGGAATCACGCAAGTAGTTTCGACGTTGGAATTTGCGGGTCTTCGCCCGTCCACTGCCGCCCCCCCGTCCGCTCGGGCGGGCTGCGAACCCGGAAGGGGGCGGTGGACATGGCAGGCACCGAGGAGCAGCGCTCGAGGCGGGTCGCCGAGGCCTCCCGGCAGACGGAGTGGGACAGGCCGAGCTTCATGCGGGAGCTGTTCCTGGGCACCTTCCGGCTCGATCTGGTGGATCCGTTCCCGCTCGGACAGGGGGACCGCCCCGAGTTCACGGAGTTCTACGGGCGGCTGCGCTCGTTCCTGGCCGAAAAGGTGGATCCGGGCGCCATCGACGACAGCGGGGAGTACCCGCGCGAGGTGCTCGCGGGGCTCGCGCGCCTCGGGGCGTTCGGGATGAAGATCCCGAGGGAGTACGGGGGGCTCGGGTTCTCGCAGGTCGAGTACAACCGCGTCATGGAGCTGCTGGGCAGCTACGACGGCAACATCACCGCTCTGCTGTCGGCGCACCAGTCCATCGGCGTGCCGCAGCCGCTCAAGCTCTTCGGCACCGAGGAGCAGAAGAAGAGGTACCTGCCGCGGTGCGCGCGGGGCGCCGTGTCCGCCTTCGCCCTCACCGAGACGTCGGTGGGCTCGGACCCCGCCCGGCTCACCACCACCGCCGAGCCCACGGCCGACGGCCGGTACTTCGTCCTCAACGGGGAGAAGCTGTGGACCACCAACGGCACCATCGCCGAGCTCTTCGTTGTGATGGCCCGGAACCCCGCCACCGACGCCATCAGCGCCTTCGTCGTCGAGGCCGGCTGGGAGGGGGTCGCAGTGGAGCACCGCTGCCGCTTCATGGGCCTCAAGGCGCTGGCCAACGGCCAGATCAGCTTTCACGACGTGCAGGTGCCGCGGGAGAACCTGGTTGGGGAGGAGGGCAAGGGCCTGAAGATCGCCCTCGTGACCCTCAACACGGGACGGCTCACCCTGCCGGCGGCCACCGCGGGGACGGCCAAGCAGTGTCTGGAGATCGCTCGCAAGTGGGCGCTGGCGAGGGTGCAGTGGGGCCAGCCGGTGGGGCGCCACGAGGCCGTCACCCACAAGCTCGCCGACATGGCGGCCACGGCGTTCGCCATGGAGTCCGTCTCGGACCTGGCCTCGGAGATGGCGGACCGCGGGCGGTACGATATCCGCCTGGAGGCGGCCGCGGCCAAGGAGTGGAACTCGACGCGGGGCTGGGGGGTGGTCGACGACACGCTCCAGATCCGCGGGGGCCGCGGCTACGAGACCGAGGCGTCGCTGGCCGGCCGCGGCGAGGTCGGCATCGGTGTCGAGCGGCTGCTGCGCGACTCCAGGATCAACCGCATCTTCGAGGGCTCCAGCGAGATCATGCACCTGTTCATGGCCAGGGAGGCCGTGGACAGGCATCTTCAGGTCGCCGGCGTGCTGGTCGACCCCGCGGCGGGCACCGCGGCCAGGCTCGCCGCGCTGCCCCGCATCGCGGCGTTCTACGCCTGGTGGTACCCGAGCCGGTGGCTGGGGTGGGGCCGCTGGCCGAGGTATGAGCGCTACGGGCGGCTCGCGCCCTACCTGCGCTTCGTCCACCGCGCCAGCCGGAGGCTCGCCCGGGAGGTGTTCCACGGCATGGTGGCCTACCGCGCCGGGCTCGAGCGCAAGCAGGCTTTCCTGTTCCGGGCGGTGGACGTCGCCGACGAGCTGTTCGTCATCACCGCCACCGCGGCCCGGGCCCATCAGCTCCGGCGCGTCGGCGATCCCGCCGCGGCGGGTGCTCTGGAGCTCGCGATCCTGGCGTGCGCCAACAGCCGCCGCGCGGTCCGCCGGCTGTTCCGCGAGCTGTGGCACAACGACGACGTGCTGAAGACCCGGGTGGGGCGCCGGGTGCTGGACGGGGAGCACGCCTGGCTGGAGGACCGCATCTTCGGCCTGGGATGCTCGTCCGAGGACCTCAGACCCGTGCCCGCGGTCCGCCCGGAGCAACGTCCGCGGCACCCCGGCGCAGGGCGAGCTGAGGTCGTCCCGATCAGCCCTGCGGGCCGAGGGGACGTACGGCGATGAGGTGCGAGGCCACCGGGCGGCCGGCGATGAGGTGCTCCTGGATGATCCGCTCCAGCACCTCCGGATCGCAGCCACGGTACCAGGTGCCCTCGGGGTAGACCACCGCCACGGGGCCGTCGGCGCAGATGCGCAGGCAGTTCGCCTTGCTCCGCAGCACCCCGCCCTGTTCCGAGAGCCCCAGCTCACGCAGCCTGACCTTGAGGAAGCGCCACGCCTCCAGGGAGCGCTCCCGCGAGCTGCACCGGGGCGTGGTCTGGTCGCAGCAGAGGAAGATGTGCCGGCGGGCGTACCGTACTCCGATGGCCTCGGCGGCGCGGCGGGCGCCGTCTCCCTCGGGGACCGGTGCGGGAGGGACCGTGGCCTCCGGCTTCATCGGCGAGGTCCGTAGCGACCCGTCAGGCGGGCGGTGGCGAGGACGTGCCCCTCCGCCGCCCGGAGCAGGTCGCTCAGGCCGGCCTGGGCCGGGAGATGAAGCGGGGTGTCGAGGGCGAGCACCGTGAAGACGTAGCGGTGGGTCTGACCCGGCGGCGGTTCCGGGCCGCCGTAGCCGGACCGCCCCCAGCTGTTCCTTCCTTCGGCGGAGCCCTCGGGGAGCTCTCCCGCCGGAATGCGCGCGGTCCCGGCCGGGATGTTCCACGCTACCCAGTGAACCCACACCCTGCCGGGCGCGTCGGGATCGGTCATGGTCAGGGCGAGGCCGGCCGCCCCGGAGGGCACGCCGGTGATGGTCAGGGGCGGGGAGAGGTCGCGCCCGTCGGCGGTGTACTCCACGGGGATCGCCTCGCCCTCGGCGAAGGCCGGCGACCCGACCGACAGCGCCCCTCCGGCGCCGCGGCCCGCCGCCGGGGCCAGCAGCGCCGCCGCCGCGAGGAGGCCGGCGCTTTTCAGGCACCCTCGTCCCATGGCATGCTCCCGATCCAGTATACGGGCCGGCCGCGGGCGCCGGCGTGAGCGAGGGGGGCGACGGGCGGCGCCGCCGCCCGCCAGGGAAGGGGGCGAGGGGCGATGGACCTGATCGGAGCGGCCCGCCGCCAGGCGGAGGAAGTCGAGGGCCTGACGTTCGCGGAACCGGTGGCGTTCGTGTACGACCCACTGCGCTACGCCTGGGCACCCTACGAGGCGTACCTGCGGCGGTACGGCGCCGCTCCGAAGGAGGTCGTCCTGCTGGGCATGAACCCCGGCCCCTGGGGGATGGCCCAGACGGGCGTGCCGTTCGGGGAGGTGGCGGCGGTGCGGGACTGGCTGGGGATCGAGGCCCCCGTGGGGCGGCCGAGTCCGGAGCACCCGCGGCGGCCGGTACAGGGGTTCGCGTGCCGCCGCAGCGAGGTGAGCGGCCGCCGCGTGTGGGGCTGGGCACGCGAGCTGTTCGGCACTCCCGAGCGCTTCTTCGCCCGGTTCTTCGTCCTCAACTACTGCCCGCTGCTGTTCTTGGAGGCAGGGGGGCGCAACCGCACCCCGGACCGGCTGCCCGCCGGCGAGCGCGGCCCGCTCCTGGAGGCGTGCGACCGCGCCCTCCGCGAGAGCGTGGCGTGGCTGAGGCCGGCCCTGGTGGTCGGCCTCGGCCGGTTCGCGCGCCTTCGCGCCGAGGCCGCACTGGACGGGGCCGGCGTGCGCGTCGGCGAGGTGCTGCATCCCAGTCCGGCGAGCCCGGCCGCGAACCGGGGATGGGGGCGGCAGGCCGTCGCGCAGCTGCGGGCCCTGGGCGTGCGCCTGCCCGGAGGCGGTGAAGCATGATCCCGTTTCCGCCCCGTGTGGAAATGGCCCTCGACGGCTGGTCGCTGGCCCGGGCGAGCCGCGAGGCGGCCCCCGGACCCTCCGGCACGCCCGCCGCCGGCAGCGAGCGGGCCGGGGTCCGCCCCGGCGCCACCCGAGCGTGGCTGGTGGCCTTCCTGCGCGCCGGGGCCGTGCCGCGGGGCGGCGTCGCCGCGGCGCTGGAGCTGCTCCTCGCCGCCGCCCCGGTGGCCCGGATGCCCGCCACGGGCTGACCGGACCGGCCGGGGCGCGGGGGAGGCCCGTGTAGAATGCGCGGCATGAGCGAGACGATCCGCATCGCGCACTCTCCCGACGCCGACGACGCCTTCATGCACTACGCCGTGGTCCACGGCAAGGTGGACGGCGGAGGCCTGCGCTTCGAGGAGATCCTGGCCGACATCGAGACCCTCAACCAGCGCGCCTCCCAGGGGGCGTTCGAGGTCACGGCGCTCTCGCTCCACGCCTACGCGTACCTGGACGCCGGCTACGCCCTCCTCAACTCCGGCGCGTCGCTGGGGGACGGGTACGGTCCGGTGGTGATCGCCCGCACGCCGCTGAGCCGGGAGGCGCTGTCGGGTCTCCGCGTTGCCACCCCCGGCAAGCTCACCTCGGCGCGGCTGGCGCTGGAGCTCTGGCAGCCCGGTGCGATCTGCGTGGACATGGCTTTCGACGCCGTCATGGCGGCGGTGGCGTCCGGAGACGTGGACGCCGGGGTGATCATCCACGAGGGGCAGCTCACCTTCGAGGACGAGGGCTTCGCCAAGGTCGGGGACCTCGGCGAGTGGTGGACGGCGGAGACGGGAACGCCGCTGCCGTTGGGAGGCAACGCGATCCGGCGGGATCTCGGAGAGGACCTGATGGTCCAGGTGGCCGGAGTGCTGGAGGCGTCCATCCGCTGGGCCCTGGAGCACCGCGACGAGGCTCTGTCCCACGCCCTCGGGTTCGGGCGCGGCCTCGACCGCGGCCGCGGGGACCGCTTCGTGGGCATGTACGTCAACGAGTCGACCCTGGACTATGGCGACCGGGGCCGGCGCGGGCTGGAGCTGTTCTACCGCCGCGCGCACGGGGCGGGGCTGATCCCCCACCTGCCCGCGGCCGACTTCGTCCGCGGCGCGGGCGTCTGACCGCCGCGCGCCCCCGGCCGCCCGCGGGGCACCTGGCAGTGGCTCAGGGGAGGTCCTCCTCGTCGAGCCCGAAGTAGTGGCCCACCTCGTGCACGACGGTGTCGCGGATCTCAGCGACGAGCTCGGCCCGATCGGCGCACGCCTCGAGGAGAGGCAGACGGTAGATGACGATCCGGTCCGGGAGCACGTTGCCGTAGTCAGCGCCCCGCTCCGTGAGGGCGACGCCCTGGTAGAGCCCGAACAGCGTCTCGGTGGCGGGATCGAGGCCCACGTCGATGAGCTCCTCGTCGGAGGGCTCGTCCTCCACGACCACGGCGACGTTCTCCAGCAGCGCCGCGACCTCTTCGGGAAGGTCGTCCAGCGCCCGGGACACGGCGTCCTCGAAGGCCTCGCGGCTCATGCGGAGCATCCAGGGTATGATAGCCGCTGCCGTCACGCCGGCCCAGCGGCGGTCCCCCGGGTCCTCCGGGCGACCGCCGGGGTCCCATCGGCAAAGGGGAAAACGATGCGAAGGTTGCTTCTTCCGGCTGTCATCCTGGGTCTTGCCGCCTGCGGTGGCCCCAACGACCGCACCCCCGTGCCCCAGCCCGATACGGTGGTCTTCGGGCGTCTGGCGGGGATCCACGAGGTGGCCGACACGCCGGGCGCCTTCGACGTCGACATCAGGACCGGGCTGCCGGAGACGCTGCAGGCGGTCATGCGCCACGAGGGGAAGCCCATCCCCGAGCTCGAGAAGGACCTCACGACGCGGGTCCGCGTCACGCCCGACACCGTGTGCATCGCCGACCTCCGCCCCGGCGCCCTGACCTCGTTCCGGCAGGGGGAGGAGGTGGCGGTCGTGCCGCAGCCCGGCACCTGCGCCATGGTGGGGACGAAGCTCTTCCTCCTCACAGCGGCCGAGCTCTACAAGTTCTCCGCGTACCAGCTCCGCTACCTCCCCCAGACCCTCGCCGAGGTGCCGCCGGCCGTGGGCGGGCGCTCCGATCCGGAGCGGATCGACTCCTCCGGTGTCGAGCGCACGCCACTGCCCCTCGCCGGCGGGAAGGTGCTCTACTTCTCGGCCGGGCTACTGCCGCCCATCGCGGCGGGCGGCCAGCCGCGGGGCGCCGTGCGGGCGGGCATGCGGGAGGACGGCGCCCTTGCGGCGTGGGCCGTGGGAGGCTACCGGCCCTACCGGACGGCGTGGGACGGGAAGGCGTGGGCCGCGCCGGCCCCGGTGTCCCTGCCCGGGCTGGCCCCGGCGGCCAGCGCGCGGATCACCTGGATGGACGAGGCCGAGACGGACTGCCTGGTGACGGTGGAGCAGGGCGACGCCCCGCGCCGCCTGATGCGCTCCCGGCGTCCCACGGCCCATGGCCCCTGGGGGACCCTCGAGCCCGTGAAGAGGGCGACCGGTGAGAGCGTCGGCGACGGGCAGCTCTTCGGCAGTGAGGACGGCGCCCTGGTCTGGACGGTGTACGACGCGAACGGCTCGGACCTGTGGCTCGCCCCGCAGGGCAAGGCGGGGCAGGCCCTCGAGCCCCGCATCGACACCCTGGGCCCCGAGTGGGCGCCCCGCGTCGGGCCCGGCACGGTGCTCTACTTCTGCCGCGCCGATCGGCAGCTGCTCTTCGCGGGCGGCGTGATCCAGGAGGTGCGCCTCCCCGGTGAGCAGCGGCAGCCGCTCCTGGAGGCCGCCCCCACGAGGGACGGGTCGCTGCTCTTCTTCACCGTGCCCCTCTACACGCCGGGGCAGCTCGACCGGGACCTGGCGGTGGCCCCCAGGGACGGCAAGGGGTGGGGCCGGCCGGTGCTGCTGGACGACTGGCGCCCGCAGTAGCGGGACCCCCCGCCGCCGCGGATCCGCGGCCCCCTGCAGGGGCGCGGGGGGTGTCACTCGTTCTTGATGTCCCAGAGCTCCCTGACCGCGGGGTGGTCCCAGGGGATGCGCTGCTCGTCGGGCGACTCCAGGGAGAAGCACTGCGTCACCAGGTAGAACAGGCCGCAGGGTACGGTCAGGGGACGGTAGCCGTGGGCGACGCCGGGGGGGATCCTGACGAGGGCGTCGCGGCCGTCGCCCAGGACCACGACCTGGGTGCACCCCGAGGTGGGGGAGTGGCGGCGCACGTCCAGGAGGACCACCTTGAGCTTGGACGGCGGCGGGCAGAACCACACGTCGGTCTGTCCGAGGTGGTAGTGGAGACCCTTGACGTGGTCCGGGGCGGTGACGAGGGAGTAGTTCATCTGGGCCGGCGGCGAGTCCGCGCAGAAGGCCGCGAGGTGCTCCGTGCCCGGGTGGGTGGCGGTGGTGCGGAAGATCTCCAGGAACAGGCCGCGGTCGTCCACGAACCGTCGCAGGGGGAAGACCTCCACCCCTTCGATGGCGGTGGACGGTGCGTAGCTCTTCCGGGAGCCCTGGAGGCCCTCCAGAACGTCGTCGTGTGTCAACGCCTTCACGCTGCCCTCCAAGGGGCCGGAGCGTAGCACACCGTCAGCGCGCCCCGGCGAGACGGTCCACGGCAGCTCGCACCGCCAGGGTGTGCGTCACCAGCGTGCGGAACTCCTCCACCGACAGCTGGGTGGTCGCGTCGGACAGGGCGTGGGTGGGATCGTCGTGGACCTCGACGAACACGGCGTCCACGCCGGCGGCCACGGCACCGCGGGCGAGCTCGAGGTGGTACTCCCGGGCGCCGCCCGTGGCGGTCCCCAGGCCCCCAGGCAGCTGGAGGGAGTGGGTCGCGTCGAAGACCACCGGGGCGAAACGCCGCATCACCGCGAGGCCGCGCAGGTCGACCACGAGGTTGTTGTAGCCGAAGGATGCGCCCCGCTCCGTGAGCGTCACGTTGGCGTTGCCCGTCGAGCGGACCTTCTCCACGGCGTTGCCCATGTCGTGGGGAGCCACGAACTGCCCCTTCTTGATGTTCACGGGTTTTCCGGTGCGCCCGCAGGCGAGGAGGAGGTCGGTCTGCCGGCAAAGGAACGCGGGGATCTGGAGGACGTCCACCACCTGGGCGGCGGTCACCGCCTGCTCCGCCTCGTGCACGTCGGTGAGCACCGGCAGCCCGGTCCGGCGGCGGACCTCGGCGAGGGCGGCGAGGCCCGCTTCCAGGCCGGGTCCGCGGTAGGACTGCAGCGACGACCGGTTGGCCTTGTCGAAGGAAGCCTTGAAGACGAGGGGGATGCGCAGCTCGCGGGAGAGGCCGGCGAGGATCCTCGCCATGCGGAGGACGTGCTCCTCCGATTCGATCACGCAGGGACCGGCGATGAACGCCAGGGGCCGGCCGGGACCCACCGCGATCCCCGGCGCGAGGGTCGCCACGGGGGCGGCCTCACTCGCCACGGGTGCTCTCCGCGACCTCCTCCACCTCCGCCGTCTCCACGGGTTCCGGCGCCGTGGGCTCCGGCGCGACGGTCTCCACGGAACCGTCCGCGCCGTGCCCGGGACCCTCCGGCTCTCCGCCTTCCGCGGCGGGCGCCGCGGAGGGGATGTCCACGTCGAACACGCTCCCGTCGGCCGCCCCGGCGGCCTCGGCGCGCGCCTCGCGGTTCTTCAGGGAGGCCGCCACGAATCCGACGAACAGCGGGTGCGGGGCGAACGGCTTCGACTTGAGCTCGGGATGGAACTGGCAGGCGACGAACCAGGGATGGTCCGGGATCTCCACCATCTCCACGAACATGCGGTCAGGGGAGCGGCCCGTGACCAGCATGCCGTGCTGCTCGAGGATGGGGATGTAGTCGGGGTTGACCTCGTAGCGGTGCCGATGACGCTCCCAGACCGTGTCGGCGCTGTAGGCCTCCCAGGCGTGGGAGCCGGGCTTGAGCTGGCAGGGGTACTTGCCCAGGCGCATGGTGCCGCCCATGGCGTCCACGCCGACCAGCTCCCGCATCTTGTAGATCACCTTGTACGGCGGATCCGTCGCGAACTCGGAGGAGTTGGCCTTCTCGAGGTCACAGACGTGCCGGGCGAACTCGATCACCGAGGTCTGCAGCCCGAGGCAGATGCCGAAGAAGGGGATCTTCTTGGCCCGGGCGAACTCGATGGCCTTGATCATGCCCTCGATGCCACGCTTGCCGAACCCTCCCGGGACCAGGATGCCGTCCACCTCGAAGAGCTCCTCGATGTAGGCCTCCTGCTCGAGCTTCTCGGAGTCGATGAACACGAGGTCGACCCGGGAGTCGGTGGCGATGCCGCCGTGGTGCAGCGCCTCGTTGAGGGACTTGTAGCTGTCCACGAGGTTCACGTACTTGCCCACGATGCCGATCCGGACTGTGCGGGACGGCGTGCGCCGGCGGTCGGTGATGCTCTGCCAGCGGGACAGGTCGCGCTGGCCCGCCGGCAGGTGCAGGAGCTCGAGGAGGATGGTGTCCATCCCTTCCGCGGCGAGGCGCAGGGGCACCTCGTAGATCGTGTCCACGGTCCGGGCCGGGATCACCGCGCGCTCCTCGACGTTGCAGAACAGCGCGATCTTGCGCCGCATCTCGGTGGGGAGGTGGCGGTCGACGCGGCACACCAGGATGTCGGGCTGGATGCCGATGGCGCGCAGCTCCTTCACCGAGTGCTGGGTCGGCTTGGTCTTGAGCTCGTCGGAAGCGGACAGGTAGGGCACGAGGGTGACGTGGACGTTGACGACGTTCCCGCGCCCGGCGTCCTGCCGGAACTGCCGGATCGCCTCGAGGAACGGCAGCGACTCGATGTCGCCCACCGTGCCGCCGATCTCCACGATCACGATGTCGTGCTCCTCGGCGACGGCGCGGATGGTCGCCTTGATCTCGTCGGTGATGTGGGGGATCACCTGGACGGTGGAGCCCAGGTAGTCGCCGCGCCGCTCCTTCTCGATGACGGCCTGGTAGACGCGGCCCGTGGTGACGTTGTTCTTCCGCGAGGTGACGACGTTGGTGAAGCGCTCGTAGTGGCCGAGGTCGAGGTCGGTCTCGGCGCCGTCGTCGGTGACGTAGACCTCGCCGTGCTGGAACGGCGACATGGTGCCCGGGTCCACGTTGATGTAGGGGTCGCACTTCATGAGGGTCACCGTCAGCCCGTGGGCCTCGAGCAGGGCGCCCATGGACGCGGCGGCGATCCCCTTGCCGAGCGAGGACACCACGCCGCCGGTGACGAACACGTACTTTGTTGCCATCAAACACCGCCTTTCATGCGTTCCAGTGCCGCCTCGGCCCGGGGCACGTCCTCCGGCCGGTCCACGGAGACCGAGTCGGCGCGGACCGGGATGACCTTGATCTTCATGCCGTGGGCCAGGGCGCGCAGCTGCTCGAGGGACTCCGCCGCCTCGAGCGCCGTCTCGGGCCAGCCCGTGAAGTCGAACAGCGCCCGTCTCTGGAACCCGTACAGGCCCACGTGCCGCAGCCGGGGGGCCGCGCCCGGGGTCCTCGGGTAGGGGATGGGCGCGCGGGAGAAGTACAGCGCCAGCCCGTCCAGGTCGCACACCACCTTGACGACGTTGGGGTCGCTCATGTCCTCGTCGGTGGCCGGGACCGCCAGGGTGGCGAGGGGCACGTCGGGCCGGTCGAGCAGGAAGCCGGCGAGGGCCGCCAGGTTGGCGGAGGGCAGCGCGGGCTCGTCGCCCTGGACGTTGAGGATCACGTCCGCCTCGACGTCACGGACCGCCTCGGCGACGCGGTCGGTTCCGGACCGCGCCGGACCCGTCATCACCGCGCGGGCGCCGCCCGCCCGCACCGCCGAGGCGACACGCTCGTCGTCCGTCGCCACGATCACCTCCGCGCAACAGCAGGACTCCACCACGCGATCCACTACGTGCACCACCATCGGCTTACCACGGAGCAGGACCAGAGGCTTGCCGGGAAAACGGGTGGAACCATAGCGGGCCGGGATCACCGCGACGACGCGCCCTCTTTCCATCCTGTGCTGGCACTCTAAGCCATGCCCCTGGTCGTGTCAAACCCCGGACGGAGGGGTACACTTGCGCCGTGCAGCGGAGCGTTCGTCGTCAGAGGACCTTCCTGTTCGGAGCGATCATCGTCGTGGCCCTCGGAGGGCTGTCGCTGCATCGCTTCTGGCACCGGGAGCTGTCCCACGTCACCGGTGGCGCGGAGTGGATCTGGGTCACGGACACCCTGGAGAAGGTGTATCCGACCGCCGGGCTGTTCGTCGCCCCGCTCCACCTCGACGCGCCGCCGCGGAGCGCGCTGCTCAAGGTCTGTGGAGACCGCTCCTGGGTCGCGTACGTCAACGGCACGGCGGCCGCGTGCGGCTGGAGCCGGCCGGGGTTCAGGCTCGACATGTTCGACGTCGGCCACCTGCTCCGCCAGGGGGACAACGTGATCGCGGTGGAGGTCCGCTCGCCCACTCCGGCGGGAGGTCTGCTGCTCTCCCTCGACGTCGCCGGTGTGGGCCAGAACGTGCTCGTCTCGGGGCGTGGCTTCGTTTCCCGGAGCCGGTTCTCCCTGGGCGCCCACGATGCCTCGGACGAACCGGTGCCGGTGGTGTGGGGGCGGCCGCCCCGTTTCCCGTGGGAGTACCCGGTGCCGGTGTCGCATCCGCGGACGCTGGACGAGGTCATGGTCGAGGACCCGGTGCGGGTCGAGGCGCGCGCGGCGCGGCGCCTGCCCGGCGGGGGCCTGGCGTTCGACCTCCCCGGGCGGGTCGACGGCTACCTGTGGGTCAGGTTCGCCGGGGACGGCCCTGCCTACGTGGCAGTCTCGGACAGGGATGACGGCGACGTCGAGGGGTTGCGCCGGTCGGCCCAGCCGGTGGTGAGGGTCGCGGGCCAGGAGTGGTGGCTCGCGTCGGCGCCGAAGGAGATGAGGTCCGTGTACGTGTTCGGAGAGCGGAAGGCCACGGCCGTCGAGGTGTGGCCGGTCCCCCGGGAGCTCAGCTCAAGCGCTCCAGGAGTTGTGACAGGGCCGCACGGGCCTGTGCAACGTACTCGTTGGACGACTCGAAACCCCCCAGAATGAGGACGTGGCGGAAGCTGGAGACGGCCTTCTGGGGGTCGTGGAAGCAGTGCCACGCGAGGTAGCCCTTCACCAGCCACATCTCGAGGTTGCGCGGTTCCTCGGTGAGGATCCTGTCGCAGAAGTGCTGCGCGAAGTGCCAGCGCCGTTCGGCGAGGGCACGCTCGAGCTGGCGCCGCAACGCCGCGACCAGGACGCTGCGGTCCGCCGCCGCATCGTGTCCCCGACTCACGTGCCGCAAAATCGCGTTGACCATGTACGTACAAAATATAGACCCAAAGTTGCGTCGACGCAAGCCCCTGTTTCCGGGCGCAGGAACCGGGACGAGCGGCGCACCCGAATTCCATGCGTCAGAACTGTCCGGACCTGTGAGCCGGAATGGGGGCGCAATCGGCGGAGCCGGGTCGCTCCCGGGCGCCGGCGGAACGCTCAGGTGTCCCGCTGCAGCAGGAAGCCGGGCGCGCCGCCGAGGGCGTCGCGCTCACGGCCGGGCGGGAGCGTGCCGAGGGCGGCCTCGGCCAGCCGCCCGTACGCCGCGGCGGAGGCCACGGCTTCTTCGATGACGTTGTGGGCCTCGAGGATGCCCCGGAGCTCGTCCGGGGAGGCCGAGGACATGTCGCCGCGGGTGAGAACGTCCTCGATGAGCTCGCGTTGGTCCGGATCGAGGTGGGGCCAGGCGAGGATGAAGGGCAGCGTGATCTTGCCCTCCCGCAGGTCGGAGAGGACCGGCTTGCCGAGGCGCTGCTGCGAGCCGGTGATGTCCAGCACGTCGTCCACGATCTGGAAGCACACGCCGAGGTTGTAGCCGTACTCGGCGAGGGGCGCCTGGAACGGTGCGTACTCCGGGAGGAAGAGCGCCGGAATGGAGCAGGCGGCCGCGAACAGATCCCCGGTCTTGCGGCCGACGATCTCCATGTACTGCTCGCGGCTGACGTCGGCGCGGTGGCACGTCGCCTGGCCGAGGATCTCGCCCTCGGTCATCCCCACCGTGGCGTGGGAGAGGACCTTCATGACCGCCACGTCGTCGACCTCCAGCGCCAGCTCGATGGAGCGCGCGTAGAGCCAGTCACCGAGGAGCACCGAGAGCTGGTTGCCCCAGCGGCTGTTGGCTGTCGGACGGCCGCGGCGCACCTGGGCGTGGTCGATGATGTCGTCGTGGATCAGCGTCGCCGTGTGGATCATCTCGATGACGGCGCCGTAGCGCACGTCGCGATCGCCGGCATAGCCGAGCATGCGCGAGATCACCAGGAGGAGGGCCGGGCGCAGCCGCTTGCCGCCGCCTCCGAAGACGTAGTCCCCGATCTCCCGGACGGCGGAAGGCCCCGCGTGGAGCTCGCGCGCGATGAACTCGTCGACCAGCTCGAGGCGTGGCCGGATGACATCGAAGACCGCCCCGAGGCTCCTGCTGGTTTCCCGGCGTGCCCGCGTGCTGTTGGCGTTCAGAGCCTCCACCCTCCTGTCGCGCTGGGCGACCGCGCCCATGGTAATCGCACCCGGCCGCCGTGTCACCCTCAGTCGGGCCGGGGTACGCACGCGGGGGAGCCGGGAAGCCCGGGCGCGAAAGCCGCGGCCGGCGGCGTCGGAACGGCACGCCAGGCGGAGAAGGTGAAGGTGTTGCGGTTACCGGAGCCGTCCACCACGGTGACCGCCGCCGGCATGCCGCCGGCACCCATGGCGACCCGGATCTCCGAGAGGTCCGCGCCCGGGGCGCGGGGGCGGAGGACGAGGGTGTGGTCGGAGGTTCCCTGCACGAAGGCGTGCTCCGCCGCGTCCGGGTCCAGGAGGGCGGCGAGGGGGACGCGGCGCCACGCCTCCGCGTCCAGCCGGACGGCGTCGCAGGTGCCCGCGGCCTCGTCCACCGTGCGGGCCACGCTCCCGTCCAGCGCGAACACCCGGTGATCGGCGCCGGTGTACTCGAAGCGGAGCAGCGCCGGCGCGGCCAACAGCAGCGTTCCGCCGGCCTTCGAGCCCTCCTCGAAGCCGGACGGGACGTACTCCTGCTCGAAGGCGGCCTGCCAGGCGGGCTCGCGGCGGATGGTCGCGGCGAGCCCCGCGATGGAGATCGCGGGCGGGGGAGCGAGGGCCGCGGCGAGGAGGAGACAGGCGAGCATGGCCTCAGTGGCGGAAGTGCCGGCGTCCGGTGAACACCATGGCCAGGCCGAGCCGGTTGGCGGCCTCGATGACCTTCGCGTCCCGCACCGACCCGCCCGGCTGGGCCACCGCGGTGACGCCCGCGGCCCCCAGCACCTCGAGGCCGTCGGGGAAGGGGAAGAACGCGTCGCTGCCCGCCGCGCTGCCGGCGACGGTGAGACCCGCGGCGCGGGCCTTCTCGACGGCGATGCGGCAGGAGTCCACCCGGCTGGGCTGTCCGGCGCCGATGCCCACGGAGCCCTCGGCGTCCGCCAGCACCACCGCGTTGGAGGTGGCGTGCTTCGCGACCCGCCAGGCCAGCCCCAGTGCCGTGCGCTCCTCGGGCCCCGGGGCGCGCTCGGTGACGGTCTGCCAGGTCTCGTCCCAGTCCTCGTCGGGGCTCTGGACGAGAAGCCCCCCGTCGATGACGCGCATGCGGGGCAGACCCTGGACGACGGGCGGGGCGAGGAGGACGCGGAGGTTCTTCCGCGACGCGAACACCTCGCGGGCGGCGGGGTCGATTCCGGTGGCGACGACGACCTCGGCGAAGAGCTCGACGATGTGCTCGGCGGCGGCGCCGTCGAGGGGGAGCGTGGAGGCGATCACACCCCCGAAAGCCGACACGGGATCGCACTTCAGCGCCCTGAGGTACGCCGTGGCCGCGTCGCCGCCGAGCCCCACGCCGCAGGGCCCGGCGTGCTTGACGATGGCCACGCCGGGGCCGGGCAGGTCATGAGCGAGGCGCCAGGCGCCGTCCGCGTCCATCAGGTTGTTGTACGAGAGCTCCTTGCCCTGGAGCTGCTCGAACGCGGCGAGGCCGCGCGGCGGCCGGCCGCGGACGAGCACCGCCGACTGGTGGGGGTTCTCGCCGTAGCGCAGCGCCGCCTCCGCGCCCTCGATCCAGGGCGCGAGCGCCCCGAGGGCAAGGCTCGCCGGTTCGCCGACGAAGCCGGGGAGGGTGGCGGCGATGGCTGCATCATAGGCGGCGGTGTGGCGGAACGCCTTCACCGCCAGGGCGCGCCGCATCGCCGCCAGCGCCGCGGCGTCGTCCAGCACGGCGAGGAGCGGCCCGTAGTCGGCCGGGTCCACGACCACGCTCACGTGACGGTGGTTCTTCGCGGCGGCGCGCAGGAGCGAGGGGCCCCCGATGTCGATGTTCTCGATGACCTCTGCGGCACACGCGCCCTCCCGCGCCGCGGTCGCGGCGAAGGGATAGAGGTTCACCGCCACCACCTCGAACGGGGCCACGCCCCACTCCTCGAGGACGCCGCGGTGCGAGGCGTCGTCCAGGTCCGCCAGGATGGCGGCGAAAATGCGTGGATGGAGCGTCTTGACCCGGCCGCCCAGGACCTCGGGCACGCCGGTCAGCCCGCTCACCTCCATGACGGCGAGGCCGGCGGCGCGCAGGGCGCGAGCGGTGCCGCCCGTCGAGACGATGTCGAAGCCGTGATCGACCAGACCGCGGGCGAAGGGCTCAAGGCCCGCCTTGTCGGAAACCGAGACGAGTGCGAGGTGCTTCACGTGGTTGCGGCTCCCCTCTCCACACGAACAATGTTCCCGGCGCCGGGGAGATCTCCGGAACCAGCCCGCCTCCATGGAACCAGACCCAGGACGCCAGATTAGCAAAGTCTTCGACGGCGTGGTCCAGCACCAGCGAGGCCGCGCCGAAGCTCGACGAGCGGTCGTCCAGGCGGCTCCAGGCCGACGGTCCGCCGATGGTGTCCATGTCCTCGACGACGATGGGTCCCAGGGAAGCGTTCTCCCGCAATCGCGTCTGGACCAGCTCGTCGATGGCCCTGGCCTCCCCGGCGATCATGGCGCGCCGCTGGCCGTAGAAGACCTGGGGGATGCGGGGCGCGGCGCTCTCCATGTACGCTCCGAATGCGCCCGCGTGGCCGTTCGCCCCGGACATGGTGGCGAAGGGCGAACCCAGGTCGAGGGTGAGGTGGGCCAGGGAGCCCAGCCCGGCGACGACCTCGGCGAAGGGCGCGCGGGTTCGCAGCGCCTCCGCGAGCCGCACGCACTGCAGGCGGATGGCCGTCTGGACGCCCTCGCTGGAACCGGAAGGCCGGTGGAGAGAGGGCGGCCACGCTGCCGCGGCGGCCGCGCCCCGGTCGAAGTCGCGCTCGTGGCGGACCACCTGGCGGGCGAGGTCGGGCGGGAGCCAGGGCAGGGCCCGGCGGCCCAGCTCGGAATCGAGGCGGACGGGGTGGATCACGCAGAGCGTGAGGGCTGCGGACAGGAGACCCGGCACCATCGCGTCATTGTAGTCGTTCGGGAGCGGCGCACCAGCGGGCCGGGGAGCCGGGCGCGGTGGCGGCGCCCCGCGGTGCGGACGGCCCCCGGGTGACCAGGTTTAAACTGTTGACAGAAAGGAGGTACGCCATGGAGGAGCTGCTCGCGAGCGAGACCTACGGGAACGGACGGGTGGAGGTGGTGCTCGGCGATCTCACGGAGCAGGCCGTGGATGCCATCGTCAACGCCGCGAACAGCGACCTCGCCCACGGCGGCGGCGTCGCCGGGGCCATTGTGCGGCGGGGCGGGGCGGAGATCCAGAGCGAGTCGTCGGGGAAGGCGCCGGTGGCGGTGGGGGAGGTGGTGGTCACGGGCGCGGGCCGGCTGCCGTGCCGCTACGTGATCCACGCCGTGGGGCCCCGCTGGGGAGAGGGGGACGAGGAGGCCAAGCTGCGCTCGGCGGTGCGCAACGCGCTGCTGCGGGCGGAGGAGCTCTCCCTGGGTTCGCTGGCCATGCCGGCCATTTCGACCGGGATCTTCGGGTACCCGAAGGCGGCGGGCTGTGCCGTCATCGTGGAGGAGGTCGTGACGCACCTCCGACACAAGGCGGGCTCCCTCCGACTTGTGCGCCTCGTGAGCATCGACCGGGAGACGTCAAGTCATTTTGTGGCGGCGCTTACGATCGAGCTCTAAACGTGTTACAATCCAGGTCCGCTCGGTGTGAGCGCACTTTCGCGCGGGGGTGCTATGGCTGACCTGTTGCAGTACCGAAGCGGTCCTGAGGAGCCTCTCGACTGTCTGTACATTGCCACGGCGGAGGGAAGGACCAGCCTCAAGGGGCTGTCCCTGCCGCCGAAGGAACGGGAGCCCATCGCCCGGGCCGTCGAGCAGCTGGGAGCGCGGGGTCTCGAGGGCGAGGTGGTCGTGGCGGCGAGCCCGGTCCCGGGCTTCAAGAGGATCGCCTGTTTCGGCATCGGCAAGCGTGAGGAGTTCACGGTGGTCGCGCTCCGGCGCCTGCTGCGCCGCGTCCTCGTGCAGGCGGGCAGGAACCGCGAGTACCAGATCGCCGTCGCCATGCCGTTCCAGCCTCGCGACGTCGAGGAGGCCAGCGCCCGGGAGCTCTCCCTGGTGGAGCTGGCTTTGGCGGACTACAGGTTCGACCGGTTCCGGTCACGCCCGGACGAGGCCACCAAGGTGGACGGCGTCCACGTCGTCCGGCTGGCGGGCGAGGACGAGGCCACCCTCAACGCCCTCATCGAGAAGGCACAGCGGGTGGACAGCCTGGTGCGCCTGGCCCGCGACCTCGGCAACCGGCCGGGGAACGACCTCACGCCGTCGGTCTTCGCGGCGGAGCTCAAGGAGATGTTCGCAGGGTCGGCGGTGCGGGTCACCGTGATGGGCCGCAAGGACCTGGAGAAGGAGGGGCTGCGGGGGATCCTCGGTGTCGGCCAGGGCTCCGTGGAGGAGCCCCTCATGGTGCGGCTCGAGTACCGCGCCAAGAAGCCCCGCCGGGCCGTGGTGCTGGTCGGGAAGGGCGTCACCTTCGACGCCGGCGGCATCTCGCTCAAGCCCCCCGCCGACATGGCGGAGATGAAGCACGACATGGCGGGTGCGGCGGCGGTGGTGGCCGCGATGCGCGCGGTGGCGGAGGAGCAGCCCCCGCTCAAGGTGGCGGGGCTCATCCCCCTGGTTGAGAACGTGCCCTCGGGGAGCGCTCTCAAGCCCGGCGACATCCTCACCCTGGGCAATGGCACCACCGTGGAGGTGGACAACACCGATGCGGAGGGGCGGCTCATCCTGGCCGACGCGATGGCCTACGCCTCGCGCCTCAAGCCCGACGTCATGATCGACCTCGCCACCCTCACCGGAGCCTGCGCCATCGCCCTGGGCCACGAGATGGCCGGGATGTTCGCCAACGACGACGAGCTCGCCGCCAAGCTCCAGCAGTTCGGGAGGGAGACCGGCGACCGGGTGTGGCGGCTGCCGCTCATGCCGGAGTACCGCGAGCTGCTCAGGAGCGAGTGGGCGGACCTCAAGAACAACCCCGGACGGTGGGGCTCGCTGCCCGCCTCGGCCGCGTTCCTGGCGGAGTTCGTGTCGGACGGCACGGCCTGGGCCCACCTCGACATCGCCGGTGTCGCCTCGCTCCCCAAGGGGCGGGAGGGGCTGCCCGCCGGCGCCACGGGCTTCGGCGTGCGTCTGCTGCTGTCGTTCCTCGAGGACCTCGGCGACCGGTCATGACCGCCGTTCCCGGGCGTGGCGGCCGGCTCCGGAGCGCCGGCCGGGCGGACCGCGCCGACGCCGCGGCGCCGCCGGGCGCTGGGGCGTGAGGCCAGGCGATGTGCGTGCTCCTGGCGTTGCGCCCGCCGCGCCCTGGGGGCCGGCTGTGGATCGCCGCCAACCGCGACGAGAAGACGGACCGCCCCTGGGTGGGGCCCGGCCTCCTCGTCCCCTCGCCCCCGGTGTACGGGGGCAGGGACATGGTGGGCGGTGGTTCCTGGCTCGCTCTGAACCTCACCGGCGACTTCGTGGTGGGCGTGACCAACGCGGTGAGGGGTGCTCGTCCCGGCGAGCGCTCCCGCGGCCGGCTGGTGGTGGAGCTCGCCGAGCAGGAGACGCTGGGCGCGGCGGTGGCCCTGCTCACCGAGCTGGATCTTTCCCGGTACGGTCTCTTCAACCTGCTCATCGCCGACGGTGACGGGGTCTGGACGGCGACCAACGTGGCCGGAGGCCGCGCGGCGCCCACCCGCGCACGGGTCCTCGCGGTGGGCAACTCGCCGCTGGACGACCCGGCGCGACGGCTGACGGAGGCGGAGGAGCACGCGCGGTCGCTGCTGGAGGCCGGCCCGGAGGATCCCTTCCCGGCGTTGGCCGCCCTGCTTGCGGATCACGGGGGCGACGACCCCCTGTGCCGGCACGGCGAGGGGTACGGCACGGTGTGCTCCACGGTGCTCCTGATGGAGCCGGGCCGCCCGCCGCGCTACCTGTTCGCGCCCGGTCCGCCCTGCACCACGCCCTACCAGGCGATGGACGTGCCCCGGCCCGAGTGACCCGGGGAGCCGGCGCCTCGCCACAGTAGAATCGGACATGGACCGTGATCGCACCGGGAGCGGGCGGCCGGCGTGGTGGCTGTGGCCGGGCGTCGGGCTGATCGCGGCCTCCCTCGCGGCGGCGCTGGCGGGCGTCGAGCTCGCCGGCAGGTACCTGACGCCCCTGTGCTGGACGGGGTTCATCGTGGCGGTGGACGGCGCGCTCGCCTCCCGCGGGGCCTCGTGGATCGCCGGGCGGCCGCAGGAGCTGCTCCTCGCCGCGGCCATCTCCATCCCCTCGTGGCTGCTCTTCGAGCTCTACGACCGGCCCCGCTTCTGGCTCGCCTCGAGCCCTGCGCTGTGGTGGCACTACCACGGCCTGCCCCCGTGGCCGGAGCGGGCCCTGGGCTACGCCTGGTCCTTCGCCACCATCACGCCCGCCGTGATCCTCCTCGCGGAGCTGCTGGAGCCGGCGGCGCACCGGCTCGCCGGACAGGGACGGGGCGGCCGTGTCCCCCGGGAGGTGGGGCTCGGCCTGGCCGCGGCGGGGGCCGTGCTCGCGGCGATCCCCCTCCTGTGGCCGTCGCCGAGCTTCGCGGCGGACGTGTGGCTGGCGTGGCCGCTCCTCGCCGACCCCGTCAACCACCTGCTGGGCAACCCTTCGCTCCTGGGAGACCTGGAGCGCGGCCGGCGGTCGCGGCCGCTCGCGCTGCTCGCGGCGGGGCTCCTGTGCGGCCTCCTGTGGGAGGCGTGGAACTTCGCCGCCACCACCTACTGGACCTATACCGTGCCGTTCCTCGGGCACGTGAAGCTCTTCCAGATGCCGGTGCTCGGCTTCCTCGGCTTCGCGCCCTTCGCCCTCGCGGTGTTCGACCTCTACCACCTGCTGCGCGGCCTGCTCCCGGGACGGGGCCCGCGGTGAGGCGGCGCGCTCAGAGTGCGCCGAGCAGGTTCTCGAGCTCGGCGGGATCCTCCGTGGGCAGACGGCACACGCCGTCCAGGCACAGGTAGGCGGCCGCCCGCCCCGGACCCGCAGGGCCGCGGCCTGCGAGCACGGGGATGAGGTCCGCGTCCGCGGATGGCGCCGGCGAGGCGGGGGAGAGGGCCATGGCGACGTCGTCCGGGGCGCACCGGAGGGCGGCGGCGCGCAGGGCCCTGGTGCTCTCCCAGGCGGGATCGCCGGCCACCACCAGGGTGCGGGGCGGGCGCTCCAACGTGGCGGCGGCGTCGACGAGGGCCGTCGCGGCGTCCGGGTACCGTGCCGCCACCGGGAGGTGGGCGCGTAGCACGGATGCGGCCTGCTGCCGGAGGGCTTCCCGGCCGGTGAGGGCGTAGAGGCGGGTGACGGTGCGGACCAGGACGCCGGCCGCCGAGGGCGTCGCGCCGTCGAGGGAATCGCGGGGGCGCAGGATGAGGGCCTCGCCGTCGGCGGGCGTGTCGTACCAGTTTCCCGCGGCGTCGCGGTAGAGGGGGAGCCTGTCCCCGACGAGGGCGAGGGCGGTGCTCAGCCAGTCGCCTCTGCCCTCGGCCTCCCAGAGCTGCACCAGAGCGGCGGCCACCCAGGCCACGTCCTCGAGAGTCTCGGCGCCGGAGGCGGTCCCTTGCCGCCAGGATCGCACCAGGCGTCCGCCGGGCGCGCGGAGGGAGAGCAGAAACGCGCCGCCGCGCCGCGCGGCCTCGAGGTAGCGAGGCTCCTCGAGGGCGGCGCCCAGCCAGGCCAGGGCCCACACGGCCATGCCGTTCCAGGAGGCCAGCCGCTTGTCGTCCACGGCCGGGGCGGGGCGGCTGCGGCGGGCCTCGAGGAGGTGGGCGCGGGCCTGCTCCAGCCGGTCGGACGGCTCGGCGGGAAGGGGGCCGGGCCGGAGGATGGTCCGGCCGTCCTCGAAGTTGCCCACGGCAGTGACACCGCAGGCGCGGATCACCGCGTCGGCCTCGTCCGGGGGCAGCGCGGCGCGGATCTCCTCCGGCGTCCACGTGAAGTAGGCGCCTTCACCTCCCTCGCTGTCGGCGTCGGTGGAACAGGGGAACCCGCCGTCGCCGCCGGAGGTCCCGGCGAGGATGAATTCGGCGGTGGCGCGGGCCACGGCGGTCCAGCGGGGCTCACCCAGCGCCAGCGCGGCGCGGCCGTAGAGCCGGGCGAGCAGCGCGTTGTCGTAGAGCATCTTCTCGAAGTGCGGCACCAGCCACCGGTCGTCCACGGAGTAGCGGTGGAAGCCGCCCCCGACCCAGTCGAACAGGCCGCCCGCCGCCATGCCGTCGAGGGTGACCGCCAGCATGTTCCGGGAGTCCGGGTCCCGGCGGGCGCGGCGCAGGAGGAAGAACAGGCGGGCGGGGGAGGGGAACTTCGGGGCGCGGCCGAAGCCGCCCCAATCGCGGTCGAAGCTCCGCCTCATGGAGTCGAGGGCCGCCCGCTCCAGCGCGGCGGGGCCGGTTGCGCCCCCGCTGCGCTGCCGGTCGGCGGCGGACAGGTGGGCGACGAGCTCCCGGGAGGCCTTCTCCAGCTGCGGCCTCTGCTGCTCCCAGGCATCGGCGACGCCGCGCAGGATCTCCATGAAGGAGGGGCGTCCCCAGCGGCGCTCCGGCGGGAAGTACGTGCCGCCGAAGAACGGCTCCCCCTGCGGCGTGAGGAACACGTTGAGCGGCCACCCCCCCGTGCGGGTCATGGTCTGCACCGCGCTCATGTAGACGGCGTCGAGATCGGGGCGTTCCTCGCGGTCGACCTTGACCGGGACGAAACGGGCGTTGAGGAAGGCCGCGACCTCGGGGTCGGTGAACGTCTCGCGCTCCATCACGTGACACCAGTGGCAGGCGGCGTACCCGATGGAGAGGAAGATCGGGCGTTGCGTCTCCCGGGCAAGGGCGAGCGCCTCGTCCCCCCACGGGTACCAGGCCACGGGGTTGGTGGCGTGCTGCCGGAGGTAGGGGCTCGCCTCGCCGGCGAGCCGGTTACGGTGTGCCACAACGCCTCCTTCGCGGCACGGTCCGCCGTGTCGCCGCGCAGTAACGCCCGGGTGACGGGGCGCGCACCCCACGAAACCCCGGCCGGCGGGAGCCGATTCCTGCGCCGCGGGGCGCGGCCCGCACAGACGCGAGCCCCGGAGGAAGACCTCCGGGGCTCGCAGGGTAGAGGGTAGGAGCCGCTCGCGCGGCGCCGCGTTGGAGCGGGCGGCCAGCACCGCTCCAGCGCCGCCGACTCTTTTACGCGGCCGGGAGATGGAGGTTTCATCCGCACGCGGCGGGCCCCGCCATGGCGGGCGGGCCGCGCACGGGATACCATGAGGGGGTGAGCGTCGCAGCCAGGGTGGAGCGCTTGATCGGGGTCGCGCGGGAGAAGGAGGGGCGGCGGCTGGAGCTGACCAGCGACCGGCCGGCGGTGCTTCACACCGCTGGCTCGCGGCTGCAGGCCGGCAAGGCCGTTTTCAGCACCGGGGACCTCTTGGACTGGTTGCATGCCTCGATGCCCGACGCCCTCCTCGTCGCCTTCGAGCTCGGCGAGCCGGTGGAGTTCGAGGGCTCCGCGGGGAAGGAGACCGTGCGGATCAGCGCGGAACGCGTGGGCGCCGCCGTCCGCGTCCAGATCCAGCTGGACCCCGGGGAGGGCGGGGCCGCCGAACCCGCGGCGGCCGCAACGGCGCCCGCGGCGACCGCGACGGCGCCCGCGGCGGACGGCCGGACGGTGGCTCCGCCCGGACGGCCGCGGCAGGTGGTCTTGGCCGAGCGGCCCCTCGACAGGATGCTCCGGGAGCTCGTCGAGGGCGGGGGCAGCGACCTTCACCTCACCGCGTCCTGCGCCCCGATGATCCGGCTCCACGGAGAGATGAGCCCGCTCCCGGGGGTGCGGGTGCCGCTGTCCTCCGAACACGTGCTCCTCATGTGCGAGGAGATCGCTCCGGCGGCCAACCGGGGGGAGTTCAGGGCCGACAACGACACGGACTTCGCCTACGAGATCGCCGGGCTCGCCCGGTTCAGGGTCAACGTGTTCCGCGACCGGCGCGGCGTGGGCGCCGTGTTCCGGCAGATACCGACGCGGATTCTCGGCCTCGAGGAGCTGGGGTTGCCGGAGTGCGTCCGTACGCTGTGCACCCTGCGCAAGGGGCTGGTGCTGGTCACGGGTCCCACGGGCTCGGGGAAGTCGACCACTCTCGCGGCCATGATCGACCACATCAACGCCACCCGCACCGAGCACATCATCACCATCGAGGATCCCATCGAGTTCGTCCACGAGAACAAGGGGTGCCTGGTCAACCAGCGCGAGGTGCACGCGCACACGGGCTCATTCAAGCGGGCGCTCCGCGCGGCCCTGCGCGAGGATCCCGACATCGTGCTGGTGGGCGAGCTCCGGGATCTCGAGACCATGGCCATCGCCATCGAGACCGCGGAGACCGGGCACCTGGTCTTCGCCACGCTGCACACGACCTCGGCCGTGTCGACGGTGGACCGTGTCATCGACCAGTTCCCGGCCGACCGCCAGGACCAGGTGCGCACGATGCTTTCGGAGTCCCTGAAGGGGGTCATCGCGCAGATCCTCGTGCGGCGGGCGGAGGGGGGGCGGGTGGCCGCACACGAGATCCTCCTCGGCGTGCCGGCGGTGGCCAACCTCATCCGGGAGGCGAAGACGTTCCAGATCCCCTCCGTGATCCAGACCGGCAAGCGCCTCGGCATGCGGCTGATGAACGATTCGCTGGCGGAGCTGGTCCGCGGCGGGATCGTGGAGGTCGACGAGGCGCTGGCTCGCTCGGCGGACCGGGAGGCGTTGCGGGGCCTGCTCAAGCTGGGCGAGGGCGCCCGGGGCGAGCAGCGTTGAGGACTTTGACAGCCGAAGCCGAAGGGGCTAGCTTTGAGGACACGAACCGAGGGCAGGGCGGAAGGGGAGCTCCGGACGACGGCCGGTGCTCCGCGAGGGTCCCGTCCTCGTAGCCGCGGAAAGGTCAAGGTGCACCGATGCACATCAACGACATCCTGAAGGTCGCCACTGAGCGGAAGGCTTCGGACGTCCATCTCAAGGTGGGGGCGCATCCCATCGTGCGCATCGACGGCGAGCTCATCCCCCTCGTGGAGTTCAAGCGGCTCATGCAGGAGGACACCATCGCCATGGCGTTCTCCATGATGTCCTCCCAGCAGAAGGAGCGCTTCAAGCAGTTCCTGGAGATCGACATCGCCTACTCGGTGCCCGGGCTCGGACGGTTCCGGTGCAACATCTTCCAGCAGCGGGGCTCGGTGGGGCTCGTGCTCCGCCTCATCCCGGCCCGCATCCTCAACGTCCGGGAGCTGCTGCTGCCACCGGTGCTGGAGCGGATCGCCATGGAGGAGCGCGGCTTGGTCCTGGTCACGGGGACGACCGGCTCGGGCAAGTCCACCACCCTGGCGGCGATGCTGGACCACATCAACACCCTGCGCAACACGCACATCGTCACCATCGAGGACCCCATCGAGTTCCTCCACCGGGACAAGAAGGCGATCATCAACCAGCGCGAGGTCGACGTGGACACGCGCAACTTCGCGGTGGCGCTGCGCTCGGCGCTGCGCCAGGACCCCGACGTCATCCTCGTCGGCGAGATGCGCGACTACGAGACCATCGAGACCGCTCTCCTCGCCGCGGAGACGGGCCACCTCGTCTTCTCCACGCTGCACACCCTGGACGCCACGGAGACGGTCAACCGGATCATCTCGGTGTTCCCGCCGCATCAGCAGAAGCAGATCCGCATCCAGCTGGCCGCCGTGCTCAAGTCCATCATCTCCATGCGGCTGCTGCCCAGGGCCGACGGCCTGGGCCGCGTGCCCGCCGTCGAGGTGCTGATCTCGACGGCCTACATCCGCGACTGCGTGGAGCAGAAGGAGCGCACCAAGCTGATCCGCGACGCCATCGCCTCCGGCACCTCGCAGTACGGCATGCAGACGTTCGACCAGTCGCTGTACGCCCTCTACAAGTCGGGGCTCATCACGCTGGAGGAGGCGCTGCGCCGCGCCACCAACCCCGACGAGTTCCGTCTCCGCATCGAGGGCATCCAGTCCACGTCCGACGTCTCCCGGGAGGAGATGGAGGGGACGCTGGAGACCGGCGTGGAGCCGAACCCCTTCGCCTTCGACCAGATGGGCTTCGGGGAGAAGGAGGGCGGAGCGTAGCCGGCGTGCCGGCGTCGATCCACGAGTCGGCCCTGCGGTCGCTGGCGCGGCGGGCCCTCTCGTGCGCCGAGATGGCGGAGAGGCTGGGCCGCCGCGGCTTCGGGGTGGACGAGATCCGCGGCGAGGTCCAGCGGCTGCGCCGCGCGGGGCTCCTCGACGACGGGGCGCTGGCACGGACCCTGGTCGAGGGGCTGGTGAGGCAGGGGTACGGCCGGCGCGCCATGTTCGGTCGGCTGCGTCGGCGCAGGCTTTCCCGGATCGTGGTGGAGGCCGCGCTCGCGGCGGTGCCGGACGAAGCGGCGGACGAGGCGCTGCGCCGGGCCATGGCGCGGGCCGCGCGCCGGTACCCGGACTGGCGAGCGCTTCCGCAGTCCCGCCGGAAAATGGTACGGTACCTGCTCGCGCGCGGTTTTCCGGTGTCCGCCGTGCGGGACGCCATGGCCGCCCACGATGGAGACGACGCCCATGCCCCTGACACCCTCGAGCCGGGAGATCCGCAGGACCTTCCTTGACTTCTTCGCCGGACACGGCCACAAGGTCGTTCCCTCGTCCTCGCTGATCCCCGCCGGCGACGCCACGCTGCTGTTCGCAAACGCGGGCATGAACCAGTTCAAGGACCTCTTCCTCGGCCGCGAGCAGCGCGCCTACACCCGTGCGACCTCGTGCCAGAAGTGCGTGCGTGCGGGCGGCAAGCACAACGACCTGGACAACGTGGGCTACACCGCCCGGCACCACACGTTCTTCGAGATGCTGGGCAACTTCTCCTTCGGCGACTACTTCAAGCCCGAGGCCATCCGTTTCGCGTGGGACCTGCTCACCGGTGTCTACGAGCTCCCCGTGGAGCGGTTGTGGTTCACCGTCTACACCGACGACGGCGACGCGGCCCGGTTGTGGGAGGAGGTCGGTGCGCCCCCCGACCGCATTCTCCGCTTCGGGGAGAAGGAGAACTTCTGGGCGATGGGGGAGACCGGCCCCTGCGGCCCCTGCTCGGAGATCCACTTCTACCAGGGGCGGGACCTGTCCGGCAACGTCCCCGGCCTGGTCAACGGCCCCGGCGACGACACCATCGAGATCTGGAACCTGGTGTTCATGCAGTACGAGCGCGACGCGGCCGGGCACATGCACGCGCTGCCCCGCCCCTGCGTGGACACCGGGGCCGGGCTCGAGCGCCTCGCCGCCGTCATGCAGGGCGTGCCCAGCAACTACGACACCGACCTGTTCGAGCCCATCCTCGCGCGCATCGCGGAGCTCGCCCAGCGCCCGTACCGTCGCGACGACGAGCTCGGCCCGGCGTTCCGGGTCATCGCCGACCACGCGCGGGCGGCGGCGTTCCTGCTCACCGACGGGGTGGTGCCCTCCAACGAGGGGCGCGGCTACGTCCTGCGCCGCATCATCCGGCGGGCCCTGCGCTACGGCCGCGCCCTGGGCTTCGACGGGGTCTTCCTGGTGGACGTGGTGCCCGCGGTTCTCGACGCCATGGGCGACCTCTACCCGGAGCTCCTGGCCCGGCGGGACATCATCGAGCCGCTCCTCCGCGGCGAGGAGGAGAGGTTCGCGCGCACCCTCAACGTGGGCACCGACCTGGTCGGCCGCGAGCTCTCGCGGATCAAACGCGAGGGGGGCACGGTGCTGCCGGGGGAGGCGGCCTTCCGCTTCTACGAGACCCACGGCATCCCCCTGGACATCCTCGAGGAGTTCGCCCAGGAGGAGGGCCTGGAGGTCGACCGTGAGGGGTTCGAGGCGTCCCTGGAGGCGGTCCGCGTGCGGGGCCAGGAGTCGTGGAAGGGCGACCTGGCCGCGCGTTTCCGCGAGGACTACGAGGTCCTGCAGGAACGGGGCGTGGCCACGGAGTTCGTCGGCTATGACCAGCTCGCCCTGGACGGCGCCCAGGTGGGCGCGCTGCTGGGCCCCTCGGGCGAGGTCGACGTCCTGTCGGGGGAGGGGGAGGTGGTCCTGGACAGGACCCCGTTCTACGCCGAGTCCGGCGGCCAGGTGGGGGACCAGGGCACGCTGTCTTGGAAGGGTGGCAGGGCGCGGGTGCTGGACACCGTGCGCCCCGTTCCGGGCCTCGTCGTGCACCGTGTCGCGGTGGAGAGCGGGACCCTTCGCCGGGGTGCCCGGATCCGCGCCGAGGTGCACCGCGGGCGGCGGGGCGACACCCAGGCCAACCACACGGCGACGCATCTCCTCCACGCGGCTCTCCGGCGGGTCCTGGGCCCCAGCGCCCAGCAGGCCGGTTCCCTGGTGGAGCCGGAACGGCTCCGCTTCGACTTCTCCTGGCCCCAGGCCGTCAGCTCCGATCAGCTCGAGGCCATCGAGACCCTCGTGAACCAGGACATCCGGGCCAACTACGAGGTCGAGGCCGGCGTGATGAAGCTGGACGAGGCCCGCGAGGCGGGGGCCATGGCACTGTTCGGAGAGAAGTACGGCGACGAGGTGCGCGTGATCTCGGTGGGTGGGGGGACCATCTCCCGGGAGCTGTGCGGGGGGTGCCACGTGCGGCGGACCGGGGACATCGGCGTCCTCAAGATCATCACGGAGAGAGGTGTGGCCGCCGGGGTGCGCCGGATCGAGGCGGCCACGGGCCGGGCCGCCCTGGAGCTCTTCCAGCACGATCACGGCCTGCTCCGTGCCCTCGGCGGCCGGGTCAACGTGGCCGCCGATCAGCTCATGGACTTCCTGGATTCCCAGGAGAGGCACGTACGGGAGCTCGAGCAGCAGGTTCGCAGCCTGCGGTTGAAGCTGGCCTCCGGTGGCCGTGACGAGCTTGAGATTCAGGAGATCAAAGGCGTCGCCGTGCTGGTCCGCGAGGCGCCGGAGATGAGCCCGGTGGAGCTGCGGACGCTGGCCGACACCCTGCGTGGTAAGCTGCGGTCAGGGATCGTGGTGCTGGGAATGGCGACAGAGGAGGCTGCGACGATTCTGGTGGCGTGCACCGACGACGTGGCGGGCCGGGTCAGTGCCGGAGAGGTGGTGAAGCGGCTGGCGCCGGCCGTCGGCGGCCGTGGCGGTGGGCGGCCCACCCTCGCCCAGGCCGGCGGAAAGTCGCCGGAACGCCTCTCGGAGGCGCTGGCGCTCGCGCCGGCCGTGGTGGAGGAGCTGCTCTCGTGAGGTGGCCCGCTGCCGCCCTGGCCGCCGCCCTCGTGGCCGGCACCGTGCCGGCGGCGGCGGGGGTCTTCGTCGTCAAGCAGCCCGACGGCAGCACCCGCGTGGTCAACGTCCCCGACATGCAGAACCCCGGTGTGGTGCCGCAGGGGTCCTCCTCGCGCCGCGAGGCTTTGTGGCCCACCGTCCGGGACGTGGCCCAGCGGCACGGTCTCGACCCCCGGCTGGTGGACCTGGTGATCCGGATGGAGTCGGGGTACGACCCCCGCGCTGTGAGCCCGAAGGGCGCCCGGGGCGTGATGCAGCTGATGCCCGACACCGCACGGGCCTACAGCGTTCTCGACGTCTTCGACCCGGTCGAGAACATCCGTGGAGGCGTGCGCTACCTCAGCGACCTCATGAATCGCTTCGGGTCCGACGTGGGGCTCGCTCTCGCGGCCTACAACGCCGGTCCTCAGGCCGTCGACCGCTACGGCGGCGTGCCCCCGTTCGAAGAGACCAGGCGCTACGTCAACGCCATCCTGGCCTCCTACTCCAGTGGGGGAGGGGCCGTGCTCTCCGGCGGCTTCGGACAGCGTTCGCGGCAGCGTCCGGTCCAGCTCACCGAGACCTCCGGCGGCCTCCTGCTCTCCAATGCGCGCCGGGTCGGCGAGGCGTCGGTGGGCACGCGCCTCCGCCTGCGCTGACATCGCCCCGCCGTTCCCGTAGAATCGCTGGCTGCGGAGGCCTCATGCGGATTCTCTCTGGTGTCCAGCCCACGGGCAATCTCCATATCGGGAACTATTTCGGGGCGATCCGGCAGTTCGTGGAGCTGCAGCGGGACGAGGCGAACGAGTGTCTGTACTTCATCGCCGACCTCCACGCCATGACCACGATCCACGACGGCGGCGAGCTGCGCGCCAACGCGCGCATGGTGGCCACGGACTTCATCGCCCTGGGGCTCGACCCCGCCCGCTCGATCCTCTACCGCCAGTCGGACGTCCCCGAGGTGACGGAGCTGGCATGGATGCTGTCCACGGTGACGCCGATGGGGCTCCTGCAGCGGGGGCACTCGTACAAGGACAAGATCGCCCGGGGGATCACGCCGAACCACGGCCTGTTCGCCTACCCGGTGCTGATGGCCGCCGACATCCTCATCGTCCGCTCCGACCGGGTGCCGGTGGGGAGGGACCAGAAGCAACACCTGGAGATGACCCGGGACATCGCGACGGCGTTCAACCAGGTGTACGGCGAGCCGGTGCTCACCGTGCCCGAGGAGCTCATCCTTCCCGAGGTGGCCGTGGTCCCCGGGGTGGACGGGAACAAGATGTCCAAGTCGTACGGCAATACCCTGGAGATCTTCGCGCCGGAGAACGTGCTCAAGAAGAAGGTGATGTCCATCGTCACCGACTCCACTCCGGTGGAGGAGCCCAAGCCCACTCAGGGCAACAGCCTGTACGCCCTGCTGAAGCTGTTCACGCCGGCGGAGGCGTGGGCCGAGACCCGGCGTTGCTTCACCGACGGCGGCACCGGGTACGGCGAGATCAAGAAGCGGCTCCTGGGAGCGATCCTCGACACCTTCGGCGAGGCGCGTCGGCGGCGCGAGGAACTGCTCGCGGACCCCGGCTATGTGGAGGGCGTCCTGCGCGAGGGGCGCGACCGCGCCATGGTCCACATCGGGCGCGTGATGGCGGACTGCCGTTACCTGTGCGGCCTCGGCCCGGGCCGATAGAGCCGCGCCCCCACGCGGTACCGACAGGCGCCGCCCCCGGGGGCGGCGCCGTGCTCTTCACGGGGGGCGGGGGAGGTGTCAGGGCTGCGGCTGCCACTCCGAGTCGTCGTCGCCGTGCTCGCGCTCACGCTGCTTCTTCTGCTCGTACGCGTACTTGCCGATGATGTACACGCCGAAGCCGACCAGGAGCAGCGGCCACCAGTCGACGAGGAACGTGAAGTCGATGGGGTAGAACTGGTTGTAGAGCAGGATCAGGCCGAGCGCGGTGAGGAACACGCCAAAGCCGAGGTTGCCGCCGTGACGCCCCGCCGGAACGGCCGCGGTCTCTAAAGGGGCGGCGCCCGTGGCTTGCGCCACGTTCATCAGGTGCGCCTGGCGGTAGGCGTCGATCACGGCGAAGAACCAGACGAACGGCACGAGGATGCCCAGGTCCGCGCGGTCGGCCAGCCAGATGGAGGCCGCGAAGGCGAGGAAGACGGCGATGCCCCGCTGGTAGAGCCCGAGATAGAGGTGGCCCAGCCCGGGGAAGAAGGACAGGACCAACGCCAGGCCCGGGGAGCGGCGCGGGACGCCGGGGGTGGCGGCCATCTGCGGCACCGGCGGCACCTGTGGCGCCTGCGGCACCTGGTACGGAACCTGGGGTGTCCCCTGTGGTTCGGCCGGGATGTGCTGATGCTGGGCGGTGTCGAGCTCTTCGTTCATCGTGAACCTCCGCTATCATCGTGTACAACGTCGGGTGTCGCAGGTGGGTTCTGGCGCTCGCGCCGGAACGGCTTCTCGATCTTCTGCCACAGATCCACGGCTTCCGACTTCGCCCAGCTCAGCGTGGCGACGGCCGTGTCGGTGATCTTGGCCTTGTAGGCGTCGTAGCGGTTCTCCACGGCCGCCTTGGCGTAGCGCGTCGCCCGCTCCATCTGGGCGGTTCCGGCGCGGGCGAGGGTGCCGGGGTTGCCCACCAGCATCACGGTGAGGGCGGCGACCAGGTAGGCGGCCGCCGTGGCCAGGCGGAGATCCACGAGCCGTCCGCGGCGGCGTGCGTCGATCCTTGCCGACGGATGCACGGCCAGCGCCGCGGTCCGCACCGCGCTGCTGCGGGTGGTGGCGCCGACCTCGCGGAGCGTCGCGAACGCCTCCCAACCGGCCTGGCAGGTGGGGCAGGCGCGCAGGTGGTCCACGAAGGTCCGCCGCCGCTCCGGATCGAGGCGGCCGTCCAGGGCGTCGTCGAAGGCGTCCACGACCTCCTCGCAGGCGGCGGCCAGCCGCGGCATCGCGACGATGCGGGCGACGAGCGGCTCGGGAGCGCGGAGACCGGAGAGGTCCCCCGGGGCCTCGGCCAGGAGCTTGGCGCGGCCGACGGCGTCCCGGCAGGAGGCGCAGCCGGCCAGGTGGGCGGCGAGATCGGCGGGCAACGTGCCGGCGACGGCGTCGTCGAGGTGTTCCAGGAGCCGTTCGCAGGTGCTCATGGCTCTCCTCCCGCGGGGGCCGCTGCGGCCGCGGGGCGCAGCTGGACGGCCATCAGGGCCGTGAGCTCGCGCCGGGCCCTGTTGAGCCTGGACTTCACGGTGCCCAGGGGGAGGTCGAGCTCCTCCGCCAGCTCCTCGTAGCTCCAGTCGGCGAAGTCGCGCAGCAGGATGAGGTGCGCCAGCGGCTCGGGGAGGCGGGCGAGCCCGCGCCGCGCCAGTTCGAGGCGCTGCCGGCGGACGGCCGTCGCATGGGGGTCCTCGCCGCCCGGCAGGGACTCCAGGAACTCCGGGTCCACCCAGGTGGCGCGGCGCTCGTCGCGGGCGCGACGGTAGGCGTCAACGAAGAGGTTGCGGGCGACCCGGTAGGCCCACGCCCGGAAGGAGGAGCCTTCCTGGTACCGGTCGAGGTTCTTCCAGAGCTTGAGGTAGACCTCCTGCGTGAGGTCCTCGGCCTCGTGCCGGCGCCGGGTGAAGCTCACTGCGAGCCGGTAGATGTCGTCAGCCGTGGCCTTCACGAGCTCCTCCCACGCACGCTGGTCGCCCGCCTTGCACCTCCGGACCACGTCCTCGAGATCGGTGCTCGGCATCACAGTGTCCAACGCACGCCGGCCGGTTCTGGTTCGCGGAGCTCTCTGCGTTCCACGAGCTTTACATTACCAGAGAGGGCGGCTCCCGCCGGCGGGCGGGCGGAGAGTGGCAGAATAGACGCGGAGGTGAGTGGGTTGGACGGCGAGATGACGACGGGCGGCGGGACGGCAGAGGAGCTGCGGCGGAGGGTGGCACGCGCGCTGGACGAGGTGCGGCCGGCGCTCCGCATGGATGGCGGCGACGTGGAGCTGGTCGACGTGGTGGACGGGGCGGTCGTGGAGGTCCGGCTGACGGGGACGTGCGGCAGCTGTCCCATGGCCGCGCTGACGCTGGCCAGCTTCGTGGAGGAGAGGGTGCGGGCGCGGGTGCCGGAGATCCAGCGGGTGGTCAGCGTCTGAGCAGCCATAGCAGCGCCGTGAGCAGCAGCGACAGGAGCAGTGAGGTGGCGAGCGGGAGGTAGATGGTGGTGTGCTTTCCGCGGATGACGAGGTCTCCCGGGAGTCTCCCGGCTCCGAGGTGGCCGAGGAGAAGGAGGATGAGCCCCGCCCCGGCGAGCACCCCCGCGAGGACGAGAAGGAGCCTTCCGAGTTCTTGCATCGCCACCCTCCCGGGTCAATAATAGGACTTCGGAAAAGGGGGGCTCAGCATGAGGCAGAGACATCTCATCGGTGCCGTCGTCGCCGTCGTCATGACCGTGGGGCTGTCCGCCGCGGCCCGGGCCGGGATCTACTACGAGGCCACCACCAGGACCGAGGGTGACACGCAGGGTGCCGCGATGACCATGGCGGTGAAGGCGTGGGTGAGCGGCGAGCAGGCCAAGGTGGAGTTCACCAGCAGCGACAATCCCTTCATGGCGCAGGGCAACTACCTGCTGACCACGGACGGCGGGAAGACCCTCTACCTGGTCAACCCCGCGGACAAGACGTACATGCAGTGGGACCTGGAGAAGATGATGGGCATGGCCGGGGGGGTGATGAAGATGGCCCGCGGCATCATGCACATGACCTTCTCGGATCCCAAGGTGGAGAAGCTCGGCGAGGAGGACGGCGGGGCGATCCTCGGCCTGCCGACCACGCACTACACCTATCGCACGTCGTACAGCGTGGAGACCAAGATCCTCGGCATGCGCAACAAGAGCGACATGGTCAACACCGAGAACATCTGGTCCACCGATGCGCTGTCCGAGGCCGCCCTGGGCGTGTGGCTGCGCAAGACGCCGCCCCAGACCGGTGACGAGCAGCTCGACAAGCTGGTCGCTGCGGAGGTGGGCAAGATCAAGGGGTTCCCGCTCAAGCAGGTCACCGTCGCGACCACGACGGACTCGAAGGGGAAGACGGTCACCAACACGACCACCATGGAGGTGACCGCCCTCGAGAAGCAGGCGGTGCCGGACAGCACGTTCGTGATGCCGGCCGGGTACCGGGAGACGCAGATGGTCCCGGAGGGCGAGGGCAAGGACGAGAGCTCCGACAACCCCATGATGAAGCTGTTCGGAGGCAAGAAGAAGCACTGACGCACCGGCGCCGCGCTCCCGTGGGCGCGTCCGGACATCCTCGACCGGCGTCGGGCCCGCCCCGGCGCCGGTCCCTTCGTCACGGTGGGGTACACTGCCACACTGCCACACTGCAGTCGCGAAGGGAGCGTCCCTGTGAAGAGAATGTCCGCTGTCGCCGTCCTGTTGACGAGCGTGGCGTGGGCTGCCAACGGCCTCGCCGGAGGGACCCAGACGGTGCCTGAAAAGTACACCTGGAACCTGAACGATCTCTACCCGACGCCGGCGGCCTTCGACGCCGCGCGCAGGGACCTGGCGTCGCGCCTCGACTCCCTGGCGCGCCTCCGGGGTACCCTCGTCGCCTCGCCGCAGGCCCTCAAGGCCGCCCTCGACGCCACCTTCTCGATGGCCCGGGAGCTCGGCCGGATCTCGTCCTACGCCAGCATGCGCTCCGACGAGGACACCCGGGTGCCGGAGACCCTGGCGGCCCGTCAGGAGGTCCAGCAGCTCGCCACCGCCTTCGCGTCGGCCACCGCGTGGCTCGCCCCCGAGGTGCTGGCCCTGCCCGAGGGCGAGGTCGCCCGCGACCTCGCCGCGGAGCCGAGCCTGGCGCCGTACCGGTTCTTCCTCGAGGACCTGGAGCGGCAGCGGCCGCACACGCTGACCCCGCCCGAGGAGAAGCTGCTGGCAGAGGCGGGGATGGTGTCGCGCGCGCCGTCCACTCTGTACACGGTGCTGGCGAACGCGGAGCTGCCCTTCCCCGAGGTCACCCTCTCCGACGGCCGCACGGTACGGCTCGACCAGGCAGGGTACTCGCGCTACCGCGCCCTCCCCGACCGGGCCGACCGGAAGCTGGTCTTCACGAAGTTCTGGCCGACCTTCAAGGCGTACGAGCGGACCCTGGGCGTGGCCCTCGACGCCCAGGTGAACCGGGACCTCTTCTACGCCCGCGCGCGCCACTACCCCTCCTGTCTCGCCGCCTCCCTGGACGGGAGCAACGTGCCCGAGGCGGTGTACCGTACCCTCATCGCCGAGGTGAACCGCGCGCTGCCCACCCTCCACCGGGCGTTCCGGCTGCGCGCGCGCATGCTGGGCATCGGCGACCTGGCGTACTACGACGTCTATCCGCCGCTGGTGGCCCACCTCGACCTCCATTTTCCCGTCGCCAAGGGCGAGGCGCTGGTCCTGGACGCCCTCGAGCCCCTCGGGCCGGACTACGTGAAGGCGGTCGGGCAGGGCTTCGGGTCGCGCTGGATGGACGTCTATCCGCGGTCCGGGAAGCGCTCCGGTGCGTACTCCTCGGGGAGCGCCTACGACGTGCACCCCTACGTGCTGCTGAACTACAACGACGACTACGAGAGCGTGTCCACCCTGGCCCACGAGTGGGGCCACGCCATGCACTCCTACCTGGCGAACGGAGCGCAACCCTATCCCACCGCGGACTACTCCATCTTCATCGCCGAGGTGGCGTCCACGTTCAACGAGGCGCTGCTGCTGGACCGGATGCTGAAGGAGGCGGACAGTGACGACCAGCGCCTGTTCCTCCTCGGGACCTACCTGGAAGGCCTGCGGGGGACGTTCTTCCGGCAGGCGATGTTCGCCGAGTTCGAGCTTGGCATCCACGAGACGGAGGAGAAGGGCGAGGCGCTCACCGGGGCACGGTTGTCGTCCATGTACGGCGAGCTGCTGCGGCGCTACCACGGTGCCGACGAGGGCGTCATGAAGATCGACGACCTGTACACCGTGGAGTGGGCCTACATCCCGCACTTCTACTACAACTTCTACGTCTACCAGTACGCCACGTCCCTGGCCGCATCCGCGATGCTCTCCGCCGACGTCCTGGCGGGCAAGCCCGGGGCTCGCGACCGCTACCTCGACATGCTCCGCGCCGGGGGATCGCGCTACCCCTACGAGCTGCTGCGCGAGGCGGGCGTGGACCTGGCCACGCCGGCCCCGTACCGCGCCCTCATCGACAAGATGAACTGGACCATGGACCAGATGGAGTCGATCCTGGCCCGGCGGCAGGCCGCGGCCCTGGCGGGTGGCGAGTAGCGCGCTCGCCCTGGCCTTCCGGGCCTGCGTTCTTGGTGCCGCGCCGGGTGTCCGGTAGGCTGGAGGCGTATGCGGGAGGAGGAGAGGATGAGTTCACGCTCGAAAGCACTGGGTTTCTTTGCCGGCCTGCTCCTGGTCCTGGTGGTGGGCGTCGTGGCGGTGGTGGTGGGGTCGCGGATGGTGGCGAGGCACGTGCCGGGCAACGCCCTCCTCGCCATCGACGTCGCGGGTCCGCTCCCCGCGCTGCCGCCGTCCTCGCCTTTCGCCGGACTGTTCGCGGCGCCTCCGATCTCGCAGCAGGAGATCCGCGAGGGCCTCGTGGCCGCGGCGTCCGACCCGCGCGTCGTCGCCGTGCGGCTCCGCATCAGCGACATGGCCGCGAGCATGGCCACCATCGAGGAGCTCCGGGCGTTGATCGAGCGGGTCAATGCCGCGGGCAAGCGCACCACGGCCTACCTGGACACGGCGGGAGAGTTCGCTCCGGGCAACCTGACCTACTTTCTGGCCAGCGCTTGCCAGCGAGTCGTCGTGAACCCGATGGGAGACGTGAACCTGGTCGGTCTGGCGATCGCCTCGCCGTTCATTCGGGGCACCCTGGACAAGCTCGAGATCCAGCCGGACTTCCCCGGCATCGGAAAGTACAAGACCGCAAGAAACCTCTTCCTCGACAAGGAGTTCACTCCGGAGCAGAAGGAGATGAGCCGGTGGCTGCTCGACTCCCTGTCCGGACAGCTCGTGGACGGCATCGCCCGCTCCCGGGGGCTCAGCGCCGCCGACGTGCAGGGGATCATCGACAGGGCGCCGCTCATCGGCGCCGAGGCGGTGCAGGCGAGGCTCGTGGACGAGCAGGCCGACTGGAGCAGCTGCCGCGAGGAGTCGCTGAAGGCCGGCGGCGAGCAGCTCGACGAGGTCTCGCTGCGCCGCTACCTCCGTGCGGAGCAGCCCTACTCCAGCGGCACGCCCGTGGCGGTGGTGCTGGCCGAGGGGTCCATCGTCCGCGGCGAGAGCGGCTATTCTCCGGTGCCGCTGTTCGGCGGGGACATGATGGGTTCGGAGACCATCGCCAGGGCGTGGCGGCAGGTCAGGGCGTCGGGCGCCAAGGCCGTGATCTTCAGGATCGACTCGCCCGGCGGGTCCGCCATCGCCTCGGAGCTCATCCGCGAGGAGATGGCGAAGACGGCCAAGGAGATCCCGGTCGTCGTGTCCATGGGTGGCGTGGCCGCGTCCGGGGGGTACTGGATCACGTGCGGCGCCCAGCGGATCGTGGCCGATCCCGCCTCCATCACGGCCTCCATCGGGGTGTTCAGCGGGCACTTCGCCACCGCGGACTTCTGGCGCGACAAGCTGGGGGTCACCTGGAGCAGCGTCAAGAGCGCGCCCAACGCGGACATCTTCGGGTCGCTCGAGCCGTGGACCCCGGAGCAGAGGAGCATCGTCGAGAAGTTCCTCGACCGGATCTACGGCTCCTTCGTCGACCGGGTCGCGAAGGCCAGGAAGATGAGCCCCGAAGCGGTCGACGCCGTGGGGCGGGGGCGGGTCTTCACCGGAGAGCAGGCGCTCCAGCGCGGGCTGGTGGACGAGCTCGGAGGGTTCGAGACGGCGTTGGCGGCGGCCAGGAAGCTGGCCGGCCTGGCCCCGGACGCCCCCGTGGAGCTGCGCTTCTACCCGGAGGTGAAGCCGTTCTGGGAGAAGATCCTGTCGGGAGCCGACGATAGCCGTGTCGATCTCGCTGCGGCGCTCGAGAGCCTGCAGCCGGGAGCGCTGCAGCCCTTCGGCCCGGTGTGGCTGCCGCCGGCGGTGATCCGGTAGCGGCGGGACTCAGGAGGCCGCGGCGCTCCCCCGCCTCAGGGTGAGGAGGTCGACCTCGGGAGGTGAGCCGAAGCGGATGGGGACGACACCGACCCCGACGCCGCGGGAGACGTACAGGAGCTCCTCGCCTCGCAGGTAGGGTCCGGCGACGAACGGCGTGGAGAGCCGGGCGACGCTGAGGCCGCCGGCGCGGAAGCCGATCTGCCCGCCATGGGTGTGGCCGGCCAGCGTGATGTTGGCGCCGGCCGCGAAGGCGTCGACCCAGCCCCGGGGCTGGTGGCACAGCAGCAGCCTGAAGTCCGCCGGCGTGCGCCACAGCACCGAGAAGTCGGGGCCCCAGCCGGGGCCGGCCTCGAGGTCGTCCACGCCCGCGAGGAGGACCCGCGAGGCACCGGCCTCGAGCACCGCGGCGGTGTTCACGAGGGGCGTGATCCCCACGGCCCTGAGCGCCTCAAGAGCGAGGGCGGCGCCGGCCAGGTGGTCGTGGTTGCCGAGCACGCCGAAGACGCCGAGGGGTGCCTCGATCCCCGCGAAACCCTCGACGAAGAGGTCCGCGTCCACGTCGCGCCGGTCGAGCTGGTCGCCCGTGAAGACCACCAGGTCGGGGGCGAGGGCTTCCACCGTGGCGCGGACCTGGTCCAGGCGGGGCGGGGGCATGAACGTGCCGGCGTGAACGTCGGACACCTGGACGATGCGCAGGCCCTCGAAGGCGGCCGGGAGCTTTGGGTGGTAGAGGGTGACGGACCGTACGAGGGGAAGAGGACGGCCCCTGTGCCAGCGGGCACGGGGGAGCATCACCGAGCGCACCAGAGCGAGGGGGCCACCGGCCGACGTCCGCTCCCGACTCGCGTAGTTGATCGTCCTCAATGTGGTGCCCTCCCCCGGCACTGGGCTGTATTCTAGCACAGGCAACGACCCCCGGGACCCGGCGCAACTTTTTCGCCGACAATATTTTGCGCAGGTCTGGCGGCGCCGGTCGATGAGGCCGGGTGTGACCCCGTCACTGCGACCCGCTATCATCGAGAGCGCTGGAGGACGGCCATGGATTCCATGCGCATCGTGGAGGGACAGGCGCAGCAGACCGCGTCGCGGATTCTCTACCTCATCATGGACGGGCTCGGGGACCTGCCCCGGGACGGGGATGGCGCCACGCCCCTGGCGGCGGCCCGCACGCCGAACCTGGACCGGCTCGCCGGCGAGGGGGCGTGTGGACGCTTCGACCCCGTCGGACCGGGGATCACGCCGGGCTCGGGTCCCGGACACCTGGGCCTGTTCGGCTACGACCCCACGGAGTACGAGATCGGCCGTGGCGTGCTGTCGGCCGTGGGCATCGACTTTCCCCTGAGGAAAGGCGACGTCGCCGCCAGGTTCAACTTCTGCACCCTCGACGGCGAGGGCAGGATCACCGACCGGCGCGCGGGCCGCATCGCCACCGAGGAGAACCGGCGGCTGGTGGGCGCGCTGCGCGGGATCGCTGCTCCGGATGGGGTGGAGGTTTTCGTCGAGACCGAGTCGGAGCACCGCGGGGTGCTGGTACTACGCGGCGAAGGGCTGGGGCACCGGCTCTCCGACACCGATCCGCAGGAGACCGGCGTCAAGCCGCACCCGGTGCGCGCCCTCGACGAGGCCTCCCACCGGACCGCCGGGATTGTCGCGGCCTTCGTCGAGGGTGCGGGGCGGACCCTGGCCGGCGAGCCGAGGGCCAACGGGTTGCTGCTCCGAGGGTTCGACTCGCTTCCGGTGATCCCGTCCATGGGCGAGCGCTTCCGGCTGCGGCCGGTGTGCATCGCGCAGTACCCCATGTACCGGGGGCTCGCCCGGCTGGTGGGCATGGAGGTGCCGCCGGCGCCGGCCTCGATGGTGGAGCTGCCTGCGGCGGTGGGGGAGCACATCGAGGGCCACGATTTCGCCTTCACGCACGTGAAGTACACGGACAAGGCGGGCGAGGACGGCGACTTCGACCGCAAGAGGCAGGTCATCGAAGACGTGGACGCCATGCTGCCGGAGTTTCTCTCCCACCGCTTCGACGTGGTGGTCGTCACCGGCGACCACTCGACGCCGGCACCCCATCGGGCGCACTCGTGGCATCCGGTTCCGGCGCTGGTATGGGCGCCGGGACGGGTCTTCCGGGACGGCGTCACGCGGTTCTCCGAGATGGAGTGCATCCAGGGAGGGCTGGGCAGGATGCCGCTCAGGTATCTCATCGCCGAGGCCCTGGCCTGCGCCGACAAGCTGCTCAAGTTCGGAGCGTGATCCACGGCCGCGGGGGCCTCGCATCGGCGGGCGGGGAGTATACTGCGTGGCCGGAGGCCTGGGGGGTGCCATGCAGAAGAACCGACTGGTGATGTTCGCCGTGATGTTCCTGGCCCTGACCTCGGCGGCGTGGGCCGCGGACGGCCCGTACGATCCGGGAGCCGACGCGTGGAAGGACGTGCAGCAGGCCGCCCAGCGCGCCGCCGCAAGCCACAGGAACGTCCTGGTGGTCGTGGGCGGCAACTGGTGCCCTTGGTGCCGCGCCCTCGACCGGCTCATGACCACGGACGCGGCCGTGAAGGACGCCGTCGCGTCCGGGTTCGAGCTCGTGCACGTCAACTACTCGAAGGAGAACAAGAACCCCGAGGTGATGGAACGGCTCGGGCACCCCGAGAAGAACGGGTTTCCCGTGCTCGTCGTGGTGTCGCCCGGCCTCGAGGTATTGCACACGCAGCGTTCCGACGTCCTGGAGAAGGGAACGGCCAAGAACCCCGGGCACGACCCCGCCAAGGTCATCGCGTTTCTCCACCAGTGGGCTCCCGCGAGCTGAGCCGGCTCCGGCGCCGGACGGCGGGAAGCGTCAGGCCGCCAACCACACCACGTCGTCGCCGTGGCGCTGGAACTGCCATGCCCAGACGTGGCGCATGAGCTCGAGTTCCCCCAGGGCCGACGCGCCGCCGGGGGCGTCCTCGGCGGCCAGCTTGTCCAGCAGCTGGAATCCGTCCTGAGCCACCGCGTGGGCCAGGGTCAGCCGGTGCTCCAGGTCGTCGGCCGCGTGAAGCGCCCAGGAAGGACGCAGGTACCACTCCTGCCAGCGGGCCGGCGCCGTGTCGCGGAGCCAGTCTGGTGCGCTGTCCTGCAGCGCCTGCAGCACGAGCTGCATGGTCTGGACGAGCAGCGGGAACCGGTTGCCGGTGGCGATCCCGGTGAGCACGCGGGCCGTCGTGGGCGCCGCCTCGCCGTCGTCGGCGCGGAGGCCCAGTTCGCCCAGCCGGTGGACGAGGCGCTCGAAGCACGGGTGGGCGGGCGTGTGGGCCATGAGGCGGCGGCGGAAGTCGGCCAGGGCGGTCACGTCGAAGCCGGGGAAGTGCAGGGGAAGGTGGAGGGCGTACTTCCACTCGACGCGGGTGCGGACGGCCTCCGCGGCCTCACGGTCGGAGAGTCCCTCGACGTGCTGCAGAACGGTGACCAGGGCCAGGACGGCGTTGGAGGGGGTGGCCGGGGGCTGGGGCATCTCGGCAAGCTCGAGGTCGGCGTACGCCTCCCGGATGTGGTCGCCGGCGGCGCGATAGGGGTTCGAGCGGGAGAAGGCGTGCCGTGCGACCCGCGCCGTGGTCTCGGGGACCGTTGGCTCCATGTTTGCCCTCGTCGTCATCGTGACCTCCCAGAGCGCCACCGTCCGCGGACGTCGCTGCAGGCGGCGGTGCCTCCCGGCACGGTCGTCCCCGTGGAGGGACCACCGCGTCACTGCCAGACCAGGCCGAGCTCGCGAACGCTGTGCAGGAGCCTCTTCAGCGCCTGCTGGCCGCGCTTCTGGTACGCCACACGCTGCCGGAACTCGGACAGCGCCAGCTCGTCGAAGCCGGTGTAGTCAAGGGGCAGGTGCAGCGCGTACTTCCAGTCCACCCGCGAGCGCAGGGCCGCCACGGCCTCGAGATCGGAGAGCCCCTCGACGAACTGGAAGATCGTCACCATGGCGAGCAGCGACGCGGGTACCGTCTCCTCGCTGTGGTCGTACAGGCCGGAGAAGTCGGAATCGGTGAAGAGGGCGTCGAGGTTGTCCCCGATGGCCCTGTAGGGGTTGCCCTCGCCGAAGGCGACGTTGGCCAGGTGAGCGGTCTCGGCCGGAAGGGGCGGCACGGCTGCGTGGCTGGTGATCATCTCGGTCCTCCCCGATGCACCGGCGGCCGCTGCCGCCCGCGTGCTCTCGTCCACTGCTGATATCCATACTGGGTCGGTGACGGGGAGCTGTGAAGCGTGGAGGCTACGGTCGGCGTGCCGCGGGTGGTCTACCGAGCGGGAGGTTTCCCGGGCCCCGTGGAGACTACGGATACGCGCCGGTGTTACTCCCGGTGCCCGGCGGGCGCACGTGCCGGGAAGCCTGCTGCTGGCGGCTCGGGAACCCCGGGAGGACTACGGATGCCCTCCGCGGTCCCTTCCGGTACGTGGACCCGGATCAGCCGAGGAGCTTGTTGTCGACGGCGTAGCGGACAAGCTCCACCCGGCTCTGCAGGCCCAGCTTCGCCATCAGGTTGGCGCGGTGGCTCTCCACCGTCCGCACGCTGAGGTCGAGGAGCTGCGCCACCTGGCGGTTCGTGTTCCCGTGAACGATCAGCCGGAGCACCTCGAGCTCGCGGCGGGTCAGGGGTGCGGTCCCGGGTGCCGGAGGGTGTCCGGGCGGTGTCGCAGGCTGGACGAGCAGGGCCCGGGTCATCGCCGGATGCACGTAGATCTCGCCCCGGCTCACCGCCGCGATGGCGTTGAGCAGCTCCGACTCCACCGCCCGCTTGATCACGAACCCTGCCGCGCCGGCGTGGATCGCCTCCCGGAGGAGGGCCTCGTCCTCGTGGGCGGTGAGGATCAGGACGCGGACGCCGGCGTGCTTCTCCCGGATCCTCCGGGTGACCTCGATGCCGCCCGGGCCCGGCATGCTGATGTCGAGCAGGACGAGGTCGGGGGAGGTGCGGCCGATCACGACCATGACCTCGTCGCCCGTCTCGGCCTCGCCCACCACCTCGATCCCGGCTTCGGCGTTCAGCAGGGCGGCGAGGCCGCTCCGCAGGACGCCGTGGTCGTCAGCGATCAGAACGCGAATGCTCAAGAGGTACCTCCGCGACGATGGTCGTTCCTCCGCCCGACGGGCGGCTGTCGACGAGGAGCAGCCCCCCCAGCGCGTCGACGCGCTCCCGCATCCCGGTGAGCCCCATGTGATCGCCGAGCGGTCCCGCGTCGGGATCGAAGCCGACGCCGTCGTCCTCCACCAGGGCGATCACGCGATCGTCGTGGCGCTCGAGAACCACGTCGATGTGGGAGGCCTCGGCGTGCCGCACTGCGTTGGTGAGGGCCTCCTGGACGACCCGGAACAGCGCCGTCTCCACCTCGGGAGGGAGGCGGTCCGTGCCGAAGCCCAGCGTCTCGAACTGGACCAGCGGACCCCGCTGGTGCCGCATGGTCTCGGCCGTGTGGCGACACGCCGCCACCAGGCCGAGGTGGTCGAGGGTGGCGGGCCGGAGGCCCGTCGCGAGGCGATGGAGGTTCTCCTGGACGCCGCTGGCGAGGGCCTGCACCTCCTTGATCCGGACGGCCAGGGCCTCGCCGTCCGCGGCCTCCCGCTCGAGCAGCTGGAGCTTCACGGTGAGGGCGGCCAGGGCCTGCCCCGCGTCGTCGTGGAGCTCGCGAGCGACGTAGCGCCGTTCCCTCTCCTGCGCATCCACGACGCGGCGGGAGAGTGTCTGGAGGCGCTCCCGGCTGATCCTGAGCGCCTCGAACAGACGGGCGTTCTCCAGCGCCACGGCGGCCGGGAACGCCACCGCCTCCAGGAGGACCCGGTCGGCTTCCCCGAAACGCCCCTGGCGGCGGTTGAAGACCTCCAGCACGCCGATCACCTCGTCGTGGGCGACCAGCGGGACGCAGACCATGTCCCGGGCGCGGTGGCCCAGGGCGGCGGCGAGCTCCGGTGCGAACCGCGGGTCCGCGGTGACCTCCCCGACCACCTCCGAGTGGCGGTGCTCGCCGACCCATCCGGCCACCCCGGTGCCAGGCTCGAAGCGGTGGCCGACGACGCTGGGGGGGACCCACCCGGCCACCCGCCGGACGGCGAGGCTGCCGTCGGCGGGGTCACTGAGCGCCACCAGGCCGCACTCGGCGTTGCCCAGCCGGCACACGCTCTCCAGCAGGATGGCGAGCACGCGGTCGGGGTCGAGGCTGGAGGCGAGGGCCTGTCCGACCTCACGGAGCATCGCCTGCTCCTCGGCGCGGCGGCGAACCGCCTGCTCGGCCTCCACGCGCCGGGTGACGTCCCTGCCCACGCTCACCCAGCCCTTGGTCCGCGAGGCCTCGTCGTGCAGGGCAATGATGTGAAGGTCCACGACGATCCGCCTGCCGTCCGGGCGCGCGTGGGTGTACTCGTCGCTGTACTGGCCGCTGGAGAGGAGGGTGGCCAGCAAGGTGCGGCTCTGGGCGGAGTCGAAGACATCCGCGACGTGACGGCCCAGGGCCCGGCTCCGCGCCCAGCCGTAGCACCGTCTCCGCCGCGGGGTTCCAGGCCGTGATGCGGAAATCGGCGTCGGTGGCGAGGACGGCGTCGTTGACGTTGGCGAGGAGATCGGCCTGGTAGCGGAGGACCTCGTTGGCGGTGGCGAGCTCCGAGGTGCGTGCCTCGACCCTCTCCTCGAGCTCGTTTCTGGCCTGTTCCAGCGCCACGGTCATGCGCGAGAGCCTCTGCGTCGACTCCTTCTCGGCGGTGACGTCACGCAGGGTGAGCAGGCCGAACTGCGGCTCGCCGGTGGCCGGGTCGACGATGAGGGTGCCCGAGTAGCTGCCGATCCAGGCACGGCCCGTGATCAGGCTCCGGACCCTGGCCTCCGCGGCGTCCAGGGTCTCGCCGCGGAGGACGCGGCGCAGGGGCCACTCCTCAATGGGCATCGGCCGGCCGTCGGGGTAGGTGACCTCGAAGCGCTGCTGGTAGTCCGCGACGGGCTGGCGGGGTTCGCCGGGGTCGGCGAAGCCGTGGAGGACGAGGGACTTGCTGTTCATGGTGAGGATGTTGCCGGCGAGGTCGAAGATGATCAGCCCCTCGCGCATGTGCTCGAGGATGGCCCGGTTCCGGGCGGCGAGCTCGCTGGCCTGGGCCCTGGCCAGGACGTTGGCGGTGACTTCGCTGGCGAGGATCAGGATGCCGTTGACGGCGCCGGAGGGGCCGCGCAGCGGCACGGCGTCCATGTTCCAGTAGGTCGGTGCGCCCCCGGTGGCATCCCTCACCTCGATCTCGCGGTCCGAAGCGGGGGCTCCGGTGAGGTACACCGAGTCGAGACGGGAGGCGGCCATCGCGGAGTCCGCCTGCGGGAGCACCTGCGCGACGGTGCGCCCGGCGATGGGCGTGTCAGGCATGCCGGGAATGGCGCGGTAGGCGCGGTTCACGAACTCGTACCGGTGGTCCGGACCGCGGACCACGGCGATGCCCACGGGCGCCGTCGCGAGGAGCTGCTCGAGGAACTCCCTCTGCTCGCGATTGGCGGCGAGCAGGCGCTCGCGCTCCTGGGCGGCCAGGACCTCGCGGGTGACCTCGACGAGGGAGAACACGAGCCCCTGGACCTCGTGGCGGTCGCCGAAGACCGGCGCCAGGGTCCAGTCCCAGTAGGTGACCCCGCGCTCGGGCGCGTCGGCGTAGGTGAAGGGGCGGGCCCGGAAGGCGGCGCCCTCCCCGGTGTCGCGGACGCGGCGGAAGATGGCCTCGTTGGCTGCATCGGGGAAGAGGTCGAAGTGGTTGCGCCCCAAGAGCTCCTCGCGGGTGCGTCGGCACCCGGCGGCGTAGGCGTCGTTGACCCTGACGAAGTTGAAGCCGCGGTCCAGGTAGGCGAGCTGCGTGCCGGTGTTGGCCATGATGGCGTCGAGCACCTCGCGCTGCCGCTTGAGCGTGCGGATCAGGCTGGCCACGCGGCGGCCGCTGCTCTCGACCCGGGTCCGGAGCGAGCGACTCTGCTGCATCTCGACCTGGAGGACGATCTCCGAGGGGTCGGGGAGCGCCGGGCCCCGGCGGTTCGCCCCACGCCTCGGCGCCTTCCTGTCCGCGCCCGGTCCGCCGACCGCGGCGGGGCCGAGCTCGAGGAGCGGCGTGTCCGGTCGCCTGGCGCGCACGACGGCGGCCAGCCGGCCGGGCGGGAGCCAGCGCACCCCCGGGGTGGACACGACCAGGTCGAAGCCGCCCTCGTCCAGGGCACGGTGCAGGCCCCCCTCGTCGGTGACACCGTCGGTCGCGACGTTCGTGACGGTGCCTGTCACGGCGGCAACCGCCCGGGACAGGTCGTCGGCGTCCTGGGCGACCACGAGGGCCCGGGCCAAGGGTCCGCGCGTCTGCGTTCCGGAGGGCTCAGCCATCGTGTCACCCTCTCCCGCGAGGCACCCCGGAGCCGCCCGGCGGGCGGCGTCGCAGGGGGGAGCGCCGGCGGTACCGGGCGCCGTGTCGGCGCGCGTGAGGCCGGCGTCGTCCCAGCATAGCAGCCGTCAGCCTGCCGCGGGCGGCGCCGGTGCGCGCAGGTGGAGCCGCACGCGGAGAATCTCCGATGGACGCCACAGGCGCATCCGGGGCCCCCAGGTCCCGGTGCCGCGCCCGACCAGCAGGGTCATGGCCCCCTGCGTGAACCGGCCGGCCAGGAACGGGTAGCGGAGGGCGACGAGCGCTCCGAAGGGCCAGATCTGGCCGTCGTGGGTGTGTCCGGAGAGCATGAGGTCGGCGCCGAGGGACGCGGCCGTCTCCACGCTCCAGGGCGTGTGCGAGAGCAGGATGGTGAGCCCCTGGGGGCGTGCCGCGAGGGCGTTCTCGACCGCGTTGTCCGGCAGCCCGAACTGTTCCCTGGCGGTGAGGTCGTCCACGCCGGCCATCACCAGCCCCGGAGCCGCCTCCTGCCAGCGGTCCCGCAGCACCGTGAAGCCGGCTTCGCGGAACAACGCCACGCTGCGCTCCACGCCGGCGTAGAACTCGTGGTTGCCGGTCACCGCCCAGACGCCCAGAGGGGCGGACAGGCGGCGCAGCTCGGGCACCATCGGCTCCACCCGGGCGACGTTGCCGTCGATGAGGTCGCCCACGACGAGGACCATGTCGGGCCGGAGCGCGTCGACGCGGTCCACGACGGAGGCCAGCCACCGGCGCCCCAGCAGGGTCCCGAGGTGGAGGTCGGAGACCGCCGCGAGGGTGAGGTCGGAGCGCCCCCCGGGAAGCGAGGCGACGGTCAGGTCGATGTCGTGCACGACGGGGGGCCGGAGACCCTGGACGAGCGCGATCAGCGAGAGCGCCACCGTGACGGCGAGAGCGCCGGCGCGGAGAGGAGGAGCCAGGCGGGGGGCGAGCCAGGCGAACCCGGTGACCACGTCCACGGCCAGAAACGCCACGAGGGCCAGGAGCACCACGCCCATCCACGCCGCGCCGGCGAACTCCAGCGGCCTGGATACGGCCGTCCAGTGGAGGTGCTCGAGGTAGCGGGAGAGGGGGTAGGCGGCCCACAGGAGGACCGCCGCGACGATCAGCCAGCGGTGTCCGGCGGGCCCGGAGAGCCCCGGGGTGACCCAGAGGCGGGCGAACACGTAGGCGTTCATCAGCGTCCAGATGGAGAGCACCACGAGCAGGAACACGGTCATCCTCCGGGCGAGCGGCATGCCCACTTCTTAGCACAGATCGGGGCCGCCACGGCAGCACTCCAGGCGTGGCGGCGGGGCGTGTACCATGTCCGGCGACCCGCGACGCTGTGCGGGAGGGAGGCTGACATGGTGCGGATGATGCCCCTCATCCTTCTGGGTGCGCTGCTGGGCGGGACCGCCGTCGCAGCGACCACCCACCCTTTCACGGTCCACGACATGCTGGCGATGGACCAGATCTCGGACCCCGCCGTGTCCCCCGACGGCACGATGGTGGCCTTCACGGTGAAGACCACGGACCTCGCGGCCAACCGGGGACGGACGGACATCTACCTCGCCTCCGCCGACGGATCGAACCTGCGGCGGCTCACCACCAACGAGGCCGGCGACAGCCAGGGCCGGTGGTCCCCGGACGGCGGCAGCCTCTACTTCCTGTCGTCGCGGTCCGGCTCGCAGCAGGTCTGGCGGATCTCCATCTCGGGAGGCGAGGCGGAGCAGGTGACCGACCTGCCGCTGGACGTGGACGGCCTCAAGGTGAGCCCGGACGGGAAGTTCCTCATCGTCTCGATGGCCGTGTTCCCCGGCAGGTCCCCGGAGGAGACCCGGGCGGCGCTGGAGGCGAAAGAAGCCTCCAAGGCCTCGGGCATGGTTTTCGACAGCCTGTACATCCGCCACTGGGACACGTGGGAGAACGGCACCCGGAACCACCTCTTCGTCTACACGCTGAGCACGCGCACCGCGGCCGACCTCATGAAGTCCATGAATGCCGACTGTCCCACCAAACCTTTCGGGGGCAGCGAGGACTACACCATCTCCCCCGACGGCGAGACCGTGGTCTTCTCGGCCAAGAACGTCGGCCGCGAGGAGGCGTGGTCCACCAACTACGACCTCTTCTCCGTTCCGGTGTACGGCGCTGGCGATCCCTCCAGGATCACCACCAACCCGGCGTGGGACGCGCAGCCCTGCTTCTCGCCCGACGGCCGGGCGCTCGCCTACCTGGCGATGCGCCGCCCCGGCTACGAATCGGACCGCTTCGACATCATCGTGCGCCCCTGGCCCGAGGGGAAGGAGCGCGACATCGAGCTGCGCGCCGATCCCGGCCCGCGGGGGGACCGCTCGCCGGCGTCCATCGGCTGGACGGCCGACGGCACGGCCATCCTGTGCACCGCCGACAATCTCGGGCAGCGCTCCGTGTTCGCCGTCGACCCGGCCAGCGGCGCCACCCGCATCGTCGTCGCCGACGGCACCTGCTCCGGTCCGCAGAGCGCCGCGGGGGACCGGGTCCTGTACGCCATGAACTCCCTCCTGGGTCCCACCGAGCTGTACACCGTGGACCGCAGCGGGAAGGACGCGCGGCAGATCACCCATCTCAACGACGCCAGGGTGGCCGCCGCCCGCTTCGGCCGCCCTGAGCGGTTCTCCTTCAAGGGCGCCAAGGGTGACGAGGTCTACGGCTACATCGTCTATCCCGTGGATTTCGACCCGGCGAAGCGCTACCCGGTGGCGTTCCTCATCCACGGCGGCCCGCAGGGCTCCTTCGGAAACGACTTCCACTACCGCTGGAACCCGCAGGCCTACGCGGGCGCCGGCTTCGCCGCCGTGATGGTCGACTTCCACGGCTCCACCGGGTACGGGCAGGCGTTCACCGACGCCATCAACCACGACTGGGGCGGCGCGCCGTACGAGGACCTCATGAAGGGGCTCGACTCCGCGCTCGCCAGGTACCCGTTCCTGGACGGGGCCCGCGTCGGCGCCCTCGGAGCGTCGTTCGGCGGCTACATGATCAACTGGATCGCCGGGCACACCGACCGCTTCAAGTGCCTGGTCTGCCACGACGGCAACATGGACGAGCGCTCGGCGTACTACGCCACCGAGGAGCTCTGGTTCCCGGAGTGGGAGCACGGCGGCACTCCCTGGGAGAACCCCGAGGGCTACGCCAGAGACAACCCCGAGCGTTTCGTGGCCAACTGGAAGACGCCGACGCTCATCATTCACGGTATGAAGGACTTTCGTGTCGTGTACACGGAGGGGATCTCGACGTTCACCGCGCTGCAGCGCAAGGGCGTGCCGTCGCGGCTGATCATCTTCCCCGACGAGAACCACTGGGTGCTCAAGCCCGCCAACTCCATCCAGTGGCACGACGAGGTGCTCGGCTGGCTGGCGAAGTGGTTGAAGTAGTCCCCCACGGGGGACGCGGCGGGGCGGGGGAGGGCGTCGCCTCCCCCGCGCCTCGCTCCCCGGACGCGTTGGGCTAACATAGCGTCATGCGCGTGCTGATTACCGGAATCACCGGCTTCGTCGGCTCCCACCTTGTGGAGCACATCCTCTCGGCGGGTCCCGAGGTGGAGCTGTTCGGTCTGCGGCGCTGGCGCTCCGGGGGGGAGGATCCCGCCGGTGCCGCCGTGGTGCGCATCGTCGAGGGCGACCTCCTCGACCCGTCCTCGCTGCAGCGGGCGCTCCAGGCCAGCCGCCCCGACGTCATCTTCCACCTGGCCGCCTCGTCCTCGGTGGCGGCCTCGTGGGACACGCCCGCCCAGATCATGCAGGTCAACGCCATGGGGACGCTGTCGCTGCTCGAGGTCGCGCGGCAGCTGGACGTCGACGCCTCCATCGTCCTCGCGTGCTCGGCGGAGCCGTACGGGCTGGTGCGCACCGAGGAGCTGCCCATCACCGAGGACCAGCCGTTCCGGCCGCTGTCGCCCTACGCCGTGAGCAAGGCGGCGGTGGATCTGCTGGGGTACCAGTACTACCAGACGTTCCGGCTCCGGACCATCCGCCTGCGCCCGTTCAACCACGTAGGGCCCCGGCAGTCGGACCGGTTCGTCATCTCCAGCCTGGCCCGGCAGATCGCCGAGATCGAGGCGGAGCGGCGACCGCCCCAGGTGCACGTGGGCAACCTCGACGCGCGTCGCGACTTCCTCGACGTACGGGACGTCGCGCGCGCCTACTGGCTGGCGGGGACCAAGGGGGCGGCGGGCGAGGCGTACAACGTGGCGAGCGGCCGGAGCCGGTCGGTCCGCGAGGTGCTGGACCACCTCCTCAGCCTCACCGACGCCGCGCTCGACGTGGTCGTGGACCCTGCACGGCTGCGGCCCTCCGAGGTCCCGGTGCTCCAGGGCGACGGCACCCGGTTCCACGAGGCCACGGGCTGGGAGCCCCTGATTCCCTTCGAGCAGACGCTCTTCGACACGCTGGAGTACTGGCGCCGCCACGTGGCCCTGCGGCCATGACGAGCCCCTCCCCCCTGCGTTCGCTGCTGTCCTGGGACCGCTTCGTCCTCCGCCTCGACCTGGACATGCTCCAGACCGTCGTGAACCAACAGCTCGAGGCGAGGTCGCTGCCGGTCAGCCGGGCGGAGATCTCGGGGCACGGCGACGAGTTGCACGCCCGCCTGGTGCTGTCCTTGAAGGGCCTGCCCGCGAGGGTCGCGGTGCGCCTCGCCGAGGTCCGTCTGCGCCGCCGCTTCCTGGGCTGCCGCATCCTCGCCGTGCACGGCCCGGCGGGGATCCCCGTGCCGCTGGCGCTGCTGGGGCCCGCGATCGCCAGGTTCGGGCCCTCCTTCGTACACTTCGACGCCTCCGACGGCGTCCTCGTTGTGGACCTCCGGGCCCAGGTCCCGCCGGGCGTGGATTGCCAGGTGAGCGGCGTGCGCTGCCGGGGGCGCCAGCTCGAGGTGGAGCTGGCGCCGGGGTCGTGGACGCCCTCCACCAGCGACGTCCTGCTCCCCGCGGGCGACACCCCTGCCACCCCCTGACCGGTCGCCCTGCGCCGGACCCGCGGACCGAAGCTCGCGACGGCGAGAGAGGCACGCCCCGCGCCTGTAGGTTGTGCCCGCTCGGGAGGCGCTGAGGGAGGGGCGTGGCCGCGCCCTTCAGGGCGCGCGGGCCGGTGGGAAGTGCTCGTTCCGCGCGGCACGGCAAGGGCTGAAGCCTTCGACTCCATTTCCGATGTGGAGCTGCGCCTCCTCGCGGAGGGCCGGGTGAGAGGACCGGCGGGGGCCGGGGACCCTTACGGAAAAAGGGGGGCCGGAGGCCCCCCTCGTTGTCCCGTCTCCGGCGCTGGGCCGGCGGTGGTCACTTCTTGTCGCCGATGCCGAGCAGCTCTACCTGGAAGATCAGGGTCGAGTTGGGCGCGATGAAGCGACCCGCGCCCTTCTCGCCGTAGGCGAGGCTCGGCGGGATGAAGAGCTCCCACGTGGAGCCCACCTTCATCTTCTGCAGCGCCTCGGTCCAGCCGGGGATCACGCCCTTCACCGGGAAGGTCGCGGGCTGGCCGCGCTTGTAGGAGCTGTCGAACTCGGTGCCGTCGATGAGCGTCCCCTTGTAGTTGACGGTCACGGTGTCGTCGGCGGTGGGCGTCGGGCCGGTGCCCTCCTTGATCACCTTGTACTGCAGACCGCTGGGCAGGGTGACGACGCCCTCCTTCTTGGCATTGGCGGCGAGGAAGGCATCACCGGCGACCTTGTTCTTGGCGGCCGCGTCCTTCATCTGGGCCTCCTGCTTCGCCATGAGGTCCTTCTGCAGCTTCATGATCTCGGCCTTCACCTCGTCCTCGGTGAGCGCCGTGGGCCCGCCGGCGTAGGCGTCGGCGAAGCCCCGCGCGAAGACCGCGGGGTCGACCTCCACGTTCTGGCGCATGAAGCTGTTGGCGACGTCCATGCCCAGGCTGTAGCTGAGCTTGTCCTTGTCGGTCTTGAGCGTCGCCGGGGCGTCCGCCGCCGAGGCCGCCAGCGGCGCCACAGCCAGCGCCGCGACCATCACGAGAGTCACGCGAATCTTCATCTCGGAGTCCTTTCCACCGGGAGGTCCCTTGGTCCGCCGCGGATCGACGATTGTAACGCAGGCGGGGCGGGATCGCTTCCGGTGCGGCGTGACGGGCGTCGCGGACACAGGCCCACCGCATTGACATGTCCGTTACAATCCCACGACGGCCCCGGGCAGGGGAGGGGCAGATCAGGGAGGCCACGTGCACGCGACCGAACCCGAGAAGTACCCCAGGGTCTTCTGGACCGCCAACGTCACCGAGCTGTTCGAGCGCGCCGCCTACTACTCCATGGCGAGCTTCGTCGTCATCTACCTCGGGCAGCTCGGCCTCGGGGCGTGGTGGCCGTCCAACCTCAACAGCCTGCTCTGGGGACTCGTCTACTTCCTGCCCATCCTCTCCGGCACCATCGCCGACCAGGTCGGGTTCCGGCGGTCGCTGCTGGTGGCCTTCGTGCTCCTGAGCGCCGGGTACTTTCTCATGGGCTACCCCGTCTGGTTCGGCGGGGCCGAGCTCAGCGCGACGGTCGGCTCGGAGTTCACCGCGGGCACCGACCTGGTCGTCGCGGTGGTCGTCGCCATCCTCCTCATCGGCATGGGCGGCTCGGTGATCAAGCCCTGCATCTCCGGGACGGTGCAGAAGACCGCGGGGGCACGGGCCACCATGGGCTTCGCCATCTTCTACATGGTCATCAACATCGGCTCGCTGGTGGGGCGCGGCGTCGCCTACTACGTGAGGACCCGCTCCAGCCTGTCGTTCATCTTCGCCGTCGCCACCGTGGCGTCGGTGGTGGCGTTCTTCGTGGTGCTCATCTTCTACCGCGACCACGGCGGCGGGGGGGAGCGGCTCCGGCCAGGCCGAAGAAGCCCGTCGGCCGCATCCTGCTCGACATGGTGCTGGTGCTCAAGAGCGGACGGTTCACGCTCTTCCTGCTCGTCGTCTCCGGGTTCTTCTTCCTCTACAACCAGGTCTACAACGTGCTTCCGCTGTACCTCAAGCGCGTGGTGGAGACCAGCCCGGCCATGGACCTCTACACGGCGGCCAACCCGCTCGTCATCGTGTGCTTCCAGCTCCTCGTCACCCGGGCGTTCGGCAAGATGCGCCCGATCCGCTCGATGATCGTCGGAACGGTGATCATCGGGCTTTCGATGGTGATCAACCTGGTCCCCGTGTTCAGCGCCGGCGGCGTGAGGTCGCTGGTGGCCAACTGGCTCCCGCTGGGATCGGTGTTCGTCATCCTCACGGTGGCGCTGATCGCCTTCGGCGAGCTGTTCACCTCGCCGCGGATGTACGAGTACATCGGCGCCCTGGCGCCCAAGGGCCAGGAGGGTCTGTTCCTGGGCTACGCGAACCTGCCGCTCGCCATCGGCGCGATCACGGGCGGGCCCGTGGGGGCGTTCATCTTCAACGACATCATGGCGAAAGACGCGGTGAAGCTGGACAGCGGCCTGCTCGAGCTCAACCCGACCTACAACGCCATCGGATGGATCATCCTCATGTCCATCGGGCTCATCTCCGCCGCGAGCATGTGGCTGTTCAACAGGTGGCTCGAACGCCAGGAGGCGTGACCGCCCGCGGCTGGACGGGCCCCGGGCGCCTGGCGGCGCGAGCGGAAGCAGGGAGGCGAGATGGAGAGCAGGATCGTGGCTCGTTTTCGCGATGGACGCATGATGAAGGGAACGACGACGAACTTCTCCCCGACGAGGGGGAGGTTCCACCTCACGGGCGCCCACGGAAAGACCGTCGAGATCGCCCTCGGTGAGCTCAAGGCGGTCTTCTTCGTCAAGACCTTCGAGGGTAACCCGGGCTACGCCGAGAAGCGGCAGTTCGACCTCGCGCGCATGTACGGCCGCAAGGCGCGCTGTACCTTCTCCGACGGTGAGGTGCTCACCGGGTACACGCAGGGGTTCGCGCCGGACCGGCAGGGTTTCTTCGTCATTCCCTCGGACCCGCAGAGCAACAATGAACGGGTGTTCGTGGTCAACGCGCCCGATGTGCGGGTCGAGCTCAACGTGTGAGGGCGGCCGCGGCGGGGTCGGGACGGGCTGGTATGGTGGATGGATGACGTTCCTGGTCCTTCTGCTGGCGCTCGCCTCGAACGCGACGCCGCCGGGCCCCGTGACCGTCGCGCCGGGCAGCGTGGTGCGCTGGAGCGGCCGCGGCACCGAGGTCTGCATCATGGGGGCCCGCGTCTGGGAGCCCGTAGGGGACACCTGCTACTTTCCCGTGGATCTGCTCAGCGCCGAGGGGCCCCTCGAGGTGGCCCGCCGCCGGCACGGCGTGATGGAGCGCGCGGAGATCGAGGTGGCCGGCTATCCCTACCCGACGCAGCGGCTCACCATCCGCGACGAGAGCCGGGTCCACCTGAGCCCCGGCGACGCGGCCAGGGCGGAGCGGGAGCAGGCCCGGGTGGCGCGGCTCTGGGACCGCCTCACCCCTGTCCGCTTCCACCTCCCCCTCGCGCCCCCCGTGCCCGGGGCGCTCCGCGGCGGGCACTTCGGGGCGCGGCGCTTCATCAACGGGGAGCCCCGCAACCCCCACACGGGCATCGACGTCGCCGCGGCGGCGGGTACGCCGGTGGTGGCGGCGGCGGCGGGGACGGTGGTCATGGCGGAAGAGCACTTCTTCAGCGGGAACAGCGTGTTCATCGACCACGGCGACGGGCTCGTCACCATGTACTTCCATCTCCGCCGCATCCGCGTCCGCGTCGGCGAGGCCGTGCGCCGCGGCCAGCGGATCGGGGACGTGGGGGCCACGGGGCGGGCGACCGGCCCGCATCTGCACTTCGGGGTGCGGTGGCAGGGCGCGCGGATCGACCCCCGGCTCCTGCTCGAGCCGCCGGCTGGCCTGGCGTCGATTTCGCGCTACCAGTAGCGCTCGAAGTGGAGGTTCCGCGGGGCCCCGTCGGCGCCGGTGGAGAAGCCGCGGCGGGCGAGGCCTTCCCGGACCGACTCGATCATCCCGGGGTTCCCGCACAGGAAGACGTGCCAGTGAGCGGGGTTGAGGGCCCTGCCCACGATGCCGTCGTAGGTGCCGTCCTCGAGGATCTGCTGGACGCGGCCGCGGAGCCCCCTCCACGTCGACGCCGTCTCCTCGCGGGTCACGGTGGGCAGGTAGGTGAACGCCGAGGAAGAGGCCGCCATCGCCTCCAGCTCGGTCCGGTACGCCAGGTCGGAAGCGCGACGCACCCCGTGGACCAGGACGGCGTGCCGCCAGCGCCCGGCGCCGTGGAAGGTCCGCAGCATGGACATGAACGGGGCGATCCCGGTACCCGTGGCCACCATGAGGAGGTCCGCCCCGCCGGGCACCCCGGCGAGGGTGAAGCGGCCGCTGACCCTCGGGTCCATCCACAGCCGCCCGCCTTCAGGAACGGTCCACAGCTGCGGGCTGAGGTGCCCCTGCTCCACCAGCGCCACGTAGAATTCCAGGTAGCGGCGCTCGGCGGGTGATGACGCGATGGAGTAGGCGCGCCGGAGCAGGCGCTGCGTCCTCGCGGCGGCGGCGGGGACTGACGGGGCCTGCACCGCCGGCAGGCCCAGCAGGGTGAACTGGCCGGGCTCGAACGCGGGAGCGGTGCCGTGGTCCGGCGCCACCCTCACGATGCTGAGCTCCGCGGTGAGGTCGGTGCGGAGGGTCACCGTCGCGTTGGTCAGGTCCCGCTCCACCAGGGATTCGCGGGAGGCTTCGGTCGTCTGTTCCAGGGCTGGCTCCATGGGTCCTGCAGTCCGTGAGTGTGCCTTGGCAACGCCCCGTGCGGCGCCGCCGTGCCTCCCAACCCCCGGCGAAGGGGCGGAAATTCCTCGGTGAATCCGCGCTAGGATAGCCTGGAACGTCGCGCATGGGAGGCGGCATGGCTGATCTGAAGGGCAGGAGGGCAGTGATCACCGGAGGGTCGAGCGGCATCGGAGAGGCGTGCGCCCGGGCCTTCGCGGCCGAGGGGGTCCATCTGGTGCTGGCGGCGCGGCGGGCCGAGCGGCTGGAGCGTCTCGCCGCGGAGCTCGAGGAGACGTACGGGATCGAGGTGCTCACGCGCGGGCTCGACGTGAGGGACCGCGAGGCCGTGGAGGCCTTCGTCGGCGGCCTCACCGCACCCTGGCGCTCCATCGACATCCTGGTCAACAACGCCGGTCTGGCCCGGGGTCTCACCGGGCTGCAGGCCGGCGACACGGCCGACTGGGACGAGATGATCGACACGAACCTCAAGGGGCTTCTCTACGTCACCAGGGCCGTGCTCCCCGGCATGGTGGAACGCGGCAGCGGCCACGTCATCAACATCGGGTCCATCGCGGGCCACGAGGCGTACCCCAACGGCAACGTCTACTGTGCCACCAAGCACGCCGTCGCCGCGCTGACGCGGGGTGCGGGGATGGATCTGCTGGGGACGGGGGTGCGCGTCTCCTCCGTGGACCCCGGGATGGTCGAGACCGAGTTCTCGGTGGTCCGGTTCCACGGGGACGAGGACCGGGCTGCGGCCGTGTACCGGGGCATCGTGCCGCTGTCACCGAGGGATGTGGCCGACGCCGTGCTCTACTGCGCGACGCGGCCCCCGCACGCCAACGTCCGCGAGATGGTACTGATGCCGTCGGCGCAGGCCTCCGCCGTCCACGCCTGGCGGGAGGGCAGCGCCGGCTGAGGCCGGTGGCAGGGAAAGAAGCGAGGAGAGGGATGCGCCGGAAGGCGAGGCGTGTGTGGATCACCACGGGCGCCGTGCTGGCGGCGGCACTGGTGGTGCTCATCCTCGTCGCGCCGGGCTCCGACGCCCGGGTGCTCGTCACGGTGGGGCTGGTGGCATGGATCCTGGCGGCGGCGGCAGCGTTCCTTCGCCGTCTCTGGCTCCGGCTCACCTACCGCATCGGCGTCCGGCTCTTCGTCTCGTACCTGCTGGTCAGCGTCCTACCGTTCCTCCTCTTCGCGGTGCTGCTCTCCCTCGCCAGCTACATGCTGGTGGGCCAGTACACCTCGGCGAGGTTCGGGGAGCTGGAGGTCCGCGTGTTCCGCGAGCTCCAGCGGAGCGTGAGCCGCACCGTCGACGAGGCCGAGGACGGCGGCGACGCCAGGGCCGTGGCCTACCTGAAGGAGGCCGCGGCCCGTCCGCCTGGCGAGGTGCCCCGGCTGGAGTGGATCTACGAGGATGCCGGTAGGACCTGGCGGAGCGAGGGGCTCGACGGGCTCGACGCGCCGGGCTGGGCCACCTCGGTGATGTGGTCGGGCCCGGTCATCGTGGGCAGGGGGCGGACGTTTCTCGCGGCGGTCCAGCGCCAGGGGCCGAGGGCCGTCGCCCTGCTGGTGCCCCTGGACCTGACGACGGCGAGGAAGATCGATGCCGACAACTGGTTCAGCGTCCGTTTCCGCCTGACCAGGATCAGGGGAGTGTCCGCGGGAGGCGCCGGGCAGGGGAGCCTGAACATCACCCTCGGGGGACAGGCGGCCGGCGGCCGGCGCCAGCCGGAGGCGAGCCGCGAGCTGCGCGTGCAGGGCGAGCCGGTGCCGCCGGAGGACATCGAGCCCGGCTGGATCCCCCGGGGCCTTGGCAGCGGGGGGCTGCTGCAGGGGAACTGGGTGGTGTGGTTCCGTGTCGGCCGGCAGCCCCGGGTGTGGTCGACGGGGGCGCTGGAAGCCTCCCGCCGCACCCTCGCCCTGCTCAAGTCGTCCCCTTCGGGGGCGTTCTCCGACCTGTTCGGATCACCGTACCGCCTCCGCAGCGAGTTCCTCGGGGCCATCGGTGGCGTCACGCTGATCTTCGCCGTGCTCTATGGCATTGCCGTCCTGCTCGCCGGCGTGATGATCGTGTCCATCATGCGCTCCACGGCGAGGCTCTCCCGCGGCGCCCGGGAGATCGCCCACGGACACCTGGATCACCGTATCCCCGTCAAACGGAAGGACCAGCTGGGCGAGCTGGCCATCTCGTTCAACGCGATGACCGCCTCGGTGCGGAACATGATCGCCGAGGTCAAGGAGAAGGAGCGCCTCGACCGCGAAGTGGAGCTCGCTCGGGAGATTCAGCAGAGCCTCCTGCCCAAGCGGGAGGTCCGCCACGGCGAGTTCACGGTGGACGCGCACTTCCTCCCGGCGACGGAGGTGGGGGGCGACTACTTCGACGTCTTCGAGCTCCCCGGCGGGCGGCTGCTGGTGACGGTGGGGGACGTGGCGGGGCACGGCCTGCCCACGGGCCTGCTCATGGCCATGGTGAAGTCCGCCGTCGCCACCCTCGTGCGCGGGGGGCACCGGGGCGCCGAGCTCCTCCAGCGTCTCAACGACCTGATCCTGGAGCAGTCGCTGAGGCGGCGCATGGTCACCATTGCGGTGGTGGAGCTCGACGCCGAGGCGGGCCGGGTGGAGATCAGCAGCGCGGGGCACCCTCCGGTGCTCCTCGCCGGGCCCGGCGGGAGCGTCGAGGAGGTGCTCCTGGGTTCGCTGCCGGTGGGCTATGCCTGGGACGCGCCGCCTCCCTCGGCGACGCGGGACTTCCCGCCGGGGAGCCGTCTCGTGGTCTACTCCGACGGGCTCGTGGAGACGCGGAACGAGGCCGGTGAGGCCTACGGATGGGAACGCCTGCGCGGGGCGATCGAGGAGTGCCGCGGTTGCGGCGTGCGGGCGTTGACGGCGGAGGTCGTGGGTTCCGTGGAGTCGTTCCTCGGCGGGGCCGACGCCACGGACGACATCACCCTCATGGTCGTGGAGCGCGCGGGGCCGGACGAAGGGGCGGGAGCGGTGCAGGAAGGGGGCGTCTCATGAGCGAGGGGCGGTGCTACGACGTGGCGGTGATCGGCGGCGGGATCGTGGGGGTGGCGACGGCCATGACGCTGGCGCCGCGGTGCCGCGTGGTGGTGCTCGAGGCAGAGGACCGTCTGGCGGCCCACCAGACCGGACGCAACAGCGGCGTCATGCACTCCGGGCTCTACTACGCCCCCGGCTCCCTGAAGGCGAAGAACTGCGTCGAGGGCCGGGAGGCCCTCATGCGCTACTGCGACGAGCACGGCATCGCCCACGAGCGCTGCGGGAAGGTGGTGGTGGCCACGCGGGCCGACGAGGTGGAGCGGCTGTGGGCACTTGAGGCCCGGGGGCGGGCCAACGGCCTCGACGGGCTGCGGCGCCTGGCGGCGGAGGAGATCGCGGAGGTCGAGCCCCACATCGCCGGCGTCGCCGGCCTCTTCGTTCCCCAGACCGGCATCGTCGACTACGGGGAGGTGACCGCCTCCTTCGCCGGCGAGGTACGGCGGCACGGCGGCGAGATCGTGCTCGGGGGCCGGGTCACCGCGGTGGTGCAGCGCGGCGGCGAGCTCGTCCTGGAGACCGCCGCGGGCGCCGTGCGAACCCGCAACCTGGTCAACTGCGCCGGCCTGCAGAGCGACCGCGTCGCGCGTCTGTGCGGGGTCGAGCCCGGCGTGCGCATCGTGCCGTTCCGCGGGGAGTACTACGAGCTCGCCCCCGCGCGCCGGGAGCTGATCCGGAACCTGGTCTACCCGGTCCCGGACCCGCGTTTCCCCTTCCTCGGCGTGCACTTCACGCGCCGGGTCAACGGCGCCGTGGAGGCCGGTCCCAACGCCGTGCTGGCGTTCGAGCGGGAGGGGTACTCGCGCACGAGCTTCTCCCTCGCGGACACCCTCGACACGCTGCTCTACCCGGGCTTCTGGAGGCTGGCCGCGCGCTTCTGGCGTACCGGCCTCGGCGAGATGTGGCGCTCGTGGAGCAAGGGCGCCTTCGTCAAGGCGCTGCAGCGGCTGCTCCCCGAGGTGCGCCGCGAAGACCTGGTCCCCGGCGGCGCCGGTGTCCGGGCCCAGGCCCTGACCCGCGACGGCGCGCTGGTGGACGACTTCCGCATCGTCGACACCGAGCGGGAGATCCACGTGCTCAACGCGCCGTCCCCGGCGGCCACCGCCTCCATCGCCATCGCGCGCACCGTCGCCGAGCACGCGCACCGCAGCTTCGGGCTGTGAGCGCCCGCCCGGCTCACTCCCCGTCGGGGGAGGTCACCGCCGCCGTGAAGTAGTCCCGGTTCATCCTGGCGATGAAGCGGATCGAGATCTCCTTGGGGCACACCGCCTCGCACTCGCGGTAGTTGGTGCAGCTTCCGAACCCCTCGCGCTCCATCTGCTCGACCATGCCCAGGGCGCGCCGGCGCCGCTCGGGCTGGCCCTGAGGCAGCAGTCCCAGGTGGGAGATCTTCGCCGCCACGAAGAGCATGGCGGCCCCGTTGGGGCAGGCGGCGACGCAGGCGCCGCACCCGATGCACGCCGCGGCGTCCATGGCCAGGTCGGCCGTCCTCTTGCTGATTGGGACGGCGTTGGCGTCGGGGGCCGAGCCGGTCCTCACGGAGACGAACCCGCCGGCCTCCACGATGCGGTCGAAGGCGCTGCGGTCCACCACCAGGTCCTTGATGACGGGGAACGCCCGCGAGCGCCAGGGCTCGATGTAGACCACCTCTGCGTCCTTGAAGTGGCGCATGTGGAGCTGGCAGACCGTTGTGCCCTTCTCGCGCCCGTGGGCGATGCCGTTGATCACCAGGCCGCAGGAGCCGCAGATGCCCTCGCGGCAGTCGTGCTCGAAGGCCACCGGCTCCTCGCCCTGCTCGACGAGGCCCTGATTGAGGACGTCGAGCATCTCGAGGAAGGACATGTGCTCGTTGACGTCTTCCAGGTTGTAGGTGACGAAGCGGCCCTTCGACGTACGGTTCTTCTGTCGCCAGACGTGCAGTTCAAGCCTCATCGCTCAGCTCCCGTGTCCGTGACGAGCCGGCGGCCCCCGATGACCGGCCGCGCGCTCACTTGTAGCTCCTCTGCGTCAGCGAGATGGCCTCGAAGGTGAGGGGCTCCTCGTGCCGCACGGGTTCCTTGTCCCCGCCGGTGAACTCCCAGACCGCGGCGTGGCTGAAGTGCTCGTCGTCGCGCAGCGCCTCGCCCTCGGGGGTCCGGTGCTCCTCCCGGAAGTGCCCGCCGCAGGACTCCTCGCGGGCCAGGGCGTCCCGGCACATGAGCTCGCCGAGCTCGAAGTAGTCCGCCACTCTCCCTGCCTTCTCGAGCTCCTGGTTCAGGTCGGCGGCGTCGCCGGGGATGGCGATGTTCTGCCAGTACTCCTCGTGCAGGGCGCGGATCCTTCCGATAGCCTCCGTGAGCCCCTCCCGGGAGCGCGACATGCCGCAGCGCTCCCAGAGGATGTGGCCCAGCTCGCGGTGGAAGGAGTCGACCGTGCGCTTTCCGCCGATGGCGCGGAGCCGCTCGATCCGGCCGGTGACCTCGGCCGTCGACGCCGAGAACGCCTCGTGGCCGGGGCCGACCCGCTCGAGCCGGTGGTTGGCCAGATACTCGCCGAGGGTGTAAGGGATCACGAAGTAGCCGTCGGCGAGCCCCTGCATGAGGGCGCTGGCGCCGAGGCGGTTGGCCCCGTGGTCGGAGAAGTTCGCCTCGCCCATCACGAACAGCCCCGGGATCGTGCTCATCAGGTTGTAGTCCACCCACAGGCCGCCCATGGTGTAGTGGGGGGCGGGGTAGATGCGCATGGGAAGCCGGTAGGGGCTCTCGCCGGTGATGCGCTCGTACATCTCGAACAGGTTGCCGTAGCGGTCGGTGATGACGTTCTCGCCGAGACGGGCGATGGCGTCGGCGAAGCCGAGGTAGACGCCGCGGCCGCCGGGGCCCACGCCGAGACCGTCGTCGCACATGTGCTTGGCCGCGCGGGAGGCCACGTCACGGGGAACCAGGTTGCCGAACGCCGGGTAGATGCGCTCGAGGTAGTAGTCCCGCTCGTCCTCGGGGATCTGTGCGGGCGGGCGAGCGTCGCCCTTCCTCTTCGGCACCCAGACCCGGCCGTCGTTGCGCAGCGACTCGCTCATCAGGGTGAGCTTGGACTGGTACTCCCCGGACTGCGGGATGCAGGTGGGGTGGATCTGGGTGAAGCAGGGGTTGGCGAAGCCGGCGCCCCGCTTGTAGGCGCGCCAGATCGCCGTGGCGTTGGAACCCTTGGCGTTCGTGGACAGGAAGAAGGCGTTGGAGTAGCCGCCGGTGGCCAGCAGGACCGCCTCGGCCGCGTGGGCCTCCAGCGCCCCGGTGACCAGGTCCCGAACGATGATGCCGCGGGCCTTGCCGTCGACGATGACCAGATCGAGCATCTCCGTCCGCGGGTGGAGCTCCACCTTGCCCTCGGCCACCTGGCGGGCCAGGGCGGAGTAGGCGCCGAGCAGCAGCTGCTGGCCGGTCTGGCCCCGCGCGTAGAAGGTGCGCGAGACCAGCGCACCGCCGAAGGAGCGGTTGGCCAGCATGCCCCCGTACTCGCGGGCGAACGGCACGCCCTGGGCCACGCACTGGTCGATGATGTTGGAGGACACCTCGGCGAGGCGGTAGACGTTGGCCTCGCGGGAGCGGTAGTCACCCCCCTTGACCGTCTCGTAGAAGAGCCGGTAGACGCTGTCACCGTCGTTCTGGTAGTTCTTCGCCGCGTTGATGCCGCCCTGCGCGGCGATGGAGTGGGCGCGGCGGGCGCTGTCCTGGTAGCAGAACGACTTCACGTTGTAGCCCAGCTCGGCGAGGGACGCGGCGGCCGAGGCGCCGGCGAGGCCGGTGCCCACGACGATCACCGTGTGCTTGCGCTTGTTCGCCGGGCTGACCAGGCCGATATGGTCCTTGTGGCGCGTCCACTTCTCTTCGATGGGGCCGGAAGGGATCTTGGCGTCGAGCTTCATGTCGCACATCCTCCCTGGTCAGGACACCAGGCGGGTCAGGACCGCCATGGGGATCGAGATGTTGCAGCCGGCGATGACCACCGCGAAGACGCTGGCGAAAATGCGCCGGAAGCGCTCGTAGGTGGGGTGGCTGGCCCCGACGGTCTGGAACAGGCTCCACAGCCCGTGGTAGAGGTGGAAGCCCAGCAGCGCGTTGGCCACGATGTAGGCGACCGCCACGTACCACACCTGGAACCCGGAGACGACGTTGTGGTAGACGTTGCCCTCGATGAACAGCCCGGGGTGGAGCGTGCCCGTGGTGAGGTCGAGGACGTGGAAGACGACGAACGCCGCGATGATGGGGCCGCTCCACACCATGGTCCGCGCGGCGTAGTCGGCCTCCTTGTAGTGGCGCGCGTAGTACTTCACCGGGCGGCTTCCCCAGTTGCGGATGGTGAGCTGCACCGCGGCGACGATGTGGACGAGCACGCAGAACAGGAGCACCGAGCGCGCCGTCCACAGGAAAGCGGAGCTCGCGTGGAGGAGCCTGGAGTAGCCGTTGAGCCGCGCGGGTCCGAGGTAGATCTGGAGATTGCCGAGCATGTGGACGACCACGTAGAGGAACAGGATGATCCCCGTGGCGGCCATCAGCAGCTTCTTCCCCAGGGTGGAGCCGTAGTACCTCACCATCCAGTGCATACTTTTTCTCCCAGCTGTGTAACGGGATTGTGCGTACATTCATGCCGGGTCGCGGTCGGCGTTGCCGGCTCGGTGGGCCGTGGGCTGAGCGGGTCGCAGGCTACCCGCATACGGAGGACCTGCTGCAGAGCCACGTCGGCGTCATCCTACGCGTGACGCGGCCGATGCGCAATCGGCCGGTCAGCGCAGGGCCGCGACGCCGAGAAGAACGAAGCCGGCGATGAGCAGCACGCCGCCCACGGGGGTCACGGCGCCGAGCCAACGGGGGGCGCCGAGGGCGAGCGCGCCCACGGTGCCGGAGAAGACCGCGGTTCCGGCCAGGAGGCACCATCCCGCGGCCGGCCACCCCGCGGCGGGACGCACCGCGGCGGCGAGGCCGAGCGCCAGCAGCCCGATGCCGCCCACCAGCAGGTAGTGCGAGGCGGTGTGCCAGAGCTCCAGGGCCGGCGCGTCCAGTACGCGCTTGAGGGCGTGGGCCCCGAGGGCGCCGGCGGCGATGGAGCCCGCGGCGAGGAACGCGCCGAGGGCGAACCAGAGGCTCTTCATGGCACCAGCTTACCCCGGACGGACAGGATGAGGACGTGCCAGAATGCGTGTTGACCCGAAGCGGGGAGGAGCGGCGATGGAGAGCACGACGGCGGGCGCGGGGCGGGACATGACTCCTGACGAGCTGGAAGACGGACTGCGGCGGGTGAGCGAGTGGGTGGTGTCGTACCGGCGCCGCGTCCCCGACCTGCCGGTGCTCTCGCGGCTGAGGCCCGGTGCGGTGGCGGAGGCCCTTCCGGCGGACCCGCCCACGGCGGGGGAGCCGGTGGACGCGTGGCTGGAGGATCTGGAGCGGGTGATCCTTCCCGGCGTCACCCACTGGAACCACCCTGGTTTCATGGCCTACTTCGGGATCACGGGCTCCGGTCCGGGAATCCTCGGGGAGCTCGTCGCCGCCGCCCTCAACGCCAACGGGATGCTGTGGAAGACCTGCCCGGCGCTCACCGAGCTGGAGGGCGTGGTGATGCGCTGGTACGCTCGGGCCATCGGGTTGCCGGACGCGTGGTTAGGGATGCTCACGGACACGGCGTCCACCTCCACCCTGGTTGCCCTGGCGGGCGCGCGCGAGGCCGCCGGGGTGGACGTCAGGGACGACGGGCTCGCCGGCAAGCCCCCCCTGGTCATGTACTGCTCCGAGGAGGCGCACTCGTCGGTGGAGAAGGCCGGCATCGTGCTGGGCATCGGGCGCCGTGGCGTTCGCCGGATCCCGGCGGACGGCGAGTTCCGCATGCGCGTGGACGCCCTGGAGCAGGCCGTGGAGGAGGACCTGGCGGCGGGGCGGAAGCCCTTCGCGGTCACCGCCACGGTGGGGACCACCTCGGCCACGGCCGTCGACCCGGTGCCGGCCATCGCGGCCGTGTGCCGGCGGCACGGCCTGTGGCTGCACGTGGACGCCGCCTACGCGGGCAGCGCCGCGGTGGCGCCGGAGCTGCGCTGGGCCCTTGAGGGGTGCGAGTACGCGGACTCCCTGGTGGCGAACCCGCACAAGTGGCTGTTCACCCCCATCGACTGCTCGGCGCTGTACACCGCGCACCCCGAGACGCTGCGGAGGGCGCTGTCGCTGGTGCCGGAGTACCTGCGCACCGACGCAACGGGCGTCGTCGACCTGATGGACTACTCGTTCCAGCTGGGACGGCGCTTCCGGGCCGTCAAGCTCTGGTTCGTGTTCCGGCACTTCGGTGTCGAGGGCATCGCGGCGCGGATCCGCGAGCACGTGGCGATGGCAGGCCGCCTCGCGGCCCGGGTGGACGCGCACGCGCACCTGGAGCGCCTGGCGCCGGCGCGCTTCTCCGTGGTCTGCTTCCGGGTGCATCCGCCGGGGGTGGACGACGAGGCGGAGCTGGAGACGCTGAACGCGCGGATCCTCGAGCGCGTCAACGCCACGGGCGAGGTCTTCCTCTCCCACACCAAGCTCAAGGGGCGCTACTGCCTGCGGGTCGCCATCGGCAACCTGGCCACCGACGAGGCGCGCGTGCGCCGCGTCCTCGACCTTGTCTGCGAGGCCGGCGGGCTCGCCGTCTGAGGGCGCAGGAGATCCGGCGCGGACCGGGGTAGAATGTGGGGCCCGCCTCGCCGGGGAAAGGAGTCGCCGTGAGCCACACCGACAAGAACACCTCCGCTGAAGCGGAGGACCCGCTGTTCTCGGACCTTTTCGAGCCCACCCACGTGATCGCCGATCTCGCCGCCGCGTCCCGCGAGGACGTCATCGCCGAGATGGTCAAGCACGTGGCGTCCATGGGGCTGGTCACCGACGCCTACTGGTTCGAGACCGCACTGACCGAACGCGAGCGCATGGTGCCCACGGCCATGCCCAACGGGGTTGCGTTCCTCCACGCGCGCCACCGGGCCGCCGAGAAGTTCCCCAACCAGTTCCTCTTCCTCGCACGCTCCCGCAAGGGCATCGCCTTCGGCTCCCCCGACGAGAAGCCCACGCACCTCTTCTTCCTCCTCGCGCTCAGGAAGGACATGGCGCACCTGCGCTGGCTGGCCAGGCTGTCGTGGATCTGCCGGAACCGGACGACGGTGGCGAACCTCGTCAAGGCGTCCGACGGCGAGGAGATCGCGAAGATCCTGCGGCTGGCGGTCGAGGAGCTGCCCGGAAACCTCCGCCACCGCAGCTGAGGGCTTGCTCAGGGGGCCGTTTCGCCGTCAGCGGCTCAGTTGAGGTAGCCCGCCAGGGAACGGGCCTTCGAGCTCCGCCGCAGCTTGGTGAGGGCCTGGTTCTCGATCTGCCGCACCCGCTCGCGGGAGATTCCGAGCATGTCGCCGATCTCGCGCAGGGTCCGCGGCCGGTCGTCATCGAGCCCGAACCGCAGCGAGAGGATCTGGCGCTCCTTGTCGGAGAGCTCGCTCAGCGCCTCTTCGAGGGTCTGCTCGAAGGAGTGGCGGAGCATCTCCTCGTCGGTATCGGGCACGACGTACTGCTCCAGGAGGTCGCCGAACTCCGCTTCGCCTTCCTGGTCCACCGGCTGGTTCAACGAGAGCAGGTTCTGGTTGGAAGCCAGCAGGAGCCGGACCTCCTCGGCGTCCATGCCAACCTCCTCGGCGAGCTCGTCCTCGGTGGGGGGCCGCGAGAGCTCACGCCCGAGGGCCTCCCGGGAGCGCTCGATGCGGTAGAGGATGTTGGCCTGCTTCTGGGGCAGCCGGAAGGTAGCCCCGTGCTCGGAAAGGGCGTGGAGGATGGCCTGGCGGATCCACCACACCGCGTACGTGATGAACTTGACGTTCTTCTCGGGGTCGAACTTCTTGGCCGCCTGGATGAGGCCGATGTTGCCCTCGTTGATGAGGTCCAGCAGAGAGACGCGGGAGTGGCGGAACCGCTTCGCGTACGCCACGACGAACCGCAGGTTGGCCTCCACGAGCCGCCGAAGCGCCTCGGAGTCCCCGCCCTGGATCCGCCGGCCTAGCTCCTTCTCCTCGTCCGCGCTGAGGGGCTGGAAGCGGCCGATCTCGTGAAGGTAGCGGCGCAGGAGCGACGCTTCGGGGTCCTGCTGGCGTTCGTCATGCGTCATTCATCCTCGCTTCTGACCAGACCTCCTCGCGGGCGCTGGGCGAGCGCGTGCTCACGAGCCACCGAGGCCTGCCGCGCCGCCTGGCGCTCGACCAACACCAGGAGGCGCTCCACCTCGGTCTTCAACGCGTCGATCTGATCCTTCATGTTGAGAATAACCTCGACGCCGGCGAGATTCACTCCCATGTCACGGGTGAGGGTGAGGATGAGCTCGAGACGGTCGCAGGTCTCGCCATCGTAGAGCCTGGTGTTGCCTTCGCTCCGCGGGGGGTTGATGAGCCCCTCGCGCTCGTAGAGGCGGAGGGTCTGCGGATGGATCGAGTACCGTTCCGCCACCCAGCTGATCATGTGGTACCGGCGCATCGTCTTCACGTCCTCGTTCATGACTCCTCCGGGCGGACGGGGATTCGCCGCCGTCCCGGTGCCGTCTTCGTGAGCCGGACCTCGAGCACTCCCGCCTTCAGCGTGGCGGCGGGAGTGCCCTGGACGGGCGACGGCAGCGCGATGACGCGGTGGAACGGCCCGCGGGGACGCTCCAGCCGGAGGAAGGTGCCGGCGCCGCCCGATGCGTCGGGGAAGGTGCCCGAGACGACCAGGTTCGATTCCTCGAGGCGTGCCGTCACTCCGGATCCCGACACGCCGGGGAGCTCCACCTCCACGACCAGCTCCTGCTCGCTCTCCCAGACGTCCGCGGCCGGCTCCAGGGCCGCGGCGGAGAGAGCCGGAGGGGAGGACGGCAGCATGGCCCGCTCGAAGAACTCGCGGAAGTGCGCTCTCAGCGCGAGCAGCTCACGGACTACCCGCCAGTCGAGATCGCGCATGCCGTCCTCCCTCCGGGGTCAGCTCGAGTGCCCCGAGCTCTCCGAATCCACGTCCACGTACTCCGCGTCCACCACCTCGCCCTCCTGGGGGGGCGGCGTGCCGGCCTGCTGGGCGGAGGGCGCGCCGCCCGCCTCCGGGGTGCTGGACTGGTAGATGACCTCGGCGAGCTTGTGGGACGCCTTGGTCAGCTCCTCGTACGCTGAGTCCATCCCGGGGGCCTTTCCCTCCTCGACGGCGCGCTTCGCCCCCTCGAGGGCCTTCTCCACGTCGGAGCGCTGGGCCTCGGGGATCTTCTCCTGGTTCTCCTTGAGCAGTTTCTCGGTGGAGTAGATCAGCGCGTCAAGGCGGTTGCGCGACTCGACCTCGGCCTTGCGCTGGGAATCCTCGTCGGCGTGCTGCTCGCCCTCCTGGACCATGCGCTGGATCTCGTCCTCGGACAGGCCCGAGGACGCCGTGATCTGGATCTTCTGCTCCTTGCCGGTACCGAGATCCTTGGCGGAGACGTGCATGATGCCGTTGGCGTCGATGTCGAAAGCGACCTCGATCTGCGGGATGCCGCGGGGCGCCGGTGGGATGCCCACCAGGTGGAAGCGGCCCAGGGTGCGGTTGTCGTGGGCCATGGGCCGCTCGCCCTGGAGCACGTGGATCTCCACCTGTGTCTGGTTGTCGTCGGCGGTGGAGTAGGTCTTGGCCTTGCGCGTGGGGATGGTGGTGTTGCGCTGGATGACCACGTCGCACACGCCGCCCAGCGTCTCGACGCCGAGGGAGAGCGGTGTCACGTCGAGGAGGAGCAGGTCGCGGACGTCACCCATGAGCACCCCGGCCTGGACGGCAGCACCAACGGCCACCACCTCGTCGGGGTTCACGCCCTTGTGCGGCTCCTTGCCGAAGAACTCGTTGACCAGGCTCTGGACCTTGGGAATCCGGGTGGAACCGCCGACGAGCACCACCTCATCGACGTCCTTGGCGCTGATGCCTGCGTCCTTGAGGGCCTGCCGGCAGGGCTCCACCGTGCGCTGGATGATGTCCTCGGTGAGCTGCTCGAACTTCGAGCGGCTCAGCCGGATGGTGAGGTGCTTGGGCCCGGACGCGTCGGCAGTGATGAAGGGGAGGTTGATCTCCGTTTCCTGGGTGGACGAGAGCTCGCACTTGGCCTTCTCGGCCGCCTCCTTGAGCCGCTGCAGCGCCATGCGGTCCTTGGAGAGGTCGATCCCCTGGTCACGGCGGAACTCGTCGGCCAGCCACTCGATGAGGCGCTGGTCGATGTCATCGCCGCCCAGGTGGGTGTCGCCGTTCGTCGACTTGACCTCGACCACACCCTCGCCGACCTCGAGGATCGAGATGTCGAAGGTGCCGCCTCCGAAGTCGAAGACCGCGATGACCTCGTTCTTCTTCTTGTCGAGGCCGTACGCCAGCGCCGCCGCGGTGGGCTCGTTGACCAGGCGGACCACCTCGAGGCCGGCGATCTGGCCTGCGTCCTTGGTGGCCTGCCGCTGCGCGTCGTTGAAGTACGCAGGGACCGTGATGACCGCCTTCTCGACCTTCTCGCCGAGGTGGTCCTCGGCGGCGGCCTTGAGCTTCTGGAGGATCATCGCGGCGATCTCGGGCGGCGAGTACACCTTGCCCTCGACCTCGATCCGGGCGGTCTCGTTCTCGCCCTTGACGACGTGGAACGGGAACATCTTGATCTCGGCGCTGACCTCGTCGAAGCGGTGCCCCATGTACCGCTTGATGGAGAAGAGGGTGTTCTCGGGGTTGGTGACCGCCTGCCGCTTGGCCACCTGGCCCACGAGCCTCTCACCGTTCTTGGCGAAGGCCACCACCGAAGGGGTCGTCCGGCTGCCCTCCTGGTTGGCGATGACGACGGGCTTGCCACCCTCGAGGACCGCGACCACCGAGTTCGTGGTTCCCAGGTCGATTCCAACGATCTTAGACATTGATAGAACCCTCCTCAGATTCACTCACCAGACGAAATATAGAACCTGAGCGAAGGCTTGTCAAGGATTGACGAGGCGCAACCCCGGCCCCGAGTGGAGGTCCTCGGGTTCCGACGCAAGGTGCTGGGAGAGAATAAGATTCGGATCGGGAAGGCCCTCCGGCGTGTTGCCGGCCAGGAGCACGGACTGCTCCCTGAGGATGTAGCGGTACGGCCGCCCCCACGGATCACGGGTGAACGCCTCGGGCAGCAGCCCGTCCCGCACCAGTTCGGCGAGGTTCTCGGGGTAGGTGCCGGCCATGGCCGCGCGGGCCTGGACCATCCGCCAGACGCCCTGCATCCTCGCCGCCGAGGTCCCGGTCTCCAGGAGCAGCAGCGGCTTGGGGTTCGGGCCGAGGAGGGGGTTGAGGGGGTTCTTCGGGGAGAGAAGGATCGATGCGACGAGCAGGGGGAGGAGGAGGAGGGCGAGCCAGGGCACCTGGACCCGGCGACCGGAGGCGCGCGCCGACTGGGAGAGGGCGTCGCGCCGCGCGCCCGCGAGCTCCTCGCGGCTGGCCTCCCGGATCAGGGAGCGGGTCAGGGTCGTGTAGAGCGCCTTGCAGGTCTCGAACTCGCCGTGGATGCTCCTGCGGATGATCTCTTCAACGGAGTTCGCTCCATCGACGAGGGCGAGGACGTCGCGCTCCACCGGGCTGATCCGGACCCGCCCGGAGCCGGCTCGGGGGGTGGGCTCGGACTCGAACTCGAAGTCGGCGAGCTCCTCGAGCTCCTCGAGCTCCTCGGTGCTCGCGACCTCGACCTGGCGCGCCGAGGGCGTGCGGACGAAGACCATGTCCCGGGATGGGACCTTTTTCTCGATGATGGGCCACTCGTCGAGCATCCTCGCACCCTCCATGAGGATGCTCTCGGCGCTGACGGGCTGGACCAGCTCGGCGTCGAAGTCGATGCTGGTTTCCTGGGAGAAGTGGTAATCGCCGTCCTGCCACCGGAAGGTGCGGTAGATGATCTGGAGGATCTGCTGCTCCAGGGCGCGGCGAAGCTCGTCGCGGGAAAGCATGGCGTTGGCGATGAGCACGTGGCCGAGGCGTTCCAGGGTCTCACCCTGGATCTTCAGGGCCCGCTCCAGGTGTTCCTGGCTGACCACGCCGCTGCGCCGGAGGACCTGGCCCAGGCGGTCCTCGAGACGCTTGTTCATCGAGTCCGCACCCACGACCTTCCCGTCGAGGAACGAGACGGTGACGGTGTCCTCTGGTGCCCTCAGCGTGAGCACGCCGGTCTTCCGCTGCAGCCCGATGAGCTGGAAGATGTCGGCGAGGGAGAAGTCGCGAAGGGTCCCCTCGAGGGCCACGGTCTACCTCCCCCCCGTGCGCAGGAGCTGCGCACCGGCCAGCGCCAGTACCCACAGGGCGGCGAACGCCGCCTGCAGGGGAAGCAGCGAGACGTTGAGCAGGGCCGGGCCGACGTAGAGGGGCAGCCACACGAACGCCACGGCGACGCCGACCAGGGCCGCCAGCGCCAGGGCGGCCCCGGCCAGCGGGCGGCCGGAGGTGCCGAGACCGAGACCGGGCAGCAGCAGGTCGGCGACCCGCCGCTCCGCGGCCATGGCGACCCGGTGGCGCGCCACCTGGCGGCGCTTGGCAAGCTGCACGTCGGCGGCGACCATGTCCTTCTTGAGGAAGATGTTGATGCACTGCGTGCAGTAGCTCTGGCTCTCCCGCGACAGCTTGCAGCGGCGGCAGAACGGCCGGCCGCACTTCAGGCACGAGGCCGCGAAGCCCGTGGTGTGCTCGCGGATCAGGAAGTGCGCCAGGGCGAGGAGCAGCGCGAACCCTGCGGCGAGGGCGAGGGGGTTGAGCACGGTCCGGTCCCGCGGCAGGGGGGCGGCAGCAGGCCGCGGTTGAGGAGGAGAACGGGGTCCTGCCGGGCAACCATGGCCCTGGCGTCCGCCAAGGTGACGCTCGGCGTGATGAGCTGCTGCTGGTTGTGACCCTTGAGCAGCTCGGCGAGCCGTCCGTTGTCGCCCCGGCGGGCCGTGGCCATGGCCTCCTCGCTCTCGCGGAAGTGGTAGATCTGCGCCAGGGCCATCGACAGGTCGTAGTTGCCTATGATCGGGTCGACGCCGCGCTCCAGGGCGGACTTGAATGCCTGGAGGGCGGCGTTGTAGTCGCCCTGGAGGTAGTCGATGCTGCCCAGGGAGAGGGAGATGGCGCCGCTGTCCGGCTTCAGGCGGAGCCCCTCGCGATAGGCCCACGCGGCCGCATCGTAGAGGCCGAACTGCCGGTAGCAGTCACCCTCGAGGCGGTGGAACTCGGGGTCGGATCCGAAGGTGTCCGCGAGGGCCGCGAGCTCCTGGACCGTCTGGGGGTCGTAGCGGTGCTCGGAGAGGAGCCGCGCCGCCTGGATCACCGCGTTGTCCGGGTGAGTGAGGCTGCGGAATCCGAGCTCGACCAGGGTGGGGGTCGCCATGACCAGGACGAGCGCGACGATGCCGAGGGCCTTCTGGCCGACGGGAAGGTACGCCCAGGAGAGCGCGAACACCCACAGCACCAGCCACACGAGGTCGCCGGTGATGAAGACCGGCGTGGCGACGAGAAGGAGCGCGAAGGGAACGGTGCTGACGCCGAGCCGGAGCTGCGCCCCGGTCTCGACCATGTCGTGCCACAGCCGCGGCAGGGCCCCTCTGATGGCGAGGAGCCCCCAGAGAAGCACGGCGCCCAGGATCACCGGGACGGCGGAGAGCAGCAGGGAGGCGGAGACGACCCCCTGGAGCCTGGACTCGCCGAACAGCGCTGCGGCGCCCCGGGCCAGCGAGGCTGCCGCCGGACCGATGCTGCCGGAGCGGATCTGGAGGGCGCCGAGGGCCAGATAGGCCTCCGGGCTGCCGGGGTCGAAGCGGACGGCCTGTTGGAGCAGGACCTCGGCCTGCGGCGCTGGCGCCGTCTTGGCCTTCGCCACCAGGGCCTGGGAGAGCGGCGTGAGCCGCTGCAGCCCGAGACGTCCGGCGACCGCCAGGAGATCGTCGCCACGCTCGCGCACGGTCTCCACGTCGAGAGGCTGGAGAGCCTGCGTGAGCCGGAACCACGCCTGCTCGACGTCACCACCCTGGCTCGCGGGCTGCGCGCCCGCGGTCAGGGGCGCCAGCAGCACGAGCGCGAGGAGGAGCGGGCGCCTAACGGCCTGCCGCCACGAAGAGCCTGTGGAGCTGATAGAGGGCATCGTCGAGTAGGTGGTCCTCGTCCGGGGTCAGGTTGCCTTGGGTCTTTGCTCGAAGAACGGCGAGCAGGTCGATGAACCTCCTGGCCGCCGTGATGTCCTTCGGGTAGCCGGGGACAGTCCCCGTGAGGAGCGCTGCGGCGGGCTCCACGAGCAGCTCCACGAGATCGAAGAACTCGGGAGGGCGGAGCGGGGCGGTGGGGCGGTGCGCCGCCGCGGCGGCCTCCTGTGACGATCCGTCCCCTCGTCCGGGGCGCTCCGGCGCCTCTTCCCCGGGGGTGGCGCGGTCGGCTGCCGGCTCCGCCGCCTGCGGCCCCGGAGCCGCGCCGGCGCCCGCCGGTGCCGGCGACGCGCCCTCGGAGTCGCGAAGCTCACCGTCCGGAGTGAAGGGACGACGGTCGACGACCTTGACCTTCCTCCCGGGGGTGTCCTCGCTCATTCACACCTCCGATTCGTCACAGTTCCTCATGGTACGTGCTTCCCGGCGCCGGGACAAGCCGCGCGGGCCGGGCGTATACTTCCGCGCCATGGAGCCCGAGCACCCGTTCGATGCGCTGCGCGCCCTCTGCGCGAGGCTCCGCGCCCCGGGCGGCTGCCCGTGGGACCGCGAGCAGACCCTGGAGACCCTGCGCGCCTACGTGATCGAGGAGGCGTACGAGGTCGTCGACGCGGTCTCCGCGGCGAATCCCCCGCTGCTGCGCGCGGAGCTCGGCGACCTGCTCTTCCAGATCGTGTTCGTCGCGGCCATTGCCGAGGAGAACGGATGGTTCGACGTCCTCGACGTCTGCCGCGGCATCCACGCCAAGATGGTCCGCCGCCACCCCCACGTGTTCGGCGACGTCGAGGTCGCCGACGCTGGCGAGGTGGTGCGCAACTGGGAGGCGATCAAGCAGGGCGAGAACGGTCCCGGAGGCGCGCTGGACGGCGTGCCGCGACACCTTCCGGCCTTGCTGAAGGCGTACCGGATGACGGAGAAGGCCGCGGCCCTCGGCTTCGACTGGGAGAGGACCGCGGACGTGGTGGGCAAGCTGGAGGAGGAGGTCCGGGAGCTGGCGGAGGCACTGGGTGCAGGGGCGGAGGAGGTGAGGGCGGAGCGCGTCCGGGACGAGCTGGGCGACGTGCTCTTCGTCATGGCCAACCTCGCCCGCCAGCTGGGCGTGGACCCCGAGGCCGCCCTGCAGGCGGCCAACGACAAGTTCGCCCGCCGCTTTCGCGGCATGGAGACCCGGGCCGCCGAGCGCGGCTTCGAGCTCCGCGGGAGGACGCTGGAGCAGCTCGACGCCCTCTGGGACGAGGTAAAGGACGGCGAGCCGGGCCGCTCCTGACCGCCTCGCCGCGGGCGGCGCGCGCCGGGGGGGCACGCCGCGGTTTGACTTCGATCCGCCGCGCCCCTATGGTGCGGCCGTTACCGGCGATCCCCCCCACGGAGGTCTGCGAATGAGAGTGCTGTCCACCATGATCGGCGCCACGCTGCTGTCGTCCAGCCTCGCCGTGGCCGCATCCCCCGTCCTGATCGTCAACGGCGAGAAGATCGGCCGGGCCGAGCTGCTCGTCGCCGAGCACGGCTTCGAGGCCCAGGCGAAGGCGGCCGTCGACCGGCCCACGATGATGAAGCACGTCGCGGACCAGCTCATTGCCCAGGCGCTCCTGGTGCAGGCGGCCACCGAGGCCAAGCTCGCGGTGAGCGACGAGGAGGCTGCGAAGAGCCTCACGGCGAAGCGCGACGCGCTGGGAGAGCGCCAGGCGGAGTTCGAGAAGGCCATGAAGGAGCAGGGCATCACGGATGCGGACCTGCTGCGCATCGAGCACGACACCCTGCTGGTGAAGAAGTACATCCAGGAGGTAGTGGTTCCCAAGGCGCAGGTCACCGCCGCCGAGGCGAAGGCCTTCTACGAGGCCAACCCCAAGGAGTTCCAGCACCCCGAGCAGTCCAAGCTCCGGATGATGGTCTTCAAGGTGCCCTCGGGCGTCGACCAGGCTTCGGTGGCCGCGGCGCGGGAGCGCGCCGACAAGGCTCTGGCACGGGTCAAGGCCGGGCAGGACTTCTCCGCCGTCGCCTCGGACGTCTCCGACGACACGGCGAGCAGGGCCTACGGGGGCCTGGTGGGCTGGGTGCAGAAGGGTCTCCTCAACCCCGACCTGGCGGGCACGGTTGCGTCCCTCAAGGCCGGGCAGACCTCGGAGGTGGTGCGCAGCAAGGAGGCGTTCTACGTCCTCCACGTCGACGAGGTCCGCGGCGCCGGCACGTACGCCTACAGCGAGGTCGAGGCCCGCCTTCCCGAGGTCCTGCAGCAGCGCCGCGTGCGCCAGACGCTGGCGGAGCAGCTCAGGAGCCGGCGAGCCTCGGCGGCCATCGAGGCGGTCGATCCCGAGCTCAAGGCCGCGGTGGCGGCCGAGGGAGCGCCCGCGCCCGGGAGCCAGCATGCCGGCGGACAACCTGTGCCCTCCGGGAAGTAGCGTCCGTCTGGTGGTCGCCGCCGTCATCGAGGACGGCGGCCGTTTCCTGGTGGCGCGCCGCCGGGCGGGGAGCCACCTGGCCGGGCTGTGGGAGTTTCCCGGCGGCGGCGTCGAGGCGGGGGAGGAACCGGCCGTCGCCCTCGCGCGCGAGCTCCGCGAGGAGCTGGGCGTGGAGGCCGCCGTCGGCGCCCCCGTCACCTTCGCGTGGCACCGCGACGCGGAGCGCGATGTCGTGCTGCTCTTCTACGAGGCGTCCATCCGGTCCGGCTCGCCCCGGGGCGTCGAGGGCCAGGAGGTCCGCTGGGTCACCCGCCGGGAGCTCGGGGCGCTGGCGACACCGCCTGCCGACGCCGAGCTCGTCGGGCGGCTCGCCGTGCCGGACTGAGGCGCGCTTCCGCTCAGTCGAACAGCGGGCGTCCGTCCTGGATGAGCACCTCGCCGTCCAGGACGAGGGTGGGGCGCAGCAGGATCCCGTCGACGTGGAACGGCACCGTCACCGTCCCCCCCATGGAGGCGTTGTTCCCGAAGGCGATGTGGACGGTGCCCAGGACCTTCTCGTCCTCGAGGATCATTCCCGTCACCTTCGCGCGGTCGTTGGTGCCCACGCCGAGCTCGGCGACGTTGCGGGCGGCGTCGCCGGCGCGCTCGAGCTGGCCGGCGAACTCGCGAGCCTGGGCGCCCCCCGACACGTCCACGACCAGCCCGCCGCGCACCGTGATCCGTACCGGCTCGTCGAGCCTGCCAATGCCGGCCAGGGAACCGTCCACGACCACGACGCCCTCGGAGGCGCCCTCGTCCGGCCGCAGGTAGGCCTCTCCGGAGGGGAGGTTGCCCCACTGCCCGGCGCGGCGGATGAGGCCGGTCGAGGCAATGGCGTCGATGCCGCCGATGGGCAGGGTGATGTCGGTGCCGGCCTCGCTGGTCACGCGCGCCGTACGGGCCGCGGTCAGGCGGGCGGTGACCCGCTCGGTGCGGGCCGCGATGGCGTCGTAGTCCGCGGCCATGGTGCGGACGAGGCAGTCCTCGGTGATGCCGGGCATGGTCGCCACCCGCGCGCCCGCGGCGGTGGCGGTGCGGCGGGCGGCGGTGTGCGTCACCGAGCGGGTGGTCACTGCGAGGACCGCATCCACCCTGGCCATGGTCGCGGCGACAGGGTCGGGGGGCTCCTGGCCGTTGAGCTCGCGGACGGCGTACTCCATGACGATGACCTCGCGAGCGAGGGGGCGCGCGGCCTCGGCCAGGGTGCGGGCCATGGCGCCGAGGGGCGGGTCGGTGAGGATGAGCAGGGTCTCCTCGCGGGAGACGCCGAGACAGTTGCCGATGGCGGTGATCGCCGCGTGCTCGATGGACATGGGTTCCTCCGGAAGTGTCGTTCAGGGTTGGGTGACGCAGAGGACGGGCACGGGGGAGCGCCGCGCCAGGTACTCGCTGGTGGAGCCGAGGACCATCTCGACGATGCGGCTGTGGCCGTGCGCGCCCAGGAACACGAGGTCGTGGCGCGAGGGATCGAGCAGGGAAAGCAGGACCTCCTCGACGGCCTCTCCGGGCTCGTGGCGAAACTCGGTACGGACGCCGTAGGGGGCGAGGTAGGCGGCCGCCTCGTCGAGCCGGGTCTTCGCCAACTCCGCGCCGTCCTCCACGGTGACGACCGTCAGCGGCAGCGAGAGCTGCCGGCACAGCTCACCCGCGTGCTGGAGGGCGCGGGCGGCCTTGGCGCTGCCGTCGTAGGCGGCCAGCGGGCGCCGGGGGAAGGCCACGGTCTCCGGAACGATGAGCAGGGGGACCGGGCTGCGCCGCATGAGCACCTCGGTGGTCGGCCCGAGCAGGTCCTCGTGGAAGCGGGCGTTGACGCCGCGCTGGCCGAGCACGAGAAGGTCCACCAGCTTCACTGACTCGAGGATTCCGGAGACCACACCGCTGCGCTGGAGGTGGAACGCCGAGGTCACTCCCGCCGCCTCGCACTGCTCGGTGAAGCGGGTCTGGATGACGCCAGCGAACTCCTCCAGGGTGTCCCGCATCTGGGCCTGGAGGTTGAGGAACGGCTCGAAGCCCATGGCGCCGGAGATGTCGGTGATGAAGGCGCCCTCGATGAAGCTGGCGTCGATGACGTGGATCCCGTGCACCGTCGCCTCGAGCCTGGAGGCCAGGCCGAGGGCGAGGGTCTGCGCGGCGACGGTATACGTGGAGGCGTCGAGCGCCACGCCGATGTGCTTGTACATGTCGACCTCCGGCGTCCGTGGGAGCGTGGGGGCGGCCCCCGCGGCCCGCGGCGTTCTCGATGACCACGCTAGCGCAACGCCAGGGCGTCGGCAAGCCGCGGGGAATTCGGCTGCGGCGCAGGGGGCTTGAGCTAAAATGGCGACTCAGGTGACATTTCGCGGCGTGGGCAGCGGGGTCGCCGGACGGCTGAGGAGGGTGTCGATGGGACGAGGAGCGGACAGGGGACCGGGAGCCCTCTCGAAGGAGGAGGTGCTCGCGGCGTGGCGGCAGATGCTGCTGTCCCGCAAGGTGGACGACAAGGAGATCCAGCTCAAGCAGCAGAACCTCGCCTTCTTCCAGATCAGCGGCGCGGGGCACGAGGCCGTGCTGGTGGCCGGCGCGCGCCACCTGGATCCCGGGAGGGACTGGTTCTTCACTTATTACCGCGACCGCGCCCTCGTCCTGGCGCTAGGCATGACCCCCTACGAGGTCTTCCTCTCCAGCGTGGGGGCCGAGGCCAACCCCGACTCCCGCGGGCGCCAGATGCCCAGCCACTGGGGGCATCGCCGGCTCCACATCGCGACCAGCTCGTCGCCCACGGGGACCCAGTGCCTGCAGGCGGTCGGCTTCGCCCATGCCGGGCGGTACGCCGACGCGCTGCAGGTCACCGCCGAGGACACCAGGCCCGCGGAGGGTGAGGTGGTGTGGGTTTCGCTGGGGGACGGCACCACCTCCCAGGGCGAGTTCTGGGAGTCGCTGAACACCGCGTGCAACCTGCGCCTCCCCGTGCTCTACGTCATCGAGGACAACGGCTACGCCATCTCCGTGCCGGTGGACGTGCAGACCGCCGGGGGCTCTATCTCGAAACTGGTATCGGGGTTCCCCGCGCTGCGCGTGTTCGAGGTGGACGGCTGCGACTACCCGGAGGCGTACCGGGTCATGGGCGAGGCGGTGGCGGCGGTGAGGAGCGGGGAAGGGCCCGCCCTGGTCCACGCCCACGTGGTCCGTCCCTACTCGCACTCCCTCTCCGACGACGAGCGGGCGTACAAGCCGGCGGAGGAACGCGAGCGGGAGGCGGAGCGTGATCCGTTGCGGCTCACCGCGGAGCTGCTCCGGCAGCACTACGGCGTCGAGCCGGAGGAGCTCGACCGGATCGCCGCCGAGGTGGAGCGGGAGGTGGCGGAGGCGGCCGAGCGTGCCGTGGCCCAGCCTCAGCCGTCTCCGGATACCTGGCCCGCGTGGATCGTGTCGGAGGAGGTGGACCCGACCTCGGACGCCTTCGCGAGCCCTCCCCGGGTGGAGGACGCCGCACCGAAGACCATGGTGGACCTGCTCAACGCCTGCCTGCGGGACGAGATGGAGCGCGACCCCCGCGTCGTCGTCTTCGGCGAGGATGTCGCCGACGCCTCCCACGAGGCGGTGCTGGACGAGGTCAGGGGCAAGGGGGGGGTGTTCAAGGTCACCCACGGCCTGCAGCGCCTATTCGGGTCCGACCGCGTCTTCAACTCGCCGCTGGCCGAGGCCAACATCGTCGGCCGCGCCGTGGGCATGGCCATGCGAGGCCTCAAGCCCGTGGTGGAGATCCAGTTCCTGGATTACATCTGGCCGGCCTACATGCAGCTCCGCGACGAGCTGCCCACCGTGCGGTGGCGCTCCGGCGGTGCCTGGAGCGCCCCCGTCGTGGTGCGCGTGCCGGGGGGCGGCTACCTCAAGGGCGGCGGGCCGTTCCACTCCCAGTCGGGGGAGGTGCTCTTCACCCACGTGCCGGGGCTGCGGGTGGTGATGCCGTCCACCGCCACGGACGCCAACGGCCTGATGCGTACGGCGATCCGGTGCGACGACCCGGTGATCTTCATCGAGCACAAGCACCTCTACCGCCAGACCCACAACAAGGGGCCCTACCCGGGGCCGGAGCACATGATCCCCTTCGGGAGCGCGGCGACGGTGCGGCGGGGCGACGCCCTCACCGTGGTCACATACGGGGCCACCGTCGTGCGCTCCGTGCAGGCGGCCCGGCGGCTGGCCGAGGAGACCGGGCGGGAGGTCGAGGTCATCGACCTGCGCACGCTGGCCCCGTACGACTGGGAGACGGTGGCCGCGTCGGTGAAGCGCACCGGACGCGCCCTGGTCGTCTACGAGGACTGCCGCTCCTTCGGCTACGGGGCCGAGCTTGCGGCGCGCATCGCCGACGAGCTGTTCGCCTACCTGGACGCGCCGGTGCGGCGCCTCGCCGGCCGGGACACCTTCGTGGCCTACGCCCCGGTGCTCGAGGAGGTGATCTTGCCGCAGGTCGAGGGTATCCTTGGCGCCATGAAGGGCGTCCTCGCCTACTGAGGCGCGGGCCCGAGGTCGCGCCGGAGCCGGGCGGGGCGGGGTGGTCGATCCGCGGGGCCCGCGGCGCCGCGCGCTCAGGGGGGTCTGGTGGGTGTGTTCAGAATCGCGAAGCGTTTCGAGGTCGAGTCGGGTCACCGGCTCTCCAAGCATCCCGAGCTGTGCCGCTTTCCCCACGGGCACACGCGGACGGTCGAGGTGGTGCTCAGCGCCGCCGCCCTCGACGAGAACGACATGGTCTGCGACTACAAGGTGCTCAAGCTCGTGATGTCCCGCGAGCTCGAGCGCTTCGACCACGCCATGGTGCTGGCGGCTGACGACCCCCAGCGCGAGGTCTTCGCCCCCTTCGCCGAGCGCGTCGTCCTCCTGCCCGACGGCGACCCCACGACCGAGGTGCTGGCGCGCTACCTGTTCCGCCGGGTGCGTGACGTCTTCCGCCCCGGGACCACGGTGACGGGGGAGGGGGGCACGGTGTACCGGGTCCCCGAGGGCGTGCGGGTGGCCAGCGTGAAGATCTGGGAGACGTCGTCCACCTGGGCCGAGTACGGGGACGAGCTCTAGGTGCCGGCGAACGGGTGGAGAGAGCTGCCGGCGGAGCTGGGGGACGGCGAGGTCCTCCAGGCGGGGCGGCGCCTGGCCTGCCCGGTGGCGCTCACCGGGGCCACCGGCTTCGTGGGCTCCCACGTGCTGGACGCTCTCCTGCGCGCCGGCGTCGCCGTGCGCGTGCTGGCGAGGAACCCTTCCAGGCTGCGCTCGGATCCGGGCGCCTTCGAGGTCGTGGAGGGCGGCCTGGAGGACCGGGAGGCGCTGGAGCGCGTCACCTCGGGTGCCGCCGTCGTGCTGCACCTCGCCGGCCTGGTGAGGGCCGCCGGCGAGGAGGCGTTCGACCGCGCCAACCGCGTCGGCACCGAGAACCTCGTCGCCGTCCTCGCCTCCGGTGCGGGGGCGCCCCCGCTGGTCCACGTGTCCTCCCTCGCCGCCGGGGGGCCTTCGGAGGACCCGGAGGGTCTGCGGCCCGAGGACGAGCCGCGTCCCGTCTCGGCCTACGGCCGCTCGAAGCTGGCCGGGGAGCGGGCCGTACGCGCCTACCCGCACGACTGGGCGATCCTGCGCCCGCCGGCCATCTACGGCCCCCGGGACATCGACGTGCTGCAGTTCTTCCGTCTCGCCGCCCGCGGGCTCGTGCCCATCCCCGCGGGGGAGCGGTGGCTGACCGTGGCCCACGTGACCGACGTGGTCCGGGCGATCCTGGCCGCCGCGGCCGGCGAGGGGCGGGGACGGGTCCTCCACCTCGGGGAGCCGCGCCCCCATCGCCTGGACGTCCTCGTGCGCGAGCTCGCGTCGGCGGGGGGGGTGAAGGCACGGATCATCGGGGTGCCCGCCGTGGTGCTCCGTCTCGCCGGGCGGGGCGGCGACCTTCTCCAGCGGCTGGGTCGGCGTGACGTGGCCATGACCAGTGACAAGGCGAGGGAACTGCTTGCCGCCCACTGGTCGGCGCGGACGGAGGGCTCCCTGCGGCTGCTGGGGCTCGACGGCAGCGTGCCCTTCGGGGAGGGAGCCGCGGCGACGTGGGCCTGGTACCGGGCTCACGGGTGGCTGCCGCGTGGTAAGATCACCGGACTGTGAGCGCCGGGTTAGCTCCATCAACGGGAGGCTGCGTGGATATCTTCCAGAAGTGCTTCGACTTCCATGATGTCGAAAAGGTCAAGGGGGCGGGGCTCTACACGTACTTCCGAACCATCTCGTCGGCGCAGGACCCGGTGGTGACCATGGACGGTCACGACGTGGTGATGCTCGGCTCCAACAACTACCTCGGCCTCACCAGCGATCCGGAAGTCAAGGAGGCCGCGCGGGAGGCGGTGGAGAAGTACGGCACGGGGTGCGCGGGCTCCCGGTTTCTCAACGGCACCCTGGACATCCACGTCGCGCTGGAGGAGAAGCTTGCCAGCTTCATGAAGCGTCCAGCGGCGCTCACGTTCTCCACCGGTTTCCAGGTCAACCTGGGCGTCATCTCGTGCCTGGTGGACCGCGGAGACGTCGTCTTCCTGGACCGCCTCGACCACGCCTGCATCATCGACGGCGCCCGTCTGGGCTTCGGATCCATCGCCAAGTACGACCACAACGACATGGGCGACCTCGAGCGCCGGCTCAAGATGCGCGACCCCAGCAAGGGGGCGCTGATCGTCGTGGACGGCGTGTTCTCCATGGAGGGGGACATCGTCGACCTGCCCCGCGTGGCCGAACTTGCCAAGCGCTACAACTGCCGCCTCATGGTGGACGACGCCCACGGCATCGGCGTGCTCGGCGACAACGGCAGGGGCACCGCGGAGCACTTCGGCATCGAGGACCAGGTGGACATCGTGATGGGCACCTTCTCGAAGTCGCTGGCGTCCGTCGGCGGGTTCGTCGTGGGCGAGGAGCGCATCATCAACTGGATCAAGCATCGCGCCCGCACCCTGATCTTCTCGGCCGCTCCACCTCCCGCCTCCGTGGCCTCGGTGCTCAAGGCCGTCGAGATCATCGAGCGGGAGCCCGAACGGCGCCAGCGCCTGTGGGAGAACACTCGCTTCATGGCCGAGGGGCTGCGCGCCCTCGGCTTCAACACCGGGGACTCGCAGACCCCCGTCATCCCGGTCATCGTCGGCGACGACAACCTCGCGTTCCTCATGGCCCGCCGCCTGCAGGAGGAGGGTGTGTTCGTCAACCCGGTGATCTCGCCCGCCGTGCCGCCGGAGCGGGCGCTGCTGCGCATCTCCTTCATGGCCACGCACACCCGGGAGCATCTGCAGCGGGCGCTCGACGCCTTGGCCAAGGTCGGTCGCGAGGTGGGGCTGATCTCGTGACCCCCGAGGCGCTCCGCATCGCCCCGGTCGCCTCCAAGGCCGACCTGCGGCGGTTCGTGGCCCTTCCATGGCGGCTCTACGAGGGCGACCCGTGCTGGGTCCCTCCGCTGCGGAAGCAGGTCCTGGAGCTCATCGACCCCTCGCACCCCTTCTACCTCGACGGGGCGGCGGAGCGGGAGGTGTTCCTGGCCTGGCGGGGGCAGCGCGCCGTCGGGAGGATCGTCGCCATCGTCAACCGCGTCGCCAACGCCTACCACGGGGATCGCGCCGGGTTCTTCGGCTTCTTCGAGTGCGAGGACGACCAGGAGGCCGCGGTGGCCCTCGTCGCCGCCGCGAAGGAGTGGGTCCGCGGCCGGGGCTGCGACACCCTCGTCGGTCCGGTCAACCCCTCGACGAACTACGAGTGCGGCCTGCTCATCGAGGGGTTCGACACGCCTCCGACGGTGATGATGACCTACAACCCGAGGCGCTACGCCGAGCTCCTCGAGGCCGCCGGGCTGGTCAAGGCGAAGGACCTCCATGCCTACGCCTCCCCGGTGCATCCGGGCTCGCTGGAGCGGCTGGCGCGCTTGACGGACAAGGCGCGCAAGCGGGAGCCTTCCCTGGAGACCAGGAGCGTCGACCTGCGTTCCTTCGTCCACGAGGTGCAGATCATCCGCGAGATCTACAACCGGGCGTGGGAGAAGAACTGGGGGTTCGTGCCCGTGAGCGAGGCCGAGTTCGACTGGCTCGCCCGCGACCTCAAGCCCCTCGTGGACCCCGAGCTGCTGCGCATCGCCTCCGTCGACGGGGAGCCCGCCGGCTTCCTCCTGGCGCTTCCCGACGTGAACCCCGCCCTGGCGGTGCTCGACGGCTCGATGGCCAACCCGCTGCGCGTGCTCCGGGCCTGGCTGATCGGCCGCCGCCGCGTCGGCCTGCGGGTCATCACCATGGGAGTGAAGGAGAAGTTCCGGCTGCGCGGCATCGAGGGGATCATGTTCTACGAGGGCCTGAAGGCGGCCCTCGATCGCGGGTACCGCTGGAGCGAGTACTCCTGGATCCTCGAGGACAACGAGCTCGCGAAGCGGACGGTCCGGGTGATGGATGCCAAGCTCACCAAGGTCTACCGGGTCTACACCCAGCCGGCCTGAAGCGTCGGCCGTCGCGCCCCACTGGGGAACACCGCCGCGGGAGGCGGTGTTTTGATCAAGATATGAGACAGATTCTCGACATGAGGACCGCGAAGGTCGCGGTGGAGCTCACCAACCGGTGCAACCTGCGCTGCGGCATGTGTCCGATGAACCGCCTCGGGCGCGCCGATGCGGACATGCCCGTCGAGCTCGTGAAGAAGGTGGCGGAGGACTTGCGCGCCAACGGGCTCACGGTGAGCTGGCTCCACGAGATGGGGGAGCCGCTCCTGTATCCCCACCTCGCCGAGGCTATCGACCTGTTTCCCGGCTGCTCCGTCTCCACCAACGCCATGCTGCTCGACCGGACCATGGGCGAGGAGCTCCTCCAGACCTCGCTGGGGAGGATCCGGCTGTGCCTGGACACGGTGAACCCGCGGGTCTACCCGTTCATCCGCCGCGGCGGGCACTTCGAGGAGGTGCTCGCAAACGTCCGCACGTTCCTGGAGCTCTCCCGGGGCCGTGACATCCGGGTCGAGATCCAGCGCATCATCACCCTCGAGACGGCGCAGGAGACGGTCAGGGACTTCGCGGAGCTCCTCGGCCTCGATCGCCATCCCCAGGCGAGGGTCATCGAGAAGACCTGCGAGCCCCTGGACACCTCGGACGAGACGCCTCTCCACGAGAGCTTCTACGGGTGCTTCCAGGGCTACCCGTTCCGCTGGTTCATCGTGCTGGCGGACGGCTCCGTCACGCACTGCTGCTACGACGCCCACGGCCAGCAGGTGATCGGCGACATGAAGACGCAGACGGTGCGAGAGATCGTGGACTCCGTGGCGGTGGAGCGGGCCATGGCCGCGTTCAAGGCGCGCGACTGGCAGGCGATGCCGCGGTGCGGGGAGTGCTACAAGCACGCCGAGGGAAAGCCGCCGTTCTACGATCAGCTCATCCAGATCGGCCACCGCATCGACCGCGTGATCCCGCTGAAGCCCCTGGTTCGCCGCCTGGTCAACCGCTGATGCGGCCACGGCCGCAGGCGGATCAGTGGCCGGCGTCGGCGCGCTGCTGCGGCCTGGCGCCGTTGCGGACCCTGGCGTAGAGGCGCGACGCCTCGTCGAACAGCTTCAGCGCCGCCTGCAGCTGGGTGTCGACCCCGATGGAGACCTCGTACCCGGCGGTGAGGGACACGGCCGCGCTCATGACCTCCGCGCGGAGCCCGACCTCGATGTCCCTGCGGTCCGTGGGGTCGGCCAGCGCCGCGGTGATGTCCTTCTCGGGGAGCCACTTCTTGTCGACCACCATGGACTTGAAGCGCGCCATCGTGGCCTCGTCGGCGGTGAACGCGCGGGCCGCGGCGGCCTTGTCGGGCTTGTCGGCGAGGTAGGTCACGGCGAAGTGGAAGAAGGCGGAGTTCCCCAGCAGCCGGGCGAGCCGCTCGGAGTACTCCCCCTGGGCCACCACCTCGTCGGGGCCGATGCCGCCGCCCCCGTACACCTTTCTTCCCGAGTCGGTGAAGTAGACCGGGCCAGGGGCAGGGGTGGGCGTCGCCTCGGGCTCGTTCCCCCCGGTCTCGACGGGGTGGAGGTAGGTGAAGAAGGAGTCGTAGTCCCGCTGGATGCAGCGTCCCGACGGTGTGTAGTACTTGGCGGTGGTGAGGGCGAGGCCCGCGTCCTGGACCGGGAAGACCGTCTGGACGACACCCTTGCCGAAGGTGCGTTCGCCGACGATGAGCCCCCGGTCGTGGTCCTGGATGGTGCCCGCCACGATCTCCGACGCCGACGCCGATCCCCGGTTGACCAGCACGATCACCGGTCCGGTGAAGTGGGGCCCGCTCTGCGACGCGCGGTAGTCCTGGAAGGAGTCGGCGGTGCGTCCACGGGTGGAGAAGACCTGCTGGCCGGGGCGCAGCACGGCGCTGGCCACCTGCACCGCCGAGTCCACGATGCCCCCGGGGTTGTCGCGGAGATCGAGGAGCAGGCGGGTCGCGCCATCCTTCTCGAGCTTCTCGAGGGCGCTGGTCACCTCGTCTCCGGTGGTCCTGGTGAAGTCGCTGATGCGGATGTATGCCGTGTCCTTGCCGATGAGAAAGGCGTACCGCACGGAGTCGCTGGGCACGCGGGCCCGCTCGATGGAGACCTCCAGCGGCGCGGCGAGGCCCGGACGGATGATGGTGACCTTCACCGTCGTGCCCTCGGGCCCGCGCAGTCTGCGGGCCACGTCGTCGAGGTCCAGCCCCTCGGTGGACTGTCCGTCGATGGCGTCGATGATGTCGCCGGCGCGCAGTCCCAGGCGCGCGGCGGGGGTGCCCTCGATGGGCGTGATCACGGTGACGCGGCCGCCCCGGATGGAAATGATGACGCCGATGCCGTGGAACGACCCCTCCTGGCGTTCGCGCATGTTGTTGAAGGCCTCGGGGGTGAAGAAGTTGGTGTGGGGGTCGAGGACCGACAGCATGCCGTCGAGGCTCGTGTACACCGCGTCGTCCGCCTTGAGCGGCCGGGGCGAGTTGTCGAGGACGAGGCGGAGGAGCTCGGTGTACTGCCCGAGAAACCGGTCCGCCGACGCCGTCCCGGTCGTGTCCTGCCCCCGCCCGGCAACTGTGCCCGCGATAGCTCCGGCGACGATGACAGCGGCGGCCAGCGACACTCGAGTGAGACGGCCCATGGCACCCCCTTGGGGACTGGACTTTAGCACACTATACTCTGGGGGTCCCCGAGGGGAGGGGGACGCCATGTTTGGATCAATTGGTGTACCCGAGCTGATCATGATCTTCATCGTCGCCCTGCTCCTGTTCGGGCCGCGCAAGCTCCCGGACATCGGCCGGAGCCTGGGCAAGGCGATGGGCGAGTTCCGTCGCGCATCCAACGATCTCAAGCGCACGCTGGAGGAGGAGGTGGCGACGGACCAGCTGAGGGATGTCGACCGTGAGGTGCGCGAGGCGACCCGGGCCACGTTCCAGCCGCCGGTGCCGGGCGGCGCCGCCGAGCCGGCGACGCCAGCGACGCCAGCGACGCCAGCGACGCCAGCGACGCCCACTTCCCCCGGCGGCACCTCTCCTGCTGCTGCTGCGGCGGCGGCGGCGGGGAGGGAGCCGGAGGAGGGCGAGAAGACCCCTCCGATCGAGCCAAGGTAGCCGATGGCGACAGTGTCCGACGAACCGCGCCCGGGCCCCGAGGAGGAGCTGCCCCGCATGACGCTGCTCGAGCACCTTGACGAGCTGCGTCGACGCATCGGCTGGGCGCTGCTCGCGGTGGGTGTCGGCTTCCTGGGGAGCTGGTACTTCGCAAAGCCGATCTTCCGCTGGCTCGAGCGGCCCCTGACGCAGTTCCTACCCCAGGGGGACAAGCTCGCCTTCACCGGGCTGGTCGACCCCTTCATGCTCTACATCAAGGTGGCTCTCCTGGCGGGCATCTTCCTGGCATCGCCGGTGGTGCTCTACCAGGTCTGGCTGTTCATCGCTCCGGGGCTCTACCGGAGGGAGCGGCGGATGCTGCTGCCGTTCCTCTTCTTCACCACGGCGTTCTTCCTGGCCGGCGGCTTCTTCGGCTACGAGGTGGCGTTTCCCATGGTGTGCCGGTTCCTGCTCCAGGTGGGTTCGGACTTCCGCCAGGTCATCACGGTGAACGAGTACTTCGCCATGGCGAGCAAGGTCATCCTGGGGCTGGGCCTGGTCTTCGAGCTGCCGATTCTGATCCTGTTCCTGGCGCGGCTCGGGATCGTGACCCACAAGTTCCTCATCCGGCAGCTCCGGTTCGCCGTGCTCGCCATCTTCATCATCGCCGCGGTCATCACGCCGACGCCGGACATCGCGACGCAGAGCGTGTTCGCCCTGCCCATGATCGTCCTCTACCTGCTGGGCATCCTGGTGGCGTGGCTGTTCGGGAAGAAGCGCCCGGCGCCGGAAGAGGACCAGGGGTGACGCCGGCGCGCTTCTGAGGCGCCGGCCGCGCCGGGCACCTGCCCGGCTCAGCCCCCCAGGCTGCGGTAGAGGTCGAGGTACTCCCTCGCCGGACCCCGCCAGGAGAAGTCCCGGGCCATCCCCGCGTGACGCGCCGCGTCGCGGGCGGCAGGCTCGTCGAGGAGCCGGCGGGCGCGCCCGGCGGCGGTGGCGAGCGCAGCCGCGGTGAGCTGGTCGAAGACGACCCCGGTGCCCTCCGCACCCGAGACGTCGGCGACGGTATCGGCGAGGCCGCCGGTGCGGTGGACCACCGGCAGCGCCCCGTAGCGCATGGCGATCATCTGCCCGAGACCGCACGGCTCGTAGCGGCTCGGCATGAGGAAGATGTCGCTGGCGGCGTAGATGAGGTGCGCAAGGCGCTCGTCGAAGCGGTTGAGGAGGCGGACCCGTCCCGGGTGCGCGCTCTCGCCGGCGCGCAGCTGCTCCACGAACCGCTCCTCCCCGTCGCCCAGCACGACGATATCGAACCCCATGGCGACCAGATCGTCGAGGGCTCCGGCCACGAGGTCCGCGCCCTTCTGCTCGGCCAGGCGGGAGACCATGCCCGCCACCGGACGGTCCCCCGGGGCGAGGGCGGCCTCGGCGGCCAGCGACAACCGGGCCGCGCTCTTGCCCGGCCCCGCCGTGGAGGCCGAGTAGGTGCGGGGCAGGTGGCGGTCGGTGCGGGGGTTCCAGAGCGCTCCGTCCAGCCCGTTCAGGATGCCCCTGAGGTTGCCCTTCCGCGCGGCGAGGACGCCCTCGAGGCCGCAGCCGAACGCCGGGGTGAGGATCTCCCCGGCGTAGGTGGGCGACACCGTCGTCAGAGCGCCGGCGCTGACCAGGCCGCCCTTGAGGAAGCTCGCCTGCGAGTAGAACTCGAGCCAGGCGATGTCGAAGAGCTCCGCGGGCAGTCCAGCGGCGGCCACCGCCCACGGAGGGAAGAGCCCCTGGTAGGCGAGGTTGTGGATGGTGAGCACGGTGCCGGCGGCGGCGAGGGCGGTGGGGCGGTGCAGTCCGGTGCGGAGAAGGAGGGGCGCCAGGGCGGCCTGCCAGTCGTGGGCGTGGACCGCGTCGGCGCCGCCCTGGGCTGCGACGGCGTCCAGCGCGGCCCTGGCGAAGAAGGAGAAGCGGACGGGGTTGTCCGGGTAGGCCGCGGCCCCGACGCCGTAGAGCGCCGGCCGCGCGAACAGCACCGGGGCGTCGATGAGCAGCACGGTCACGCCGTCGTGTGAGGTGCGGCGCACGGCGGCGTGCAGACCCAGGGCCTCCACCTCGCCCACCACGTCACCGGGGGGCGCGGCGTCCGCGCCGGACCGGTAGGCGGGGGTGACCACGGTGACGGCCGCGCCCAGGGCGGCCTGGGCGGCGGGCAGGGCGCCGGCCACGTCGGCCAGGCCGCCCGTCTTGGAGAAAGGAACCATCTCCGAGGCCACGTGGGCCACGCGAAGGCCGTCGTGGCGCTTGCGGGCCATGGCCTCAGCCCTCCTCGACGACGACCTCGCGGAGGAAGCGCGCGGCCTCCTCCGGAGGCGTCGGGTTGATCGCGAACCCGGAACCCCACTCGAACCCCGCGATGCGCGTGATCCTGGGGATGAACTCCAGGTGCCAGTGGAAGTCCCACTCGATGGTGGACCAGTACTGGGGCTGTCCCGGCCGCGGGTGGGGGCTCGGCGCCGTGTGCAGGATCATGTTGTAGGGAGGGTCCGCCAGCAGGGCGCGGATGCGGCGCAGGAAGTCCCGCACGGCGCGGGCCAGGTCGAGGAGGGTCTGGTCCGAGCACAGGGCGAAGTCGTGGCAGTGCGCCTTGGGCAGGATCCACGTCTCGAAGGGGAACGACGCGGCGAACGGTTCGAGCAGGATGAACTGGCCGGTGTCGAACACCACCCGCCCCCCGAACGACTGCTCCTGTCGGATGAGGTCGCAGAACAGGCAGCGCTCCTTGTGCCTCCAGTGCTCCCGCGACACGTTGAGCTCCTCCACCACGACGTTGGGGATCACGGGAGTGGCGATGATCTGGGAGTGGGGGTGGTACAGGGAGGCGCCGGCATCGCGGCCGTGGTTCTTGAAGAGCAGGACGTAACGGATGCGGATGTCCCGGGTGAGGTCCAGGATGCGCTCCCGCGCGGCCCGGAAGATCAAGGCGATCTCCTCGGGCTCCATGTCCGGCAGGGTGCGGTTGTGCACCGGCGTCTCGATGATCACCTCGTGGGCCCCGATGCCGGTCACGCGGTCGAAGATGCCGACGCCCTCGCGGGTGAGCTCCCCCTCCACCCGCAGCGCCGGGAACTTGTTGGGAACCACCCTCACCTTCCAGTTGGGCCCGTTGGGTTGACGGGGACCGGCGGGGATGGCGTAGATCTCCGCCGGCGTGGCGTTCTCGTTGCCATACTCGAAAGGGCAGGCGCCAAGGTCGCCCGGTGGTTCGGGGCCCGGGCGGCGGAACTCGTGGGGACGGAAGCTCCGTTCGGTGGCGATGATGGACCACCGTCTCCGGATCGGGTCGAATCGCAGCTCGGACATGGTCTAGATCCTCCGGGAGCTTGCGGCAGCGCTGCCGGGTACGGGAGCGGTGTGAGGAACGGCGGGGGCGCTCATGCCTCGTCGACTTCCTGCAGGTCGATGCGCCAGAAGCCCTCCGCGGGGAGGCGCTCCCCCTCCAGGCTCACCGCCAGCATGAACTCGTCCTCGGGCAGGGGAATGCGGGCCTCCAGGCAGCGGTCCAGCGCGCAGGCGCCGGGCAGCCCGGCGGGAAGCGCGAGCGTGGTGCGGGCTGCGGCCTCGACCAGGATGACCAGCACCTCGCCGGGCCGCTGGGCTCCGGGCTGCCAGTCGACCCGAAGCCACAGGGCGTCGGCGTCGGCGCGCAGCGCGGCGCGGGCGATCCGCTGGCAGGACGGCGGCGCCTCCACCCAGGCCGCCACCGCCCACTCGAAGAAATCGGTGGTCCTCCCGTCCAGGACCGGCGGAGGCCACTGGCGGGACCGGGGCACGGCCAGGCGGACGGAGGCGGAGCGGATGGGGCCGGCCAGCTCGGCGGGAGCCGGTACCCCCGCCGCCTGACAGGCGTCGCGGAGGTGGGTGCGGAAGAGGCTGTCGTACAGCGGCGCCAGGGTGGTCGGGTTGTCGTCGCCGAGCCACCACCACCAGTCGCTCCCCTCCGCGGACAGCCAGGAGCGGCCGGCCCGCTGGGCGCCCAGGGACCGCACGTGGGACAGCAGCTCCCAGGCGCGGTTCTTCTCGGGGTGTCCGATCCAGGTGGCGAAGACGCCGCCGATCCACGAGCCCGGATGCAGACGGGGCAGGGTATCGGGCGTCTCCTCCTGCGTGCGCTGCCCGAGGGTCACGGGGCGCAGCTCCGGTGCGTGCTCGATCTCACCGGCCAGCGTGCTCAGGAACCGGGCGCCGCCGTCGGGGAAGCCGGTCCAGGGGTTCTCGCCGTCCAAGGCGATGAGGATGCCGTCGTCGGGGGGGAGGCGCCGGGCCAGCCGGCGGAGGGTCTCGGCCAGGTCCCGGGCGGCGACGGCCTCGTCGGCGTAACGGCCGGCCTGGAAGCCGATGAAGTCCGAGAGCCCCCGGTGGCGGAAGTACAGCCGGGGGCCCCCTTGCGGCAGGCGCCAGGACCGGAAGAGCTCCCGGTCGACGCCGTGCTCGGTGGTCAGGGAGCGCCCCAGCGACGCAGACAGGATGCCCTCGTCCGTGGCCAGCCAGGCGACGCCGTGGCGTCCGTACACCTCCAGCGCCGCCGCCGACACGGCGCCCTCGGGAGGCCAGCATCCGGTGGGGGCGAAACCCAGGGAGCGCATCAGCTCGAGCCCCTCGCGGAGCTGCGCGTCGGCGTCCTCCGGGGCGGCGAAGGGCGGCGCCGGCGGCGGCTTGTGCGGCGCCCACGACTCGGCCACCACGGCGGTGTCGATGAGCAGGGGCATGATGGGATGGGCGTAGGGCGAGGTGGCGATCTCGACGGCGCCGGCGGTGGCGAGCTCGCCGTACGCGGCGAGGAGACGGCCAGGACAGGAGGTGAGCCAGGAGATGGCCTGCTCCCGGGCGCTCTCGCCCCAGCCGCCGCCGCGCTTCGTGAGGCTCGCCACGGCCGGCTCCCCGGCGGCGTTGGGGGCCGCGTAGGCGAGGACCAGCAGCACCTGGAGGTCGGTGAGGTCCTGCACCGTGAAGCGGCGGGCGAGCTCCCGGGAGGGGGCGCCGGCGGCGCGGGAGACCAGCTCCACAAGGCGCGGCCACCGCCGCTGCTGCGGCGCCGCCACCAGCACCGCCCAGCGCAGGATCTCGGCGCTCTGCTCGGGCTCGAGCTCGCGGGCGGGAGTCTGCAGCGCCTCGAGCAGGGGGTCGCGGGCCGTGCCGTCACGGTACGCGGCGAGCTGCTCCAGGAAAACGGGTGTGAGGTTGAGCACCTGCCCCCGCGCCCCGGTGCTGCGCAGCGCCTGGACCAGAGTCAGGTACTCGCCGGCGCTGTGCAGCAGCACCCAGGGGGCGTGCACGCGGCCATCGGCCGAGCGGTACTGCGGCTGGTGGAGGTGCCAGAGAAAGGAGAGCTTTGCCATCCTCCGCTCAGGCGCTCCTGATGAGGCGCTCCACGAGCTGCCGGTACTGCTCGACGATGGTGGTGGCCTCCTCCCGCGTCGAGGCCTCGGCGTGGATGTGGAACTGGGGCGCGACACGGTCGGGGCGGAGCAGCACCCAGCCCCCGTCGAGGGGGACCCGGATTCCTTCGAGGAACGAGGCCTCGCGGTCCTGGACCTGCTCCGCGAACTTCCGCATCACCCCGCCCTTGCGCTCCATGGGGCAGGGGAGGGAGGCCCGCGCCACCGCCGCGGCCGGCGCCTGCTCCGCGAGGTCGTCCACGGTCCCCTTGGAGAGGGTCAGGAGCTCGAGGAGCCTGCCCAGGGCGAAGAGGGCGTCGGGGGCGTGGTGCAGGGCCGGGAAGATCAGGTCGCCCTCCCCCGCCGAGGCGAAGATCGCGTCGCGGCGTCGGGACGCCTCGGTGAGGGCGCGGGGAGCCGACAGCGTGTCGCGGACGCGGTGGCCGGCCGCGGCCAGCGCCTGCCTGAAGGTGGATGGCGCGTACACCGGCAGCGCGACCTCGCCGGGGGAGGTCGGCGGCGATGACCGCCGCCACGACCAGCGCCACCAGCTCCATCCCGCTCCACACCCGGCCGCGGCGGTCCACGAAGGCGAGGCGCTCGCCCCCCGGGAACATCCATACCCCCAGGTCCGCCTCCAGGGAGGTGACGATGGCCCCCAGCCGCTGCTGGGAGCGGGCGATCTCCTCGGCGAGCATGGCCTCGTGGACGCCCTCGGTGTGCGCGTTGAGGGTCACCACGTCGCAGTCGAGATCGGCGAGGAGGCGCGGCAGCACCGCCACCGACGCGGAGTGGGCGTAGTCCACCACCAGGCGGAACCGGCGCTCGCGGACGGCGCGCCCGTTGAGGGACTTGAGGTACGACTCGGCGTAGAAGTCGACGATGCGGGGCAGCTCGAAGATGACGCCGATCTCCTGGTGCTGCGCCCGGCGGAACTCCTCCCGGAGGAACACGCGCTCCACCGACTTGGCGAAGCTGGTCGAGATGTCGAGCCCGTACTCGTCGAAGAAGCGGATCGAGGTCATCCCGCGGACCAGCTGCACCTGCTGGAACGAGACGCCGCCGACCTCGCCGAAGGACTCGAGCTTGTGGCGCATCACCGGGATGGGAAGCATGCCGAGGTCCACGACGTGCACCCCCGTGGACCCCACGCCGCCGATGAAGGCGCGCCGCAGCATGCGCGACGCCGGGTGCGCGTCCCGCACCGTGAGGACCGTGCTGCCGGGCTGCAGCAGGGTGCCGTAGGCGGCGCCCAGTCGCGCCGCCACCTCGGGGGTCAGCTCCAGGTTGGTCAGCCCGGTCACCGCGCCCTCATCGAAGGCGGAGGTGCGCCACCGCTGGGCGTACACCAGGTTGGAGTGGACCACCGCGTGGTCCTCCACCACCTTGCCGGGCCAGATCTTGACGTTCTCCTTGACGCGGACCTCACCGCCGAGCTCGGTGTCGTCGGCGATCACCGAGCCGGTCTCAACGACGCTGTCCGCGCCCACCACCACCCGGGAGCCCAGGGCCGAGCCCTCGACGCGGGCGCGCTCGCCGATCCGGGCGGTGTCCCACACCACGGTCCGGCGGATCTCCGCCCCGGACCCAACGATCGTCCCGGGCCCGATGACCACGTCCTCGAGGCGGACCCCGGCGCCGATCCGGCAGTCCGCGCCCAGCACGACGGTGCCGCGGATCTCGGCCGATGGGTCGATCTCGCAGTCGCCCTCGATCCAGATGGGCTTGCCGCCGATCTGGCGGAGCTCCCCCGGAGGAACGATGCGCAGCGTGCCGTGGAAGAAGTCGGCGTGGGCGGCGAGGTACGACTCCGGGTCGCCGATGTCGCGCCAGTACCCATCCAGGACGTGCCCGTACAGGGGGGCGCCGGAGGCCAGCAGGCGGGGGAAGAGCTCCCGGGAGAAGTCCATCGCCTCGTGGCGGGGCACCTGCTCGAGGACGGAGGCCTCGAGGACGTACACTCCGGTATTCACGGTGTCGGAGAAGACCTCGCCCCAGGTCGGCTTCTCGAGGAAGCGCCGCACCCGGCCCTCGCCGTCGATGATGACGATGCCGAACTGCAGCGGGTTGGGGACGTGGGTCAGGCCGATGGTCGCCGCCGCCCGGTTCTTCTCGTGGAACGCCACCGTCGCCGACAGGTCGAAGTCGCACAGCACGTCGCCCGACACCACCAGGTAGCGGTCGGAGCGGACCTGGTCGGCGCCGTGGGCGACGGCGCCCGCGGTGCCGTAGTCCTGGTCGGCCTGGTAGTAGTGGAGCTTCATGCCGAGCCGGCCGCCTTCCTCGAAGGCGTCGCGGATCTTGGCCGGGTCGTGGTAGACAAGAAGGATCGCCTCGCGCATGTCGTGCTGGGCGAGGTGGAGGAGCACCCGCTCGAGGATCGGCACGTTCACCACGGGCAGCATGGGCTTGGGCCGGTTGGCCGAGAGGGGCCGGATCCGGGTGCCGAACCCTCCCGCCATCACCACAGGGATCATGGTCAGTCCTCCAGGATGTTGCTCACGACGCGCTTGAGCTCGGAGAGGTCGGACGACTTCACGACGTACGCGTCGGCCAGCCAGGAGGAGAAGTCGTCCTGGTAACGGGCGTAGGCGGTGTTGAGGATCACCGGGAGCCGGGGATGCGAGGACTTCGCCTCGCGAAGGAGCTGCAGGCCGGACCCTTCGGTCAGCCGGATGTCGAGGACCAGGAGATCGATGCCGCCCTGGTCGAGGCGCTGCCTGGCCGCCGCCAGGGTGGACGCGGTGGCGACCTCGTAGCCGAGGCGCGTGAACGCCGAGCGGTAGAGCTCGAGCAGACCCTCCTCGTCATCCACGAACAAAAGGCACGCTGTTCTCACGACCACCTCCGCAGGAGGACGGTGAAGCGGACCCATCCCGGGTCCTTCTCATCGTACTCCACGCGGCCCCCCATGGACTCGGCCATGCGCCGCACGCTGGCCAGGCCGAGACCGCTGCCGCCGCGCCGTGTCGTCACGCCTCCGGCGAACGGCGCGGTCCGCAGGCCCGGCGGCAGCGCGGGCCCGTCGTCGGCCACCTCGAGCCGGATCCAGTCGCTGTCCTCCCGCGCCACCACCTGGACGGTGCCGCCCGTGGGCGAGAGCGCGTTCAGGGCGTTGCCCACCAGGTTCTCCAGGCAGCGGTCGACGCGGGACGGGACGGCGGCGGCCAGCAGGGGGCGGGGCGGGCGGTAGCACAGCAGGCGCACCCCCCTGGTGGCCATCAGTGGCCGGAACGCCTCCACCACGCCCTCGGCCACCGTGCCCACGTCCACCGGCCGCAGGTCCACGGCGGCGGCCCGGGGAGCGATGCCCTCGGTGAGCTCGGCGACGCGCTCCTCGGCGCGCCGCACCGCATCGGCGATGATGCTCAACCGCTTGCCGAGGGTGGCAGGGTCCGCTGAGGGGTCCGCGGCCAGCTCCCGTGCCAGGCCGCCGGCCAGGGCCAGCGGGTTCTTCAGGTCATGGGCCAGGGAGCGCGTGGTCTCCAGCAGCGCCGCGGCGTGCTCGGCGGCGAGGAGCTGCTCGTGCTCGGTGCGGAGCTTGGCCAGCAGGTGGGTGCGCTCGAGGGCCACCCGGAGGGTGTGGACCAGCGTCTCCGCAGCCTGCAGGAGCGACGGTGTGATCGGAGAGCGGGTCACGAAGTTGTCCGCGATGATCACCCCCCACGGGCGCGCTCCCCCCACCATGGGGAGCACGGCCAGCGCCGGGGAGTCGAGCACCTGGATCCAGTGCCGGACACAGCTGCTCTGGTGCAGCCCGCGGGCCACGAACCCCTGCCGCCACGACTCGCAGTCGTTCTGGACGGGGTGGGTGAGCTCGCGCAGGGTGGCCACGTGGCGGCTGCGCTCCCGGGCCATCAGGCGCGTGTCCGGAACGAGCAGGTGGTCGAAGGGCCGCGACGCCTGGTGCCGGATCTCGCTCCAGACGATCTGGGCGTCGTCACGGGTCTGCGGCCCGACGCCGAAGTGGCCGTGCAGGACGCCGTCCTCCTCGAGGAGGATGAAGGCCCGGTTGAAGCCGAGGCCCTCGCCCGCCGTGAGCCCGACCAGCGCGGCCCAGATGGCGGCGTCGGCCTCGACGGCCACCTCGAGGGCCTGGGTGATGCGGTGGAGGGTGCGGAGGACGCGCCCCGAGGCAGCGCGCCGCAGGGACGTACGGATCTGTCCCGTGACGGGGTGCGCATGCCGTCGCGGTTGGACCTCGGCGAAAGGACCCCGTCTTGCCGGTCGAACCACGCCACCCCTCCCTGCCTCGCCGCTGTCCACCGCACCGCCATCCGCCGGCGCGGCCCGCCGGACGTGGCGTCTCATGCTCAAGTGTAGCCGCTTCCGGGGTCAGGAGGTGACGCGGAAGAGACGCCACCCCGCCTCGTCGAAGAATCCCCAACGGCGCGCGAGCTTGACCAGGACAAGGGACCCTGGCGCCACGAGGCCGGCAGGGAGAGCGACCCGGGCCGTGCCCGCGGAGCGGACGATGTCGAGAGGCACCGCCTCCCCCGTCAGGAGGTCGAGAGCGATGGGTGGCGCGCCGGGACGGGCCGGCGCCACCGACAGCGACCGGTACGTGTCGTCGGGGCCGGCGACGATGATGTGCAGCGTCGGCGCTCCGAAGGCGCGGGGGCGCGCCCGTCCGGTGACGCGGAGCTCCACGCCGCCCGCGGAGAGGGCCGTGACCGAGACGGGGTGGGCCGCGAACGGCTTCGTGGCATCGGCGGGGTGGAAGCGCTCCTCCTGACTGGCGAAGGACCGTAGCCACGGCCCGCGCAGGATCGCCTGGGTCCGGTGGCAGGCGATGGCGTCGCGCTTGCGCTTCAGCTCCTCGGGGCTGAGGGTGAGCGCCACGGTGGCGTCCGCCTGGGAGCGGAGATCGGGGTTGTGGATCGTGTAGCACAGGCGCCGGGGCACCGTCCCGGCCTGTTCCGGGTGATCGAGGGCCAGGGCCAGGAGCGCCGCCGTGGCGCTGTGGTCAGGGTGCAGATCGGCGGGGGACGGTCCGGCGATGAGCGTCGGCCGCCAGAGAGCGATCTCACTCCGCAGCGTGGCCGCGGCCGCGGCGGGAGCGCGGAGCAACAGGCCGGTGAGCCCCTGGTCCGGTTCGCCGAGGAAGCGGGCGCACGACGCGTTCTGCCCCAGGCGCGCGAGAGCCTCGAGGGCCTCGCGGCGCCGGCGGGCGCCGAACCGGGCCTGGTCGGCGGCGCCGACGCTGATGCGGTGCTCGAAGGCCCGCTGGGCCCAGGGGTTCTTGTCGCCGTCCGTGACGAAGACCACGCGGACCGGTGCGCCGAGGGCCGCGGCCCGCTGGATCATGCCGCCCGTTGCCAGGGTCTCGTCGTCGGGGTGGGGCGCCACGACGAGCAGCCGGTCCGCGGATCCGAGGAGGGCCTCGGGAGAGGCCGTGCGGGGCTCGACCGGGCGCGCCGCGCCCCGCGGCGCCGGATCGTGCCCGGCGGGGCGCAGGGGAAGGGGCTCCTCGGAGGTGTGGGGACGGGCCATGACGTCGGCCGTCATCCTCGCCGGTCCGCCGCCGGCCGTCAAATGAGCGGATCACGGCCGCCTCGCCGACGGCGGCGTATCATGGCTCGCATCACGCCTCAGTCGCGCCGCGGATCCGGGGCCGGGGACGACCCCGGGAGCCGCCACGGACCGCCGGCGTCCGCTGGAGGAGAGGATGAGGGACAGGCTGCGTCGGCTGGTCGCCGCCGTCATCGCGCTGGCGGCGCTGGGAGGAGTGGGGGACGCCCGCGGCCAGGGGCCAGCGGCCGACTGGCGCACCTTCACGACGGCGCACTTCCGCGTCTACTTCCCCGCTCCCGCCGAGCCCTGGGCCCGGGAAACGGCGGCGCGGCTCGAGGGGATCCGGGGGCGGCTCGCGGAGGTCGTGGGCTACCGGCCGCCGGAGATCGTCGACGTCGTCGTCGCCGATCCGCAGGCGGAGCCCAACGGGATCGCGCTGCCGCTGCTGCGCCGGCCGCGGCTGGTACTGTGGACGAGCCCTCCGGACCCCACCACGCTGCTCGGCCGCTACACCGGGTGGGGGCTGCTGGTCGCGGTGCACGAGACGGCCCACCTGGTGCACCTGCTGCGGCCGTCCCGGAGTCCGTGGCGCCGGTTCCTCGAGCGGACGCTTCTGGACGTCGGTCCCATCCCGCAGAAGGCGCCACGCTGGGTCGTGGAGGGCTACGCGACGATGCTGGAGGGGGAGCTCACCGGCTCCGGGCGGCCTGCCAGCAGCCTGCGCGAGGCGATCCTGAGGAGCTGGGCCGTGGCCGGGCGGTTGCCCGACTACCGGGGGCTGTCCTCCGACTCGGAGAGCTGGCTTGGCATGTCGATGGCCTACCTCGAGGGCTCGGCGTTCCTGCAGTGGCTCGTCGACCGGGCCGGGCCGGACAGCCTGCCCCACCTGTGGCGCCGGCTGACCGCCCGGGTCGATCGCAGCTTCGACGAGGCGTTCACCGGCGTCTTCGGCGAGGCGCCGGCAGTCCTCTACGACCGCTTCAGGGCGGAGCGCACCGCGGCCGCGGTGGCGGCCGCCCGCGCCCTGGCGCCCCGCCGGCGCGACGGCGAGGCCTGGGAGGACCTGACGTGGGGGACGGGACCACCGGCGGTCTCTCCGGACGGCGCCGCCGTTGCTGTGGTGAAGCGGGGCCGCGACGAGACCCCGGAGCTCCTCGTGCTTTCCGCGGCGCCGGCCGGAAGGGCCGAGAAGGCCCGGCTCGAGCGGCAGCGGGCCGAGCTGCGGCGGGACCCCGGCGACGTCGCCGCCGTTCCGCACGGCCCGCCGCCGCACGCGGTCCTGTACCGCCTGTCCTCGTGCGGAGTGCCGGGACCCCACGATCCGCGCTGGCTCGACGGGGGACGCGCCCTGCTCTTCACGCGCTTCGAGCCTGACCGCGAAGGGTTCCTCCACCCCGACCTGTTCCTGTGGCGCCCCGCCGGCGGGCGCGTCCGCCGGGTCACCACCCTGGCGGACGTCCGCGAGGCGTCGCCCGCTCCGGACGGGAGGTGGGCGGTGGCGGTGCGGAGGCGCTGGGGCGCCTCGCAGCTGGTGCGGGTCGATCTCGCGGACGGTGCGGTTTCCGCCCTCACCGCGTCTTCTGTGGACCGCGTCGTGGCCTCGCCGGCGTTGAGCCCGGACGGCGGCACGCTGGCCTACGTGGCGCACCACCGCGGGCGGTGGGAGCTTGTCCTGAGAGAGATGGACGGTGGCCGCGAGCGGGTGCTTCCCACCGGCGGCGCGCCGCTCGCCGCCCAGCCGGCCTGGAGCGCCGACGGCGCCATCGTGTATGCGGTGGTCGGCGACGGGGACTCCGTCGACGTCTTTGCGTTTCCCGCCGCCGGCGGTGCGGCACGGCGCGTCACGAGGACCGAGGGGGCGGCACTGGCTCCGGCTCCTTCCCCGGACGGTCGCTTCCTCTACTTCCTCTCGCTGTCGCCGGACGGCCTGGCGATCCGCCGCGTCGGGCTCGCCGGAGCCGCCGTCGACGGGGGAGCGCTCCCCGCGGAGGAGGGTTCGCCCGCGGCGCCGGAGCTCGGACTGTTGGAGCCCGGCGCGGCGCGGAAGGTGGGGCTGGGGCGGCAGGAGCTGGACCCCGTGGCGGGGGGCTCCTGGGCGACCTCCGCCCGGGTGCTGGAGCTCGGTGTCCGCAGCGGCGACGTGCTCGGACGCCTCGACGTGCTGGGTCTCGGCGCGCTCGGCGACGGGGGCGTCACCGGTGGGGCCGCCGCGGCGGTGCTGCGCTCGGAGCCGGTGGAGCTGACGGCCCGTCTTTTCGCGACCCGGGAGCGCCCCTCCGAGCAACCCGGCCGGTTTGCCGGACCCGGCCGCGCGCTGGACACCGACCGGCGCGGCGTGCTGCTCGGGGTCGGCCGGCGCCGGCGCCTGGGAGCGGCCGAGGTCGAGGCCGCTTTCGTCGCCTGGGCGTCGCGGCTGACGCCGCCGGGAGGCACGGCGTTCGACCGCCGCGCCGTTTCGGGCCGGCTCGGCTGGGCCTCGTCCCAGGCGTGCAGGCGCTGGCGCTTCGAGCAGGGTGCCTTCGTCCTGGGACAGGCCGGGAGCACGGCGGGGCAGGGGTGGAGCCGGTGGCTGGCGGCGGTACGGGTGGCGGCCGGCGGCCCGGCGTGGACCCTGCGCATGGCGGGCAGCCGCGGAGCGGCGAGCGGCGCCGGCTCACCCCTCGACCGCTACCGCCTCGGCGGCGTCGGGAGCTCCCTGCTACCCGCCGGCGTCGTGGTGGCCCGGATCGTGGCGCCGGCGCTCCCGGAGGGCGTCGAGGTCGGAGACCGCATGGCGGGCTGGAGCGTCGCGCTCGCCAACGGTCCCGCGAGCGCCTTCTACCGGGGCGACCGCGTGTGGGGAGGCGGGGGCGCGGTGCAGGGGTGGATCCGCCGGGCCGGGGTGGAGTGGACCATGACCACCGAGCCGCTGCCCCTGCTGGGTCTGCCGGCCATGCGCGCCGGGGTGGGCGTGGCGCGCGTCCTCGACCACCCGCTGGAGGGCGCGACCCGATGGTGGGTGTCGGTGTCCTGGTCCCCCTGACCGGGCGGGGCGCCTGTCTACAGGTGGACGTCCACGTCGAGGGACTTCGTGAGGAACAGGAGCTCGTCCGTGGCCTCGTCGATCTTCTTGTCGGTGGGCTTGCCGGCCCCGTGGCCCGCCCGGGTCTGGATGCTGATCAGGATCGGCGCGTCGCCGCCCTGGGCGGCCTGGAGCGCTGCGGCGTACTTGAAGGAGTGCGCCGGGATCACGCGGTCGTCGTGGTCGGCGGTGGTGATCAGGGTCGGAGGGTAGTGGGTGCCGGGCCTGATGTTGTGGAGCGGGGAGTAGGCGCGGAGCACGGGGAACATGTCCGGATCGTCCGAGGAGCCGTACTCGGACACCCATGCCCAGCCGATGGTGAACTTCTGGAAGCGGAGCATGTCCATCACGCCGACGGCGGGGAGCGCGGCGCCGAAGAGGTCGGGCCGCTGGTCGAGGACGGCGCCGACGAGGAGGCCGCCGTTGCTCCGGCCGGTGATCGCGAGGCGCTTCGCTGACGTGTAGTGGTTGTCGACGAGCCACTGTGCCGCGGCGACGAAGTCGTCGAACACGCTCTGCTTGTTCTTGAGCATGCCGGCACGGTGCCACGCCTCGCCGTACTCGCCTCCGCCCCGGATGTTCGCCACCGCCCAGACGCCCCCCAGCTCCATCCACACCAGGCGCGGCACCGAGAATCGCGGCGTCTGGGAGATGTCGAAGCCGCCGTAGGCGTACAGCAGCGTGGGGTTGCTCCCGTCCAGGGTCACCGACTTCTTGTGGGAGACGAACATGGGGACGCGGGTGCCGTCCTTCGACGTGTAGAAGACCTGCTTGGTGACGTAGGCGGCGGGTTCGAACGCCATCCCGGGAGCCTCGAACACCGTGCTCCTGCCCGTCGTCAGGTCCAGCGCGTAGATCGTCTCGGGGGTTGTGAAGCCGGCGAAGGAGTAGAACGTCGTCGCGTCCTTCCGCCGGCCGGTGAAGCCCTGGGCGGTCCCCAGGTCGGGGAGGGCCACCCTGCCGGCCGGGGTGCCGTCGATGTGGAACAGCCGCACGGCGGTGGCCGCGTTGGCGAGGTAGGTCGCCACGAACGTCTCGTGGATCAGATGCACGCCCTGCAGCGTGTCGGACTGCTCGGGGATGATCTCCCGCCACGCCTCGGGGGACGGGTTGCCAGTATCCACGGCGATGACGCGGCCGAGGGGCGCCCCGTTGTCGGTCCGGAGGTAGAAGACGGGGCCGTCGTTGCCGATGAAGTCGTAGGATGCGTCGAAGGCGGGAAGCAGCTCCTGCACTGCGCTCAAGGAGTCCCGGAGGTCGCGCAGGAAGACCATGTTGCGCCGATCGGTACCGACGCGCACCGGGATGACCAGGTAGCGGCCGTCCTCGGTGACGATACTGCCGAACTGCCAGTCCTTGTGATCGGGACGCTCGTACACGAGGGCGTCCTCCGCCTGGCTCGTCCCCAGCTTGTGGAGGTAGAGCTTCTGGGAATAGTTGGCCTGCTTGAGCGCGACCCCTTCCGCGGGTTGCGCGAAACGGCCGTAGTAGAACCCCGAGTCGTCGGGGGCCCAGGCCGCGCGGGAGAACTTGCTCCACCGCACCACGTCGGGGAGGTCCCTCCCCGTACCCACGTCGCGGACGTGCCACTCGCGCCAGTCGGAGCCGCCGGAGGAGAGGGCGTAGGCCACGCGCCGGCCGTCGTGGGAGACCTGCCAGCCTCCCAGGGCCACGGTGCCGTCGGAGGACAGCGTGTTGGGGTCGAGGAGCCCGCGGGGCGGGGCTCCCGGGAAGTCCACGACGTAGAGCACGCTCTGGGGCTGCAGGCCGTCGTTGCGCGTGAAGAACGTGCGGCCGCCCTCGCGGACGGGGACGTCGGTGCGCTCGTAGTTCCACAGGGATGTGAGCCTGGAGCGGATCGCCTCGCGTCCGGGGATGGCGGCGAGGTACGAGGCGCTGAGGACGTTCTCGGCCTTCACCCAGGCCTTCGTCTCGGGGGAGTCCAGATCCTCGAGCCAGCGGTAGGGCGCGGGCACGGGGGTTCCGAAGTAGTCGTCGACGGTGGTGTCGCGGCGGGCCGTCGGGTAGGTGAGGGCGGTGCGGCGGGACGGCTCGGTGGCGTTCTGGCACGACAGGAGCAGGATCGTGGTCGCCAGGGCTCCGCTGATTCGCAGCGTCAGCTTCATCTCGTCCTCCCAGTCGGATCGATGGACCGGCCGCACCGGTCCGCAGGCGGATCCTCTGCCGGTGGGCGATCGTGCAAGGGTAGCACCGGCGAGGGCCGCAGCGACGACGCCGGCCGCGCCGGTGTTCAGTCTTGCGGAGAAATCTCAGATTCTATAAACTGATTGAGCAATGGACGCGCAGGATCGCAGGGGGGGCGGGGGTGCTCTTCCGCACGGAGAGACCCCGGCGAACGGCAGGCCGTGCCGCGGCGGCAGCGGACGGCTGATCCTGGTGTCGAACCGTCTGCCGGCCACGGTGGAGGCCGACGGCGACGGTTTCGAGCTCAAGCCGTCCGCCGGCGGCCTCGCCGGAGCGCTCTGGCCCATGCACCGCGACGGCGACGGCGTGTGGGTCGGCTGGACCGGCGCACTGCCGGAGAATCGCCGGATCCAGCGAGCGGTGCTCGACCGTTTCAAGGAGGGCCGGTTCGCGCCCGTGACGCTGTCGGCTGAGCTCGAGAGCAGCTACTACCACGGCTTCTCCAACGCGATCCTCTGGCCGCTCCTCCACTACCGGCCGCACTACGCGGTCTTCGACCCGGGCGCCTGGCAGGCGTACCGGCAGGCGAACCAGCTCTTCTTCAGGGCGGTGGAGGCCGTCGCGCAGCCGGACGACACCATCTGGGTGCACGACTATCACCTCATGCTGCTGCCCGGCATGCTGCGGCGCCGGTTCCCGGACGCCCGCATCGGCTACTTCCTGCACACGCCGTTCCCCTCGTCGGAGATCTTTCGCATCCTCCCCTGGCGCCGGGACCTTCTCGAGGGGCTCCTGGGCGCCGACCTCATCGGGTTCCACATCTACGACTACCTGCGCCACTTCCGGCAGACGGTCCGGCGCGTCCTCGGCATCGAGGTCGAGACCGACCGGTTCGTCGTCGACAGCCGCGTCATCCGCCTCGGCGTCTTCCCGGTGGGCATCGACGCCGACCGCTTCTACCAGGGGGCGACCGAGGACCGCGAGGGGCTGGCGGAGCTCGCCCGGCTGCGGCACGCGAGCCGCGGCATCCGTCTCATCCTCGGCGTGGACCGCATGGACTACAGCAAGGGCATCCCGGAGCGCCTGCAGGGCTACGAGCGCTTCCTGGAGAGGTTCCCCTCGCATCACGGCCAGGTGGAGTTCCTGCAGGTCGGGGTCCCGAGCCGCACCGACGTGGAGCAGTACCGCCTGCTGCGGCGCACCGTGGAGGGGATCGTCGGACGGATCAACGGGCGCTTCGGGACGCCGGAGTGGACGCCCGTGAAGTACCTGTACCGGCCCATCTCGTTCGCCCACCTGTGCGCGCTCTACCGGCACGCCGCCGTGGGCCTGGTCACCCCGGTGCGGGACGGCATGAACCTGGTGGCCAAGGAGTTCGTGGCCTGCCAGAAGGGCTCGGACGGGGTGCTGGTGCTGTCCGAGTTCGCCGGCGCCGCCGCCGAGCTCACCGAGGCGCTCTTCGTCAACCCCTTCGACACCGAGTCCATGGCGACGGCCCTCCATCAGGCGCTGGTGATGCCGCGCAAGGAGCGGACGCGGCGGATGGAGGAGATGACGAAACGGGTGTGGCGGGGCCACATCCGCCACTGGGCGCCGCGCTTCCTGGGTGCTCTTGCCGAGTCCGGCGGCACCTCCGAGCTCCACCCCGCGCGGCTGACCGGCGCCTCGGTCGCGGCGCTGCGGACCGCGTGGAAGGCCTCCCGCGGCAGGGTGCTCCTGCTCGACTACGACGGCACGCTGCGCGGTTTCGTGCCGCGCCCCGAGCTGGCGCGCCCGGGCCGGGAGCTCCAGTCGCTGTTGCGGCGTCTGGCGGGTCTCGACGGGGTCGAGGTGGTGATCATCAGCGGCCGGGACCGGGGCACGCTGAACCGCTGGTTCGGGAGCCTGCCCATCACCCTGGTGGCCGAGCACGGCCGCTGGCTGAAGGAAGGACGGGGGCGGTGGACGGACGTCCTCGGCGGGCAGCTGCCCGAGTGGCTGGGGACGATCAAGGAGATGCTGGAGGAGGTTACGGCCGTGACCCCGGGCAGCTTCGTGGAAGAGAAGTCTGCGGCGCTCGCATGGCACTTCCGTACGGCCAATGCCGAGCTCGCGGAGCTGCGTGTGCGGGCCCTCGTGGAGCAGCTCAGGGAGCTGTCCCTGGATCCGCCGCTGGACATCCTCCACGGCAACAAGGTCCTCGAGATCCGCGTGATGGGCATCAGCAAGGCCAGCGTCCTGGTCACGCTGCTGGCTGGCAAGCCGCCCATCGACTTTTTCCTGGCCCTTGGTGACGACGAGACCGACGAGGAGCTCTTCGCCCAGCTGCCGCCGTCCGCCTGGACGGTCCACGTGGGCTCGCGCCCCTCCCGCGCCCGCTTCTCCCTGCCCGACCCCCGGGCCGCCAGGAGCCTCCTGGCCGACCTCGCCGGCGCCCTCGAGCCCTGATCCCCGGCCGGGCCGGTCCCGGTGGTTCGGGCGGGTGCTCCGGTCCCGAGACGGAAAGGGCGGCCGGAGCCGCCCTTTCACCGTTCGCGTCGTGAAGCCGTGGGCTACTTCTGGAACCTGGCCAGGAGGTCCTTCACGGCGTTCCTGTTGATGGTGTAGGTGAGCATCTTCAGCTTCACGTAGTCGTCCCGGTAGAAGAAGTAGCCGGGGAACTTCCCCTGCCGCGCCGAGCGCGACGAGTCCTTGATCAGGAACCAGTCGTGACCGCCGGCGGTGGTCCAGCCGACCAGGTGGATGCCGTGGTCGTCGGTGGAGGTCTTGTTGGCGAACCGGAACTCGCGGGAATCCTGGTTGATGAACGCCTGCGGGATGTCGAAGCTGGGGATCACCGCCGCGTCCTCGGCGCCGTTGAGGCCGGGCTCGGAGACGTCGCCGCCGATGGCCACGGTGTAGCCGGCCTGCACCGCCTTCTTCAGCGCCGCGTACCACTCTTCGAGAGGCACGTTGTAGTACGAGGCGTCGTGCCACCAGTTGTCGGGCACCTTGTACTCGCCCTGGGTGTAGAAGGGAACGGACAGGGTGGACATGACCTCGACGTAGTCGTCCATGTTGAGTCCGGTCACGTCCTTGAGGAACTGCTGTGGCGTGTACGTCTTCCCCTGCCAGGTCACCTCGGTGGGGGGAGCGCCCAGCTCGCTGTCGAGAATGTCGCGGGTCATCTTCAGGACGAGCGCCTCGTCCCAGACGTCGTTCTTCCTGGCCCAGGCCGCGAGCTCCTGGAGCCGCTTGATGAGCCGGGAGTGATCGTGACGCGTCGCCGTGCCGAGGAGGCCGGTGTAGGCGCTCTCGGGGACGATCCCGTACTGCTTCCAGATGCGCGGCAGCGCGTTGCCCTCGGAGCCCTCCTCGACGATGGAGTCGCCGCGCTCGCGGAGGAAGCGGCGCATCTTCTCGACGTACTCCCAGTACACGGTGTAGATCTCCGAGAGCTTGATCTCCTGCCCCGTGAGGCGGTGGATCTCGGACTCGTAGAACGACGTGGTGGAGAAGCTCCAGCAGGTCCCGGTGAGGTACTGGGCCACCGGCGGGAAGTGCCAGGCCTGCTCGAAGGCCGCCGGGGAGGCCGGCTTGACCACGCCGGACATGTCGAAGCGCAGGACCTTGGCGTTCTCCCTGTCCTCCTTGCGCCGGGCCTTCTGCGCCTCGCGGATCTTGGCGGTGGCCTCTTCCTCGGCCTTGTCCCGGGCCTTGTTCGCGGCCTGCATCTCCTTGAGCACCTCGTCCTGCTTGCGGGGCTGGTAGACGGCCTTGTCCGGGGACTGGGTCGGCTGAGGTGTGGGCGGTGCGGCCATGGCGGCCGGCGCGGCGACGGCGAGCGCGCACAGGAGCAGCATCGGTTTCCGGATCATCGTTGTCCTCCAGTCTGGGCTCCGGCGGGTCCTCGCCCGCCGGGCGTGGAATCATCGGCAGGGCGCCGGGAGGGTCCCGGCACCCGGCGGAAGGGCTGCGGCTGCCCGCCCTCCCGGGTGGTCGTCCAGGAGCGGAGGCGGGCCATCAGCGCAGGAACATCTCCTCCACGGGCACGACCTTCACGTTCGCCCGCTCGATGCGCAGGGGATAGGCGGCGATGACCTTGTCCTCCTCCAGCACCTCGGGGGGCTTCGGCGTGGCGTAGGTGATGGGGCTGGGCGCGCCGGCGGCGAGGGCGTCCGCGAGCTTCGGGCCGTCCTCGCCGACCATGGCGATGACGACGTTGTCGGGCGCGAGGTACTTCCTCACCGCGGCGTTGACCTCGTCGCGGGTGAGGGAGGCCACGACCTCGCGGAACCGGGCCAGGTGCCCGGGCTCGGGAATGCCGTAGAAGCGGTCGTCCACGGCGTAGCCGAGGCGGGCGGCGGTGGTGTCCGCGAAGTGCAGGGAGTACTTGAGCAGGAACCTCTGCGTGAGGTCGAACTGCTCCTGGGTGAGCCCGTCGGCGGCGAGCTTCTCGAGCTCCCGCACCGCCGCCCGCAGAGCGAACCGGGCCTGGCCGCCGGGGACGGGCCGGATCCACACCTCGAAGATCTGCCGGCGGCGGGGCACGTTGGGCGGCGGCATCTGCCGGGACCCTCCCTCGGGGAAGGCCTCCAGGTAGGAGTAGTCGCCGTAGTTCATCCCGCGCGCCTCGCGGATCACCTGGTAGAGGTGGGACGCCGAGTTGCGGTGCTCGCCCAGCCAGGAGTTCGCGACCCACAGGGCGTAGAAGTCGCGGTCGCCGCGGTGCACGGGGAGGGGGAACCCGAGGCTGATGGCGGTGGCAGGACCGGGCTTGGAGACGATGACCACCTGCCGTCCGTGAATGGCGGCCGGCCGCGGGGCGGGGGCCTCCGGCGGTGCGCCGGCCGGGAGCGTGGCCAGCGCCTGCTCCATGCGGCTCACCAGCTCCCCCTGGTAGCCGCCGCCCAGGCCCAGGAGCACCGTGTCCCGGGTGAAGTGCTTCGCGTAGAAGCTCTTCACGTCTTCGAGGGTGATCGCGGCGAGGCCCTCGACCGTGCCCTCGTCGAGGTGGCCGTAGGGGGTTCCCGCGAAGACGGTGTTGTACAGGGCGGCCTTGCCGAGGTCCTCGTCCGAGCTGTAGCGCAGCGTCTTCTCGAGGTACGAGAGGGTGCGCTCGCGGATCCGGTGGAGGTCGTCGGCGGTGAACGCGGGGCGGAGGACGGCGTCGAGGAACAGGTCGGTGAAGGGGCCGGTGTTGTCACGGTGCGTGCGCCCGGTGAAGGTGATGCGCTCCTTGTCCACGCGGACGCGGTACGAGGACGCCATGGGGTAGAGGAGCCTCAGGATCTCGGGGTAGGCGTGAGCCGAGGTGGCGCCCTCGGCCATCATCGTGGCGGTGATGTAGGCGAGCCCCTCCTTGCCGGCGGGGTCGTCCTGCGAACCCGCCCGGAACGACACCGAGCAGGCGATGGTGGGGTCGCCGGGGACGGGCAGCAGCACGGGTTTCGCGGCCAGCGCGCCGGGCGCCGTCCGTCCGCCCCCGCAGGCGACCAGCACCGCCAGGGGAGCCAGGGCTGCGATGAGGCCGAACCGGGTCATTCCTTCACCCCCTCGAGCTGCACGATGGTGCGGTGCCGCGGCACCAGGAACGTCCGAGCGGCGTTCTGCACGTCCTCGGGTGTGATCTCGTCGAGGGTCGCGAAGAGCCGGTCGATGGCCTCGATCCCCCCCGTGAGGGCCACGAAGCGGGCCAGACTGCCGGCCACGCGGTCCGGCGTCTCCATGCGCATGAGGAACGAGTAGCGCATGTTCCTCTTCAGCGCGTCGAGGCGCGCCGGGTCCGGGGGCGCCGCCTGGAACGTCGCCACCGTCCCGTCGATGGCCTTCCTCACCGCGGGGACGTCGTCGGCGTCGCCGACCATGGCGATGAGGGTCCACAGGCCCGGGTCGCGGTTGGTGCCGAAGTCCACGAACAGTCGCTGCACCGTCCGGCTGTCGAGGACAAGGCTCCTGTACAGGTCGCTGGTCTCACCGAACGCCAGCTCGCCCAGCACCGTTGCGGCGACCATGGCGCGGTTCGCGGGGTCGAAGGCAGCGCCCTTCCAGGCCTCCGCCAGCAGGGGGACGGAGCGGCCGGCGTAGGACACGTCCACCGTGCGCTCGGCCTTCTGCTCGGGCTCGACGGGGATCGACGGGGCCACGTAGCCCGGCTTCCAGGAGCCGTAGTGGGTGCGGATGAGATCCATGGCCGCCTTCGGATCGAAGTCGCCCGCCACCACGAGGACCACGTTCTCGGGCCGGTAGTACCGGTTGAAGAAGGACTTCGAGTAGTCGTACATGGTCGGCATGGCGGCCACGTCGTGCTCGAAGCCGATGGTGGTGTGCTTGTAGGTGTGCGCGTCGAAGGCGGTGTTCTGCAGCGCTTCGAAGAGCACCTCGAACGGATCGGTGCGCCCCTTCCGGTATTCTCCGTACACCGCCCCGGACTCCGTCTGGAAGTCCCGCTCGGCGTAGGAGAGGTTCTGGAAGCGGTCGGCCTCCAGCTCGACGACCTTCGGCAGGTCCTCGGAGGCGAAGTTCAGGTGGAACGCCGTGTAGTCGTCGGTGGTGTAGGCGTTGGCGTCCGCACCGATGGAGGTGATGAGCTCGTCGTAGACGCGGGCGGGGAAGCGCTCCGTGCCCCGGAACATCATGTGCTCGAAGAAGTGGGCGAAGCCGGAGTGCCCCGGCTCGTACTCGTCGCGGCTTCCCGTCCGGACCACGGAGTAGTAGGCGACGAGCCCGTTGGAGTGCATCGGGACCATGATGACCTTGAGACCGTTGTCCAGGGTGTTCACCTCGTAGGAGAAGGGGAACACCCCCGCCGTCGCAACCGTGGCTCCGAGCAGGAGCAGGACGGGCAGGAGCAGCTTGCCGTTCATCCGGGGACCTCCCTTGCGCTGTTCTTCGCGGCCGGCTCGCCGCCGGCCAACCATACTACGCCCGGTGCCGCCCTCGCGCATGACGGGACGTATACTTTCAGCAGGTGAGGCGTGTCATCCCGCGCCCGGGCCGGGTCCGCAACGGCCGTGGCGGGGACCGCCTCCCCGGGCCGGTTTGGAGGGATCATGCGACAGCTCGTGACGGTGGCCGCGGTGACCGCGGTGGTCGTGCTGGCGGGGTGTGCGGTGACGCGGTCCGGGTCGCTGGTCCGCGTGCCCTCGGGACGGACGATCCCGGTGGAGGTGACGGTGAGCAGCGACAGCGCCCGCGTCACCGGAGTCGACCCCGTCACCGGGGAACGGCTGGCCGGCACCCTCGTGGAGGACGTCGAGAACCGCCGCGCCGGGGAGCTCTCTCCGGCCATGCCCGCGCCGGGGACCGGCGGTCCCATTCCCTCCGGGGAGGCTCCGGTGCGGATGGGCCCCGCCACGCTCAACCTGCGCGGGGAGGTCACGGGGGACCAGGGCACGACCCTGCGGTGCGTCCTCCAGGTGGAGAAGCGGCTCCGTATCCGCGGCCGGGGGCTGTGCCACGTCCTCGGCAGCGAGTCCGGCATCAGCTACAAGCTCTCGTTCTGACGCCGGCGGCCGCGAGGAATGCCCCGGGTCCAACCGGGCGTTCGGTCATCCGTGACAGACAGAGAGGTGGAGAGACGATGACGATTCACGCCTTGGCCGTGAAGGCCGCCCGCGGGCCGCTGCAACCCTTCGACTACGAGCCGAGGCCGCTCGGCCCCGAGGACGTGGAGATCGCGATCTCTCACTGCGGGATCTGCCACTCGGACGTCCACCTCGCCGACGGCGATTGGGGCGACGTGTTTCCGCTCGTCCCCGGCCACGAGATCGTGGGGCAGGTCGTCTCCGGCGGAGGCTTCGCGCCCGGCACGCGGGTCGGGGTCGGGTGGCAGTGCGGCAGCTGTGGTGCCTGCGACTACTGCCGCGAGGGCGAGGAGGTGCTCTGCCCGGACAACCAGGCCACCTGCATGGGCAACTTCGGGGGGTTCGCCGACCGCATCCGCGTCGACCGCCGTTTCGTCTTCGCCATCCCCGGAGCGCTCGCCAGCGAGGCCGCGGCGCCCCTGATGTGCGGCGGCATCACCGTCTATTCGCCGCTGCGCCGCCACGCCGGGGCGGGCTCCCGGGTGGGCGTCGTCGGCATCGGCGGCCTCGGACACATGGCCGTGCAGTTCGCCGCCGCCATGGGGTGCGAGGTGACCGCGTTCTCGCGCTCGCGCGAGAAGGAGGCGGAGGCGCGCCGGCTGGGGGCGCAGCACTTCGTCACCGGCGAACCGGCGAAGGGGATGCTCGACCTGGTCCTGAACACCGCCCACTTCGCTCCCGACATGGGCGTGTTCCTCGGTGCGCTGCGGCCGCGGGGCGTGTTCTGTCAGCTCGGTGCGGCGCCCGAACCCTTGACCGTCGGCGCCATGTCTCTCATCGGCGGGCGCAAGACCGTGTGCGGCAGCGCCATCGGCAATCCCCACGAGATCAGGGAGATGCTGGACCTGGCCGCGGAGAAGGGCCTCGGCGCCGTCACCGAGGTGATGCCCATGCAGCGCGCGAACGACGCCCTGGACCGGACCCGCCGCAACCAGGCGCGCTACCGCGTGGTCCTCCGGTCGTAGGACGGGCCTGTGTGCATCTGGCGGTCCTTGGCCCGATATTGAGGAGCAGGAGGTGCGTTCAATGACGTGCGAGGAGGCGCCCGACAAGCGGTCCGGGGTGGACCGGCGCACGGGCCTGGAGCGCAGGAGAGGGGTGCAGGCGTCGCCGCGCCGGGCCGGGCGGACAGACCGGCGCACGGGCTGGCGTCGGCGCCGGCACGAGCGCCGGGGGAGCGGTCCGCCCTCCCCGTGGCCCGGGGGCGGGGGTCGTTGGGGCGACTGGTAGTCGCCGGCTGCCGGGGCTTCCTGGCGGCTCAGACGTCGAAGGGGCCGCGCAGGCGGTGGTGCCTCGTCTCCTTCATGGCGACGCCGCGCTCCTCGAGCTCCTCGATCACCGGCTCGTAGATCTCCCGCAGCACCGGGACCTGGACGCCGCGCGCCGTGACGCCGTCGTGGAGCAGCAGGTTGGTGACGATGGCCGCCGGGAGGGAGACGGTGTGCGCCATGGCGCTGTCGCCCCAGGCCTCCCCCGTCTGCACCAGCGTGGAGTGGATCTCCTCCCGCGATCCGTCCGGGTAGGTGGCCACGAGCAGGTGCCGGAGCGCCACCATGTCCCGTTCGCCGGGCTGATACATCATGAGCTGCTGGAGCCGGCGCCCGAAGATCTCGAGGGGCGAGGCGTGGGTCGCCGGCATCGGGCGGTCGGAAAGAAGTCCGGCCCACTCGAGGCGGGCGAGCACCTCCGAGTCCGCGGAGACCCCCAGGTGGTCGGCGAGGCGGTAGTGGACCGGGCCCTTGCCGTCGGGGACCAGCCTGGTGAGGAAGTCGGCGTAGGTCGTCCCCGGTTCCCAGTCCTGCTCCTGGATGTCGAGGAGGCCCAGGGTCGCGGCGGCCTTCATGGTGGCGCACCAGCCGGGGTAGCGGATGGTGCCCCGGAACATGTCCCGGACGCCTTCGAGACGGTACGGGGCGATGTACCGGATCGAGTCCCGGTTGGGGTAGATCTCGAAAATGCCCTGGCCCCCGACGTCGTAGGGCCAGGAGTGGGCGAACAGCTCGGGGCCGGGAATCTCCACCACCTCCCCGCCGCGCAGGTAGCGTGCCGGCTGCCGCCCCGCCAGCATCACGGCGCGGGGGCTCCAGGAGAACTTGTACCCCCAGGGGTTGGTGTTGGCGTCGGGCGCGGGGAACCCGCCGCAACAGCTCGAGAATCGCGTCACCGTGCCGCCCACCCCCTGGATGCGCCGGGTGATGGACGCGGCGGTCATGTGGTCGATGCCAGGGTCGAGCCCCATCTCGTTGAGCAGCAGCACATCCGCGGAGCGCGCCTCCTCGTCCAGGGCCCACATCTCCGGTGCCGCGTACGACGTGGTCACCAGGTGCCTGCGATGGGCGATGGCCAGGCGTGCCACGGTAGGGTTGAGGTGCGCGGGGAGCAGGCTGACGATCATGTCCGCCGCCGCCACGGCTTCCGGTCCCTCGACCGGGTCGGTGACGTCCAGGCTCACCACCGAGCCGCGTGGGTGCTCGCCCATGAGCTGGTTGGCCCGCTCCACGTCCAGCGTCGCCACGCGGACGCGGTACTCATAGTGGGTGAGCAGGTAGCGCAGCAGCGGACGGGCCACCAGGCCGGCGCCGAGCACGAGGATGGTCTTCATCGTCGCCCCTTCCAGTTCTTCAGACGGCCTCAGGGCGTGCGCAGGAGGGGGGCCAGTCCGGCGAAGGCGGGGGCGAGCTCGCCGCGGTGGGCGACGATGGCGTCCCGGATCTCGCGGGGCAGGTCCAGCGCCTCCAGCGGCGCGTCCCAGTCGCACCGCGCGAGGGGCGGTACGAAACGGAGGAGGCTGTCGCCGAAGTGCTCGGAGGCCTCCACCGGCAGCTCGCACGGGAGGTTGTCCACCGCCATCACCACGGGGCCTCGCCCCTCCACGCCGGAGGTGACGATGCCGGAGCCGGGATCCCACACGAACACTGGATCGCCGGGGGTGGTGGCCCTCTCGGTCACCTCGATCGAGCCCTGGATATCGCAGGTGATGTCACCGATCACGCGGAGCTTCGGCGCCCTCTCCCGCGCCCACAGCTCCCGCAGCGCCGCCCGGGTGACGAGCCGCGGCAGGCCGGGCTCCCAGTAGGCGCCGTTGATCAGCACGGTGACGTGAGGGAGGAGGGCGGGAAGGGCGCTGCGGTAGCGGTCCGGATGTGCCGCGTACTCGGCGGCGTCGAAGCCGCCCCCATCCGTGCGCTCCACGCGATGCTCCCGGCCCAGCACCACCATGAACAGCACGTTGCGCGGCCGGTCGCGGTCCTCCGAGATGCCGAGCAGGTCCTCGGGCTCCACGAACTGCACGGGCAGGCGCTCGCAGACCTCCTGGGCGCCGCGGCTCACGTTCCCGGAGCCGGTGAAGGCGACCACGATGGGCCGGAGCCCGGTGGGCAGGCCGGTGTGGCGGATGCGCTCGCCGACGCGGGTGATGTGGCTGGTGGCCTCGTCCAGGCTGGCGTACTGGTGGGCGAGGCGGATCTCCTCCAGCGGCGTCACGAACCCCTCTGCGGCGAGCCGCTGTCCCAGCGCCCACAGGGAGTCGATCATCCCGGCGTAGCCGGCGTGCCTGCCGAAAAAGATGAGCCGGCGGCCCTTGCGGTCGACGATGAGCTCGTAGTCGACCAGGGTGCAGCCGAGCTCCAGGACGCGGCGGAGCATGGGCATGCTGGTCTCCTGGCCCTTGGTGACGTGCGGGAAGAACGCGTAGGTCTTCTGCGGCAGGAGCTTTTCGGGGGGAATCTCCTTCACGCCCAGGATCACGCGACACCCCGAGAGGTCCGGCGTGATCTCGGCGCCGGCGGCGGCGTAGTCGACGTCGGGGAAGATCCGCTGCGCGGCCGGCTCGACGCGGGAGGCGACGCCGTGCTCGGAGGCCAGCTCCCGGACGTGGTCGGGGGTCAGCGGAGCGCGCCGCTCCCAGCGGTTCTTGTCCTCGCGTCGGATGCCGATCACCGTTCCCTCCACGGCGCCTCCTTCCTTGCCCTCTTCAAAGTGCAAGAAGCCGCCGGGCTTCCCGCATTCCAGCTCCGTGCCTTCCGGGGCCGGCGCGGTACGGGAGCAGCGGCTGTTCACACGAGTATAGCGTCGGACCTCTTCTTCCCGAGAACGCGGTCCCCTCTGGGCGTCCGCCGGCCGTGTACCATGGGCGGCGGTGAACACGGCGGGCACGACGGATGCTGCGAGGCGGCCCTGGTGGGTCGTCTCGACCTACTTCGCCGAGGGCTTTCCCTACGCGCTGGTCCGCCTCCTGTCGACCGTGTTCTTCAAGGACGCCGGGGCGAGCCTCCAGGCCATCGGCCTGACCTCGCTGTACGGGCTTCCCTGGACCGTGAAGTTCCTGTGGGCGCCGCTGGTGGACACCTTCGCCACCAAGCGGCGCTGGCTGGTGGGAGCGGAGCTGGTCCTCACCGCCCTGGTGGCCGGCCTGGCGCTGAGCGCGGGCGTGGGTGCGGCTCTCCCGGTGGCGGCGGTGCTGTTCCTCGTCATGGCCGCGGCCTCCGCCACCCACGACATCGCCATCGACGGCTACTACCTGGAGGCGTTGGACCGGCAGGGGCAGGCCCGCTACGTGGGCTTCCAGGCCATGTCGTACCGCGTGGCCATGATCGCGGCGGGCGGCGGGATCGTGGCGTTCTCCGGCCTCACCTCCTGGAGCGCGGCGTTCGTCCTGGCGGCGGTCGTGCTCGGCGGGCTCTTCGCCCTGCACGGCCTGATGCTGCCTCGCATCGAGACGCCGGGACGCCCGGCGCGGGAGCTGGTGCGTTTCCTGTTGCGGCCGAAGGTCCTCGCATCCCTGGCGGCGGCGGCGGCCGTCGGGTTCGGCGTGCGGACCCTGCTGGCCCTGCCCGCCGTGGCGCCGGTGCGGGACGTGGCGCAGCGCGTGTCGGCGCCGTCGTGGATCGTCATCGCGCTCCTCGCCGTGCTGGGGGTGGCGGCGGTGCGGGCGTCCGCCCTCAAGCGGCGCCTGTTCGCCTCCCGCTCCACCTACGCGATGGCGTTCGTCGACTACCTGGACCAGCCCCGGATCGGGCTCATCCTCGCTTTCATCGTGCTCTACCGCACCGGCGAGGCGTTCCTCCTCAACATGGCCTACCCGTTCCTGCGCGACATCGGCGTCACCCGGGCGGCCTACGGCCTCGCCTACGGCACGTTCGGGGTCGCCGCCTCCATCGCCGGCGGCCTACTCGGAGGGGCGCTCATCGCGCGCTGGGGGCTGCGCCGGTGCATCTGGCCGTTCGTCCTGTCGCAGAACATCCTCAACCTGCTCTACATGTTCATGGCGTGGAGGTACCGCGCGCTGTACCTGCATCCGGAGCTGGGTCACGCCGACCTGAGGCTGGTCACGGCCCTCATCGTTGTCGAGGCGTTCGGCGCCGGCCTGGGCACCTCGGCCTTCATGGTCTTCATCATGCGGACCACCAAGCCGTCCTTCAAGGCGGCCCACTTCGCCATCGGCACCGGACTGATGCAGATCTCGGCCACCCTCGCGGGAGTGTTTTCGGGCTTCCTGGCGGCCGCCCTGGGGTTCACGCTCTACTTCGGCGTGACCTTCCTGGCGACGGTGCCCGCGATGGCCCTGATCCCCTTCCTGCCGCTCCTCGACTCCCCGTCGGACCGCGCCGCCTCCTGAGTGCTCCGCGCCTGCGCGGAGGGTGCCTCCCCGTGGGGTCACGGGGCGGGGGAGGGTGGGTTTCAGGCCGGGGGCTTGGACCAGATGTCGCCGAGGCGGGCGATACCGCTGGAGCTCGACTGGCGGGCGCGTTGCTTGTCCGCGTACATGTGCTCGTCGGCCTCGTGAAGGGCCTCTTCCGGGTCGCCGCCGGGATCCAGCACGGCGATGCCGGCGGAGATGCTGCACGGCGGCGCCTCGTCCTCGACCTGCGCGAGGAGGCCGCGCAGGGAGCCGATGCGGCGCGCGGCGCCTTCCCGGTCGAGGCCAGGCGCGATGACCAGGAACTCGTCGCCACCCCAGCGGAACAGGGCGTCCTCCGCCCGGAACACGCTGGAAAGGCAGGACGAGACGCGGCGCAGGCAGGCGTCGCCCGCGATGTGTCCGAAGCGGTCGTTGATGTCCTTGAAGCGGTCCACGTCGATGAAGACGAGGGCGGCGCCCGTCGCGCGGACGCGGGCGAGCTCGCCGCGCAGTCCGCGCCGGTTGGTCAGGGCGGTGAGCGGATCCAGGTCCACCAGCTGGCGGAGCCGCTCCTGCGACACCAGCAGCTCGTCGTTGAGGTGCTGGAGGTGCTCGGAGGCGGAGCTCTCCAGGGCCACGAGACTGGCCAGGGCGACCAGCAGCTCGGCGCCGGCGTCGAAGAACGAGGCGTAGGGCACGTAGGAGAAGAGGGCCTGCCCGCCCCACACGGCGGGCAGGAGCACCGGGACGTAGTGCAGGAACAGGACACCCTCGGCGAGGAACGCCCACCCCAGCCAGCGCGAACGGGCGAAGCGCGGGTGGCGGAGGATCCACACGCCCCCCCACGACAGGACGCAGCCGACCATGAGCGATTGTGCCACCAGGAGCATCCCGTAAGCCGGCGCCAGCAGCCCCACCACCAGGCTCCACGCGGCGATGAAGATCCCGAGGACGCGCGGCGCGATGGCCATGTCCACACCGGGGCGGAGGTGGCGGCGGGCTCCGGCGACGAGGAGGAACGCGTAGGCAGTCTTCCCGGCCACGTAGAGCACGAGGACGATGCGCATGGCCACGGGAGCAGGGTGGAGCCGCGAGGCGACCAGGACGGCGGCGATGGCGGCTGCGTCCGCGATCCAGCCGGCGGCCCACAGACGCGTCTCCTCCAGGCGGAGCGACCTGGCGAGGAGGGTGAAGAAGAGGGCCAGAATGCAGACCGTCGCGAGCTGCACACCCACCGACCAGGTTCCCAGGACCGTTACCGCCGACACCACCAACCCTCCAGTTGCGATCCCCGTGCTCCTCGAAAATTGCTATCCACCTCGACAGGCCTTCGGGACTCGCGACGATCCTACCTGTTCTTGAGCGCTTCCGCCAGTGCCAGCATCGTCTTCTTCGCGTCCCCGAAGAGCATCATGGTGTTGTCCAGATAGTACAGCTCGTTGTCGATCCCCGCGAAGCCGGGGTTGAGGGAACGCTTACAGACCATCACGGTGCGGGCCCTGTCCACTTCCAGGACGGGCATCCCGAAGATGGGGCTCGTCGAATCGTTCCGTGCCGCGGGGTTGACCACGTCGTTGGCACCGACAACGAGAGCCACGTCGGTCTCGGCGAAGAGCGGATTGACGGCGTCGAGCTCCCAGAGGTCCTCGTAGGGCACGTTGGCCTCGGCGAGGAGGACGTTCATGTGGCCCGGCATGCGGCCGGCCACCGGGTGGATCGCGTACTTCACGTCGACGTCCCTGGCCTTGAGCGCGTCGGCCAGCTCTTTCACAGCGTGCTGCGCCTGGGCCACGGCCATCCCGTACCCCGGAACGATCACCACGGTGCGCGCGGCGTCGAAGATCATGGCCGCCTCTTCGGCGTCGCCGCTGCGCACGGGACGTGCCGCGGCGGCCGGTGAGCCCGCCGCCGGCGCCGCCGGCGCCTGGCCGAAACCGCCGAAGAGCACGTTTGTCAGCGACCGGTTCATGGCCTTGCACATGATCTGCGTGAGGATGATCCCCGATGCGCCGACCAGGGCGCCCGCGATGATCAGGCCGTTGTTGGAGAGCACGAAGCCGGTGGCGCAGGCCGCCATGCCGGAGTAGGAGTTCAGCAGGGAGATCACCACCGGCATGTCGGCGCCGCCGATGGGAATCACCAGCAGCACGCCGAGGAGCGCCGCGCCGCCGGAGAGCAGGTAGAAGGGCAGTCCGGTCACCGGCGTGCGTACGAGGAGCACCCCCATGGCCACGGCGCCGGCGAACAGCAGAAGGTTGAGGACGTGCTGGCCGGGGAACACCGTGGGCCGGCCGCCGAGGACCCACTCGCGCAGGCGCAGGAACGCGACCGCGCTGCCCGTGAACGTCACCCAGCCGATGAGCAGGGACAGAGCGATGGAGACGAGGGTGGTCATGTCGCCGGTGGCCGTCGTGCTCTCCAGGCGGACCAGCTCCGCGGACGCCACGAGGGCCGAGGCGGCGCCGCCGAACCCGTTGAGCAGGGCGACCATTTCGGGCATCGCCGTCATCTTCACGGTGTAGGCGAGGACCGCGCCGAGGAGGGAGCCCAGCACGAGGCCCGCCACCACGGTGGCGAAGTCCAGCACGCCGCCGGCCACCAGGGTGGCGCTGATGCCCAGGGCCATGCCCAGGGCGCCGATGAGGTTGCCCATGGGCGCCGTGCGCGGGGAGGAGAGGAGGCGAAGGCCCACGATGAACATCACCGCGGCCACGAGGTAGGCGAGGTTCAGCATCGTGCGCCCCCGTCAGCCCTTCTTCGGCCCGCGCCGCGTGAACATCCGGAGCATCCGGTGGGTCACCAGGAAGCCCCCGACGACGTTGATCATCGCCAGCACCAGCGCGACGAAGCCGAGCCAGCGCATGTGCGCGGAGACGGCGGCGCCGGCGGCGATGATGGACCCCAGCACCGTGACCCCGGAGATCGCGTTGGAGCCGGACATCAGCGGAGTGTGAAGCAGCGGGGGGACTTTGGAGATGATCTCGAAGCCCACGAACACCGCGAGGACGAAGACCGTCAGGAGCATCACCAGGGATTCCATCACGCGCCTCCCTGCGGAGTGTCGGTAACCACCCGCCCCGCGTGGGCGACGAGGGGGAAGCGGACGATCTCGTCGTCCATGTCGAGCTCCAGCTTGCCCTCGCGCACCAGGTGCAGCAGGAAGTTGGCCACGTTGCGCGCGTACATCTGGCTGGAGTGCGCCGCCACGCGGCTCTCGAGGTCTGTGTAGCCGATCACGGTGACGCCCCCCTCGACGACGGACTCGCCGGAGCGGGTCAGCTCGCAGTTGCCCCCCGAGGAGGCGGCGAGGTCCACCACGACCGAGCCCCGGCGCATGGTCCGCACCATGCCGGCGGTGAGCAGCAGCGGCGGCTCCTTGCCGGGGATGAGGGCCGTCGTGATCACAACGTCGCTGGAGGGCAGGCGCTTGGAGATGGTCTGCCGCTCCAGCTCGAGCACCTCGTCGCTCTGCGCCCTCGCGTAGCCCTGGGCGTCCTGGGTTCCTTCCACGGCCGTGTCCATGGCCACGAACCGCGCGCCGAGGCTCTCCACCTGCTCCCGCGTGGCGGGCCGGACGTCGAACCCCTCCACCACGGCGCCGAGGCGGCGGGCGGTGGCGATGGCGGACAGGCCGGCGACGCCCGCCCCCAGCACCAGGACGTGGGCCGGGGCGAGGGTGCCGGCGGCGGTCATCAGCATCGGCATGACGCGGGGCAGGGCGTCGGCTGCCAGCAACACCGCCTTGTACCCCTGGACCGTGCTCATGGAGCTGCGCGCGTCCATGTCCTGGGCCCGGGTGATGCGGGGCATCCAGTCCATGGCGAACGCCGAGACCCCCCGCTCGGCCAGGGCGCTCACCAGGTCCGGACGGGAAAGGTGCTGCAGCATGGCGACGAGGACCTGGCCCTCGCGCAGGCGCCCGATCTCCTCCGGCAGGGGAGGGAGCACCTTGACCACCACTTCGGCAGCCCAGACCTCGTCGGTGCTCGCGGTGACGGTAGCGCCGGCGGACTCGTACTCCGAGTCGGCGTGGCCGGCCCCGAGACCCGCACCCGCCTCCACCACGACCTCGATGCCCTTGCCGGCCAGACGCTTCACGGCGTCGGGCACCAGCGCGACGCGGGCCTCGTGTTCCGCTCGTTCCCTCGGCGTGCCGACTCTCACGGGTCGATCCCTCCTGAAACCGCCTTCGTGGCCTGTCTTCTGGAAGCACTCATCATGTGGACAAACCACGCGACGTCGGCGAGACTTCCCGCGTCCGGCGTCACGACGGCATGAACGGCCGCCCGGCCCGGGGCGGGGAGCCCGCTGCGGGGCCTGGGATGGCGCGGCCGGGGGCGGCTGCGCCGGTGTCGAGGCACGATGGGGGCCGGCGAGGCAGTTCCGGACCGTGTCAGGCGCGGGCCGGGGCGGCGGCCGCAGGGCACGGGGCCGTGGCCGCCGTGCCGAGGAACGCGGCCCGTGTGAGCGGCGTCACACGTTCATGTCGCCGCGAGCGCGCGCCTGAGCGAGGAACGCCACGGCGCGGCGCAGGTGCGGGATGACGATGGACCCGCCCACGACGAGGCCGACGTTGAGCGCGTCCACGATCTCGTCGTCGCTCCAGCCGGCCTTCACGCACTGGATGAGGTGGTAGTCGACGCAGTCGTCGCAGCGCAGCACCAGCGACGCCACCAGGCCGCACAGCTCCTTGGCGCGTCCCGGCAGCGCGCCGTCCCTGTACGCGGCCTCGTCGAGGTTGAAGAACCTCCTGATGCCGAGGTGCTCGCGGTCGAGGACCGCCTGGCTCAGCTCCCGGCGCTCGCGGATGAACTCGTCGATGCTCTTCACGGCTTCCCCCCGGGGCGTGAGCGATGGATGACACGCCGCCCGCAGTGTACAATCGGCTCCCGTGAACCGGCTCTCCTCGTACGGTGGGATTCTCCTGTCAATCCTGTGTGCCGCGCTTTCCGTGGAGGCCGCCCCCGCCGCCGCGAGGAGCCGGTCGCACCGGCCCCGGAGCGTCCGCTCGGCGCCCCTGGTCTACCAGGCGGAGATGCTCGACGGGGGGGAGGTGGGCTCCGACGGCGCCGACGAGGAGATCAACCCCGCGTCCGTGGTCAAGGTCGCCACCTCCATGTGGGCCCTGGAGAACCTCGGTCCGGACTTCCGCTGGGAGACCCGGTTCGTGGCCCGCGGCACGGTGGGCACGGAAGAGGGGACGCTGGACGGCGATCTCGTCGTGCAGGGCGGCGGCGACCCCGACTTCCAGTCCGAGAACGCCTTCCTGGTCGCGGCGGCTCTCAACCGGGCCGGACTGCGCACGGTCACCGGCGCGCTCAAGGTCGACAAGGACTTCTGGATCGGCTGGGAAAACGGCTCCGAGGGCACCCTCAGCGACCCGTTGAAGCGGGGGCTGCGCATGGCGGAGCGCCTGCGGCGCGCCCTCGACTCCCGGCGCTGGAGCGCGGGGATGCGGCGCGAGTGGGAGGAGTGCGCCATCCGGCGCGGACTCGACCCCCGCAGGCCGCCCCGGGTCCGGGTCCTCGGCGGCGTCGGCATGACCGCCGACGCGGGCTCCGGGTCCCTGCTGCTGGTCCACCGCTCCAAGCCGCTCCTCGACGTGCTGCACCGCTTCGACACGTACTCCAACAACGACATCGAGCGCCTCGGCCTGCTCCTCGGATCGGCCGACGCTCTCGCCGCGCACCTCACCAGTCGCCTGGACGACCTCTCCGGCGGGATCCATCTCGATACCCTGTCCGGCCTCGGCACCAACCGCCTCACGCCTCGGCTGGTGGTACGCCTGCTGCGGGCGTTCCGGGAGACCTGCCGGCGCCACGGGCTCGAGGTGGCGGACGTGCTGCCTGTGGCCGGGTGCGGCCCCGGCACGGTCACGCGGTTCTTCCCCAAGCTCGCCCACGGCGACGCCGCCACCGCCGTGGTGGCCAAGACCGGCACCCTCACCAGCACCGACGGCGGAGTCACCGTTCTCGCTGGCTTCGCCAACACGTCCGAGGGCGAGATCGCCTTCTGCGTGGCGTCGCCCCGGGCGGGACGGCACCTCGCCTACGCGCGCCGCAGCGAGGAGCGCTGGGTGCTGCAGCTCATCGCCTCCCACGGCGGCCCGCGGCCCCGGCCGTGCACGGCCACCCTTGCGCTGCCCACCGACGGCGCCGCCCTCATCCTGGCCACCGACACCGTCGTCGCGAACAGGCCCGGCACCGGGGCCGTGCCGGGGTCCGGCGGTTCGCAGGAGTGAGCCGCGGCGGCGGCCCGCCTCACATCTCGGGGCGTTCGGGGGTGGAGGCCGTCATCGCCCGGGTGCGGGCCCACGAGCGGATCGCCTTGATCTGCTCGGACATGGTGGTGGACAGCGGGACGATCTGGCCCATCGAGGTCAGCAGGTCGCGTTCCTCCACGTCACGGCCCTCGGCGTGGCAGCCGATCCGCGCCGAGACCACCGCCGTCTCGATCTCCGCGCCGTTCCAGCCCCGCGTCGCCGACGCCAGCAGCACGAGGTCGTAGCGGGCGGGGTCCAGCGCCTGCTTGCGCAGGTGGATCCCGAGGATCTCCTTGCGCTCCTCCTCGTTGGGCAGCTCCACGAAGAACACCTGGTCGAAGCGCCCTTTGCGGATCACCTCGGCGGGCAGCAGATTGATGCGGTTGGCGGTGGCGGCGATGAACACGTCGGCCCGGTGCTCCTGCATCCACGTCAGGAACGTGGAGAAGATGCGGGTCAACGAGCCGGTCTGGCCCTCCGAGTAGCCGGCCACGCCCATCTCGATCTCGTCGATCCACAGCACCGCCGGTGCCACCGCCTCCACCGCCTCGAGGGCGCGGTGGAACACCCACTCGGGGGTACCGCGCACGCCGGCGAACACGGTGGCCATGTCGAGGCGGAACAGCGGGAGCTTCCAGTTGTGGGCGATGACCTTGACCGCCAATGACTTGCCACACCCGGACATGCCCATCAGCAGGATCCCCTTGGGGCGGGGCAACCCCTTGGCCAGGGCGTCGGGGGTGAACAGCGTGGCGCGCTGGCGGACCCACTTCTTGAGCTGGTCGAGTCCGCCCAGGTCCTCGAGGGCGCGGTCGGGGGGCACGAACTCCAGCACCCCCTCCTTGCGCATCACCTGCTCCTTTTCGGCCAGCACGGCGGCCATGAACGCCTCGTCGAAGGCGGGGTGGCGGGAGATGAGGCGGTGCAGCAGGTGCTCCACCTCCAGCAGGCTCATCCCGCGCAGCGCGCCCACCAGCTTCTCCATCGTGGCCGCCTCGATGGCGCGGCGGGCCTGCTGGGTCACGGCGGTCACCGCGGCCGTGACCTCCGCATCGTCGGGGAACGGCGACGACACCAGGTAGGAGAGCGGCTTGAGCTCCTCGGGGATCTCCAGCTCCGGCGCCAGCATGAAGATGAACCGCCCGGTGTTGCGGATCGCCGCGGCGGTGTCCCGGAGGCGCCGCAGCACCGCGCGGTTGCCGGCCAGGAAGGTGTGCAGGTCCTTGAACACGTAGAACCCTCGGGGGGCGTCCTTCCCGACCCACGCCAGCGCCTCCAGCTCGTCGCGAAGCTCGCCCGGGCTGTTGTCGCCGATGAAGCCGTCCACGCAGTTCCACGCCGTCACCGGCAGCGGCTGCGGCTTGGCGCCGGCGGCGAAGCGCTGGAGGAGCCGCTCGATGCGCTCCTCCTCTGGGGAGAGGACCACGACGAGGGGGTAGCCGCTCGCCAGGGCGGTGCCGATCTGCTCCACGGTCGTTGCCATGCCCCGATTGTACTTGACCGTCACACCTCGGTCCGCGCCCCCGCAACACCGCCGCCGCCCGCGGGGTGGGAGCAGGCGTAGTCGCGGGTGGCGGGCTGAATCCCGCGGTGCTTCTGCGTTGGAGGAGGCCGGCCTCCGTCCCCCCTCCGCCGTCCCCCTCCCGCCCCGTCGCGTCTGATGCTTCTCAGGATCTCTCTGCTAAACTCCACCGCACTGCCGGAGTGGCGGAATAGACGCGAGGAAAGGCATCTGGCTTTCCCCCTCCCGGCCGCCGTCCCCCCTCCGCCGTCCCCCTCCCGCCCCGTCGCGTCTGATGCTTCTCAGGATCTCTCTGCTAAACTCCACCGCACTGCCGGAGTGGCGGAATCAGACGCGAGGAAAGGCATCTGGCTTTCCCCCTCCCGGCCGCCGTCCCCCCTCCGCCATCCCCCTCCCGCCCCGTCGCGTCTGATGCTTCTCAGGATCTCTCTGCTAAACTCCACCGCACTGCCGGAGTGGCGGAATCAGACGCGAGGAAAGGCATCTGGCTTTCCCCCTCCCGGCCGCCGTCCCCCCTCCGCCATCCCCCTCCCGCCCCGTCGCGTCTGATGCTTCTCAGGATCTCTCTGCTAAACTCCACCGCACTGCCGGAGTGGCGGAATGGCAGACGCGCGGGACTCAAAATCCCGTATCCGCAAGGGTGTGTGGGTTCGAATCCCACCTCCGGCACCAGCGTACGGAAGTTTGTGACTCTCTGGAGTCTCCGGGGTAACACGGGGGTGGCAGTTCTCTGGACCGGAGACAGCTCCTGTCGCGGTCTCAGATGACCCGCCCCGGTGCAACCCCGCAACCCCGCACGGCCGCACACGTAGGAACCGGAAGGATCGGAGACTTCCATGGTCCCTCGTGTCGCCACCCTTCTTACCGTCGCGGCCCTGAGCAGCACGGCCCTCGTGCACGCCGCGCCCGCCCGCCCCGTGGTGTTCGCCACCGTGGTCGCCGGCGGCGCCCAGGAGCGCAGCGCCACCACCCTCGTGGAGAGCATCCGCGCGTTCGCGGGGCCGTACCGAGACGCCCCCGTGTACGTTGTCACCGCCGACCCGGAGCGCTTCGCATGCGCCCGCGCCGGGGCGCTGGGGGCCACGGTCCTGCCCCTCGAGGCCCCGGAGTCGGCGCGCCGCTACCCGCTGGCCGCCAAGGCGTACGCGGCGGCACAGGTCGAGGGGCTGGTGGCGGACGCCGCCGGCACGCTGGTCTGGATGGACGCGGAGACGTTGATCCTGGCGCCGCCGGTGCATCTTGTCCTCGGTGGCGGAGCGTCCGTGGCGCTCAAGCCGGTCTTCAAGAAGAACGCGATCGGCCAGTCGCCGGGGGACGCTCCGGACGGCTTCTGGGGCCCCCTCTACCAGGCGGCCGGGGTCGAGGCCGGGGCGGTGCCCGAGGTGCAGGTCTACTCGACGGGCGAGGCCGTGCGGGCGTACTACAACTCCGAGGTCATCGCCTTCGACCCGGCGCGCGGTGTCTGCCGCGAGTGGGCGAGGCTGCTGACCCGCTTCGTCGAGGACGGCGGGTACCAGAAGGCGGCATGTCCCGACGCGCTGCACAAGATCTTCCTTCACCAGGCGGTGCTCTCGGCCGTCATCGCCGCCCGCACCTCCGCCTCCGAACGGGTCGCCCTCCCCGCCGAGTGCGGCTACCCGCTCAACCTCCACGAGGAGCTTCCCGCGGACAGGAGGGCGGTGCGCCTGGACGACGTCGAAGCGCTCATCTACGAGGACGACTGGGACCAGCGCACCGACTTCCTCGACATCGTCCCCGCCGGTGAGGACCTGCGCCGCTGGCTGGCGGGCGCCTGGCTCCGGCGGCTCGCCGTCACCGAGCGCATCTACCGCGACGAGCACGACTCCAACGCGTACCTCGTCCTCACCCCGGGAGCCTCGGTCCTCATCGATCCGGCCGGCGCGTCGTATGCGGCGAGCCCCTTCCGCGCCCTCGCGGAGACTCACCCCCTGGCGGCGATCGTCCTCACGCATGCGCACAGGGACCACCGGGCGGGCATCGCGAGCTGGCAGGGAGAGCGCACCGTGCCGGTGGTCGCCCAGCGGGAGCACGCGGCGTTCCTCCGCTACGAGGACCGCCTGGCGGGATTCCTCGGGAGGCGCACGGCGGCGCAGCAGGGGAGGACGGCGACCCGGGAGGACGTCGCTCCGCGGAGCACGCCGGTGGAGGTCACGGTGACGTTCTCCGACCGCCACGTCCTCACCGTCGGCGACCTCCACGTGGAGATGATCCACACCGGGGGCGAGACCCCTGACACCGCGCTGGTGTGGATCCCCGAGCTCGAGGCCGCCTTCATCGCCGACAACTTCTACACGTCGTTCCCGAACACCTCGACGCTGCGCGGGAGCCAGCCGAGATGGGCGCTGGACTACCTTGGCGCCCTCGACGCGGCCCTCAGACGGGAGCCGGCTTATCTCTTTCCCGGTCACGGCGAGCCGGTGGTCGGGAAGGAGCGGGTGCGCCGCGAGCTCACCCGCTACCGCGACGCTCTCGCCTGGGTGCACGACGCCACCGTGGCCGGCATGAACGCCGGCAAGGACGTCCATACGCTCATGCGCGAGATCGTGCTTCCCGATGAGCTCGCCATGCCCCAGTTCTTCGGCCGCGTGGACTGGACGGTGCGCGGCATCTTCGAGGGCTACGCCGGCTGGTTCGACGGCAACCCGGCCTCGATGTACGCGGAGCCCTCCGCCGCCGTCGATCCCGATCTCGTCGCCATGGCCGGGGGGGCGGACGCCGTCGCGAAGCGGGCGGCGGCGCTGGCGGCCGGGGGTTCGCACGTCAAGGCGCTCCACCTCACGGACGTTGTCCTGGCGGGCGAACCCGGTCACAGGGGCGCCCTGGAGGTGAGGCTCGCCTCCCTGCGGGCGCTGCGGGCCGCGAGCCGCAACTCCATCGAGCGGAACTGGCTGCTCGCCGGGATCCGCGAGACCGAGGCCACGCTGTCAGGGGAGTAGGGAAGAGGCCGGACGCCCGGGCGGCGGCGGGGCCGCCGGGCTGATGGAGGTGGGAATCGCCCTGCTTCGCGCGGTTCCCGTTCCTTCTTGTGTGGAGCCCAAAGAGGTGGCCGTCCGGTGCGGCCCGCTCCGGCGTCACCTCCCGAACGTCACGCCGACGGGCCCGGTAGGGACGATGAGGCCCCGGCGACCGGGGCGCTTCAGCGGGAGGTGGAGCGCAGGCGGCGGAGGATCGACTGGACCGTCTCGTCGAGCTGCTGCAGGAAGCGCGATCGGTCACGCTGCGTCAGCGGCGCCGGGCCGCCGGTCTGCTCGCCGGCGCCACGAAGGTCGGCCAGCAGGTCGCGGGTGGCCAGGACCTGACCGATGTTGGCCTCCGTGAACGGTCGTCCGCCGGTGCCGATGACCGACGCCCCTGCCCGCAGGCATCGGCCGGCGAGGGGGATGTCAGCCGTGATCACGACATCCCCGGGCTCCGCGTGGTCGGCGATGAAGTCGTCCGCGGCGTCGAGGCCGCCGCCGACGACCTTCAGCCGGATCGCCGGATCGTCCGGCACGCGCATCCAGGAGTTGGCCACGAGCGTCACCTTCAGGCCGTAGCGTCCCGCGACGCGGAAGACCTCCTGTTTGACCGGACACGCATCGGCATCGACGTACACATGCAGCATCCCACGCTCCTCGCGCCCCCGGGGGGGCCCGGACCGCATCCCGGCGCGGTGGCGGTGCGGCGCGGCCGACCGGGGCCTTTCCGCCTCGAGCTTACCGCGTCCGCCGGCTCTGGTCCCCCGCGGCGGGAGGCCGCTCCGGCGGACGAGATCGTGCGGATCGCCGGACGCGTGGCGAGCACGGGGCGGGCTGGAGGGCGGTCGAGGAGGGCAGGCTCCGCGCGGGCTCGATGTGGACGCCGGGTTTCGTTCCGCCGCGGTCGTGTGTCTAAAGTGTCATGAGCGCGATCATCCAGGAAGGGCGGAGACGCTGGGAGGGCGCGATGGACCGCGACGACGACGAGGAGGTCCGGCTCACCGGGCGGGTGGTGGAGGGCGACCGGGAGGCCGCCGAGCGGCTCGTCGAGGTGACCTACCGCCGCATCTACGGCCTGCTGATCCGTCTGTGCGACGGCGACGTCGAGACGGCCGCCGAGCTGACCCAGGAGACCTACCGCCGCGCGTGGGCGGGCCTGGCGGGTTTCTCCGGCCGGGCCCGCTTCTCGACCTGGCTGTACCGCATTGCCCACACCACGTTCCTGAACCACGCGCGCCGGCCCCGGCCGCTGCAGCCCCTCGAGGACGAGGTGGCCGCGACGGCGGTCCACCCCGGCCCCGGACCGGAGCAGGAGGCCGGGGAGGCGGAGGCCGCGAGACGGCTCCGGAGGGCCGTGGCGGCGCTGCCGGACACGCTCCGGTTCTGCGTCGCCGCCCGCTACTGGGGAGACCTCCCCGCCCGCGAGATCGCGCTCGCCGAGGGGGTCAGCGAGGTGGCCGTGCGCAAGCGGCTGCGCAAGGCGATGGCGCTGCTCGCGGGCGCCCTGGCGGAGGTGTGAGATGAGGCGCATCGACGACAACGGGATCGAGCGGCTTATGGCCGAAGACGAGGCACCGCGGCCGCCGGCGGACCTGGCGGCGCGGATCAAGGCGGAGATTCCCGACGAGCTGCCGTCGCGGGGCTCGCGCGGCGGCGCCGGACGGGACGAACGGCTTTTCCGGACGGGCCGGCGTGTCCTGCTGGCGGCGGCCGGCGTCGTGATCGTCGCGGGCAGCGGTCTCGTCGCCTGGCGCGTGCTGAGCCCAGGTCTCCCGGGCGCCGTCCCGGAGGTGGCCTCCGCGCCCGCGGCGCGGCGGGCCCTGCCGGCACCGCCTGCGGCGATGGAGCGGTCCGCGAAGAAGGGGGAGAAGGGCGACGCCGCTCAGGCGCGGGCGCGTTCGAAGGATGATCGCCTGTCCGCCGCGGGCGAGCCGCCTGCCGAGACCCCGCGACGGCGCGCCGCGCCGGCCGGTCCTCCCGCGGCCCAGGCGGTGGCCGCTGCCGCGTCCGGCGCCGGTCTGGCGGCGCGGGTCCAGTTGCAGGCCCACACGCTGCAGGTGACCGTCATCGACGAGTCGGGCGCCGGACTGCCGGGCGCCACGGTGGATCTCCTGCGCACCGACGGAGCGACACCGTCAAGGCGGACGGCCTCCACGGACGGCAGGGGCGTCGCGGTCTTCAAGGACGTGGTGCCGGGAAGCTACGTGATGACCGCGGAGCTCGCCGGCTACAGAGCGGTCCGTCGCCAGGCCTTCCACGTGGGCGAGGCCACCGTGGCATCGCTGGCGCTGCAGATGCGTACGCTGGCTTCAGCTGAGACCATCGCCCAGGCCGGGTCGGGTCCTGCGTCGCAGTCCGATCAAGCGCCTTTTGGCGTCCCCGAGGCACCACGGGTAGGTGGCACGGCCCGCCACGAGCAGCTGGTCCTCGTCGCCCCGCGGGGAGCGGCAGGACCCGAGGGCAAGAAGTACGGCCGGGCGCCGCGGTCTCCGGGCGCCGTCCCACCCTCCACCGGCGGCACCGCGGAGCCCAACGGCCGGCCCTACGGCGACGTCTTCTTCGAGCACTACGGCGTGAACCCGTTCATCGACACCGAGGACGACGCGCTGTCCACCTTCGGGCTCGACGTCGACACGGCCTCGTATACCATCGCGCGGCGCTACCTCGACGACGGCAACCTCCCCGACCCGGCCTCCGTGCGCGTGGAGGAGTTCCTCAACTCCTTCCACTACGGGGACCGGCCGCCCCGCCGGGGGGACTTCGCCATCACGGCGGAAGGCGCGCCGACACCGTTCGCGAAGGGTGACCGCTACCGGGTGCTGCGTTTCGGCATCGGGCCCGGGAGATCGACACCGCGCACCGCAAGCCCGCTGTGCTGACCTTCGTCGTCGACGTGTCGGGCTCCATGGCCCGGGAGGACCGCCTCGGCCTGGTCAAGCGCGCTCTGTACGCGCTGCTCGACCAGCTGAGGCCGGACGACGAGGTGGCCCTGGTGGTCTACGGCTCCCGCGGGCGGGTGCTGCTCGAGCCGACCCCGGACCGGGAGGAGGTCCGCGCCGCCATCGGCCGCCTCGCCCCGGGCGGGTCGACCAACGCAGAGGAAGGGCTCGTGCTGGGCTACGACTGTCGCGGCACGGGCGTTCCGCCGCGGCGCGGTCAACCGGGTCATCCTGTGCTCGGACGGCGTCGCCAACGTCGGCCGCACCGGCGCCGGAGTCGATCCTCGCCCGCATCGGCGACGAGGCGAAGCGGGGCATCGAGCTGACCACCGTGGGCTTCGGCATGGGCAACTACAACGACGTGCTCATGGAACAGCTCGCCGACCGCGGCGACGGCGCGCTACGCCTACGTCGACAGCCTGGAGGAGGCCCGGCGGGTGTTCGTCGAGAACCTGACCGGCACGCTCCAGACCATCGCCGCGCGACGCCAAGGTGCAGGTGGAGTTCGATCCCGAGGGTCGTGGCGCGCTACCGGCTGATCGGCTACGAGAACCGGGACGTGCCGACGAGCGCTTCCGCGACGACACGGTCGACGCCGGCGAGATCGGCGCCGGCCACGCGGTCACGGCGCTCTACGAGGTCAAGCTGCGGCCGAGCACCCGGCAAAGGGCGAGCCTGCCGCGACGCTGCGCCTGCGCTACCGCCCGGCGGACGGCCAGGCGTTCGTGGAGACCTCGCACGAGGTCCGCTTGCGCGATTTTGCGCCGAGCTGGGACGCGGCCTCGCCGTCGCTGCGCCTGGCCTCGCTGGTCGCCGAGCTCGCGGAGATCCTCAAGGGCTCGTACTGGGCGAAGGACGGGAGCCTCGACGACGTGTTCCGCCGCGCCCAGCGGCTCTCGCCGGAGTTCCCGGGCGACGCCGGCGTCGCCGAGTTCGTCGCCTTGGCAGGCACGGCGGCGCGGCTGAAGGCGCCGGTGTCCGGCACGCCCGTCCCGGAGGAGGACGGCTCGCCGCGGCGGCGGTGAGCCCGGGGGGCGGCCGCCAGGGCGAGCGGCGGCCGCATCGCCCGCCGGCGCGTCCCGCGGGTGTCCTCAGTACTCCGCGGTGAGGTCGTCGGGGTAGCAGTACAGCCAGCGCTCGCCGGGTTCCGCCGAGGCGATGACCGGGTGTCCGGAGGCGTGGGCGTGGGCCGTGGCGTGGCGGTTCGGGGAGCTGTCGCAGCACAGCGTCACGCCGCATTCCTGGCACGTCCGCAGGTGGACCCAGCGCGAGCCCGTCTTCACGCACTCCTCGCACACCCGCCGCGCGGGCCCCTTGACCTCGGTGATGGCCTTGAGGTGGGGACAGGCCCCGTCAGCGTTCATCGCGCACCTCCTGCTGGAGCTCGACCCCGAGCGCCGCCGGGAAATTCCACCGGCGCGCAGTCCGGGCGTCGCGGTCCGGAGCCGGGGATCTCGCGAGAGACGAGGGCGCGGGGACCGCCGGACCGAGGGAGCGGTAGCGGGGCGAGGGGTCCCCTGCGGTGGAGGACGGCCGTGAAGCGCGCTCCGCTCGCGCCGCTGGGCGGCGCCGTGGGGCCGTCGCCGGCGCCTCCGGCCCCCTGCTCCGGAGCCGGGGGCCGGAGCTTCGGTCACGGGGTCGCCCGGCACGCGCTGCGGCGAGGACGACGGGGAGGACCCGTGGCCATGACTGGGCACGGCCTACCGCCGTTTCTCGAGCAGTCCCTCCAGCCGCGCCAGACGCGTCTTGAGCGCCTCGATCTCCTCCTGCTGTGCCGCGATCCTGGCCTCCTGAGCGTCGATCCTCTCCCTCTGGAGGCTCGTGCGCTTCTCCAGGGCCTTGACGCCCGCGATGTTCACCCCGTCGATGCTGACCGAGTTGATCCCCTTGTTGTCATCGCCGTTGAGGTGGAACGCATCCCAGAAGTCCTCGGCCACGGGGCCGATGTACTTGACCGACGGATCCCCGGCCTTGTAGTTCCACTCCGTGACGGGAAGCTCGCGGATCCGGTCGAGGATCCACTCGCCGTCCACGGGGGAGAAGTTCTCCTTCGCGTCCCGGGTGCACACCGCCGTCCATCCGCCGGCGCCCCTGTTCATGTAGACGCCGGTCGAGGAGAGGGTGTCCGTGAAGAACTGGTAGGCCTTGTCTCCGGAGTAAACGCCGGCGAAGCGCATGCTGATGGAGTTGTCGTTGGGAGCGTACGTCGTCGAGAAGTAGGAGTCGTCGCCGATCACCACGGCGCCGTCCTTGCCGTTGGTGTCGGCACCGGCGCCCATCGCGATGGAGTAGATGCCCGTTGCGTAGACCTGCGTGCCGATCGCGATGGCGTGGGAGGCGCTGGCCGTGTTGTACGAGCCCAGGGTGAGGGAATAGTCGCCGGTCGACTTGTTGTACGCACCGATCGCGGTGGAGGCGACTCCCGAGGCCCTCGGCTGGTATCCCATTGCGATCGAGTAGAGGGCGAGGTGGGGTGTGGAGCTCCCGTCGTCGTCCCACCAGGTCGTCTCCGCGTTGCCGACGCGGAAGGCACCCTTGCGCGGATACCACTGCATCCGCACCCCGGCGCCCAGCGCCTGCACCGAGCCTTGATTGACGGTTCCCCTCACGACCAGGCCGTCGGTGCCGCCGACCTCGAGGCCTGCTCTGGGCTGCGTGCCGGTCCCGAGGTGCATGCCGATGTTGCCACCGTTGTTGTAGAGGTTGGTGCTTCCCGTGACCCACTGCGTGCCGTCCCAGTACGGTGTGACGCCGGCCGCCGAACCGGCGGGGAGTAGGCCTGTGGCGCCCGTTGCACCCGTTGCACCCGTTGCACCGGTTTCACCGGTCGCGCCGGCCGCGCCTGTCGCGCCCTCGGGCCCTGTGGGCCCCTCCGGCCCTTCCGCGCCCGCCTGCGCGAGGAGGCCCCATGCCGAGGGACTGGTCTCCGGCGGACTGCCCTGGTTGCCGTCGGCCAGGCTCACGTACGCCGAGCCCAGGCGGCTCACCGCGTCGTCCGCGGCGTAGGTCGTTCCCGCCTGCCATTCCTGCTGCCACGTCAGGCCCCGGGCCCCGGTCGGGCCGCTGGGTCCCGTGGCCCCGGTCGCACCGGTCGTTCCCGTGAGCCCGGCGGCGCCGGTTGCGCCGGTGGGACCCGACGGCCCGGTCGCCCCGGTCGTTCCCGCGGCGCCCATCCGCGCGAGCAGGCTCCACCAGGCGGGGCTCGAATCCGGAGGGTTGCCCAGGTTGTCGGCCTGCAGGCTCACGTAGCTCGAGCCGTCGTAGCTCACGGCGTCGTGGGGGGCGTATGCGGTGCCGGCCTGCCACGCCTGCTGCCACGTCAGCCCCTGCGGTCCCGTCGCGCCCGCCGCGCCGGTGTCGCCGGCCGGACCGGCAGCTCCGACCGGTCCGACGGGGCCGGTGGCGCCTACGTACCCTCGTGGACCCGTGGCGCCCGTGAAGCCCCGCGGTCCCGTCTCGCCTGGCGCACCGGTGACGCCGGCGGGACCGGTCACGCCCGCCGGTCCGGTCGGGCCCACCACGCCCGGCGCCGAGATCGTGATCACGCCGGCGGCGCCGCTGCCGTCGGCCGCCGAGGCCGCCGGCTCGGTGCCGATCCGGACGTTCTCGCCGGCCTGCAGGGTGACGTTCCCCTTGAGGCCATTGACGGCGGTCACCCAGTTCTCCGGATAGGCCATCTCGAAGCCGGCGCCGTCCTGGGAGGCGTTCATGTTCTGGGTGCCGTAGGCGACGACCTTCCCGGTCCCGGACGTCACCGAGATCTCGAGCACCGCGTTGGAATCGCCCTCGACCGCCGGACCGATTGCCGTGACGGGCTCCTGGATCTGCCCGTAGGCGGGGAGGTCGTACGACCGGCTGGCCAGCTCGGTCCCCATGGCGTCGCGGAGCACCGCACGCACGGTGACGGGCTCCCCGGCGATCTCGACCAGGCCGAAGTTGGAGCGGGCCTCGCCGTCCTGGGCGACGCCCTGGACCACGCTGGTCTGGCCCTCCCCAATTGCCAGCTCCACGGGCACGCCGGCGAAGTACAGACCGGTCGTGTCCTTCTCCGTGCCGCCCGGCGGCAGGTCGTAGGTGCGGGTGGAGGCAAGGACGGGCTGGCTCGACCGGATGCGGAGGGAGCCGGCGGTCCCGGTGAGGCCGAAGAGGCGCTCGACGCAGTTGTCGATGCGCTCCGTCTGGCCGGGGGCCAGCGTCACCGTGGCGGACGCGGCGGGGTTGGCGGCGGCGCCGCGCCGGTAGAGCTCGATCGTACAGGGTGGTCGAGGCCGTGGCGGAGCGGTTGGTGAGCCACAGCGTCGTGTAGTACTGCGAGGGCGGGTCGCCGAGCCCCTGGATGCGGGCGGCCGCGGGCACGACCACGTCGGTGCCGGGGATGGCGGCGGTAGCCGCCGCGGCGAAGGTGATGGTGACGAGAAGAGCGAGGACGGCGCGGGGGGAACGTCCGGACACCATGGTCTCCTCCTTCGGTACTGTCACAAATGGGTCAGCAGCCGGACGAATGCTAGCGCCGGCGGACTTGCGGGTCAATCGACCACCGTACGTCCGGCCGGGCACGGCCTGGGCGACGGGGGAGAGGGGTACGCGGCCGGGAACGCCGGCCGATCACGAGCTGGGAGCCTCGCCCAGCGTCGCGCAGGGTTGTCGAGAGGGCTGGAAGTGGCTGGTCGCGGTTCTCTCGCGCCCGGCTCAGGTTTGCTCGGATGCCCAGATGGCACTACATTGAGTACCAGGAGGAACGTGTGGATCCCACCGCCGAGATCGTCGAGGTCCTGGGAGGGAGCAAGACCATCGGCGGGCCGCGTGCGCGACAGCGAGGGGCTGCGCCGGCGCATTCGCGACGGTCTGCCCTACGCGAGCTACGAGCACGTCGCGCTGCTGCTCGCAGTGAGCCTGAAGGAGCTCGGCGAGGTGCTGGACCTGCCGAAGTCCACGAGGGTCCGCCGCAAGCAGGGCCTTCTCAAGCCGACCGAGTCGGACAGGCTGGTGCGGGTCGCGCGGGTCGTCGCACGGGCGCGCCACGTGCTCGCGTCGCCGGAGCGGGCGGCCGCCTGGATGCAGCGGCCCAACCGGGCCCTGGGAGGAGAAACCCCGCTCCGTCTTCTCGACACCGAGGTCGGCGAGCAGCTCGTCGAGGATGTTCTCGGCCGTCTGGAGCACGGAGTCATCGGGTGACGCGGGCGTGGCGCCTGACCACCCGGGCCCACGAGGACACGGCGTTCAGCGGGGAGGGGGCGCGGCGCTTCGGCGGCCGCTGGAACCACCCGGGTCTGCCCGCGGTCTACGCCGCGGCGACGATCTCGCTGGCGGCCCTGGAGTACCTTGCCGGCGCCGACGTCGACCTGGTTCCGCCGGCCCTGGTCGTCATCCCGGTGGAGTGGGGCCCGGAGGTCCCGGTGACGGTCCTCGATGCGGAGGAGCTGCCGCGCGGGTGGCGCGCCTTCCCGCACCCGGCCGCCACCCGCGACATCGGCGCGGAGTGGCTCCGCGGACGGACGGCGCCCGTCCTGTCGGTACCTTCGGCGCTCGTGCCGGAGGAGCGCATCTTCGTCCTGAACCCGTCGCATGCCCGCTTCACGGAGCTGGCCGTCGGCCCGTCCCGTCCCTTCGCGTTCGATCCGCGCCTCTGGTAGCGTGGCGGCGTTCCCCGGCCTCGCGCCGAAGGAGGTCAGCGTGCCGGCCCGTCGCTTCGTGTCCGCGTGTGTCGCGCTGTTCACCATCGCCGTCGTGTGGAACGGTCTGGTGCACGGGTTCCTGCTGCGGGAGCTCGACGCCGCGGTGGCGCACCTGCGGCGCCCCGCCGCGGACGGCCTGCTGTGGCTGTCTCTCCCGCTCACAGCCGGGGTCGTCTGTCTCTTCGCCCTTGGCTACGTGCGCACGGTCCGGACGGGCTCCGTGCGGGAAGGTCTCGCCTACGGCGCCGCCTTCGCCGTCCTCGCCGGGCTTCTCGTCGACCTCGACCAGTACCTGCTCTACCCGATCCCGGGGCGGGTCGCCCTGGCCTGGTTCGCCTCGGGGCTGGTCGAGTTCGTGCTCTACGGCGCGGTCGCGAGCCGGCTCCTCCGCCCGGCGGCGAAGGGGAAGTAGCCCGGAGGGTTCCTCTCCCGGTCGGAACCGTCGGGGGGAGCGGCGCCCGCGAACACCTCCGGCGGCTCGGGGGCGGCGGGCGGCATCCCGGCGGGACCGGTCCCCCGCAAACGGCCGGGAGACGGGCGGGCGGCGTCAGGGCAGCCGCGTCGCCCGGGTCGTCTTCGCGCCCTGGACGAGATCGAGGGCGGTGACGGCGCCGTCCTCGATGGTGAAGCGCACGTGCAGGTCGGCGTCCCGGAGCATCAGCTCGGTGGGCGAGAGGGCGAGCAGGCCGTAGTCCCGGCCGCCCAGGTTCAGGCTCAGCCGGCTGCCCTCGGCGGTGACCTCGATGACGCCGCCCGACGGAAGCTCGTAGCTCCCGGTCAGCCTCGCCGCCTGCGCGGCGGTGAGGCCGACCGGCGTGGGCTCGCCGGAGGGATCGTAGGGCGTGCCGCTGAAGGCGTACAGGCAGCCGTCGTCCGAGCCTACGAAGAGCCGGCCTCCGGCGAGGACCGGGGACGACATGATCGCCGACTCGGCCAGCGTGCTCGCCTTGACCGACCCGGTGCGCAGGTCGATGCCCAGCAGGGTGCCGTCCCAGGTGCCCACGTACGCGAGGCCGCCGGCCACGGCGGGGGACGAGAACACGCGGGCGCGGGTGTCGTAGCGCCAGCGCTCCGTACCGGTGGCCAGGTCGACGGCCTGCACGAGCTCGCCGTCGGAGCTGCCGGCGATCACCACGTCGCCGGTGACGGCCGGCGAGGTGATCACCCACGAGCCCTTGTGGTCCGAGCGCCACTTCTCGGTGCCCGTGGCCGCGTCGACGGCGTAGAGGAAGCCGTCGCGGGCGCCGAACACCACGGTCCCGTCAGCGATGGCCGGGGAGGACTGGACCTCGCCGCGGGGGAAGTAGCTGTTGCCCTCGGTGTCGAACTTCCAGCGCAGCGCGCCGGTGGAGGCGTCGAGGGCGTAGAGCACGCCGTCCATCCCCCCCGCGGCGACGAGGCCGCCGGCCACGGCCGGCGTGGCGCGGACGGCGCCGCCGGTGGCGAAGGACCACCGCTCGCGGCCGGTGGCGATGTCGACGGCGTGCACCTTGCCGTCGCCGCCCCCGTAGATCGCGGTGTCGCCGGAGATCACCGGCGAGGAGTCGTAGAAGTCCCAGCTCCGCGGGTCGCCCGCGTTCTGGACGTAGGGCACGCGCGGTCCCGCGGCGGTGGCCCACTTTGCCGTCCCGGTCGCCAGGTCCAGCGCCTGCAGACGGCCGTCGGCCGCCACCACCAGCACGGTGTCGCCGGTCACGGCGGGGGAGGAGGTCACCGGGCCTCCGAGCTCGGCCGTCCAGCGCACCGCGCCGGTCGCAACGTCGGCGGCGTAGAGTCGACCGTCCTCGCTCCCGAACAGGACCACGCCACCAGCCACGACCGGCGTGGATCGCACCTTGCCTCCGGTGCGGATCCTCCACTCCAGCTTCAGGGCGCGCAGCCCCGGGCCGTCGTACACGCCGGTGTGGGCGGCATCGCCGCGGAACATTGCCGCCGGCGCCGCCGGGAGAACCGCGGGAACGAGGGCGGCGAGCAGGGAAAGGGCGAGGATGGGGGACGGACGCATGGAAGACCTCCGGACCGTCGAGTCTACGCTCCTGCCGCGCGGCGGTTCGCGCCGCGGCGGGAGGGTCCGTGAGCTGCGAGCTCGAAGAGGGAGGGAGCGGGGGACGCGCGGGGCCCGCGCGCTGGCCGGCAGGGGCTCTAGGACCGCGCCAGCTGTGCCGCGATGGCGCGCTGGGTACGTCCCGTCATCGCGTGGGGCGCCGACCTCCCGCAGTGGCCCTGACCGTCCACGGGCGTGCACAGCCCCCGGCACCAGCCCGCCTGATGCCCGTTGTAGGGGCAGGTCACCACCGTGGAGGCGCGCTTTTCCAGCCGGCCCGATGTGCGCTCGGCCTTCGGTTTCAGGAGTCCCATTCACGAAGTATCGCACGAGCGCTGCGAAACGGCACGCCGGGCGACCCGCCGGCGCAACCGCTGCTCGGCTCCTTCGCGGGTGGCCGTGGCACTTCCGCCGGGGCGGCCTAGAATCCCCGCGGAGGAGGATGCCATGACGCGCGAAAGCCCCGACTGCGCCCGCTGTCCCTACGAGCCCGACCGGCGCGTGTGCCGCAGCGAGGAGGGCAAGGCCCCGCCCTCCTGCCCGACGGTGGAGGAGACGGAGATGCTGGGGCGCTGCCTCGAGGCGTACGACGAACCGGACGTCCGCGCTTTCGCCGCCAACGCCTCGCTCCAGGAGGCCGACGGCTACGCGGACCGTGAGCTGGGCTACGACCGGGTCCGGCCCGCGCAGCCGCGCCTCGTGGAGATCGCCGGGTTCGCCGAAAGGATGGGCTACCGGAAGCTGGGCCTGGCGTTCTGCGTCGGCCTGCGGCGCGAGGCGGAGGTGGTGGCGCGCTTCTACGGCAACCGGGGGTTCGAGGTGGTCTCGGTGATGTGCAAGGCGGGAGGCGTTCCCAAGGAGCGGATCGGCGTTCCGGACGAGAGCAAGATCGCTCCTGGAACCCGCGAGAACATGTGCAACCCGATGTTCCAGGCCGAGGTGATGAACCGCCAGGGCACGGAGCTCAACGTCGTCATCGGCCTGTGCGTGGGCCACGACTCGCTGTTCTTCCGCTACGCCCAGGCGCCCTGCACCGTCCTCGCCGTCAAGGACCGCGTCCTCGGCCACAACCCGCTCGCCGCGGTCTACACCCTCGACAGCTACTACCGGTACCTGAAAGCCGGGCCGGAGGAGACCTCCGCGGACGCCGAGGCTCTCGTGACCAAATCGTGACGGAACGGCTGAATAGTACAGAATATGCCGAGCTGTGCTAGGTTGACAGGCGGAGCCGGAGACTATCGAGGAGGGTTTGGGTGTCCGCTGAAGGGCTCGTCTGCCACGTCACGAAGAGGGTGGGCCGAATGCAGGGGTCGTTCGTCCGGGGGCGTCCGAGGATCCTTCGCGAGGACTCCGGCGGCGCGCCCGGCACCCGTCGCCGAGCGCGTTGATGAGCCTTCCTGCGAAGGTCGTCTGCCTGGAGGGGGGCCTCGAGGTTCTGGATCCTAGTCGATTCGAGCGCATCCTGCGGGATCTCGACCGGCTCCGGCCGCTGCAGCGCGCCGAGCGCATCGCGATCAAGCTGAACCTTTCCGCCGGAACCCACGCCTCGCCGGACACGGGGTGCAATGTGAGCGCCGCCGCGACGGGCGCGCTGGTCGGGCTCGTCCGGACCGTCAACGAGAGGGCGAGGATCTCGTTGTGCGAGAGCGACAGCATGGGGTTCGGCTTCGCCTTCGAGAAGTTCTCGGTCCTGGGCTACGAGCAGCTCGTTCGAGGGCTGGACGGGGTCGAGCTCTGGGACCTCTCGAGGAGCCGGGCACGGGTCGTTCGCAGCTCGCGGAGCGCCGGGAGGGCATACCCGCTGCCCGAGGTGCTGCTCTCCGCGGACTTCGTGATCTCGCTGGCCAAGATCAAGACCCACGTCACGTGTGGCGTCACGGGGGGGATGAAGAACCACTTCGGGACGCTGTGCGACTTCGACAAGTCACGGTACCACCCCTACCTGGATCGCGTCATCGTGGACGTCAACCGGGCCGTCAGGACGGACCTTTCGATCCTCGACGGAAACCCGGCCATGGAAGGGGACGGGCCCGTCCTGGGACGCGCGAGGCCCCTCGGCAGGGTCCTCTTCGCCAACAACGTCGTGGCGGGGGACGCCACCATGGCCCGGGCGATGGGCGTGCCGCTGGCGTGCGTGCGCTACCTGCGGATGGCGGCGGAAGAGGGGCTCGGACCGGTCGACGGACGGGAGATCGACGTCCGGTGGCCGGGAGCCGGCCCGGAGGAATGGCAGTTCGCGCGGCCACGGGCGAGGAGACGCGGTCTCGCGAGGATGGCGTTGGGGGCCCAAAGGGCCGGCCAGCGGCTCGCGGCGGCCAGCAGCCTTCTCTACCTGCTGGATTCAGCCACGGACGTCAGGCGGCCCGCGAGGCGGAATCGGGTCGAAGCGGTCTCCGGCAAGACGACGCGGGGCTGATCGACGGGAGGTGGGACGGCGCGCTGGGCACTGGCGTCGCGGGAGCGTGAGCCTCCGCCGTCCCCTGCCGGGCGACCGGCATCCCGGGGCCGTGTCACGAGATCCCGAGTACACTCCATCCGATCCGCTCTTCGGAGGTGTCGCATGGCAATCCGGGTCACGCTTCTCGTGCTCGCCGCGCTGTCTGCGGCAGGCGTGCGGCCGGCCGGGGCCGGTCCGCAGGTGGAGTCACGCGCCGCCTTGCCCCGGGGCGTGGTGCTCAAGGCGCTGCCGTCCCCGGTTCCGGCCGGTGGCCGCTATCTCTTCTACCTCCACGGCAAGATCATCGAGGACGAGGGGGTGCGGCCGGTGAGCCCGCGGTTCGGGGTCTACGACTACGAGGAGATCCTGCACGCGCTCGCGGCTCCGGGTGTCACGGTGATCAGCGAGGCGAGGGCGAAGGGTACGGTGCCCCGGGTCTTCGCCGCCAAGGTCGCGCAGCAGGTGAGGGCGCTCCTGGCGGCCGGTGTTGCGCCCGACTGGATCACCGTGGTGGGGTTTTCCAAGGGAGGCCTGATCGCCATGCTGGTCTCCTCGGAGCTGCAGGACGAGAGGGTCCGGTACGTTTTCATGGCCAGCTGCGGGCCCTGGATCGCATCGGCTCCCGGGCTCCACGTCAGCGGCCGGGTGCTGACCATCCGCGAGGCGAGCGACGAGCTGGCGGGCTCGTGCGCCGCCGCGTTCGCGCAGGCAGGCGAGCTGGGTGCTCACCTCGAGCTCGAGCTGCACCTCGGCGGCGGCCACGGAGCGTTCTTCCGGCCGCACGCGGAGTGGGTGGAGCCGGTGCTCGCCTGGGCGGGGAAGCCGGAGTAGGGGACGCCGACCGGGGGGCAACCCGCGCCACGGCGGTCGTGCGGCCGGCAGACGCGCAGGACGGTCCCCGGACAGCCTCGGATGCGGCACGCGTTCCTCGGGTGCTCCGGGACTCCTCCCGCGGCCGCGCCGACGCCGTCTACCGGCTATGCAGGGATCGGGTTCAGTCCGGTTGTGTGCTGCGTGCAGCGCGGGGTCAGGCGGCCGGGCCGGCTGCGGCCCTGTCGCGGTTGTACTTCACGGCGGCCCGGACGAGGGCCTTCAGCGCCTTCTCGTCGAGCTCGTCGTCCTCGAAGACGTCGATCGCACGCCAGCGCTCGCCTTCGAGCCCGTTGTTGAAGAGCGTGTCCGGGCCGGGCAGCCGGGCCCCTTGAGGAAAGGTCAGCTTGACCTTGGCCTTGAGCACGGTGGCGACGCAGACGTCGCCTCCGTGCGACCACACCGGGGCTCCCCGCCATTTGACCTGTTCGACGATGGCGGGGTCCGCCTCGCGGATGATCGCGCGGATCCGGGCCAGGACGGGGCCACGCCAGTCATTCAGGCCGGCGATGATCCCATCGATCTGCTCGCTCGCGCTCATCGACACCCCAAGGATCGGAACACGGCGACCGCGTCCTGCGATTTCGGCTCCTCGGTTTCGGTTCCGGGCCCCTCGCAGCGTCGAGGCGGGCGCGGAGACCGCCGTCCGCCAGGTGTCTTCCTGAAGAAAGCGCTCCGGCTCCTTCCGGGTGCTGCAGGTCCCGCTCAGGCGCGCGGCGATCTCGAGCAACCACGGGGGCTTCACCGTCCTGGCGTGCTCCGGGCAGCTCTTCACGCAGGCGCAGCACAGGATGCACTTCTCGTCCTCGACGGCCGCGCTGTCGTCCGGATCGATGGCTCCGGCCGGGCAGACCTCCGCGCACACGCCGCACTGCACGCAGGCGTTCCCGGGAGCGCTGCAGGCGCCGGGCGGGCGCGCCGGGCGCTCCCGGTAGGGACGGTTGCCCGGCACCGGCAGACCCGGAGCCGGTCCGCCGTGCGCCATGGCCCTGACCTTCTCGCGGACCGCGCCGCCGAGCTCCTCCGCCCGCCGCAGGTCGTCCGCGTCGGGCCGGCCCACGGCGAGAGGTGTGTCGTCGTTGGAGAACGAATGCTCGCCGACGAACGCCGCCGCCGCGACGGGGACGCCGCCGCGCTCCCCGACGATGTCGGTGAGCTCGAGCAGGGCGTCCTCGAAGGCCCGGTTGCCGTAGACGGCGAGGCACACGGCCGGCGTCGCGGCGGCGTCGACGGTCCGCAGCCACTCGCCGGCGAGCTCGGGCACCCGGCCCGAGTACACCGGCACGGCCACCACGAGGACGTCGCCGGCCGCGGTCTGCAGGTGCCGCGACCGGCCCTCCGGGCTGGTGATGTCCACCGCCTCGACGGCTCCTCCGATCCCGCGGGCGACCGCTTCGGCCACGGCGCGCGAGGTCCCGGTAGGCGAGAAGAACACCAGCTTGACCGCGCGAATCTCCATGTCGTGCCCCCCGGCCGGACGCGGCGCCCCCGCGCTTCGGCCCCGGGACACCCTAGTGCCGCGGGCAGGGCCGGATCAAGGGGGGGCGGCAGGTGTGAGAGTCGCGCGATGGCTCGGGAGCGTTGTCGAAGGTGTCGCCGCTTCGCGGCGGACGGGCGCAACGCATCCCGGATTCCTGCAGTGGCGCGCGCCGGGCTTTCGCCGTCGCGGCGGGGGCGCTATCATACCGACCAAGCGTTCGGTGTTTTGCACGAAGGAGGCCGCCATGTTCCGCCGCATCGAGCTGGGTCCCGCCCGTCCCCGTGAGCGTTTCGCCGAGCCTTCGCCGCTCGGCCTGATCGGCCTCGCCATCGGCTGCGCGGCGCTGGTGCCCGTCGCCTTCGGGGTCGCGCTCACGCCGTCCGCGCTCGAGACCGCCGCCGTCTTCTGCCTGCTGTTCGGCGGCGGCTGCCAGCTCGTCGCCGGACTGCTCAGCCTCGCCAACCACAACCTCTACGGCGGCACGCTGTTCACGGCGTTCGCCTTCAACTGGGCGCTCAACGCCTGGGTGCTGCACGGCCTCGCCGCGGGACGCGTGCCGGACGGGGCGGTGATGCTCGCGGTGGACGTCTGCATGCTCGCCGTGTTCGTCGTCCTCACCTACGGCTTCGGCTTCTACTCCACGCTGCTCTTCGCCTTCCTCGCCGACATCGACCTGCTCTTCGCCTTCCGCGTGGCGGGCGCGGTGAGCTCGCCGCACCTCTTCGCGATTCCCGTCGCCCTGCTCACCGTGGGCCTGGGGGCGATCTCGCTGTGGCTCGCCTTCGCGATGCTGGTCAACCCCACCGCCGGACGCAGCGTCTTCCCTCTGGCCGGACCGCTGTTCCGCGCGGCGGTTCCGCCCGGGTTCGATGCCGCGCCCCGGCGCGCGATCCTGGCCGCCCTGTACGGGCACTTCCACGCCGCGGGGCTGCAGCCGTTGGCGGTGGAGGAGCTCGAGCGGCACCTCGGCTCCGCCGGCCACCGGCTCGCCGCCGAGCTCGACTACCTGGCCGAGCGCGGCGCCGTGGCGCTGACCGCGGAGGAGGGCGCCGGCCGCGGCGCACGCCTCACCGCGGACGGCATCGACTTCTGGGAGCAGACCGCCCTGGGCAAGACGCAGGTGCTGTAGGCCACCGGAGTCCTCAGGGGCGCGGCGCGCGAGTCCTGAGGCCGGTCCGTCCGCGTGGCGTGGTCGCGGGGGTAGTGGTAGCATCGTCGCATGATTGTAATGAAGACCGCATTGTTGCTCGCTCTCATGACACTCGCGTCTCTTCCTGCCGTCTCAGCCTTTTCGCCTCATCCTCAAGGCGCAGAGGCCGCGGAGGCAGCAAAGGTCGATCCCACGCTGGAGTGCGCCGACGCGGACTTCTCAGCTTCCGGCTTGATGCTCCGCACCTTCAGGGAGGGGCGGGCGGCGCGCCTGCGGGCCGCTTCGCCGGCCGACCCCGGTACGGCCGAGGCGCTGCTCGCGGCGATCGAGGCCAGCTACCTCGACGACTGGCTGTCCCCCGCCAGCCGCGCGCTGCGCGACGAGGCGCTCGAATCCGTGCACGAGGCCGTGACCGCGCACCCCGAGGCGGCGGCGAAGGTGCTGCGGGCTTTCCTGCGTTCCGAGCGCAGCTTCATCGCGCGACCGGGCCACGACTACCGTCCGGCGGTCCGAGCCATCTCCGAGGCGGCTCGTGCCGGTCTGCGGGAGCTGCCGCTGGAGCAGGCGGGGGAGCTCGACTACGAGCTCCGCCGTGTCGGCAGGTGGCTGGCGCAGACGCGGGCCGGCCTCTCCCTGTCCCCCGGGCCGGACGAGCTCCGCGATCTCCAGAGGCGCTATCCGGGGACACCCACGGCGCTGCGCGCGGAGCTCGAATTGATCACGCGGGAACGGCGGGTGCCGGCCGAGTCGCAGATGCTACGGGTCGACGGGTTCGTGGCGGCCCACCCGGGCACGTGCGCGGCGGCCCGGGCGCTCGTGGCGAAGGTGCAGGCCCTCAGCTACAGGCTGGCGAGCGACGCGGCACGGCCGTGGAGCGGATGGACGCGGATCCTCGCGACCGTGGAGAAGCTGAGTCGCGCGTACAGCGACTGCACCGTCGAGCTCGAGGTGAGCCCTCGGTGTCCCTCCTGGTACTGCGTGGGGAGCGAGCCGATGTTCTATCCGGGGAGCAGCGCACGGATGCTGTCCGGCCTTTCGCGGACCTTCGTCCGGGCACACCTCGGCGACACGACGGCGTCTGTGGTGGAGCTGCATCGGCTGGTCCTGGGTCGGCTGGGGAAGGTCTGCGAGGCGAGCGGGGACTCCTTCGAGTGTCTCGACGGGTTCCTGGCGGGGCTGCGCTCCAGCGCCGCCGACCCCGGCGAGGTCGACTACCTCCGGGCCATGATCGGCGTCGACCTCAAGCGGGGCCCCCGCCGGGGCGCCGGGCCGGACTTCCCGCAGCGCGCCGCGGACCGCCTCGATCGTCTCGCCGCCGCAGGGATGGGCCTCTATTCGCGCAAGGCCCTGGCGACGCTGGCCCTGATGGAGCAGCTCCACGGCCGGCTGCCCGCCGCCCGCGAGCACTACTCGGCCTACGCCGCGGCCTTTCCGCAGAGCCCGTTCGCCTGGATCGCCGCGCTCCGTGCCGGTGACTGTGCCGCGGGGCTGAAGGACTGGCCGGGCGCCATCGCGGCCTACCGTGCCGCCGCGGCGATGCCCGCGGTGCCGCCGCCGGGCCGGAAGCGCGCGCACGAGGGAGCCGCGGAAGCGCTGGAGGAGGCATCCCGGCCGCGCGATGCCCTCGCCGAGCTCGAGGCCGCGATCGACGCGTCGGGCCCTGCCGGGGCGAGCGGGGCGGAACGCGGGTACTTGGAGGCGAAGGCGGACCGGCTCCGGCGATCGCTGGCGTCCGCGGACGGGGAGACGCTCGAGCAGGCTCGTGACCGGGTCGGGCAGGGCGAGCCCGAGGAGGCCGCCCGGCTCCTGGACGGGTTCGCGGAGAAGTATCCCGTCTCGCAGTTCAAGGAGGAGGCGCGGCGCCTCGAGCTGAAGGCGCGGCTGTTCGCCGCGCTGGCGAAGCTGGACGTCGAGGCGCAGGGTGACAGGGACGAGGGGCTGGCGGGGCTGAAGCGCCTGGCGGACGGGCCGTACGACTTTGCGGCGACCGCGGCGAAGATCGCCCTGGCGCTCCTCCAGGAGGAGGCCGGCAACGAGGCGGGGGCCGAAAGGGCCATGCGCGCCGCGCTCGAGGAGTGGCGCGAGCGCCAGCCGCTGCGCGAGCCCGCCACGGAGCTGGAGCGGGACGTGGCGTCGATTCGCGACGCCGTGGTCCGGCCGAACGGAGACGGGCTCTATGAAGGCACGCGCTGGAACGCCTTCCGGTGGGAGGGCGCGGAAAGGCCGTACGTGGTCGTCGACCCGGAGGTGAGGGTCAGGTTCGCCGACGGCCGCACCGAGCGGCTCACGCTCCGGCAGCGCTACGCGCGTCTCGACCGCGTGCTGTTCCTCGACAAGGAGCAGAGCGGGCTGCTGGTGTCGGTGATCTTCCGCCTCGGCGGCACGAAGACCAGGAAGCCTGCCGCGATCATGGAGACCCCGAACCAGCCGGTCGGCGGGGCGCGCCGCATCATCTGCTTCCTGGACCGTTTCTTCGCCACCCGGCCGGGGCACTGGAGCGGGGTGGAGCTTTTCACGTATCCCGTCGTCACGGAGATCGAGTTCCTCGACGAGGCGCGGACGACGGCGCGCGCCGCGGTCACCGTCGGCTACTCGGGAGGCAACGTGATTGTCGGAAAGGGCGTCCCGGGCTGGTGGGTCACGGAGATCACGTTCACGTGGATCACGTGAGCGTTCGAGGTCGGCGGGAGGACGCCCGAGGCGGGGTTCCCGTGGTCTCGCCCTGAGGGGCGCAATTTCGGGGGCGGGTGTCCCGTCGCGCCGGCGGCGGGCTTGACAGGCGGCCGGGCACGGCCCATGCTCGGCCGCAGAGAAACGACAAGCAGGATGTACGGGCTGCGCGATCGTCGCAGCCGCGATCAGGAGGGATCCCGTGTCCGTCCGATGCTCCGCCCTGCTCGGTTTGGCGACGGCGGTGTGCGTAGCCGTAGCCGTCCCTGCTCACGCCGGGTTCTCCGGCACCGAGGTCTTCCTGCCTTCCGTCGGCAGGGGGCCGGGGGTCGCGCCCTCGTACTGGTACACCACGGTGTGGGTTCACAACCCGGGTCCCACCAGGGCCGACGTCGTGTTCTCCCTGCTCGAGCGCAAGGCAAACCCGGCGCCGCTGACCCACGCCGACTCCATCGCCCCCGGGGAGACCAGGAAGTACGAGGACGCCCTCGGCCTGATGTTCGGGGCGCAGGCCTTCGGCGCCATGCGCGTCACCTCCAACGTCAAGGTGATCGTCTCCTCGCGCATCTACTCGCAGGATGGCGACGCGCTGGCGGACTCGGTGGGGCAGTTCTTCGCCGCCGTCCCGTCGTCGTTCGCCATCGGCCTCGGTGAGAGGACGGAGATCGCGGGGGGGTGGCAGACGCAGCCCGCGTCCGCCTCGGTGTTCCGCTTCAACTTCGGGTTCGTGGAGGTGACGGGGACGGGAACCTGCGACGTCGCGGTGACTGTCAGGGACGGGACGGGCGCGGCGCTCGGCGCGAAGACGTACGCGGTGCGCCAGTGGGAGCAGATCCAGAAGTCGCTGGCCTCCGAGTTTCCCTCGGTCTCGGCGGACACCGTCCGGCTCACCGTCGAGGTGGTGGCGGGTACGGGCCGCGTCGTCGCCTTCGGATCGGACGCCGCGAACGGCTCGCAGGACCCCTCGACGCTGGAGATGTCGTTCAAGGACGCCTTGCTGGCGGAGAACCTCCCCGGCGGGAGCATCACCGGCGTGACCGCGGGGTCGGGGCTCGCGGGCGGCGGCACGTCGGGCACCGTCACCCTGGAGGTGGCCGCCCAGGGGATCGCCTCGGGGATGCTGGCCCCCGGAGCGGTGGGGAACGCCCAGCTCGCCGGAGGCTCGGTGGACGGGGGGAAGATCGCGGACGGGTCGGTGCAGGGCGTCGATCTGGCCTCCGGCGCGGTGACGTCCGCCGCCATCCAGGACGGCGCGGTGGCGACGGCTGACCTGGCCCCCGGCGCTGTGACCAAGGCCAAGCTGAGCGCGGCCGGGGGAGCGGCGGGCAGATCCTCGGCACCGACGGCAGCGCGCTCGCGTGGCTCGACGTGGACCGCTTCACGCTGCCGTACCAGGGTTCGGCCGCCGCACCCGGCGCCGCCGCCGTGGCGATCACGAACACCGCCACCACCTTGGAGACGGTGGGGATCGCCGGGGTCGGGTTCACCGCCGGAGGCCGGTTCTCGGACTCCAGGGGCTCGGGCGAGGCGTACCTGGGGTACGACGGCTTCGGCATCAACGCCACCGGCGACACCGCCGGCGCGTGGCTCAAGGACCTCGACCAGTCCGCCTACGCCTACGTGGCGTTCGGCGATTACGGCATCGACGCCCGGGGCGACGCGGCCGGCGCGTACTTCAAGGACGAGAACAATACCGGCTTCGCCTACGTCGGCTACGGCGACTATGGCATCAGCGCCGAGGGGAACGACGCCGGAGGGTTCTTCAACGACCTCAACAGCGGCGTGCACGCCTGGGTCGGGCACTCCTCCTACAAGATCGACGGCAACGGCTCCGTCGACTTCGTGCAGAACCACCCCTTCGACGCCAACCGGGTGATCGTCTACGCCGCTCCCGAGGGGGACGAGGTCGCCACCTACACGCGCGGCACCGCGCGCCTCGAGAACGGCCGGGCGCGGGTCGCCCTCGGCGAAACCTTCAAGTGGGTCACCAACCCCGACCTCGGTCTGACCGCGCACGTCACGCCGCTGGGGGGGTGGTGCGACCTCTACGTCGCGGAGAAGGGGACGGACGCGCTGGTCGTCGAGAGCCGCGACGGCTCGGACTGCGCGTTCGACTACATCGTCTACGGTCTGCGCCTCGGCTTCGAGGAGGTGGCGGTGGTGCAGGAGAAGCGGTGGGAGGCGTTCATCCCGTCGATGGCCGACCACCGGGAGAGCCTCGCGCGTCATCCCGACCTCGCGCGCTACACGGCTCAGGCGCGCTTCCTCGAGCAGCGCCGCGCCCTGGGCGTGGCCGGACCCGCGAGCCTGGCGCGGGCACGGGCCCTCAGGAACGCCGTGCACGAGTTCGACCCGGCCGTCGACCGCGTCGCGGCGCCCGAGCCTTCCCCGCGTCACCTGGCGCGCTCCGCTGCCGCGGAGGAGCGGAGCCGGCCGGAGGGGGACTCCGGGGGCACCTCCGGCGCCGAGGCTCTCGTCTTCGCCGCCGCGGGCGTTCCTCTCCGGGCACGGGCCGCGGAGCGGCCTCCGCGGCCGGCTCAGGTGGTGGCCGTGGACCTGGTCGCTGGCGAGGCGGTGGAGGAAGGCGACGTACTGGTCATCGACGGGCGTGGTTCGGGCGGGCTCGTGCGCTGCCGGCAGGCCGGGGACCGGGCCGTGGTGGGGGTGGCCGCCGGTGACTCCCTGGCGCCTCCTGGTCCGGAGGGGGAAGGCGGACCCGGGCTCCGTGCCCCGGTGGCGCTCGCCGGCGTCGTGGCGTGCAAGGTGGACGCCGGGTATGGTCCGGTGGCGGTGGGGGACCTGCTGGTCAGCGCGCCGACCCCCGGGCACGCCATGCGTAAGGATGCCCCGGCGCCGGGAACCGTGGTGGGGAAGGCCCTCGAACCGCTCGCCGAGGGTCGGCGCACGATCCGCGTCCTCGTCGCCCCGCGCTGAGCGGAGCGCACGCCGTTCCGGCCGGGCCAGCGGGCGCTACCCGGGCTGGACCAGGTTGATGAGGTTGCCGCAGGTGTCCTCGAACAGCACCGCGGTGATCGGACCCATCTCCGCCGGCTCGCCCCGGAACACGACGCCCCGCGCCTTCAGCCGCGCGACCTCGGCGGCGATGTCGCCGGTGATGAAGGCAGTGGCCGGGATGCCCGCCTCGTACAGCGCCCTCTGGTAGGTGCGGGCGGGCTCGAACGCCAGCGGCTCGAGGACCAGCTCCACGCCGTCGGCGCCCTCCGGCGAGCGCACCGTGAGCCAGCGGTGCTCGCCCATGGGGATGTCGGCCATCTTCACGAAGCCCAGCGTGGACGTGTAGAACTCCAGCGCCCGCTCCTGGTCTTCGACCGTGACGCTCACGAACCTGATCTGCATGACCTGCGCCTCCCTCCGGCGACTGTACCCCCAATCCGCCGCCGCGGGTTCGGGAGGCGCGAGCCGCCGCTGCAGGCCGCGCTAGGAGGCTGTTGCACAGAGGCTCCGGCTACCGCTTGCGCTGGCATCTGCCTCGCTGTGTCGGCCTTCGCGAGCTGTCCTCGACCCGGTGCTCCCGAGCGGAAACCCGCTGGCATTCGAACGCCGCTGCACCCACGCCCACAGCGTTGCGCTCCCTGCGGCGTATCGACCTCCTCGGTGGCTCATCGGGCTTCACCTGGGGAGCACGCGGTTCCAACTACGTGTGCGGGCATTTCGCTCGGCCTCCTTGCCAGTCGGCGCCATCGCAACCCTCGCTTTCGTCGCTCCGTGCAAGAGCCTCCTAGCAGCCCCAGGCGCCCTCCAGCTTTCTCCCTCGCGGATCGAGCCGCCTGGGCGTCGCTCCGCGGGTCGTGGACGCGGGCCGGGGCGGTCATGCTCGCCGTCGACATCTACATCTACATCTACATTCTCGCCGTCTTCATGGTCCTCACCTGCGGGTTCGGGTTCTACTCCACGCTGCTCTTTGCCTTCCTCGCCGACATCGACCTGCTCTTCGCGTTCCGCGTGGCGGGCGCGGTGAGCTCGCCGCACCTCTTTGCGATCCCGGTCGCCCTGCTCACCGTGGGCCTGGGGGCGATCTCGCTGTGGCTCGCCTTCGCGATGCTGGTCAACCCCACCGCCGGACGCAGCGTCTTCCCGATGGCCGGACCGCTCTTCCGCGCGGTGCCTGGGGTCCTCCGGCCACCGGCTCGCCGCCGAGCTCGACTCCCTGGCCGAGCGCGGCGCGGTGGCGCTGACCGCGGAGGAGGGCGCCGGCCGCGGCGCACGCCTCACCGCGGACGGCATCGACTTCTGGGAGCAGACCGCCCTGGGCAAGACGCAGGTGCTGTAGAGGACCGGCACACAGGACCGTGCTCAACCACTGCAGCGCTCCCGGTCCACGCCAGGCACCGGTCAGAGAAGGACGGCGGCCTCGGGCCGCCGTCCTCTGAAGTTGGACCACCGGGACAATGCGTTGGTCAGTACGGCCAGGGCGGTGGTACGAAGCCGTTGTCGAACCCCTGCGCCGCCGGGAAGTACGAGGAGGCGGGCTTCTCGCCGGTGTCGAGCCAGTGCTCCAGCGCCTCGAGGGAGGCGAGGTAGTGCGCGGCGGTGAACCCCACGTGGAAGGGTCCGTCCACGTACACCTGGGCCAGGCCGCCGCTCCTGCCGGCGGAGGCGACGAGGCCGGCGTAGTAGGCCTCGTTCCATGGAGGAAGGAGGGGATCGTAGATCCCGTGCATGGTGATGGTGGGGCTTCCCAGGTCGCCGGTAGGGGTGCCCCAATGACTTGCCAGCACCCGCGCGGAGTGCCTGGCCTCGATGTTCGCATGGGCGTTCATCCACTCCAGGAGGGGATCGGCGTCGACGTCGAGACCGGCCAGGTACGCCTTCTCCTCGGCGGTGAGGGTGTAGACGTCCCCGACGTTACGCCCGACGGGTCCGCCGTACTCGTCCTCGGTACCAGAGCGGAGCACGATCGCCTTCCAGCCGAGGATGGCGAAGCCGGGAATGCCGATGCCGGGATCGGTGCCCCACCAGGCCTCCGGCGCCATCTTCATGATGAGCCGGACGAACTCCCACTGTCCGAAGCTGCCGGTCCAGGCGAAGTACGGCATGATCAGGTCGTCTTCTCTGCCGGTGAGGTCGTCCCGGATGTCCTCGAGGGGTCCCCAGACTTCGGTGGGCCAGCCGAACACCGCCGCGTAGGCCACGTCGTACCGCAGCTCGAAGTCGGCGTCGTTGACGTGGCCTGCCGCGACGGGCGCTACCGCGACGGCGCCGTCGTAGACCGCCGAGTGCTGCTCGACGAGCTCCAGCGAGGTGGTACCGCCGAGGGAGTCGCCCCAGACGATGACCCGCCTGGGCGTGCCGACGTGGCCCGTGAAGGAGTTCGTCAACGCGAGGGTCCGCTGCTGGGCTGCCTTCGTTGTGTCCGGGTAGTCCGAGCCGGCCACGGCGTAGCCCCGCGAGAGGAGCTCCGCCGCCATGTCCGGATCGTCCGGTCCGAACGTCGGTGGAACGACCTGGAGAGCGTCCGAGGCACTTCCGTGGCACCACACCAGCAGAGTGCCGTTCCAGTTCGCCGGCACCCGGATCTGGTAGGCGGAACCGTTCAGCGTGCCCGAGAGATCCGCCGGCAGCGGGATGTGCGCCTCTCCCGGAGGCGCCGCCCCCAGCGGAGCCGCCGCCAACGCCACGATCACGGTGAGAAACAGGTAGCGACGCATGATGGCCTCCCTTTCGTTTCGACAGTCCTTTTCCAGTACACTAGGTCCCATCAGGGTCAGCTGCAATAGATAAAAGATGAGTGTTTTCTTAGTTTTGCGTGAGTTTGTCGGCACGAGGGAGCGCTCGCCCCGCGAAAGCCCGTTGCCGCGCGCTTCTCGTGACGCTAGAATCTCTTAGAGACAGGTATCGTAAGCGGAGGCGTGCTGGTGACGGTCGCTGTAGAGGTGGGAACCGTTCTCCGGTTCGGGGAGTTCGAGCTCGATGCCGCGAACGCCGAGCTCCGGCGCGACGGTGCCTCGGTCAGGCTCCCTCCTCAGCCTTTCCGGGTGCTCGTCCTGCTGGCAACGCGCGCCGGGCAGCTCGTGACGAGGGACGAGATTCAGCAGTGCCTGTGGGGTTCCGAGACCGCCATCGACGTCGAGCTCGGCATCAACTACTGCCTCAACCAGCTCCGCCGGGCCCTCGGCGACGAGACTCGCGCACCCCGTTTCCTGGAGACGGTCCCGCGCCGGGGCTACCGCTTCATCGCATCCGTGGAGGCCGTGCGTCCCCCGCCGAACGGCGGCGCGGCTCCGTCTCCCTCGATTGCTGTGCTGCCTTTCGCCAACCTCAGCGCCGAGGCCGAGAGCGTCTATTTCAGCGACGGCCTCGCCGACGAGGTCATCACTGCGCTCACCCGGGTGGACGGGCTGCGCGTGACTGCACGCACGTCTTCCTTCGCCTTCCGCGGCGTCGAGCAGGACGTGCGCGAGATCGGCGGCAGGCTCGGGGTGAGCACCCTGCTCGAGGGCAGCGTGCAGCGCGCGGCTGGCCGGGTGCGGATCTCCGCCCAGCTCGTGAACGTCGCGGACGGCTTCCACCTGTGGAGCGAGCACTACGACCGGGACCTCACCGACGTCTTCGCCATCCAGGACGAGATCTCCCGGTCCATCGCCCGGGCCCTGGCGCTGCGTCTGACGCCCTCGCAGGTGGAACGCCCGACACCGAGCCTGGAGGCCTACAACGCGTGGCTGAAGGCCCGCCACTATCACCACCGCGAGGATCCGGCCGGGAACGCGAAGGCGCGCGAGTGCCTGCGGGAGGCGATCGCCCTCGATTCGCGCTTCCCGCATCCGTACCTCACCCTCGCCGACCTCGCCCTGGGCTCCACCAACCTCGGCATGACCCGGCCCCTCGATGCTGCCGCGGAGGGCCGGACGGCGATCCGCAAGGCGCTGGAGCTCGATCCCTCGCTGGGTGAGGCCCACGCCCTCTCGGGGGCGTTTCGCGCCCTGATGGACTACGACTGGGAGGGCGCGGCCGGGGACTTCGCCCGCGCTCTCGAGCTCGCGCCCGCCTCGGAGCGGGTGCACAGGCTGTACGCCGGCTTCTATCTCGTGCCGACGCTCCGCCTCGTTGAGGCTGAGGAGGAAATGGAACGCGCCCTCGCGTCGGACGTCCTGTGTCCCACGGCACACGTGGAGCTGGTCCAGGTGCTCATGTGGGCGCGCCAGTTCGAGCGGGCCGAGGCGAAGGGAAGGGTGGCGCTCGACCTCTGGCCGGGGAACCTCCTCGTCCAGTGGTTCCACGCCGGTGCGCTCTTCTTCCAGGGGCACTACGAGGAGACGCTGAAGGTGTGGCGGAGGGTCATGGAGACCGTCGGCGGGACACCCGGGACGACCGCCGGTGTCGGGATGGCGCTCGCGATGCTTGGTCGTGAGGAGGAGGCAAGGTCCCTGCTCGAGCGCCTGGAGGAGAAGGCCGGGACCGCCTATGTGCCGGCGCTGTCACGGGCGAAGATCTACACCTGCCTGCGCGAGAAGGACGCCACCCTGTACTGGCTCGACGTCGCCATCGACGAGCACGAGCCGGAGATCTTCGAGCTCCCCTCCAAGGCCATCTGGGACCACCTGCGCGACGACCCCCGCTTCACCGCCCTCCTGCGCAAGATGCGGCTTGCCTGACGCCGCCGCGCTCGCCGCCGCGGGCGAACGCACAGGCGCCGAGCACAGCCATCGTCTCGAGGCCGCCGGGGTGATCCGGCGGCTGATGCCGGCCACAGTCGCGGAGAGAGGAGAATGGCGAGGATCGTTGGGATACCTGTCCGCGCCGCTCAGCCACAGCGGGGAACGGTGAAGCCCCGCTCCCGTTGCCGGACGGTGATGAGCCGCTGGTCGGCGCGGGCAATGGTTCGCTCGACGTTCTCGGTGGATTCGCGGCAGGCCCAGCCGAGGGAAAACTCCACCGGAGCGACTTCGGGAGCGGTCTCACGGAGACGGCCGGCGACCGCGCCTGTCACGTCCTCGTTCGCCCCCGGAAGGAGCATGAGGAACTCGTCGCCGCCGAGCCGGACGACCGAGTCGGAGGCGCGCGAGTGCCGCATCAGGAAACGTGTGAAGCTCACCAGGAGGTCGTCCCCCGCCTTGTGCCCGAGGCGGTCGTTGACGTCCTTGAAGCGGTCGAGGTCACAGACCACGGCGCCCCACAGGGACACCTCGCCTTCCAGGCGGGCCGAGAGCTCCGCCAGGTAGTGACGGTTGAAGCTGCCGGTGAGGGCGTCGCGGATGACCGCCTCGTGGAGGCGGCGTTCGAGCTCCTTGCGGGCCGTGATGTCGACCAGAATGCCGTGGTAGAAGATGCGCCCGGACTCCTCGTCGACCACCTGGTAGGCGGTGTCCACGACCCAGCGGGTGCCGCCGTCGGGACGGCGGATCTGGAACTCGAAGTCGCGCACGGCGCCCTGCGTCGCCAGCAGCTCGAGCTCCTGCTCCCGGGCCGCCGGGTCGACGATCAGGTCGGCGGCGCTCCGCCCGCGCAGCTCTTTGAGGGAGGAGATGCCGAACATGGAGAAGAAGGCGGGGTTGGCGTCGAGGATGACCCCTTCGCGGTTCGTGATGTAGATCCCCTCGCCGAGGTTGGTGACGAAGCGGCGCAGGATTTCGGAATCCTCGAGACTCACGCCACTGGCCTTCTTGCGGCCCATGCTCCTCCCTCACCCCGCCACCGGAACCAGAAGACGAAGACGCCGAAACAGCCGACGCGGTGTGAACAAGATAGCGTCCATGTTCTGCGCCGCGCAAGGCCGATGATCGGGAGATTGTATCGGCTGTCACCGATCCGGGCGCCGATTCCCTCGTGCCGCGCCGGAACGGTGCGTGAGACGCTCCCGCTTACACCGGCGACGACGGCCGGGGACGTGAGCTCGCCGAGATTGGCAGGCCGGCGCCTAGGAGGCCGTTGCACAGAGGCCCCGGCTGCGGCTTGCGCTGGCATCCGCCTGGCTGTGCCGGCCTTCGCGAACCGTCCTCGACCTGGTGCTCCTGAGCGGAAGCCCGCTGGCATTCGAACGCCGCTGCATCCACGTCCGCGGCGTTGCGCTCCCTGCGGCGTATCGCCTGCTGATACGCCCCGTTCGCGCGCCTTGCGGACGCGGCGCATCGCCGTCCTCGGTGGCTCACCGGGCTTCCGCTCGGGAGCACGCGGTTCCAACTCCGTCTGCGGGCATTTCGCTCGGCCTCCTTGCCAGTCGGCGCCATCGCAACCCTTGCTTTCGTCGCTACGTGCAAGAGTCTCCTGGTCGCCGGTTGGTGTTCCCGGCACCTAGTCGCGGATCTCCGCCTCGACGAGCGTGGCGAGGAGCTCCAGGGATTCCTGCCATCCCAGATAGCACGCCTCGACGGGGATGGCCTCGGGGATCCCCTCCTGGACGATGGCGAGCTCGGTCCCGGTGGACACCGGCCGCAGCTCCACCGCGGTCACCATGACGCCGGGGACGTTCGGGTCCTCGAACGTGTCGGTGTGGCGAATCCGCTGGTTCGGGACGAGCTCGAGGTACTCGCCGCCGAAGGTGTGGACGTGCTGCGTCGTGAAGTTCATGAACGACATCCTGAAGGTCCCGCCAACCGTTGCGTCGACGTGGTGGACGTGCCCGGTGAAGCCGTTCGGCGGCAGCCACTTGGCCATCGCGTCGGGGTCGAGAAAGGCGCGGTACACGCGCTCGGGTGTTGCGCGGAGGACGCGGTGAAGGCGGACGGTGCCGGCAGCCATGCGTTTTCGCTCCCCTCGTCGCAAGTCTCTCGCGACGTCCTCAGAACCCGGCGACGGAGCCCGCGGATTCCTGCAGCGGGCCGCCACCGCGAGACTGGCGTCTCCGGTTCAGGCTCGGCGACGAGGCGGAGGAGAAGGGGCCCCGTCGCGGCCCGGCCCGCCGAGGTCAACGAGCGTCTCGCCGCCGCGCCCGGAGGCAGGCGAGGGGCCCGGCACCTCCACCGATCGCGTGCCTCGTCCCTCCGGACCCGTTCCAGACGGATGCCCCTGCGGCGGTGACGAGGTCAGCGGGAGGCCGCCGGCCCTCCGGCGGGCGGGTCACCCGCGGGGCGGGCGGCCGGGGGGTCCACGTAAGTCTCGAACAGGCGCCAGATGCGCCGGTACTCGTCGAGCCACGAGTACGCCTGCTCGAACTCGTGGCGCTCGATCGGATAGAACATCACGCTGAAGTTGGGATTGCGCAGCTCCTTCAGCTTCTCGACCATGTGCACCGTGTCCATGAAGAACACGTTGTCGTCCTCCATGCCCTGCAGGATGAGCAGGTGGTTCCGGAGCCCGCCCGCGTAGTTGATCGGCGAGCTGGTGAAGTAGGCCTCCGGATCGACGTCCGGCTCGTTGAGGATGTTCGAGGTGTAGACGTCGTTGTAGTTGGCCCAGTCGGCGACCGGCCGGAGCGCCGCGCCGGCCTGGAACAGCTCGGGGCGGCGGAACATCATCATGTAGGTCATGAAGCCGCCGTAGGACCCGCCGTAGACGCCGACGCGGTCGGGATCGACGCCCCAGTTCCGCTCCAGCCAGTGCACGCCGTCCTCGATGTCCTCGACCTCCGGATGCCCCATGTGCCGGTAGATCGCCGTGCGCCACGCCCGCCCGTAGCCGGCCGAGCCGCGGTAGTCCATGTCGAGGACCAGGTAGCCGTGCCGGGTCAGGAACGTGTGGAACATCAGCTCGTGGAAGTAGTAGGACCAGCCGCTGTGGGCGTCCTGCAGGTAGCCGGCGCCGTGGATGAAGACCACCGCCGGCCAGGACCGGTCCGGCGTGTAGCCCTCCGGCACGTACAGCCTCGCGTAGATCGGCTCCTTCACGTGCGTGGACGGGACCTCCACGATCCGCGGCACGGTCCAGTCGATGGAGGTGAAGGCGCTCGAAACGCCGTGTGTGAGCTGCTTCGCGGCCCCGCCCGGCCGAGCCGCCGCCACGTAGAGCTCGGGCGGCCGGACGCTGGTCGAGTGGTAGAAGAGCACCGTGCTCTCGTCGGGTGACAGCGCGTACCCGGTGCCGCCCCCCTCCACCTCGTCGGGCTGCGGGCCGTTGGCGCCGCCGAGGTGCGTGACCGGCTCCATCTCGCCGCTCGCGACCGCCACCCGGTAGAGCTCGGTGGTGCCGGGAGCCGTCGGGTTGGCGGCCACGTAGAAGGAGGCGCCGTCGTGCGCGAGAGTCGGCGCGGAGACCTCGAACCGGCCGTGCGTCAGCTGGCGCGGCCGGGTCTCGTCGAGCGCCTTCAGGTACAGCTGCGAATAGCCGCTCGCTTCCGACAGGTACCACAGCGTCCTGCCGTCGTGCATCCAGCCGAAGTCGTTGAAGCTCCAGTTGATCCATGCCGGATCGGTGAGCCGGTCCTGGGTGGTCAGCGCGTGGCTGGCGAAGTCCACCGTCGCCAGCCAGCGGTCCTTGTTGTCGTTGGCCCGGAACAGCAGCGCCAGCTCCTCGCCGGTGTCGTTCCAGCGCAGCCCCGCCACCGACACGGGCCGGACCGCCGGCGCCTTCACCGAGGCCTCCGCGGCGTCCCTGGCGATGCCGTGGCTCACGTCCCACTCCACCGCGGTCTTGCGCAGCGCCGCCAGCGGGTCGTCCTCGATGCCGGGCAGCTGCTTCAGGTCGAGGGAGAACGAGGTGTGGGTCCGGAGGTCCAGCACGAGGACCGATTGAGCCGGCCGCGGGTTGAGGCCCACGTAGGTGTGGCGGTCGAGGAGCTCGGCGTATCCGGTGCCGGTGACGTAGTTGGGCATCGTGCCCGGAGCGCCCCGCTTGGAGCTCGCAGGATAGGTCACCAGCACCAGCCAGCGGCCATCGGGCGACAGCGAGCTGGAGCGGATCTTGATCTTGTCGCCCAGGTACCACGGCGGGGCAGGCCGGGTGGCGTCGGCCCCGGCGAGCGCGTCCCGATGCTCGCGCTCGGCGTCGGCGTCGGCCTGCCTCTTGCTCAGCACCTCGAACAGTCGGGGCTGCTCGGCCTGCAGGTAGTTCTTCGGGCTCTTCTGCCTCGAGGGGTCGTCGCTCAGCCGCACGTCCGCGGCCAGCGCCACCGTGCCGCCGGCCAGGTCGTAGACGGAGACGGCCTGCCCCTCGTGCCACTGCACGCTCGTGCCGTCCGCCATGAACTCGGCCCCGCGCTTCGGCGCGCCGTCGCGGGTGAGCTGCCGCAGGGCGCCGGTCGAAAGGTTCCTCACGAACACGTTGTCGTCGCGGATGAAGACCTTCGACGTCCGCGTCCGGTTGAGCCGGCCGCCCGGCACCGGCGCGTTCGCCCGCTCGGCGTCGCTCACCTTGCGGGTCGCGCCGCTCGCAACGTCCACCGCGTACAGGTCGCTGAGCGGGCTGCCGTCGCGCTCGAGGCGGTAGTAGACGGTCGTGCCGTCGTAGCTCCAGCACGCGTCCTCCGGCACGTGTCCGATCCAGTCGGGATCGGACATGATCCGCTCCAGCGTGACGGCGTCGCCGGCGCGTGCGGCCGGCGCGGCGGCGGCTGCGGCGTGCGACAGGGCCGCGGGTGACGCGAGCAGGGCTGCGAGCAGGGAACAGGTGGCGAGCTGGCGCATGAATCCCCCCGATGTCGAGCGAAGAGCGGTTGAAGGACTGGGAGCTCCCTCTCCGACCCGGGCGATGGTACCGCCGCGGCGGGGCCAGTCAAGGAGCGCGGCCGGAGGGTGTGCGGGCGGGTGGCGGGGCGGCGGCGCGCTGAAACGGGGCGGGCTCACGCCGCCGGTCGGCGCGCCGCCGGGCAGCGCCGCAGAAAGCGGAAGGCCAGCCCGGCGGACCAGACGGTCCAGCCCGCGTACATGAACCGCTGCTTCAGACCGTGGAACCCTGCGAGGACGCCGGGGAAGTAGACCAGGAACCCGAGCCCGATGAGCGCCAGGGCGAGGATCGCGAACGGGCCGATCTTCAGCGGCGGGTCCAGGCCCGTCCACAGCAGCAGCGCGGCCGGCGGCGAAAGAAAGAACACGAGCATCGGCATCCCCACGATCCCGTGCAGCGGCAGCGGCATGGGCACCATGGCCGGCCCGGCCAGGAAGGAGAAGAACAGCAGCAGCGCGACGGGAGCGACGTTGAGGCGCTGCTCCCGGCAGCACCGGCACAACCCCAGGACGAAGAGGACGTTGAGCGCGGAGCAGAGGACCAGGCCGCCCGAGAACACGTGCTGCGACGGCGTTCCCAGGGCGCCCAGCTCGCTGACCAGGAAGCGGAGATGGTCGTACCCGCCCAGCATCCACGCGCACACGATCGTCGTGGCCCAGAAGACCACCGGCGCCGCGAACCCCATCGACAACAGGACCTTCCGGTTCATGACCTGACGACCTCCCTCGGACCGCGGACGGAAGGCTGGAGACCTGTGCCAATGCCCACGGGCGTGCCTGGACGTTCAGGTGCGTTTCTTAGCAGACTTGTGAGGTGAAGTCGGCGCTGCTGAGGATGCGGCGCCACGGCGTTACCGTCGCGGGAGCGCCCTTGCGGCGGTCCCCGAGGAGCCGGACCGCCACGCTTCCGGCAAGCCGGAACGCTCGCAGACACTGACTGCATGACGGTACAGGGCGCCTTCCTGACCGGGCGACGTGGGGCGCACCTCGACGCCTCGCCGTCTCGAGCAGGCGGCGTCAGCGGCTGATGTTGGACGAGGTCGCGGCTCCGCCGATACACTCGCCGGGAGAGAAGCCGCAGCGCCCCCCGGTTCGGGCCGGGCGAGGTGGAGCAAGGACGGGACGGTTTCATGCGCACGTTGACGATCGCCACGATCCCGGGGGACGGCATCGGCAAGGAGGTCGTGCCGGAGGGCATCCGCGTGCTCGAGGCAGCGGGCCGAGCCTTCGGCCTGTCGTTCCGTTGGGACCACCTGCCGTGGAGCTGCGAATACTACGCGCAGACCGGCCGGATGATGCCCGAGGACGGGCTCGAGAGGATCCGCCGCCACGACGCCATCTACCTCGGCGCCGTGGGCTTCCCCGGCGTGCCCGACCACGTCTCGCTGTGGGGCCTGCTGATCCCGATCCGCCGCACCTTCCAGCAGTACGTCAACCTGAGGCCCGTCAGGCTCATGGCGGGGGTGCCGTGCCCGCTGCGGGGCAGGAAGCCCGGCGACATCGACTTCTGGGTCGTGCGCGAGAACAACGAGGGCGAGTACTCGTCCATCGGCGGCCGCCGCTTCGAGGGTACCGAGCGGGAAGAGGTGGTCCAGGAGAGCGTCTTCACGCGGCGCGGCGTCGACCGCATCCTGCGCTACGCGTTCGAGCTGGCGATGAGGCGGCCGAAAAGGCACGTCACCTCCGCGACCAAGTCCAACGGCATCGCCATCACCATGCCGTACTGGGACGAGCGCTTCCGGGCCATGAGCGCGCAGTACCCGGACGTCCGCGCGGACCAGTACCACGTGGACATCCTCGCGGCCCAGTTCGTGCTGCACCCGGAGCGGTTCGACGTCGTCGTCGGATCCAACCTGTTCGGCGACATCCTGTCGGACCTGGGGCCGGCCTGCACCGGGACCATCGCCGTCGCGCCCAGCGCGAACCTGAACCCCGAGCGGGAGTTCCCGTCCATGTTCGAGCCGGTCCACGGGTCGGCGCCGGACATCTACGGAAAGGGGATCGCGAACCCCGTCGGCCAGATCTGGGCCGGGGCGATGATGCTCGACCACCTGGGCTGCCCCGCGGCCGCGGCGGCGGTCGTGCGGGCCATCGCACACGTGCTCGAGCACGGCCCCCGCACGCCGGACATGGGCGGTGAGGCGGGCACCATCGAGGTGGGCACGGCGATCGCCGAGGCCGTGCGTTCCTGAGCGCCGCAGGCGGCGTCCTCGATCGCCTCACCATCTTCTCCGGCAGCCGTGCCGGGGGGGCGGAGATCGTCACGATCGTGGGGCCTTGCGCCTGTCGGCGGCGGAGGGGCTCGGCAGGCCTGGTTCAGGAGTGCCCGGCAGCTCTATGGTTCTCTTTCTGCGGAAGGAGGCTCGGCGACCGTCATGCCGTGGCGGCGGAAGACCTCCGTCATCTTGGCGCGGTCCGGCGGACCGCCCGCGGCGGCGTTGATGACCTCGGCGGCTTCGCGGAAGTACGCGGGGCCCATGACCGGGGGACTGATGAAAACGAGCTGCTTCACGTCCTCGCTGCCGCGGTTGTCGAAGCGGTGCACGGCGCCGCGCGGGATGCAGAGCGCCTGCCCGGGCCCCACCTCGATGGGCGTGCCGTCGACGGTCCAGGTGAGGACGCCCTCGATGCCGTAGAGGATCTCCTCGTAGGCGTCGTTCCTGTGCGCCGGTGCAGCCAGCTTCTGGCCGCTGGGGACGACGAACTCGAACACCGAGGCGCCGCCGTTGGAGTCGTCGCCGGTGAGGAGGAAACGGATCGCCAGGGGACCGATGGCGAAGCGCTCCTCCGAGGGGTTCACGCGAGTCGCGAGGTATGGCACGAAAGTGTCCTCCTGGACCGTGACAACATCGGCCGCTGGGGACGAATTGCGTGAACAGATGCCGTACAGGGCCTCTGCGGCGTCGTCGACCCGTGGCCCGGCGGTGCCAGGCCGCAGGCCGTCTCTCGGGGAGCAGCCGGGACGGCGCTTCTTCCTCCGCGCGCCACCGCGCAACGGCCGACGCCGGCCGGGGCGGGGAGGGGAGACGCCGTCGACATCCGTGGGCCACGCGCCGATCCGGTATGATGCCGGCAGCGAAAGGAACGACAGGTGCTCATCCCCATCGGCCACGAGGAGGAGACGGTCCGGCGCCTGCCGTGGGTGACGATCGTCATCATCCTCCTCAACCTGGTTCTCTTCGTGACCGTGGGGCTGCAGGGGACCAGGGCCGAGAAGCGCTTCGCGGAGCGCACCTCCAAGGTGTTCGAGTACTGGTCCCACCATCCCTACCTCTCGGTGCCGCCGGCCCTCACCAGCGAGCACCTCTCGCCCCGCCAGCGCGAGCAGCTCAAGCTGATCCGCGAGGCGTTCAAGCACGCCGCGCCGCAGGATCCCGCCGAGCTGCAGAGCCAGCAGGACACCCTCAACGGCCTGGCGCAGGAGGCCATCGCCAGGCAGGAGGAGCACCCGCTCCTGCGATGGGGGCTGATCCCGCGCCACCCGAGGCCGCTGGCCTTCCTGACCGCGATGTTCATGCACGCGGGGTGGCTGCACCTGCTCTCCAACATGTTCATCCTCTTCCTCACCGGGCCCGCGGTGGAGGACGCCTACGGGCGCCCGCTCTTCGCCGCGCTGTACCTGGGCGGCGGTATCGTGGCGAGCCTCTGCTTCGTCGCGATGTTCCCGGCCTCACAGGTCCCTCTGGTCGGGGCCTCCGGGGCCATCGCGGTGGTCATGGGCGCGTTCATGGTGCGCTTCGCGCACAGCCACATCCGCTTCTTCTACTGGTTCTTCTTCATCTTCCACGGCACCTTCAGCGCACCCGCCTGGTTCATGCTGGGGCTGTGGCTCGCCCAGCAGCTCTTCTTCGCCTCGCTGAGCTCGGGAGCGGGCAGCGGGATCGCCTACGCTGCCCACGCCGGCGGGTTCCTCTTCGGCGTCGTGGCCGCCGTGGCGATCAAGCGCTCGCGCCTGGAGGAGCGGGTGATCCATCCCGCGATCGAGAAGCAGATCTCCGTCACCCAGCATCCCGGCCTCGAGGAGGGGATGGAGCTGCTTGCGCGCGGCGAGCTCGCGGCGGCGCGGGAGGTGCTGGGGCGAGCCCTCACGGACGAGCCCGGCAGTCCTGACGTCCACCTGGCGCTGTGGCAGACCTTCGTGGCCGAAGGCAACCCCGATGCGGGAGCGCCGCACCTCGTGCAGGTCATCGAGCACGATGTCCGCGACGGAGCGTTCGACCTGGCGTTCGACCGCTGGAGGGAGCTCGTGCAGGACGCCGGCGTGGCCGGACCGGGGGTCCTGCGGTGGCGGCTTGCCGCGGGGATCGCCCCGGCCAACCCCGATGCCGAGGTGGAGCTGCTCCAGACTCTCGCCGCAGAGCCGGGCGCGGAGATCCTGCGGGAGAAGGCGGAGCGGCGCCTGGATGCGCTGGGGATCGCCGTCGAGGCGCCGGCACGGCCGGCTCAGACCCGGCCGGAGACCGCTCCCACCGTGCCGCCTCCGTTCGAGGCGCCCCGTGCGCCCGAGCCGCCGCCGTCGTTGGTCCCTCCGCCCGAGCCGCCGGGGCTGGAGGTGGAGCACGCGAGCGTGGAAGCGCAGCAGACCGACGCCCTTCTCCTCAAGGGTGGCTCGGTGGGCGTGGAGCTCGCGCCGTACGCGAAGATCGAGGCGGTGTCGGTGGTCGGGATCAAGGGTGTCGAGAAGCCCTACCTGCTCATCGACCTCATCGTGCCGGCCGAGGACGGCCCGGGGCGCCGGGCCCTCCGGCTGACGAGCCAGACCTTCGATCCCCGCAAGGTGACGGGCCGCCCCGACCTCGAGCCCATGGCCGCTCTGCGGCTGATGCTCGCCGAGATCCTCAGGGCCTCGCGGGCCAGGGTTCTCGCCGGGGACGAGGGACTGTCGGGCGGGCGCTTCCCCATCTTCGAGTCCGTCGAGGCCTACGAGCAGCACGTCCTCGGCGCGTACCCGAACTAGATCCGGTGGACCTCGCACCTGTCGCGGCCGGGGCGGGGACGCCAGGGTAAGCTGACGGTACGATGACCGACGACGCAGCGAGCGGACGGCCGGCAGAGGTCTATGCGGAACGCGAGCGGGCCGCCGCCCGGGAGGAGGCACGCCTCGCCCGCTCGAGCCGGCGGTACTCGCTCGCGCGCCTCGCCGCCGCGGCGGCCGCCATCGGACTCGGCGTCGTCGCCAGCGAGCTGCATACCATCGGCTGGACCTGGACGCTCGTCCCCGTCGCGGTGTTCGTCGCGCTGGCGGTGTTCCACGACGGCGTGATCCGGCGCCAGCGCCGCGCCGGGCGCCGCGCCGCACACTATGCGGCGGCCGGGGCGAGGACGCGGGGCGAGTGGATCGGCGCCGGGCCGACCGGCGAGGACCTGGCGCCGCCGGACCACCCCTACGCCAGGGACCTCGACGTCGTCGGCGGCGGCTCGCTCTTCCAGCGCCTCGCCACGACGCGGACGCGGGCAGGGGAGGAGGTCCTCGCCTCGTGGCTGCTCCGGCCGGCCCCGCCGGCCGAGGTCCTCAGGCGGCAGGAGGCCGTGCGCGGCCTCGTGCCCCGGCTCGATCTCCGCGAGTCCCTGGCGCTGCTCGGCGAGGACGTGCGGCACACCCTCTCGCCGGAGCTGGTGCGGGCGTGGGGCGAGCGCGCCGCGCAGGTGCCCTCGCCGTGGGCCACGGCTGCTGCGGTGGTCCTGACGCTCCTCACCACGGCGGCGGTCGCGGTCTGGTTCGCCGGCGGGCCGACCTGGCCGCTCGCCGCCGCGCTCGTGGTACACGCGTCGTTCGGATGGCGGCAGCGGCGCTGGATGGAGGCGGCGCTCGCCGGACTGGACCGGCCGGTGGCTCAGCTCGGAATCCTCGCTGGGCTCGCGGCGAGGATCGAGCGGGAGCCGGCGCAGGCGCCGCTGCTGGACGAGCTGCGGCGCGGCCTCGCCGCCTCCCCGGACAGCGCCTCGCGCCGGATCCTCCGCCTCCGGCGCATCGCGGCGCGGCTCGAGTACCGGCGCAACATGATCTTCCAGCCCCTCGACTTCCTCCTCCTGTGGAGCTACCACCACGCGGCCGCGGTGGAGCGCTGGCGGCGCAGGGACGGGCGCCGCCTGGGAGGGTGGCTGCGCCTGGCCGGTGAGTACGAGGCCGTGGCCGCCCTCGCCGCCTACGCCTTCGAGAACCCGGAGGACGCGACGCCCGAGCTGGCCGCCGGGGCGCCGGAGATCGACGCGCGGGGCCTTGCCCACCCGCTCCTGCCGCTCGCGCAGGCGGTCAGGAACGACGTCAGGCTCGGCGGAGAGGCGAAGGTGCTGGTGGTGAGCGGCTCGAACATGTCGGGGAAGAGCACGCTCCTGCGGGCCGTGGGCGCCAACGTCGTGCTCGCGCAGGCCGGGGCGCCGGTGCGCGCCGTCGCGATGCGGCTCAGCCCCCTCGCCGTCGGCGCCTCCATCCGCACCATGGACTCGCTGCACGAGGGACGCTCCCGCTTCTTTGCCGAGATCACGCGCCTCAAGCAGATCGTCGATCTCACCGAGGGCGGTCTGCCGGTGCTCTTCCTCCTCGACGAGCTGCTCCACGGCACCACCTCGGCCGACCGCCGCGTCGGCGCCGAGGCGGTGGTCAGGGCGCTCGCCGCGCGAGGCGCCCTGGGGCTCCTCACCACCCACGACCTGGCGCTGTGCCGGCTCGCGGAGGCCGTGCCGGGCGTGGCGGAGGTCCACTTCGAGGATGCTCTCGACGGCGCCGAGGTCCGCTTCGACTACGTGTTGCGGCCCGGCACGGTGCGGCGGTCGAACGCGCTGGCGCTGATGCGCCTGATCGGCCTGCCGGTGGAGACGCCGTGAGCGTGAAGCAGTGGCGCCGGGCACGCCGTCTGCGGACCCCGCGGCGGCGTGGCGCATCGTCTCGGGCTCCTCGGCGAGCGGCCGGTTTCGACGCCGTCTCCTGCGGCCGCGAGCGCGCCGGAGGCTCTCCGGTGGTCTCCCCCCGGCACCGGCGGGAGAGGTTTGACCGCGGAAAGCACGGCCTGTAGGCTGTAAGGGCGAATGCGCAGACCCATGCCGGAACCGGAGCCTCGGCGTTGCCTCACGATCTCTGTGGCGGACGTCGGGGTTGCGCTCGCCGTCGAGGACGACGAGCTGCGGGACAGCCTCGTGCGCCATTACGAGGGTTTTCTCGATGACGCGGCGGAGCCGGAGCTGCGCATCGAGGTCGCCGTCGTGCCCGGGATGAGGGAGCAGCCGCCCTCGGAGGAGCTGCGCGGCCATCCGTGGCTGGACGTGAGCGCCCGGGGGGACCGCATCCGCGTCCGGAGGTTCGATTTCAACGGCGAGGTGGACATCGCTGGCGGCACAGCCACCCTGGCGTGCCAGCGGCGGCCGCTGTCCGTCGACGGCTTTCTCCGGCTCTGCTTCTCGTTCCTCCTCATCCGCCGGGGCGGGCTGATGCTGCACGCGGCCAGCATCGCCAGCCGCGGCCGCGGCCACGCGTTCACCGGCCCGTCCGGGGCGGGCAAGACCACCGTGTGCCGTCTCTCGGGCGACCGCACCGTGCTCACCGACGAGACCACCATCGTGCGGCCCGACGGGCAGGGCTACCTCGTCTACGGCAACCCGTTCCCGGGCGAGCTCGGCCGCTACGGACCGAACGCCGCGTATCCGCTCGCCTCCGTCAACCTGCTGGTCAAGGGCACGGCCCCCGGGGTGGAGCCGCTTCCCCGGGACCAGGCGGTGCGCGCCCTGCTCCAGAACACGTTTCTCCACGTCCGCGACTCGGAGCTCGGCGCGCGCGCCCTCGACGCGGCGTTCGCGATCGCGCGGGAGGTCCCGGTGCGGCAGCTCCGCTTCTCCCCCGAGCCATCGTTCTGGGAGGTCATCGAGTGAACGCCGCACGAGTCAAGCCCGTGAAGAAAGTCGCCGTCAGGGTGGTCGATGGCAGGGCGGTGATGCTCACCGTCGCCGACAGCAGGCTGCACCGCCTCAACGCGACGGCGACGCGCGTGTGGGAGGGCATCATGGACGGGATGTCCTCCGAGGAGATCGCGGGCGCCCTGTGCGCGGCGTACGGCGTGCCTCGCGAGACGGCGCGCGCCGACGTCGAGGAGCTGTTCAGCGACCTCCTCGCCCGCGGCATCGTCGTCCCGATCGAGGAGGAACCGGTGGAGGAGCAGGGCTGATGACGGCGCTGGCTGCCGGCCGGCGGGCACGCATCGAGACCGAGGCGTTCGCCGACGCGGCCCGCGCGGGCGTGCCGATCACGCTGCAGCTCTCGCTGACCAACCGGTGCAACCTGCGCTGCGTCCACTGCTACTGCGCGCCGCACGAGGGGAGGGAGCTCAGCACGGCGGAGGTCCTCGACGTCCTCGCCCAGGCTGCCGCCGCCGGTACGTTCGTCCTGGTGGCGACGGGGGGCGAGCCGCTGTGCCGGCGCGACCTTCCGGAGATCCTGGAGCGCGCGATGGAGCTGCGCTTCGCCACCAAGCTCTACACGAACGCGACCCTGATCGACGAGGCGGCCGCCGACATGGTGCACGAGAGCGGCGTCTTCCAGGTCCACACGAGCGTCTACAGCGCCGATGCGGCGGTCCACGACGGCATCACCGGCGTGCCAGGCTCGCTGGCGGCAAGCCTTGCCGGAATCCGGCGACTGCGCCGGCGCGGGGTCCGGGTGATGCTCAAGTGCGTCGTGATGAAGCCGAACCTGGCGACGTTCTCCTCGGTGCTGAGCCTCGCCGAGGAGCTCGGAGCGTCGTGCGCGTTCGACCCGGTCGTCACCGTCCGCACCGACGGCGCCACCGAGCCGCTCGAGCTGAGGCTCGGGCCGGAGGAGCTGGCCGCCGCCCTCGCCGGCCCGGCGCTCGCCGCCGCGGCCCGGGACGAGGTCGTGCCGGGAGAGTTCGCCGGGCGGCGGGACGCGGCCGACGCGGCGCCGTGCAGCGCCGGCTTCAACACCTTCGCCGTCTCGCCGTGCGGCGACGTCACCCCGTGCGTCGCCTATCCCAGCGTTGCGGGAAACGTGCGGGAGGCCCGGCTCGACGAGATCTGGAGAGACTCACCGGTGTTCGCCCGGGTGCGTGCGACGCGCCTGCGCGACATCGCACAGTGCGGAGCGTGCCCCGACCTCGGCGAGTGCCGCCGCTGCCCCGGATCGGCGCTGCTGGAGGACGGGGACGAACGTGGTCCGTCCCGGGCGGCGTGCCAGCTGGCGGCGGCGCGTCGTTCGGCGGCGGGGAAGGAGGCGGTCGGATGAGCGAGCACGACCAGGAGAAGTCCCCCCCGAACGTCCGCGAGTACGAGAAGCCGGAGGTGGAGACGGAGGAGGTCTTCGAGACCCTCGCCCTCGCCTGCGTCAAGGCGGACACGCAGTGCGCGCCGGCGCCCGGCGGCACGGTGCTACAGTCGTAGGAGCGCGCCGGGGAACGGCGCGTGGCGATGATCGGCACGTGTCGGCCGTCAGGGCCGGCACCCGCCGGCTCTCGATCGAAGGAGGATGACATGGAGAGTTCGACGAGCTGCAAGGAGACACCCGAGTACGAGAAGCCCGCTGTCGAGAGCGAGGAGGTCTTCGAGACCCTCGCCCTCGCCTGCACCAAGGCGGACACGCAGTGCGCGCCTCCCGTCGGCGTTGCCGCGCTTCAGTCCTAGCCGGCCGGCGACCTCGCAGGGGACGCCGGGGACGGGAGCCGGCCGGCGGTTCGGCGAGAGGGGAGCCGTGAGCGTTCGGGCCGAGACGCAGCGACGAGGGGCCCGCAGACGGGAGCGAGGAGGCCGATGAGACGCCCGCCATCGCGTGCAGCACGTCCGACACCCGGCGCACCGTATCCAGCGGCCCTCCGAACGCCTGGTCCCAGCCGGCTGTTGGTGACCGCGTGACGGCTCGCGCCACAGTCGTCCACATGGTGGTGACCCGCCGGTATCTCGGCTACCCGAGCGGGGCGGCGCCGATCGCCGCCGCGCTCCGTCACGCCGGCGTCGACGCCGAGCTGCGGGACTACCTCCTCCACCCCGGAGATCTGCTCGACCCCGACACCTTCGCCGCGTTTCTCGACGGCGCCGGCGATCTCGTGTGGATCTGCTGCGGTCCGGAGGCGCTCCCGCTGCTGGTGCTGCTGCTGCCGGCGGCGCGGCGCCGGCTCCCCGGCACCCGGTTCGTGGTCGGCGAGCGCGTCCCGCTGCTGCCCAAGGCGGCCGGCCCCACCGCCGTGGCGGAGGAGCTGCTGCGCCTGTGCCCCGAGCTCGACGGCGTCGCCCTCGGGGAGAGCGACCTGACGGCGGAGGAGGTGGGGCGGTCGCTGCCCGAGCTGCTCCCCGTTCCCGGTCTCGTCGTGCGTGAGAACGGCGGCATCCGCAGCGGCCCGCCGCGTCCGCGGGCGAACCCCGTGCCCGAGTGGCGCGACTGGCGGATCACGGCCGGCGATCTGCAGCCCTACCGCGATCTGAACATCATGGGCGAGGAGCTCTACCACCCCATCGCCGCCTCGCGCGGGTGCGCCTACTCGTGCGCGTTCTGCAGCGCCTCTCCGATCCTCGACCGCCGCCAGGTGCGGCGCGGGGTGACGGCGGTGGTGGACGAGATGGAGCGGCTCCATCGAGATACCGGCCAGGTGCGCTTCACCTTCATGGACGAGACGTTCGTGCTCGACCGGGCGTGGGCGCTGGCGTTCTGCGCCGAGCTCGGCCGGCGCGACCTCGCGCTGCGGTGGCGCGCCACCGGCCGCGTCGACCTCGTGGACGGCGAGCTGCTCGACGCGATGGCGGCGGCCGGGTGCGAGTCGATGGAGCTGGGCATCGAGTCGGGCTCGGACGCCGTCCTCCCGCGCATCGCCAAGGGGTTCGACACCGCGGCGGCGCTCCGCGTCGCGCGCCGGGCCGGCGCGGCGATCGGCCGCGTCGAGTGCAACTTCCTCTGGGGGTTCCCGTTCGAGACCGTGCTCGACGTCGGCGGCGGCCTCCTGGTGATGGACGCGATGGACGCGATGCCAGGGGTCGACGTCAGGCTGCTGTTCCTGCATCCCTACAGGCCGTCCCGGATCTACGACGAGTACCGCGACGCGCTCCGCTTCGACCGCTACTGGCATCGCCTGGCGCCGGAGCACCCGATGATGGACCGCGTCCTCGACCTCGTCGCGGCCCATCCGCACACGTTCTCGGGGTTCTGTTTCCTCGACCACCCGGAGCTCGAGGAGAAGCTCGCGCTGCTGCAGCGTGCCGGGCTGCACGACGAGGCGACCGCCAATGGGCTCACGGCGGCGATCTACCGCTGAGGCGCCAACGCGTCGCGCGGTCCTTCGCGGCCGGAGCATGGAGCCGGCCGCGAAGGACGGCGACCGCCTGACCATCGAGCCCGCGGACGCGGCGACGGTGCGGCCGGGCGAGATCGCGACGTTCCTCGACGAGGGCGGGCGTGTGGTCACGCACCGGGTGCTCGGACGCGAGGAGGCGGGCGACGGGCAGGTCATCGTGACCCAGGGCGACGGGCGCACGGTGCCGGATCCGGCCTGGAGCGCCGATCGCCTCGTGGGACGGGTCACCGCCGTGGACCGGCCGCCGCGCCGGCTCGGGGCGAGGCTGCTGCGCGGCGAGCGTCTCGCGTGGTGGGAGCTCGCCGAGATCGCCGTCGCCCGCCTGCAGCGGGTGCGATGCCTGCGCCGCGCGCAGCGCCGTCTCTTCCCCGTGCAGGCGGCGATCCGCACGGAGCGCCGCACCGCGTCCACCGGCGAGTGGCTCGCCCTGACCAGCACCGCCGCCGCTGGGACCGGCGCCCCGGCCGGATGGGTGACAGTGGTCCGCGAGGGCCCCGACCCCGAGACCCGGACGGCCGCTGTGGCTGCTCTTCGGCCTGCAGGTCCGCCTCCGCTACCGCGGGCAGGGGATCGCCCGGCGCCTGCTCGCGGCGGCCGATGGGGCGGTGGCGCGGGAGGGGGGCGGCCGCATGTACGCGTTCGTCCGCCCCGGCAACCGCCCCTCGGTCGCGCTGTTCACCGCGTGCGGGTGGCGGACGGCGGCGCCGCCGGCCGGGACGGTCCGGGTTCCCGAGCTGGCCGGGTGCCTGTGCTTCGTCAAGGACGTATGACGACCCCGGCGGAAGCCGTCGCGGCCGCGCTGCGCGCGAACACCCTCGAGGTGACGCACCTGGCGGAGGGAAGCGGCGTCGTGATTCACGTCCCGACGCTGCGCTCCCGCCGGATCAACCCCTCAGGGATGGCGCTCCTCGGAGCGCTGGACGGCGGTGTGAGCACCGTGACGGAGTTGGCCGGCCGGCTCGTCGCGGCGCACGGGGCCGACCGGGCGGCCGCCGAGGCCGACGTGGAGGCGTTCCTCGGGGCGCTGGCCGCGATGCTCGAAGAGCCCGCCTGAGCGGCTCAGCGCGCCGCACGCGCCGGCGCAGCCGCGGCGCGCCACCATCGCTCCCGCCGCGCGCACCAGCAGGTCGAACGGCCGCCACAGGCGCCGGACCAGGTATCCCATCGCGGAGCGCGGTGCGCCGTAGATCTCGTCGACCTGCGCCCGCGACAGGAACACCGTCCGCCACGCGCGCCGCAGCAGCGCCGCCGCCGCCGGGCCCTCGCCCGGGCGGCGCAGGAAGCTCACCAGGCGCAGCGAGTCGGCGTAGTCGCGGTCGGCGGCGCCGGCGAGGAGGTGGCGCAGCAGCGTCTCCGCCCCCGGCTCGCCGGTGCAGACTGCGGCGGCGCCCTCGTCCACGGTCCACCGTTCTCCGGCCGGCACGCGCCCCGAGGCGAGGGCCAACGTGAGCGCCCTTGCGGCCATCCACTCGTCGGCGTCGACGGCGCCGTCCAGCAGCGGCGCGCCCCGCTCCTCGAACCGCTGCCAGGCGGCGGCGTGGGGGAGGAGGTCGACGAGGTCGCCGATCACCCGCATCAGCGCGTACTCGCGCGGGCGGGCGCCGTGCAGCGCGATGGCGTGGACGAGCAGGTGGGCGGCGATCGTCTCGCGGTCGGGGAGCAGCGTCCCGGGCAGCCAGGGAACGGCGGCCGCCCGGCCGAGCCTGACGAGGTCGCCGGCATCGAGACCGCGGCCGCCGCCGACTCCCTCCAGGGACGGGTGGATCTCGACGCTCCTTCCGCAGTCGTGCCGCAGCGGCTGCAGGTGATGCTCCGTGTCGGCGATCCCGAGCGGCGTGAAGCCGCGGCGCTCGAGCTCGGCGTGCAGGGCCGCGGCGCCGTCCCGGCGCGCCAGCACGTCGACGTCGACCGCCGGCCGCCACCCCGGCGGCGTGATCCCGGCGGCGTGGAGCGCCGTGCTCTTGAGCAGCGCCACCTGCTGGCCGATCGCGGCCGCCGCCGCGCCGACGTGCCGCGCCAGCCCGGCCAGCACCACGGCGCGCTCGGCCGTGGCCACGTACAGCCGGCGCAGGTCCGCGGCGGGCTCCGCACCGACCTCGTCCGCCAGGACCGCCGGGGCGAAGCGTCCGCCGATGCGGCCGCCGGCGTTGTACAGCCGTGCAAGCTCGACGGCGCGGCGGCCGTCGAGGGGGCGCGGCGGCGGGGCTGCGACCGGCCCGAAGGCGCGCAGCAGCACCCAGCCGAGCTCGCGCGTCAGGTGCGCGGGCGGCGGATCGAACCGCAACGCTCCTGCTCCGTTCGACGGTGCGAGAGAGGTTCCATGGACGCGTCCAGGGTACTCCAGCGGGTCGTCCCGCGGCCCTGCGGGCAGGCGTCGCCGCCGTCCTGCTGTTCGCGCTCGCGCCCAGCTGCGCCGGCCCGAGATCGACGAACACGCGCTCCTGCTCCGCATCGTGACCTTCGAGAGCGGGCTCGCCGGCAGGAGCGACGAGCAGAAGCGCGCCGCGCTCGTCCGCCTCGCCCGCGACCTGCTCCATCGGCGTGTCAGGGCCGGTTCACCGTTCCGGCAGCCGTCGAGAGACCCGGTTGGGCAGGGAGAGGCGGCCCGCGGATAATGGCCGGGTGGCAGGCCACGGCACCCCTGAGAGGATCCGCGCGGCCGCGAGGGCGCGCAGGTTCGCCCAGCTCCTGGACACGAGAGTCGGGCGCGTCGAGCTCTGGTTCGCGGCGCTGAACAAGGCGTGGCCCGGGCTGTCGATGCTGGCGCGAGCCCATCGCAGGACGCTGGGGCGCAGGACCAGGGTGGTCGCGGTCGTCGGCTCGTTCGGCAAGACCACGACCACCCGCTGCATCGCCGCCGCGCTCGGCCTCGACGGCCGCCCCCCGCGCGACAACTGCCGCAGCCACCTGGCCCTCGCCACGCTGCTGCGTACCGGCACGCACGCTCACCTCGTCCACGAGGTGGGGATCGACCACCGCGGGCAGATGGAGGAATACGCCCGCCTGCTGTGCCCGGACGTCACGGTGGTCACCGCGCTGGGCAGCGAGCACGCCCGTTCGCTCGGGGACGCCGGAGGCGCGCGCCACGAGAAGGGCGCCATGGTCAGGGCGCTGACGCCGGAGGGCCTCGTGGTCCTCAACGCCGACGATCCCGAGGTCCTGGCGCTGCGGGGCGAGACCGCGGCCGAGGCCGTCACGTTCGGCACCTCGGACCGGTGCGACCTGCGCGCCGTCCGGGATCGCTCCCGACGGGCTGCGGGGGACCGCGTTCGTGGCCGAGGCCGGGGGTGAGCGGACGGAGGTCTCGCTCCGCCTCCTCGGGCGGCCCGCGGTGTACGCGGCGCTGGCGGCGCTTGCCGTCGCGCGCTCGGCGGGCGTGCCGCTCGGCGCCGCCGCCGCGCGGCTGGGCGGTGTCGCGCCGGAGGCCGCCCGTCTCGAGCCGGTGCCGCTCGCGATCGGCGCCACGCTGCTTCGCGACGAGTTCAAGTCCGCCGAGGAGACGATCCACGTCGCCCTCGACGTCCTCGCGGCGGTTCCCGCCCGCCGCAGGATCGTCGTGCTCGGCGACGTCTCCGAACCCCGCGGGAGCCAGGGGGACGTGTACCGGACGATCGGCGCCCGCGTGGGGGCGATCGCCGACTTCGCCGTCTTCCTCGGCCGGCGCTGCTCGTCGTACGCCGCCGGCGCACATGCGGCCGGGCTGCCGCGCGAGGCCATCCGGAAGGCGGGCCACGACGTGGGGCGCGCCGCCGGAATGGTCCGCGAGCGCCTCGAGCCCGGGGACGTGGTCCTCGTCAAGGGACGGGACAACGAACGGCTCGACCGGGTGGCGCTCGCGCTCATGGGGCGGGAGGTGCGCTGCGACCGGAGCCTGTGCTACTTCCTCAAGACCCGGTGCGACGGCTGCTCGCTGCTCGGCCGCGCCGACGCGGCGGCCAGGACCCGCCATGTCTTCCCGTGGCGTGACTGAAGAGGTTCGTCGGCCTGCGGACCGACGAGGGACCAGGTATGCAAGACCTCCGAGGTTTGCGGGGTAGACGTTCCCTTCGGGCCCCTCGGCGCAGCGGTTCACGCCGATCGGGGCGGGGGGCGGTGAAGAGCGTCAAGATCTTTGGGCACCTGACTGGAAGCCGTCACTCCTCGAGCTTCTTGACCTGCCGGACCATGCGGGAGAAGCGGCGCTCGTCCTGCCGCTGCAGGTGGACGCTGGCCCGGCGCTCGTGGGCCTCCGCCTCGCGCCGCAGCTCGAGGTAGGCGGCGACGCGCTCGGGCGCGATCTCGCCGGCCTCGACGCGCGCCGCGCACCGCGCACCCCGGCTCCGTCGAGTGCCGGCAGTCCCGGAAGCGGCAGCCCGCCGCGTACGCCTCCACCTCGGCGAAGGCCGCGCCGACGGCCGCCGCGTCGAGCCACAGCCCGAGCTCGCGGATCCCGGGCGTGTCGATGAGGCAGATGCCCCCGGGGGTGCGGACGAGCTGCCGGCCGGTGGTGGTGTGGCGGCCCCGGCGGTCTCCCTCGCGGACCGCCCCCGTGGCGAGGCGCTCCTCCCCGAGCAGGCGGTTGACGAGGGTCGACTTGCCCGCTCCGGACGGGCCCAGCGCCACCGCCGTCGATCCCGGCGGCAGGAGCTCGGCGAGCCTCTCGAGCCCCGTGTCCGCCGCCGCCGACACCGCCAGGACCTCCGCGAACGGCGCCGCCGCCCGGGCCGCTTCGACGGCGGCCTCGAGGTCGTCGCACACGTCCGCCTTGGTGAGCACCACCAGCGGCGTGATGCCGCTGTCGTACGCGAGCGCGACCCCGCGCTCGATGCGCCGCGGGTTGGGCCCGCGGTCGAGGCCGTCCACCAGCAGCGCCGCGTCGACGTTGGCCGCCAGCACCTGGCGGCGCTCCGCCGCGCCGGGCCGGCGCCGCACCAGCGCCGAGGAGCGGGGCAGGATCACGCGGACGACGGCGGTGCCGCCGGAGGCGTCGACCCCCACCCAGTCGCCGATCGCCGCGGGGCCGGGCTCGCCGCCGTCGTCGAGGCGGCCGGCGGGCACGGCCGCCAGCTCGCCCCGCTCGCCGGCGAGCCGCAGGGGGTGGCCGCCGTCCGCGACCACCCTGGCCGCGACGAGGCCGCGCGCCGCGTGGGGTTGGAAGAGCGTTGCGAGTCTCGGGTTCCAGCCGTACGAGAGCAGATCCATGCGTTGCCTCCTGAGGGATCGTCGACACGCCGAACGTGTCAGGGTCCGTAACCGGGGCTTCGGGCCACGACGAGTCGGGACGGTCTCGCGGGTCGACCCGCGCTCGACCGCCCCTCAGGCGACAGTCTCTGCGGCGAACGTCGTCATAAGACGGCGCGAGTCTAGCACGCGGGCCGCATCTCACCATCTCGCCGGCGAGCCCGCACCTCCCTGAGCCGCCCACGGCCGGGCTGAGTGCCGACCTGGTCCTTCGACGCCTACAGGTTCGACTGGTCGCCGGGCGGTCCGGCCGGCGGGACCGCCCCGGCGGCCTCGCTCGGCTCGACGTCGCACCGGGCGTCGAGGGTGTAGGCGGTCATCGACAGCGACCCCAGGGCGCACCCCTGCACGAGCACGTCGGCGGGCTCGCCGGCCGCGGCCGCGAGCCCGGCCAGGTAGAGCAGGGGAATGAAGTGCTCCGGGGTCGGGGCGGCGGCCCGGAAGTCCGGGTGCTCGGCGAGCCGCAGAGCGTCGCCGGGAGTTGAGGTCATCACCGCCCGGGCGGCCTCGTCGAAGCGCCGGTTCCACTCGTACCCCGATCCGCTGTCGTCCCAGTCGAGCGCGCCGAGGTTGTGCACCACGTTGCCGCTGCACAGGACGAGGACTCCGCGCTCGCGCAGGGGCGCGAGCTTCGCGCCGAGCTCGAGGTGATAGGCGAGGGGCTTGGCCGCGTTGATGGAGAGCTGCACCACCGGGATCGCCGCGTCGGGCGCGACGTGCACGAGCACCGACCAGGTGCCGTGGTCGATCCCCCAGGTGTCGTGGTCCTTCCCGACCCACATCGGCTCGACGACGTCGGCGACCTCCTCGGCGAGCCCGGGGTCCCCGGGCGCCGGGTACTCCACCTCGAAGAGCTCGCGGGGGAAGCCGTAGAAGTCGTGGATCGTGCGCGGCCGCGCCATGGCGGTCACCGCCGTGGCGTTGACGTACCAGTGCGCCGACACCGCGAGGATCGCGCGCGGCCGCGGCAGCGCCGCGCCCAGGCTCCGCCACGCCTCGGTGTAGCGGTTGTGGTCGAGCGCGTTCATGGGGGACCCGTGGCCCAGGAAGACGGCGGGCATGACGGTCTCGGTCATCGATCTCCTCCCGGGGCGGCGGACCGTGCCTCAATCCTCCTCTATGCGGCTGGCGGCCGCGTCACGCCGTCGCTCCGGTCAAGCCCGGGCCGCGAGAGGCTATTCCTCCGCACGAGGCCCGATGCGCGGGCCAGGGCCTCGCCAGCGCCCTCGAACGTCGATGAGCCGCCCATTGCGCGGCGAGGTGCGTACTCAGTTCCTCTCTTGGGTCGTCGGTGGTGGCAAGATTAATGATGTGATAGACTTAGCCTCAAATGGCGAACGCGGGTGAGCGTCGGGGAGCTACGAGCCGGGTCATTCGACCGGGCGTGCAACCACCACCGGACGACTGGAGAGATTCGACGCTGAACGAGCGCATCGCGGCGGTGTGGGAGATCACCCGTCAGTGCCTGGCGTGGAATCGGGAGAACGATGAGCCCCGACTTCAGAGATCTGTTAGCCGCGTTCAACGATCGTGGCGTTGAGTTCATCATCGTCGGGGCCCACGCTCTGGCTGCGCACGGACTGGTTCGTGCGACCAGGGACCTCGATGTCTGGGTGCGGCCGGAGCCGGAGAACGCCCAACGCGTTCTGGCGGCGCTCGCAGATTTCGGCGCGCCGCTGCACGATCTGACCGCCGACGACCTCGCGAGGCCGGGCCTCGTCTTCCAGATCGGCGTCGAACCGCTCTGGATCGGCGTCATCACGGCCATCGACGGCGTTGACTTCGCGGGGGCCTGGCCCAGGCGGGTGCCGGCGCGGTTCGCCGATCAGGAAGCGGCCGTGCTGTCGCGGGAGCATCTCCTCGTCAACAAGCGCGCCACCGGGCGCGACCAGGACCTGCTCGATGTGAAATGGCTGGAGGAGAACCGCGACCGCACGAGCACGTGAAGAAACGGGGGAAGGGGCAGACCAGCAATACGTCCGAGGGCAGCGCAGCCGCCGAGCAATTCCACTGATACTGGTTCTTCCATCCTCTAGTTGTGCGATAGATGGTCTAACATGAGACGATGTCCCGCACGAGTCGGCAGGTCTGTTGGGAGCTGGGGATCACGTCCGGCCACCGGAGGCGCGCGAGTCGGGCAGCGGGCCATGAGAGGCCCGGGAGCAACGCGGAACGGCGGGAAGGGAACGCCTGGAGGCCGGTTATGAAGGCTCTCGTACCTGGCATTGTGGTCGCGACGCTGCTCGCCCAGGGCGCAGGCGCGCAGTACGTGCAACAAGGGGCCATGCTGGTTGGCGGCGGTGTCGAGGAGACTCCGAGCTCGTCGGTCGCCCTCTCCGCAGACGGCAACACCGCGCTCGTGGGAGGATCCGCGAGCACTGACGGCATCCGGGCCGTGTGGGTCTTCACCCGCTCCGACGGAGAGTGGTTGCAGCGAGGCAGCGAGCTTGTCGGCACCGGCGGGGTGGGGAGCGCGGGAGAGGGAGCCGTCGCCCTTTCCGCAGACGGCAACACCGCGCTCGTGGGCGGACCCGGAGACAACAATCGCACCGGCGCCGCCTGGGTGTTCACCCGCTCCGGCGACGCGTGGACGCAGCAGGGCGGCAAGCTGGTCGGCACCGGCGCGGTGGGAGCCGCGGGTCAGGGGATTGCCGTTGCCCTTTCCGCAGACGGCAACACCGCGCTTGTGGGCGGACCCGGGACGACGACCACACCGGCGCCGTGTGGGTCTTTACCCGCTCGGACGGGGTGTGGTCGCAACAGGGTGGCAAGCTCGTCGGCACCGGCGACGTAGGGATGTACTTCGGCACCCGGGGCTCTTCACGTGGCCCTCTCCGCAGACGGCGACACCGCCCTCGTGGGCGGGTCGGGTGGCGGGCTGGTGTTCGTCCGCTCCGGCGACGCGTGGACGCAGCAGGGTGGCAACCTCGCCGGATCCGACGGGCAGTGGGAAGGGGGCGTCGCCCTTTCTGCAGACGGCAACACCGCGCTTGTGGGCGGACCCGTAGACGATACCTATGCCGGAGCCGTGCTGGTCTTCACGCGCTCCGGCGCCGTGTGGACGCAGCAGGGCGGCAAGCTCCTCGGCACCGGCACCGTGGGGATCTTCGCCGGGCAGGGCTTCTCGGTGTCTCTCTCCGCAGACGGCAACACCGCGCTGGTGGGAGGGCCCTATGACGACACCTGGAGCGCCAGGGAGGGCCGGGATCGGGAAGTACAGGGGCCGTCTGGATCTTCACCCGGGCCGGTGGAGCGTGGTCTCAGCTGGGCGGCAAGCTCGTCGGCAGCGGCGATGCTCAGAAGCTCACCGAGCGGGGCTCGTCGGTGTCCCTCTCCGCGGACGGCAACACCGCCCTCGTAGGGGGAGCACAGGCTGGAGCCGCATGGGTGTTCGTCAACGGCCCGGCACTGCCTCTGCACGCGAGCTTCACCTACGCGCCCGCCGAGCCGTCGCTCCGGCAGGCCGTCCAGTTCACGGACACGTCCACCGGCGCGCCGACGGCGTGGTCGTGGGACTTCGGCGACGGGCAGACGAGCACGGCCCAGAACCCCTCCCACGCCTTTACCAACCTCGGCACGTACACCGTGTCGCTCACGGCATCCACCAGCAGCGGTTCGAGCACCTCGTCCCAGCAGGTCACGGTTGCCTCCGGCATCAAGTACACGAACACCGTCTGGGTGCCGGTCGCGACCCACGTGAGCGGCCTCAACGGCAGTCAGTGGCGGACCGATCTCGCCTTGCTGAATACGGGCACGGCCACGGCGAACGTGCAGGTGGCGTTTCTGGGCACAACCACCGTCGCCAGCACCACCTACGTCCCTGCGGGAGCCCAGTCGGTGCTGGACGACGTGGTCGCGCAGCTCGGCGGAAACGGCTCCGGAGCGGTCAAGGTTCTTTCCGACCAGCCGATCAGGGTCAGGGCGCGAACGTACAACCAGGTGTCCTCCACGGCGACCTGCTACGCCGATGGCACGCAAGGGCAGGGCTTCGCGGGGGTGGCGGCGAACGAAGGCCTGGCGGCGGGCCAGATCGCCTATCTTGCCGGTCTCACAGAGAACGCGGCCTACCGCTGCAACATCGGCCTGGTCAACACCGGGGCGGCTCCGGCCACCGTCCGCGTCACGCTCCACGACGGCGCCGGCAACACTCCGGCCTTGTACACGGTGTCCCTCGCCGCCGGCCAGTGGTTGCAGGCGACACAGCCGTTCAGGAGCTACGGGGCGCAGACGGCGATGGACAGCGGCTATGCTGAGGTGAAGGTCCAGTCGGGCTCGGGGGTGTTCGCCTTCGCCTCGGTCATCGACAACATCACCAACGACCCCACGACGGTCGCGATGCAGCGCTAGTAGGTGCCCCATAGGTACCGTGGATCGCTATTTCACCATCTTGGGCAGCCGTCGAGGAACCTGGGTGAGCCAAGAAGCAGTCGTCCGTGGAAAATGGTGAAAGGGTGGAACACGGTGCCTACGTGAGGTCATCCGAGTGGCCGGCCCTCAGACGGGGCCACTGTGCGATCGGACGTCCGCCGGTGCGAAGCGCCTGCTTGCCGCTGAACCGCTGCGGCCAGCCGGCGGGCGAGTCCTCCCACGTCTCCTGCCGCCCGTAGACGGTCATGTCGAGCAGGGCGAAGCTGTAGTCCATCACCTCGGCGCCGCGCCTCTTCGTCCAGTACGTCTCGAAGACCCTGTCTCCCTGCCGCAGGTAGCAGACGAGGTGGAACAGGCCCGCCTGACGGCCGGCCAGGAGGGTGTCGAGCGAGCCCAGGGCCGAGTACCAGGGCATCTCCCATCCCATGAAGTCGCGGTAGCGGGCGCTCTCCTCGTACGGACCCTGGCACAGCACGGCGAAGGTGACGTCGCGGGAGTGAACGTAGGACAGCTCGCGGACCTGCGAGGTCACCCAGGTGCACCCCTCGCATTGATCCGCCGCCGGCTTGCCCGCGAACCACATGAAGTAGTAGGCGATGAGCATCCGGCGTCCCTCGAACGCGTCCAGCAGCGTGACGGCTCCACGCTCGCCGATGAGCTGCGTGGCGGCGTCCACCTCCACCATGGGCAGGCGCCGGCGAGCGGCGGCGATGGCGTCGCCCTCTCTCGTGTGCGCCTTCTCCCGGGCCCGCAACGCGTCCAGCTCCGCCTCGAAGGTGCTCCTGTCGACTTCTCTGGGCGTCCCGGCTCCGTCTTCCAGGATGTCTCTCATCGTGATCTCCCTTCCCGGGTGCGGCGGCGGACGCTCCGGCGGGCGCCCCCTGCCAAGCTGGCAGGGCCGGCGTGTCCGCCAAGCGTGTCCGGCCTTCCTGGGCTGGCGAACCGCTCCCCCCGCCGGTGCGCCCTGGGCGCATCCGGCAGGCCGGGCCGGGAGCCCCCAGCCCCACGGGCCCACCCGAAGGGGCGCTCGCAGTCTCCCCCTGTCCTCGGCCATGCGCCGGCCGGGGCTTCCTATTCCCGGCCGCGGCACCTGGTTCTTTCGGTGATTCTGCCGCGACCGTCGTGGGCCTGACGGAACCCACCGGGGACCGTGGAAGTTGCTATCAGGTAAGAGGCTCTGTTCTTCCTCTCTGGTTCTGCCGGCCGCGGCGGGGAGGAAGGGCCGAGTGCCGCTGGGGTGTTGCAGCCGGAGAGGGCGGAGGGAGCCGAGATGAGAGGTGGCAAAGCGGCAGTCTGGATCGCGGTCGGAGTCGCCGTAGGTGTGGCGATCGGCACAGCGACGCATGCGTTGGCCTGGTGGATCTGCATCGGAGTGGTGGTGGGGGCGGGGATCGGCACGGTGCTCGGCAGGCTCGACAGGCCGAGGCCATAGGGCCGGTGCGGAACCCTGGCCGCCGGGCGGGGAGGTGGCGGGCGCCAGGCAGGCGCTTCGAGGGCAGGACAGCGAGCCTCTTATTCGACTGGTTGTGTACTGGTTCTTCTCACGCGGACCCGGCAGGGAGACGAGATGTCCATTATCGATTGGTCCGATCCCGAGGAGATGCTCGGTCTGCTCGTCGACTCCGTCCGCGACGAACTGATGGAGGAGCGGAGCGACCGGGAGCGCGCGAAGTTCCTGCGGTCGCTCTCGGACGCTCTCGAAGCTCTTGCCTTGCAGAGCCCGCTGCCGCCGGACCGCATCCTGGCTCGTCTCCGGATCGCCGCTGCGGCAGGACCTTTGGAATTTCGAGACGATCCCGCGCTCGTCCACGTCCACGACTGCATCCGCGAGCTCGAACGCATCGTGGAAGAAGGGCCCTATAGGTGCCAGGCCCAACGATTATGACAATGTTGCGGTAGGGTCGAGCCAGGAGCGACTCAAGCTATACCGAGCCGGCGGCTGGGGGCGATGGAGCTGGCGTTTTGCCGCGTAGGCATATGGGACGCGTCAGGCGTGCCACCAGAGGGCTTGGCCTCGGCGCTCAAGACTCGGCGGTTCTCGGCGGTACTGGTAGGTGGCTCCACGTGATCGCCCGCTGGGCGGCGCAGGCAGGGAAGGGAGGGAGCAGACGCGACGAGGCCTTCCGCCGCCGTTACGAGGAGCTCGACGAGATGCTCTACTATCCCAAGAGAAGAACGCCGCGGCATGGAAGATTATGATGATCGTTGGGACTGGCGCCTATCCCGCGGGAAGGGCGGCCCGGAGTGGGGGAAAGTAAGGATCGTCAAGATCGTTGGGCCAGGCACCTAACCTCAACATCCCCATCACACAACACAATCTAAGATACAGATGAAGCGATTCTCGGATATTCGGATTGTGGGTATTGGGTGCGTGGCGACCGCCATCGCCCCGCCTCGGGCCTACGCCTCGACGGAATGCGGCGAGTTCGATGATTTCACGGGCTGGTGCATCTGCTACATCGTCGACGACACCACGGGCCAGGTCAAGGGGTGGATCCGTTACCAGTGCGCCTAGAAGATCAGTGAGATGGGCCCGAGGGGGCCGTCGCTTTTGCCCACGGCGACGGGCCTCCCCGGGTCACGGAGGCATCATATGCGCAGGACAACGTCCTTGCTTTTCGCTGTGGTCTGTCTCGCCAACGTTCAACTCGGGGTAGCCCAATCGCCTTCCGAGAAACCAGCGTGGAGCGCTGGGCTCGCGGGATGGGGTGTGCTGGACGTCCCGACCGCTGTTGGAAAGAGCGACCTGGAGAGGCTGAGCTGGCAGACAGACTTCCTGATCGCACAAGACCGCCACGACGAGATGTACATTCTCGACCCCTCTTCCGGCGTCGTGCACGAGTACACCAAGCGAGGCGCCGAGCACGGCTCCTGGCATGTCGACGGTTGGCAACCGCTCCATGTCATCGGGGCGCTCGCAGGGTTCGCCGTCAACCGACACGGCGATGTTTTCGCGGTCGCGTCTCGGGAGAAGGTCCGCATCTTCGATCGCCACGAGGTCCTGGCCGAATCCAAGCTCACGACGTTCGTTAACGGCCTTGTCTTTGCTGGGAGCGATCTCCTCGCCGCGACGCTGCCTGTCGAGTTCCAGCATCCGAACGACCAGAAGCGGGAGCCTCCCAAGATGACGAGCTCCTTCCTCGTGTCGCGCCTTGACCTCGAGGGGAAGGCTCTCTCCGAGAGCGTGCGGCCGGAGCCTGTCGAAGGAGGGGACATCTTCTCTCTCGCCCTCACCCAGGCAGCCCGGATCGCCGTGGACCAGCAGTCCAGGGACGGAGCTGTGTGGCTTGCCGACCGGTTCCGCGACTACCGCCTGCGGCGCCTTTCGCGATCCGGGAGCCTTGAAGCGGAGTGGCACGACAAGGACCTCGAAGGGAAGGTGGCTTTCTCGGGCCCAACGCCGAAAGACGTGCAAGAGACCTTTACGAAGGAGGCCGCGGCCGCGTACCAGCCGATCGACGCGGCAGTGACCGTCAGGGACCTTACGGTCAGGGATGGGCTCGTCTTCGTCCTCCTGGAGCCTGGTTTCGTGTCGAGTATGCCGATGATCGATGTCGTGGCGGACGCCTCCATGGGGCCGCTCTGGCGGTTGGGTCTCAAGGCATCAGGAGGAGCGTACTACGACCGTCTCCTCGTGACCGACAGCGACTTCTGGCTCTTCCCGGTGGCAGCGGGTGGCCACGCCAAGATGGTGGAGCGGGTCCCGGACGATGTCATCCGCGAGTCTCTTGGAGCAGCGCGCTCCAAGAACGGAAAGTAGCTCATATGGAATCCTGAGATGCCCCTCCACACCGGCTCTCCCTCCGACGCTGCCTGGGATGAGCGTCGGGGCGCTTGGACGTGCCGCCTGGCGTGGTCCCATAGGTACCGTGTATAACCATTTCACCATCTTGGGCAGCCGTCGAGGGGCCAGGGTGGGCAGGAGCCAGTCGTCCGTGGAAAATGGTTAAATGGTGAAACACTCTATGAGTAGGTCGGTCGAGTCAAGCTCTCGCACCTCCTGGGTGGCGTCGTTGTCTTTTCTCCAGCCTCGAGGGGTGTCGGGGCGCCGCGCATCAACCGTCTATCCGCACTCTTGATGGCCGTCGAGGCGGCCGGTGCATTCTTGGGTTCGGTGTCGCGGGGGGCGCTCCCACCAGGTACCCGGGCTGTTGCGAGCTGATGCTGCCGCACGCCCTGTGTTTCACACGGAGTCGCCCCGCCGATGCCGTCGGTCACGTCGTCTCCCCTTCGAGGTCAGGCACGTTCCACGTCTTTCCTCCTCAAGCCGCGGCTTCGCGGCGGGTCCGTAGCGGCTGGTAGCTCTCGCCGGTCAGCCACATGCGATGGAGCACGATGGCGAGCTTGCGGGCCAGGGCCACCACCGCCTTCTTCTTGCCGACGCGCTCCGCGAGCCCCTCGGCCCACGTTTTGAGATCGGTGTCTTGGCGGCTGCGCAGGCAGGCGTGAGCGGCCTGCACCAGGAGACGGCGCATCTCGCCGTCGCCATGGCGGGTGATCCGCCCGAAGTGTGAGCGGTCCGCTGATTCGCGCATCCGCGGCCGCAGGCCCAGGAAGCTCGGGATGTCCCGGCTCGAGCGGAAGCGGGTCGGATCCTCGATGCACAGGACGTACGCCAGAGCGACCAGTGGGCCGACGCCGGGGACGTCGAGGAAGCGGGTGACCACCTCGAAGGCCTCGCCGGCGTGCCGGACCTCCTCGTCGAGCGCGGCGATGCGCTCGTCGAGCTCCAGCGCCGTGAGCACCAGGGGCGCGACCAGAGCGCACAGCTCCTCGGGGACCGCGCCACGGGCCAGCGCACGGGCCAGCCGCTGCGGGCGTTGCCCGGGCAGGCGGTAGCCGAAGGAGCGCAGCAGGCCACGGGCGGTGTTGAGAGCTGCCGTGCGGCTGTTGATCAGCGCCCGGCGGACGCGCAGCATCCCGCGGAGACGCTGCGTGTCCTCCCTGCGGTGGCGGACCGGGCACAGCAGGGCCGGGTCCATTCGCACCAGGCGGGCCAGCGTCTCCGCGTCCACGCGGTCGTTCTTCAAGGTGCTCTCCGCGATGAGCCGCACGCGCTGCGCATTCGCGACCACGACCTCGTGTCCCACATCGCTCAGGATCCGGCTCACCCAGGCCGACTGCCCCGACGCCTCCACGCAGATCCTCATCCGCGCCCGCCCTCCGAACCACCGCCGGAAGCTCGCCTCTGTGCTCGGGATCCGCGACGTCTCCTTCGTACGGCCCTCCTCGTCCAGCAGATGCACCTCGCTCGACTTCATGTGCAGGTCGATGCCACAATGCTCCACGGTCGGTCTCCTTTCGTCCTTGGGCCTCGAGCCCGTAAACTACCTTTGGCGGGCAGCTTGCCACGCCGTTACGAAGGAGACCGACCTACTCATTCAATCAGGTACCTATAAGGGAAGCGAATCGACAGCCCGCCGCTCCGGTAGACTAGCCAGACGTTCAAGCGTGCGCCAAGCTCGCGAGGGAAGGTCGGTGATCAGGGCTCGCTCCCACTGGCCCCACCGACCTCAGAACAACCTGAACAGTCGGCCGCACCAGCTTCAGCATGTTGCCCGACGCCCGAGCGCGAGGTACCTCTCTTGCTGTCTGCGTGTATCATCCATAGAGAGGAAGTGATCTCCATGCAACTGGGTGGACGCTGTCTGGCGCTTCAATATGGACTACTATAAGAGATGACCGCCTGAAGGCCTCGGCCGACTCTCTTAGTTGGAGAGGAGCAGCCAGTGAAGGTACTGCTCGACACGAACATCCTCATCCATCGAGAGGCAGCAACAGTCGCTCGCCAGGACATAGGGCTTCTTTTCAACTGGCTGGATAGGCTGGGTTACGAGAAGAACATCCATCCGGCCAGTGTCGAAGAGGTGAACGAACACCAAGATCCGAAGGTGCGTTCTTCGTTCACAGCCAAGCTCGGTTCCTATCATCTGATCCAGGCTCCTGGTGCCCTTGCCCCAAAGCTCCAAGAACTCTCGGAAGCCTCCGACAAGACGATCAACGATCGTCGAGATACCGCCATCCTCAATGAACTGGTGGTGGAGCACGTCGACATCCTGATTACGGAAGACCGGGGCATGATCAGCAAGGCCGAGAAGCTTGGGCTGTCCGCAAAGGTCTTCAAGATTGATGAGTTTATGGAGAAGGCTACCGTCGAGAATCCCGGCCTCATCGAGTACCACCGGGTGCTCGGCGTGCAGAAGACTCTGTTCGGCCACGTCGCTCTAGATGGACCCATTCTTTGATTCATTCCGCGAAGACTACGAAGGCTTTGACAGGTGGTTCAACCGAAAGAGCGAAGAGAGTGCGTATGTCTGCAAGAATGATGAGGGGATTGTCGCATGTTCTCTTATCTCAAGATTGAGAATGAACGGGAATCGTATCACGACATTAATCCGCAGTTCCAGCCAAAGAAACGATTGAAGATTGGCACACTGAAGGTCGAACTAAACGGATTTCGACTCGGGGAGAGATTTCTGAAAATCGTATTCGATAATGCCATAGCACAGCGAGTTGATGAAGTGTACGTTACGATATTTCCTATAAGATGGCCCAACAGCAGAGACTAATCAAACTCCTTGAGGACTTTGGTTTCTACAAACATGGCAACAAAGTGACATCTTCCGGAGACGAGCTAGTCTATTGCCGTAATATGACTCCAAGATTCAATTTGGATGATCCTCAACATTCCCTTACGTGTCGAGAGAGTCGCGCGCGTACCTCGTTCCAATTTATCCAAAATACCACACTGAACTGTTTCCTGATTCTATCCTGAGACGGAGTCTCCAGAGGATTTCGTCGAGCCCGAGCTTCTCATCCAGAGAGGCGTCATTAGGGATCATGAGTCTGCGCCTAGAGGTTTCGAAAGGATCACTAGTGGACAGTTCGATACCATTCTCAGCCTGGCGGGGGTTGAGTCGCGCATTATTGTCAATTAGGCCGCAGTTCGCTTTCGCAATCCTGGACGGGAGGAAGGGCTTCGAGTTCAGGCGGACGCGATTCCTTCGCCCAGTGGACGTCGTCGTTATCTACGCGACTAAGCCTGTCGGGCAGGTGATTGGAGAGTTCGAGGTCGCCGACATCATTGTCGGGCACCCGGAGAGTCTGTGGAGGAGAACGCGGGGAAGCGGGATCGACGAAGAGACTTTCCGGAGATACTTCACCGGGGTTCGAGAGGGCTTCGCTATTCAGGTCGGACGCACGCGAAGGTATCCGTACCCTTTCTGCCCGGAAGAGGAATTCGGGATCCGGGCACCGCAGTCGTTCGCGTACCTGCGCGGGGTGAACGGTTTACGCGGAGCGTTCGCCTAGGTTATGGAGTCCGATTGCGCACGGAGGTAGCGGTCGCGCGAATGGGCAGCTGCCAAGCCCAGATAGGGTAGCGGAGCGGTAGTCCGGGGCTGTTGACCAAGGCTGAACCGCCTGTGCCAAGCGCAATAGGTACCGTGTTTAACCACTTCACCATCTTGGGCAGCCGTGGAGTTAACGCTACGCCGCCGCATCACTGGTTTTTCCGCTTCCCGCGCTTGCTTGCAGCGCGCTCTGGATGGTCCTGGAATCTGCCCAACACCCGCTCTCCCGGCCACAGCTTGGTCGAATCTCGAAACGACAACGTGCCCCCATCTTGTCCCGCCCGCCCGGACTCGTCAACTCCCTGACCACATTCAAGAACACCCGACAAAGAGAAAGCGGGCGCGACCCACGCCGCGCCCGCCATCACCTCACTGATCGATCGTCTTCGGAGCGACCTTCAGCGCTCTAACCCCCCAAACCCCTCCAACACCCCCAACACCTCCTCCACGTCCGCCTCCGTATGCGCGGCGTTGAGCTGGAAGCGGAGGGTCTCGTCGCCCTTGGGGACGACGGGGAAGGTGAGGCCGACGACGAGGACGCCGTTGTCGAAGAAGTGCTTGACGAGGGCCCTGGCGCGGGCGGTGTCGCGGACGAGCAGCGGCACGACGGGGTGGGGGCCCGGGATGGACTCCCAGCCGAGGCGGTCGAGGCCGGCGCGGAACTGCGCGATGCGGGCGTGGAGGTGGGCGAGGCGCTGGCGCCCCTCGGGGCCGTCGGCGATCTCCAGGGCGGCCAGGGCGGCGGCGCAGTCGGCGACGCCCAGGGGGTTGGTGTAGATGTAGGTGTCCGACTTCTGGCGGATCCCCTCGACGACCTCGCGGCTGGAGGCGACGAAGCCGCCGTTGACGCCGAACGCCTTGCCGAAGGTGCCGATGAAGACGTCGGCCTTCGCGCCCTCGTGCTCCTCGGTGCCGCGGCCGGTGGCGCCGAAGGCGCCGATGCCGTGGGAGTCGTCGAGGACGGTGACGAGGCCGCCGGGGAAGCGGTCGCGGTAGGGGGCCAGGCGGCGGTTGACCTCGGCCAGCGGGATGGTGTCGCCGCGCATGGAGAAGACGCCGTCGAAGATGACGACGACGCGGTCGATGCCGGCGGGGACCTCCTCGACGCGGCGCACGAGCTCGCCGACGTCGTTGTGGGCGAAGATCGAGCGGTTCTCCTTGGGCACGCCGGCGATGCGCATGGCGCGGATGATGGAGTTGTGGTTGAGGGCGTCGCCGATCCAGAAGGTGGTGGGCGAGCCGATGGCCAGGGCCTGGCCGAGGTTGGCGGTGTAGGCGGAGTTGAAGATCTTGGCCGCCGGCCGGCCGGTGAAGGCGGCGACGCGGCGCTCCAGCTCCACGTGGTGGGCGAAGGTGCCGTCGATGAAGCGCACGGCGCCGGGGCCGACGCCGAAGTCGTGGGTGGCCTCGTCCGCCGCGGCGATGAGCTTGGGGTGGTGCGAGAGCGACAGGTAGCTGTTGGAGTTCATGCGGATGAAGCCGCGCTCCGAGCCCTCGAGCCGGTAGCGGGGCCCGCGGGCGCCCTGCGGCCCCTCGTACCCCACGATGACGCGCTCCGGGGCCTTGGCGCGCCCCTCCCGCTCCAGTGCCTCGACGTCCGCCGCCAGTGCCGCGTTGAGCTTCTCCAGGGACACGGTCCACCTCCTCGTGAGTTCTGTCACAGCCGGCGGAAGGGTAGCACCCTCCGAGCGCTGGGAGGGCGGCGTTGGTGGCCGGGAGGAAGGACTGGGTGGGTGGCGCGGGGAAGTGTGCAGGCGGTCGTTGCGGAGTGCAGGGCGCAGGCTGAAGCCTGCGGCTACGTCTTCGGCGGTAGGGGGAAGCCCCCGGCGCCGGGCGGGGGCCCGGGCCGGGGATGCCGGAGAGGATCAGGAGGCGGTGGTGGCGTGGGGGTGGGCGACGCGGGCGTAGGCGTGCTGCAGGCCGGTGCGGGCGTCCTCGAACAGCGAGTAGAAGATCGGCACGTAGACCATGGTCAGGAAGGTGGAGACCATCAGCCCGCCGATGGCGACGACGGCCAGTGGCGACAGCCGCTCCAGCCCGATGGCCCACTGCAGGGCGATGGGGAGCATGCCCACCGACGTGCCCACGGCGGTCATCAGGATGGGCCGTGTGCGCACTCGCACGGAGCCGACGAGGGCGTCGTGGACGCTCTCGCCGCGCTCCCGGGCGGCGGCGATGAAGTCGATGAGCAGGATCGAGTTCTTCACCACGATGCCGGCCAGCAGGATCATGCCCATCATCGACGGCATGCAGCCGTGCTTGTCGGCGAGGACCATGCCCCACGCGGCGCCGATGAGCGCCAGCGGGATGGCGACCATGATCGTGAGGGGGTGGACCCACGACTTGAACGCCGGGCACCAGCGAGAAGTAGAGCAGCACGAGGCCGAGGACGAGCGCCTGGCCGAGGCGCCCGAACGACTCGTTGATCTGCTTGATCTCGCCCTCGCTGGTGATCGTGTAGCCGCGGGGGAGCTCCAGCCCCGCGAGGGCCGCCTCCACGTCCGCCTGCAGGCGGGTGATCGGCCGGCGGGCACGGTAGGCCTGGATGTCCAGGGTGCGCTGCAGGCCCTGGCGGGTGATCACCGAGGGGACCTCGCGGGCGGCCAGCGGCCCAGCGCGGCCAGCGGGACCTGGCCGCGCGGGGTCATGATCGGGTAGGTCGCGAGCTGCTCGACGCTCTCGCGCTCGCCGGCGGGCAGCTGGATCCACAGCGGCAGCCCGTCCTGGTTGGGTACCCGGAGCACCGAGCCGGGCATGCCGCGCACCGCGCCGCCGAGCTGGCCGACCAGGCGAGGCGGCGGCAGCTGGTAGAGGGCGAGCTTCTCGGGGTCGGCGGTGAAGCCGACCTCGACCGAGTCCAGGGTCCACGAGCGGGTGATGGAGGTGGCGCCGCGCAGGTGCTCCCGCAGGCGCCGCTCGACCTCGGCGCCGATGCGGTCGAGGGTGGCCAGGTCCGGCCCCGAGATCATCACGTCCACGGGCGCGCGGATGGTGGACAGGGGCGTGGCGCCGAAGTCGAAGACGTCCACGCTGGCCAGGCCCGGCAGGTTCTCGGAAGCGGGCGCGCAGCTCGTCCTCGATCTCCCAGATCGTGGCCTTGCGGTGGAAGCGGTCCACGAGGTGAACGGTGATGTTGCCCTGCTGCGGCAGGCGGCCGGCGCCGAAGGAGATGACGCCGGGCTCGGAGCCGATCACCGAGGACACGGACGTCACCTCGGGGCGGGAGCGGATGATCTTCTCCATCTGCGAGAGGGTGTCTGCGGGTCGCCGCGAGCGAGGTGTTGGAGTCGGTCTCGAAGTTGATCTTGACGATGCCGGTGTCCATGGGCGGCATGAGGTTGCGGCCCGACCATCGGCATCTGCGCCGCCGAGACGACGAGCAGAACGAGCCCGACGACGACGAACAGCGCGCGGTGGTCGAGGGCGGTGCGCGGTGAGCCGCACGTAGAAGTCGCGGATCGGCTCGACCACGTAGCTGGTCGAAGAGGTGCACGACGCGCTCGAAGCGGTTGCGGCCGGCGCCGGCGGAGCGCCGCAGGAGCAACGGCGCGAGCAGCGGAATCACCGTCACCGAGACGATGTAGGAGGCGAGCAGCGCGACCACCAGCGACATGGACAGCGGCCGCAGCACGGTCTGCACGAAGCCGCCGATGAAGATGATCGGCAGCAGCACCATGACGGTGGCGTAGGTGCCGGAGAAGATCGCCAGCATCACCTCCTGGGTGCCGCCGACCACCGCCTCGTGGACGTCGGTGCCGTCCTCGTGGTAGTGGCGCTCGATGTTCTCCAGCACCACGATGGCGTCGTCGAGCAGCATGCCCACGGCGATGATCACGGCGGTCAGCGTGACCATGTCGAACTCGTAGCCGATGAGCCACATGACGGCGAAGGTGAGCAGGTAGGTGAAGGGGATGGAGACGGCGGCGAGGGTCATGCCGCGCCAGTCGGCGAGGAACAGGAAGATCACGAGCACGGTCATGATCACGGCGTCGCGCAGGGCGTCGAGCATGTTGCCGACGGACAGCTTGATCAGCGTGCCCTGGGTGTCGGGGATGGAGAAGTCGACGCCGGGGAAGTCGCGCTCGAGCCCGGGCAGGGCGGAGGCCACGGCGGCGATGGTGTCGAGGGCGTGGCCGGTGGTGCCGCGCTGGACGTTGACCGCGATGGCGGGCTCGCCGTCGCCGTGGTAGGCGCTCTGCGGCTCCATGACGCCGCGCCGGATGGTGGCGACGTCGGCGAGGTGGACGTCGCCGCCGTCGGCGTGGGCCGACGACGATGCGGCCGGCGTCGGCGGCGTTCTGCGAACTCGCCGGTGCGCTTGAGGAGGAACTGGGAGTCGGAGGTGATGAGCAGCCCGACGGGCTGGTTGGCGTTGAACTCCAGCAGGCGCTGGCGCACCGCGGGGGCGGTGAGGCCGTAGCGCTCGAGCCGGTCGCGGTCGAGGTCCACGCGGACCACCGGCTGGTGGGCGCCGAACACCTCGACGTTGGCGACCTCGGGCAGCTGCAGGAGGCGCTCCTTGATCTGGTTGTCGGCGATCTGGCGGACCATCGACAGGTCGAGGGGCGAGCCGGGCTTCGGCCGCAGCGCCAGGGTGAGCACCGCCGGCGTCGCCGAGGACACCTTGAAGATCATCGGCGGGCGGATGCCGGCGGGCAGCTGCGCGGCGACCTTCTGCAGCCCGTTGGCGACGTCGGTGGCGGCCGAGTCCAGCCCCTTGGCGTACTCGAACTCCACGGTCACCGCCGACACCTCGTCCTTGCTCACCGAGGTGACGCGGCGCACGAGCCCGATGGTGGTGAGCTCCTTCTCGATGGGCCGGCAGACGTCGGCCTCGACGTCCTGGGAGGAGGCGCCCGGGTAGACGGTGACCACCGCGATCTGGGGCCGCTCCGAGTCGGGAAAGAGGTTCACCGGGATGCGGTGGTAGCCCACGAGGCCCACGACGGCGGCCAGCAGGACCATCGACGTGACCAGGTGCGGCTTGGCGAGGTAGGAGTCCACGAAGCGCATCGGTTTTTCCTCCTACTCCTTGGCGAGGCCGACCGCGGTGCCGTCGGCGAGGGTCATGAGGCGGGAGGGGCGGGCCACCACGACGGCGTCGCCCTCGTGGAGCTCGCCGGTGACGACGGCCTGCGCCGCGGAGCGGGTGGCGATCGTCACCTTCACCGGGTGGACGACGCCGCCTTCGACGCGGAACACCCAGGCGCCGCCGTCGCCCTCGAGGAGGGCGTCCGCCGGGACGACGAGCCCGGAGGCGGAGCGCAGGTGGACGTCCACGCCCACGGTGGCACCCGAGACGTACCCCGCGGGGGGCTGCTCCACGTCGGCCTCGATCACCGCCAGGTGCGCCCCGTCGAGGGCGGGGAAGACGCGGGAGACGGCGGCCTCGAGGGGAAGGTCGCCGAGGGTGAGGGTGACGGGCGTGCCCTTCTTCAGGGAGGGGAGGTCGCCCGAGGGCAGCTCGGCGCGGACGCGGACGGTGTTCTGACGCACCAGCTTGAGCAGCGGGCGGCCGGGCAGGGCGAGGTCGCCGGGATCGGCGAGGCGGGCGGCGACGACGCCGTCGAAGGGCGCCGTGATCCGCGTGTAGCCGAGCCGCGTCTCCGCCTGGTCCACGGCCCTTCCGGCCACCTCCACCTCGGCGCGGGCGGCCTCGCGGCGGGCGGCCACGGCGGCCTCGGCGGCGCGGGAGGCGTCCCACTGCTCCTGGGCGAGGGCCTTTGCCTCGAAGAGGACCTTGTCGGTGGCAGTGGCGGTGCGCCGGGCCTGGTAGGCGACCTCGGCGGCCGCCTCGCCCTCGCGGGCGGCGGCCAGCCGGGCCCGGGCCTGGGCGAGGGCGTCCTCGACCTCGCGCCCGTCGAGGACGGCGAGCACGGCGCCGCGGTGGACGCTGTCGCCCTGGCGGACGCGCACGTCCATCACGCTCGCCATCAGCCGGGGCGCCATCTCGGTCTCGTCGGCGCCGATGACGGTACCCAGGACGTGGCGGGTCTGGACCACGTCACCCGTGACGACCCGCGCGACGGTGACGGTGGGGGCCACGACCTCCACGGTGGGGACGGCGGCCGCGTCGTGCACGCGCTTGGCGCGGACGGCCAGCAGCCCCGCCACGATGAGAACAGCCACGACGACCCATGCGAGCTTTTTCATTGCACTGCCTCCTTCTCGACGATGCTGTTGACGCGCTCCGCGGCTGTGACCGCGGCGCTCCGGGCGCCCGCCAGGGCGGCGCGGGCGGACTCCTCGCGGGCACGGGCGCGGAGGAGATCCTCCACGGTGCCGGCCCCGTTGTCGTAACGGATCTGCTCGATGCGGGCGGCTTCCGCGCCGGAGGCCACCCGGGCCTCGCCGGAGGCGAGCTGCGCCTGGGCCGCGGAGAGATCGGACAGGGCGGCCTCGAGGTCGGCGAGCGCCCGCAGGCGGACGGCGTCGAGGGCGCTGGCGGCGGCCCTGCGCTGCTCCTTCGCGCCGGCGAGGCGGGAGAAGCGGGCGCCGCCCGCAAAGAGCGGGACGACGACGCCGGCCGACACCTCCCAGGTCTCGAGCGGCGAGCTCAGGGAAGGCGCGGTGTTCTCCATCACGTTGGCCCGCAGCGCCACCCTGGGCAGGAAGGCGCCGGTGGCGATGGCGACGCCCCGGTCGGCCTGCTCGGCGGCGAGCCGCGCCTGGCGGACGGCGGTGGTGCCGTCGACGAGGGCGCGGAGCTCGTCCGGGCTCATGGTCGTGCGGAGCGCCTCGGCGGGCAGGGGCGCGAGCTCGAGGACCGTCCCGGGCTCACGGCCGAGCAGCGCCGCCAGCAGGGCGCCGACGCGGTCCCGGTCCGCGCCCGCGGCGGCCCGGCGCGCGCGGGCGTCCTCGAGCTCCTCGGTGACCTTGAGGCGGTCGAGCTCGGGGCGCTTGCCGGCCTTGACGGCGATGTCCAGGCGCGACTCGGTGCTCTCGAGGGCGCCGACGAGGCGGTCGAGGGCGTTCATCGAGGCGTCGAGCCCGGCGGCGGCGGCGTACAGCGAAGTGGCGTTGAAGCGCACCTGCCAGCGCGTGCCCTCGGCCAGCGCGGCGGCCTTCTCACGCTCCAGGCGGGCCACCGCGATGCGGGCGGAGAGCGTGCCGCCGACGTAGAGGGGCACCTCGAGCTGGGCGCCGTAGTGGAGCTGGTTGCGGTCGAACGGCAGGCCGGCGAACCCCTTGGAGAGCAGCTCCCGGGAGATGGGGCGCAGGATCTGGTCGTCGTTGAACCGCGAGTAGCGGGCGACGGCGTCCAGTTCGCCCCAGCGGGCGCGGGCCGCGGCCTTCGCGTCCTCGGCGGCTCCGGAGGCCCGGTGGGCCACCGCGGCGAGGCCGGGGCTGCCGGCGACGGCCATCGTGACCGCCTCCTGCAGGGTGAGGCGCAGGGGCGCCTGCGGCGGCGGCGCGTCCGGCTGCGGGGCGGCGGCGACGGCGGCGGCGAGGAGCAGCGCCGCTGCCAGGGCTGTGGTCTGTTGACGGTGTGTGCTGGTCATGACCGGTCACCTCCGGGCGCGGCGAGGGCGCCCACGGCAAAGGGGATGAGAAGCTCCTCGAAGCGGGCCTCGATGCGCCGGTCGGGGAGCAGGCGGTGGCGGATGGCGAGGGCGGCGGGCGCCCCCATGAGCAGCAGCGCCGAGCACTCGGCGGTGGGCTCGGCGGCCAGCTCGCCCGTCGCCTGGCCCTCGCGGACGACCCCCTCGAGGAGGGAGAGGTAGGCGTGGACGATGGTGCGCATCCGCGCCAGCAGGACGTCGTCGCCGGAGGCTGCCGCCTCGGCGAAGAGCAGGATCGGCAGGCTGTTGTGGGCGAGGACGAGGCCGGTGTGGTGGCGGATCATGGCCGTCAGCCGCCCCGCCGCGTCCAGCGCGCTGTCGCCGGCGACGGCGCGCAGGGGCTCGAGGAGCATGTCCTCCAGCCGGTCCATGAGCCCGAGCACCAGCGCCTGCTTGTTGGGGAAGTGCCGGAACAGCGCGGCCTCGGAGAAGCCGACGCGGGCCGCGAGGCGGCGGGTGGTGAGGCCGGCGAGGCCGGCCTCGACGACGAGCTCGAGGGCGCGGTCGATGATCTCGACCTGGCGGGCGGAGGGGGACGAGGCGTCAGGGCTGGACATCGGGACCTCCCTGGGCGGGGCGGCGCCCGGCCGGGTGAGGCAGGGGCGGCCGGGTGCCGTGTGTCAAGGTGAGTGAGCGATTACTCATGGCCGTCAATATGGGTGCCGGTCCCCCCGCTGTCAAGGCTCCTCGTGCGTGGCTCATGTGCAGGCAAACGATGACATGATTTGGTGTATTCCCATCCGGACCCCGAGTCCGCGAGATCACGTGTGGGGCATGTGAGCGAGCGATAACACGAGCGCCCCGCCGTGGCGGAGCGGGCCGCCCGCGCCCCAGTCGCCCCGGTGCGCAGGCAGGGGTCCGGGCGTGCAGGTTCGAGAGAGCGCACCCCGAGATTCAGCCCGCCGGGCTTGGGGGCGGGGCAGCTGGACGCAGTGCTGTCCTTGCGTGGCCGGTCCTCCTTGCTGCTGCCTGACCGTTCTGCAGAGCCAGGGCTAAAGCCCTGGCCTACATCGAGTTTTGCAGGGGCGACGACGCGATTCGTGGGCCGACGTTGGCAGAGCGCTATCGCGCTGCAGGCGCACGTAGCCGCACCCTTCAGGGTGCGCGGGTGGGTGGGTGGTCGCCGTGACTGTCTGCAGGGCGCAGGCTGGCCTCGCGGGGGATCGGGTGGGTGGCGAGACGCGGCCTGGAGCCTCGTCGGGCCGGCAGCGGGTGGAGGCGTGGAGGCTGGCTTCCGCGGGCGCAGGAGCGTGGCGGGATTCAGCCCGCCAGCCTGCGGCTACAAAAGAAGCGAGGGGCGGACCGGCGACGCGATCAGTGATCCGCGGGTGGCAGCGCCGCCGCGCTGCAGGCCCATGTAGCCGCACCCTCTCTCCTCGCGGAGGATGGGTTGGGTGGCGAGAAGCGGCCTGAGGGAACGCCGGACGAGGCAGCGGGCGGAGGGCTGGAGGCTGTCCTCCGCGAACGCAGGAGCATCGCGGGGTACAGCCCGCCGGGCGCGGGGCGCGTCGTTGGCCGCCGGTGGGGGATGGAGTGCCGCGGCCGGCTTTCGGCGAGGCAGGCGCGGGCTGGGTTTCAGCCCGCACCTGCGGTCACGTTGCTGTGGCGGAAGGTCGCGGCATTGCGCTCGGGGGAGCGGTGTGGAGCCGCGACTACGGCTTGCGGGCGGCGACCTTGAGGCTGGTCACGGACCGCGCGGCGGCGGCGAGGTCCTCGGGCGGGATGGCGTCGTCGCCGAGGACGGCGGCCTCGGTGTCGTCGGGGTTCGACGAGCCGATGGGGTAGACCGCCCGGCCCTGGACGGTGACGTCGGCGAAGCCGGCGTCGCGGATGGCGCCGAGGTAGTCGGCCTCGAGCATGGCGCCGGCGATGCAGCCCGTGTACGCCTCGACGGAGCGGCGCACGCTGTCGGGCAGCGGGGCGGCGAGGACGAGGTCGGAGACCATGAGGCGGCCGCCGGGGCGGAGCACGCGCAGCGCCTCGCGGAAGACGCGCGGCTTGTCGGGGGAGAGGTTGATGACGCAGTTGGAGATCACCACGTCGGCGGCGCCGTCGGCGAGGGGCAGGTTCTCGATCTCGCCGAGGCGGAACTCGACGTTGGCGAAGCCGGCCGGACGCGGCGGCGGCGCGGGCGCGGTCGAGCATGTCGGGCGTCATGTCGACGCCGATGACGCGGCCCTCGGCGCCCACGCGCTCCGCGGCGAGGAAGCAGTCGAAGCCGGCGCCCGAGCCGAGGTCGACGACGACCTCGCCGGGGCGCAGGGAGGCCAGGGCGACGGGGTTGCCGCAGCCGAGGCCGAGGTTGGCGCCGTCGGGCACGGCGGCGAGGTCCGCGCTCGCCGTAGCCGACGGCGCGGGAGGCCGCGGCGGGGTCGGTGCCGCACCCGCACCCGGGCTCCAGGGTGGGGAGGCAGCAGGTCTCGCTGGTGCGGGCGATCTTTCCGTAGCGCTCGCGCACCGCTGCACGCATGTCGTCGCTCATGAAGTCCTCCACGTCCTCCGGGGCGCCTCGGCGCGCCGGGTCACTGCCGCCGTCCGCGGACGCCGCGGGGCGCGGCGCAGACGGCCACGTCGGCCAGCTCCGCGGCGCTCTCGGGGAAGTAGCGGCGCCGCCAGCGCAGCGCCACGTTGACCAGGGAGATGAGCACCGGCACCTCCACCAGCGGGCCGATCACCGCGGCGAACGCCGCGCCGCTGGCGATGCCGAAGGTGGCCACCGCGACGGCGATGGCCAGCTCGAAGTTGTTGGAGGCCGCGGTGAAGGCGAGGGTCGCGGTCTGCTCGTAGGTGGCGCCGACCTTGCGGCTCATGAAGAAGGTGACGGTGAACATGACCACGAAGTAGATCAGCAGGGGGACGGCCATGCGCACGACGGCCAGCGGCCGGTCGATGATGGCGCGCCCCTGGATGGAGAACATGACGACGATGGTGAACAGCAGCGCCACCAGGGTGAGGGGGGAGATGCGCGGCACGAAGCGCTCCTCGTACCAGCGCCGCCCCTTGAGGCGGATCAGGGCGAAGCGGCTGATCATGCCGGCCAGGAAAGGGACGCCCAGGTAGACGAAGACGCTCTCGGCGATCTGGCCCATGGTGATGGCGACGGTGGCGCCGGCGAGGCCGAGCAGGCGCGGCAGCAGGGTGATGAAGACCCAGGCGTAGACGCTGTAGAAGAGCACCTGGAAGATGGAGTTGAAGGCGACCAGGCCGGCGGCGTACTCGGCGTCGCCGCCGGCGAGGTCGTTCCACACGATGACCATGGCGATGCAGCGGGCGAGGCCGATGAGGATGAGCCCGGCCATGAGCTCGGGGTAGCCGCGCAGGAAGACCACCGCCAGCGCGAACATCAGCAGGGGGCCGATGATCCAGTTCTGCACCAGCGACAGCGACAGCACCTTGACGTTGCGGAAGACGTCGCCGAGCTCCTCGTAGCGCACCTTGGCCAGCGGCGGGTACATCATGAGGATGAGCCCGATGGCGATGGGGATGGACGTGGTGCCCACCTGGGTGGCGGCGTTGGCCGAGGCGACCGCGCCGGGCCACAGGTAGCCGAGGCCGACCCCCGCCGCCATGGCGGCGAAGATCCACACGGTGAGGTAGCGGTCGAGGAACGACAGGCGGCGGGCGAGGTGCGGGCGGGCGCTCACGGGCTCAGGCCTCCTTCGCGGGGAGCCGGTCGGGGTCGAGGCCGGCCTTGCAGACCTCCTCGGGGGGGAAGCAGCACACGCGGCCGAGGACGCGGACGTCGGCGGCCACCTGCGGGTCGTTCGCCGCGCGGCGGAAGACCTCGTCGAGGAGGGCGGAGGCCCGGGGCTCGGAGGTGAGCCGGTAGTAGACCCAGCGGCCCTCCTTGCGCTCCTCGATGAGCCCGGCGCGGCGCAGCTCGCGCAGGTGAACCGACATGGTGGAGTAGGCGAGGCCGGCGATGGCGGTGAGCTGGCAGACGCACAGCTCGCCGGCGCGCAGCATGGCGAGGACGCGGAGGCGCACCGGGTGGGCGAGGGCCTTGAACAGGGCGGCGGCGGTGGTGAGGGTCGAGTCGCTCATTTCGTCACTTCACGAAATGTAGTATCATGCCCGCGGCGTGTCAAGGGAGGCGCGATGGCCGGAGACGTGAAGCGGGTCCTGATCCTGTGCACCGGCAACTCCTGCCGGTCGCAGATGGCCGAGGGGTGGGTGAACCGCCTGCTGGCGGGCCGCTGGGAGGCGCGCTCGGCGGGCACGGCGCCCGCGGCGCAGGTGCACCCGCTGGCGGTGCGCGTCATGGCCGAGGCCGGGGTGGACATCTCCGGCGGGCGCCCCGAGCACCTGTCCCGCTACCTGGACGAGCCGTGGGACCTGGTGGCCACGGTGTGCGACGGCGCGCGGGAGGTGTGTCCGGTGTTCCCGCGGGCGGTGGAGCAGGTCCACGTGTCGTTCCCGGACCCCGCGGCCGCGGCCGGCACCGAGGCCGAGCGCCTGGCCGCGTTCCGGGCGGTGCGCGACGCCATCCGCGACCGGCTCCTCCCCGAGATCGCGCGCCGGGGCTGAAGCCCGCGGGGGTGCCGCGTGTTACGCTCTCGCCGCCTTCGCCGCGCCGGGCCGAACGAATAGCGCCGCCGGCCGCCGGGTTGGAGGTACGGGAGGTCGTGATGGTGGCGACGGCGCGCGCCGCGATGGCGGCGGAGGAGCCGGAGAGCGCGGGACGGCCCGAGGCCGAGGCGGGTCCCGCCGGCATCGAGACGATCAAGCTGCGCAAGGTCTACGAGATGCCCCGCGGGAAGCGGCGCGGTCCGGCGGGGTTCGCGCCGGGCGGGCCGCCGGCGACGTTGCCTCAGGCCCCGGCGGGGAAGGACGCCCCCCGCGAGATCGTCGCCCTCGAGGGCCTGGACCTCACGGTGCGGAGCGGCGAGTTCTTCGGGCTGCTCGGCCCCAACGGCGCCGGCAAGACGACCACCATCGGGATCCTCACCACGCGGGTGCGCCCCACGTCGGGGAGCGCGATGGTGGGCGGCGCCTCGGTCGTCACGGACCCGGTGGGGGTGCGCCGGCGCATCGGCGTGGTGCCCCAGCGCCCCAACCCCGACCGGGTGCTCACGGCCCGCGAAAACCTGGTCTACCACGCGACCTACTTCGGCATCGCCATGGGCGAGGCCTCGGCGCGGGCGGAGGCGCTCCTCGACCGCTTCGGCCTGTCCGAGCGGGGCGGCGCCAAGGTGGACCAGCTCTCCGGCGGGCAGCAGCAGCGCCTCATGGTGGCGAGGGCGCTGATCCACGACCCCGTGGCGCTGTTCCTGGACGAGCCCACGGTGGGGCTCGACCCGCAGGCGCGGCTGGACCTGTGGGACATCCTCAACGAGCTCCACGGCGAGGGGAGGACGATCGTCCTGACCACGCACTACATGGAGGAGGCCGACCGGCTCTGCGAGCGGCTGGCCATCGTGGACCGCGGCAAGCTCCTCGCGGTGGACACGCCGGCGGCGCTGAAGGCGCGGGCGCCGGGAGGGACGCTGGTGGAGCTGATGCTGGACGGGGACGCGGGGGCGGCCGCGGCGGCGGCGGAGGGGGTGAGCGGGGTGCTGCGCGTGGAGGTCGACGGCAACGTGCTGCGCGGCTACGCGGAGCGGGGCGGGGAGGTGATCCCGCCGCTCATCCACGCGGCGGAGTCGGCGGGGCGCGCGGTGCGCGACATCCACCTCGCGCCGCCGAGCCTGGAGACGCTGTTCGTGTCCATGACGGGACGGAGGCTGGACCGGTGAGCGCGGCCCTGGCGGTGCGTCCCCCGGTGTCGGCGTGGCGGGTGTTCCGGGCGCTGCTGCGGCGCGACGTCAAGGCGGCGGCGCGGGAGCTGCCGTTCTTCCTGGTGCGCACGGTGCTGCAGCCGATCCTGTTCGTGGTGGTGTTCGGGTTTCTCATGCCGCGGATGGGGTTCGTGAGCGGGAACTACGGCGCGGCGCTGCTGCCGGGGATCCTGGCCATCAGCATGACGCTGTCGAGCATCCAGGCGGTGGCGCTGCCCATGGTGGCGGACTTCGGCTGGACCAAGGAGATCGAGGACCGGCTGCTGGCGCCGGCGCCGATCCGGTTGGTGGCGGTGGAGAAGATGGTCGCCGGGCTGATCCAGGGGGTCATCGCGGCGGCGTTCATCCTGCCCGTGGCGCGGCTGATCATGGGGCCGATCCCGTCGCTGAGCCTGTCCCACGCCGGGGAGATCGCGGCGGTGTCGATCCTGGGAGCGGCGGCGTTCTCGGCGCTGGGGCTGCTCATGGGCACGGCCATCAGCCCGCAGCAGATCGGGCTGATGTTCAGCGTCATCATCGCGCCCATGATCTTCCTCGGCTGCGCCTACTACCCGTGGCAGGGGCTCTCGACGGTGCCGGTGCTCAAGGTCGCGGTGCTGATCAACCCGATGGTGTACGTGTCCGAGGGGCTGCGCGGGGCGCTGACGCCGTCGCTGCCGCACATGAACATGGTCGCGGTGCTGGCGGCGCTGACGGTGATGACCGTCGGGTTCGGCGCGCTGGGGCTGCGGTCGTTCGAGCGGCGCGCCCTGGGGTGAGCCCGATGGCGGCCGGTGTGGCAGGATGGTGGATGAGAATCGAGGAGGGGGTCGACGTGGCGGAATCCATCAAGACGCGGCTGGCCCGCTGGGAGTTCAACCGGTTCCCGGCGTACCGCGGCACCGGCGGCCGGGTGGAGTACATCGCGGGCGACTGGCACGAGGTCCGCGTCAGCGTGCCGCTGAGCCGGCGCACGCGCAACTACGTCGGCACCATCTTCGGCGGCAGCATGTACGGCGCCGTGGACCCCATCTACATGGTCATGCTCCTCCGTCTCCTGGGCGACGACTACCAGGTGTGGGACAAGGAGGCGAGCATCCGCTTCCTCCTGCCGGGGCGGTCCACGCTCTTCGCGACCTTTTGCATCGACGACAAGGAACTGGACGCCATCCGCACCGACGTCGCGAAGCTCGGCCGCAGCGAGCGCTGCTACCGGGTGGAGCTGACCGACGAGACCGGCGAGGTGCACGCCGTGTGCGAGAAGATGCTCTCGATCCGCCCGCGGACGGCGAAGGCGCGCGTCGGCGAGGCCGTCCGGCGCCAGCAGCGCACGGCCGCCGCGGCGGCGTGGCACGGGGCCACCGCGGACGGCAACTGCGGCGGCCACGGGTGAGGACGCCCGCGGGGGCCGGGAGGGCAGGATCATGACCGGAGGCATGGACGCGTTCGCCGATGCGGTACGGAACGCGTGCCTCGAGGCGGCCCTCGCCGCCTACGAGGATGCCGGGATCCAGGGCCTGTGCGCCGAGGGCCGCTGGGAGCGCGCCGTGGACGCAGTGCGCTCCCTCGACCTGGTGCCCCTCGTCCGCGCCCTCACTGCAGGCGGCACCGCCCCCGAGCACCAGTAGCGCGTCAGGCCGGCCGGTCGGCGTGCCGACCTTCGTGGCGCGGGCCGGCCGAGGCTCCCAGACAAGGCTCGCGCGGATTCAGCCCGGCGTGTATGCGGACGGGCGGGTGGTCGGCGTGTCGTTCTGCAGAGCCAGGGCTGAAGCCCTGGCCTACATTCGGATATGCAGGGTTGTGGCGGCCACGCGGTCAGTGGCCGGGGGGTGGCAGCGCCATCGGCGTGGCAGGACGCAATGTAGCCAAGCCCTTCAGGGCTTGCGGGCGGGGGCCAACGGCGCGGTCCGTTCGCAGCTTTGCGGTCCTCCCTGCTGCTGCCGCACCGTTCTGCAGACCCAGGGCCGGCCTCGCGGAGGACAGGGCGGGTGGCGAGAAGCGGCCTGGGATCGCTTCGAACCGGCAGCGGGGGGCGGAACGGCCGGCCTGCACCGGCGCAGGCTCGCCGCGGGATTCACCCTGCAGAGCGCGAGGCGGTGATTATGCCGGAGGTGGGATTCGAACCCACACACCCTTGCGGATCGGGGATTTTAAGTCCCCTGCGTCTGCCATTTCGCCACTCCGGCCCTTTGTTGTCGCAGCACTCCTGGAGCGCGGCCGAGTCTACCAGGAGCGTACCGCGGGCCGCGCACGAGCTCGGCCGCGAGCCGCCTGCCGGCTACACGTGCATGATGGCGGCGACCTCGGCGACCTGGCGTAACGCCTCGGCGGCGGGGCCGTCGACCATCTCGACGTGGCCGCCGCGCTCCAGAACCTTGCGGGCCATGCGGTCGACCATGTGCGGCTCCTGGTCGACCTTCTTCTGGCACAGGGGGCAGACCTCGTCGACGGGGTCGACGAGGACCTTGCAGTGGGGGCAGAAGCCGCCCTCGATCTGCAGTCCCTGCAGGTAGACGAGCTTCCACACCCTGCCCTGGTTGATGGCGTTGAGGGTGTTGCTCAGGCCGGCGACGGCGCGTCCGCCGCGGCGCACCTCCTTGAGGAGGTCGCGCACCACCTCGAGCTCGGCGGCGCGCTCCAGGCGCTCCTGGACCTCTCGGGTGCGCGCGAGGATCTGGTCCTCGGCGGCGGTGAGGGGGATGGGCAGGGTCTCCACGAGGCGGCCGCGGAGGCGCTTGGGAAGCGCCCGCGCCAGCTCGGAGGCCACCTCGATGGCGCCGCCGACGATGAGGCGGTCCACCTCGAGCTGCTCGAGCAGCCGGCTCATCTCGCCGGCGACCATGCGCACGTGGGAGGAGACGCTCTCGTCGTGGCGACGCTCCATGCGGGGCTGGGAGCGGAGCTTGTCGGAGCTCGGCGCGTCGGGGCGGGGAGGGATCACGGAGAGCAGGTCCTTGTGCTCCTCGATCTCGCCCAGGAAGACGGTGAGCAGCCGCGCCCGCTTGCGGTCCACGAGGACGATGGCGTAGCGCTCGTGCTCGTCGAGGGCCTCGAGCAGCGGCCGCAGGAAGGCGCCGTTGCCCCAGTACACGCCGGAGGGCAGGGCGATGCGCAGCAACGCCCGGAACGTCACCCCGAGCCGGCGGTGGCGCGCGAGGACGAGGGTCTTCTCGCTGGGCTTGACGAGCTTGAGGATGCGCTCGACGTCCTCGATGGCCAGCGGCAGCTCCTCGTCGTCGGGGAAATCATTGCGGAGCTGCCGGAACATGTCCTTCAGGTGGGTCTCGAACTGGCGCCGACGGTTGGCCGCGTTGGTCTGGTCGACGTCCAGGTAGATCGTCAGGGTCTTGCCGGGGGACTGTGAAAGCTGCTGGAGCTGCTCGATGTCACGATGCCTGATCATGTCTGCCTCCCCATGCTTCGTCCACTCCATCCAGTATAGATGAGGGCGGGACTCAAGAATTCCCGGGAGGGGCGAGGACGCTCAGAGGGGGGACAGGACGGCCAGCACGACACCCACGGCCACGGCCAGGTTGAGCGACTCGACGCCTGCGGCCAGGGGCACGGTGACGAGGTCGTCGCAGCGGGAGGCGACCTCCTGCGACAGTCCCTGCCCCTCGTTGCCGAACGCCAGGAGGAGCGGCGAGCCGGGCCGCCACGCCCGCACGGGTGTGCCCCCGGCCCCGGCGGTACCGGCCACCCGGCCTCCCGCGGCCGCGAACGCCCCGGCCAGGGCGTCGAACCCGGTGTCGGGCTCCACCGGCAGGAGCAGCGACTGCCCGCCGGAGGCGCGGATGGCGCGGGGGGAAAAGGGGTCCGCGCAGTGGGGCGAGCAGGCGACGCCGGCGGCGCCGAAGGCCGCCGCGGAGCGGATAGCGGCGCCGACGTTGCCCGGGTCCTGCACCCGGTCCAGGTAGACGACCGTGCCCGAAGGCCCGACGGTGCGACGCGGGCGGGGGACGAGGGCCAGGACGCCCTGGGTCTGACGGGTGGGCGCCGTGTGTGCGAGGACCGCCGGGTCCGCGGCGTACAGGCGGCCGGTCCGGGCGAGGTCGTGGACCCCGGGAAGTGTGATCAGGGTCACAATCAGAGCAGGGTCGGCGACCACCGTTTCCGGGCGCACGCCCTGGGCCAGCAGGTCGATCAGGAGCTTGTGGCCGTCCACCACGGTGACGCCCGGCTCCCGACCCGCCGCAGCGCGGCGGAACCTGGCCAGGAGGGGGTTGTGACGCCCCAGGGAAACGGCTCCGGTCTGTCGCGAATCGGTCACGCTGGAGGGTCCTCTCGGGCGGTTTCGGGCCGCCGTGGCTCCCAGTTTACGGGATTGCGGGGTCCGGGGCATTGTGAAAAGATGAGCGTGTATGGTGGAGCAGTACAGTGGTCCGTCCACATCCGAGGAACCTGCACAGGACATCACGGCGAGTGGCTCTCTGGCGGTGTTTCCTCCCCATGCACTCTTCGCGGCGGTGGAGAGGAGCTCGGGAAACCTGCGCCTGGTGATCCGCCAGCCGGCGAGCGGCGGGCTCACGGTGGTGGTGTTCCGCGGCGGCAGCCCGACGATGGTGTTTTCGCCCGGCGACGGCCGCTCCCTCGGCGACCTCATGGTGGAGGCCGGCGCCATCAACCGGGCCGTGCTCGCCGAGCTCGTGGCCGAACGGCCCCACACGCAGTCGCCCCTGGAACGTCTTGTCATCGCCCGCACGGGCATGCGCCGGGAGGAGATCCGCGCGTTCCTCGACTTTCAGGCCAGGGCCCGCCTGCTGGACGTGCTGACCTGGCGGGACGGCACCTTCAGCGTGACCCGCTACGAGGGGGGTGAGGAGGGCTCGTTCAGCCTGCAGCTCCCGCCCCTGGAGGCGCTGGTCGCCCGGGCGGAGGCCCGCGCGGCGGCGCTGCCTCCTCTCCTGGCCTCGCTCCCTGCCCGGCCGCGGCACACGGTGGTGCGCCGGCGGCGAGGCGGCTCGGAGCCGGGAGATGCTCTGGGCGGGCTGGTCTGGCGGGCGATCCGCGAGCCGTTGCTGGTGCCCGAGCTGATCGCCCGGACCCGGGTGGACGACGACCTGGTGATGGACCGCGTCGTGGCCCTCGCCGAGGCTCGCGCCGTGGTGCTGGAGCCGCGCGTCGCGCTGGTCCAGGAACCCTCGGAGGCACGGCTGGAGCCCGTCAGGGAGGACGTGGTCCGGGCAATCCACCGCGCCCTCCGGGGCACCCGCGGGGGCGGCTCGTCCACGGCGTTGTGGGCGGTGGTGGTCGCGGCGGAGGTGGGGGACGCGGCCCGATTCGTCGAGCTGTTCGGCGCGGGCCCTCAGGCCGGTGCGGCCGCTGCTCCCCCGGTGGGCGTAGCCAGCTGCGCGGTGCCGCTGGGCGGTACCCAGCGCCTGTGCCTGCTGGCCGTGCGGCCGGATACGCTGCAGCCCGGCGTGCTCGACGGGGTCCTGTCGCGGTGCGACGCCCTGGTGCTGCTGCGCACGGCTGGAGGGGCGGAGGACGCCTCTCGCCTCTCGGAGCTCTGGAGGCAGGTCGCGTCGCGGGCCCGGCGGCAGCCGGTGGCCCTCGGCGTGGAGATCGGTGCCGTGCAGGGGGCGTGGACCGGTCAGCCCGGAGCCGTCCTCAGCTTCGGCGGCTGGGACGTCATGGCGGCATCCAGCGTGCTGCCAAGCTTCCTGGAAGGGCTGCTGGCGGCAGCCCGCGGAGCGGAAGGCGCCGGCGACGACCGTTTCGTGTAGAATACGCTCAACTTTGAGGGGACCCGGCAGCATCCGCCTCCGGTACCGCGCACGACGCCGATCCACGAAGGGGGAGCGAATGGTGAAGTCTTTCCGAATCCCGATCGTCTTGCTGCTCGTTCTGGCCGCCGCACCGCTTCTCGCGCAACAGCCCGACCCCAGGACTCCCGCGGGGCAGCTCGCCGCCTGCGGAGGGGCGGCGAACTGGCAGGCCATCGGTTACATGGACTTCACCGTGTCCATCACCACGCCGACCGGCAGCGAGGGTCCGTGGAACTACCGGTGGGACCGGCGCAACAACTTCCTGCGCATGAGCGGCCCCGGCCCCGGCGGTGCGAAGCTCGACATGGTTCTGGAGATCGCGTCGCGCACCGGCGGCGGCTGGCGGGACGGCCGCCAGATCTCCGGCGCGGCGCTGACCGACGCCGTCAACTGGACGCTGCAGCGGTTCGGCGAGGACGTCCTGTGGCTGACCTTTCCGCTGGAGTGGGGCGCGGCGGGCGTGACCGTGAGCCCTCTGCCCGACGAGCAGGGAAGCGGCGACGCCATGGTCCCGGCGACCAAGGTGACGTCGCGCACGGGTACGTGGGACGTGCAGCTCGATCCCTCCACCGGGCGCGTCGCGAAGACGGTGTTCACGCGCCGCGGCTCCGGCCAGCTGGACATCCGCTGGGAGGACTGGAAGCCGTTCGACGGAGTCTACTTCGCCCTGAAGCGGAGTATCCAGGAGACGCAGGAGGTGGTCACGGTGACGGTGAACCAGGTGGCCGCATCGTCCCCGCCCGGCGCCTTTTGAGCTCGGCCCTTGCAGGGCCCGGCCGGGGCGACTAGCATCGCGCCCATGACGCCGGAGGAGCTCTCTCCGCTCTGGATCGACACCGCCGACGAGGCCGCACGGGTCTGCGACCGCGCCCGGCGCGCGTCGTGGATCGCCGTGGACACCGAGGCGGACTCGCTTCACTCGTACTTCCACAAGCTTTGCCTGGTGCAGCTTTCCTTCGACGGCGAGCACGCGCTCTTCGATCCGCTTGCGCTGGGGCGGGAGGGGATGGCCCCGGTCGTCGGTCTCCTCGCAGAGCCGTCCCGGCCGACCCTGATGCACGGTGCCGACTACGACCTGCGCGTCCTCGACCGCGACCTGAGCGCCCGCATCCACGGGCTGCACGACACCCAGGCGGCGGCCCAGCTCCTGGGTGAGAAGCAGACCGGGCTCGCGGCCCTGGTCGGCCAGGAGCTCGGGGTCGTGCTCGACAAGCGGTTCCAGCGGGCCGACTGGGGACGCCGGCCACTGGAGCCGGAGTACCAGGCGTACGCGGCCGGGGACACCGCCTTCCTCCACGACCTGGCGGCCAGGCTGGAGGAGCGGCTGCGCGGCCTGGGGCGGCTCGAGTGGTGGGAGGAGGAGTGTCTGCGGCTCGAGGACATCCGCTGGGAGGAGCCCGAGCCCGACCCGCGGGCGTTCGAGCGCGTGAAGGGCGCCAAGCGCCTGCGCGGCCCGGCCCGGGACCGCTTCGCGGCGCTCCACGGCTGGCGCGAAGGGATCGCCGCGGAAAGGGACGTGCCGACGTTCCGCATCCTCCGCAACGAAGTGCTGCTGGGCCTCGCCGAGAGCCCCCCGGAGAACCTGCGCTCCCTGGCCGAGGTCAAGGGCATGAACCGCCCCGGTGTCCGGCGGTGGGGCGCGAAGGTGCTCCAGCTCCTCAAGGACCCGCCGCCGGCGCCGGCGCCGGTGAAGGGGACGCGCTGGCAGGTCGATCGGGAGCTCGAGGCGAGGGTGCGGCGGCTACGCTCGGCGCGGGACGAGGCCGCGCTGGAGCTTGGGCTCGATCCCGGCATCCTGGCGCCGCGGGCCACCCTGCAGGCCATGGCCGAGCACATGCCCACGGGCCCCGAGGAGTTGGGGGCCTGCCTGGACCGGCGCTGGCGGACGGACGTCCTCGCGGAGCGGATCCTCCCGGTTCTCGACGAGCTGCGGAGCCATCCCGAGGGCGCCGTGGATGCCCAGCCGTAGCGACGAGGGGTACGTCCTCGCGCGGTACCCGTACCGGGAGCGGGACCTCGTCGTGGCGGTGCTCACCCGGTTCGGTGGGCAGATCCGCGTCCTCGCCCGGAGCGCGAGGAGCCCGCGGTCCGGGGTCGCGCCCGCCGTCGAGCCCCTCGCGCACATCAGGTTGACCTACTTCGAGCGGTCGCGGTCGGAGCTCGGCACGCTGGGCGAGGCGGTGCTGCTGCGATCGGCGTTCCCCCTCGCCGCGAACCCTCCCGGCTGGGCCGCGGGGCAGGTCGTGGTGGAGCTCGCCCTGCTGCACTGCCCGGCGGGGCAGCGGCTCGAGTCGGCGTTCAGGCTCGTGGACCGGTGCACCCAGGCCCTGCTCGCGGGGCACGACCCGCTGGCCGTGGCGCACTACGCCGAGCTGTGGTTCCTGCGGCTGGCCGGCGTGCTGCCGGAGGTGAACCGGTGCGGCGTGTGCGGCGCCGCGCTGGAGGAGCGCTGGCGGGTGTTCGATCCCGAGGAGGGGGTGTTCGTGTGCGGCGCCCACTCGGCGCCGCGCCGGAGGGCGCGCCTGGGCTGGCCGGCGGTTTCGTGGCTGACGGGAGCGCTGCGGAGGCCCGTGGAGGAGGTGACCGCGCCGGCTCCGGCGGAGGCGTTCCGCTGGATCGTCGGTGTGCGGCGGGCGTTCACCGACCGCGAGGTGGCGAGCTGGCGCTACCTCCTCGACCTCACCGGCCCCGAAGAGCGCTGAGCCCGGGTTTTCGCGCGGGACCGTTCCCGGGGTCCCCGCCCGGCCTTCCCTCCGCGAGGCGGGAGCGCGCGACAAGGTCTGCCCCCGGAGGAGTCGCTGGCTTCAGCCCGCGGGGCGGCTCCGCGGTCCCGCGGCGCGCAGGGAGAAGAGGAAACGGGGGGCCCGCAGGCCCCCCGTCGGATGTGCTGCGCGGAGGAGGCGGGCTACGCTGGGACCGCCTTGTGGCCGTATGCGATGATGCCGGCGACTCCGTCCGCCTGGATGCGGCGGAACTCCAGCTTGACGCGCATGCCGCCGTGGATCTCCTCCTCGACGAGGTCGACCACCTGGCAGGTGATGGCGCCGCCGCCGTCGAGGGCGACCACGGCGAGAACGTAGGGCGCCTCGTTGGCGAAGGTGGGGCCAGGCACGTGGATGACGGTGTAGGTGACGACCTCGCCGTGATCGGCCACCCGGTACGGCTCGAAGGCGCGGCCCCGGCAGGCCGGACAGACGAGGCGGGCGGGGAAGACGACGGCACCGCAGGCGGTGCAGCGGGCGCCCTCGAGCCGGTAGCGGGACGGATGCTCGCGGTGGACGCGGGCGGGGTTCAGCGAGCTCATGAGGTCACCTCCAGGACGTGCACCACCGCCGAGGCGCCGGTGCCCCCCATGTTCTGGGTGAGGCCGACGTCGTGACGCGCCACCTGGCGGGCGCCGGCCTCGCCGCGCAGCTGCGCGGTGATCTCCGCCACCTGGGCGACCCCGGTGGCGCCCACCGGGTGGCCCTTGGCCTTGAGGCCTCCGGAGGTGTTCACCGGGATGCGGCCGCCGAGGGCGGTGGCGCCGGACAGCGCGAGCGGCCCGCCCTGGCCCGGCTCGCACAGGCCCAGGGCCTCGAGGACCATGATCTCGGCGATGGTGAAGCAGTCGTGCACCTCGGCGAGCTGGATGTCCGCGGGGGTCTTTCCGGCCATGGCCAGGGCCTTCTGCACAGCGCTCGTGGTGGCCGGCAGCGCGGCGACGTCGGGCCGGTTGTGAAGGGCGATCCGGTCGGTGGCGGCGCCGATCCCGGCGATGCGGACCAGCGGGCGTCCCCTGGCCAGCCGCCGCGCGGTGTCCATGTCGGCGAGCACCAGGGCGGCGGCGCCGTCGGTGATGGGGGAGCAGTCCAGGATGGTGAGCGGCGCCGCGACCATGGTGGCGCCGGCCACCTCCGCGGGGGTGACCTCCCGGTGGAACTGGGCGTTGGGGTTGAGGGTGCCGTTGTGGTGGTTCTTCACGGCCACGGCGGCGAGCTGCTCCCGGGTGGTGCCCCACCGCTCCATGTGGGCGCGGGCCATCATGGCGTACAGGCCGGGGAAGGTGGCCCCGTAGAACACCTCGAGCTCCTGGTCGGCGGCGGTGGCCAGGGCCGCGGTGGCCTCGTCCCCGCCGCAGTCGTTCATCTTCTCCACGCCGGTGACCAGCACGACGTCGGCCATGCCGGCGGCGATCTCCGCGAACCCGGCGCGCACGGCGAGCCCGCCGGAGGCGCAGGCGGACTCCACCCGCGTCGCGGGTACGCCGGCGAGGCCGGCCTCGTCGGCGAGCAGGGCGCCGAGGTGCTCCTGGCCGACGAACAGGCCGCCGGACATGCACCCCACGGTGATCGAGTCGACGCGGTCGATGCCCGCGTCGTCCAGCGCCGCCAGGGCGGCGGTGGTCCACAACTGGCGGAGGGACTCGTCCCATACCTCGCCCCACCGGCTCAATCCGACTCCGACCACTGCAACGTCACGCATCGCGGTCTCCCTTCACTCGCCCATGCGGATCTTGCCGCGGAGCTTCACGTAGGTCCCGTAGTCCACGTAGATCTTCCGCGTGTCGAGCTGCTCGCGGGTGCGGGCGGTGGCGTCCCGGACCGCGTCGATGCGGTCGGTGACGGTCCACACGAAGCCGTCCGAGCCGGCGCCGGAACCGTAGGAGACCATGAGGATGCGGTCGCCGGGCCTGGCCACGTCGAGGACGGCGGTGAGGCCGATGGGGGAGGCCCCGGAGTAGGTGTTGCCGAGCCACGGGGACAGCCAGCCGGTCTCCAGCTGCTCGCGGCTGAACCCCAGGGCGCGTCCCGCGCGCATGGGGAACTTGCCGTTGGGCTGGTGGAAGACGGCGAAGGCGAAGTCCTCGGGCGTCAGCCCGCGACTTCTCCAACAGCATCTTCGTGGCGCCGGTGGTGGTGCGGAAGTAGGCGGGCTCGCCGGTGAAGCGGCCGGCGTGCCGCGGGTAGTGCATGGTCTCGCGGCGCCAGAAGTCCGGAGTGTCGGTCATGAACGACACCTGGGCGTCGAGGGTGGCGACGAGGTCCTCGGAACCGAAGACGTACGCCGCGGCCCCGGCCGCCGCCGAGTACTCGAGGGCGTCCCCGGGGGCGCCCTGGGAGGTGTCGGCGCCCACGGCGAGGGCGTAGCGGACCTCGCCGGCCTTGACCAGGGTGGCGGCGATGAACATGCCCTCGCTGCCGGCCTTGCAGGCGAACTCGAGGTCGGCGCAGTGCACGGCCGGAACGGCGCCGATGGCCTCCGCCAGCACGGTGCCCGAGGGCTTGACCGCATAGGGGTGCGACTCCGAGCCCACGTACACGGCGCCGATCTCCGCGGGGTCGATACCGGCGCGGACGAGGGCGCGGCGGGAGGCGGTCACCGCCATGGTGATGGTGTCCTCGTCCCGGGCCGGCACCGACTTCTCGTGGAGCTCGAGGCCCCGCTCGAACGCCTCGGCATCGGCGCCCCACACGCTGGCGATGTCACGCAGACGAATCCGGCGGCGGGGAACGTACGAGCCGTACCCCACGATTCCAACGGTCATTCCTGCCTCCTTCCAGTCAGTTCGGGTCGGAGCACGACGTGATGAGCCCCGCCGCCTACGCTACCATCGCGTGATAATTGGAACAAGGGGCGATCACGGCTACACTCGCGCACCGGGGGTGAGCATGGGCAGGGTGGTTCGGATCGGCAACGGCCAGGGGTTCTGGGGCGACAGCCCCGACGCAGCGTTCGAGCTGCTGCACGCGGGGGCGGGTGGACTACCTGGGGCTGGACTACCTGGCCGAGGTGACGCTGTCGATCATGATGAGGCAGCGGCTGCGCGACCCCCGGCGGGGGTTCGCCTCCGACTTCATCTCGTTCCTGCGCAAGGCGCTGCCGGTCATCGCCTCCCGCGGGGTGCGCGTGGTGACCAACGCCGGCGGGCTCAACCCCGCGGGGTGCCGCGAGGAGGTGGCGCGGGTCGCCTCCGAGCTGGGCATCAAGGACCTCCGGGTGGGGATCGTGGAGGGGGACGACCTGCTGCCGCGCGTGCCCGAGCTGTGCGCGACGGGACAGCACCTCCGCCACATGGAGACCGGCGCGCGGCTGTGCGAGGTGTCCCACAACAAGATCCTCTCGGCCAACGCGTACCTGGGCGCGCGGCCGGTGGCGCTGGCGCTGGCCGAGGGCGCGCAGATCGTGCTCGCGGGCCGCATCACCGACACCGCGCTGGCCCTGGGGCCTCTGATCCACGAGTTCCGCTGGGCCGCGGACGACTGGGACCGCCTGGCCGCCGGGACCATCGCGGGGCACCTCATCGAGTGCGGCGCCCAGGTCACGGGCGGCAACTTCACCCGCTGGTGGGAGGTGCCCGACCTGTGGGACGTGGGCTACCCGGTCGTGGAGTGCGGGGAGGACGGCACCTTCGTGGTCACCAAGCACTCTGGGACCGGCGGGCTCGTCTCCGTGGCCACGGTGTCCGAGCAGCTCGTCTACGAGATGGGGGACCCGAGTTCGTACATCACGCCCGACTGCGTCGCCGACTTCTCCTCGGTGAGCCTGCGCCAGGAGGGCCCGGACCGGGTCCGGGTGAGCGGCATCAAGGGCCGCGAGAACACCCCGACCTACAAGGTCTCGGCGTCGTTCCACGAGGCGTACCGCGCGACGGGCCAGCTGGTCATCTCCGGGCCCCGCGCGGTCGAGAAGGCGCGCCTCGCCGCCGACATCGTCTGGAAGCGGCTGGAGCGGGCCGGGATCACCTTCGCGGAGGAGTGCCGGCTGGTCGAGATCCTGGGCACCGGCGCCTGCCACCCGGGGATCGTGCCGGCCCCCGAGGATCCGCCGGAGGTGGTGCTGCACCTGGGGGTACGGTCTCCCTCCCGCGAGGCCGTGGCCCGCTTCGGCATGGAGCTGGCGCCGCTCATCACCTCGGGCCCGCCGGGGGTGACCGGGTTCGCCGGAGGGCGCCCCAAGCCCCAGGAGGTGGTGGCGTTCTGGCCGGCCCTGGTCGACAAGGCGGCGGTCGACCCCTTCGTCCGGGTGAACGTCGAGACCGTCTGAGGGGCTTCGAAAAGGGGCGAGGACCCCGTTCCCGCTGTGCTAAACTCCGCCCTTGCCGGTGCGACGAGCACCGGGTGAGGTGCGTGTGGATCTCCAGACACTGATTCTCGAGCTCTCCCGGTTCTGGGGGGGGCAGGGCTGCGTCCTCCAGCAGCCCTACGACCTCGAGCTGGGAGCCGGAACCATGCACCCGGAGACGTTCCTCCGGGTGCTCGGCCCGGAGCCCTACCGGGTGGCCTACGTGCAGCCTTCCCGCCGGCCCGCCGACGCGCGCTTCGGCGAGAACCCCTTCCGGCTCGGCAAGCACCTGCAGATGCAGGTGATCCTCAAGCCGTCTCCGGACGACGTGCAGGACCTCTACCTGCGCTCCCTGGCGGCGCTGGGGGTGGACCCGAAGGTCCACGACATCCGCTTCGAGGAGGACAACTGGGAGTCGCCCACTCTGGGCGCCTGGGGCGTGGGATGGCAGGTGCTGCTGGACGGCATGGAGATCACCCAGTTCACCTACTTCCAGCAGGCCGGCGGGCTCGACCTGCGGCCCATTTCCGCGGAGATCACCTACGGTCTCGAGCGTATCTCCATGTTCCTGCAACGCCGCGACTCCATCTACGACATCGAGTGGGGCGGCGGCGTCGCCTACGGCAAGGTGCGCCACCAGGACGAGGTGGAGCTGTCCCGCTACGCCTTCGAGGTCGCCGACGTGGAGTTGCTGCGCCGTCACTTCGAGGACTGGGAGCGCGAGGCGGGGCGGTGCCTGGAGCAGGAGGAGCCGCTGGTGACGCCCGGGCTCGAGGCCGCGCTGAAGATGTCCCACCTGTTCAACCTCCTCGACGCCCGGGGCGCCGTGGCGGTGACCGAGCGCGTCGCCCTCATCGGCCGCGTGCGCCGCATGGCCGTGCGGGCGGCGAAGGCCTACGTGGCCCAGCGCGAGCGGCTGGGGTTCCCGCTCCTCGCCGGCGCGGCGGGGGAGGTGGCCCGATGAGCCGGTTCCTGCTCGAGGTGCTGTGTGAGGAGATCCCCGCCAACGCCCTTCCCGGCATCCGCTCGCAGCTGGAGGCGGGGTACCGCTCGGGACTGGCGGAGGCCGGCCTCGGCGAGTTCGAGGTGCGCACCCTGTCCACGGTGCGGCGCGTCGTCGTGTACGTGGAGGGCCTGCCCGGGCGCCAGCCCGACCGCACGGAAGAGGTCACCGGGCCGCCGGTGCGCGCCGCCTTCGCTCCGGACGGCACCCCGACCCGCGCCGCGGAGGGTTTCGCCCGCGGCCAGGGGGCCGAGGTGGGCGACCTGCGCCGCGTGGCCGGGCCCAAGGGCGAGGTGGTGGCGGTGACGAAGCACCTGCCCGGGCGGCCCACGCCGGAGGTGCTGGCGGAGGTGACGGCCGCGGTGTTCTCCGGGCTGCACTTCCCGAAGGCGATGCGGTGGGGGGCGGGGGAGCACGCCTTCGTGCGCCCGATCCACAACGTGCTGGCCCTGTTCGGTGACGCCGCCCTCGACTCGGTCGTGCCCCTGGAGCTGTTCGGGGTGCGATCCGGCGGCAGCACCACGGGGCACCGGGTGTTCGCCCCGGCGCAGGTGGAGGTGCTGGGCAGGTTCGAGGGCCTGGAGGACTACCGCGCCTGGCTGAGCGGCGCGGCGGTGATGGTGGACCACGAGGAGCGCCGGGCGTGGCTGGAGCGGCGGATGGACGCCATCGCGGACGAGCTCGGCTGCGCGGTGCGTCCCGACCCGGAGCTGCTGGCCGAGCTGGTCGAGCTCGTCGAGTGTCCGCAGTTCGTCCGGGGGAGGATCGACGCGCGCTTCCTGGCGCTGCCCGAGGAGGTGCTGGTCACCACGCTGCGCCACCACCAGAAGTGCCTGGTGCTGGAGAAGGACGGGAAGGTGGCACCGACCTTCCTGGCCGTGTGCGACCGCCAGGAGGAGCCCGGCGAGATCATCGTGCAGGGCTACGAGTGGGTCGCCGGGGCGCGCCTCGCCGACGCCGAGTTCTTTTTCGAACACGACCGCAGGCGCTCCCTCGAGGCGCACGCCGCCGGCCTCGACCGCGTGACGTTCCACCAGAAGCTGGGCAGCTACGCCGCCAAGACCGGAGCGGTGGCGGCGCTCGCCCGCGAGCTGGTGACGCTGGAGGGCGACGAGGCGGTCCGCGGCGACGTGGCGCGGGCGGCGGCGCTGGCCAAGGCCGACCTGCCGACCTCCATGGTGGGGGAGTTCCCCGAGCTGCAGGGGGTGATCGGCGGCATCTACGCCCGGCTGGACGGCGAGGCGGAGGCGGTGTGGCAGGCGGTGTACGACCAGTACCGCCCCGCCGGCCTCGAGGGTCCGCTACCCCGGGGCCGCGCCGGGGCCGTGCTCGGCGTGGCCGACCGCCTCGACACGCTGGCGGGGCTGTTCGCCGCCGGCGAGGTGCCGTCGGGGAGCAAGGACCCGTTCGCGCTCCGCCGCGCGGCCCTGGCGGTGGTGCGGGTGTGCGCCGAGGCGCCGCTGGCGCTGGACCTGCGTGCGGCTGTGCAGGCGGCGGTGGCGGCGCGCGGTGGCGGCGACGACGTGGCCGCCGCGGTTGCGGAGTTTGTCGAGGAGCGGGAGCGTTACTACCTGGTGTCCGTTACTGGGGTTGCCGGCGACGTGGCCGACGCGGTGCTGGCCGCCGGCTGGGGTGTGGTGCCCGGCGACGCGGCCCGTGCCGCCGCGCTGCAGGCCGTCCGCGGCGAGGCGGTGTTCGCCGACCTGGCCGTGGCGTTCAAGAGGGTCCGGAACATGGTGGAGCGGGGAGGAGCCGGGCGCGGCGACGCCGCCCTCCTGCGCGAGGCCGCCGAGAAGGAGCTGCTGTCGGCGGTGAGCACGGTCGAGGAGAAGGTGGAAGGAGCGCTGGGGAGCGACGACCTGGCAAGTGCGCTCCGCGCCCTCGCGGAGCTGGCGCAGCCCCTGGACCGCTTCTTCACCGACGTGCTGGTGCTGTGCGAGGACGAGGATCTTCGGCAGGCCCGGCTGGCGTTGCTGACAAGGGTGGAGGCGCTGTTCCTGCGCCTCGCCGACCTGTCGCGCCTGGCCGCCTGAGCGAAACGGAAGAGGAGGATCGAAATGAGCGAGAAGAACGTCTACCTGTTCGGGGGCGGCGTCGCCGACGGCAACGCCGGGATGAAGGTGCTGCTCGGCGGCAAGGGTGCGAACCTGGCCGAGATGGCGCGCATCGGGCTGCCGGTTCCCCCGGGGCTGACCATCACCACCGAGGTCTGCACCTACTACACCGCCCACAAGAGCTACCCCGGGGGGCTCGAGAAGCTGGTCGCCGAGGGGCTCGCGCACATCGAGAAGGCGACGGGCAAGGTGTTCGGCGACGCCGCGAACCCGCTGCTCGTCTCGGTGCGCTCCGGCGCCCGCGCCTCCATGCCGGGCATGATGGACACCATCCTCAACCTGGGCCTCAACGACACCACGGTCGAGGGGCTCATCAAGCAGACCTCCAACCCGCGCTTCGCCTACGACTGCTACCGGCGCTTCGTGTCCATGTACGGCGACGTGGTGCTGGGCTGCAAGCCCCAGGGCAAGGACGAGGAGGACCCGTTCGAGGTGGTGCTCGACGAGGTCAAGGCCGCCAAGGGCGTGCGCTTCGACACGGAGCTGGGCGCCGAGGACCTCAAGGACCTGGTGCGGCGCTTCAAGGAGGTGGTCAAGGAGCGTACCGGCCACGACTTCCCCGAGGACCCGCAAGCGCAGCTGTGGGGCGCCATCGGCGCCGTGTTCGGCTCCTGGGACAACCCGCGGGCGCACGCCTACCGCAAGATGAACGGCATCCCCGAGGACTGGGGCACGGCGGTCAACGTCCAGGCCATGGTCTTCGGCAACATGGGCGACGACTCGGGCACCGGCGTGGCGTTCACCCGCGACCCCGCCACCGGCGAGAACGTGTTCTACGGCGAGTTCCTCGTCAACGCCCAGGGCGAGGACGTGGTGGCCGGCATGCGCACCCCCCGTCCGGTCAAGGAGCTCGGCGAGGTCTTCCCCGAGGTCTACACGCAGCTCCTCGAGGTCCGCGCCACGCTGGAGAAGCAGCTCCACGACATGCAGGACTTCGAGTTCACGGTGGAGCGCGGCACGCTGTACATGCTGCAGACCCGCACCGGCAAGCGCACGGGTCTCGCCGCCATCCGCATCGCGGTGGACATGGTCGAGCGAGGGGCTGATCCAGCCCGAGGAGGCTCTGCGCCGCGTCGAGCCGGAGCAGCTCAACCAGCTGCTGCGGCCGATCTTCGACCCGGCGGCCAAGCGCGCGGCGTTGGGCGAGGGCCTGGTTCTCGCCAAGGGCCTCCCCGCGGGCCCCGGCGCCGCCACCGGCAAGGTGGTGTTCAACGCCCCCGACGCCGAGGAATGGGCGGCGAAGGGCGAGACGGTGCTGCTGGTCCGCATCGAGACGAGCCCCGAGGACATCCGCGGCATGAACGCTGCGGTGGGCATCCTCACCGCTCGCGGCGGCATGACGTCCCACGCGGCCCTGGTCGCCCGGCAGATGGGCAAGACCTGCGTGGTGGGCTGCGAGGCGCTGCGCATCGACTACCGCAAGCGGCAGCTCGAGGTGGACGGCCGCGTGGTGCGCGAGGGCGACTGGATGTCCATCGACGGCTTCACCGGCGAGGTGATCCAGGGCCAGATCGACACCCGCCCCTCCGACGTGCTCCAGGTCCTGCATCGAGCGGTCGATGGCCCCGGACGCCTCCCAGACGTACAAGTACTACTCGAGGCTCATGGAGTGGGCGGACTCGGTGCGCGGCGCTGAAGGTGCGCACCAACGCCGACCAGCCCGACCAGGCCGCCAACGCCGTGGCGTTCGGCGCCGAGGGCATCGGGCTGTGCCGCACCGAGCACATGTTCTTCGGCGGCGAGCGCATCACCGCGGTGCGCGAGATGATCCTCGCCGACAACACCGAGGAGCGGCAACGGGCGCTGGCGAAGCTCCTGCCCATGCAGCGCGACGACTTCGCCGGCATCTTCCGGGCCATGGGCGAGCGGCCGGTGACGATCCGCACCCTGGACCCGCCGCTGCACGAGTTCCTGCCCCACACCGAGAAGGAGCAGGCCGAGGTGGCGCGCGACCTGGGCGTGGAGCCCGCCGTGGTGGCCGCCAAGGTCGCCGACCTCCACGAGGCCAACCCCATGCTCGGCCACCGCGGCTGCCGCCTGGGCATCGCCTTCCCGGAGATCACCCGGATGCAGGCCCGCGCGATCCTCGAGGCGGCGTGCATCGTCAAGAAGGAGGGCGTGGACGTCCAGCCCGAGATCATGATTCCCCTGGTGGGCACGCGGAAGGAGCTGGCGGACCAGGCCGGCCACGTGCGCGCGGTGGCCGAGGAGGTGTTCCGCGAGCACGGCGTCACGGTGGACTACCTGGTCGGCACGATGATCGAGCTGCCCCGCGCCGCGCTGACCGCCGACGACATCGCCGAGGAGGCGGAGTTCTTCTCCTTCGGCACCAACGACCTGACGCAGACCACCTTCGGCGTGTCCCGCGACGACGCCGGAAAGTTCCTGCCGCTGTACCTCGAGCGCGAGATCTGGCCGGTGGACCCCTTCGCCTCCCTGGACGTGGACGGCGTCGGCCAGCTCGTCGAGATCGGCACGCGCAAGGGCCGCAGCACGCGGCCGGACCTGAAGGTGGGCATCTGCGGCGAGCACGGCGGCGACCCCGCCTCGGTGGCGTTCTGTCACACTGTGGGCATGAACTACGTGTCGTGCTCGCCGTTCCGCATCCCGGTGGCGCGCCTGGCCGCGGCGCGGGCCCAGCTGGCCGAGCCGAGGCGCTGAGGTGGGCCGCTTCGCCGTCATCGGCCTGGGGCGGTTCGGCTCGTACCTCGCGGCCCGGCTCTATGAGCTGGGTCACGAGGTGCTCGGGGTGGACTCCCAGAGCGAGATCGTCCAGGGGCTGCGGGACCAGGTGTCCCAGGTCGCGGTGGTGGACGTCCGTGACAAGCAGCAGCTCCGCGCCCTGGGGCTGCGCGACTTCGACACGGCCATCATCTCGGTGGGGGAGCACCTGGAGGCCTCGACCCTGGCCGCGCTCTACTGCAAGGAGCTGGAGCTGCGGGTGGTGGCGAGGGCGGTGAACGAGGACCATGGCAAGATCCTGGAAGCGCTCGGGGTGGACGACGTCGTCTACCCCGAGCGCGACATGGCGCTGCGCCTGGCGGAGAAGCTGTCGAGCTCGAACCTCCTCGACTTCATCTCCCTGGGACCGGACTTCTCCATCATCGAGGTGGCTCCGCCCAGCTCTTTCGTGGGCAAGACCCTGGCCGAGCTCTCAGTGCGGCAGCGCTTCAAGGTCAACGTCATCGCGGTCCAGGACGTGCTGACCGAGAACGTCACCCTGGTGCCGCCCCCCGACGCCGTGATCCGCGACTCGGACGTGCTCGTGGTGCTGGGCCACACCTCGGACCTGGAGAAGTTCCAGCGGCTCACCTGAGCCGGGACGTCGTTGCTGTTTCCTCCGCCGCCCCGGCCTCGCGCCGCGGGCGGCGGAGTGCTTTCGGGGGGACGTGTGGTTGAATAGGGGCGTGACCGAGGTCCACCCGCTCCGCGCCCGGGCAGCGCTGGCCCCGGAGCTTCCCGGCGTCTACCAGTTCCTGAGCAATATAACGATGCGAAGAAACAACAAAAAAAAAAAAAAAAAAAAAAAAAAAAAAAAAAAAAAAAAAA
>CAVVTR010000007.1:0-556044 GCA_963751245.1 uncultured Acidobacteriota bacterium | reverse complement strand
GTCCACCGGTAGGTTGAGGACCGGGCCCTCTGGAAGCCCTCCTTGCCGTTCCGGCCGGCGTCTGGCGCTCTCAACATTCTTAGTTTAGACCCTGAGGCAAGGCTGCCTGGATGGCAGGGCTTCTTGCCTGTCTCGAGGGCACAGTGCCCTCGAGCGTTTTCGCAGCGAAGACCGCGGGCGCCTCGTCCCCGAGGGAGCTGTGCGGCCGCCGGTGGTTGTAGTCTTCCCGCCAGGTCGTGAGGACCTGGGCGGCCTCGGCCAGCGAGCCGAAGATCTCGACGTTCAGGCACTCGTCCCGCAGCCGTCCGTTGAAGCTCTCGATGAAGCCGTTCTCCGTCGGCCGTCCAGGCCGGATGAACGCCAGCTGCACGCCGTGCCGGTGCGCCCACGCGTCCATGGCGCGACCGGCAAACTCGCTGCCGTTGTCGACGGTGATCGACGCCGGACGCCCGCGCTCGGCGGCGGCCGCGTCCAGGGCCGCTGCGACATCGGCACCTGAGAAACGCTGTCGCCCGACGAGGGCCACGCACTCGCGCGTGTACTGGTCCACGACGGTGAGAATCCGGAACGGCCGGCCGTCCTCGAGCCGTGCTGCCACGAAGTCCATGCTCCACCGCTCGTTCGGCGAGGCTGCGACGTCCACGACCAGTGGTCGCCGCCGGGCGATCTTCTTACGCACCTTCGTCCGGACCGCCAGGCCCTCTTCCGTGTACAGCCGGTAGACCCGCTTGGCGTTGACAAGCCATCCCTCGCGCCGTAGCAGGACCGTCAGCCGCCGGTAGCCGAACCGCACCCGCACGGACGCGAGCTCCCGGAGCCGGTGCCGCAGGGCGACCTGAGGGTCTCTCCGCCCGACGTAGCGCTTCGTGCTGCGGCACAGGCCTACCAACCGGCAGGTCCGGCGCTCGCTGACTCCGTACGCCGCTCCGATCCACGACGCGATGGCCTTGCGCCGCGGCCGGCTCACACTTTTTTTGCCAGCACGTCCTGGAGAATGTGCTTGTCCAGGCTCAGGTCGGCCACCAGCCGCTTCAGCCGCGCATTCTCCTCCCGCAACTGCCGCAGCTCCCGCAGCTCCGACACCCCGATCCCCGCGTACTTCCGCCTCCACGTGTAGAACGTGTTTTCGCTGATCCCGGCCTGTCGGCACACCTCCTTCACCGGCACGCCACCCTCCGCTTGGCGCAGGACCGCCACGATCTGCTCTTCCGTCCGTCCCCGTCTCGCCATGTCGTCCCCTTCCGCGCCCCGCCAGAAGACCACCAAACGGCTCCAGACTCAACTTTCACCTGGACCAATTTTCGGGTTTTGGGTCAATACGCCGCCGGGCTGCGGTAGCCGAGGGCGGAGTGAGGGCGCCGGGTGTTGTAGTACTCGATGAAGCGGGTGACCTCCCTTCGTGCGTGGTCGAAGCTGTCGAAGCGGTGGAGTTAGACGCACTCTTCCTTCAGGGTGCGGAAGAAGCGCTCGATGATGCCGTTCTGCTCCGGGGTGTAAGGCGTGATGAATTCCTGCTTGAGCCGGTAGTCCCGGCACGCCGCGCGGAAGCGCCGGCTCTGGAAGATCAGACCGTTGTCCGAGCGGACGGTGGGTGTCGGTCCCGAGGGACGCAGGGTGCCGAAGCGCTTGATGCAGGCCTCCTCGATGGCTCGTTCGGCCTCCTTGGCTCGGGAGCGCAGCGCGATCTCGAAGCCGATGATCTCGCGGTCGTGGCAGTCGATGACCGCGGCCAGGTGGGCCCAGCCGTCGACGCCGCAGGGGATGTGGGTCACATCCATGGCCCAGCGCTGGTTGCTCGCGGCGGACCGGGAGATGCGGCTGCGGACCCGTGGCCGTGGCGTGACCTGGCGTTGGTGGACGAACCACGACCGGTGCTTGAGGATCCGGTAGACCGCCTTGCGATTCACCACCACGCCGTGCTCGAAGCGCAGCACGGCCGAAATCATGCGGTAGCCGTACGTCGGGTACTGGTGAATGACGAGGCGGACCAGCTCGACCAAGGCGTCGTCGAGGAGACGTTGCCGCCTCGTCCCGGATCCAGGACGAGGGTGCCACCGGCTCACCCCCAGCACGCGGCAGATTTGCCGCTCCGAGGCCAAGGGAAGCGCCTGCTTCACTCGTCCGACGTCGTGTCGTCGAAAGGGCGCAGCTTCAACGCCTCCTTGGCGATGTCCAGGTCCATGACGAGCTGGCCGACCTTGCGCTCGAGCTTCTTGATCTGCTCTTCCTTGAGAGCCTCTTCGTCCCGCGGGAGGGTCCGCAGCGCGTTTTCCGCGGCCAGGAGGAACTTGTCCCGCCACGACTCGATCTCGGCCATGGTCAGCCCGTGCTTGCGGGCCGCCTCCTGCACCGACGTCTCGCCGCGAAGAATGCTCATCACCAGCGCCGCTCGACGCTTCGCCGTCCAGCGCTGCACCTCGTCCGGCAATTCGGGCAGCTGCGTCCCGTTCTTCGTGTCCTCTGCCACAAGCCACCTCCCGGTGGGCTGTGGAATCGGTACCGTCCCCTTGCGTGTGTAAAAGAGAAGTGGCCATCCTGAGGGTGCTCAAAAACCCTCGCTGCGGGGATCGCAGCAGAAAGGAGCCCCAGGGTGGCCAAGAAGAGGATGACGGGAGATGAGAGGCTTGGCAAGGTGTTGATGGAGGGACAGCCAGATGCGCTGCGGGCGATGGTGCAACGCGTCGTGCACGACGTGATGGCGGAGGAGGTGGAGGTCATCGTTGGTGCCGGCCGGTACGAGCGGGGTGCGGGGCGGACGGGGTGGAGGAATGGGACACGGAAGCGGGAGTGGGACACGCGGGTGGGGACGATCGAGCTGGACGTCCCACGGGTACGGGGAGAGGCCGGGTACTTTCCGACGTTTCTACAGTACCGGCGTCGATCGGAGCGTGCCCTGGCTGCGGTGCTGGTGGAGATGGTCTTGAAGGGAGTGAGCACGCGCAAGGCGGAAGACGTCTTGGCGGTGATGGGGGTCCAGGGGATCTCGCCGAGCCAGCTGTCGCGGTTTGTCGGACGTCTGGATGAGCACGTGAAGGCATTCCGGGAGGCGCCGATCGATGGCGCGTATCCGTACGTGTGGCTCGATGCGAAGTACGAGAAGGTCCGCACGGACGGGGTCGTGAAGACACAGGCGGTGCTGGTGGCCATCGGGGTGCGCCACGACGGCCGGCGAAAGGTGTTGGGGGTCAGCATCTGGCCGGAGGAGACGGCGCCTGGATGGCGTGAGTTTCTCGAGAGCCTCGTTGAGCGTGGGCTGCGCGGCGTCAAGCTGGTGATCTCGGACGCGCACCTGGGCCTTCGCGACGCCGTGCGGCGTGTCTTCGTCGGAGCGACCTGGCAGCGCTGCCGGGTCCACTTCATGCGCAACGTGCTGGCCAAGGTCTCTCGCCACAAACAGCCGATCGTGGCCTCGCTGGTGAAGACGATCTTCGCGCAGATGAGCCAGGAGGAGGCGCGACGACAGCTCGCCTGGGTGCTCCAGCAGCTCGAGCAGGCGGCACCGCCGGTCGCCGCGCTCATCGAGAGTGCCCAGGACGACGTCCTCGCCTACATGGGGTTCCCCGAGGAGCACTGGTCCAAGCTGCACTCGACGAACGTGCTCGAGCGGCTCAACCGCGAGCTCGGCACCAGAACCCGCCTGGTTGGGATCTTCCCTTCGCAAAGCTCGCTCCTGCGCTTCGTCACCGCGCTGCTGATGGAAATCGACGACGACTGGCAGGTCGATAAGCGCTACATGTCTGAGCGCTCGATGGCGCTGCTGCGAGCTGAGCGGCCTGCGCTCTCCGCTCCGGCCGCTCAGCTCACCGAGTAGGAGCATCGGTCCATGCACCCTCAGGACCCACTCCCCTTTTACACACTTGACGGGACACTACTTCCGCCGCTGATGCCCCCCGGGCCCCCGCGCGCCCGGGAAGTGAATTCCCGGGCGCTTGCTTTCGCCTCCACCCTCCCCACCGCCGGTTGCGGGGGGCCCAGCGGCCCCCCGACCACCCTCCGCCGCTGATGAACACCCCCCGGGCCCCCGCGCGCCCGGGAAGTGAATTCCCGGGCGCGTTCTTTCACCTCCGCTCCACCCCCCGGCACGACCGGGCAGCGCCCGGTCGTGCGCCGGATGAGGGAGTGCGTCGGTCAAGGGGGCCGGCCGGCTCTTGGTTGCGGGGGGCGCCGATTCGGCGGCGGCGGCTCCGCGGGGTCGGGCGGAGGCGCTGTTACACGCAGGTAACGGCCGCTGACACCACCTTCGGGCGAGACGGAGGGCTCTTCCCTAAGACACTGCCAGGGCACCGCTTCCGGAGCGCCCACGTGGACGGCTCCTCTGGCACAGCCGTTGCAAATCCTCCGCCGGATGAAGTGCCGTGGGGGGGTTGGAGGAGGTGAGGAATGGCAGGTAAGGGAATCCAGAAACTGTGGAAGACGGAGGACTGGTGGTCCGTCTGGTTCGGCCTGGGGATTGTCGTGCTGGCCCTGGCGACGTTCTGGTCCGGGGCCAGCATCAAGGGGTGGGCGATCACGCCCGGCCAGTGGTCGTCCCTGGGCTACGTGGCGTCGGACCTCGCCGGGCACCTCGGAGGCTACCTGGGGATCTTCCTGCTCTTCGGGGTCGTCTTCTCGGTCTCGATGGCGATCATGGGGGTCAGCCTCCGGAAGTTCGTTCCGGGCTTCATCGTGCTCTTCCTCGGGTCCCTGGCGGTGTTCTACGCCGCCGGCTGGAAGCTGATGAAGGACTTCAACGTCGAGGCTCCGCTCCTGGCCCTCATCGTGGGTCTCGTCATCTCCAACCTCATGCAGATCCCAGTCTGGTTCAAGAGCGCCCTGCGAACGGAGTACTACATCAAGACGGGCATCGTGCTCCTGGGCGCCACGCTGCCGCTGACGCTCATCTTCCAGGCCGGTCCGATAGCGTTCCTGCAGGCCACCATCGTCTCGGTGTGCACGTGGCTGACGATCTTCTTCGTCGCCACGCGGGTCTTCAAGCTCGAACCGCAGTTCGGTGCCGTGCTGGGCGCCGGCGGCGCGGTCTGCGGCGTGTCCGCGTCGATCGCCGTAGGGGGCGCCGTACAGGCGAAGAAGGACCACATCTCCATCGGCATCGCGGTCGTCACCGTGTGGGCCATCGTGATGATCTTCGCCCTGACCATCATCCTCAAGATCTTCGTTCCCAACCCCATCCATCCCGGCGTCGCCGGCGCATGGGTGGGCACCTCGGAGTTCGCCGACGCCGCCGGATTCGCCGTCGTCGCCGAGCTCGCCACCAAGTTCGGAGACGCGCCCATCAACGCCTTCACCCTCATGAAGGTGATCGGCCGCGACATCTGGATCGGCATCTGGTGCCTGATCCTGTCCGTCGTGTCCGTGGTGGTGTGGGAGCGAAAATCCGCCAAGGACGAGAGCCGGGTCGGAGCCGGGGTGATCTGGGAACGCTTCCCGAAATTCGTGCTCGGGTTCCTGGCGGCCTCGGTCATCATGAGCTTCGTCGCTTCCCGCCCTCCCGCCGACTTCACCGGCACCGCCAAGATGAAGGGCAGCGTTCAGGGCGTCAAGTTCGACGCAGACTTCACCACCTACCAGGTTCCCGAAGCGTACCGGGACCGCCTGGTCGTCGATGAGCAGACCCGGACCCTCGTGTACCACGGCGCGATGAGCCGGGAGGACCTGCGCCGACTTTCCGAGGCAGCGACAACGCAGGACCAGCGCTGGGCCCTCAGCACGCTGTCCACCGCCAGCGACTGGTTCGAGAGCGTGCTCAAGCCCCGGGTCATCTCACCGATCAAGAAGCTGCGGTCGTGGGCCTTCGTGATGTGCTTCCTCTGCATCGGTCTGTCCACGCGCTTCAAGGATCTCGCAACCTTCGGGATGAAACCGTTCTGGGCGTTCACCGCGGGTGTCCTGGTCAACGTTCCGCTCGGGTTCTTCCTGTCCACCGTGGTGTTCGCAAGCTTCTGGTCCAAGCTGTAGTCACTGAAAGGAGTGAACATGAGCGAAAAGGGAAAGGTCGAAACCCCGCTCCTCGACGAGCTCGAGTCCGGCCCCTGGCCGAGCTTCGTCACGGAGATCAAGAAGGAAGCCGGCACGCGGCCCATGGCCCGTGACCTGCTGGGGGTCCTCGAAAAGTCGTACGAGGAGCACATCAGCCACTGGAAGCACGGCGGCCTCGTCGGCGTGATGGGCTACGGCGGCGGCGTCATCGGCCGCTACGTGGACATCCCCGAGGAGTTCCCCGCCGTCAAGGCGTTCCACACCTACCGGGTGAACCAGCCGTCGGCATGGTTCTACACCTCGGACGCCCTGCGCACCCTGTGCGACATCTGGGACAAGCACGGCTCCGGCCTCACCAACATGCACGGGTCCACCGGCGACCTCATCTTCCTGGGGTCCTCGACCGAGGCCATCGAGCCCTGCTTCGCCGACCTCACCGAGGCCGGCTGGGACCTGGGCGGCTCCGGCTCCGACGTGCGGACGCCGAGCTGCTGCGTCGGTCCCGCCCGCTGCGAGTGGGCGTGCTACGACACGCTCAACGCGTGCTACGACATCACGCACACCTTCCAGGACGAGCTCCACCGTCCCATGTTCCCGTACAAGTTCAAGTTCAAGTTCGCCGGCTGCCCCAACGACTGCGTCGCCTCCGTGGCGCGCTCCGACATGTCGGTGATCGGCACCTGGCGCGACGACATCCAGGTGAACCCGGAGCGCGTGCGCGAGTACGCCGCCAAGGGCACCGACATCGCCAAGGAGGTCGTCGGCCTGTGCCCCACCGGCTGCATGAGCTGGGACGGCACCACCCTCGACATCGACAATTCCAACTGCGTGAAGTGCATGCACTGCATCAACCTGATGCCGAAGGCGCTCAAGCCGGGCCAGGACCGCGGCGCGACCATCCTCATCGGCGCCAAGGCTCCCATCATCGGCGGCGCGCTCCTGGCCGCCGTGTTCGTGCCGTTCATCAAGATGGAGCCGCCCTTCGACGACATCAAGGAGCTCGCCGAGGCGATCTGGGACGTGTGGGGCGAGCACGGCAAGAATCGCGAGCGGGTCGGTGAGTTCATCCAGCGCGTCGGGCTCGGCAACTTCCTGGAAGAGATCGGCCTCGATCCCGTTCCCGAGATGATCGCCCACCCGCGGACCAACCCGTACATCTTCTTCGGGGAAGAGCTCGGAGAAGAGGCGTAGAGGAGGGAAGCCATGGCTCAAGCACCCCAGCGCAGGACCGACATCGGCCCGCCGAACTACGAGCAGTTCCTGCCTCCCGTGGTCAAGAAGAACTACGGCAAGTGGGACTATCACGAGATCCTCAAGCCCGGCGTCATGGTCCACGTGGCCACCTCGGGCGACAAGCTTTTCACCGTCCGCGTGGGCAGCCCCCGGCTGCTCGCCATCACCACGATCCGCGACTTCGCCAACCTCGCCGACAAGTACTGCGGCGGGTACCTGCGGTGGACCAGCCGCCACAACGTCGAGTTCCTCCTCACCGACGAGGCCAACATCGACCCTCTCATCAAGGACGTCCAGGCCATGGGCTTCCCCGTCGGCGGCACGGGCAACGGCATCTCGTCCATCGTGCACACCCAGGGGTGGGTCCACTGCCACTCCTCCGCCACCGACGCCTCCGGCGTGGTGAAGGCGGTCATGGACCAGCTCCACGAGCGGTTCGTGAGCATGGACATGCCGGCCAAGACGCGCATCGCCCTGGCCTGCTGCCTGAACATGTGCGGCGCCGTGCACTGCTCCGACATCGCCATCCTGGGCGTGCACACCCGCCCGCCCATGGTCGACCACGGCGACCTCACCAAGATGTGCGAGATCCCCACGCTGGTCGCCTCCTGCCCCACCGGCGCCATCCGCCCGGCCACGGTGGAGGGCAAGCCCTCCATCGAGATCGAGGAAGCGCAGTGCATGTACTGCGGCAACTGCTACACCGTCTGCCCGGCAGTGAAGATCAACAACCCCAAGACGGACGGCATCTCCATCTGGGTGGGCGGAAAGGTCTCCAACGCCCGCAGCGAGCCGATGTTCTCCAAGCTCGCCATCCCCTTCCTGCCCAACAACCCGCCGCGCTGGCCGGAGGTCGTCGAGGCCGTGGCGAACATCGTCGAGACGTACGCCGCCAACGCCCGCAAGCACGAGCGCGTGGGCGAGTGGATCGAGCGGATCGGCTGGCCGAAGTTCTTCGAGCTCACCGGCATCTCCTTCACCAAGTACCACCTCGACGACTTCACCCACGCCGGCGAGACCTTCAACCGGTCGGCCCACATCCGCCAGACATGAGGAGGACGTGATGAGCGAGGTCACCGTCGATCAGGTCGCCCAGGCCATGTTTGACCTGGTGAAGTCGGTCCACGGCAAGAAGAACCTCAAGGCCATGGACCTCATCAAGGCGATGGTCGAGCAGTTCGGCGAGGACAACGTCGACAAGGGCCTGTGCAAGCAGGCGATCCGGCAGCTGATCGACTCCGGTCGCTGCATCTACAGCTACGTCGGCGGCAGCTACATCACGTTGCCGCCCAACGCCTAGACGAGGGCCGGCGGGGGGGCCGGCAGCGGTCCCCCCGCCTCATCGCCCGTACGAGCAATGGAGGCGGTCATGTCAGAGGCAGTGGGGGCAGAGAGGATCCAGGAGCTCGTGGACACGCTGCGCAGCTGGCAGAACATCGAACGCCGCGGCATCGAGTCCACTGGTGTCATGATCGAGGGGACCGACAACCCCCTCGTGCGCATCATCCTGGATGTCATCCGCCACGATTCCATGATGCATCACCGCGTGCAGCAGTTCCTCATCGACAGCCTCACCAGGGAAGGCCTCCGCCTCACTCCGGAGGAGCTGGGGGTGATCTGGGACCAGATCGCCACCCACCAGGCGCTGGAGCGCGAATCCGTCGAGCTCGCCCGCCGTGCCCTGGACCGCGCACCGTCCAACGCTCACAAGCAGATTCTCGAATACCTGCTCACCGACGAAAGCAAGCACGATACGATGCTGGCACGCCTGGAGGAGCTGAAGCGCGCGATCTACCCGTACGCATGATGCGGCCGGGGCGCGGGCAAGGGGGAGTGTTCCTATGGGTCTCCTGAAACAGAAAGACAAGAAGACGTCCAGCCTGGGCAGCCACATGAGAGGCGGCGGCGCGTCGGGGACGCAGATCTCGCCGCTGCGGCCGAGGATGCAGGAGAAGCTCCCTCCGTGCACCCACGCGTGCCCGAGCGGCAACGACATCCGCGGCTGGCTGATGGCCATCTCCCTGCGGGACAAGCTCGGGATCGGTCTCGACGAGGCCACCGAGATGGCCTGGCGGATCGAGGTGGAGACCAACCCCTTCCCCGCCGTCATGGGACGCGTGTGTCCCCATCCTTGCGAGGGCGACTGCAACCGCGGCGCCAAGGACGGGGCCGTGTCCGTCAACGCCCTCGAGCGCCACATCGGCGACTGGGCCATCGCCCACGAGCTGCGGCTCGAGGCAATGCCCGGTGAGGACACCAAGACGCAGCGCGTCGCCGTCATCGGCGCCGGTCCTGCCGGCCTGTCCTGCGCGTATCAGCTCGCCCGGCGCGGCTACGCCGTCACCGTCTTCGAGAGCCTTCCCAGGCCCGGCGGCATGCTTCGCTACGGCATCCCCGTCTACCGCCTCCCCCGCGAGGTGCTCGACCGCGAGATCCAGCGCATCGTCGACCTCGGCGTCGAGCTGCGCTGCGACGTGACGGTGGGCAGGGACGTCACCCTCGACGCGCTCCGCGCCGAGTTCGACGCCGTTTTCCTCGGCATCGGCGCCCACCAGGGAAAGAAGCTCGGCGTGCCCGGCGAGGAGGGCGACGGCGTCTACACGGGCACCGAGTTCCTCAACGCCGTCAACTCGGGGCGCAGCGTCACGGTCGGGGGCAGGGTGGTGGTCATCGGCGGCGGCGACACCGCCATCGACGCGGCCCGCGTGTCCAAGCGCGTCGCCGCGGACTCCGCCGGCATCTCGCGGCGCCTGGGCGCGGAGGTCACCATCCTCTACCGCCGCACCCGGACCGAGATGCCCGCCATCGACCGGGAGATCGACGAGGCCCTCGAGGAGGGCATCGCCATCGAGTACCTCACCGCGCCGGTGAAGGTGCTCCGCGACGGTGACGGCGCCGTCACCGGCATCCTCGTCCAGCGCATGGAGCTCGGCGAGCCCGATGCCTCCGGCCGGCGCCGCCCGGTCCCCATCGAGGGCGATGTCTTCGAGGTCGCCGCCGAGACGGTGATCACGGCGGTGAGCCAGCAGCCCGACACCGGCACCCTGGGCTCGCTGGAGGCCTCGTGGATCGAGGCCGACGACTGGGGTCGCACCCACTACGAGAAGGTGTGGTCCGGCGGCGACAACGTCACCCTCGGACTGGCCACCACCGCCATCGGTCAGGGCCGCCGGGCCGCCGAGGCCATCCACGCCTCCCTGCAGGGCCGCGAGCCCCAGGCGCCGTGGCTGCCGCCGGTGATCGGCTCCGACAAGATCCGCCTCGACTGGTACGAGGCCAAGCCCCGGGCGGAACGGCTCGTGCTCGGACCCGAGGCGCGCCTCGCAGAGCCCGACCGCGAGGTCGACGGCGGCATCACCGAGGAGCAGGCCCTCGCCGAGGTCACGCGCTGCTTCTCCTGCGGCAAGTGCTTCGGCTGCGAGAACTGCTGGATGTACTGCCAGAACAGCGGCTTCAAGAAGGCGCAGTCCCCCACCCACGGGCACTTCTACGACATCAAGATGGAAGTCTGCGACGGCTGCAGGAAGTGCTGGGAAGAGTGCCCCTGCGGCTTCATCGAGGGCCAGTAGGACCCATCGTGGAAGGGTGCGCGTCATGAGGCTCAACGGCCCCCGCCTCGTCATCGCGGGCCTGTCCGGCGACAGCGGCAAGACGCTCGTCGCCCTCGGCCTGGCGCGGGCGTTGCGGGAGGCCGGTCTCGTGGTCCACGGCTTCAAGAAGGGCCCCGACTTCATCGACGCCGGCTGGCTGGCCGCGGCCACCGGCCGGCCCTGCGGCAACCTCGACACGTTCATGATGCCCGCGGCAGCGCTGGGGACCTCGCTGGAGGCCGCCGCGGACGCGGACATCGTCATCGTCGAGGGCAACCGGGGGCTTTACGACGGCGTCGACGCCGAGGGCACGCACTCCACCGCAGGGCTCGCCCGACGGCTGGGCGCCCCGGTCATCCTCGTCGTCGACACGACCAAGGTCACGTCGACGGTGGGGGCGCTCGTGCTGGGGTGCCGCGCCGCGGATCCGGAGCTGAATCTGGCCGGTGTCGTGCTGAACCGGGTGGCCACGCGGCGGCAGGAGGACGTCATCCGCGCCGCCGTGGCCCGGCTCGCCGGAGTCCCCGTTGTCGGAGCCATCCCGCGCCTGACCGGAGGCGGTCCCCTTCCGGGCCGTCACCTCGGTCTCGTGACCGCCGCCGAGCACGACGACCGGGAGGGTGCTCTCGCCGCGGCCGGCGCCGCGGTGGCGTCCCACGTGGACCTCGCTGCGCTCCGCGAGATCGCGGCCCGGGCGCCGGCCGTGGAGCTCCAGGTGCTGCCTGCGATCACCGCCGCGGAGGGCAGGACGGTCCGCGTCGGGGTCCTGCGCGACGAGGCCTTCACCTTCACCTACCCGGAGAACCTGGAGCGCCTGCGCGCCGGAGGTGCCGCCATCGTGGACGTCTCCACCCGGGACCCCGGCACCCTGAGCGGGCTCGACGCCCTCCTCATCGGTGGAGGCTTCCCCGAGGTTCACGTCTCCCGGCTGGCCGAGGGTGCGGCGTTCGCCGCCGCACTGCGCGGCGCCGTGGCCGGAGGGCTGCCCGTCTACGCGGAGTGCGGCGGGCTCATGCTGCTGGCCCGCGAGCTCGTCGTCAACGGTGTCGCCTACCCCATGACCGCCGTGCTCGACCTGGTGGTCGAGCAGACCTCCCGGCCGCAGGGCCACGGATACGAGGTCGCGGTGGTGGACCGGCGCAACTGGCTCTTCGCTCCCGGCACCGAGCTCGTGGGCCACGAGTTCCACTACTCCCGCGTGGTCGCGGGCGGCGACGGCGGGCGCACCGTGCTCGACGTGCGCCGCGGGCGCGGCATCGACGGTCGCGACGGCATCGTCTCCGGCAACGTCTGGGCTTCCTACCTCCACCTGCACGCGCTGGCGACCCCCTCGTGGGCCGCCGGCCTCCTCGCGGCCGCGCGCCGGTACGCCGCCGGCCGCGCCGAGGCGCGGGTGTCATGGGCCTGAAGGAGACGATGATGGAGCTCTTGCACTCAGGGGACACCGCGACGCTCCAGGCGATGGCCTCCGACGACCGGAGGGCGTTCCGGCTGCTTCTCGGCCGGCTCTGGGACACCGACGCCGTCATCCGCGAACGCGCCGCCCGCACCGTGGGCCGCGTGGCCGCGCTGAGGCCCGAGCTCGGCCTCGAGGTCGTGCGCCGCCTGATCTGGGCCCTCAACGACGAGTCGGGCACCAACGGGGTCCACGGCATCGCCGCCCTCGCCGCCATCGGCGCGGAGCGGCCGGCGTTGATCGCGGCTCACCTGGGCGCTATCGTCGACCTGCTCGGTGATCCCGGTCTGCGCGACGAGGTCATCCGGGCGCTGGAGGTTCTCGCCCAGGCCTCACCGGAGCTTCTCGAGGCCCACCGCGGCGAGCTCCGCATCTGGACAACAACCATGGACGAGGAGAGCGGGCGCCGTCTCGCGGCGCTGCTGGCTCCCCGGGAAGGAAGACCGTCGTGAACACACAAGCGCACGCACGCGAACGCGCAGATCATTGGTCGAAGCAGGCCGAGGACGACCCCGGCTCCGCCCGGGCCAGATTCAACCTCGGCCTCGCCTACACGCAGATGGGGCGGGTGAACGACGCCGAGAAGGCCTACCTCGGCGCCCTCGAGCTCGAGCCCGACCTCGTCGAGGCCTGGGTGAACCTCGGTGGCGTGAGGCTCTTGAGGTGGGACTTCGCCGGGTGCCTGGAGGCCACCCGGGAAGCGGTGGCGCGCCGGGACGACCTGGTGATCGCTCACTTCAACATGGGCCAGGCACACCTCTACCTGGGGCAGGCCGCCGAGCTCGTCGCGTGCAACCGCCGCGCCCTGGAGCTCGACCCCCGCCACGCGGCGGCCCACTACTTCCTCGCCGTCGGGCTCCTGGCCACCGGCGAGACCGCCCAGGCACGGGTCGAGCTGACCCAGGCCATGAGGCTGGGCCACCAGCCCAGCACGGACTTCCTGAAGGCGTTGGAACGCGCCGAGGGCGCCGCACCGCCGGCCGTCCCGGTGCTGGAGATCGGTGAATAAGGGAGCAGCGCTCCCACGGACGATGCAAGGAGGAAAGACTATGCCCACGTTCAGCCACGGAAACGTTTCCCTCGAGGTCGACGAAGACGGCTTCATGCAGGAGCCAGACACCTGGAACGAGGACGTCGCCAAGGCCCTCGCCTCAACCGAGGGCGTCGCCGACCTGACCGAGAACCACTGGAAGCTGGTCAACTACCTGCGCAAGTACTACGTGGACTTCGGCGTCGCGCCGATGATCCGCAAGCTCTGCAAGGAGACCGGGTTCTCGCTCAAGGAGGTCTACGAGCTGTTCCCCTCCGGCCCGGCCAAGGGCGCCTGCAAGGTTGCCGGCCTGCCCAAGCCCACCGGCTGCGTCTGAGGTCCCGGCGCCCGACCGTCCCGGCCCGACGCCGGGACGGTCGCGCCCCCTCGGCCGTCCGTTACTCTCCCGTAACGCCCGGCCCTCTCCTTCCCGCGGCAGCCCGGTCCCCGCCCTCGGAGCCGCACCTCAAGAACCCCGGAAGTTCCCTTCTCAGATGGCTTTCCGACCAGGATGTTACAACAAGGAAACGGTCTCCTGGTCTGCCACCGGCGGGCTCCCGCGGCGGATCGCAACTTCATTCAGATCAATATCTTCTTGTCATGGGGCAGAACCCCCCACTGGCACGGGGGTTGCACCCGGTCCGCTGGGAAGGCGCGGCCGCCGGGCAGCCGTGCTCCTCCGGAAAGGCGGGACCCGTGGGACTGGCGGATCAACTCAGGCAGAGACGGACCGCCATCGTGTCCCGGTGGAGCGATCAGGTGCTGTCGTCCTACCACGCCAGTGGCGCCGCGTTCTTCCGCGACGAGGCCGACCCCTTCCACAACCCGGTGGGCGCCACCATCAAGAAGGCGGTGGACGACCTGTTCGGGCAGCTGGCGGGGATCTCCGACGACCGCGCAGCAACCGGAGCCCTCGACGCCATCCTGCGGATCCGTTCGGTGCAGGAGCTCACGGCGAGTCAGGCGACGGGTTTCGTCTTCGCCCTCAAGGACCTGGTCCGCACCGAGCTCCCCGCGCCGCTGTCCCCCGACCTCGCCGCCGAGCTCATGGCCTTCCACGCCCGCGTGGACGCCCTGGCCCTGCGCGCCTTCGACACGTTCATGGCCTGCCGCGAGCAGGTCTGGGAGATCCGTGCCCGGCAGGCCTCGGCGCGGGTCCACACCTTGCTGAAGAAAGCCGGCATGCTGGCTGACGAGGGTGACGACCCGCCCTCCGGCGGCGCCGGCCCGAAGGGAGGTTGCCAAGCATGAGAATCGTGGGGTCCCTCGCGTTCGTGGGGGTGCTGGCGGCGATCGCGTTCCTCGGCGCGGGAGTCGCGGGGCTGCGTGGGCTCTTCGGCATCGCCGTTCCCTACGCCGCGGTCCTGATCTTCTTCGCCGGTCTCGCCGTCCGCGTGATCGGCTGGGGGCGCTCGGCGGTTCCGTTCCGCGTGCCCACCACCTGCGGCCAGCAGCGCTCCCTTCCGTGGATCCGCAGCGCCCGCCTGGAAAACCCGTCCACGGCGGCGGGCGCCACCGGGCGCGTCCTGCTGGAGGCGCTGACGTTCCGCTCGCTGTTCCGCAACACCCGCGCCCGGCTGCGTGCCGACGGCACCCTCGTCTACGGCCCCGACAAGTGGCTGTGGGCGGGCTCCCTGGCCTTTCACTGGTCGCTGCTGGTCATCCTGCTCCGGCACTTCCGCTTCTTCGTCGAGCCGGTGCCGCGCCCGGTGGCCTGGCTGCAGGGCCTCGACGGCTTCTTCCAGGTCGGCCTGCCCGAGATCTACCTCACCAACGTCGTCGTCGTGGCGGCTCTCGGCTACCTGCTGTTGCGCCGGTGGATCAACCCGCGGCTGCGCTACATTTCCGGCGCCGCCGACCACCTGCCGCTCCTCCTGCTGCTGGGCGTCGCGACCACCGGCATCCTGCTCCGGTACGTCGACAAGACGGACATCGTGGCGGTGAAGGAGCTTGCCGTCTCCCTGGTGTCGTTCCACCCAGCGGTCCCTCAGGGGATCGGCACGCTCTTCTTCGTGCACCTGTTCCTCGTGAGCGTGCTGTTCGCCTACTTCCCCTTCTCCAAGCTCAGCCACATGGCCGGCGTGTTCATGAGCCCGACGCGCAACCTGGCCAACAACAACCGCGCGCGCCGCCACGTCAACCCCTGGGACCACGAGGTCCACCCCCACACCTACAAGGAGTGGGAGGAGGAGTTCCACGACAAGCTCGTGGCTGCGGACATTCCGCTCGACGGGGAGTGAGAGATGGCCCAGAAGACACCAGAAGAACTCATCCAGATCGACTTCACCCCGCCGAAGAGGAGCTGGACGGACCCGTCCGTGGACTTCGAGGCCCGGCGCGGCAGCTGGTCCTACCCGGCAGCGCCCAAGAACCTCAGGTACCTCGGGTTCCCCAACCCGAGGGAGTGGTCCCCCACCGACGACGACTGGCAGCTCCCCGAGAACTGGCAGCAGATCATCCACGACGGGTTCCGCGAGCGGCTGAAGAACTACCGCACCCTCAAGGTGTTCATGGACGTCTGCGTGCGCTGCGGCGCCTGCGCCGACAAGTGCCACTTCTTCATCGGCTCGGGCGACCCGAAGAACATGCCGGTGCTCCGGGCGGAGCTGCTCCGGTCCATCTACCGGAACGATTTCACCACCGCGGGCCGCATCCTCAAGGGCATCGCCGGCGGCCGCAAGCTCACCGCCGACGTGCTCAAGGAGTGGTACTACTACTTCTACCAGTGCACGGAGTGCCGGCGCTGCTCGGTGTTCTGCCCCTACGGGATCGACACCGCCGAGATCACCATGATGGCCCGCGAGCTCATGAACCTCGTCGGCCTCAACATCAACTGGGTGATGGAGCCCGTCGCCAACTGCCAGCGCACCGGGAACCACCTCGGCATCCAGCCCCACACCTTCAAGGACAACATCGAGTTCCTGGTCGACGAGCTCGAGGACGCCACCGGGATCCGCGTCAATCCCACCTTCAACCGCAAGGGGGCGGAGATTCTCTTCGTGGTGCCCTCCGCCGATTACTTCGCGGAACCCGGGATCTACACCTTCATGGGGTACATGCTGCTGTTCGAGCACCTCGGCCTCGACTACACCCTGAGCGCCTACGCCTCCGAGGGCGGCAACTTCGGGCTGTTCACCTCCCACGACACCATCAAGCGGCTCAACTACAAGATCTACGCCGAGGCGAAGCGCCTCGGGGTCCGCTGGGTGCTCGGCGGCGAGTGCGGGCACATGTGGCGCGTCCTCCACCAGTACATGGACACCATGAACGGCCCCGCGGACTTCCTGGAGGTGCCGGTCTCGCCGATCACCGGGACGCGGTTCGACAACGCCGCCGCCACGAAGACCGTCCACATCTGCGAGTTCACCGCGGACCTCATCGCCAACGGCAAGCTCCCCCTCGACCCCTCGCGCAACGACCACCTCCGGGTCACCTTCCACGACTCCTGCAACCCCGCCCGGGGCATGGGCCTGTTCGAGGAGCCCCGCTACGTGATCCGCAGCGTCTGCAACAACTACTTCGAGATGCCCGAGGGCACCACTCGAGAGCAGACCTTCTGCTGCGCCGGCGGCGCCGGACTGGGCAACGACGAGAACATGGAGATGAGGCTGCGCGGCGGCCTACCCCGCGCCAACGCCGTGAAGTACGTGCATGAGAAGCACGGCGTCAACCAGCTCGCCTGCATCTGCGCCATCGACCGCGCCACCCTGCCGCCGCTCATGGACTACTGGGTGCCCGGCGTCGAGGTCACCGGCGTCCACGAGCTCGTCGCCAACGCCCTCGTGCTCCCCGGGGAGAAGCCGCGGACCACCGACCTGAGGGGACGGGAGATGGCGGGAAAGGAGGGCGAATCCGATGCATGACGGAGGCAAGATCCTCACCGGTCTGGGCGCCTTCATCGCCGTGGCGCTGCTGCCGTTCTGGCTGGGCCCGCACAGCGCCCGGGCGCCGAAGCCCGAGCCCAAGATCGTCACGCAGGCCAAGGAGTGCGTGGAGCCCACCGCCCTCATGCGCGCCACCCATATGGACGTCCTCAACCGCTGGCGCAACGCCGTCGTGCGCGACGGCGAGCGCACCACGGTGGCCGCCAACGGCACGGTGGTGACCATGAACCTCGACCAGAGCTGCATGAAGTGCCACCCCAACAAGAGCGAGTTCTGCGACCGGTGCCACAACTACCTGGCGGTGAGCCCCACCTGCTGGGAGTGTCACGTGGCACCCACCGAGAAGGGGAGGGCGTGATGGCCGAGGACAGGAGGTTCTTCCTCAAGGCCGCCGGCGCCGTGGCTCTGGGGCTGGCCGGTGGAGTCCTGGAACGCGTCACCGAGGCCCAGGTGGCCGTGGAGAGCGCAGCACCGGGACGCACCCGCTGGGCCATGGTCATCGACCCGCGCGCCTGCGACGAGAAGGAGGGGTGCACGGCGTGCATCGAGGCCTGCCACACCGCCCACAACGTGCCCCGGATCGACGACCCCCGACACGAGGTCAAGTGGGCGTGGAAGCAGTCGTTCGAAGACGCCTTCCCGGAGCAGGAGGCCGGCGTCGTCGACCCGGCGCTCACCGCCCGTCCCGTCCTCTTGCTCTGCAACCACTGCGACAACCCCCCGTGCGTCCGGGTCTGCCCGACGCAGGCGACGTTCAGGCGTGACGACGGCATCGTCATGATGGACTGGCACCGCTGCATCGGCTGCCGCTACTGCGTGGCCGCGTGCCCCTACGGCTCCCGGAGCTTCAACTGGGTCGACCCCCGGCCCCACATCGCGCACATCACCGAGGACTTCCCCACACGCACCAAGGGGGTCGTGGAGAAGTGCACCTTCTGCGAGGAGCGCATCGGCACCGGCCGTGCGCCCGCCTGCGTCGAGGCATGCCCGGGCGGGGCCCTCACTTTCGGCAACCTCGATGACCCGGACTCCGAGGTGCGGCGGCTCCTCCGCTCGCGCTACGCCCTGCGCCGCAAGCCCGCGCTCGGCACCCGCCCCGAAGTCTACTACCTGGTGTGAGGTCGCTATGCTCGAAAAGGCACTCTCTGGCAGCCGCAGCTACTGGAGCTGGATCGCGTTCCTCCTCGGCGTGATCGCGCTCGGTTTCATCTTCTACATGCGCCAGTTCGCCGTCGGGCTGGGCATCACGGGCATGAGCCGGGACGTGAGCTGGGGCTTCTACATCGCCCAGTTCACCTTCCTGGTCGGCGTGGCCGCCTCGGCGGTGATGGTGGTACTTCCGTACTACCTGCACAACGCCAAGCAGTTCGCCCGGATCACCATCCTGGGCGAGTTCCTGGCCATCGCCTCGGTGCTCATGTGCATGCTGTTCATCTTCGTGGACATGGGCCAGCCCACCCGGGTCCTGAACGTGCTCCTCTACCCCACGCCGCACTCCCTGATGTTCTGGGACATGATGGTGCTGTCGGGCTATCTCGTGCTGAACGTGGTGATCTCCCACGTGTCGCTGCAGGCCGAGCGCGAGTCCGTTCCGCCCCCGGCGTGGATCAAGCCCATCATCCTGCTGTCGATCCCGTGGGCCATCAGCATCCACACCGTCACCGCGTTCCTGTACTCGGGCCTGGCGGCGCGTCCCTTCTGGATGACGGCGGTCCTCGCTCCGCGCTTCCTCGCCTCGGCGTTTGCCTCGGGTCCCGCCCTGCTCATCCTCATCACGCTGATCCTCCGGCGGGTCACCCGCTTCGACCCCGGGCGCGAGCCCGTGCAGAAGCTCGCCGTCATCGTCACCTACGCCATGGCCATCAACGTGTTCTTCGTGCTCATGGAGGTCTTCACCGCCCTCTACAGCGGCATCCCCGAGCACGTCCTCCACTTCGAGTACCTCTACCTGGGCCTCGACGGCAGCCACACCCTGGTGCCCTGGACCTGGGCCTCGGCGGTCCTCGCGGTGACAGCTCTCGTCCTCCTCATCAACCCGCGCACCCGCGGGCGCGAGAACACCCTGGTCATCGCCTGCGCCGCGGTGTTCGCCTCGCTGTGGATCGACAAGGGCCTCGACATGGTGGTGACGGGCTTCATCCCCTCGCCCCTCAACCAGGTCACCCCGTACTCGCCCACCGCGCCGGAGCTGCTCATCGCGGCGGGGGTCTACGGCGTCGGCCTGCTGGTGCTCACCGTGCTCTACAAGATCGCCCTCTCCGTCCGCGGCGAGGTTGCGCGCTGAGGAGGCGGGGGCGACGATGACCGGCACACCTCAGAGGGCCCCGCGGTGAGCGCACCGCGGTCGCTCCGCCGGGTCGTGGTGGTGGGCGCCTCCGCCGCCGGGCTGCGCTGCGCCGCTCGTCTGGCGCGTCTATGCCCGGGTTGGTCGGTGACGGTGGTGGAGCAGCGAACGACGTTCTCCTACGCCGCCTGCGGCCTGCCCTACCTGCTCTCCGGGGACGTCCCCGCGGAGGCCGACCTGCGCACCACGGCGGACGGCACCCTGCGCGACCCAGCCTACTTCCTGGACGTCAAGGGGTTCACCGTCCGCACCGGCTGGCGCGCCACCGGCGTCGACACCGCAGGCCGGACCCTCACCCTCGAGGCCGCCGGCGGCGCCACCGGGACGCTCCCCTGGGACGAGCTGGTCCTGGCCACGGGCGCCCGCGCCCGCCACCTCGCGGGCCAGCCCGACCACCCCCGCGTGCGCTCCTTCCACGTGCTCGAGGACGTTGCCCCCCTGCACGGCGCCCTCGCCCGCGGAGAGCTCGGTTCCGTGGCCGTGGTCGGGGCCGGCCTCGTCGGCTGTGAGCTGGCCGAGGCGTTCCGGGCGCTGTGGGGGGCCGAGGTCACCCTCATCGAGGCGGCCCCGCACCCGCTCCCCACCGTCCTCGACGCGGAGGCCGCCGCACTGGTGGCGCGGGTTCTCGAGCACAACGGCGTCTCCCTCCATCTCGGTGCGCCGGTGGACGGGATCGAAGCGGGACCCGAAGCCGTCACCGTGCGGACCTCCGGTGGGCACGTCACCGCCGATTTCGCCGTGGTGGCCGCCGGCGTCGTTCCCGCCGCGGGTCTCGCCGTGGCGGCGGGCGCGGCCCTGGGCCCGGCGGGGGGCATCCTCGTCGACGGACGGATGGCCACCTCCATCCCCCACGTCTGGGCGGTGGGCGACTGCGTGGAGGTGCCGCACGCCGTCACCGGCCGTCCCGTCCACCTGCCCCTCGGGTCGCTGGCCAACCGCCAGGGACGGACCCTGGCCAATGTCCTCTCCGGCCGCGACGACCGCTTCCCGCCGGTGGCGGGGGCGGTGGCCGTCAAGGTCTTCGACGCCAACGTCGCGGCCGTCGGGTGCACGCGGCGCAGCCTGCTCGCCTCCGGCCGCGCCGCCCGCTCCGTGTGGGTCACCGCCCACGACCGCGCCCACTACTGGCCCGAGGCCGAAGAGATCGCGATCGACCTCGTCTACGAGCCCGCCTCCCGGAAGGTGCTCGGCGTCCAGGCGGTGGGCGCCGGCGATGTGGTCAAGCGCATCGACGTCGCCGCCCAGCTCATCGTGCGCGGCGCCACCCTCGACGACCTGGCCGCCCTCGAACACGCCTACGCCCCACCCTTCGCCCCCGCCGTGGAGCCGCTCGCGGTGGCGGCCTGGACGGCACAGAACCAGGAGGAGGGCGTCGAGGCCCAGCCCCCGTCCACGCCCCTGGACGCCGAGGCGGTCCTCGACGTCCGCCACCCCGCCGAACGCGAGGCCAGGCCGGCCGACTCCGCCCACCTCACCGAGATCCCCCTCGAGAGCCTCCGCGCCGCCGGGACCGGTGCCGTGCCCGAGGCTCCCCTGGCGGTGTGCGAGCGGGGCACCCGGGCGGCGGAGGCAGTGCGCTGGCTCTCCTCCCGGGAGCGGCCGGCGCGCTATCTGGGCGGCGGCCTGCGCTGGCGGGACGGGCTGAAGTGGAGCGGTCCGCGGTGAGCCACCCCGCCCTGGTCCAGGTCGGCTTCGACCACCGGGGGGTCGCCCTCCCGGTCCTCGAGGCCGCCCACGCGGCCCGCCGCGAAGCGGCCCTCCGCGGCACCGGTGCTCCGGAGGCCGCCGTCGTGACGCTTTCGACCTGCCATCGCCTCGAGCTGTACGCCGAGGGCGTGCCGGAGGCGGACGCCGTCGCCCTCTTCACCGCATGGCTCGGACTCGGCCCCGGCCGCCTCACCGTCACGCCGGCCGTGCGCCGGGACGAGGACGCGGCGAGGCACCTGCTGCGGGTGGCCGCCGGACTGGAGTCCGTCGCCCTCGGCGAGGACCAGATCCTCAGCCAGCTGCGCCGGGCCTACCGGGAGGCCTCCGCGGCCGGCACCCCGGGACCGCTGCTCCACCGCCTGTTCCACGCGGCGTTCCGGGCCGGGCGGCGGGTCCGCTCGGAGACCACGCTGGGACGCGGCGGCCGCTCCCTCGCCGGCGCCGCGATCAACGTGCTGGAGCGCAGACTGGGCGGGTTCGGCGGGCGCTCGGTGCTCGTCGTCGGCGCCGGGGAGACGGCCTCTTTGGCCGCGCGCCGGCTCCACCAGCGCGGCGCCTCCCGGATCCTCGTCACCTCCCGGACCACGGCCCACGCGGCCGCGCTGGCGGCGGCGGTGGGGGGCGAGGCCGTGCCGTGGGCGTGGCGGAGCGCCCTGCCCCGCGAGGTGCACGCCATCGTCTGCGCCACCGCCGCGACGGTCCCGGTGCTCTCCACGGCCGTCCTCGCCGAGACGGCGCGCCGGCCGGGAGGCCTGCTGGCGGTGGACCTCAGCGTGCCGCGCAACCTTCCCGCGACCGTGCCCGGCCGGAGCCCGGCGGGCCTGGTGGTGTTCGACGTGGAGTCCCTCGCCGCGACGCTGGCGGACGAGACGCTCCGGCGCTCCGAGGCGGTCGGAGCCGCCGGCGCTCTCGTCGAGGAGGAGCTGGATTCCTGGTGGACGTGGGTGAGGTCCCGGGACGACCGGGACCGGAGGGCGGGGAGACGCGCCGTCGCGTCCCTCGCCGGATGAGGGGCCTCGAAGCCCCGCACGAAGGGGGGACCACATGTTTCCGGTGATGCTTTCGCTGCGAGGCCGTCGCTGCCTCGTGGTGGGCGGTGGCGGCGTCGCGCTGCGCAAGATCGAGGCGCTGCGGGCCGAGGAGGCGACAATCACGGTGGTGGCGCCGGAGATGCTCCCCGCCGTCGTCGAACTGGCCGACAGCGGCGCCGTCGAGCTGCTGCGGCGCCGCTACGCACCCGGCGAGGCGGGCTCCTACGCCCTCGTCTTCGCGGCCACGGGGGACCGCGACGTGAACCGGCTCGTCTTCGGGGACGCCGAGCGGGCCGGGGTCCTCGTCAACGTGGTCGACGACCCCGAGCTCTGCAGCTTCCACATGCCGGCCCGGATCCGGCGCGGAAGCCTCCAGGTCACGGTCTCGTCCGCGGGCGAGGCACCCTTCGCCGTCCGCCGCCTGCGCCAGCTCCTCGAGCGTCGTCTCGGCCACGAGTGGTCGCAGTGGCTGGCGGCCGCCGCCCGGTTCCGTTCCGCCGTCCGAGGCCTCGGGCTCGCCGCGCCGGAGGAGTCGGCCCTGTTCGACCGGTTCGTGGCCGCGACCGTGGACGGCGAGCGCCTGCGCGCCCGCGTCCCCCTCCCCGCCGAGACCGAAGCGTGGCTCACCGCCACCGCCCCCGCGGCAGCCGGCGCCACCGGGCCCCGTGACGTCTGCCCGCCGGCGCCCGCCGCGGCACCCGAGGTCGAGGCCGGGCTGGTATCCTTGGTCGGGGCCGGCCCGGGGGATCCCGGGCTCCTGACCCGCCGGGGCCACCGGCGTCTCCTGACGGCCGACGCCGTCGTGTACGACCGTCTGGCCGAGCCGGCGCTGCCGTGCGAGCTCCCGGAGCACGTGGAGCTGCACTGCGTCGGCAAGACGGCGGGCCATCACCCGATCCCCCAGGAGGCGATCAACGCTCTCCTGGTGCGTCTGGCCCTGGAAGGGAAGCGGGTCGTGCGTCTCAAAGGGGGGGATCCCTACGTCTTCGGACGGGGAAGCGAGGAGGCCGAGGCCCTGCGTGCCGCCGGCGTCCCCTTCGAGGTCGTTCCCGGGATCACCGCCGGGGTGGCGGTGCCCGCCTGCGCCGGGATCCCCGTGACTCACCGCGGGGAGGCCGTGCGCGTCACCTTCCTCACCGCCCACGAGTGCGCCAAGTCGTCGGGGCCCCAGGTGCGCTGGGACCTCCTCGCCCAGGACCCCTCCGCCACCATCGTCGGCTACATGGGTCTCACGACCTTGTCCTCGGTGTCCGAGCGCCTCATCGCGGCGGGGATGGACCCCGCCACCCCAGGCGCCGTCATCGAGCGCGGCACGACGTCCGCCCAGCGCCGCGCGCTGGCGCCCCTGCGCGATCTCGCCGGCGAGGCCCAGCGGGTGGGAATCTGCCCCCCCGCGCTCTTCGTCATCGGGCCCACCGCGGCCCGCGCCACCGCGCTCGACTGGTTCGCCGCCCGCCCTCTCGCCGGCCAGCGGCTGCTTGTCCCTGGCCCCGCCGGGCCCCTCGCCGAGTCCCTCGATCTGGCCGGCGCGGAGGTCGTGCAGGCTGCGCTGCCGCTGTCCCCGGCCGGCCGCATCGCCGTGGGGGCCCTGCCGCTCACCGGCTGTGTGCTGCGCAGCCCCGGGGAGGTGGATCTCGCCGAGGAGGAGCGCGACGGCTGCGGCTGGGAGAACGGAATGGTCGCCTGGTGCATCGGACACGACACCGCGAACCGGGCACGCGCCCTGGGCTGGCGGGACGTCGAGGAGCTGGCGGGCTCCGGAGGGGCCGGCGAGCTCGTCGTGCGCATGAGCGGGAGGAACCGTGCGGGGTTCGCGGCCTAGCCTCGCGATCCTCCTCGTCTCGCTGGCCGCCTTCGCCGCACACGGGGCGGCGGCGCAGCCGGCGGCGGAGGCGTACCGCTTCGGCGTGGTCAGCTTCTACAACCCGAGGATCATGTATCTCAAGTACCAGCCGCTGGTGGACTACCTGAGCGTCACCACGGGGCACCCCTGGGAGCTCGTCATCAGCCCCTCCTACGAGACCACAGTACAGGCGCTGTGCGAAGGTCGCCTCACCATCGCCTACCTGGGGCCGCTCACCTACGTCCGCGCCCACGCCTCGTGCGGGGCGGTCCCCCTGGTGCGGCTCCGCTCCGGCGGGAGCAACACCTACCGGAGCCTGATCATGGTCCGGCGGGCCAGCACCCTGCACCGGCTCACCGACCTCGCCGGCCGCCGCTTCGGCTTCGGCTCGCCCCTGTCGACCTCCTCGCACCTGGCGCCGAGGGCGATGCTGCAGGCCGCCGGCCTGGTGGCGGGCCGGGACCTCGAGTGCCGCTACTTCGAGCACCACGAGCGCGCCGCCCGCGCCGTGCTCCTGGGCGAGGTGGACGCCTGCGGGATCCGCGACATCATCGGGCACCGCTTCGAGGATCGCGGGCTGCGGGTGCTCGCCGAGTCGGAGCCGCTGCCGAACTTCCCCTTCGTCGTCCAGGCCCGCGCTCCGGCGGCGGTGCGCGAGCTGCTGCTGCGCGCGCTGGTGCAGCTTCCGCGCTCGGACCCCTCGGCCCGCGCGACCATCGCCGGGTGGGACGCGGAGCTGGCCGCAGGGTTCGCGCCGTGCCGCGACGGAGAGTACGACGGCATCAGGGTCCTGGCGCGCCGCGTCTTCGGCCCCGCCTTTCTGACGATGACGGAGTCCCAGCTCGAGTGTTCCGCCGGGGAGCGCTAGCGTGCGCAGGATCCGCCTCGGCCTCCGCACCAAGTTCTTCCTCTACTCCAACACGCTCATCGTGGTCACCATGGGCCTCGTCTCGGTGCTCGGCGTGGCTCACGAGCGGAGCACACGGTACGAGGCCATCGTGGCCCGCGGCCGGAGCCTCACCGAGGCCCTCGCCATCCCCGTCACCGACACCCTCATGTACGAGCAGCTGGGGCTGGTCACCGAGAGCGGCCTCATCGAGAACTACATCAGCGAGATCCTGCAGAAGAACAAGGACCTCATGCGCTACGTCGTCGTCACCGACGCCGACGGCATCGTCACCCACTCCAACCGCTGGGACCTGCTCGGCCAGGAGTTCCCCCGGGCGCTCTCCCGCCAGGCCATCGGCCGGCCCACGCAGGTCGAGATCCGCACCTCCTCGTGGGGCGAGCGGATCCTGGAGTTCCGCACCCCCCTCAACATCTCGACGCGGTTCTGGGGGTCCATGGCGGTGGGCCTGTCGCTGGACCCCATCGAGCTCGAGGTCCACGACATCGCGCGCCGCGCCGCGCTGGTCGCCCTGGTCCTGATGCTGGGCAACTCCATCCTCACGGCGGTCTACGTCGAGACCCTCATCCGCCCCATCCTCGGCCTCAACCAGACCATGAAGAGGGCCGGCCGCGGCGACCTCGCCGCCCGCGCCGACGTACGCCGCGGTGACGAGGTCGGCGAGCTGGCGGGTGCGTTCAACCGCATGATGGACGAGCTGGAGGAGGCGCGGGAGACGGAGCGGGCCCGGCAGTCTCAGCTCGCCCACACCGAGAAGATGGTCGCCATGGGCACCCTGGCTGCGGGGGTCGCCCACGAGGTCAACAACCCGCTCGCGGGAATCCTCACCTGCCTCGAGACCCTGCGCGCGAACCCGGGCGACGCGGAGCTTCGCGACCGCTACCTGGAGCTGGTCGAGGAAGGCATCCGCCGCATCTCCCACACCATCCAGACGCTGCTGGACTTCTCGCGACCCCGGGAGATGCGCCCCGAGCCCACCTCCATCAACCACAACCTGCGTCACGTGGCCGAGCTGGTGGACTACCACCTGAGGAAGAACGGCATCGAGGTCCGCTTCGAGCTGGACGACGACGACCCGACGGTGATGGCGGACCACTTCCAGATGGAGCAGCTGTTCTTGAACCTGGTCCTCAACGCCATGCAGGCGATGCCCCACGGCGGCGTGCTCGCGCTGCGCACGCGACTGCGCGGCGCCACCGTGGTCGCCGAGGTGAAGGACACCGGCGAGGGCATCCCCGAGGAGATCCGGGACCGCATCTTCGACCCCTTCTTCACCACCCGGACCGTCGGCGAGGGGACGGGGCTCGGCCTCGCCGTGAGCTACAGCATCGTGTCCGCCCACGGGGGCAGCATCGAGGTGGAAAGCGTCGTCGGTCGCGGGTCGACGTTCCGCGTCACGCTCCCGGCACGGCGGCTCTACGACGAGGAGGTGCCGTCATGACGATCTGCGGCCGTCGCCTGATGATCGTGGAGGACGAGCCCATCCTGCGCATCACCATGGCGGACGCCCTGCGCAAGGAGGGCTGGGACGTGGACGTCGCAGAGGACGGCCTCAAGGGCCTCGCCCTCTTCGAGAAGCACCTCCACGACGTCGTCCTCAGCGATCTCCTCATGCCGCACATGGACGGCATGGAGCTGCTGCGCCGGGTCAAGGCCCTCCAGCCCGAGACCACGGTGGTCATCATCACCGCCCACGGCACCGTGGACAGCGCCGTCGAGGCGATGCGCGAGGGTGCCGCGGACTTCATCGCCAAGCCGTTCTCCATGATGCAGCTCATGCTCCGGCTCAACAACGTTTGCTCCTTCCGGCTGCTGCGCGAGCAGAACATCCGGCTCCAGGAGCAGCTGGAACGCCGCTACTCCTTCGGCAAGATCATCGGCAAGAGCAAGCCGATGCAGGAGGTGTTCGAGCTCATCCGCGTGGTCGCCGACTCGGACGCGAGCGTCCTCATCCAGGGCGAGAGCGGCACCGGCAAGGAGCTCGTGGCGGCGGCCATCCACTACAACTCCCCGCGGCGGGCCAAGCCGTACATCCGGGTCAGCTGCGCCTCCCTGCCCGAGTCGCTCATCGAATCCGAGCTCTTCGGCAACGAGAAGGGCGCCTTCACCGGCGCCTCGGAGCGCCGCATCGGCCGCTTCGAGGCAGCCAGCGGCGGAACGCTGTTCCTCGACGAGATCGGGGAGCTGCCCCCCTCGTTCCAGGTCAAGCTGCTCCGCGTCCTCCAGGAACGGCAGATCGAGCGGCTGGGCTCTCAGCGGACCATCGACGTGGACGTCCGCATCGTCTCGGCCTCCCTCCGCCCCCTCGAGGAGGACATTGCCGCGGGGAGCTTCCGGGAGGACCTCTACTTCCGGATCAACACCGTGGCGATCCACCTGCCGCCGCTGCGCGAGCGCCGCGAGGACATCCCGATTCTCGCTCAGGCGTTCCTCGATGAGTTCGTGGCCGAGAGGTCCAAGCCGATCCAGGGCTTCTCCGACCCCGTGCTCGCCGCCTTCGACGCCTACCACTGGCCCGGCAACGTCCGCGAGCTCCGCAACGTCGTGGAGCGCGCCGTGCTGTTCTGCCACGGCCAGCGCGTGACCCTCGACGAGATCCCCGCCTCCCTGCGCGGCGCCGATGCCCCCGCCAAGCCCGCCGCCAACGGGCCCGTCCTCACCCTGCAGGAGGCCGTCGAACGGGCGGAGATCGACGCCATCCGGGTCGCCCTCGCCTCTACGGGAGGCCGGCGCACCGCCGCCGCGGAGCTCCTCGGCGTGAGCCGCAAGACGCTGTGGGAGAAGGCCAAGCAGTACACCCTGGACGGCGACTGATGGACCTCTCAGCGCCCCGCACCGTCCCCGTCCCGACACCCGGTTCCCGGACCCCCGGCCCGCCGGGGGCGTCCCCATGGAGAAACGCGATGACCCAGCGAAACAGCGCTCCGCGCCGGGCGGCCGCCGCCGCCCTTCTTGCCACCGTCCTCGTGCTTCCTGCCGCAGCGCAGGAGACGGCGCCCCCCGCCACGTCCACCGGCGCTCACACCCTCGCGCGACAGGAGATCACCGACCTGCTTGCCAGCAACGCCATCCAGCGCGTCGACATCCAGGCGAAGACCTACGCCGCGGCCGCGGCCCTCACGGCCACCGTGGCCGACACGTACCTGGCCGCCGCGGAGGCGCCGCTGGGCGGCGCCACGACCGCTGGCGAGTACGCTGTCGCCGTCATCAACGGGCTCAACGACCACAGCGTCAAGGGGGTAGTGCGCATCTTCGGCGGAGCCTCCCTGGTGGTGGGCACCCCGGACGACGCCAGGAACCTGGGCACCCTCCTCGCCGTGGCGGCCGAGACCATCCACCGCGCCGCCGCGGCGGCCTCCGGCCGCGTGCAGCTGCGCGACACGGCCAGGAACCTCTTCGACGCCGTGACCGTGGACTCCGAGTCCACCGAGCCGCTGCTCACGCAGTACCTCAGCCGCGTCAAGGAGATCGCCGCCAGACCGCAGAGCAGGATCGCGTCGTTCCTCGTCGTCGCCCCCGGCACCTAGGAGGCCGTTGCGCAGAGGCTCCGGCTGCGGCTCGCGCTGGCATCCGTCTGGCGGCGGCGCGCTTCGCGAAACGTCCTCAACGTAGGTTTCAACCCCGTCTGCGGGCGTTTCCCTCGCGCCTGCCAGACGGCGCCATCACAACCCTCGCTTTCGTCGCTCCGCGCACCACCCTCCTGGCCCGCTTCCCGCAACCGCCGGCGCCGCCCCTCACCCGCCTCGAGCCGAGCGAGGCGGCCCCGCCGCCGAAGCGACGCCTCCCCGCAGGACCACAGTCCTCCCGAGCCCTGGCACCATCCCGCCCCCCCGCGCCACCCCGAACCCGCACCGAGCCGAGCGAGGCGGCCTCGCCGCCGAAGCGACGCCTCCCCCACCCACCCCCGCAGAACCGGGGGATCCCCGGGCGGGTGGCGGGGGGCCGGAGGCGAAATGAGCGAGGCGGAATTCACTTCCGCCGAGCGTGGGGGCCCGGGGGGCGTCGGCGGCGGAGGACGGGAGGGGGGCCGCCGGGCCCCCCGCGTCCGCCACCCCCGATCCACCAAGCCGAGCGAGGCGGCCCTGCGCCGCCGAAGCGACGCCTCCCCCACCCACCCCCGCAGAACCGGGGGATCCCCGGGTGGGTGGCGGGGGGCCGGAGGCGAAATGAGCGAGGCGGAATTCACTTCCGCCGAGCGTGGGGGCCCGGGGGGCGTCGGCGGCGGAGGACGGGAGGGGGGCCGCCGGGCCCCCCGCGTCGCCACCCCCATCCACCGAGCCGAGCGAGGCGGCCCTGGCCGCCGAAGCGACGCCTCCCCGCAGGACCACAATCCTCCCGAGCCCTGGCACCATCGCATCGCGCCCCCCCGCGCCGCCCCGAACCCGCCTCGAGCCGAGCGAGGCGGCCTCGCCGCCGAAGCGACGCCTCCCCCACCCACCCCCGCAGAACCGGGGGATCCCCGGGTGGGTGGCGGGGGGCCGGAGGCGAAATGAGCGAGGCGGAATTCACTTCCGCCGAGCGTGGGGGCCCGGGGGGCATCGGCGGCGGAGGACGGGAGGGGGGCCGCCGGGCCCCCCGCGTCGCCACCCCCATCCACCGAGCCGAGCGAGGCGGCCCTGGCCGCCGAAGCGACGCCTCCCCGCAGGACCACAGTCCTCCCGAGCCCTGGCACCATCGCATCGCGCCCCCCCGCGCCGCCCCGAACCCGCACCGAGCCGAGCGAGGCGGCCTCGCCGCCGAAGCGACGCCTCCCCCACCCACCCCCGCAGAACCGGGGGATCCCCGGGTGGGTGGCGGGGGGCCGGAGGCGAAATGAGCGAGGCGGAATTCACTTCCGCCGAGCGTGGGGGCCCGGGGGGCGGCGGCGGCGGAGGACGGGAGGGGGGCCGCCGGGCCCCCCGCGTCGCCACCCCCATCCACCGAGCCGAGCGAGGCGGCCCTGGCCGCCGAAGCGACGCCTCCCCGCAGGACCACAGTCCTCCCGAGCCCTGGCACCATCGCATCGCGCCCCCCCGCGCCGCCCCGAACCCGCCTCGAGCCGAGCGAGGCGGCCTCGCCGCCGAAGCGACGCCTCCCCCACCCACCCCCGCAGAACCGGGGGATCCCCGGGTGGGTGGCGGGGGGCCGGAGGCGAAATGAGCGAGGCGGAATTCACTTCCGCCGAGCGTGGGGGCCCGGGGGGCATCGGCGGCGGCGGGAGGGAGGGGGGCCGCCGGGCCCCCCGCAAAAGATAGAGACCGGCACGCGGACGATGCTCCTGCCCGCGCGCCGGCCTCTGGGGGGGCTAGGCTAGAACTTGTACTGCCACTGCAGGACCCAGCCGTCGGACAGGTAGCCCCACTTGCCGGTCCAGTTGTCGGTGTCGCCGCCGACCACGATGTAGTTGAACATGATGCGGTGACGCTGCAGGTCGCGGTGCTTCGGCGAGATCGGATCGATGTAGTAGTTGAGCCCGATGTAGGTGTTGCTGATCGAGGAGCTCCCCTTGACGGGGTGGTCCGCCGAGGCGTCGTAGTACTTCACCACCGCCTCCCACTGCGAGCCGAGCATGTAGCCCGCGGTGAGGGCCAGGGTGTGCTGCTTGAAGTCCTTGATGCCGAGGATGTTCTCGCCATGGACGTACTCGGCCTTGAGCTCGGTGCCGTACTGCCACAGCTCCGACGCGATGCCGACGTCGTACACCTTGTAGTCCTCGCTGCCGTCGACGCCACCCGCCTTCTCGGAGATCCCATAGCCGCCCTCGACGTGGAACGCGGGACCCCAGTCGTACATGAGACGGCCGGCGTAGGCGAGGGCATCGCCGAGCTGCGCCTTGTTCCACGTGACCGCGCCGCTGCGGCCGGCGGGGTTGAAGACGCCGATGTCGTAGCCGAGGCCGTAGCCCTGCCGCTCCATGCCCATCTCGAAGCCGTCGGTGTGGATCTTGTTGGGCTGGCCGATGAGGCGGCCTGACAGCAGCACGCCGAAGTCGCGCTCGAGGACCAGGTTCTTGTCGAGGCCGCTGCGCTCGACGATGTCCAGGTTCCAGCCGGGCTCCGTGAACGCCATGCCGATGGGGGTCTTGATGACGCCGAGGCGGATGAACGCCGCGTCGCTCCACCGGTACCCCACGAACGCATCCTTGATGGCCTTGGGCAGACCGCCGGAATCGTCGGTCCAGGACTGGTTGAAGTCGAGGAACAACTTGGAGAACATGTTCCCGTAGGTGTAGTTGAAGCCGACGCGGATGCGCTGGGCCTTGAACAACAGCCCGCCCTCGGCGGACTGCCCGTCGCCCCCGCGGGCCTCGAGCTGGCCGAAGCCGTAGATCGCCAGCTTGGTCTGCTTCTCGCCGACCTTCTCGACCAGGGTTACCTTGGCCGAGGCCGTCAGGGGCAAGAGCAGCCCCGCCGCGACCACCGTCGCCGCCGCGAGTCCCGCCACCACCACTCTGCCGTTCGTCCGAACGCGGTTCTGCATGAAACGCCTCCTCTCATCCCTTGCCTTTGTCGTGGCACCGCCCGTCCCGATGTAATCCACGGAACGCCAAGTTCCACGACCGTATGTTTGCAATAGCCATACCAGTGCAAGGCTGAAATGTAAGCGACTGCAAAGGCGCGAGCTAGGCGTCGGCCACAGGATTCCGGCCTCCGGGCGGGCAGCCGGATTACGGCGCCGTAACACGACAGCGGTGTGACACGCGGGGCTGATGTGGAGCAGACGTAACAGTGGCAGAACCGTAACGCGGGGGCCGGTCGCTCAGGAACGTCCCCAGTCGTCCTCGAGGCGTTCGATGTCGTCCTCCCCGAAGTAGCTGCCCGTCTGCACCTCGATGAAGACCAGGTCCACCTCGCCGACGTTCTGGATCCGGTGCGCCGCCCCCCGGGGGATGTCCACCGACCCGCCTGCAGACAGGCGGATCCGGGCGGCGTCCACGGTGACCACGGCCTCGCCCCGCACGACGTGCCAATGTTCGGCGCGGCGCCCATGCCGCTGGAGGCTCAGCCTCCTGCCCGGCAGTACGACGATGCGCTTGACCTTGTGGTCGTCCCCGTCGGCCAGGATCTCGTAGTGGCCCCAGGGACGCCTGGCGTCGTCGTCGGACCGTGTCGCGTCGTTCACCGCCTCACCACCCTCCGGACCCGCACCCCACCGGGCGCCCCCTCATCGTAGCCGCTTCCGTTTCCTCGTACCAGGGAGGAATTCCTGCCACGTCCGCCCGTTCTGGCTGTTCGACCCCGGACGTCGCCGGCGTCGGCGCCGGCAGCGAGGAACCCCATGAACGCGATCGACGATCGAGGCTACGCGAACCCCGCCGTGCTGGTTTCCACGACGTGGGTGGCGGACCACCTGCACGACCCCGCCCTGCGTATCGTGGAGTCCAACGAGGACCCCCTGCTGTACCGCTCCGGCCACATCCCCGGCGCCGTGGAGGTGGACTGGGTCCGCGACCTCAACGACCCCGTCCGGCGGGACTACCTCCAGCGCGATGGCTTCGCGGGCCTCGCCTCGCGCCTGGGCATCACACCGGAGACCACCGTCGTCTTCTACGGCGACAAGAGCAACTGGTGGGCGACGTACGCCCTGTGGGTGTTCCGCCTCTTCGGCCACACGCGGTCCCGCATCATGGACGGCGGGCGGCTCAAGTGGGAGCGGGAGGGCCGGCCACTGAACCGCGAGGTCCCCGCGCCCAACCCCACCGTGTACCGCGCCCCGGAGCGCGACGACACGCGCATCCGCGCGTTCCGGGACGACGTGCTGCGCCACGTGGGGGCCGGGCTGTCCCTGGTGGACGTGCGCAGCCCCGAGGAGTACTCCGGCGAGCGTCTCCACATGGAGGGCTATCCCAACGAGGGCGCGCTGCGGGGCGGGCACATCCCCGGCGCCAGGAACGTCCCCTGGGCACGAGCCGTCGACCCCGAGGACGGGACGTTCCTTCCCGCCGCGGCGCTGCGCGAGATCTACCAGGGCGAGGCTGGCCTGCACCCCGACGACGACGTCATCGTCTACTGCCGCATCGGCGAGCGCAGCAGCCACACCTGGTTCGTGCTCACCCACCTGCTCGGGTTCTCCAGCGTGCGCAACTACGACGGCAGCTGGACCGAATGGGGCAACCTGGTCCGCGTGCCCGTGGAGCGCTGAGGATCGGCCATGGGCGGCCCTCCGCCCGCGCTTGGGCGCATCCTGGCCGACTTCGACGGCGCCGGACGGGACCGCCGGATCGAGCTGCTCCTCGCCTACTCCGAACGCTACCGGGAGCCGCCCCCCGGGGTGGCGACGCGGCCCTACCCCCCTGGCCACCGGGTGCCGGGCTGCGAGTCCGAGGCCTACGTCTGGGCGCTCCCGAGGCCGGACGGCACCCTCACGTTCCACGTGGCGGTGGACAACCCGCTGGGCGTGTCGGCGCGGGCGCTGGCGGTGATCCTCGGGGAAACCGCGTCCGGAGCCCCCCTGGAGCAGGTGCTGGCCATCGAGGAGGGCATCGTGGCGGCCCTCTTCGGCCCCGAGCTCTCCATGGGCAAGGGACAGGGGCTCACCGGCATGGTCGCGATGGTCAGGGGCCTCGCCCGGCTCCACGCTCCCCGCCCGTGAAGCGACGGGGGACCGTCACCGGTCCCCCGTCCCATCACTCCGCCGCCTGCTCCCCGTCAGTGCGTGCCGCCGGAAGCGAGGGGCTTCGGACCGCCGTGGCGCTGCTCCTCGGCGAAGAGCAGACGCCCCTCCCGGAACTGCCCGCCACGCAGCGTGAGGGCGAGGACCTCTCCGAGCTCGCCGGCGAGGGCGACGTCGATCCTGTCCAGCACCTCCGACGGGAGGTCCTCCAGGTCCGCCTCGTTGTCGCGGGGCAGCACGATGGTCGTGATGCCGGCCCGCACCGCCCCGAGAACCTTCTCCTTGACGCCGCCGATGGGCAGCACGCGACCCGACAGCGTCACCTCGCCGGTCATGGCCACGTCGTGCCGGACGGGCCGCCCGGAAAGGGCGGACACCAGGGCCGTCGCCATGGTGACGCCAGCCGAGGGGCCGTCCTTGGGGATGGCGCCCGCCGGCACGTGGATGTGGAGGTCGCGATCGAAGGCGTCCTCGTCGACGGACAGCGTGGCGGCGTGCGCCCGCGCGTAGCTCCAGGCGGCCCGTGCCGACTCCTTCATGACGTCCCCGAGGTGGCCCGTGAGCACCAGCTCTCCGTGCCCCTTCATGGTTGCCGCCTCCACGAACATGATGTCGCCGCCGGCGGGGGTGTAGTACATCCCCGTCGCCACGCCCACCTGGTCGCTGGTGGCGGCGTGCTCCGGGTGCACCGTGGGCCGTCCGAGGAGCTCGGCGACGCTCCCCGCGTCGAGGCGCACGGTCTCCGCCTCTCCGGTGGCGATCTTCCGCGCCACCTTCCGGGCCAGGCGCCCCACCTCCCGCTCCAGCTGCCGCACACCCGACTCCCTCGTGTAGTGCTGGATCACCTCCGTGACCGCGCCGTCGGCGAAGGTGAGCTGGTCGCGGTCCAGCCCGGCGCCGCCGACCTGCCGGGGCACCAGGTACCGCTTGGCGATCTCCAGCTTCTCGCGCTCCGTGTAGCCGGAGAAGTGCACCACCTCCATGCGGTCCAGGAGCGGCGCGGGGATGTTCTCGATGAAGTTCGCGGTGGCGATGAACAAGACCTCCGAGAGGTCGAACGGCACCCCCAGGTAGTGATCCGTGAAGCTGTCGTTCTGCGCCGGGTCGAGCACCTCGAGCAGAGCGCTGGCCGGGTCCCCCTGGTACGACACCGATAGCTTGTCCACCTCGTCGAGGAGGAACACGGGGTTCTTGGTGCCGGCGTGCTTCATGCCCTGGACGATGCGCCCCGGCATGGCACCCACGTAGGTGCGGCGGTGCCCGCGGATGTCGGCCTCGTCCCGTACGCCGCCCAGGGAGATGCGGACGTACTTCCTGCCCGTCGCCCGCGCGATGGACTTGGCAACCGACGTCTTGCCGACGCCGGGAGGTCCGACGAAGAGGAGGATCTGGCCCCGGAAGGAGCGATCGTCCTCGTTGCCCGGCGTCTCGTCCGCAGGGGCCAGGGGACCGTCCCGGCGAGCCCCCTCGGGGAGCTTGCCGGCGGCGAACACGTCCTCGCCCCGGGACCGCTGCTCGGCCCGGGACTGCATCAGACGGACGGCGAGGTACTCCACCACCCGGTCCTTCACGTCGCCCAGCGCATAGTGGTCGGCGTCCAGGGTCCGCATGGCCCGGTCCAGGTCCAGGTCCTCCTCGCTGCGCTCGGTCCACGGCAGCTCGGCAACGGTCTCCAGGAAGGTGCGGATGACCTGGGACTCCATGGCCTCCGGCCCCATGCGGTCGAGCCGGCGCAGCTCCCGCTCCACCTCGCGCCGCACCTCGTCGGGCAGCTCCGTCTTCTCGAGCTGCTCGCGCAGCTCGGTGAGATCGTTGCGCTCGCTGTCGTCGCCGAGCTCCTTCTGGATCGCCTTGAGCTGCTGCCTGAGGATGATCTCCCGCTGGCGGTCTCCCAGCTCCTCCTGGACCTTGGACTTGATCTCCTCCTGGGCGTCGAGGACGCTGATCTGCCGCTGCATGTGCACCAGCACCCGGCGCAGGCGCTCCTCCACGGAGAGCGTCTCCAGGAGCATCTGGCGCTCCTCGGTGGAGATGTCCGCGAAGCTCGCCACCAGGTCGGCGAAACGGCCGGCGTCGTCGACCTCGGCCAGGAAGCGCTCCACCGCCTGGCGCGGCAGCCCCGCCTTGGAGCCCAGCTCGGCGGCCCTCTCGCGGGCTTCGCGGAACAGCGCCACGTGCTCCGGGGCCTCCGGATGCAGCGGCGGCAGCTCCTCCGCCTCGCGAACGGTGGCGAGGAGGTAGCCCTCGTGCGGGCTGACCCTGAGCGCGATGCCGCGCTTGTCACCCTGGAGCACCAGGTGCATCCCGGCCGGTCCGCGTTGGACCTGGACGATCTCCGCCATGGTGCCGATGGTGAAGAGCACCTCGGGGGTCGCCTCCTCGACGTTCTGACGCTGCGCCACGACGAAGATCCGCTTGGACTCGTCCGCCAGGGCGGCCTCCACGGCGCGCAGCGTCCCCGGGCGCCCCGCCGCCACCGGGGCGGTCACACCAGGAAAGAGCACCGCGTCCCGCATGGGAATCACGGGAAGATGAACGGTATCGGACATCAGGAGCCTCCTCTCGGCCGGGGTCCGCGAACCCCAGCGAAGGGGACCGGCCACCGCGCTGCGACCTTTCCCCTCGACACGGACGACAACCTTAGTAAGACTCGCTCATATTCCCGCACCACCCCGGCGGTGCCGCGATCTTGACCGTCTCCAAACCCCGGAGTAGGCTTCCGGAAGGTGAGAACCTGCCAATGAGGACACGAGGGTCCGCTTCGGCGCCCTGGGACGGACCGGGCGGACGCGCCGCCGTGCTGCCAGTGTGCCTGGCCGCGGTTCTCCTGCTCGCCGGCGCCCGCGGCCGCGCCGCGGGCGCGCCGCCTTCCCCCGCGCCGGCCACGACGCCGCCTGCCACGGCGCCGGCGGTGGAAGCCGCGGCCCCGGCCGCTACCTCTACCACTCCGCCGCCCGTCGCCACGGCCCCCGCCGCCGCTGCGGCGACGGCGCCGGAGGCAGGGACCCCGCGGGCGGCAGCCGCCGGGACACAGGCGCCCGCGGTCGCTCCCGCCCCCGCCGAGGTCACCCTCGGCGGCCACACGCTGTTCTCCGTCCTCACCCGCGTCGGCTCGGTCTCCCCCGCCGAACGCGCCCGGCTCATCTCCGACCGCCTCCAGCGGCTCGCCGCCGACCCGCTCCTGCGCAGCGCCACCGCGCGCGTCGAGGACGACGGGACCGAGAGCGAGGTCCTCGTCGGCGACACGCTGGTCATGGTGGTGACGGCGGCGGACGCGGCGGAGGCCGGCGTCGGACGGACGGAGCTCGCGGCCACGCGGGCGGCGGCGATCACCGAGGCGCTGCAGCGGTTCTCCATCCTGGGCAACCTCAAGGAGCTCCTCCTCGGCCTCCTCTTCAGCCTGCTCGCCACCGTCGCCCTGCTGGTCTGCCTGCGCTCCCTCGCCCGGCTCTTCCCGACGATCTACGCGGCCATGGAGCGCTGGCAGGCGACCTGGATCCCGGAGGTCAAGATCCAGAAGCTGGTGCTCCTCTCCGACCAGCGCATCGCCTCTCTGGTCAAGGCGCTCGCCCGGGTGGTGAGGCTCCTCCTCACGCTGGTCCTCCTGTACGCCTACGTCTCCCTGGTGTTCAGCTTCTTCCCGTGGACGCGGGGGCTCGCCTCGCAGCTCCTGGACTACGTCCTCACCCCGTTGGCCACCCTGGGGAGGGGGCTCGTCGCCTTCGTCCCCGATCTCTTCTTCATCGTCGTGATCGTCCTCGTCACGCGGGGGGTCCTCAAGCTCATCCGGCTCGTCTTCGACGGCCTCGAGAGCGGCGCCATCACCGCGCCGGGCTTCTTCCCGGACTGGGCACAGCCCACCTACAAGATCGTGCGCTTCATGGCGCTCGTGCTGGCCGCGGTGATGATCTACCCCTACATCCCCGGCTCGTCGACGTCGGCGTTCAAGGGTATCTCGGTGTTCCTGGGCGTGCTCGTCTCGCTGGGCTCCACCTCTGCGGTGGCCAACGTCGTGGCGGGGCTCATGCTCACCTACATGAGGCCGTTCCAGCTCGGGGACCGGGTGCGGATCGCCGACACCGTCGGCGACGTCATCGAGAAGACGCTGCTCGTGACCCGCGTCCGCACCGTGAAGAACGTCGACATCACCATCCCCAACGCCATGGTCCTCGCCAGCCATGTGGTCAACTACTCCTCGTGCGCCCGCGACCGCGGACTCGTGCTGCACACCGCGGTGACGATCGGCTACGACGCCGACTGGCGCCGCGTCCACGCCCTCATGGTCGAGGCCGCGCGGCGCACCGACCACGTCATGGCCGAGCCACCCCCCTTCGTCCTGCAGACGGCCCTCGGGGACTTCACCGTCACCTACGAGCTCAACGCCGTCACCACCGAGCCGCAGCTCATGGCGGCGACCTACTCGCAGCTCCACGCCAACGTCCAGGACGTCTTCGCCGAGGCCGGCGTCGAGATCATGTCCCCCGCGTTCACCGCGGTGCGCGACGGCAACGCCATGGCCATCCCTCCCGACCGTCTCCCCACGGGGTACCGGCCGCGGCCGTTCGAGGTCGCGCTGGCACCCGCGCGCCCGGAACCGGACGGTCCGGAGCGCCCCACCCCCCCCGATCGCGAGCCCCCTCCGGGCTCGTGAAATTCTTGAACGTTCACGAGGCGTTGACACCGTGCAGTAGCCTCGCGTCCTGATGGATCCAGCGCGGCGCCCGCCACGGGCGCTCGAGGGAAGGAGAAGCGCCGGTGGACCCCGTCACCCTGTCCCGGATTCAGTTCGCCCTGACCGTGATGTTCCACTACCTGTTCCCGCCCCTGTCGATCGGCCTGGGGTTCCTGCTCGTCGTCATGGAGGGCTCGTACCTCAAGACCGGCAAGCCCGTGTACGAGCGGATGGCCCGGTTCTGGACCAAGATCTTCGCCGTCAACTTCGCGATGGGGGTCGCCAGCGGGATCGTGATGGAGTTCCAGTTCGGCACCAACTGGGCGACCTACTCGCGCTTCGTGGGCGACGTGTTCGGCTCCGCGCTGGCGGCGGAGGGGATCTTCGCCTTCTTCCTCGAGTCCGGCTTCCTCGCCGTGATGGTGTTCGGGTGGGACCGGGTGTCCCGCCGCATGCACTTCTTCTCCACCGTCATGGTCGCCGCGGGAGCCACCTTCTCCGCCGTCTGGATCGTGGTCGCCAACTCGTGGCAGCAGACTCCCGCGGGCTTCCACCTGGTGGAGCACTCCGGCGCCGTGCGCGCCGAGGTCACCGACTTCTGGGCGGTGGTCTTCAATCCCTCCAGCGTGGAGCGGCTGGTCCACGTCCTCATCGGCGCCTTCATCCTGGGCGCCTTCTTCGTCATGAGCATCTCGGCCTACTACCTCCTGCGCCGCCGTCACGAGGACCTGGCCCGGCGCGCCTTCACCCTCGCCCTCGTCTTCGCCGCGGCGACCTCCCTCGCGGCCCTGGCCTCGGGGCACTTCCAGGCCCACAAGCTCGCCCGGACCCAGCCGGCCAAGCTCGCCGCCTTCGAGGGCCACTTCGTCACCGGCACAGGCGGGACGCCCCTCAACATCTTCGGCATCCCCGATCCTGCCAGGCAGCGGGTGGACCTCGCCCTGGCCGTGCCCGGCGGCCTGAGCTTCCTCGTCTACGGCAACTTCCACCAGCCGGTGACCGGCCTGGACGCCTTCGCTCCCGACCAGCGCCCCCCGTCCGGGTGCCGTTCGCCACCTACCACGTGATGGTGGGCCTGGGCATGCTCTTCATCGGCCTCACCCTGCTGGGGCTGTTCTTCCTGTGGAGGGGCACGCTGTTCGAGAAGCGATGGCTCCTGTGGGTGTTCGTCTTCGCCGTCGCCGGACCTTACGTGGCCAACGAGTTCGGTTGGGTCGCCGCCGAGGTGGGGCGGCAGCCCTGGGTGGTCCAGGACCTCCTGCGCACCTCCGATGCCGTCTCGAAGTCGGTGCCGGCGGCGCAGATGCTCGCGTCCATCGCGATGTTCGGGCTGATCTACGTCCTGCTCTTCGCCGTCTTCGTCTTCGTGCTCAACGACAAGATCCAGCACGGCCCGGAAGAGGAGACTGCGGGGCCCTCGGGCACCACCGGTGAAGGTCTCCTGGCCGCCGCCGCGCGGCTGCAGGACCATCGCGGCGTCTCTCTCACCGGCACCGGCGGCGGCCCGTCCGACGAAGACGAGAAGGAGTGACGCCATGAACCTCCACGTGCTCTGGTTCTTCCTGCTCGGCGTGCTGCTCACCGGCTACGCCATCCTCGACGGTTTCGACCTCGGTGTCGGCTCGCTCCACCTGTTCGTTCGCGACGACCGGGAGCGCCGTCTCCTGCTCAACTCGATCGGGCCCCTGTGGGACGGCAACGAGGTGTGGCTGGTGACGTTCGGCGGCGCCCTGTTCGCCGCGTTCCCGCTGGCCTACGCGACGGCGTTCTCGACGTTCTACCTACCGTTCATGCTGCTCCTCTTCGCGCTCATCTTCCGCGCCGTGTCCATCGAGTTTCGCTCCAAGCAGGAGTCGGCGGCGTGGCGCTCGTTCTGGGACGTCTCCTTCACGGCCGCCAGCGTGCTCGCCACGTTCCTCTTCGGCGTCGCCGTGGGCAACTCCATGCAGGGGCTCCCCATCGGCGCGGACGGCGAGTTCACCGGCAACCTCCTCAACCTGCTCCGCCCCTACCCGATCCTGGTTGGGATCCTCGCCGTGACCGTGTTCGCCATGCACGGCTCCATCTACCTGCACCTCAAGACCGAGGGCGCGCTGCAGGAGCGCATCCACGGCTGGATGTGGCGGACCTTCGGGCTGTTCATCGTCGCCTTCATGCTCACCACGATCTTCACGCTGGTCTTCGTCCCCGGGGCGACGCGCAACTTCCAGGCCATGCCGCTCGCCTGGCTCGTCGTGGTGCTCAACGTCCTGGCCATCGCCAACATCCCCCGCGCGATCTACTCCAACCGGCCCGGGTACGCCTTCGTCTCCTCCGCCTGTGTGATCGCCGCGCTCATGTTCCTGTTCGGCGTGACCTTGTTCCCCAACATGATCGTGTCGAGCATCGACCCCGCCTACAGCCTCACCATCGCCAACGCAGCGTCCTCGGAGAAGACGCTCGGCATCATGCGGACCATCGCGCTGGTGGGCATGCCCTTCGTCCTCACGTACACCGCGGTGGTCTACTGGGTGTTCCGCGGCAAGGTGAAGCTGGGCACCTTCAGCTACTGATCCCCGCCGGGACGCCCGTGGACCGTCGCGGCCTCCGGCTCCTCGCCGGCGGCGTCGCCGCCCCGGGGCTCGTTGGCCAGCTGCCAGGCCAGTCCGGCCATCGCGGCCACGCCCTCGCGGAGGTTCGCTGGGTCGATCCTGTCCACGGTGTCGGCGCGGCTGTGGTGGATGTCGAAGTAGTGGGTCCCGTCGGGGCGCAGTCCCACCAGCAGGACACCCTGCCGCCCCAGGGGCGACACGTCGGAGCCACCCCCGCCCGCCATCACCGGCAGCCCCAGCGGCCGGGCGCACTGCACCAGCCACCCCACGTCCGCGGCGGCGCCCGCGGCGCTCCACCCCACCGGAGCACCGGCCCCCATGTCCGACTCCACGGCGGCGACGTGCCGCTCGGAGGCGTGCTCCTCGGCGTAGGCGGTGCCGCCCCGCAGGCCGTTCTCCTCGTTGGTGAACAGCACGGCGCGGATGGTGCGGCGCGGGTGGAGACCCAGGGAGCGGATCAGCCGCAGCGCCTCCACCGCCTCGATGACACCCGTGCCGTCGTCCTGGGCGCCCGGTGCGATGTCCCAGGAGTCCGTGTGGCCACCGATCACCACGATCTCCTCGGGGTGCTCCGACCCCAGGATCTCCCCTACGACGTTGTGGCTCACGGCGTCGGGGAGGTTCTCGGCCCCCATCTGGAGGCGCAGGCGCACCTCGATCCCCCGGGCCGCCAGTCGGTCGATCCAGGCCGCGTCCTCCACCGTGACCGCCGCGGTGGGGATACGGGGCTGCTCCGGGTCGTAGTGCATGACCCCGGTGTGCGGGGTGTACAGGGACCGGGTGGTGACCGAGCGGACCAGTGCGGCCACCGCCCCGAAGGCGGCGGCCCGGGAGGCTCCCGCGGCGCGGTACTGCACGGCCTCTCCGTACCCCGAGCCCGTCGCCGACGCGGCCATAGGCACGTCGTAGAGGACGATCCTTCCCGCCACGGCGGGGGAGAGCTCATCGAAGGAGTGGACCACCGCCACGGGAGCCTCGATCCCCGCCGTCCCCACCGAGCCGCCGAGGCCCAGGACTGCGAGCTCGCGGCGCTGCGGTGCCGTCATCCAGAGGTGCTCCTCGCCGCGGACCCAGTGGGGCACCATCACCTGCTCGCGCCGGACGTGCTCCTGCCCGTCCCCGCGCAGCAGGGCGGCCAGGGCTGTCGTGGCGCGGTCCAGCGCGACCGAGCCGCCCAGGCGAGGTCCAATGTCGTCGCACAGTGCCTCGAGCCGCGTCATGGCCAGATCGTCGGCCCGGGCGGCGGCGAGGAGACGTGCGAGGTCCGTGCCCTGCGTCGCGGCCCCGCTCCGGGGCTCGTCCGCCCCATGGCGCGCGGGCGTGGCGGCCCGCACGCCGACGGCCACGGTGGCCAGCACGATCGCCAGCACGGAGCTGGCGGCCCACAGCAGGTTCGCCGGCGCCGGGCGGCGCGCGGTGCTGCGGCCGGTCGTCCACGAGCTCGGTGTCATCCTCGGTCGGTTCATCGGTTCCCCCTCGGCCAGCAATCGCCGGGCGCCCTCGATCCGTCCTCCGGTGGTGTGCCGCCGCCCCCGCCGGGCCGGCTCCCGGAAGGCCGAACGACCGACGGTAGCACCCCGCCCACCTGCCGGCAACAGCCGCGGCCGGTGGTGGCGCTTGACCCTGCCGCCGGCCGACGGTAGCGTGGCTGTCAGAGTTACATCCTGCGGGAGAGGTGATGAACGCGAGACGCTTTCTGAACAGCGAGGAAGCCACCCGGCTCGAGCAGGCCGTGGTGGGGGCGGAGCGCTCCACCGCCGCCGAGTTCGTCTGTGCGGTGGCCACGGAGTCCGGGCGCTACGACCGGGCGGAGTCGGTGGTGGGACTGGCCGTCGCGGTGGCCGCCCTGGGGCTCACTCACTTCCTGATGGCGCGCGCCCCTTCGGGATCGTGGGCGCCCGACTCACCCGTCGCGGTGGGGTGGCTCGCCCTGGCCGTCGTGGCCGGGTGGATCGCCGGCTCGGTCCTGGCGAGCTACTGCCACCCCCTGCGCCGTCTCTTCGTGGGCCGTCACGAGATCGAGGAGGAGGTGGCCCGCGCCGCGTCCCACGTGTTCTCGGTGGCCAGGCTCACCTCCACCCGGACTCACGGCGGCGTGCTCGTCTACGTCTCGCTGTTCGAGCGCCGGGTGGTGGTGCTCGCCGACAGCGGAGCCGGCAGCGCGCTGGGCGCGGACGGCATCGCGGCGCTGCGCGACCTGGCCGTGACCCGCCTCCGCGCCGGAGACCGGGCGGGGACGTTCATCGCCACCGTGGAGGCCGCCGCCAAGCGCCTGGCGCCGGTGCTGCCGGCGACGCCGGACAACCCCGACGAGCTCCCCGACGCCCTGGTGGTGTTTCACCCCCGGCCCTGAGTCGACCGCGGCCCGCGAGCCGCGCGTTTCGCCCCGTGGAGGAGGAACGGCGTGCCCGAGTACCTCAAGAGGAGCACGCTCCCGGTCGAGGCGTCCGAGGCGTTCGCGTGGCACGCCAGGCCGGGGGCCCTCCAGCGGTTGTTGCCGCCGTGGCAGCACGTCCGCCTCGTGGAGCGCGACGGCGAGGGGATCGCGCAAGGGGTCCGCGTGGTGCTGGAGCTGCGCTGGGGGCCCTTTCGCTCCCGCTGGGTCGCCCGCCACGGCGCCGTGGAGGACGGCCGCTCCTTCGTGGACGAGCAGGAGCGCGGACCGTTCGCGGCCTGGCGGCACACCCACCGCTTCGAACCCGGGGGAGAGACGTGCGTGCTCGAGGATCGGGTCGTCTACACGCTCCCGGGCGGACCGCTGGGCGCTCTCCTCGCCGGTCCCACGGCACGCCGCGCCCTCGACCGCACCTTCGCCTTCAGGCACGCCCGCACCGCGGCCGACCTGAGGCGCCACAGGGAGGCCGCGGTCTCCCCCCTTCACGTCGTCGTATCCGGTTCGTCGGGCCTGATCGGCGCGGCCCTGACGGCGTTCCTGCGCAGCGGCGGACATCGCGTCACGAGCCTGGTCCGGCGCACGCCGCGCCCCGGTGCGGAGGAGGCGTTCTGGGACCCCTCCCGGGGCGAGATCGACGGCGCCGCCCTGGAGGGCGTGGACGCGGCCGTCCATCTGGCCGGCGAGAACATCGGCGGCGGCCGATGGACCCCCGCCCGGCGGCGCTCCATCCGCGACAGCAGGGTCGCCGGCACGGACCTGCTGGCGCGGACGCTGGCCGGCCTGTCGCGACCCCCCTCCGTCCTCGTGGCGGCCTCGGCGGTCGGCTTCTACGGGAACCGCGGAGACGACCCCGTCGACGAGGACGCACCCGCGGGGGAGGGCTTCCTCGCCGACGTCTGCCGGGCCTGGGAGGAAGCCTGCGCACCGGCCGCCGGCGCGGGCATCCGCGTCGTCAACCCCCGCTTCGGCATGGTCCTGTCCGCCTCAGGAGGCGCCCTGGCCAGGATGCTCCCCGCGTTCAGGCTCGGCCTCGGCGGACCGTTGGGACGCGGCGAGGCGGCGGTGAGCTGGATCACCCTCGACGACGCGGTTGGTGCGCTCCTCTTCCTGATCACCCGTCCCGGCCTCGCGGGCCCCGTCAACGTGGTCGCGCCCCGTGCCGTACCCCAGCGCGAGCTCGCTCGCACGCTGGGGCTGGTGCTCCGGCGGCCCGCACGGTTGCCGCTGCCGGCGGCCGTGATCCGGACGGTGTTCGGCGCCATGGGCGAGGAGCTGCTCCTCGGCGGCGCCCGGGTGCGCCCCGCCCGCCTCACACGGGAGGGGTTCGCCTTCCTCCTCCCCGACCTGGAGGATGCGCTGCGTCACGAGCTCGGCCGCCGCTGAGCGGTCACCGTCTCCGCGATCGGCAGGATCGCGGGAGACGCAGTCGATCGGCCTTCATCTGAACACCCGGTGCAACGGCGTTCCGGAAAGAGAAAGGGCGCGGTGCCCCGCGCCCCGGTGGTGAACCGATCCGGCGAATCTACTTCGCGACCTTCTCCTTGAGCGTCTTTCCCACCTTGAACGCGGGGTACTTGCGGGCGGGAATGGTGATCTTCTTGCCCGTGGCCGGGTTGCGGCCCTCGCGGGACGCCCTCTTGCGGGTGGAGAAGCTGCCAAAGCCGGGCAGGGTGACCTTGCGGCCGGCGTCGAGCTCGACGGCGATGATGCCCTTGTTGGCGTTGAACAGGGCGTCCACAGCCTCGGCGGCCTTCGCCTGCGTCAGACCCGTCTTCTTGGCAAGCTTCGTGATCAGCTCGGTCTTGTTCATCGTTCCTTCCTCCCTGCCGCCTCGGCGGCGCGCCCTACTTGCTCACCTTCTCCTTGAGGGTCTTCCCGGGCTTGAACGCCGCGTACTTGCGGGCCGGGATCGAGATCTTCTTGCCGCTGGCGGGGTTGCGGCCCTGACGTGCGGAGCGCTTCCGCGTGGCGAAGGTGCCGAAACCGGGCACCGTCACCTTGCGGCCGGCATCCAACTCCACAGCGATGATGCCCTTGGTGGCGTTGAAGATCGAGTCCACGACCTCACCCGCCTTGACCTGGGTGAGCCCGACCTTCTTCGCGAGTTTCACAGCGAGCTCTGACTTATTCATGCACCATCCTCCTTTGGTGGCCTGTTCTTAGGTTATTCTTAGGACCGTGCACGGCGTTTGTCAAGTGTTTCGCGTGCTTTTCGCGGTCATCGCCGCCGCGGGAGCCGCCGCCAGCAGCATCTGCGGGGAAGCACCCGCACCGCCTCCGCACCAAACCACCCTCACCGTCAGTGTGTCGCCATGGCGCGCGAGGTCGTTTCCTGAACTGCTTCTCGACACACCCGAGCTGGCCTCCTGCCTCCACCTCGCCACGGGTTGGTGGGGCCTCGCCCGCGTCCCCTCCGCGGCCCCGGACGGCGCCACGCTGGCCGCGGCGATCCAGGACCAGCTCGAGGGCGTTCTGCCGTTCACTCCAGGAACACTCCTCACGGTGGTGGTGGCGGAGGGGGCCGTCAAGGTGCCCCAGGCCGTCGTCTCCGGCGGCACCGGGCTGCTGCTCGTGCCCGCCGGACCCGCGGTGACCGCCGAGGAGGCCGCCAGGACGGTCTCCCGCGCCGTGGTGCTGTCGCGAACCGACGCCGCCGCGCCGGATCCGCGCTGCGCCGAGCCCCTCCTCGCCCTGGCCGAGGCGCTGGTCGATGCGGGGTCCTACGCCCTCGCGGCACTCCCCGCCGCCCTGCGCCCGGTGCACGACTGGCTCGACCTCAAGGAGGCGGCCCCCGCCCTCGAGAGGCTGGCCGCCGAGGCCCTCGACCGCGAGGAGCCGTGGCAGACCCGCCGGGCCCTGCTCGTCAGGATCGGCAGCCCCGAAGGGGCGTCCCCCGCCGTGGGGCACGCGGCGGCGCTGGTCCTGGAGGCATTCGGCGACCCCGCCGGCGCCCGCGCCCGCCCCCTCGACGTCCTGCTCACCTGGCGGAACGCCCGTCAAGGGGCCTACCCGCGCTTCCCGCGGGCCCTGCGCTCCGCCCTCTCGAAGCCCCTGGCAGCGGGGATCCCGAAGGGCGGCGACGACGCCGAGGACGTCCGCGCAATCGAGCTCGACGCCCTCACACGAGCCCTCAGCAGCGGCGCGGTGCCCCCCCTCCCAGAGGGCCCGGTGCCGGTGGCGCTGCGGCTCGCGGCCGCCGCCAACGCCCGCGCGTCCGGGGGCTCCTCCGTGTGCTCCTGGCTGCGCGACGCCGCGCTCCCCCGGGGCCTCGACACGGGCTGCCGTGAAGGGGGCGAGGAGGGGGGCTTCGTCTACGCGAGGCCCGACCGGCAGAGCGGCACCGAGGTGGTGAGCCGGTCGGCGGGCGGCGACGAGGCCGTGCTCCTGCGCTGGCCACGGTGGCTGCTGTTCCCCGCCGTCTCGAGGCCGGCTGGCGAGCTCTTCTTCGTCGACGCCGAGGGGGTCTGGAGCGTGCCCCTCGCCGGCGGCACGCCGCCCCGCACGGTGCTCCCGGGCAGCTTCCGCTTCCTGGCGCTGCCGCCCGGCGGAACCGGGGGTGCCGCCGCCCGGTGGCCGGAGGGGACCGTCACGATGCTGGACGGCGCCACGCCGGCCGGCGCGGACGTGCGGGCCATCGGGGGGCTAACCTGGCTCCAGGGCGAGCTCCTGCTGGCCAGCGACCGCAACGCCCTCACGGTCGTCTCCGTGGGCGGCGAGACCCGGCCCTGGCCAGGACCGGTCTCCTGCGTCTGCAGCCTGACCGCGGCCGGAGGCTCCGTGCTCGCCGGCGTGACGACGCCGTGCACCCCGGCGCTGGCCAGGCTGTCGCCGGCCGGAACGGCGCAGGAGACCCTCGTGACCCTCCCCGACGCTCCGGTGGGCATCGTGCCGCGCCCTCGCGGAGCCGTCTGCTTCGGCAGCGCGGACGGGCTCTGGCTGTGGGACCCGGCCGGGACGGTGGAGCGCATCGGCGCCGGCCTCACCCCGGGGCCGGGGTAGCTCTCGCGGCGTCAGGCGAGCTCGCCGAGAAGCCGCAGGTACGAGGTGTAGCGCCGCGACGACAGCCGCCCCGCCTCGACGGCGTCGCGAACTGCGCAGCCGGGCTCCTCGGCGTGCAGACAGCCGCGGTGGGAGCAGTCGCCCGCCACCGGCCCGAACTCCGGCATGCACCCGGCGAGCTCGGTGGGACTGAGGTCCCACAGCCCGAACTCGCGGACCCCCGGCGTGTCCACCACGAACCCGCCCCCCGGCAGCGGGAGCAGCTGCGCCGTGGTGGTGGTGTGCCGCCCCTTGCCGGTGGCCTCCGAGATGGACCCCTCCCGGAGCCGGTAGCCGTGGTGGATGGCGTTCAGGATGGCCGACTTCCCCGCTCCCGACGGACCGCAGAACAGGGTCGTCCTGCCGGCCACGGCGCGCTTCACGTTTCCCATCCCCCGCGCCGTGCGCGCCGACACCAGCATGATCGGGTAGCCGGCGTCCTGGTAGTCGACGATCCACGTCTCGATGGCGTCCGTCCCCTGGTCCACCTTGTTGATGCAGACCACCGGCTCGATCCCGGCGTGGTGGCAGGCCACCAGCAGCCGATCCAGGAGACGGGGGTTGGGCTCGGGTGACACCGCCGCCATCACCACCATCGCCTGGTCCACGTTGGCCGCGATCACCCGGGGGCGCTGCTCCCCGGGCGCCTTTCGCGTCAGCGTCGTGTTCCTGGGCTCCACCCCGGCGACGACGAGCGCCGGCGAGGTGCCCTCGAGAACGATGTGATCCCCCACCACGAGGCGGCGGTCCTCGGTAGACCCCTCCCACCGCAGACGGCGCCGGAACGGAACCACCAGAGCCTCATCCCCCACCTGCACCCGCACCAGCGGGCCGAACACCGCAGTGACGACGCCGCGAGCCTGCTCCTTCATGGCCCCGAGTATAGCTCAGGACACTAACGGAAACGTCAGGTTGTACGCGAACGGACCACGTTGCACGACCAGCAGGATCGAGGACCGCGTGTGGTCCCTGGCCAGGATGCGGTTCACATCGGCGAGGGAGGAAACCCGCTCGCCGTTCACCTGGAGCACCGTGTCGCCCCGCTCCAGGCCGGTCTCCGCCGCCGGCGAGCCCTGCCTCACCCGGGCGACCACCAGGCGCCCTCCGCGCTCCGACAGGGCAATGCCCGCCGACCGCTGGAGGATCTGCTCCCCGACATCGGCGGGCGGGCGGGACGCCGTCAGGGTGACTTCCCGCCCCCCCCCGGGCACGCCGATCCGGAAGGTGACCCGCTCCCCCGGGGCGAGCCCGGCGAGGACGGTCGCGTAGTCCTCCCGGCTGGTGAGCCGCCGGCCGGCCCCTTCGGCGAGGACGTCGCCCGCGGCGATCCCCGCGCGGGCGGCGGGGGAGCCGGGGAAGACGTCCACCACCTCCACCCCGGTCGCCCCCTCGCCGAGGCGCCGCTCCTGCCGCGTCTGCACGAACATCCCCAGCCACGAGGGCTGCACCTCGCCGAAGCGCAGCAGGTCGCGGACCACCCGCCGCACCCGCCTGGCGGGGATGGCGAACCCGATGCCCTGGGCGCCGCCCACGATGGCGGTGTTGATCCCGACGAGGCGGCCGTCGAGATCCACCAGGGCACCGCCGGAGTTGCCAGGGTTGATGGAGGCGTCGGTCTGCAGGAAGTCCGTGTAGACGCGCCGGGTGCGGGACGACCGCACGGTGCGGTCGCGGGCGGAGAGCACGCCGACGGTCACCGTGTTCTCGAGCCCCAGGGGGTTGCCGATGGCGATCATGGTCTCGCCGATCATGAGGTCGTCCCGTTCTGCCACCCTCAGGTGGGGAAGGTCCTTCCCCGGCACCCGCAGCAGCGCCAGGTCCGACTCGGCGTCGGAGCCGATCACCTGCGCCTTTGCCGTGGTGCCGCTGGCGAAACGGACCGTGATCTCCGACGCCCCCTCGATGACGTGCTCGTTGGTGATCACCAGGCCGTCCGGGGCGATCACCACCCCGGATCCCAGCGACTGCGACGTGACCCGCTGCCGGTCGGGGGAAGAGAACTCGGGGAAGACGCTTCCGAACAGATCGTCGAACGGCGTCCTTCCGGGCCTCGACACCACCTGCTCGGCGGTGAGGTTGACCACCGCGGGCCGTACCCGCTCCACTACGGCCACCACCGGGGTGCGCCGCAGGCTGGGCGCCGCCGCGGGGGCGACGCTGCACAGGACGAGGACCACTGCAGGGATCCGGTTCATCGGCCTCTCTCCGGGCGGCGGCACGCCCGCCCGCCCACCCGCTCAAGAGAGTACCGCGCCCCCCGCGTCGGAGGTGTCGGGCACCGGCAGCCCGAGCCGGCGCCGGTTCGCCGCCATGGCGTCACGCTGGCCGGTCAGGATCCGCATCGGACCTCGCGGCGTGGCGGTGCACAGCAGGACGAACCCCGCGCTGCGGTCTTCCGGGTAGACGCGCAGGCAGCCGGAGTCGTCGAAGGTGCCGGCCAGGACCCTCCCGGCGCAGCCCAGGCACCAGCCCAGGCAGCACCCGCAAGGCGTCGCCACCCCCCGGCGCACCGCCGCGTCCCGGATCCTCTCCCCCCGGCGCACCGGCACCGTCACGCATCGGCCGTCCGGAAAGACGAGCTCCACAGGGTAGTCTGGCGACTCCACGCACCCCCCGGGGGGCCTGAGGGTCCTCAGCAGCGGTTGGGGCGTGCGCCGGCCCGGTCCGTCCGCACCGCGACCGCGCGGCCAGGCCCTTCGTGCAGATTGAAGCCACCCTAGGTGGACCCCGATGCTCCCGTGAACACCAACGACCTGCAGGGGAGGGAGATTCCGGGCGGCTCAGCCCCCGGCCAGTGCCCTCTCCAGCGCTTCCAGCCCGGGCTCCACGGGGGCCGGCAGACGCACGGCGCGGGCGGCTGCCGCCACGTCCTTCAGCCCGGTGCCGGTGGCCAGCAGCACCACGCGCTCGTCCCTCGACACCAGCCCCTCCTCGAGGGCCGCGTCGAGGCCCGCCAGGGAGGCCGCGGCCGCCGGCTCCGCGAACACGCCGGTGGTCCGGGCGAGGCGGCCGATGGCCTCGACGATGGCCCCGTCGGAGACGAGGACCCCGCCGCCGCCGGTGGCCCGCACCGCGCCCAGGGCGAGACGTCCCGCCCGGGGAGCGGCCACGACCAGGCTGTCGGCGACGCTGGCCGCGCCGGGGCAGGGGGCCACCTCCGGCGTGCCCTCCCGCAGCGCCCGGACCAGCGCCGGCGACCCCTCCGGCTGGACCACGACGAGGCGGGGAACCGCCGCCAGGAGCCCTCCCCGGTGGAGGTCGGCGAACCCCTTCGCCAGCCCGGCGGTGATCACGCCGTCCCCGGCGGGAACCACCACCACGTCGGGCCGCTCCGGCGCCAGCGCCGCCGCGATCTCGAGGGCGGCGGTCTTCTTGCCCTCGACGGTGAAGGGGTTGTACGCCGTGTTGCGGTTGTACCAGCCGAAGCGCCTGCAGGCCGCCAGGGAGAGCTCGAAGGCCTCGTCGTAGCTGCCCCTCACGGGAACCACCCGGGCGCCGTAGCTGGCCATCTGCACCAGCTTGGCGGGGGGCGCTCCGGCGGGCACCAGCACCACGGTCCGCACCCCTGCGGCCGCACCCACCGCGGCCAGGGCCGTCGCGGCGTTGCCGGTGGAGGCCGTCGCCACGGTGTCGAAGCCATACTCCAGCGCCTTCGCGACGACCAGGAGCGAGGCGCGGTCCTTGGTGGAGCCCGAGGGGTTGCGGGTGTCGTCCTTCAGCCACAGCCGCGGCATCCCCAGCTGCCGCCGCAGCTCCGGAACGGGGAGCAGCGGCGTGGCGCCCACGGGGTACGCCGGCACCGACTCCGCCGATGCCAGCGGCAAGAAGGCGGCGAGCACCCAGGGGTCGTTCATGTGGCCGGCCGGCCAGGCGGTTGGCGGGTGCTGCAGCTCCACCGTGAGGATGCCCCTCGTCTCCCCCCCGGGAGCCTGGCGCCGGGCGCAGGGGGGACACACGTAGCGCACGGCGCCCTCCGTGTAGTTCGCCCCGCACTCGGAGCAGCGGAAGAAGAAGCCGGCCACCTCGACTCCGGTTCCGGCGCCTCGTCACATGATCAGCGACATCAGCGCCTTCTGCACGTGAAGACGGTTCTCCGCCTCATCGTAGACCACCGACTGCGGGCCGTCGATGACCTCGTCGGTGACCTCCCGGCCCCGGTCGGCGGGGAGCGGGTGCATGTAGATCAGGTGCTCCCTGCCCAGCGCCATGCGCTCGGCGTCGCAACGCCAGGATGGGTAGCGCTCGATGAGCGCGAGGCCCTCGGCGTGGTCCCGCGTGTGCAGCAGGGGGCCCCACGACTTCGGGATCACCACGTCTGCGTCGGAGAAGGCGTCCTCGAAGCGCCGGCTGATCTCGAACCTCGTCCCCGCCGCGGCGGCGTTCGCGCGGGCCTGCTCCTCGATCTCCGGCATGAGACGGAACTCGGGCGGACAGGCCAGGGTCACGTCGAGGCCGAAGCGGGGCATGAGCAGGACCAGGCTCTGGGGCACCGAGATGGGACGGACGTAGTTGGGGGCCGAGGTCCACGCCACCCCCAGCTTCAGCCGGCGCGCCGTGCCCAGCTTCTCGCGGATGGTCATGAGGTCGGCGAGGATCTGGCAGGGGTGGTAGACGTCGCACTGCATGTTGATCACCGGCACGGAAGCGTTCCGTGCCACCTCCCGCAGGTACGCGTTGCCCTCGCCGTAGGCGCAGTGCCTGATGGCGATGCCCTCCCCGTAGCGCGACAGCACGTTGGCGGTGTCCTTGGCGTTCTCCCCGTGGGAGATCTGCATCCGGTCCGGAGACAGATAGATGGCGTGGCCGCCCAGCTGCGTCATCCCGGTCTCGAAGGAGTTGCGGGTGCGCGTGGAGGAGTCGAAGAAGATCATGTAGAGGGTCTTGTCCTCCAGCAGCCGCATGGGCCGCCCCGCCTTCCTCGCGGCCTTCAGCTCGCCGGCCAGCGCCAGCACCCGCTCGAGCTCCTCCGTCGTCCACTCCTGCGTCGTGATGAAGTGCTTCCCCCTGAGGTTCGTCGTCATCGCTCCCTCGCTCCTTGGCCACGCGGACCGCGCAGGCCCGCCGCGGCCGGCACGCTCATTCCAGGTCCACGAGCTCCGCGGCGCGCCCGGCCAGCACAGCTGGAATGAGGCTGTAGACCGCCGTGGCGGCCACCAGGTCCTCCACGGCCACCCACTCGCCGGTGCTGTGCGAGAGCTCCTCGCGCCCCGGCGCGAACCCCACGGTGGGGATTCCGAGCCGCCCCATGGTGGCCACGCCGTTGGTGGAGAACGCCCACCGGGAGATCGCCGGCGGCCGGCCCAGCACGGCCCCGGCAGCGTCGGCGACGCCGCGGACGAGGGGGTGGCCCTCGGGCAGCACCCATGTGGGGAAGACCTGCTCGAGGCGGCCGTGCCGCCCCGTCCAGCTCGTCCCCTCCCACTCGAGCAGCCGCACCTCGGCGTCCCCGATGTGGGGCAGCGCGCGGATCTCGGCCAGCGCCCCCTCCGGGGTCTCCCCCGCCGTCAGGCGCCGGTCGAGGACGATCCGCGCCTCGTCGGGCACGGCGTTGAACGAGGGCGAGCGGCAGTCCACCCAGGACACCGTCACGCTCCCCTTGCCGAGGAAGTCGTCCACAGGCAGCCGCGCGTTGAGCGCCTCGACGTCGGCGATGATGGGCGCCATGGCGTAGACGGCGTTGACGCCGCGGTCGCAGTGGGCGCCGTGGGCCGACACCCCCCGGGTGACGACCTCGATCCCCATGCGGCCCCGGTGGCCCCGGTAGACGTCCAGGTCGGTGGGCTCCCCGAGGACCACCACGTCGGGGCGCACACCCTCCTCGCCGATGAGGTGGAGGAGGGGGTAGCCGTCGCAGTCCTCCTCGAGCACGGAGGCCACCAGCACCACCGTGACCCCCTCGGGGAGCCCGCGGTCGAGGAGGAGCCGGAGGCCGTACGCCATGCACGCGATGGCGGGAAGCTCGTCCACGGCCCCGCGGCCGTACACCCGCCCGTCCTCGAGCTTGCCCGCGAAGGGGTCCCACCGCCAGGCCCCGGGGTCGCCGACACCGACGCAGTCGATGTGCCCGTCCATCATGATCGTGAGAGGGCCGTCCCCCACACGCGCCACGACGCTCCCCAGGCCGTCGAAGAAGACGTCCCCGAGGCCGAGCCGCCGGTACTCGTCCCGCACCCGCTCGCAGCGGGCCCGCTCCCGCCCGCTCTCCGCCGGCAGCGCGATGAGGTCGCGAAGGAAGCCGACGATCTCCCGCTCGTGCCGCCGCGCCGACTCCAGGACCACCGCGCCGGTGTCCAGCACCGATCCGCTCACGACGTCACCTCCCGGCGCAACCGCCCGAGCGCGCCCGTCTCGGCGTTGAAGGCGTCGATGGCCTCGTCCCAGGCGGGGAGCTGCCCCGCGACGTCGGCCCAGAACCTCGGGTTCCACAGGTCCTCGAGGGCCTCGACCGTCTTGCCCTGCTGCTCCACCCAAGTGAAGTACTTGAGGTTGTGGATCGCCCGGCGGCCCTCGTAGCCCAGCTCCCGCACGTGGTCGGGGGCGCAGCCCAGGAGGTAGCGTTCCAGGTCCACCAGGGCGTCCACCTCCGAGTAGGGGCCGCGCGCCGCCGTCATCTCCTCCAGCCGGCTGCGGTAGAGCTCCGAGGAGTCGGTGAAGCAGGTGAGCACCACGTCGTCGGCGCCGAGGTCGAACGCGCGCACCGTCTTGATCGCGGCGAGGAGGTTGCAGATGGACGAGAGGCCGAGCAGCGGCAGCCGCGCCACCAGCCCCGCGTCCACCCCGCGCCGCGCCAGCACGGCGTGGCCGGCCGGCTCGTTGAGCAGCCGCAGGAGCCGCAACGTCGCCTCGTCGTCCACTGCCACCACCGCGTCGGTGTTACGCGCGTTGTGGATCCACGGCACGTGCTTGTCGCCGATCCCCTCGATGCGGTGCGCCCCGAACCCCGCGCGCAGAAGCGTGGGGCACTGCAGCGCCTCGGCCGCCACGATCATGGTGCCGGGCAGCTCCTGCTTGAGCCGGTCCCCGGCGGCCAGGGTGCCCGCCGAACCGGTGGCGCTCACCCAGGCGGCCAGGCGCTCCCGCGGACCCGCGGCGGCGCGGAACGCCTCCACCGAGGCGGGACCGGTGACGCCGTAGTGCCACAGGTAGTTGCCGAACTCGTCGAACTGGTTGAACACCACGGCCTCGGGGCGGGTGCGCCGGATCTCCCAGCAGGCGTCGAAGATCTCCTTGACGTTGGACTCGCACCCCGGGGTGGCGATGATCTCGGCGCCCACCGACTCGAGCCATTCGAAGCGCTCCCGGCTCATCTCCTCGGGCAGGATGGCCACCGCCCGGCAGCCCAGCAGGGCGGAGTCGAAGGCGCCGCCCCGGCAGTAGTTCCCCGTGGAGGGCCACACCGCGCGGTTCACCGTTGGGTCGAAGCCGCCGCTCACCAAGCGCGGCACCAGGCAGCCGAACGCGGCGCCCACCTTGTGCGCCCCGGTGGGGAAGTGCCGCCCCACCAGCCCGATGATGCGGGCCGGCACCCCGGACAGCTGCGACGGGATCTCCAGCGTGTTCACCGGGCCGAAGCCCCCGGTGACCGGATCGTTGTGCCAGGTGATCCGGAACAGGTTCAGAGGGTGCACCGCCTCCATGTCCACGCCGGCCAGGGCGGCGCGCACGGCGGGATCGGAGGTGGAAGGGTCCCGCTGCTCGGCGAAGCGCGGGATGAGGATCCCCCTCTCGCGGCAGCGGGCGACGGCGTTGGCGCGGGCGCTCGAGCTCATGGCGGCGTGTCGCTCCTCCCTGGTGAGGCATCTTATCCCCGGCGCGCCGGCGAGACCAGACACAACGGTGACGATCCTCCAGGGAGCCGGCCGAGGTGCGCCGGCGTGCCGTGTGTTAGCCTGCCTCTCGGGGGAAGCCCATGAGTACGACGTCCCGTTCCGTGCTCACCGACGCCCAGCTCCGCGCCGAGGTGGAGCGGTGCGAGTACTGCGCGACGAAGCCCTGCCGGAGCGCCTGTCCGGCGGCGTGCTCGCCCGCCGACTTCATCATGGCCGTCCGCGTGGGCGCCCCCGCGGACTTCGGCCGGGCCGCCGCAGCCATCCTCGCGGCCAACCCCCTGGGGGGCGTGTGCGGCGAGGTCTGCCCGGACACCCACTGCCAGGCGGCGTGCTCCCGTGCCGGCTTCGACGCGCCGGTGAACATCCCGGCCGTGCAGGCCACCATCGTGCACCGGGCCCGGGAGCTCGGAGTGATCCCGGAGTTCTCCGCCGCGCAGGCCACGGGCCGCCGCGTCGCCGTGGTGGGGGGCGGTCCGGCGGGGCTTGCCGCCGCTGCGGTGCTGGGCCAGCTCGGACACACCGTCGACGTCCTCGAGTCCACCGACCGTGCCGGCGGCATGGCGGGGCTCATCCCCCCGTTCCGGCTCCGGCCCGAGGCGCTGCGCGCAGACCTCGACTTCGTCACCGGCCTGGGCGCCGTCACGGTCGTGCCCGGCGCGCGGGTCCTCGATCCCAGGGCGCTCCTCGCCAACGGCTACGCCGCCGTGGTCGTGGCCACCGGCCTCGACGCCCCCCTCGCCCTGGGCATCGAGGGCGAGGAGCTGGCCGCGACGGCCCGGGCGTTCCTGGCCAACCCCGCCGCCCTCGCCGTGGCCGGGCGGCGTGTGGCCGTCGTGGGCGGCGGCGCGGTGGCGGCGGACTGCGCCGAGGCGGCGGCCGCCGCCGGCGCCGCCTCGGTGACCATGCTGGCGCTGGAGAGCGGACCCGAGCTGCCGCTCACCGGGCGGGAGCGGGAGGCGTTGCGGCGGGCCGGCGTGCACGTGGACGGCCGTGTCCGCGTCGCCGGGATCCTCGCCGGGGACGGCGGCATTGCCGGCCTGCGCCTGGTCTCGGTGAGCCTGCCTCCCGGCGCCGACTTCGCGCCCTCCAGCGTCGCCGACGTCCCCGGCAGCGAGCGCATCCGCCCCGACGTGGACGTGGTCGTCGTCGCCATCGGCGCGCACGCGACGCTGCGCCCCACCGGAGCCGCGGGCGTGTTCTTCGCCGGCGACGTGGCCACCGGACCCACCACCGTGGTCGAGGCCGTGGCAGCGGGCAAGGCCGCCGCGGCCGAGGTGGACGCTTTCCTGGCCGGCCGCCCCGGCGCCACGCCGTCCGGGCCCGTGCTCCTGCGCGGACACCGCCGGCTGCCCGTGCCCCTGGACACCGATTTCTTCGGCATCCCCACCGCCTCGCCGCTGCTCCTCTCCGCCGCCCCCCCCACCGACGGCTACGCGGCCATGCGGCGGGCCTACGAGGCGGGGTGGGCCGGCGGCGTGATGAAGACGGCGTTCGACGGCGTCCCCATCCACGTCCCGGACGCCTACATGGTGGCGTTCTCCCCCACCACCTTCGCCAACTGCGACAACGTGTCCTCGCACCCCCTCGACCGGGTCTGCCGCGAGGTGGAGCAGCTCCGCCGCGAGTACCCGGACCGCCTCACCGCGGCCTCCACCGGCGGGCCGGTGACGGGGCGGGCCGAGGCCGACGCCGAGGTGTGGCGCTCGAACACGCGCAAGCTCGAGGCGGCCGGGGCCTGTGCCATCGAGTACAGCCTGTCCTGCCCCCAGGGCGGCGACGGCACCGAGGGGGACATCGTCTCCCAGAACGCCGCCCTCACCGCCGCCATCGTCCGCTGGGTGCTGGAGGGCGCCGACCCGGCCGTGCCCAAGCTCTTCAAGCTCACCGCCGCGGTCACCTCCATCGGGCCCATCGTCGCCGCGGTCCGCGCCGTCCTCGAAGACTTCCCCGTGGCGAAGGCCGGCGTCACCCTGGCCAACACCTTCCCCACCCTCGCCTTCCGCGCCCGCGCCGACGGCGGCTGGGACGAGGGGATCGTTGTGGGGATGAGCGGCGACGGGGTGGCGCCCATCTCCTACCTGACGGTGGCGAACGTCTCCGGAGCCGGGGTCGTCGTGTCCGGCAACGGCGGCGTCATGGACTACAGGGCCGCGGCCCGCTTCCTTGCCCTCGGAGCCCGCTCGGTGCAGCTGTGCAGCGCGGTGATGAAGTACGGCGTGGAGATCGTCGACGAGCTCCACGAGGGGCTCTCGCACCTCATGGCGGCCCGCGGCATGCGCTCGGTGGCCGAGCTGGTAGGGTGCGCCCTGCCGTCCCCGGTGACGCCGTTCGAGGACCTCCCCGCCGGGGGGCTGGTGTCGGCCCTCGAGCCCGGGATGTGCGTGCGCTGCGGCAACTGCACGCGCTGCCCCTACCAGGCCATCGCCCTCGACGCCGACGGCTTCCCGGTCACCGACGCGGCCCGCTGCGTGGGCTGCTCCTTCTGCACGCTGCAGTGCTTCGCCGGAGCCCTCTCGATGCGCCCGCTGACCGCCGCCGAGGCGGCGGCGCGCCGCCGGGGCTGAGGCGGAGCGAAACGACCCGGGAGGTGCCCTTGGAACCGCTGCTCATCTTCAACGCCACCGTGCTGACCCTGGGCGGCTCCGGCCGGGTGCTCCCCGACCACGCCGTCCTCTGCCAGGGCGGCGTGATCACCGCCCTGGCCCCCAGCGCCACCGTCACCGCCCCCGTCGGCACGCGGGTCGTGGACGCCGGCGGCCGCATCGTGATGCCCGGCCTCATCAACGCCCACACGCACTTCTACAGCACCCTGGCGCGCGGCCTGACCAGGGCCGAGCCGGCGCGGAACTTCCGCGAGGTGCTGGAGCACCTGTGGTGGCGGCTGGACCGCCGCCTCACCCTGGAGGACTGCCGCATCTCCGCCCTGGTGGCGCTGGTGGAGGCCATCCGCCACGGCACAACCACCCTTGTGGACCACCACGCGAGCCCCTCCGCCGTCACCGGCGCTCTGGAAGTCCTCGCCGGCGCGGTGCGGCGGACGGGGGTGCGCGCGGCTTTGTGCTACGAGGTCTCGGACCGCGACGGCGCGGCGGTCGCCGAGGCGGGGCTCGAGGAGAACGCCGCCTTCATCCGCGCGTGCCGCCGCGAGGCCGATGCGCACCTGGCCGCGCTGTTCGGGCTGCACGCCGCCTTCACCCTCTCCGCCGCCACCCTCGAGCGGGCCGCCGCGCTGGGACGGGAGCTCGGAGCGGGGTTCCACATCCACCTCGCCGAGGCCGCCTCCGACCAGGAGCACAGCCTCGCCACCTACGGCGTGCGCGTCACCGAGCGCCTGCTGCGAGCCGGTGTCCTCGGCCCCCGCACCATCGCCGCCCACGGCGTCCACGTGGACGAGGAGGAGATGGACGTCCTCGCCGGCACGGGCACCGCGGTGGTGCACAACCCCCAGTCCAACATGAACAACGCGGTGGGGGTGGCGGACGTGCCGGCGATGCTGGCCCGGGGGGTGCTGGTGGGGCTGGGCACCGACGCCATGACCACGAACATGCTCGAGGAGCTGCGGGTGGCCCTGTGGGTCCGACACCTGGCTGCCGGGGACCCCTCCGCGGGGTTCGCCGAGACCGTCTCGCTCCTCGTCCATGGGAACCGCGCCGTCGCCGCCCGCCTCTGGCCGGAGCTCGGCCTGGGCGAGCTCCGTGTCGGCGCCGCCGCCGACCTCGTGGTGGTCGACTACCACCCTCCCACACCGCTGGACGACTCCACCGTCTCCGGCCACCTCGTCTTCGGCATCTCCCAGGCCACCGTGGACACCACCGTGGTGGGCGGACGCCTCCTCATGGAGGGTCGCCGGCTGCGCATCGACGTCGACGAGGAGGCCCTGGCCGCCGAGGCCCGCGACCGGGCCCGCGCCCTGTGGGAGCGCTTCTAGGTGGAGGCCCGGGCGCCCCTCGCCGGGGGCGGTCCCCGCGTCGTCGTCCGCGGGGGCACGGTGTGCACCCCTTCGGGTCCCGTCGATGCGGACGTGCTGGTGGCGGACGGCACGGTGGCCGCGGTCGGCACGGCCCTCGCGGCCGGCCCGGCGGAGATGGTGGACGCAACCGGCTGCCTCGTACTGCCGGGGATGATCGACGTGCACGTGCACGCCGCGGACACCATCGGCGGGGTGCCTCTTGCCGACGACTGGGGCTCGGCCTCGCGGGCCGCCCTCCCCACCGGCGTCACCACCCTCGCGGGGTTCGCAACGCAGGAGCCGGGGGAGACTCCACCGCCGCCCTCGAGCGCTGCCGGGCCCGGGCCCGGCACGCCCGGTGCCGGATCGCGTTCCACCTCACCCCCACCGCGTGGCCCTGGGACTGGGACGAGGTCACCGCCCTGGTGGCGCGGGGGTGCGTCACGTTCAAGCTGTACACCACCTACCGCGACGCCGGGCTGTACACGGACTACGGGCGGCTGCGCGAGGTAATGACCCGGCTTGCCGCCCTGGGCGCGCGCCTCCTCCTGCACTGCGAGGACGACGCGGTGCTCGAGCGGGCCGGACGCGCCTTCGCCGGCCCCGGGCGTCCCACCTCACACCCTCTCCTGCGCCCCGAGGAGGCCGAGACCGGGGCGATCCGCCGCGTCCTGGAGCTGGTTGCCGCCACCGGGTGCCGCACCCACGTGGTGCACGTCTCCACCGCGGAGGGCGCGCGGCTCGTGGCGGAGGCGCGGCGGCGTCTTCCGGTGACCTGCGAGACCGCGCCCCACTACCTCGCCCTCGACGGCTCCTGGCTCGAGCGGGAGGACGGGCACCGCTGGCTGTGCACCCCCCCGCTGCGGTCCGCCGCCACCCGGGACGCGCTCCTCGGGATCGTCCGCGAGGGCGGAGTCGACCTCCTCGCCACCGACCACTGCGCCTTCTCGCGGGCGGACAAGGACGTCCACCGCGACGACCCCCTCCGCGTGCCCCGCGGGGTCGCCGGGATCGGCGCCCTCGTCCCCCTCGCCTTCGAGCTCCTGCTGGAGCGGACCGGCGCCGCCGGGCTCGTCCGGCTCCTCGCCGAGACCCCCGCCCGCCTCCTCGGCGTCTTCCCGCGCCGGGGCGCCCTCGCGCCCGGGGCCGACGGCGACCTCGTGGTCCTCCGCCCGGGCGGCCCGCGCCGGCCCGTCGTCTCCACCGTGGCCGACGCCCACGAGACCTACCCCGGCTTCACCACGGGGCTCGAGGTCCGCGCGGTGCTCCTCGGCGGCGAGTGGATGGTCCGGGACGGCGCCGTGGTCCCGGGCACGCCGCCGGCCTGAGGCGCCCGCCGGGTCAGCGTGGGCGGCGGGGCAGGCTCCGCCGCGCCGCGTCGCGCATCGGCAGCGCCGTGCGCCGCACGCCGTCGAAGGCCGCCAGGGCTCCCGCCACCGCGCCGGCCGTCGGCACCAGGCCGATCTCGCCGACCCCCTTCGCGCCGTACCCGCCCACGGTGTCCGGTACCTCGAGGAGGATGACCTCCACCTCGGGCATGGCGTCGGCGCGGACGATGCCCAGGTCGCGAAGGAGAAGCGAGGCCGGGCGCCCCCCGGGGCAGGGCAGGTCCTCGGTGAGCGCGTAACCCAGGCCCATGTGCACGGCGCCCTCGATCTGGCCGGCGCACGCGAGCGGGTTGATGGCCCGGCCGACGTCGTGGGCCGCCACGACACGGTCGATGCGGCCGTCGCCGCCCAGGATCACGACCTGGGTTGCGTAGCCGAACGTCATGTGGGTGATGGGGTTGTCCCCCGGCGTGCCGGGGGGGACCGTGAAGTCGCACACGTACTCGCCGTGGTACTCGCGGCCGGCGAGGGCCGCGAGGGCGCCGCCGGCAAGGTCCGCGGCCAGCCGCCGGGCGGCGCGCTGGGCCGCCAGCGTGGCCAGGGCGGTGGCCCGGGAGGCCGTGGTCATGCCGCACTCCACGGCGAGCTCGCTCCGGGTCGCCACGCGCATCACCGCGGGGTCGAGGCCGGTCTCGTGGCTGACCACCTGCCGGAGCACGGTGAAGAGCCCCTGCCCCATCTCGGTGAACCCGGTGAGCACCTCCATCCCCCCGCCGGCGAGGACCCGCAGGAGGACCCGGCCGGTGTCGGCGAGGCCGTTGCCGATGCCGGTGTTCTTGATGCCGCAGGCGATCCCCGCCCAGCGTGCGCCCTTGTAGGCGTCCCGGACCGCCTCCAGGGTGGCGGCGGCGCCGCAGCTCGCCGTCATCACCTGGCCCGTCGCGAAACGGTCGCCGGGGCGCAGCACGTTGCGCTCGCGGATGTCGTAGCCGTCCAGCCCCGCCGCGGCGGCAAGCATGTCGAGCACGCCCTCCATGGCGAACGCGGCCTGGTTGGCGCCGAACCCCCGCATGGCCCCGGAGGGGGGATTGTTGGTGTAGACGGTGCGCGCCTCGACGTCCACGGCGCCGACGCGGTAGGGCCCGCAGGCGTGCCCGGCCGCGCGCTCCAGCACCTTGGCACCCACCGACGCGTAGGCCCCCGTGTCGCCCACGATGCGGGCGCGCACCGCGGTGAGCCGCCCCCCGGCGTCGCACCCCGCCTCGTACTCCAGGGTCAGGGGATGCCGCTTGGGGTGCACGAGCATCGACTGCTCGCGGGTGAGCACGGTTCGCACGGGGCGGCCGAGAAGGACCGCGGCCAGGGCGGTGTGGGCCTGGATGGAGAGGTCCTCCTTGCCGCCGAACGCGCCCCCCGTGGCCACCAGCTCTACCTCCACCTCCTCGCGCGGCACTCCCAGCACCGCGGCGATCTGGAGCTGGTCCTCGTGGACCCCCTGGCCCTGCGACCACACCTTCGCGCCGCGACCGCGCGGCGCCGCCAGGCAGGCCTCGGGCTCCAGGAAGGCGTGCTCGATCCGCTGCGTGGTGAAGCGCTGGCGCACCACGTGGGCCGACCCGGCCAGAGCCGCATCCACGTCACCCCTGGAGTAGGCGCAGGCCTCCAGAAGGTTGCCGCCCGGATGGATGGCCGGCGCCCCGGACGCCAGCGCCGCCTCGGGGCTGGTCACGGGCTCCAGGACCTCCGCCTCGACCCGCACCGCCGCCGCGCCCCGGCGCGCGCCGGCCTGGGAGTCGGCCACCACGAGGGCGAGGACGTCGCCGACGCAGCGCGTCACCTCCCCCTCGGCCACGAACACAGGCCAGTCCCGGACCACCAGCCCCACCCGCCGCGCTCCGGGGACGTCGGTGGCCGTGAGCACCCGCCGGACCCCGTCGACCGCCAGGGCCGGGCCCGGGTCGATGGCGGCGACCCGCGCCCGCGGGTGGCCCGAGAGCACCACCGCCGCGTGCAGCATGCCGGGGATCCGCATGTCGGCGACGAAGGGGCGCTCGCCGAGGGCGAGGTCGAGCCCCCGGTAGCGGGGCTCCGACGCGCCCACCCCGTGGGGCCGCTCCACGGGAGGAACCGTGCCGGCGCCGAAGAAGTCGGCGCGGCGCGGGGGTTTCCCGCCGCCGTCGTCCCCCGTCTCCCACGCGTCGGCCGCCGTGGCCACGGCGTCGAAGACCCGCTGGTAGCCGGTGCAGCGGCACAGGTGGGCGGACAGCGCCCGCGCCACGGCCTCGCGGTCCCGGCCCCGCCCGCGGCGCAGCAGCGAGAGCGTGCGCATCACCAGCCCCGGGGTGCAGAACCCGCACTGCACCGCACCCTCCTGGACGAAGGCGCGGGCGACGAGCTCCCGCTGCGCGGCGGGAACCCCCTCCAGGGTCGTGACCTCGCGGCCCGCCACGGCCTCCGGGGTCTTCTGGCACGCCACCACCGGACGGCCGTCCACGAGGACCGTGCACGCGCCGCAGAACCCCTGCGAGCACCCTTCCTTCGCGGCGATCAGGCCGCACTCCTCGCGGAGGACGTCGAGGAGGGTCGCTCCCTCCTCGTACTCCACCGAGGCGGCCCGGCCGTTCATCGTCAGCTCGAGGGTGGGCACCTTCAGGCCCCGCTTCCGGCTCCGCCGCGCCCGCGCTCCGCCCCGGCGCCCACGGAGGCGGGCTGCACCCCTGCGGCGGCCGGCTCCTCGAGCACCCACGCGAGGGGATGCCGGTCGCCGAGAGCGTCCACGATCACCGGCGGGGTCAGCGGGACGGTGTCGATCTCCACGCCGAGCGCGTCGCACACGGCGTTTCGCACCGCGGCCGCGGTGGGGATGAACGAGGGCTCGCCGATTCCCTTGGCGCCGAAGGGGCCCGCGGTGCCGTTGCTCTCCAGCAGGACGATCCGCACCTCGGGCGCGTCGGCGGCTGTAGGGATGAGGTAGTCGGTGAAACCGGGGTTGGTGAGGACGCCGCGGTCGAGGGCGAGCTTTTCGGTGAGCGCCCAGCCGGCCCCCTGGACCACGCCGCCCTGGATCTGGCCTTCCAGGGCGTCGCGGTGGATGACGCGACCCACGTCGTGGCAGGCGGTCACCGCCTCCACCCGCACCAGCCCGAGCTCGGCGTCCACCGTCACCGCGGCCACGTGGCACGCCATGGCGTAGAACTCGTAGGGCGCCCCACGGCCGGTCTCGGGGTCGAACCGCCGGGGACGCGAACGGTGCCACCCCGTGGCGATGGTCTCGATCCGGCGGGCGGACATCTCCCCGGCCACCCGCTCCAGCGGCACCCGGCGGGAAGGCTCGGAGGCCACCCAGGCGTCCCCGCCGCCGAGCCGCACCTCGCCGGTCCCGCAGCCGAGCAGCTCCGCCGCCACGGGGTCCAGGCGGCGGCGCAGCCGAGCCGCGGCGTCCAGGATGGCCATCCCCGACATGTGCGCCCCGCGGGAGGCCACGGTGGGTCCGGAGTCGGCCACGGTGGTGGTATCCGGCTGCCACACCTCGACCCGGGAGGGCTCCACGCCCAGCGCCTCGGCGGCGATGGTCCGGGCCGCGGCCAGGTTGCCCTGCCCCATCTCCGTGAGCCCCACGCGCACGACCAGGGAGGCGTCGGGCTGCAGGATCACCACCGCCGACGAGCGGTCGAGCCGCTGGCCGCCGTGGTGGAGGTTGCAGCCGTACATGGCCAGGCTCACGCCCATGCCCCGGCGCGCCGTGCCGCCGCCGGCGGTTTCGGCCGGCCCCCGGGGCTCCCAGCCCGCGGCAGCCACCGCCTTCTCCAGGCACGCCCGCGCCAGCACCGGGCGGCGCAGGCGCTGCCCCGTGCAGGTGGTGCGCCGGCGATCGTCGAGAAGGTTGCGGCGGCGCATCTCCACGGGGTCGAGGCCGAGCCTCGCTGCCAGCGCATCCATGGTCGCTTCCGCGGCGAAGGTCACCTGGGGGGCCCCGAAGCCCCGGAACGCGCCGCCGAACAGGTTGTTCGTGTAGACCACGTGGGTGTCCACGCGTACCGAGGGCACGTCGTAGGGGCCCACCGCCGACACGTTGGCCCGCTCCCCCACCACCGTGGACAGCCCCGCGTACGCCCCCGCGTCCATGAACGTCTCGACCTCGGCGAAGCGTAGCCGCCCCCCGGCATCGGCGCCCCAGCGGTGGCGGACCACCATGGCGTGGCGCTTGGACGTCGACTGCATGTCCAACTCGCGTGGGAGGATCAGCCGCACCGGGCGCATCGTCTGCCAGGCCAGCACCGCGGCGCAGGCCGCCACCTCGGTGGGGTAGTCCTCCTTGCCGCCGAAGCCCCCGCCGGTGGGCGCCTGCTCCACCCGTACCGCCGCCAGGGGCAGCCCGAGCACCCGCGCGACGCCCTGCTGCACGTAGAAGGGGCACTGGCACGAGGCCACGAGGGTGATCCGTCCGCGCCCCTCGGGCACGGCCAGGCAGCCCTGCGGCTCCAGGTAAGCGTGCTCCTGCCCCCCCACCCGGTACTCCTTCTCCACCACCACGTCCGCGCCCGCCGCCGGCCGTCCGCGACGTACCCGGAAGGTCCGCACCAGGTTGCCGCCCGGCTGGACCGGTGGGGCGCCGGGCAGGAGCGCCTCGACGGGATCGTGCACGGCGGGGCGGGGCCGGAGCTCGGCCTCGACCAGCCGGGCCGCAGTCCACGCCGCCTCGGGAGAGACGCCGGCCACCAGCGCCAGGCGGTCCCCCGCCATGCGGACGCGATCCGCCACCAGCAGCGCCTGGTCCGGGAAGATCACTCCGACGGCGTTGGCGGCGGGAAGGTCGGCGGCGGTGAGCACCGCCTCCACGCCGTCCACCTCGCGGGCAGCGGCGGTGTCGACCCGGAGGACGTCGGCGGAGGAGATCCGCGCGGCGGCCACGGCGCCGTGGAGCATCCCGGGCAGCCCGAGATCGCCAACGAACCGCGTGCTCCCGTCGGCCTTGGCCCGGGCATCGGGCCGCGGGTGGCGCCCGCCGAGCACGCTGCGGGTCACGCCCTCACTCCGGGCCACGGGATCCCTCCGCGGCGGCCTCGAGGGCGTCGAGGATCTTGGCGTAGCCGGTGCACCGGCACAGGTTCCCCGACAGCAGCCTCGCCCCCTCCTCGCGGTCCCCCACGCCCCGGTCCAGCGCCGCGGCGCCGGTCACCGCCACCCCCGGGGTGCAGAAGCCGCACTGCACGCCGCCACCCTCGACGAGGGCCTGCTGGAAGGGGTGGAGCGCCCCGGGGGACGGCGCCAGTCCCTCCACGGTGACCACCTCGCGCCCCTCGCACGACGAGGCCAGCACCAGGCAGGAAGGGGCCGGACGACCGTCGACGAGCACGGTGCACGCGCCGCACTCGCCCGCCCCGCAGCCCTCCTTGGTGCCGGTGAGCCCCGCGTCGTCGCGCAGGAGATCGAGAAGGCGCCGGCCGGGCTCGACCTCGAACGTCCGCAGCCGCCCGTTGATCCGCACCGTCAGCACCCTGCGCTCAGCCACGCCCGTCATCCAGGAACCTCCGGAGCAGCGCCGCCGCGGCGAGCCGCCGGTAGCGGGCGGTGGCGCGCACGTCGTCGATGGGAGCGATGTCCGCCTGGAGCGCGGTCATCGCCTCACGAGCCACGGCGGCGTCGGGGCGCCGCCCCTCCAGCACGCCCTCGGCGGCGCGGGCCCGGACCGGTATGGGCGCCACCGAGCCCAGCGCCAGCCGGACGCCGGTCAGGACGCCGCCCCGGCCCACGACGGCGCGGCCGGCGAGGGAGACCACGGCGATCACCTGCTCCCGCCTCGGGCCGACCTTCGTGAACCGCTCCCGTACCTCCCCCCGGGGCGGGGCTGGGACGAGGACCGAGACGAGGAGCTCTCCGGGGAGCAGGCAGGTGCGACCGGGGGCGAGGAAGAACCCGTTCAGGGGCACGGTCCGGCAACCCCCCGAGGCGGAGGCCACCGTGACCTCGGCCCCGGCGACCAGCAGCGGCGGCGCCGTGTCCGCGGCCGGCGAGGCGTTGGCCAGGTTGCCGCCCAGGGTCGCGCGGCACTGAATCGGCCACGCACCCACCCGGGCCGCGGCCCCGGCCAGGGCGGGGGCCGCGCGGCGCACCGCCGGGTGGCGCGCGATGTCGTCCATGACGGCGCCGGCGCCGATCTCGACGCCGCCGTCCTCCCGCTCGTGGATGGAGGCGAGCCCGAGGCCCGAGAGGTCAACGAGGCGCCTGGCCCGGCAGCGGCCGTCCCGTAGCTGCACGACGAGATCGGTGCCTCCGGCCAGGGGCCGTGCCCCGGGGTCGGCGCCCAGCATCGCGGCCGCCTCGGCGACGCTTGCGGGATGCAGGACTCCTTCGACGGGCAGGTCCACGGCGCCTTCCCCCTGACAGGCACGGTAGCCGTGCTCCGTGCGGAATGCAACGAGGAAGCCACGCGGCGGCGCCGAGTTGTGGTCTACTTGGATGAGGAGGCCGGCGCCCGCCCCCGCCAGGGGGCCTCGCGGGCGGGCACCGCCTCATCGGCGGGGAGGGAAAAGGCCAGGATGACCCTGCTACTCGAGTACGTCACGGTGATCTTCCTGTTCGCGGCCATCGGGGCCGTCCTGCCGTTCCTCAGGCACTGGCGCTCCGATGTCCTGCACCTGTTCATCGCTTTCGGCGCGGGGGTCTTCCTCGGCGCCGTCTTCTTCCACCTGCTGCCCGACGTGCGGGCCTCCAAGGACGCCTTCGTCTTCGTCCTCGCCGGCTTCCTGTTCATCCTGCTGTTCGAGCAGCTCACGGCCACCCACCACGACGAGGACTGCGGGCCCGACTGCCCGCACCGGCACGACGTGGTGGGCACGGCGGCGTTCGTGGGCCTCGTCATCCACAGCCTCACCGCCGGGGTCGCCCTCGGCGTCGGCATCCTCGCCGACCCGCGCCTGGGCTTCGTGATGTTCTTCGCCATCGTCGCCCACAAGGCGGTGGCGGCGTTCTCCCTGGCCACGGTCCTGCGGCTGTCCAGCTTCCCCGTCCGCCGCTCCGTGGCGCTGCTCGTCACCTTCGCCCTGATGACCCCGCTGGGCGCCGTGGCGGCGTACGTCCTCATGGCCGACCTGAGCCCCCGGGCGGTCCAGATCCCCACGGCGCTGGCGGCAGGGACCTTCCTCTACGTCGCGACCATGGACCTGCTGCCCGAGGCGTTTCACGTCCGCGGCCGGCGGCGGGGCGCCGTGCTGTCGATGCTGGCGGGGCTCGCGGTGATGCTGGTGATCGCCTTCGTGGGCGTCTGAGCGTCTCAGCCCGGCGCTCCCCCCTCGCGGTGCCGCGCCTCGAGGCCCAGCGCCCCGTCGCGCACGGACAGCGACACGGTGTCGCCGTCGGCGACCTCGCCGGCCAGCACCATGCGCGCCAGGGGGTCCTGCACCAGGCGCTGGATGGTGCGCTTGAGGGGCCTCGCACCGAAGTCCGGGTCGTACCCCTCGTGGGCCAAAAAGCCCAGCGCCGCATCGTCGGCCTCCACCACGATGTGGCGGTCGGCGAGCAGCTGGTTGAGCCGGGCCAGCTGGATCTCCACGATCGCCTTCATGTGCTCCTCGCCGAGGCGGTGGAACACCAGCACCTCGTCGATGCGGTTGAGGAACTCGGGGCGGAAGTGCCGCCTGAGCTCCCCCTGGACGCGCTGGAGCATGGCGTCGCGCTCGGCCTCGGAGAAGTCGTGAATCACCTCGGAGGCGATGTTCGAGGTCATGATCACCACGGTGTTGCGGAAGTCCACCGTGCGGCCCTTGCCGTCGGTGAGCCGCCCGTCGTCGAGGATCTGCAGGAGCACGTTGAAGACGTCCGGGTGCGCCTTCTCGACCTCGTCCAGCAGCACCACGGAGTAGGGCCGGCGCCGCACCGCCTCGGTGAGCTGGCCGCCCTCCTCGTAGCCGACGTAGCCGGGCGGGGCGCCGATCATCCGCGACACCGTATGCTTCTCCATGTACTCGGACATGTCGAGGCGGACCATCGCCCTCTCGTCGTCGAACAGGAACGCCGCCAGTGCGCGGGCGAGCTCCGTCTTGCCGACGCCGGTGGGCCCGAGGAACAGGAACGAGCCGACGGGCCGGCTGGGGTCCTTGAGCCCCGCCCGGGCGCGCCGCACCGCCGTCGCCACCGCGAGGACGGCGTCGTCCTGCCCCACGACCCGCTGCCGCAGGCGGTCCTCCATCTCCAGGAGCTTGGCCTTCTCGCCCTCCAGGAGCCGTGACACCGGGATTCCGGTCCACCGGCCCACCACCTCGGCGATGGCCTCCTCGGTGACCTCCTCGGCCAGCAGCGTGCCGACCTCGGCCTGGTGGCTCCGCAACGCCTCCGAGGCCCGTGCGAGCTCGCCGTCGAGGCGGACCAGCTCCCCGTAACGCAGCTCGGCGGCCCGTTCCAGGTCGCCGTTGCGTTCCGCCCTCTCGGCCTCCTCGCGGGCGGTCTCGACGGCCTCCTTGAGGCCCCGGATCCGCTCGATGAGCTCCTTCTCGCGCTGCCACTGGGCCTTCATCCCCTCCACCCGCTCCTTGAGCTCGGCCAGCTCGTTCTCGATCTCGGCCAGGCGCTCCTTGGAGGCGGCGTCGCGCTCCTTGCCCAGGGCACGCTTCTCGATCTCGAGCTTCAGGGAGGTGCGCTGCAGCTCGTCGATCTCCGTGGGGAGCGAGTCGATCTCGATGCGCAGCCGGGAGCCCGCCTCGTCCACCAGGTCGATGGCCTTGTCGGGCAGGAACCGGTCGGTGATGTATCGCGACGACAGCGTTGCCGCCGCCACCAGGGCGCCGTCGGTGATGCGCACCCCGTGGTGGACCTCGTAGCGCTCCTTGAGGCCCCTGAGGATGGCGATGGTCTCCTCCACCGAGGGCTCCCCCACCACGACGGGCTGGAAGCGCCGCTCCAGGGCGGCGTCCTTCTCGATGTACTTGCGGTACTCGGTGAGGGTGGTGGCACCGATGCAGTGGAGCTCGCCGCGGGCCAGCGCCGGCTTGAGGAGGTTGGCCGCGTCCATCGAGCCCTCCGCGGAGCCCGCCCCCACCAGGGTGTGGATCTCGTCGATGAACAGGATCACCTCGCCCTCGGAGTCCACGACCTCCTTGAGCAGCGCCTTCAGGCGGTCCTCGAACTCGCCGCGGTACTTGGTCCCGGCGATGATGGCGCCCAGGTCCAGCGCCACGATGCGCCGCTTTCGCAGCAGCTCCGGCACGTCGCCGGTGGCGATGCGCTGCGCCATCCCCTCGGCCACCGCCGTCTTGCCGACGCCGGGCTCGCCGATGAGCACGGGGTTGTTCTTGGTGCGCCGGGTGAGCACCTGCATGACACGGCGGATCTCGTCGTCGCGGCCGATCACGGGATCCAGCTTGCCCGCGCGGGCGAGCTCGGTGAGGTCCCGGCCGTACTTCCTCAGCGCCTCGTACTTCTCCTCGGGGCTGGCGTCGGTCACCCGGTGGGAGCCGCGCAGGTCCTGCACCGCGTGCAGGAGCGTCTCCGGCGTCACGCCGTGGCGGGCGAGGAGCTGCGCGGCGGAGCTGCCGCGGACCTGGGTCAGCGCCATGAGCAGGTGTTCGACCGAGACGTACTCGTCCTGGAACTGCGGCGCGATGGTGGTGGCGGCCTCGAGCACCTGTCGGAAGTCGCGGGACGGCTGCGGCTCGGCGCCGCCCTGGGCCGAGGGCAGGCGGCCGAGGTCCGTGGACACGTCGCGCCTCAGCTCCGCGAGGGAAACGCCCACCTTGCCCAGGAGACGCGGCGCCAGGCCCTCTTCCTGGTCGAGGAGCACCTGCAGCAGGTGAGAGGGGATGGTCTCCGGATTGCCCCGGGCGGCGGCGGCGGCGAACGCGGCCTGCATGGCCTCGCCGGCCTTGACGGTGAAGTTGTTCGCACTCACGGTTGCGCCTCCAGCGGGCGCAAAGCGCGGCCCGCACAGCACAACATAGAATCTTAGTGTTTCATTGTCAAGTAGAAGAATCGATAATCTTAGTTATCTGGAATCATATTTGACGATCGAACGAGGGCCCGTCCGGCCCGCGCCACCGGAGTGAGGGTGGTGTGCGTTCGTGGCTCAAGTGTGTAGAATGCTGCGACGTGTCAACGGAACACCTTCCGGGAGGCCGCGTGCAGCGGGAGCGGGAGCCGGCCGCGGCAGGCGTGGCGGGGTACGGGCCCCGGCGCCCCTCGCTCGGCCTTCCCGACGACGCGACGCCGTCCCACCTGGCGACGAAGGAGACTCCATGAGTGAGAAAGGCTTCACCACGTTCGTGCCCGCGGACTCCAACATGCGCGAGTTCACCATCCGGGCGCTCATCCTCGGCCTCTTCATGGCCGTCATCCTGGGCGCGGCCAACGCCTACCTGGGCCTGAAGGCCGGCATGACCATCGCCGCGACCTACCCGGCCGCGGTCATCGGCATGGCCGTCCTGCGGCTCATGAAGGGCAGCCTCCTGGAGGAGAACTTCGCCCGGACCGTCGGGTCCATCGGCGAGTCGGTGGCGGCGGGGGCCATCTTCACCATCCCGGCCTTCGTGATCCTCCACATCTGGTCCTTCAACACCGTGAAGGACTACCTTCTCGCCACCGCGCTCATGATCGTCGGCGGCATCCTCGGCATCCTCTTCGTCACGATGCTGCGCCGCGTCATGGTGGAGGACCCCGAGCTGCCGTTCCCCGAGTCGGTGGCCGCCTCGGAGATCCACAAGGCCGGCCAGCGGGGCGCCGACGCGGCCGTCCAGCTGTTCCGGGCCATGGGAGTGGGCGCCTTCGTCAAGGTACTCGGCGACCTCAACCTGTTCCGGGCCTCCAACGACTTCATCATGCACGTGGGCCAGATCGGGAAAAGCATCGTCCGGATGGGCTACCGCTCGGACAGCTACGCCGTGAAGGCGGGCGGGGTCTCGACGATCTCGGCCCCGGCGGTGAGCCCCGCCTACATGGGCGTCGGCTACATCATCGGCCCCGAGCTGGCCTCGTTGAACTTTGCCGGGGGCCTGCTCGCCTGGGGGCTGTTCGTGCCCCTGCTGGTGTACTTCCTCGGACCCAACCTGATCGACTCGTTCGCCCAGAGCATCGGCGGCGACCCCGCCGCCACGTCGACCTGGGTGGCGTTGTCCGACCACCTGTGGAAGTTCGTGGTGCGGCCCATCGCCGTGGGCGGCATGCTCGTGGGCGCCGTGTACACCCTCTACAGGATGCGCCAGAACCTCGGCGCCGGCATGAAGCGCGCGGTGAGCGACCTCAAGAAGTCCGCCGAGGCCCACGCCGCCACCAGCCGCGTCGACCGCGACCTCAACTTCAAGGTGGTGCTGCTCGGCGTCGCCGCGACCTTCATCCTGATGGTCATCCTCTACGCCTACTTCGCCGGCTCCATCGGCGGCGCGGTCACCGCGGCGCTGGTCATGCTGGTGACCGGCTTCTTCTTCGCCGCCGTGTCCGGAAACCTCGTCGGAATGATCGGATCCTCCAACAACCCGGTCTCCGGCCTCACCCTCGCCACCCTCATCGTCGCCGCCCTGGTCATGGTCGTCATCGGGGTGTCCGGCACCAAGGGCGTCGCCGCGGTGCTGGGCGTCGCCAGCGTGGTGTGCGTCTCCTCGGCGGTGGCCGGCGAGATGCTCCAGGACCTCAAGGTCGGGCACATCCTCGGCGGTACTCCCTGGAAGATGCAGGTGGGCGACCTCATCGGCGTCGTCGTCGCCGGCGCGGTCATGTTCTTCCCCCTCTACGTCCTCCACTTCTCCAACATCAAGCAGGGCGGCACGGGCTTCGGCGACCGCGCCCTCGCGGCGCCCCAGGCGGGGCTGATGGCCACCCTCTCCCAGGGCATCGTCGGTGGTGAGATGGCGTGGCCGCTCGTCATCGTCGGCATCGTCATGGGCCTCGCCCTCATCCTCGTCAAGGTCAAGAGTCCCATGCTGTTCGCGGTGGGCATGTACCTGCCCCTCGAGACCACCTTCGCGATCTTCGTGGGCGGCGTCATCCGCTGGGTCGTGGACCGCATCGTGGCGCGCCGCGGCTACAACAGCGCCCAGCGCGCCCGGGTCGAGAACGCGGGGGTGCTCGCCGCGTCGGGCCTCATCGCGGGAGAGGCGCTGATGGGGCTGTTCGTCGCCGCCATCGTGTTCTTCCGCGACCGCTTCTGGCAGATCACCTCGCAGCCGGTGGGCTTCCTGGCGGTGGTGTTCGGGGTCGCGCTCGCCCTCTACCTGATCCTGGTCCCGCTGCGCAAGGCCGGCGCCGCCGACGAGCCCGCGCCGCCGACGGCCGTGATGTGACGGTGAGCGTTCTCGCCGACTGACCGACGTTCCCGACGGGCCGCAGGCCTCCGCCTGCGGCCCGTCGCTTCCCGCACGGAGGTCGGATGCCCATGCTCTCCATCGCCCAGGTCCTGGAGACCACCTCCCTCGCCGAGGGCGACGTCTGGCAGGTGCTCGACGCGGCCTCCGGCCTCGCCGCGGCGGGCCACCGCGTGCTGGTGGTGACCCGCCCCGACGCGGAGGTCGCCCGACGCTGCCGGGAGGCCGGAGCGGAGCATCTCGCCCTGCCGCTGCGCAGCCGCGTCGACGTCGGCTCCATGCGCCGGCTGGCCGCCGAGGCGGCCGCCCGCGGCCTCGACGTGGTCCACGCCTACAGCCGCGTCGCCCACGGCGTTGCCGCCGGGGCGTCCATGCTGAAGGCGCCCTTCGCCCTGGTTGTGAGCCGGCGCTCCTCGTTCCGTATCGGCCTCGGCGGCGCCCTGGCCCTGCACTCACGTCGCGTCCAGCGCGTCGTCGTCACCTGCGAGGCGGTTCGTACCGCGCTCACCGGGGAGGGGCGGGTGCAGGACGAGAAGGTCACCGTCGTCTACGACGGGGTGGACCCTGCGCGATTCGACCCGTCGGGCTGCGACCCCGGCCGCGTCCGGGAGGAGCTGGGCGTCGCGGCCGGAGCGCCCCTGGTGGGTCACGTGGGGATGCGCGACTGGCAGGGCTGGAAGGAGCTGCTGCGCGCCTTCCCGGCGGTCCTCGCGGCCCACCCCGGGGCCCGGCTGCTGCTGGTGGCCTGCGCCTCCCGGCGGCAGCGCGCGGCGGTCCTCGAGTCCGCCGCGGAGATGGGGCTGGGGGAGGCGGTCGCGGCCACACTCCGGCGCGAGGACATGCCCGACGTGCTGGCCGCCTGCGACCTGGTGGTCGACGCGTCCTGGGCGGGCACGGGGATCGCCGGCAGCCTCCGGGAGGCCATGGCGCTGGGCAAGCCGGTGGTGGCCACCACGGTGGCCGGCAACCCCGAGCTCGTGGAGCAGGGGGTCTCCGGCATCCTGGTCGAGCCTCGGGACGTGGCCACGCTGGCCGCGGCGGTGGTCCGCCTGCTCCGCGAACCGGAGCTCGCCGCCTCCCTGGGGGAGGCCGGACGCCGGCGCGTGCTCGAGCGGTTCTCCGCGGCGGCCCGGGTGGACCGGCTGGTCGGGGTCTACGCCTCCGTCAGACCCTCAGGCAGCTGACCCACACCTCGCGGCGCCGCGGCCCGTCCAGCTCCAGCAGGTAGATCCCCTGCCACCGGCCCAGGGCGAGCTCGCCGCCGGAGACGGGGATCGTCTCCGAGGCACCCACGAGGGTGGAGAGGAGGTGTGCGTCGGAGTTGCCTTCCGCGTGGGTGAAGCGCACTCCGGGAACCATGGCGTCCAGGGCGGCCAGCAGGTCGTCCGCCACCGCCGGATCCGCGTTCTCGTTGATCGTCACCGCCGCGGTGGTGTGCGGCACGAAGACGTGGCACACCCCGTCGCCGATCTCCGCGGCGCCCACCGCCTCGCGGACGAACGAGGTGATGTCGATGAGCTGCCGGCGGCGCTGGGAGGAAACCTCGATCACGTCCACGGGTAGGCCTTCCCTTCCGGCCAGTACAGCAGCCTGTACCCCTCGGACCACAGCACCACCCGGTGCACGTAGTCCCAGGTCTCGGGGATCTCGAGCCCCTCCACGAACTCGGGCCCGCCGCGGCCGCCAGCGCGGTCCCACACCTCGCGGACCCGACGCTCACCGGCGTTGTGGCACGCCAGCGCGGCCGTCCAGGAGCCGCCGAAGCGCTCCCTCCAGCGGGCCAGCAGGGCAGCGCCGATGCGCAGGTTCGTCCCGGGATCGAAGAGGTTGCCGGCGGCGGTGCGGGGAAGCCTCGCCAAACGGACGATCTCCCTCGCCGTGCCGGGCAGGACCTGGGTCAGCCCCAGCGCTCCCGCCGGGGAGCGGGCCCGGGGGTTCCACGCGGATTCCTGGCGGGCCACCCCGGCGAGGACCCACGGGGGCACCCCCGCCTGCCGCGCGGCGTCCTCCACCTGCTCCCGGAAGGGGAGCGGGAGGTACGCCTCGAGCAGTGAGCGCCGCAACCCCGTCCAGGGCCCGACCAGCAGCCGGGGCTCACCGCGCAGCAGCAGCGGGATCGAGGCCGGTGCTGTGAGATCCGCGAGCCGGACCAGGCCCAGCCAGGCGCGGTCCGGTGCCGCCTCACCCTCGAGCTGTGCCCGCCAGGCGAAGACGACGTCGGCGACCCGGCTCAGCGCCATGAGGTCGTTCGCCCAGGCCGGCGGCTCCACCGTGGGGAACGGTCCGGGCTCGAGGGAGACCGGCACGCCCCCCCGGCCGAGACGCCGGGCGGCCCACTGGGCGGGCAGGTCGGGGAAGCCGGAGTCCGCGAGGCGCTCGAGCTCGGCGCGCCCGCCCGTGGCCTCGGTGGCGCACCCGTGCCAGTACGCGGCCAACCGGGCGGCGCGCACCGTCGCGCTCCGGTCGGCCAGGTCGTCACCCACCGCCGCGCGGCCGCGGGCGCCCTGGAGCAGCACGAACCGGCGCCACACCCAGTCCCACCGGTCCTGGCCCCGGACCTCCGCCCGGGCGAGCAGCGGCGCCGCCTCGGCGAAGCGGCCCAGCTCGGTGAGCGCCTCGGCTTCGAGCATCAGCGCCTCCCCCGCGTCCCCTTCGCCCCGCGCCAGGCCGACGGCGCGCTGCGCCGCGGCCAGCATCCGCTGGAGGTCGCCCTGCCTGGACCCCGGCGAGGCCCCCCAGGCCAGTTGCCGGTACGCCTCCGCCCGCAGCAGCCAGGTCTCGCCGACGGCGTCGCTCATCCTGTCCGCCCACAGCACGGCAGTGCGCGACCGGCGCAGCGCCAGGGCGGCCTGTGCCGCCTCCGGCGCGCCCGCACCCCCCAGGGCCGCCGCGGCCCGTAGCGCCGCGGCGGGCTGGCCGGCCTCGAGCCACGCCCGGGACTGGGCGATCCGGTCCTCCCGAGCCAGGGAGGCCGTCACGCGGGACAGGCTCTCTCCCGGGAACAGGTCGGCGAAACGCTGCGGAAAGTCGCGGGCGACGGCGCGCCGTGCCGCGGTCCGCGGCCCGGTGCCCAGCCGAGCTTCCACCATGAGGGCGCGGAGACGCTCGGAGCCCTCCAGCTGCGCCGGCGGCGGCACCAGCGCGGCGGCCGCCTCCACGCGCCCCTGCTCCGCCGCCTCCTCGGCGCCGGCGAGGGCGAGCCGCACCCGCTCATCGCTCCTCACCCAGGGCAGCGACGCGGCCTCCCGCCACAGGAGAGGGCCCGCGTGGCTGCGCGACAGGCAGTCCTCCATGCGGCGCACCGCCAGACGGGCGAGCCCGCCGGTGGGCGCGGCGAGCCGGAAGCCCTGCATGCCCGCGCGCGGAGAGCCGCCCTCGCAGGCGAACAACCCCCAGAGATAGGCGGCCCGTGCGCGCTCGGCGGGGGAGCCGTTGAGCGCCACGTCGAGGAACGCCCGGGCCCTCCCGCGGACGCTCCCCCGCTCTGCCATGGCGCCTGCCAGGGTCGGCGGCACCGGGGCGCGGCAGGCCGCGAGGACGGCGCACAGGAGAAGAAGAGCTCTTGGGGTGGCACGCATCAGATGGCCCCCCGGCAGGGTTTCGGGGAGGTGATCGAAGGTCTCCGGAGGCAGAGCAGGGCTACAGGCCGAGCGCGTCGGGATCGCCGTCAGCGAGGATCCGCACCAGCTCCTCGAAGAAGTAGTTGCTCGCGGCACGCACCTCCGCGGGCACGCGCTGCTCGTACATCTCCCGGGACCGGTCGATGTCCTCCCTGAGCCGCTGGTAGATGTCGTTGCTCGCCTTGCCCTCCTGGACGGCCTGCTCGTTGTAGAGGCGGATCTCCGAGACCAGCAGCCGCGCGAAGCGCCGCGCCTCCTCGTGCTTCCGCTCTTCCTCGGCAGGGCGGGTCCCGGTCACGGGGGCGACCGGGACCTCCATGTGGACGGTGGCCGACTCGACGTCATCGGCCTCCTCGGCGCTCTCCGCGGCGCCGGCCTCGACGGGCTCCACGGCCTCCTCCGCGACGGCGACGGGCGCCTCTGCCTCCTCGACCTCGGCCTCGGCCTCGGCCTCGGCCAGCGTCCCGGTCTCGAACTCCTCCTCCGCCTCGGTCGGAGCCACCGCCACGGCCTCCTCGACCGGCTCCGCCTCCCACGTCGCGCCGGCCGTCTCCGGCTCGTCCTCGACCTCCACGACGGCGGGCGCGGGCGACACGGAGGCCTCGTCCTCCTCCTCGGCCTCGAAGACGGACTCCGGCTCCTCCTCGGCCGCGGCAGCCGCCTCGAAGCCAGGCTCGGCGTCGGTGAGCGCGGGGGTGGGGACCTGCGGTCTCACCGTCAGCGTCTCCAGCTGGAGACCCGCCACGTAGGTGAGGAGCTGGACCATCTCCACCGACAGGTGGCCCTCGTCCTCGGCCACCACCAGGGCGCCGACGATCTTCCCCCGCAGCGACATGGGCACCAGCAGCACGCGCCGGTCTGCGTCACCGAACCACTGCTGCAGCGCCTCGTTCCCCGCCGACCGGGTCAGCACCACCACGCCCTGCGACGCTCGCTCCAGTTCGCCGACGCCGCCGAGCTCGCCCCGCCACTCGCGCACCGGATCCGGGCCGTCGAACCCCGCTCCGGCCCAGCCGGCGAAGCGCCCGTCCCGGAAAACGAGGATGCCGCGCGGGCCGCCGAAGGGTCCGACCTGCCGGAGAAGCTCCTGGAGCACCTCGGACTGCGCGCGACCCGCATCCAGGCGGCGCAGCGCCTCGAGGTCCACCACGGGCTCGGGCTCCGGGGGCGGAGGGGGCGTCAGAGCCTCGAGGCGCCCGGCCGTCTCGGCGAGCGGCAGCAGCGTCTCGGGGTCCGGCGGCAGTACGACGTTGAGATCGGCCACGGCTCGTGCCGTCGCGTCCTGGAGCTGCTCGACGACGGCCTGGATCTTCGCCTGCAACAGGCTCGTTGCGCGTCCCCGCGCCTGCTCCAGCTCTGCGAGAAGGGCCTCGTGCTCATCCGTCATTTGTGCCTCCGTCCCGGACTCATCCCGAGCGGCATTATCAGTTTTCGCGACAAAGCATGTCAAGGAAACGGCTCCTTGCCGCCGGGGCCGTACTTTGGTAACTTTTTCACGAGGGACGAAGGAGGCTGTCATGCGTTCGAAGTGGGTTGCCCTGCCAATCATTCTCGTCACCGTCTCGCTCCTGGGCCTTTCGGCCTGCGGCAAGAATGCGGGCGAGTCGAAGACCTCGAACTTCAACATCACCGCCGAGCTGGCCAAGGTGAAGGCCGCCCACGCCGAGCTGACGAGCGCCCGCGAGCAGCTGGAGAAGGTCAAGGCTGAGCTCGCCACTCTCAACTCCAAGTCCCGGCTCACGCCCGAGGAGTCGACCCGGAAGACCGAGCTCGAGCAGCAGCTCAAGACGGACCAGGCGACCTTCGACGAGGCGTTCACCAAGGACCAGGGCACCCTCGCCGAGTTCCTCAACGTGGCGCTCAACGAGACGCCCAAGGCGCCCGAGACGCACGAGGCGCTGCTCCTCTACGCGGACGAGGCGATCCAGAACGCCAAGGACTTCATGAGCCAGGCAGGCGACTACCGCAAGGCCATCGACCTCCTGGAGACCGCTCAGGGCTACTTCGAGGCCGTCGGCGCCAAGGCCCCGGAGGAGCTGACCTCGACCCTCGACCACGCGAAGAGCTACCGCTACCTGTCCAAGGAGCGCTTCGACAGCGTCCGCAAGGGCATGAGCGAGGACCAGGTGAAGGAGCTCACCGGGACCCCGTTCTACGCCAACATCCGAGAGAACGAGGTGCGGGGCAAGAAGATCACCTCGTGGCTGTTCAACCGGGAGGACAACGAGGTCGCGGCGCTCTACTTCGACAAGGGCAAGCTCTACGCCAAGAAGTGGAACGTGAAGGAGCAGTAGCCCGGCGCGGGATTGACCGCCCGGCGTCGCTCCGGTAGACTCTTCATTCCCTATCGCCACGCTCTTGGTCGGTCCGAGGAGAGCAAATGGGCGGGGATTGGGGGTGAGGCTCAGGATGCCCACAGCGGTGCAGGTTCGCGACAACGAGTCGTTCGAGCAGGCGCTTCGCCGCTTCAAGCGGAAGTGCGAGAAGGCGGGAATTCTCTCGGAGATCAAGAAGCGGCAGCACTACGAGAAGCCCAGCGTGAAGCGCAAGCGGAAGCTGATCCAGGCGCGGAAGAAGATGCTTCGCAAGCTCGCCCAGCAACGGAAGGCCGGCTTGCTGTAGTCCGGAGCTCCATGACACAGACGCTCGCGGCGCTGGAGTTCGACCGCGTCTTGAAGCTGGTCGCCTCCCACGCGCGGACCGAGAGCGGACAGCAGTTGATCCTCTCGACCCGTCCCCGGTTTGACGCCGGGGACGGGTCGCGTTCGTTCGGCCTCGCGCGGGAGGTCGAGACCCTCGTGACCGCCCGGGGGGCCCTCACCCTCTCCGGCATCGACGACGCCGGGCTGCTGGCCGGCGGTGCCGCCACCGACCTGGCCGTCGACGATCTCAACAGGCTCGTCGCGGTGGTGCGGAGAATCGTCGAGGTCCGGCGCTTCCTGGAGGCGGCGGGAAACCTCGGCCCGGAGCTCGTGGCGCGCCTGGACCGAATCCCCTCCCTCGACGGCCTGCTGGCCTACTGCGAGCAGCGCATCGACCCCAACGGGCAGGTCCCTGACACGGCGAGCCCCGCCCTGTCCCGGGCCCGCGCCGCGCGGGAGCGCAGCCGTCAGGCCATCGTGGCGGCCCTCGACCGCCTGCGCCGGGAGCACCCCCAGCTCACCGCACCGTTCACCATCCGCCGCGACCGCTACTGCGTGCCGGTGCCCTCGGGCGAGCGCCACGCCGTGCCCGGTCTCGTGCTCGACTCCTCGGGCTCCGGCGCCTCCCTGTTCGTGGAGCCCATGGCCGTCGTGGAGCTCAACAACGCCCTCATCGAGGCGAGCTCCGTGGCCCGCGAAGAGGAGGAGCGGGTGATCCGGGAGGTCGCCGCCGCCATCGCCCGCCAGCGCGACGCGATCCTCGCGGCCGCCGCCACCCTCGCCGAGCTCGACGCCTTCCAGGCCCGCATCCTGTTCGGCCGCGCCTGCCAGGCCCGTCTCCTGCCGCCCGGCGGCGCCGGACGGCTCCGCCTGGTGAGCGCCCGGCACCCCCTCCTCGACCCGTCGCTGGCGCCGCTGCGCCGGGAGGCCCTGGGCGAGGAGGGCTCCCGCCGCCCCGTCGTCCCCCTCGACCTGGACGTCCCCGACGGCGACCGCCTCCTGCTACTCTCAGGCCCCAACGCGGGGGGGAAGACGGTGGCGCTCAAGACCATCGGGCTGACCGCGCTGATGGCCCAGGCCGGCATTCCGGTCCTCGCCGAGGAGGGCAGCGTCCTGCCCGCCTTCTCACGGGTCTGGTGCCACATCGGCGACGAGCAGAACCTCCTGTCGGACCTGTCGACCTTCTCCGGCGCCATGCGCGCCACCGCCGAGCTGCTCGCCGCCGCCGACGAGCGCACGCTGGTGCTCTACGACGAGCTGGGCTCCGGGACCGATCCGGAGGAGGGCGCCGCCCTCGCCGCCGCCATCCTCGAGGAGCTCGCCCGCCGCCGGTGCTGGACCGTGGCCACGGCCCACCTCACCACCGTGGCGGCCCACCTCGAGCACCTCGAGGGCGCCGTCAACGGCGCCATGGGGTTCGACGAGACCCGAGGCCGGCCCACCTACCGCCTCCGGCTCGGGCTCCCGGGGCGCTCCCGGGGGCTCGCCATCGCCGAGGGGTGCGGCGTCCCGGCCGCCCTGCTGGGGCGGGCGCGGGAGATGGTTTCCCGCGGCTTCCTCACCATCGACACCTACCTCGAGCGCCTCCAGCAGGAGCGCGAGGCGTTGGAGCGGGAGCGGGACGAGGCCGCCCTGGAGCGGTCGCGGCTGCGCGACGCGCGGCACAGCCTGGAGCACCGCCGCGAGGAGCTGGCCGGGGAGGAGACCCGGCTGCGGGCGCGGCTCGAGGAGGAGCGGGAGCGCCTCCGGCGGCGCAGCCGCGAGCGCCTCGACGAGGTCCTCGGCGAGCTCCAGCGGGCCCGCGAGGCCGGTGAGCTCCCCGGCCGCAAGCGGGTCGCCTCCCTGCGACACCGGGCTCTGAGCCTCGTGGATGCAGGCGAGGAAGCCGCCGCGACCCCCCCTCCCCCACCCGCCCTGGCGCCCGGGGCCCGCGTCCGCTTGCGCGGCGGCTCCACCACCGCCACGGTGCTCAGCACCGAGGGGGACCGCGTGGAGATCACCGCCGGAGGGACGCGGATGTGGGTGGAGGCGGCCGACTGCATCCCGGTCGCGCCTCCCCCGGGCGCGCCCACGGTGGAGACCAGCGTCGTCGCGCCGGCGGCGGAGGCCGCCGCCGAGCTCAAGCTCCTCGGCTACAGCCGGGAGGACGCGCGGGAGGAGCTGCTCCGTTTCCTGGACCACTGCTACCTGTCCGGCGTGCGCCACGTGAGGGTGGTCCACGGCCACGGCTCCGGGGTGATCCGGGCCGTCGTGCGCGAGGTCCTGGCGGAGCACCCCGCGGTGGTGTCGTTCGGCCATCCGCCGCAGGCGCGCGGCGGCACCGGGGCCACCGAGGCCGAGCTGGAGGCCCGGTGAGCGGCTACGACCTCTCGCGCCCCGTCCTTGACCGCCTCCGCGAGGCGGCCGACATCGTCACGGTGGTCGGCGAGTATCTGACGCTGCGCAAGACCGGCCGCAACCACGTGGGCCTGTGCCCGTTCCACGGCGAGAAGACCCCGTCCTTCTCGGTCTCCCGTGAGAAGGGCACCTACTACTGCTTCGGCTGCAAGCGGGGCGGCGACGTCATCGACTTCGTCATGGAGGTTGAGCGCGTCGCCTTTCCCGAAGCCGTCGAGCGCCTCGCCCGGCAGTTCGGCGTGGAGCTGCCGGCCGCCTCGCCGGCCTCGCGCCGCCGCCGGGAGGAGCAGGACGTCCTGTCCGAGCTGCTCGAGGCCGCTCAGAACCTCTTCTTCCGGCGCCTCGGCGACGATCCGCCGAGGGCGTTCCTGGAGCGCCGCGGCATCCCGGCCACGGTGGCCGCCGAGTTCGGCCTCGGCTACGCTCCCGACGCCTGGCGCGACCTCCACGACGCCTTGATCAGGACGTACCCCGAGGAGCAGCTCGTCGCCTCCGGCCTGGTCGTGCGGGGCGAGCGCGGGCGGGTGTGGGACCGCTTCCGCAACCGCGTGACGATCCCGATCCGCAACGCTCGGGGCGCCATCGTCGCCTTCGGCGGCCGCGCCCTGGGCGACGACCCCCCCAAGTACCTGAACTCGCCGGAGACCGCCCTGTTCTCCAAGAGCCACGTCCTCTTCGCCATGGACCGGGCGGCCCGGGCCTTCGCCGACACCGACCGGGCCATCGTCGTGGAGGGCTACTTCGACTGCATCGCCCTCCACCACGCCGGGTTCACCGACACCGTGGCGACCCTGGGGACCGCCCTCAGCGAGCACCACGTCCGCGAGCTCGCCCGCAAGGTCGGCCGGGTCGTGGTCTGCTTCGACGGCGACGCGGCCGGCCGACAGGCGGCGCTGAGCGCGGTCCGCGCCCTGCTCGGCGCCGACGTGGACGTCTCGGTGCTGCTGCTCCCGGAGGGCCAGGACCCCGACGACGTGGTGCGCCGCGGAGGCGCGGAGGCGTTCTCGGCCCTCCTCGGGCAGACGCTGCCCGTCGCCGAGCTGCTCGTCCGCCAGCTGGGAACCACGCTCACCGAGCGGCGCGGCCGCCTGCCGGGGGTGCTGGAGATCGCGGACTGCGCGGCCAACCCCGTGCGCCGCTTCGCCCTCCGCGAGGAGCTCGCCAGGTCCGCCGGCGTCCCGGTGGGGGAGCTGGGGCACCACGGGCTGCCCTCCCCTGCCACGGCGCCGACGCCCGAGGACGACCTGGCCTCCGCACCGGGGGAGTGGGCGCTGCTGCGCGCCGTGCTCATCGACCTGCCGGAGGGGCGCCGGCGCGACCTCCTCACCGCAATGGACCCCCTCACCTTCGAGCACCCCGTCGCCTCGAGGATCCTCCGCGCCGCCCTGGAGATCGCTCAGGACGGCGCCGTTCCCGGGCCGGCCGCCCTGCTCGGAGCCCTCGACGACCCCCGCGCACGCAGCTGCCTGGCAGGCCTCGAGCACGCCATCCCGCCCACGAGCCCCGACCGGCTCGGGGAGAGCCTGCGCAAGCCGTGGGAGAAGACGTGGAAGCGCCGGATGGAGGAGGCGCGGGCGGCCTTCGAGAAGGCCCGGCGCGAGGGCGACGAGGCCGGCGCCACGGAGATCCTCGGCCGGATCAACGAGCTCATGCACCTCAAGCGGGACCGGGACTCCATCCTGGCCCGGCTGGAGCCGGCGCTCCGCTCTCCGCGCAAGGGCTGAGCGCACCCGCCGGAGACGCGCACCGGCTTGCCTCGGACCGGCACCGTTGGGTACCCTTGAAATTTCGGCAACCGCGCCCGACATTGGGGATGGTGAGCCGCAGCGGCCGCGCGCGGCGCAACATCGTGGGGTGTGCGGGGACGTCGATACCGAGCTCCACGCCGGTGATCGAGGGAGCTTTGGGACAAACCAGCGCACAACACGCTCATCGAGCGAAGCCGCAATTCTCATCATGCTCCGAAGCGAAGGCGTCGAGGATGCGCCGAACCCGCAGCGGCAACGCGACGGGAGCGGGCGCGGGAGGTCCGTCGACGCGCCGGGAGCTTGGAGGGCCCGGGAGGGTGTGGCATCGGTGCGAAGACTGGGGCGAGCGGCGGGGGATGTGGCGGGAACCGCGGCATCGCGCCAGCGACGTGGAGGGGACCCACGGTACCAGGGTGCGGTCCTCCGCCGGAAGAAACGACGGTTGACACGATCCAGCCGTCCGGGTCCGGGGGATCCGGCGGTGAGATGGGGAGGCTGCTGCGTTGAGTGTCGAAGAAAAGTACGTTGAATTGGCCCGTCTGCTGACACTGGGCAGGGAGAGGGGATACGTCTTGGTGGACGAGGTGCTCGAGGTCCTGCCGGAGGACATCGCGTCCTCCCCGGAGGAGCTCGACGAGATCTACCTGCGCTTCGCGGAGACGGACATCGAGATCATCGAGAGCGCCGACAAGGTGCCCAGCAGCGACGAGGACTCCGCCCAGGAGAGCAAGGAGCCCGGAGACAGCCAGCCCGCCGGGGTGCTGATGGACCCTGCCCTGCTGGAGAAGACCAACGACCCCGTGCGGATGTACCTCCGCGAGATGGGCACGGTCAAGCTCCTGGACCGCAACGGCGAGGTCTCCATCGCCCGGCGCATCGAGTCCGGCGAGGCCCGCGTGTTCTGCGCTCTCGCCTCGAGCCAGCAGATCCTGGAGCTGTTCCTGCGCGCCAACGAGATCGCCCGCCGCGACCGGCGCATGGCGCGGGACATCCTGGCCGGCCTCAACGCCGAGCTGGACGAGCGCAGCCAGGCGAGGGTCGCCGAGACCATGAAGATCTTCGCCCAGATGCGCGAGCTGGACGAGCAGTCCAAGCAGCTCAAGGAGCGCCTGCGCCGCTGCAAGCGGGGCAGCCGGCGCGCCGACGAGCTCCTCCAGCAGATCGACACCCTGGCGGGCGACGTCTCGGTGCTGGTGCGCTCCACCGACTTCACAACCACCACCCGGAACCGCCTGGTCACGTTCCTTGCCGAGGTGGAGCGGAGCTTCTCGATTCCCATCACCACCATCCGCCGGGACGACGTCAAGCTCAGGACAGAGCGCAACGCCGAGCGGCGCGCCTTCTACGAGGACCGCATCAAGCGCTACCGCGCGGAGCTCGAGTCCATCGAGGCGCGCTTCACGGTGCCCTACGAGGAGCTGCGTCGCGTCATCTCCGAGGTACGCATGGGCGAGCAGGAGACCGACGGCGCCAAGCAGGAGCTCATCGTCGCCAACCTCCGGCTCGTGGTCTCAATCGCCAAGAAGTACACCAACCGCGGCCTGCAGTTCCTCGACCTCATCCAGGAGGGCAACATCGGCCTCATGAAGGCCGTGGACAAGTTCGAGTACCGCCGCGGTTACAAGTTCTCGACCTACGCCACCTGGTGGATCCGCCAGGCCATCACCCGGGCCATCGCCGATCAGGCGCGCACCATCCGCATCCCGGTGCACATGATCGAGACCATCAACAAGCTCACCCGCACCCAGCGCCAGCTCGTCCAGGAGCTGGGACGCGAGCCCACCGCCGAGGAGGTCGCCGAGCGCATGGAGATCCCGGTGGTCAAGGTCCGCAAGATCATGAAGATCGCCCAGGAGCCCATCTCGCTGGAGACTCCCATCGGCGAGGAGGAGGACTCCCACCTGGGAGACTTCGTCGAGGACCGCTCGGCGGTCTCGCCCATCGACGCCGTGATCGCGGCCAGCCTCAAGGCCCAGGCCGACGGCGTGCTGCGCACGCTCACCCCGCGCGAGGCCGAGGTCCTGCGCCGGCGCTTCGGGCTCGGCGACGGTACCGAGCACACCCTGGAAGAGGTGGGCCGGGCCTTCAACGTGACCCGGGAGCGCATCCGCCAGATCGAGTCGAAGGCGCTGCGCAAGCTGCGCCACCCTTCCCGGGCGAAGCTCCTCAAGCCCTACCTGGACATGATCGGCTGAGGGGCACGCCGCTGACGAACATGTACGCGGCCCGGGGCGGTCTTCGCGCCCCGGGCCGTTTCCTGCCACGAAGCTGGCCCGCCTTGCCTCGGGACCCGCGCAGTCATACAATTGCTGTCTGCCGGGTCCATAGCTCAGCGGTCAGAGCTGCCGGCTCATAACCGGTTGGTCCCAGGTTCGAATCCTGGTGGACCCACCAGCCCGGAGGAACGCGTGGAGACACAACCGAGCCCGCACCACCTCCTGTCCCGTCTCTCCCCACGGGAGGGACGGTGACAGTCCGCGAGGAGCTCGCGGGATTCATCGCACTGCAACGCCTGCTCGAGCGCCGCGCGGCCCTGCGGCGCGAACGGGACACCCCCCCGGCCGAGCTCGTTGAGCTGCGCTCGTCCCACGCCGGAAGGAACAGCACCCTCAAGACCCAGAGGGCCCGCCAGGACGAGCTCGGCACCGAGCAGCGGACCCTCCAGCGCGAGGCCGACGCCCTTCGTGAGGAGCGGGACCACTTCCGCAAGCAGAAGAGCCAGGTCACCAACATGAAGCAGCTCACCGCCGTCGTCACCGAGCTGGACTTCGTGGAGCAGCAGCTCAAGGCGAAGGAGGACCGGCTGCTGGCGATTCTCGAGGAGCTGGAGAGCCTCAAGACCTCGGTGGCGGAGCTCTCCGCCGAGTCCCCCGAGGAGCGCGAGCAGCGCGAGGCCGCCGAGGCGACGTGGGAGACCCTCCGGGAGGAGCTCACCGTCCGGCTCCAGGAGGTCGACCGGGAGCTGCGCCGCGTCCAGCGCGAGCTCGGGCCCGAGTCGGTGGCCCGGTTCAAGAAGCTGTGGACGTCGAGAAAGCCCCTGGCCGTGGTGCCCCTCGACGAGACCGCCTGCTCGGCGTGCCACGCCGAGCTCCGCCCGGCCCTGGTTCAGCTGGTGCGCGCCGCCGAGACCATGGAGTCCTGCGACACCTGCCGGCGGCTCCTCTACGATCCCGAGCAGTTCCCGTCGTGAAGGCCACCCCCTCCGCGAGCGCCACGGCGGCCATCGACGGCGGCTCCCGCGGAAACCCCGGCGAGGCGGGCTGCGGGGTCGTGCTCGAGCTGGCCGACGGACGCCGGGAGGAGCACACCCTCTACCTCGGCGTCACCACCAACAACGTGGCCGAGTACGCCGGCCTCATCGCCGCCCTGGAGCGGGCCCTCGCGTTGGGGGTGAAGGTTCTCGAGGTGCGGTCCGACTCGGAGCTCCTCGTCCGGCAGCTGCGGGGCGTCTACCGGGTGCGCGCCCCCCACCTGGTCCCCCTGTGGCGTCACGCCACCTCCCTGGTGCGGCGCCTCGACCGCTTCGGGATCGAGCACGTCCGGCGGGAGCGCAACACCGACGCCGACCGCCTCGCCAACGCGGCCATCGACTCCCGCGCCTCCACACTGCCCCGGCCCGGAGTCCTGCAGTGAGCACCCTGGCCGCCAGGCTCGAGGAGGTCCGCGGCCGCATCGCCGGCGCCTGCGCGCGGAGCGGCCGCGACGCGAACGCCGTCCACATCGTCGGGGTGAGCAAGACCCACCCCGCAGAGGCGGTGGCCGAGGCCGTCGCCGCCGGCGTGGACGCCATCGGGGAGAACCGGGTGCAGGAGGCCGCGGAGAAGCGGCCCCGCGTCGCGGCACCCACGCCCTGGCACATGATCGGACCCCTGCAGCGCAACAAGGCGCGCGAGGCCCTGGAGCTGTTCGACGTCCTCGAGTCGCTGGACCGCGCCGTCCTCGCCGACCGCCTGGAGTCCCTCCTCGAGGGCGGCGGCCGGGTGCTGCCCGTGTTCATGGAGGTCAACGTCGGCGGCGAGGAGCAGAAGAGCGGTGTGCGTCCCGAGGTCGCGCCCGCCCTGGCCGAGCACGTCCTGGCGCGCTGCCCGCACCTCCGCCTCGCGGGCCTCATGACCGTCCCCCCCTACGACCCCGACCCCGAGCGGTCGCGCCCGTACTTCGCCGCGCTCCGCGCCCTCGCGGCGGCTCTCGCCGCCCGGACCGGACTGGGCCGCCTGCAGCTCTCCATGGGCATGAGCGAGGACTTCACCGTGGCGGTGGAGGAGGGGGCGGACTGGGTCCGTCTCGGCCGGGTCCTGTTCGGAGCCCGGTTGTGACGGGCGACGTGGTACGGTAGCGGAGGAGCAGACCATGCAACGCCTGACACCACTGGAGATCCAGAAGGCGGCGTTTCCCCGCCGCCTCAACGGCGTCGACCCCGACGCCGTGCGCGAGTTCCTCGCCCTCATCGCCCAGCAGGTCGAGGAGGACACCCGGGTGCGCGGCGAGCTCAAGGCCCAGCTCGCCCGGCTCACCCGCGAGATCGAAGAATACCGGGAGCGAACCGACGCTCTCAGCCAGGCGCTGGTGGCCGCTCAGCGCGCCGCCGACGACACCGTGGCGCGCGCCGACGAGCGGGCGCAGCAGATCGTCGCCGAGGCCCAGTCCCTGGCCGACCGCGTGCTCGAGGAGGCGACCCGCCGCGCGGAGAACATCGAGCTCATCAGCGGCCAGCTCCGCGACCGGCGCCGGGCGGCCCGGGCCGATCTCCGCCGCCTCGCCGACCTCCTCGTCGGCCTCGCCGGCGACGACGAGGCGAGCGAGGCCCGCACCACGACGCCCTCCACCGTGGCCCTGCTGCGGCCCCGGGTCCGGGAGGGGAAGGGCGAGCGTTGAGCCTCCTGCTCACCGGCGCCCGCACCGTGGCGACGCCGAGGGGCACGCAGGCGGCCGCCGGACCGGCACAGTCGGTCCTCGAGGTCACACCCGGCGCCGTGGTCCGTTGCGAGGGCCCCGCCATCGTCTTCGTCGGCGACCGTGCTGAGCACGACCGCCGCTTCCCTCCCCCCGACGAGCTCCTGGATGCCCATGACGGCACCATCGTGCCGGGCTTCGTCGACCCGCACACGCACCTTCCCTTCGCCGGCTTCCGCGAGGGCGAGTTCGACCGCCGCCTGCGCGGCGAGAGCTACGCCGACATCGCCGCCTCAGGGGGCGGCATCGTCGCCACGGTGGCGGCCACCCGGGCGGCCTCCCCGGCCGACCTCCTCGCCCTCACCCTCGGCCGCCTCGACCGCCAGATCCTCTCCGGGACCACCACCACCGAGGCGAAGTCCGGGTACGGGCTGGACCGCGAGACCGAGCTCAAGCAGCTCCGCGTGCTCCAAGAGGCCAACCGGCGGCACCCCGTGGAGATCGCCGCCACCGCCATGCCCGCTCACGAGGTGCCCCCCGAGGGGCGCGGCGATCCCGAGGCCTACGTCCGCCTCGTGACCGAAGAGATCTACCCCGCCGTGGCCGCCGAGGGCCTCGCCGAGGCCGCCGACGTGTTCTGCGAGCGGGGCGTCTTCTCGGTCGAGCAGAGCCGCCGCCTGCTGCTGGCGGCCCGGGACCACGGCTGGCGGCTCCACCTCCACGCCGACGAGCTGAGCCCCCTGGGCGGCGCCGAGCTCGCGGCGGAGGTTGGTGCGGCCGCGGCCTCGCACCTTCTCCACGTCTCCCCGGCGGGCGTGGCGGCCATGGCGGAGCGCTCCGTCGTGGCCATCGCGCTCCCCGGCGTCTCCTTCTTCCTGCGCGAGCGCTACGCGCCGGTCCGCGCCCTCGTCGCCGCCGGCGTCCCCGTCGCGCTGGCCACCGACTGCAACCCCGGCTCCTCCCACACCGAGTCGATGCCGTGCATCATCGCCCTGGCCTGCCTGGGCGCCGGGCTGTCCACCGACGAGGCCCTCGTCGGGGCCACCCTCAACGCCGCCGCGGCCCTCGGCCGCGCCGACCGGCTGGGCAGCGTCGAGCCGGGCAAGCAGGCCGACCTGGTCGTCCTCGACGCGCCCTCCCCCGCCCACCTGGTCTACCACTTCGGCGTCAACCTGGTCCGGCACGTGGTCAAGGCAGGGCGGGCGGTGGTCCGGGACAGCGTCCTCGCCTACTGACGCCGGCCGCGGCACGGCGCCGCCCGTATAATGGAAGACGCACGCGCACGATGAGAGGAGCCGTGGGGTGGCCGACTTCCACCAGAGAGGCCCCATCACCACCCTGCCCCGCCTGGCGGGCCAGGACCTCCTGCGCCGCGAGCGCGAGGTGGCCGTGTACGCCCGCAGGCTCCCGGTCACTCTCCTCATCCCGTCCCTCCTGAGCGAGCTCGAGCAGCCGGCGCTGGCCGCCATGGTCCAGGAGATCCGGCAGGCGCCGTTCATCGACACCGTGGTGATCTCCCTCGATCGCGCGGACGAGCAGGGGTACCGCCACGCCCTGGAGTACTTCGCGGCCCTCGGACACCGCACCGTGGTGCTGTGGAACCACGCACCGTCGATCCTCGAGGTGCGCGAGGAGATCGAGGAGCGGGTCACCGGCCTCACCGAGCCGGGCAAGGGCCGGGCGGTGTGGATGGCCATCGGCTACATCCTCGCGGAGGGCCGCGCCGGGGCGGTGGCGTTCCACGACGCGGACGTGGTCGACTACGGCCGGGCGCAGCTGGTGAACCTCGTGTACCCCATCCTCAATCCGCTGCTCTCCTTCGACTTCTGCAAGGCCTACTACGCCCGCTTCACGGACCGGCTGCACGGCCGGGTCACGCGGCTCCTCATGCGCCCCCTCCTGCAGGCCCTCGGCAACATGGTGGGACGGAACCCCTTCCTGTCCTACCTGGCGGCGTTCCGCTACCCGCTGGCAGGGGAGCTGGCGTTCTCGGCCGATCTCCTGCGCCGAATCCGCATCCCCGGAGACTGGGGGCTCGAGGTGGGCCTGCTGTTCGAGGTGCTGCGCCAGCGGTCGCCCCGCCGCATCTGCCAGGTGGACATCGCGGACCGCTTCGAGCACAAGCACCAGCCGCTCTCCCCCGTGGACCCCTCCACCGGCCTGCACCGCATGGCCGTGGACATCGTCAAGCACCTGCTGCGTACCCTCTCCGCCGCCGGCATCGTGCTTCCGGAGGGATCGTTCCAGAGCATGCGCGTGGCCTACCAGCGCTACGCCGAGGACGCCGTGGCCGACTACTTCGCCGTCGCCACCTTCAACGGCCTCGCCTTCGACCGGCACGCCGAGGAGGAGGCGGTGGACACCTTCTCCCTCGCCCTTCGCGAGGCGTGCGAGCAGTTCGTTCTGGACCCCCTGGGCACGCCGTCGCTGCCCAACTGGGCCCGCGTCGGCTCGGCGCTCCCCGAGGCCGGCACCCGGCTGGTCAGGGCGGTCTCCGAGCTGGGGGGCGTGATCAACGGATGAGAGTTCGCGTCGTCTTCACCGACCTCGACGGCACCCTGCTCGAGCCCGACGGATCGCTCCGGCCGGAGGCTCTGGCGGCGGTACGCGGCCTCACCGCGGCCGGCGTCCCCGTGTGCGCCGTGACCAGCAAGACGGCGGAGGAGGTGGCGGAACTCCTCTGCGTTCTCGAGCTGGCCACCCCGGCCGGCTTCGAGAACGGCGCCGGGGCCCTGCTGCCCGGCGGGGAGGTCGTCCTCGATCCCGGCGCCGTGCCGGCGGACACCCTCCGCGACGAGGCAATCCAGTTGCGGAGGCGCTCCGGAGCCCCGCTCCGCACCCTGGAGGAGCTCGACGACGGCGAGCTGGCGGCGATCACCTCCCTGTCCGGCGGCGCCCTCGCCGCGGTGCGCCGCCGCCGGGCCACCCTCCCCCTCGTGGTGCCTCCCGGCTGGGACGACACCCTCCGGGCCCACCTCCCCCGCCGGTCGCGGCTCCGCCTCCTCAGGGGCAACCGCTTCCTCCACCTGCAGGGCGCCCACGACAAGACCAGCGTGCTGGCGCTGCTGCTGGCCCACCTTTCCCCCCGCGGGGGCGTCGTGGTCGCCTGCGGGGACAGCCCCAACGACGTCGAGCTGCTCGCCGGGGCCGAGGTGGCCGTCATCGTGCCCTCCGGAGCCGGGCCGAGCCCCGAGCTCGTGCGGCGCTTTCCCGGCGCCCTCGTGGCCCCAGCTCCCCACGGTCGCGGCTGGGCCGCGGCGCTGGCGGGCATTCTCGAAAGGACGAGCCCATCATGATGAACGAGCAATCCGCCCTTCGAGGCATCACCACGGAGCTCCTCGGACGCGTCGCGCCGGCGGACGTGCTCGTGGGGATCCCCTGCTACAACAACGGCGGCACCGTGGGCACGGTGGTGGCCACCGCCGCCGCGGGGCTCAAGGAGCACTTCCCCGACCTGCGCTCGTGCATCCTCGTCGCGGATGGCGGTTCCACCGTGGACGACTCCCGGGAGGAGGCCCTCGCGGCCGTCAAGCGCATGGAGGCCCACGGCGTCGTCGGCATCTACCGTGGGCTCTCGGGCAAGGGCTCGGCCGTCCGCATGATCTTCGAGGCCGCCGGCCTGCTGGGGTGCCGCGCGGTGGCGCTCATGGACGCCGACCTGCGCTCGACGACGCCGATGTGGATCGACCGGCTGCTCGCCCCGGTGGTGAGGGAGGGGTACGAGTTCGTCGCGCCCCTCTACACGCGCTACAAGTACGACGGCACCATCACCAACAACGTCACCTACAACATGCTGCGCTGCCTGTACGGCAAGCGGGTGCGGCAGCCCATCGGGGGCGAGTTCGCCCTCTCCGGGGAGCTGGCCGCCACCCTGCGCGCCAAGCCCGTCTGGGACTCCGACATCGCCCGCTTCGGCGTGGATATCTGGCTCACGATCCAGGCGCTCACCCACGGGGCCCGGGTGTGCCAGGCGCGCCTCGGCGTCAAGGTCCACGACGCCAGGGACCCGGCCTCGAGCCTCGAACCCATGTTCCGCCAGGTGGTGGGCACGCTCTTCTGCCTGATGGAGGAGACCGAAAACACCTGGAAGGAGATCCGGGGCAGCGAGGCCGTACCCGCCTTCGGCGACGTTGTCGACGAGGAGCCCGAGGCTTTCCCCATCGACTTCGAGAAGCTGGTGGAGAACTTCTACGTCTCCGGGTCCACCCTCAAGGGGGCGTGGCGGAGCATCCTCCGCGAGGAGACCTTCGCCGAGCTGGAGATCCACGCGGAGACGGGACGCACCGCCTTCGACCTGCCCACCGATCTGTGGGTGCGCATCCTGTTCGAGTTCGCGGCGGCGTTCCACCACCGCCGCACCGCACGCCGCCAGGTCATCGAGGTTCTCTCTCCCCTCTACTTCGCCCGGGTCGCCTCGTTCATCCACCGCACGCGGGAGCTCTCCAACCAGGAGGCCGAGGCGGTGGTGGAGGAGCAGGCCAGGGTGTTCGAGCTGCGCAAGCCCGACCTGTTGGCGCTGTGGAACGGCGAAGCCGGGGCGTAGCCCCGCTCAGAGCTTCTCGAGCTTGGCCAGGGAGGGGATGAGCGTCTTGCGTCCCGCGCGGTCGAAGTAGACGACCAGCCGCACCTGGGTGCCCGAGCCCTGTACCTGGAGCACCACGCCGGTGCCGAAGGAGGCGTGCCTGACCTTGAGGCCGGGCCGCCAGCCCTCGGGGTGGGTGCGGCGCGGCGGGCGGGTGGCCGCCGGGCGGAGCGGCGCCTCCTCGCGGCCGGCGGCCGGCTGCGGACGGGCCGGCCGCGGCACGTGGAGCCGGAACGCGTCCCGGCCCGAGGCGGCGGCGCGGTCGTCCAGCACGTCCCGGGGGATCTCGAGCAGGTACGGCGACGGCCGCCCCGGCAGCAACTGGCCGTGCAGGCGCCGGGCCCGGGCCAGGGTCAGGGTGAGCTGCTTGCGCGCCCGCGTCATGCCGACGTAGGCGAGACGCCGCTCCTCCTCCTCGTCGTCGGGCTCCGCGCCGTTGCGCCGCAGCGGCAGCAGCCCGTCCTCGAGGCCGACAAGGAACACCACGTCGAACTCGAGCCCCTTGGCGGCGTGCAGCGTCGACAGCTGCACGCTCTCGGCGGCGCTGAGCGCGTCGGCGTCGGTGAGGAGCGCCACCTCGTCCATGAAGCCGGCGAGGTCGAGGCCGCGGTCCCCGGCCTCCCCGGCGGCGCCTACGAGCTCGTCCTGGTTTGCCCGGCGGGTCCGGTCGTCCTCGTCCCCCGAGGCATACTGGTCGGCGAGGCCGGAGCGCTCCAGAAGCGCACGCACCACCTCTCCGGGCGGTGCCTCCGCGGCCAGCGCGGTGAGGGAGTCGAGGAGGGTGAAGAACCCCTCGAGGGCCATCCGGGCCCGGGCCGTGAGCCCCTCGGGGAGCCGCCTTGCCGCCTCCACCAGCCCGACGCCGCCCTCCGCCGCGGCCCTCTCGAGGAGGTCCATGGTGACCTGCCCGATCCCCCGTGCCGGGACGTTGACGGCGCGGCGGAACGCCAGCACGTCTCCGGCGGAGGCGACCAGCCGCAGGTAGGCCAGGGCGTCCTTCACCTCGGCCCGTTCCCAGAACCGGGTCCCCCGGACCACCTGGTAGGGGACGGCGCGGCGCACCAGCGCGGTCTCGAAGGCGCGGGACTGGGCGTTGACGCGGAAGAGCACCGCCACCTGCCCCAACGGCACGCGCCCCTCCAGCCGGCCGATCTCGTCCACCACGAAGCGGGCCTCGTCCTCCTCGTCGGAGGCCAGGTACACCGAGACCGGGCTGCCCGGGCCCGCCTGGGAGGTGAGCTGCTTGTCGCGCCGCCGCGTGTTGTTGGAGATGACCGCCGCCGCCGCGGACAGGATCGGCTCCGAGGAGCGGTAGTTGCGGCCCAGGGTCACGACCCGGGCTCCCGGGTAGGCGATCTCGAAGTCCAGGATGTTCTCGATCTCGGCGCCGCGCCACCGGTAGATGGACTGGTCCTCGTCCCCCACCGCCGTCAGGTTCGGCCGGGGGCCGGCCACGAGCCGGAGCAGGCGGGCCTGGACCGCGTTGGTGTCCTGGTACTCGTCCACCAGGACCCACCGGAAGCGGTCGGCCAGGGCGCGCCGCAGCCCCTCCTCCCTCTCCAGCACCCGGCAGGCCAGCAGCAGCATATCGTCGAAGTCCACGGCCCCCGCCGCCTTCAGCTCGCTCTGGTAGCCGGCGTAGACCTCCGCGAGCAGCCGCTCCTCCGCACCCCGCGCCTCCTGCTCCAGCGCCTCCGGCGTGAGCATCGCGTTCTTGGCCCTGGAGATCCGGCTGCGCGCCGCCGAGGGCTTGAGGCGGCCGCTGGCCCCCAGGCGCTTGAGCACCCGGTCGACGATCTGGCGCTGCTCGTCGTCCGCGGCCACGGCGAAGCGCTCCGGGAGGCCCGCCTCGCGCGGATGGACGCGCAGGTACTGCAGGGCGAAGCGGTGGAAGGTGCCGACGAAGCCTCCTCGCAGCGGACCTCCGAGGAGCTTCTCCACCCGCTCCACCATCTCGCGGGCCGCCTTGTTGGTGAAGGTCACGGCCAGGATCTCCTGGGGCCTTGCCAGCCCCTCGGCGAGCAGGTAGGCGATCCGGTAGGTGAGCACCCGGGTCTTCCCCGACCCGGCGCCGGCCACGACCAGCAGCGGCCCCTCGCCGTGGCTCACGGCCTTGCGCTGATCCTCGTCCAGATCCTCCAGAAGCCTTTCACCTCGCGTCACCGTGCCTCCTGTCCCGGACGCGGCCCCGGCGGGCGCGGACGCGCCGTGGCTCGGCCTCTCCGCTCGCTGGTACGCTTCTCCGGTGGACGCCCCGCCGCGCGGGCGGGGCGATGCCGATTCTACCCTACGGCTCAACGCCCCCGCTCGCGCAGCGTCGCCAGCGTCGCGCGGAGCACGTCCTGGCGGGACACGATGCCGCAGGGCCTGCGGTCCTTCACGTCGCCCACCACCGGGAGCTCCTCCCACTCCACCTCGGCGAGGAGCCCGGCCACCTCCTGGACCGGGGTCTCCACGGTGACGAAGGGAACGTCCTCGATGGCGAGCTCCGCCGCCACCACCGGGATGTCCCCGGAGCCCGCCTCGACCAGGTGGGGCCGGAGGTCGACGAGGCGGACGACCCCCAGCATCGTCCCGTCGTAACGCACCACCGGGAACACCGACTGGGGCGTCTCGGTGACGATGTGGAGCAGGTCGTGGTAGGAGGTCGCCTCGGGCACGGTGCGCATGTCGCGTCGCATCACCTCCCCCGCCGTGAGGTTGGCGAAGGCGCCCTCGGTCCACATCTCGAAGGCGGGCCCGCCCAGCTCGCGGAGCCGCTGGTGGTAGAGCCCGTAGCGGGAGAAGCGCCTCGACACGAAGGTGGCCGTGGCCACCGCCACCATGATGGGCAGGATGACCTGGTAGGAGCCGGTGAGCTCGAACAGGAGGAGCACCGCCGTGGTGGGACACCGCACCATGGCGGCGAGCAGCGCGCCCATGCCGACCATGGCGTAGGCGCCGCTGCCGGCGATGGCGCCACTCAGGGCCACGCCCATGAGCTTCCCGTACACTCCCCCGACCATGGCGCCGACGAAGAGCGTGGGCGCGAAGTCGCCGCCCCACCCCCCGGACCCCAGGGTCAACGACGTGGCCAGGATCTTCCCCACCACCAGGAGCAACAGCAGCTTCCAGGTGAGCATCCCCTCGCAGGCCAGCGCGGCCCACGGGTAGCCGTTGCCCAGCACCCCCGGCAGAGCCAGCCCGACGAGGCCGACGCCCAGGCCGCCCACCGCCGGGCGCATCCACCCGGGCATCTCGATCTTCTCGAACTTGTGCTCCGCGCCCTCGAGAGCGCGCATGAACAGCTGTCCGGCCAGGCCGGCCACGAGGCCCAGACCGACGTAGACGAACACCTCCCACCACACCGCGAGCTGGTACGGCGGCACCTGGAAGTGGGAGGCGTCGGGGCCTCCCTCGGCCGCGCGGCAGACCACAGTGCCCGCCACCGAGGCCAGCATGACCGGGGCCAGGGTGCCGGTCCTCCAGTCCCCCAGCACCACCTCCAGCGCGAAGAACACGCCGGCCAGCGGCGCGTTGAACGCCGCGGCGATGGCGGCCGCGGCACCGCACCCCACGAGGATCCGGCGCTGCACAGGCGGCAGTGACATGCGCCGGGCCATCCAGGCACCGAGGCCGCCGCCCATGGCCACCACGGGCGCCTCCCGGCCGGCGGAGCCCCCGGTGCCGATGGTGAGCAGCGAGTTGAAGAACGTCGAGGGCACGTAGCGCAGGGGGATGCGCCCCCATTCCCGGCGGGCGTCCAGCATCACCGCCGGCACGCCGAGACGGTGGGGGGTGTGGAACACCCGGTGAGCCAGGAGCCCGACCAGCGCCCCGCCAGCCGCCGGCAGCAGGAACCCCCAGCTGGCCCATGCCCACGGCAGCGGCACGAGGTGATTCAGGGGCCTCACCACGTAGTACGAGCAGATGGCGGAGAGCGCCGCGATGGCGTCCCAGAACCCCGCCGAGATCAATCCCGCCACCGAGCCCAGTACGGCGGCGAGCAACAGCAGGGGAGAGGCGCCGCGGCCGAACAGCATCTCCCCCAGGCGCCGCAGCACGCTCTTGACGCCGGACGGGAGATCCGCGAAGTACCACTTCATTCGACGGTCACGCTCTTGGCCAGGTTACGGGGCTGGTCCACGTCACACCCCCGCCGCACCGCCACTTCGTACGCGAGCAGCTGGAGGGGCACCGCCGCCACGAGTGGGAGCAGAGGCCAGGGAACGCGGGGGAGAGGCACCAGACGGTCGGCCACCGCCACGAGACGCTCATCGTCGCGGTCGCCGATGACGTACACCGGTGCCTTGCGGGCCCGCACCTCCTGGATGTTGGAGGCGACCTTGTCGATGAGCTCGCCGCCCGCCGCCAGCGCGATGACGGGGAAGTTCTCGTCCAGAAGCGCGATGGGCCCGTGCTTCATCTCCCCGGCCGGGTACCCCTCCGCGTGGAGGTAGGAGATCTCCTTGAGCTTGAGCGCCCCCTCCAGCGCCAGCGGATAGAGCACGCCGCGGCCCAGGTAGAGGGCGTTGGTCGCGTGCTCCAGCGCCGCCGCCACACCGTCCACCAGCGGCGCCTGGCCGAGCATGGCCTCGAGGTCGTAGGGCAGCGACCGCGCGCGGTCGGCGAGGGCTTCGGTCTCCGCCGGGTCCAGGCCGCGAGCCGAGCGGAACGCCAGGGCGAGGGCGAGCAGGGCGGCCAGCTGGGTGGTGAACGCCTTGGTCGACGCCACGCCGATCTCCGGCCCCGCGTGGGTCGGCAGGCCCACGTCCGCCAGGCGCTCGGCCAGCGAGCCGCGCACGTTGCACACGCTGGCCAGCCAGGCCCCCGACTCGCGGGCCAGGCGCATGGCGGCGATGGTGTCGGCGGTCTCGCCGGACTGCGTGATGCCCACCACCAGGCTGCGGGGGGAGAGGATGGGCTCGCGATAGCGGAACTCCGAGGCGTAGTCCACCTCGCAGGGCACCCTTGCCAGGCGCTCCAGGTAGAACTTTCCCACCAGAGCAGCGTGCCACGAGGTCCCGCACGCTACCAGCCGCACGTTGTCCACCGCCTCGAGCCGGCGGGGATCGAGGCCCAGGTGGGCCAGGGAGACGCCGGCGCCGTGGGGGAGGAGCGCCTGCACGGTCTCGCTCACCGCGCCGGGCTGCTCGTGGATCTCCTTGAGCATGAAGTGCCGGTACCCGCCGCGCTCCACCTGCCCGGGCTCCCAGTCCAGGGTCACCACCGGGCGGTCGACGCGCCGGCCCTCGGCGTCGACGATCTCGACGCCGTGCCGGCGCACGGTGGCCACGTCACCGTCCTCCAGGTGGATGCAGCGCCGGGTCCAGCTCACCACCGCGGAGGGATCCGAGGCCACCATGTTCTCCTCGTCGCCCAGCCCGACGACCAGGGGCGGCCCGTTGCGCACCGCGACCACCGTGCCGCCGTCATCACGGTCGATGGCGGCGATGGCGTACTGGCCCTCGAGCCTCCCGCGAACGGCGAGCACCGCTTCCGTCAGGGTGGCCGCGTTCTGCCGCGCCAGCAGGTGGGCCACGACCTCGCTGTCGGTGTCCGACGAGAACGTCACCCCCGCCTGCTCCAGCCCGGTCCGGAGGCTCCGGAAGTTCTCGACGATCCCGTTGTGCACGACCGCGACCCGGCCGCTGGAGTCGGTGTGGGGATGGGCGTTCCGCTCCACCGGGGCGCCGTGGGTGGCCCAGCGCGTGTGCCCGATGGCCAGGTGGCCGTGGAGCCCCGCGGTGTAGGCCTTCTCCACCAGGTTGGCCAGCTTGCCGGGAGCGCGCAGCACGGCGAGGGCGTCGCCGGTGTGGACCGCGACGCCCGCGGAGTCGTAGCCCCGGTACTCGAGGTGCCTGAGCGCCTCGAGGATCACGGGAACAGCTTCCCGTGGGCCCACGTACCCCACGATTCCGCACATGCCGGATCCTCCCGATTCTACCGTGGCCCCTTCACGGCCATCGCCGGCTCAGCGGCGCCACCTCGACGTCGTCGGGGACGGTGACGCCATCGAGCACCGAGTTCGCGCCGATGACGCACCGCGCCCCGATCACGCACCCGTCGCGCAGGTGCACACCGGGCTCCAGCACCGTGTCGCGGCCCACCCGGCAACCCGGCTCGACCCACGTCGAGGCGGGGTCGAGGACGGTCACCCCGGCACCCTGGAGCTCGGCGATCACCCGGCGCACGAGCAGCCGGGCGACCTCCGCCAGGTCGGCGCGGCTGTTCACCCCCGCCATCTCGTCCGCATCGGACAGCTTCAGGGCGATCACCTTACGGCCCCGATCCACCAGCAGCCTCACCGCGTCGGTGAGGTAGTACTCACCCTGGGCGTTGTCGGCCTGCACCTCGCCGATCACGTCCAGCAGGTCCACGGTGCTGAACGCGTACGTACCCGCATTCACTTCCCGGATCGCCCGCTCGGCCTCCCCGGCGTCCCGCGCCTCGACGATGGCCGTCACGTCCCCGGCGGCGTCGCGAACGATGCGGCCGTAGGCGCCGCCGTCCGGAAGCACCGCGGTGGCCAGCGCCGCGGCGGCGTGCGCGCGGCGCCGGCGCTCCACGAGCTCCACCAGCGTCAGGCTCCGGATGAGCGGCACGTCGCCGGAGAGCACGAGCACGTCCCCCTCGGCCGGGAGCTCGCGCAGGGCCAGGGCGACGGCGTCCCCCGTGCCCCGCGGCGGGTCCTGCACCACGGTGCGGGCCCGGGAGCCCAGGTGATCCTCCACCTGCCGGCGCCGGTGCCCCGTCACCACCACCAGGTGATCGGGCGCCAGCGGCGCGAGGGCCGCGAGCACGTGGTCCAGCAGCGCCCGGCCCCCGACCCGGTGCAACACCTTGGCCCGGTCGCTGGCGAGACGCTTGCCCTCGCCGGCGGCCAGCACGACGGCGGCAAGGGTCACCCCGCCCCCCTCTCCGCGGCCGACGCCGCCAGGTCGCATCGCGGGTGTTGCCTGCACATCGCTTCTACTTCTTGGAGAGCTCGTGGAGAACCTGCTTGGCCACGGCCTTGAGGGTGTCGAAGACCCCGATGCCCTGGGGAGCCACCGCGTCGAACGTCGGCTCCTGCTTGAGGTTGAGGAGCCGGAACATCTCCTCCCGGGAGACGATGTTGGGCAGGTCGCGCTTGTTGAACTGCAGTGCGTAGGGCATGGGGTCCAGGTCGAAGCCGTTCTCTCTCAGGTTGATCCTGAGGTTGTCCAGCGACTCCAGGTTGGCGTCCATGCGCGCCTCCTGGGAGTCGGCGACGAAGACGACGCCGTCCACGCCCTTGAGGATGAGCTTCCGGGAGGCGTCGTAGAACACCTGGCCGGGGACCGTGTAGAGGTGGAAGCGCGTGCGGAACCCCCGGACCGTGCCCAGGTCGAGGGGGAGGAAGTCGAAGAAGAGCGTGCGGTCCGTCTCCGTGGCCAGCGAGATCAGCTGGCCCTTGTTCTGGGGGTTCGTCCTCTCGTAGATGAACTGCAGGTTCGTCGTCTTGCCGCCCAGACCGGGACCGTAGTAGACGATCTTGCAGTTGATCTCGCGGGAGGCGTAGTTGATGAAGCTCATTCGGAGAAGAGGGCGTCGATGTCTTCGTCGGTGATCTCGGCAAAGGGCGAGGCGGGTCCTTGCCCCTCTCTGAAGGTCTTGGTCGCCATCTCGGTGAGCACCTCCTCCAGTTCGGCGGCCGCCTTGCGGACGCGCAGGCGGACCAGCCCCAGGGACGAGCGCTCGTCGAAGATGAGCACCAGGATGAGCCGCTGGCCCACGATGGAGATGTGGATGTTGTCCCGCTCCCCCTCGTGGAAGAGGATCGAGAACTCCTTCTCGCCGATGAGCCGCGCGAGGCCGTCGGTGGCGGCCACGTTGCCCGCGGTGAGGGACGCGAGGGAGGTGGCATCCACCTGGTCCAGGTTCCCCTTGGCGGCGATCTGCTGCCCGTTCTTGTCGACGAGAAAGACGATCTTGGCGTTGGCGTCCACCCACAGGCGCCCCAGGACCGCGTTGATGCGGTCGAACTCCTCCTCGTACAGCACCAGATTGGGGCCCAACATGCTCATGACAACCTGCCTCCGCTCGTCCCTGGGCAGTATAGACCGCGCCTGCCCATCAATCCATCCCTCGCCGGCCGGCCAGGGCCCGCGTCAACGTCACCTGGTCGGCGTAGGAGATCTCGCCCCCCGCCGGCAGCCCGAAGGCGATCCGGCTCAGCGACACGCCCGTCGGCCGCAGCACCCGCGCCATGTAGTGCGCGGTGGCCTCGCCCTCCACGGTGGGGTTGGTGGCGAGGATGACCTCCCTGAGGCCACCCGCGCGGGCCCGCTCCACGAGGGCGCCGATGGTCAGCTCCTCCGGACCGATGCCGTGGAGCGGGTCGAGCGCCCCCAGCAGCACGTGGTAGCGGCCGTGGAACTCCCCCGTGCCCTCCACCGCCCAGGCGTTGAGGGGGTCCTCCACCACGCAGATCAGGCCCGCGTCCCGCTCCGGGCTGCTGCACACCACGCAGACCTCGTCCTCGCTCAGGAGGAAGCACTTCCGGCAGTGTGAGACCCGCTTCCCGGCCCGCTCCAGCGCCCCGGCCAGGCGCTCGGTGGCCGACGTCGACTGCAGGAGGAACTGGACCAGCCGCGTAGCGGTCCGCGGGCCCACCCCGGGGAGCTGCTCCAGCTCCTGCAGAAGCTCGCGCACCGAGGGGGGCCGCAGCTCCACTAGATCATTCCTGGCATCCCGCCGGGAAGGCCCATGCGGGCGAGGATCTCCCTGGAGCGCTCCTCGAGCTGGCGCGAGGCGTCCTCCCAGGCGGCCACGACGAGGTCCTCCAGCAGATCGGCGCCCTCGCCGGCCACGGCCTCCGCGTCGATCCTGACGCCCTTGAGCTCCTTGAGCCCGTTGAGGCGGACGTGGACGATCCCGCCCCCCGAGGAGCCCTCCACCTCGAGCTCCGACAGCGCCTTCTGCATCTCGGCCTGGGCGCGCTGCGCCTGCTGCAGCATCTTCTGGATGTTCATGACCGCTCCTCGACCCGTTCCAGCCGGCCACCGAAGACCTCGAGGACCCGCTTCACGCTCTCGTCCCCTTCGACCTGCTCACGGAGGCCGTTCCCTCCGCGCCCCACCGCCTCGCCGTCGGCCTCGATCCTCACCTCGCCGGGCAGGCCGGCCGCGAGGGCGGCCTCCTGCAGCTCGCCGACCGCTTCCTGAAGGGACGTGACGGTCGCCGCCGGGACCCCTGACAGCCGGAGCACCACGGCGCCCTCGTCGCACACGGCAGCGTCCGCCTTGCGGACCCGGCCCGCCAGCAGCCGCGCGCCGCGCTCGTCCAGGCTCGCGGCCAGCCGGTCGCGGGCGTCACCTCCCCCACGCGCCGCCGCCGACGCGCTTCGCTCCGGCGGGGCGGACCTCCTCCTCGCCGGCGGGTCCGGCGTACCGCCGCCGGTGCTCCGCCCCCCCCCGTTCCGGTGGGGCGCCGGCGGTTCGCCGCCGCCCTCCAGGAGGCTCTCCACCCGCACGAGGCGGGGCCACAGCGCCAGCCGGCCCACCGCCACCGTGACTGCCAGGGCGGGACGGTCCGCCGTCAGCACCAGGCCGCGTTGCTCCATGGCGAGATGGAGGAGACGCAACAGAAGCGGGACGCCGACGCGGGCGGCCGCCTCGGCCAGGGCGCCGCGGTGCGCCTCCGGGAACGGAATGGGGGCCGCGGGCTCGCAGGCCAGCGTGAGCAGCGAGTTGAGGAGCCCGACGAGCTGGTCGTACAGCGCGACCGCCTCGTGACCCGCCGCCTCCTGCTCCCGCAGCAGCGCCAGCGCAGCGGCCACGTCCCCCTGCTCCAGCGCGTCCCACAGTGCCAGGAGCACTGCCACGGGCGGCAGTCCCAGAACTTCCGTCACCGCCTCCTCGTGGACCTCTTCGCCGCTGAACGCGCGGACGCGGTCGAGCAGCGAAAGTGCGTCGCGCAGGCTGCCTTCCGCGGCGCGGGCGATGAGCTCCGACGCGCCCGGCGTGAGGGGGAACCCGTCCTCCTCCGCGATGTGCTTGAGCCGGGCCGCGATGACCTCGGCGGGGATCGGCCGGAAGTCCACCTGCAGGCAGCGCGACAGGATCGTCGCCGGGAACTTGTTCTTCTCGGTCGAGGCCAGGATGAACACCACGTGGGCCGGCGGCTCCTCGAGGATCTTGAGCAGCGCGTTGAAGGCGTCCTTGGAGAGCTGGTGGGCCTCGTCGAGGATGAACACCCGGTAGCGCTCGCGGACCGGCAGCACGCGGGCGACCTCGCGCAGCTCGCGCACGTCGTCGATGCCGCGGTTGGAGGCCGCGTCCATCTCCAGCACGTCCATGGAGGACCCCGCGGCGATCTCGCGGCACGGCACGCACTCGCCGCACGGGTCGGGGGTGGGGCCGTTCACGCAGTTGAGCGCCTTGGCGAGGAGGCGGGCCACCGTGGTCTTGCCCACTCCGCGCAGCCCGGCGAACAGGTACGCGTGGCCGATCTGCTTGCTGGCAAGGGCGTTGCGAAGGGTGCGGACGACCACGTCCTGCCCCACCAGGTCCTCGAACCGTTGCGGACGCCAGCGTCGCGCCAGCACTTGATACGCGCTCATTCGGCTCCCGTTTCTCTCACGCCGCCGCGGCGCCGGCCAGGGGCCGGGGTCGCACACGTGCGGCCGTGGCGAACCAAGGAACCCGGGGGGACCGCGGCGCCCGTTGCGTCCTCCTTATCGCTGCTCCCTTCCGGGCCTGACGAGGTTCGGAGGGCACCGTCGCGCGGGACCCGGGTTCCTTGCTTCCCACGGCCCCGGACCGTTTCGGCGGCCGGGCCGGGGGCGACCGAGCGGGCGAACACAAGGGAACGTCACACCCTCGAAACGCCCCTCCGGATCTCCAACCCCGCCCGCTGCCACGTTCAGCTTACATCAGTCGGCGGGGCGCCGAGGCGGCGAAAGGCGGGGGGCAGCATCCACCAGCTTCTATCCCGCCCTCTCCGCTTCGAGCGCGGTCCACCGCGGTCCAGCGCTGCGGCCGTGCGGCGACGATCCGGACTGCTTGCATGGGATGGCGGAGAGGGCGGGATGGCGGGAGCACCATGCTGCCTCGTCCCACCGCGAAACCCAGCCTCCTACCACCCACCCCCCGGCAGCAAGAAACAGATGGCGGAGAGGGCGGGATTCGAACCCGCGGTGGAGTTACCCCCACACACGCTTTCCAAGCGTGCTCCTTCGGCCACTCGGACACCTCTCCGCAGTACGTTCGTCTTGTAAAGAGCCTGGGCGTCGCGGAGGCTGAAGCCTCTGGAGGACGCCGATGGTGCTTGACTGAAGTTCTGGAAAATGGCGGAGAGGGAGGGATTCGAACCCCCGGACCCCGCAAAGGGTCAACGGTTTTCGAGACCGCCCCGATCGACCACTCTGGCACCTCTCCGCTTCCAGATCCGATTGTAAAGATCCACGGCGTCAACCTCGACGCCACTGCCGCGTGCACTGTCACCGGCCTGCTGCGCCGGCGACCCGAGACCACCGTCCGGACTGGCGGAGAGGGAGGGATGGCGGGCTGAATCTCATGCTGCTCCTCCGAGCGCCGAGGCCAGCCACCACCCAACCCTGCCGCTGCCACTCTCGCCGGCCACCAGGCCGCGTCTCGCCACCCACCGCTCCCCCCGCGAGGTCGAACCCCCGGACCCCGCAAAGGGTCAACGGTTTTCGAGACCGCCCCGATCGACCACTCTGGCACCTCTCCGCTTCCAGATCCGATTGTAAAGATCCACGGCGTCAACCGCGACGCCACTGCCGCGTGCACTGTCACCGGCCTGCTGCGCCGGCGACCCGAAACCACCGTCCGACTTGGCGGAGAGGGAGGGATAGCGGGCTGAATCTCATGCTGCTCCTCCGAGCGCCGAGGCCAGCCACCACCCAACCCTGCCGCTGCCACTCTCGCCGGCCACCAGGCCGCGTCTCGCCACCCACCGCTCCCCCCGCGAGGTCGAACCCCCGGACCCCGCAAAGGGTCAACGGTTTTCGAGACCGCCCCGATCGACCACTCTGGCACCTCTCCGCTTCCAGATCCGATTGTAAAGATCCACGGCGCCAACCTCGACGCCACTGCCGCAAACCATGTCGCCGGGCCCGCACTGCACGACCCCGCCTCCCCGGCGAACCGGGGGCGGAAGTCTACCCTTGCTCCCGCAACTTTGCAAAGAAGGCCTCCAGCAGGGCGGCGGACTCTGCGGCCGCCAGGCCCGCCCGCCACGCCACCCGGTGGTTGAGCCGGGGGTCCTCGAGGAGGTTGCCGAGGCTCCCGGCGAACCCTCCCTTGGGGTCCGGCGCACCCCAGACCACGCAGGCGAGCCGGGCCAGCACACAGGCGGCAGCGCACATGGCGCACGGTTCCAGGGTCACGTACAGGGTGCACCCTTCGAGCCTCCAGCTGCCTGCCGCCGCGGCGGCGGCTCGCAACGCCAGCAGCTCGGCGTGGGCGGTGGGGTCGGCGTCCGCCTCGCGACGGTTTCTCCCCCGGGCGACGACGTGCCCCGCTGCGTCGGTCACGACGGCGCCCACCGGCACGTCGCCGGTCTCCACCGCCCGGCGGGCCTCGGCGAGGGCCTCGCCCATGGCCAGGCGATCGGCCTCAGTGAAGACCCAGTCGGGCGTCAGCTCCGCCACGTCAGCCTCCCTGCGGACCCCTGCCAGGGTCCCGGCCGGGGCGCATCCCGTGACCATGGTTGGATTATAGGGGCGGGCCCCCCCTCCACCCCCTGCCCACCCGCCCAATTGAGAGGGTAGCGCGCCGGCACACCCCGTCTTCAAACCCGGGAATCCTCGCGAGCCGCCGGCACGTTGCAGACGTCGAGCCAAGGGGGGACGATGCAGTTCGATCAGGTTCTGAGTCCTGCTTCACCCGAGGCCCACGCGATCTCGCACCTGTTCGTCTACATGCTGGTGATCGCCGCCCTCATCCTGGCGGTCGTCGCGGGGCTCGTTGTCTACATCATCATTCGCTTCCGGGGCCGCCCGGGAGACGCGGAACCCCGCCAGATCTCCGGCAACCGTACGCTGGAGATCGTCTGGACCGCCATCCCCCTGGCCATCGTCACGTCCCTCGTCGTCTTCACCATCTACACCATGCGCGTGGTGGACCCCGGCGCCGGCCAGCGCAAGCCGGACCTGGTGATCATCGCCCACCAGTGGTGGTGGGAGGTGCACTATCCCCACTCCGGGGTGGTGACGGCCAACGAGGTCCACATGCCCGTCGGCCGGCACTGGCTGGTGCGGGTCGAGTCCGCGGACGTCATCCACGACTTCTGGGTCCCCCGGCTGGGGCGGAAGATCGACGCGATCCCCGGGCACCCCAACCACATCTGGCTGCAGGTGGACGCCCCCGACACCTACCTGGGGAGCTGCGCGGAGTACTGCGGCGCGGGGCACGCCTGGATGCGCATCCGCGTCATCGCCCAGACCCCCGAGGCCTTCGCGGCGTGGGAGAAGCAGCAGCTCGCCACCCCGCCCCCTCCCACCGCCGAGGAGGCCGTCGCCGGCGAGAAGCTCTTCCTCGACCGCACCTGCGCCAACTGCCACACCATCGCCGGAACCGCTGCCAAAGGCGCCATCGGCCCCGACCTCACCCACCTGGCGGACCGGGAGACGCTGGCCGCGGGGGCGCTCACCAACACGCCCGACAACCTGGCAACGTGGCTCCGCAACCCCGACGCCGTCAAGCCCGGGGCCAACATGCCCAACCTCGACCTGTCCGCCGGCCAGATCAAGGAGCTCGTCGCCTACCTGGAGGGGCTGAAATGACCGACACCGACGCCGCCGCGTCCACCGCCGGCACGGGCCGCAGCGGGATGCTGGCCTGGGTCTCCTCCGTCGACCACAAGCAGATCGGCATCATGTACGTCGTCGCCTCCCTGATCTTCTTCGTCGTCGGCGGGGTGGAGGCCCTGGCGATCCGCGTCCAGCTCGCCGAGCCCGTGAACCACTTCCTGTCGGCTCAGGCGTACGACGAGATCTTCACCATGCACGGGACCACCATGATCTTCCTGGTGGTCGTGCCGGTCCTCATCGGGCTGGCGACCTACTTCGTCCCGCTCATGATCGGCGCCCGCGACGTCATGTTCCCCCGGCTCAACGCCCTGAGCTTCTGGGTCTTCGTGTTCGGGGGCCTGCTCATCTACTTCAGCTTCATGGCCGGCGGCGCCCCTGCCGCCGGATGGTTCAGCTACGCGCCGCTGTCGGAGCACCCCTACTCGGCCACACCCGGGCCCGACTACTGGGCCCTGGGCCTCCTCGCCGTCGGCGTGGGCACCATCGCCGGGGCCATCAACCTCATCGTCACCATCCTCAAGCTCCGCGCGCCCGGCATGAAGCTGACCCGGGTCCCCCTGTTCGTGTGGATGGTCCTGGTCAACTCCTTCCTGATCGTGCTCGCGATCCCCGCCCTCAACGCCGCCCTCGTCATGCTCCTCGCCGACCGCATGCTCAACGCCCACTTCTTCGTGCCCACCGAGGGCGGCTCCGCCCTCATGTGGCAGAACTTCTTCTGGATCTTCGGCCACCCCGAGGTGTACATCATGGTGCTCCCGGCGTTCGGGATGATCTCCGAGGTGGTGCCGGTGTTCTCGCGGAAGAAGATCTTCGGCTACGAGTACCTGGCCGCCTCCACCGTGGCCATCGGCTTCCTGAGCTTCACGGTGTGGATCCACCACATGTTCGCCACCGGCCTCGGCTTCCCCGTCTACTACGTGTTCGCCATCGGCAGCATGCTCATCGCCATCCCGACGGGCGTGAAGATCTTCAACTGGATCGCCACCATGTGGGGCGGCTCGATCCGGTTCACCACCTCGATGCTCTTCGCCATCGCGTTCATCATCCAGTTCACCATCGGCGGCCTCTCGGGCGTCGCCTTCGCGGCCATCCCCATCGACTGGCAGCTCACCGACACCTACTTCGTGGTCGCGCACTTCCACTACGTCCTGTTCGGGGGCACCGTCTTCGCGGTGCTCGCCGGCATCTACTACTGGTTCCCCAAGATGTCCGGGCGGATGCTGGGCGAGAAGCTGGGCAAGTGGCACTTCTGGCTCACCGTGATCGGCTTCAACCTGACGTTCTTCGTGCAGCACCTGCTGGGGCTCGCGGGCATGCCGCGGCGCGTCTTCACCTATCCCAAGCTGCCGTACCTGGGGGAGCTCAACCTCGTGTCGACCATCGGCGCGTTCATCCTCGCCTTCTCGGTGCTGCTCTTCATCATCAACATCGTCGACAGCCTCCTCCGGGGCGAGCCCGCAGGCTCCAACCCCTGGGACGCCTGGACCCTGGAGTGGGCGACGACCTCGCCTCCGCCCCCGCACAACTTCGACGCGGTGCCCCCCATCCACGGGCGCAGGCCGCTGTGGGACCTCTCGCACCCCGACGCCCCCGACGAGCCGGCCGCGACGTCCGAGACGTGAGGCGACGATGGAAAAGAACAAGCTCGCCATGCTGCTGTTCATCGCCAACGAGGCGGTGTTCTTCCTCCTCCTCCTCCTGGCCTACGTGGCCCTCCACCGGCGCACGGGCACCGGTCCCACCGCGGCCAGCTCCCTGGACCTCGCGGCCACCAGCGTCTACTCCGTGCTCCTCCTCTCGTCGAGCTTCACGCTGTGGCGTGCCGAGGTGAGCCACCGGAAGGGCCGGCGGCGGCCGCTGCGCGGCTGGCTCGCCGCCACCATCGTCCTCGGCGCCGGCTTCCTGTTCGGCCAGGCGCGCGAGTACGCTGGGCTGCTCGGCCGGGGCGTCACCATCAGCCGCGACCTCTTCGGCACCACCTTCTTCACCCTCACGGGCTTCCACGGGCTGCACGTCTTCCTGGGTCTCGTCATGCTCGCGATCCTGCTCGGCTTCGCCCTGCTCGGCCGCGCCCGCGAGCCCTCGGAGGGCGCCATGAACGCCATCTCCGTCTACTGGCACTTCGTGGACGCCGTCTGGGTCGTCATCTTCTCCGTCGTCTACCTGTGGGCGTTCCTGTGACCACCGGGGCGCTCCTCGCCACCGCCTGGGAGTGGGACCCGTCGGTGGTGGCCGGCTGCATCGGCCTCGCCGTCGCCTACCTGGCCTCCGTCCGCTGGCGGTTGCCCCGCAAGGGTCTCTACACGCTCGCCGGCATCCTCGTGCTGTTCCTCACCCTGGAGGGACCGCTCGACGCCCTCGGCGACGACTACCTCTTCAGCGCCCACATGGCCGAGCACCTCGTGCTCATCCTGGTGGTCCCCCCCTGCTGCTCCTCGGACTGACCGAGGCGCCGCTGCGCCGGCTCCTGCGCCGGCGCGGCGTCGCCATGGTGGAGCGGGTGCTGTCGACGCCCCTGCTGGCCTGGATGCTCTGCGTGGTGACGCTGTGGGTGTGGCACCTGCCCGTCCTCTACAACCTCACCCTCGCGGACGAGCGCATCCACATCCTGGAGCACCTGAGCTTCCTGGTCACCGCGACGATCTTCTGGTGGCCCGTGCTGACGCCGCTGAAGGAGCTCCGCATGGCGCCCTTCCCGGCCATCTTCTACCTCTACTCGGCGGCCCTCGCGAACACGGTGCTCGGCATCGTCCTCACCTTCGCCCCCGTGGTCCTGTACCCCGCCTACCTGCATCCCGCGGACGAGCTCGGGGCCCTGAAGCTGATCCGCGACGGCTGGGGCCTCACGCCCCGGGACGACCAGGAGCTCGGCGGTCTGTTCATGTGGGTGGGGGGCATGTTCGTGTTCCTGTGGGCGATCCTGGCCATGCTGGCCCGCTGGTACTCGGCCACCGAGTCGCCCGAGACGGCCGCCGGCCTCCCCGGCGCCGCCGCCACGCCACCGACGAAGCAGGGGAGCGTGCGGACGTGAGCCGGCCGCGCGCCCCCCGCGAGGAGTGACCATGGACTCCGAGGACACCGTCACCTCCGCCGCCGCCCCTCCCGAGGGCGGAGGCGTGCACACCCTGCCTCCAGGCTGGAGCCGCCCGCTCCCCGAGGAGCTCCCCGAGCTCACCTACTGGCCGGCCGTCATGGCTCTGGGGATCGTGCTCTTCGCCTGGGGCTTCGTGACCACGTTCGTCATCACGGGGATCGGGCTTATCCTGATGGTCACGGCCCTGAAAGGTTGGATCGGAGACATCCGCCATGAGCAGCAGCGTTCCTGACCGTGCCGCCAAGGACGCGGCGCCGCCGCAGAAGGAGCGGCGCCGCCTTCTCGCCCTCATCAGCGTCGCCGCCGGGGCCGTCGCCGCCTCCTTCGTGGGCATCCCCGTGGTCGGCTTCATCTTCGCGCCGATGTTCCGCAGGACCCGGGAGGACTGGCGGGGGGTCGGTTCCGTGGACGGCTTCGAGATCGGCACCACCGTCGAGGTCACGTTCCGCGACGCCTCCGCGCGGTCGTGGGCGGGAACCACCGCGGAGACCGGCGCCTGGCTGCGCCGGGAGGCCGAGACCGAGTTCATCGCCTTCGCCCTCAACTGCACCCACCTGGGCTGCCCGGTACGCTGGGTGGCCCAGGCCGAGCTGTTCATGTGCCCGTGCCACGGCGGCGTCTACTACAAGGACGGCAAGGTCGCCGCCGGCCCGCCGCCGCGGGCGCTGAGCCGCTTCCCTGTCCGCGTCCGCGACGGCAACGTCGAGGTGCGCACCACACCGATCCCGATCACCTAGGAGGGCCGAGATGCGCCGACCCATTCCACGAGCAGGGCTCGCCGTCGAGACGGCGAAGAAGCTGGGCACCCTCGTCTGGCGCTGGATCGACGACCGCACGGGCCTGTCCGCGATGGCGGGGCCGGCCGCCACCCACCCGGTGCCGCCGGGCTCGCGGTGGCTGTACGTCTTCGGCAGCGCCACGTTGTTCTCGTTCCTGGTGCAGGTCGTCACCGGGATCGTCCTCGCCACGGTGTACGTGCCCTCGGCGGGCGAGGCCTATCACAGCCTCGAGTTCATCACCAACGAGGCGCCTCTCGGCAACCTCATCCGCGGCATCCACTACTGGGGCGCCTCGGCGATGATCCTGCTCATCGGCATCCACATGATCCGCGTCTTCCTCACCGGCGCCTTCAAGTTTCCCCGCGAGATGAGCTGGCTGTCCGGGGTCCTGCTCCTCCTCCTCACGCTCGGCATGGGCTTCACCGGGCAGCTGCTGCGCTGGGACCAGAACGCCATCTGGTCCGTCGTCGTGGGCGCGGAGCAGGCCGGCCGCACGCCGTTCATCGGCACCTGGCTCGGGCACTTCATCATGGGCGGCGGCACCCTGGGCGGCGCGACGCTGAGCCGCTTCTTCGCCCTCCACGTCATGGTCCTTCCCGGGCTCATCTTCGCCGTGGTGGGCTTCCACCTCTACCTGGTCCTCAAGAACGGCATCTCCGAGCCCGCGAAAGCGGGCCGGCCGGTGAACCCGGCCACCTACCGCGCCTGGTACCACGACATGCTCGAGCGGGAAGGCAAGCCGTTCTGGCCCCACGCCGCCTGGCGCGATGCCGCCTTCGGCGCCCTGGTCGTGGTCGGCATCGTCGCGCTGGCCCTCGCGTTCGGGCCGCCGCTGCTGGACAAGCCCCCGAACCCCACCCTGGTGGCCGCCAGCCCCCGCCCCGACTGGTACCTGCTCTGGTACTTCGCGGTGCTCGCCCTGCTGCCGCACAGCGCGGAGAACTACGTCATCATCCTCTTCCCGCTGGCGGCCGGGCTGGTCCTGGTCCTGCTGCCGTTCCTGTTCAACCGCGGGGAGCGCCACCCGGCCCGCCGCCCGTGGGCCGTCGGGGCAGTGCTCATGATCGTCCTCATGATCGGCACCCTGTGGATCGCCGGGGTCCACGCCAGGTGGTCCCCGGACTTCTCCGCCAGGCCGCTCCCCGCCGAGGTCGTGGGCGCCACGACGGGGCCGGTGGCCGAGGGCGCGACGCTGTTCTACAAGCGCGCCTGCATCTTCTGCCACAACATCAGCGGCCACGGGGGCTTCCGGGGCCCGGTGCTGACCACCGTGGGCGACCGCCTCACGGCGGACCAGATGCGCATCCGGATCCTCAACGGCGGCTACAACATGCCGGCTTTCGGGGCGATCCTCTCCCCCGAGGAGCTGGACAAGCTGGTGGCGTTCCTCCAGTCCCGCCGCACCCACCCGCTCGGGCCGCAGCCCCTGGAGCCGCTCACCGCGCCTTGACCAGGCCGCCCAGCCTCTCCACCGCGTTGGCGTTGCCCGGATCGAGCTCGAGGGAGCGCGCGTACGCCCGGATCGCCTCCTCGCGGCGGCCGGCCGCCGCCAGCGCCTCGCCCAGGCTGTCGAAGCCGTTGGCCGACCCCGCGTGGAGCTCGGTCATCAGCCGGAGCACCGCCACCGCGGCGTCCGGCCTGCCCTCGCCGAGCAGCGCGTATCCCAGCGCGTTCAGTCCGCGCTCGTCGAAGACGTACCCCCCGGGCGATTCGGCCAGGAGCTTGCGGTAGAGGGCGACGGCTGCCTCGCCGCCCCGCTCCGCGGCCACCGCGTGCACCGCCTCGGCCGCCGAGGGCAGGGGCCAGGCCGGCTCGCGCCCGTAGAGGATGTCCGTGATCCCCGCGAAGAGGGCGCGGACCGGAGCGTCGCCGGTGTTGTTGGCCAGCGCCACGAACGCCCGGTCCTCGGGGATGCGCTCGATGAGGGTGATGGCCCAGTAGATGAAGCCCTCGTGACCGGCCACGGTGCGCGGTGCGCCGCCGGGCCCGATCGGCTCCGTGTGCACCTCCCAGCCGCACCCGTAGTGGCCCGGCCCTTCGGTGAACATGGCCCTGCGGCTCTCCTCGGACAGGAAGCCCGGGCGGTCGAGGGCGGCGTCGAAGCGGTAGAGGTCCTCCACGGTCGCGACCATCGCCCCCGCCGCGTAGGCCGTGGAGACGTTCCATGGACGCCGGGTCACCAGCGCTCCCGCCTGCTTCTCGTAGCCCGACGCCAGCTTTGGCACCACGGCCCGGGGGCGCATGGCGAGGTCCTCGGTCTCCGCGAGCCCCGCCGGCTCGAGGACGAGCGCGCGGAGCGCAGCCTCGAACGGCTGGCCCGTCACCGCTTCGATCACGGCGCCCAGCAGGACGTACCCCGAGTTGCTGTACCCCCAGCGCGTCCCCGGCTCCCATTGGAGGTCCCCGCTGCACCACCTCGTGACGAACGCCTTGACGTCGATGACGCCGTCGCCGGCCTCGCGCCGGAACCCCTCGCGGCCGACGCCGGGGAGGTGCATGTAGTCGGGGACGCCGGAGGTGTGGCCGAGCAGCTGGCGGATCGTGATGCGCCGGCCGGTGTCGCTCCGGTACCAGGGAAGCCGGTCGGAGAGCCGGTCGTCCAGACCGAGGCGTCCCTGGTCGACGAGGCGCATCACCGCCGTCGCCGTGAAGACCTTGCTCACCGACCCGATCCACATCTTGGTGGCCGGCGTGTTAGGAACCCCGAGCTCGACGCTGGCCTTACCGTACCCGCGGGACAGCACCACCCGGCCGTCGAAGGCGACCAGGGCCGTCCCGTTGAACTGCCCCAGCGCCTCGTAGCGCGCGAGCAGCGCGTCGATCCGCTCGGCGGCGCTGGGCGGCGGCGCCGCCTGCGCCCACGCCGCGGCCACCATCACCGCCGCGGCCACCAGTGCGCCCGCCCGGCTTCCCGCTCCGCCCGGCTCCACTCCGTTCATGGCGACCCTCCCTCGATCCGGCCCGCGCTTCGACGGCGTTGATACGCGCCGGCCCCCGCCGGGTTGCGTCAGCCGATCCCCGGGTGCGGGACGGCCGGCCCCTGAGGAGCGGTGACTCCGCCCCGTGACACGGCCGCACCGTACCACTCCCAGGTGTACAGATGACAGGCAGAGCGTTCATGCTGCTAACATTGGCCGGCCCACCCGGGGACCGAGGGGAACTGGAAATGGTCTTCGCCGACTCCATGACCAAGGCGGGGCGCCTCAACGCGCTCGTGCTGCTCTTCTGCCACGCCGACGAGTCCGGGCTCTCTACGGCCGAGATCGCCCGGCGTCTCGGCGCCGCGCCGCGGACCGTGCGCAAGTACCTGGGCGAGCTCTCGTCCTCGGGACAGCTGCCGATCTACAGCGATGGCAGACGCTGGAAGCTGGTGGCGGGAGCCCAGATCGAGGTGCCTCCGGTGCGCTTCCTCCTCGAGGAGGCGACCGCGGTCTACCTCGCCGCCCGGCTCCTCGTCCGCCATTCCGACGAGCCCAACCCCGCCGTGCGCGGCGCGGTTTCCAAGCTGGCCGCCGTGGTGCCCGAGGACCTCCGGCACGCCATGGGCGCGCTCCAGGAGCAGATCACGACGGGAGAGGACGCCGTCTTCGGTGCCACCTTCCGCACCGTCGCCTACGGCTGGGCGTTGCGCCGGGAGGTGTCCCTCACCTACCGGTCCCTCACCTCCACCCGCCCTTCCGTCTACCGCTTCCGCCCCTACCTGATGGAGCCGTCCGCGTTCGGGTCGGCCCTCTACGCCATCGGCCGCGCCGATCCTCCCGGCGCGGTGAGGGTCTTCAAGCTCGAGCGCGCCGTGGCGGCCACCCTCACCGACACGCCGTTCACGCCGCCCCCGGCCCGGGAGCTCCTCGACTCGGTGGGCCGCGCCTGGATCGTCTGGCAAGGCGACGGCGAGCCGGAGGAAGTCCGCCTCCGCTTCACCGCCGCCATGGCCCGACGGGTCCGCGAGACGCGATGGCACCCGTCGCAGCGGCTCGTGGAGCTCATCGACGGCGGCGTCGAGCTTCACGTCGCCGTGACCTCCACCGTGGAGATCCTGCCCTGGGTGCTGGGGTGGGGAGCGGCGTGCGAGGTTCTCGCCCCGGAGCAGTTGCGAGCCGCCGTCGCCCGCGAGCTTGCCGCCGCCGCAGCGCGCTACGAACCGGAGCCCGCCCTCGCCTGAGCGTGGCCTCGTGGAGACGCGGCCCGTACCGGGCCCCGTTCCCTGCAATGCTGGGGGTACGGAACCGGCTGGGTCACCAGGGAGGACGCTCATGACAGACGCGACGGTGTGGCGGCAGGGACGGCTGGAGTTCGAGGCCGGGGAGCTGGTCGCGGCGCACCCGCCGCGGCTCCAGCACCCCCACAAGCGGCTCGTCTGGGCGCTCGCCTGCCCGCCGGGCTGCGTCCACCGCGGCACCGTCGCGGTGTCGCGCTGGCGCGCCATGCCGTTGCCCCCGGTGCTCTCCGGCGGGACCGGCGGCACCGCCCTGGACATCCGGACCGGCGTGTACGACTACGACTCCGGCGCCGGCGACACCGTGGAGTGGCACGTCAACTTCGCGGACCCACACCTGTTCACCGCCTACGGCGGTCCGCTCTTCGCCCAGGACGAGCTGCAGGTGGCGGAGCACCCGGCCCTCGCCTGCCTCCGCGAGGCCCTCACTGGCAGCAGCGTGCCCCCTCTCACCGAGGAGGCCGGCGCGCCCACGCCGGTCCTGGTCATGGGCGTCGAGCGCCGGTGCGCCATCGCGACCGGCCCGGATCCCCTGGCGGGGCGCCCTCGCGGCCTCTACGGCAACGCCTTCGCCGCGGCGCCGGTGGACGCCGTCCGGCGCGCCGTCCGGGTCCTCGACCCGCCCACCGTCTCCAACATCATCGCCATGGCCGCCCCGAGCGGAGGCACCGGGCGCTACACCCCGGCCGAGATCGGCCAGGTGCTCCTCACCGCCTACACCGCCTTCTCCGGCGCCCGCATCGAGTCGGGCTCCCGGCGCACCGTGGTGCACTCCGGGTTCTGGGGCTGCGGGGCGTTCGGCGGCAACCGCGTGCTCATGATCGCCCTGCAGACCGTGGCGGCGGTGGCCGCCGGCCTCGACGGCCTCGTGCTCCACACCGTGGACCCGGCGGGGGCGGGACCCGTCTCCCGCGCGCTGCGCCTCGTCGCCGGCGAGCTTCTCCCCGCCGGGGCACGGGTGACCGCCGCCGAGCTCGTGGACCGCGTCGCCTCGCTCCACCTCCGCTGGGGCGTTTCCGACGGCAACTGACCCCGTCGACGCCTCGAGCGGTGGGATCTACGAGCTTCAGCCGGACAACGTGGTCGCAGTGCTCGGCAGGGAGGAAGCGAACCGGGTCACCCGGGACGCTGCAGATTCGCTGGTGCTCGCGGTAACCCTGGAGAGCGACCCCGGCTGGAGGCGGGTCGGCAGTCTCACCCGCGACTGACGTGAGGCTCCCATAGTGCCGCCAGGAGAAGACCGGCCGGGCAGGACGCCCGGCCGGTCTTCGTGCTGCCGCCGCTTCCCGGCGTCAGAGTTCCAGCGACAGGGGCTGCTCCCAGGGGAGGTCCAGGTCGGGGCGGCCGAAGTGGCCGAAGGCGGCCACCGGCGAGAACACAGGCCTTCTCAAGCCCAGGGTCTCCACCAGGCGCGACGGCGACAGCTCCGCCCGCAGCCTGCGCGTCGAGCCGTTCCAGGAGCTCCGGGTCGGGTCGCACCCCCGTGCCGAACGTCTCCAGGTCCACGTCCACCGGCTCCACCTCCCCGATGGCGTAGGCGGCGTGGATCTCGGCCCGCCTCGCCAGGCCCGCGTCGACGATGGCCCGCGCCAGCCGGCGGGCGCCGTACGCTCCGGAGCGGTCCACCTTGGTGCCGTCCTTGCCCGAGAACGCGCCGCCGCCGTGGTGGGCGAAGGGACCGTAGCTGTCGGCGATGATCTTCCGCCCGGTCACGCCGGCGTCGGCCACCGGGCCGCCCTCGGTGAAGGCGCCGCCGGGGTTGGGGATCAGCTTCGCTCCGTCCAGCAGCGCCGCCGGGATCACGCGGCGGATCACCTCTTCCACGAGGAGCTCCCTGACCTGCTCCAGGCGCGCCGCGGGGTCGTGCTGGCTCGACACCACCACGGCCGTGATCCTGGGAGCGGTGCTCCCGTCGACCGCCACGGTCACCTGGGACTTGGCGTCGGGCCCCAGCACAGAGCCCTCGGGGGTTCCCCGCAGCTCGCGCTGGCGCAGCATCAGGGCGCGGGCCAGGCTGTAGGCGAGCGGCATCAGCTCCGGTGTCTCGTCGCAGGCGTAGCCGAAGGTGATGCCCTGGTCGCCGGCTCCCAGCAGCCCCTTCTCCCCCGCCACCTTGCGGGCGATCTCCGGCGACTGCCGGCTCAACCGCTCGTGGATCTGCAGCCGGTCGAGCCGGAGCCCCCAGCGGCCGTCGTCGTGGCCGAGGCGGGTGAGCACGCCCCGCGCGATCCCCTCCACGTCGATCCGGGCCTCCGTGGTCACCTCGCCCAGCACGGTGAGGTCGTGGTCTTTGAAGGCGACCTCCACGGCGACGTGGCTGTCCGGGTCACCCCGGAGGCAGGCGTCCAGCACGGCGTCGGCGATCTGGTCGCAGATCTTGTCGGGGTGGCCGTCGGAGACGCACTCGGCGGTGGTGCAGCGCGGGCGGCGGGCGGGCTGGTCGGGCGTCGCGGTCATGGATCCTCCTCGTCCTTCCGGGAGGGCCGCGCGCACCGCCGGGCGAGCCCGGGGTCCGACCGCCTCACGATGAGCCGGGGGCCCCGCTCGCCGGCGCGGGAAAGCGGGGCCCTCGCCGGACACTTTGTTGCCGCGGGCGGATCGTCCGCCGCGACCGCATCGCCGCCTTGCGGCGGAGGGCACCTTGGGTGTCCGTCCCAGGTTGCCGGGCCCGCTCGCGCGGGCCGCTCCACGATGCTGCGCGCAGTGTCGCGCGCCGCCGCGCCGCGGTCAAGACAGGCGCGCCGTCAGGCGGCGCCCCGGCCCACCGCCGCCGCCAGCAGCGCGTCCAGCTCCCGCGGCGTCGGCGCGTTCCCCGCCGCGGCCAGGGCCGTTCCCAGCCAGCGCGCCGCCTTCGCCGCCAGCAGCGCCCACTCGCTCTCGTGAGCGGCGCAGCGGACGCGCAGGAAGCGCAGCGCCGCCGCCGTGGCCACCAGCGCTCCCCCCACGGGCCCCACGCCCAGCCCCGCCGCCACCGACTCCAGGGCGGCCGGCGCGGCGCCGACGGCGGCGGCCAGCTCGGCGTCCAGCCGCCAGGAGCCTTCGGCACGCTGCAGGCGGGCGAGGGTGACGTGGGGCAACACCTTCCGCCCTGCTCCCGGAGCCGTCAGCAGCCCGGGCAGCGTCCCCTGCACCGGCGGCGGAGTGAGCCGCAGGGACTTCCTGACCAACGGCGCGCCATCCAGCGGTTCGGCCGGTGTGATCCCGCGCCGCCGGCTGAACTGGACATGATCCGCGTCCCGCGCCGCGGCCGCAGGCAACGGCGCCGAGATCGGCATGCCGTAGATCGCCTGCGCGCCGCTCACGCCGCCCACGCCGCCCCAGCCGTGGGTGAGCGCCACCGGGATGCGGCGCAGCTCCGACCCCCCCGCGCCGGCGGTGGTCTCGCGACGCTCCACGGCCACGAAGGACGTGCACGTCGAGGCGAGGCCGTAGGCGGTGGCCAGGTCCACCACGGCGTTGCGGACGCGTCCCCGGCGCCGCTCCTCCTGGGCGCTGCCACCGCCCTCCCCGCGGGGCCCACCCGCACCCTCCTCCAGGTCGCGGATGGCGGCCCGGGCGGCCAGGGTGGCCAGCAGCGTCCCCTCCGGCGCGCCGGCCGGGTCCACCGCCACGCTCCACCTCACCGGCCGCCCGCCCACGGTCCCCGACAGCACCGCCGCCACCGGCCGGGTCGTCTCGAAGCGGGCGTACAGCGTCACCGCCTCGCCGTCGAACACGGCGGGCGGCGCGGCCGGCGCCAGGAGCGACGGGGTGCAGCCCTCCCACTCCACGCGGAGGTCCCGCACGCCGGCCCGGCTCAAGCGCGCGAACTGGCGCAGCACCTTCGGCCCGACGCGCTCGCCGGGGTGGATCATCTCCGCCTCGCCCCCTGCCGCCCGGGCCACCGCCCGCACCAGGAACTCGCTGGCGCCGAAGCCGATGCCGAAGGTGAAGACGCGGGCGTGGCCGCGGTGGCGCGCCGCCAGGGCCGCCACCGCGGCCTCGTCGGTCACCTCGCCGTCGGTGAGCAGCACCACCTCCCTGGCCAGGCCCTCCAGCGGCTCCCGCTCGAGCACGGAGGCGAGGGCGGGGAGCAGCTCGGTGCCGCCCAGGTCGGCCTCCATGGCGTCCACGGCGGCCGCGGCGGCGTCCAGGGCGTCCTGGCCGTAGGGCCGCGACACTCCGAAGAGGGCCTGGAACGTGGACCCGAACCCGACCACGTCGAAGCGGTCGCCCTCCCGGAGGCTCCTCAGGCACAGCTGCAGGGCGGACCGGACCTGCTCCATGGACGAGCCGGACATGGAGCCCGAGCGGTCCACCAGGAACACCACCTCGGCGTTCGTCCCCCCGCCCTCGAGCCGGGGCACCACCGAGACCGCCGCCGTCACCACGCCGTCGGCGCCGCGCTCCGCCAGTGCCGCCGCTTCCTCGCCGCCGGGAGTCACCAGCAGCACGAAGTCGCGGTCCATGGCGGCGGCGCCGTGGGCCAGGGTCACCCGCGCCCGGCGGCCGTCCAGCTCCACGCGGACCGGGTGCGAGGGGGAGTCCACCGCCCGCACCGGCGAGGCAAACGCCACGTCCACGGCGAGGTCGAAGCCGTACGGCGCCTCGAGGACCACCGGGGGGCTCACCGCCTCGGCGGGCGTGGGGCTCACCCCGCGGCGGTCGGCGGCCGGCGCGTAGCGCGGTGCCACCGTGGCGGGCAGCATGAAGCGCACCGCCTCCCCCTCCCGCGGCAGCTCGGCGACCCAGCGCAGCTCCACCGTGACCTCCTGGCCCGGGAGCACGTTGCCGATGCTGGCGGTGAGCACGTTGGGCCGCTCGACGTCGACGAGCACCGCGCCGTGACCGTCCGCGAGGGCGTCATCGTAGACCTCGAACGCTTCGTCCCGCGGGCGCACCGCGGCCTCGATGCGGCGTTCCCCTACGATCATGGCGAGGCCGCAGACCGCGGCGCCCTCCGGCACGGGAAACACGTACACCGCCTCGATGGGCACCGCCTCTTCGTTGCGGTACCGCTGGGTCAGGGTGACCCGGCTGCCGAAGCCCGCCACCTCGGCCCGGGCGCGCACGCCCAGCAGCGGCACCGGCCGCTCCCCGCCCGCCGGGTACAGCCCCGCGTGCTCGATCACCTTCGCTCCGCTTGCCTTCATCCGTTGCCTCCGTCGTCCTCGTCCTCGAGGATGTCTCTCAACCGTCCCGCCAGCACCGCCAGGGCCCGGGCCGACAGCGGCCTCCGGCCGGCGGCCACGTGGAGCTCGTACCCGCCGAGGAGCGGCTGGTGGAACCACGCCTGCCCCGGCGCGGCCACCGGCGCCCCCGCCGCCTCCGCGCCCGCCGCGCCGGCGGTGTCGGCTTCCGCCGCCGTCCCCGCCAGCCGCGCGCCGATCTCTTCGAGCGACACGCCCTGCTCCTGCCACGCCTTGATGCGCAGCAGCCGGGCCAGGTGCATCCCCTTGTAGCGCGCCCCCCGCCCCAGCCCCTCGGGGGGCGGCAGCAGGCCGCGCTGCACGTAGAAGCGCACCGTACGGCGCGACACCCCGCCCGCTCCGGCCAGCTCCCCGACGCTGTAGCTCTCCGACTCGCTCACACTCTTAATCTAGCAGCTACTGTCGCATTGTCAAGTGTCGCATTTACACGGACCCGGCAACGCCCAGCGCCCCGCGCCACGGCCGCACGGGCGCTCCCCGGGCGTGGCGGCGCCGTCGCGCGACGCCCCCGATCGTGCTTGACAGGTCACACGGGGGTGGCCACCATGGGCGTGCTCTGCGGGGGATGCGAACGGAACGGCCGGCGCCCGGGTGGGAAGAGGCCGGCACGGGGCCCGGACCGCCGCGCCGCTCGCCCGACCCGCAGTCCAGGGAGAGCGGCATGCACCGAGTCCGTCCGTCACGCACATGGGCCCTGATCGTCCCCGTCCTCGTGCTCCTCGCGGGGGCGCTGCCGGCGGGCGCCGCGACCCTCTCGCTCTCGTTCGTGCCGACGAACCCCGGCGTGGGTGACAACGTCACGTTCACCTTCTCCCCGGCCATCACCACCGTCGCCGACCAGCTCCACTTCGACTTCGGCGACGGCACCGCCTTTGACCTGAAGTACGACACCTGCCCCATGTCACACCTCTTCAACCAGCCGTGCACGACCATCAGCCACGCCTATCTCACCGAGGGGGTCAAGACCGTCTCCGTGAACGGCGTGATCTCGAGCGTCAGCTACGCCGCCACCACGCAGGTTTCGGTTGGCGCCGGTTGCACCGCCACGCTCCCCGCCGCCGCGTTCACCTTCGCCCCGACCCAGCCCACGGCGGGGCAGGCGGTGACGTTCACCGACACCTCCGCCAACGCGCCCACCTCCTGGTCGTGGACGTTCGGCGACGGCGGCACATCCACCGCGCAGAGCCCGTCCCACACGTACCAGACCGCGGGGACGTTCACGGTGCGGCTCACCGCCTCCAACTGCAGGGGCTTCAACGTCGCCCAGCAGACGGTCACGGTGGCGGCGTCGTGCAGCGAGACGTCACCGCCCACGGCGGCGTTCGCCTGGGCCCCCCAGGGGACGCTCGAGTTCCACGGCGTGGAGCAGCCGCAGCCGTTCGTGGGCCAGCCGGTCACCTTCACGGACCAGTCCACCCACAACCCCACCGCGTGGAGCTGGACCGGCTTCGGCGAGAGCGGCGTGACCTACACGAGCTCGAGCCCCACCCACACCTTCACGGCGGCCGGCGACGTCACCGTGCGCCTCGTGGCCTCCAACTGCGCCGGCAGCTCCACCGCGCTGGAGCAGACGGTCACCGTCCACCCCGACATCCGTCCGGTGCTCGCCGACTTCACCTGGCTCGCCGCGCTCGGGTCCCCCGCGGTGGTCACGTTCACCGCGAAGACCGGGTTCGACCAGGGCAGCCCCACCTCCTTCTCGTGGAGCTTCGGCGACGGCAGCACGGGCTCGGGCGCCACGGTGCAGCACGCCTACACCTGCACCGGTGCCTACCAGGTGGCGCTCACCGCCCGGCGCGGCGACGTGGTCTCGGACCCCGGCCTCAAGAGGGTGGACGTGGAGGCCGAGAGCTGCGGCCCGGAGGCCATCATCGTCACCGGCGCCGCCAAGCTTCCTGGCCTCAACGACACCGCCTGGCGCACCGGCCTGTGGGTCTTCAACCCCGCCGCCGAGAGCTCCCTCGTGAAGCTCGCCCTGCTGCCCGCCGACACCGCGAACCCCACGCCCCTGGAGATCGGCCCCCTCCCCCTGGCCGCCCACGCCACCATGGTGGTGCCGGACCTCCTCGACGTCTTCACCCCGTTCCTCGAGCCCGGCGAGGTGCTCTCCAAGGCCGCCGTGCGCGTCACCTACGACAACCCGTCGCGGACCCCTCCGGTGGTCCTCGCGCGCACCTTCACGGACGTCGCGGGGGGCGGCTCCTACGGCCAGTTCGTGCCCGGCGTGCCGGTCGGGGTGGCGGCCACGCCGCAGCGCCTCTGGCTCACCGGCCTGCACGACGACGGCACCGAGGAGGGCTTCCGCACCAACATCGGCGCCAACAACCTCCGCGGCGACGGCGACCTCGACGGGGCCACTGCGACGCTCCTGGACGCCGATGGCGCCCCGCTGACCAGCGTGTCGTTCGGCCTCCCCCCCTACGGCTACGTCCAGCGCTCCCTGAGCGCGCTGTTCGGGCCCGACGCCGCCGGCATGGGCCTGTTCGGCGTCCGCATCGACCTGCCCTCCGGGGGCGACCTGCTCGCCTACGCGTCGGAGGTGGAGAACCACACCGGCGACCCCGTGCTCCTGGTGGCCGCGGCGCCGCCGTCCGGACCCGTGTGGCTGCCCGGCGTCGCCCACAACCCCGGGCTCCTCGGCACCGTGTGGCGCAGCGACGTGATCCTCACCAACGTGAGCACGCAGGAGCACACCTACGAGGTCCGGCTCTACCCCAAGGGGAAGCCCATGAGCCTGTTCCGGACGGTCACCCTGGGGGCGGGCGCCACCGCAGAGCTCGACGACGTGGTGGCGTGGGTCTACGGCGACATGACCACGCCGGACGTCTCGGGCATGGTGCGGGTGACCAGCGCCGACGGTACCGGCGTCATGCCCATGGTGCGGGCCCGCACGTACAACCTGACGCCGGAGGGCGAGTTCGGGCAGAACATCCCGGCGCTCACCGCCGGTGACGGCGCCTCCGCGACGGGGTCCGCGCGTCACCTGCTCCTGTCCGGCATGTCCAGCGAGGACGTGGCCCGCACCAACCTCGGGCTCGCCAACCTGGGCATCGCCACCACCACCTTCGCGGTGACCCTGTACGGTCCCGACGGCACCGTCCTCAACCCCGGCGGCACCCCGGTCGTGGTGTCGCTGGCGGCCGGCGGCTGGGACCAGCGCAAGCTCGAGGACCGCTGGGTCGACGCCTTCGGAACGGCGCTGGCCGCCAACCTCGAGGGGATCTCCGCGAGCATCGAGGTCACCTCGGGAGGTCCCGGGATCGCCTACGCTTCCGTGGTGGACAACACCACCGGCGACCCGGTCTTCGTCCCCGCCCAGCCCGCACCCTGAGGGAGCGGGCCGAGGGCCGGGGAGGCCCGGCGCCGGCCCGGAACAGGCCGGCGGGACGCTGGCGGCAAGGAGGAGCGCATGAGCATGGCCCGGCACACAGCGTGGTTCGTGACCCTCGCCGTGATCGCGGCGGCCGCCTGCAGGGGCCCGGCGGAGCCGGGGCCGCGCCCCGGCGCGGAGGCGCCCGGCGTCGCCGCCGTCAAGAACCTCCTCCTCGACGTCACGGACGTCGTCTGGGACCAGAGGCACCTGGACCGCCTCGGCGAGTTCTACGCCGCCGACGTCGTCCGCCACGTGCCCGGACGGCGCGAGCCGGTCCGGGGCCTCGAGGCCAACCGCGCCGCCATCGCCGCGTTCCTGGAGGCCTTCCCCGGCGCCCGCATGGACGCCGGACACGTCATCGCCCAGCCCGGCTGGGGCGCCATCCAGTGGGTGTTCAGCGGTCAGCAGCGGGGCGCGCTGGACGACATCCCGGCCACCGGCCGCCCGGTGAGGCTCACCGGGGTGAGCGTGGCGCGGATCGAAGGCGGGAAGATCGTCGAGATCTGGGACTACGAGGACCGGCTCCTCATGTTCGACCAGCTCGGTGTCTCCCCGCCCCCGCCTCCCGGCCCGTAGCCTCCCCCTCGCCACTCGCGGCCGACCGGGACCGGATGGAGGCGATCTCCCCCGCCGGCAGGCCGAGCAGCTCCAGGAAGCGCTGGTGCTCCTGCGGCGCCGTGCGCTCGAACGCCCCGTGCCACCGCTCCATGTCGGCCTCGCTCATGCCCGAGGCCGCGAGCAGCTCCACCCAGGTCCGCTTGTCGATGACCCGGGCGCGGGTGAGGAGGTCGGGGCGCTGGAGCAGCGTGGCGACCAGCCGCTGCTGCTCGCGCAGCCGCGAGATCTCCCCGTCGAGCTCGGCGAGCCTCGCCTCGAGCACGGCCGCAAGGCCCTCCCCGGGCGCCTCCAGGGCGCGGGCGACGGCCACCAGGGACAGACCGGCGCGCCGGTACGTGCAGATCAGCTCCAGCCGGCGCACCTCCGCCTCGCCGTAGCGGCGGTACCCCGCCTGCGAGCGCGCCGCCGGGCGCAGCAGCCCGAGGCGGTCGTAGTACAGGAGCGTGCTGCGCGCCAGCCCGAAGCGGGCCGCGAGGGCGCCCACGGTGAGCATGCCCGAGCCTATCAGAGCGCGAGCGCGGTGCCGCTGGTGAGGTAGTGCGCGAGCTGCGCCTCGAGCCCCGCGGCGTGGGCCGCGGACGCTTCCGGCGTCATCGCCGCGAGCGCCCGCGCGCCCGCCTCCGACAGCGCCGTGAACGTCCGCCGCCACTCGGCGCGGGTCCCCTCCCCCTCCGCGTGCAGCGCGATGTCCAGCTTCATCACCCAGACCTCCGGCACCACCACCACGAACTCGATGATCCCCGCCCCGGGCTCGTACCGGCTCACCGTCCAGACCGTCTCACCGCCGTGCTCGGAGGGCGTGGTGAAGACGCACCCGGCCTCCGCGCACCCGCTCTCCGTGAAGACGATCCGCGCCTCCCACGTCGGGATCCACTCGGTCTCCCGCACCGGGCACAGCAGCGGGAACACCCGCTGCGGCCCCGCCGGCAGGTGCATCTCCGCCTCGCGCACCACCCGCATCCCGTGTCCTTCGCTCATCTCCGCCTCCCCGGGGCGCCGCGCCGGCGGCCCGGAGACCACTGTCAACCGTGAAGCGGTAGACAGGTCAAGCCCGCCGTCGACGCCCCCTCACGCGTCGCGCGGCGGCGGCGCAGGCGCCGGCGGCTCCAGCGCCCGGGCCAGCGCCGTGGCGAGCTCCGCCAGCACGGCCTGCTGCTCCGCGGAGAGCGCCCCGTAGCCCCGCAGGCGCTCCGGCGCGACGTCCTCGGCGTGGACGAGGAGGGTGACGCGTACCGCCTCCAGATTGCGCCGCCGCTCTCTGCCGGCGACGGCCGTGGCGAGGGCGCGCAGCCGCCGGAGGCCGTCCTCGTCGAGGGCGACCACACCGTGCTGGACCAGGACGGGAAGGTGATCGAGGATGGTCTGCAGCGCCGCTGCCACCACCCGGCGGTGGTTGGCCGGCAGCGCGCGCAGCCGCTCCGGGTCGGGCCACTCGAAGCTCATGCCGCGATCTCCCGGACCTCCGCGAGGGCGGCCTCGACGCCGCGCAGCCGCGCCCCCAGCATCTCGTCCCGTTGCCGCCGCTGCGCCCCAGCCGCCTCGAGGGCGGTCCGCGCCCGGGCCAGCGCCCCCCGCAGCCGGTCCACCGCCTCCGCCACGCGAGGCCGCAGAGCAGCCCGGAACGAGATCGCGCTCTCGTTGACGCGCTCGTGGAGGTCGGCGCGGATCAGCCCGAGCTGGCGGTCCACCGCCGAAGGGAGCAGCCGCGTGTGGCGGCGCAGCACGGCGCGCCTCGCCAGCGGAGGGGGCAGCAGCAGCGTCAGCCCCTCGGCGATGGCGTCCAGGGTCAGCCGCGGCATTCCGACCCGGTAGAGGAGCCGCGAGCGCATGGAGAAGCCCTCGCGGACGTCGAAGCTCTCGACCTCCACCCCCAGGCTGGCGGCGGTGCGGGCAAAGGCCTCGTCGACGAGGGCGTTGACGCCGTCCAGGGCGCGCTCGCTGCACGCCGCGAACCCCGCCCTCACCGCCGTCTCCCGCTCCTGCTGGAACGCCGACAGGGTGTCGATCACCAGCCGGTCCCGGGCGGCTTCGAGGTCCCGGGCGAAGCGGCGTGTGGAGCGCCCCTGCGCCGTCAGCGTCCGGGCCTCGCCGGCCAGCGATCTCTCGAGGTCCCGTTCGGCCGCCGGCGCGAGCTCGCGCGCCGCGCCGTCGTAGGCGGTCATCAGGCGCGCACAGCACGCGCCGAAGGCGGCCTCGACGTCATCCAGCGTGCGGCCCAGCTCCTCGCCGGTGCGCTCCACGGCGGCGGCCGCCGCCGCCAGCTCCTCGTTGCTGCGCGACAGCGCCGCCCGCTCCATTCGCAGCAGCGCCGCCTCCTGCCCGAGCAACCGCAGCACCCGGCGGGCGGACGCCCGCGCCAGCACCGCGGCGCCCCGCGCCTCGCCCAGCCCCTCCAGCCACGCGGCGACGGCCTCGACACCGGTGCCGGCGAGCCCCACCTCCGCGGCACGCCGCGCGGAGCACGGCACCACGCGGGCCTCGCCTCCCAGCACCGGGGCGACCGCCCGGCAGGTGTACGCGAGCGCCTGCGCGCGCTCCTCCGCGTCGAGGCGGTCCACCTTGTTGAGCACCACCAGCACCTCGCCCGCGGCGCCGTGCACCTCGCGCAGCAGCGCCAGTTCGCGCTCGCCCACCGGCGGGTCGGCGCTGAGCACGAACACCGCCGCGTCGATGCGCCCGAGCGCCCGGCGCAGGACCTCGGTGTTGTGGCGGAACGCCGAACCGCTGCCCGGGGTGTCGGCGAGCACCACCCCGCCCGGGACCGCGGCGTCCGCGAGCTCGACGGCGACGGAGTCCACCCCCAGAACATTACCGGGGTTGCGCTCCTCGCTGACCGCCTCGCCAAGGCGCCCGAGCTCCCAGCGCTCGTTTCGGCCATCCAGGAACGACACCCGCACCGCGTCGGCGGCCGCCGGGCGCACCACCGTCACCAGCGCGGTGACGGGGACCACGCCCACCGGCAGCACGTGCCGTCCGAGCAGGGCGTTGAGCAGCGTCGACTTGCCGCGCTTGAAGTGGCCCACCATCATCACGTTCACCTCGCCGCGCCGCAGGCGCCCGAGCTCCGTCTCCAGCGCCGGCGCGCACTCCGGCGGCGGCGATGCGGCGAGCAGCTGCTCGAGGATGGCGGCGAGGCTTGCGGATCCGTCTTCCCGCGGCATGACGACACCTCCGAACGACCAGGAATCATCAGCCGCGGAGAAGGCGGCGGTTGTGGCGGATCCCATCGCCGGATCTCATGATAGCCGGGACCGGGCGACGGCGGCGTCCGGTCCCGGCCGCACCGGCCGACGACGTCAGACCACCGGCGTCATCACGAAGAAGACGTAGCCGTACGTCCCCGGGAAACGGCGATAGAGGTCGATCTCGTGCCGCAGGCGCTCCGCGACCTCCCGCGCCACGGGATCGGCGCCGCGACGCTCGAGAAGGAGCTCCACGGAGGCGGCAAGGGGTACGCAATAGCCCTCCCACCACCCCGACGCGGGCAGCACGAAGTCGCCCACGAGCCGATAGCCCGCCGCGGCGACTGTCTGCCGCCGCGCCGCGGCGTCGACCACCTCGGCGCCCGCGCCGGCGAACAGCGCCCGCGCCTCGGCGGGCGGATCGCCGGTGAGCCAGCACAGCTCGGACACCACGAGGTGGCCCCCGGGCGCCAGCAGCCGCCGCCATCTCGCCAGCCCCTCGGCGAACCCGACGATGGAGATCGCCCCCTCCGACCAGATCACGTCGAAGGAGCCGTCCGCGAAAGGCAGATCGCCCATGTCGCCCTGGCGCGCCTCGACACGCCCGCCGAGCCCGAGCGCGGCCGCGCGCCGCCGCAGCTGCTCGAGGAACGGAGCGTGGTTGTCCACCGCGACGATCCGTGCCGGGCAGGCGCCGGCGAGGTCGAGGGTCGGCGTCCCCGACCCGCTCCCCACGTCGAGCAGACGGTGCTCCGCCGTCAGCGGCGGCAGCATCGCCAGGGCTCGCAGCGTGCTCTCGCGCTCCCCCGGCCCCTGCCGCGGCATGGCCTCGAAGATCTCGTAGAAGGACTGCCAGAACTGATCGCTGTGCATGGCGCCGGTCCCTTCCCGCGGGCGCACGAAGCCCGCATCACCCGGGCCGCTACTCAACTCGCGCCCGGGCAGTGGCTCCTCAACGGGATCTACGCGACAAGGACCATCCGCCCCGAGCGTACGCACCGCCCCCGCGCCGGTCAAGGGACGCGGGCCCCTCCGTCACCGCGCGGCGGTCACGCAGGCGGCCCGGTGAGCGACCAGTGGGTCTGGACGATGCGCCAGCCCGCCGGCGTCTTCCGGTAGACCTCGGTGCAGTTCCACCGCGCCGTGCCCGCGGCGCCGTGAGAGACGAAGTTGAAGGTCAGCACCGCCACCTCCCCCGACACCTGCACCTTCGGGTTCAGCAGCTCGTAGCCGTCGAGCAGGATCGTGCCGCGCAGGCCCTCGTAGTGGGCCTTCAGCGCGTCGATCCCGTCGAGCCTCCGGGACACGAAGGGATCGAAGTAGACCACCTCCGGCGCCGAGATCTCCAGGAACCCCGAGGGATCGCCCCTGGCCCAGCGGTCGAGGGCCTCCCGCTCCATCCCGGTGATCGTCGCCTCGACGCCCACCGCCCCACCCACGCCGGGCTCCCCCTCCGCCTGCGCCGCGGCTTCAGGAAACGCGAGGTTCCCTGCCACCGTGCACAGCCACGCCGTCACCGCCACCAGCGCCGCCGCCGTGCCGAGCAGTGCCGCCCGCTTCGCAGTTCCGCTGCGCATCCCGCCTCCGCAGCCCGCCCCGCCTCGCGCTCGGGCGGGAAGAGCCGACAGTCCCTCTACGGCCTGACGGCGCCGGGGGTTTCCGACGGCGGTGCGACCGGGATGAGGAGACGCCCGATCTCCACGCCCGCGCGGAGGCGATCGAGGTCCACCACCGGGGACACGTCGGGAAGATCGGCGTCGCCGCGGTACTGCCAGAGCTGCCAGTCGGTCCAGCCGGGGGGCACGGTGGGCGTGCTCACGCCGTACTGGGCGATCCACAACGGATACTCCCCGAACCCGTCGTTCATGTGCGTGCTCCAGAACGACGGCCCCGTGTAGAGGATCGGCCTCACCCCGACGGCGTGCTCCACCGTCTCGAGGAACGTCCGGAGCCTCGCCGGGAGGTCGGGCACGGGCGCACCGCCCATGGTCTCGACGTCGACCACCGGCGCGAGGTCGCCGGCCTCGAAGACGACGTGGGACAGGAACGCGTGCGCCTGCTCCGCCGGGTCGTCGGTGGCGACGAAGAAGTGGTACGCGCCGCGGATCAGCCCGGCCTGGCGCATCCGCTCCCAGTGGGCCGCGAAGAACGGATCACGGAAGTCGTCGCCGGCCGTCGCCAGGGTGAGACCGAAGCGGTGCCCGTGCGCCGCCGCCGCCGTCCAGTCCACCCGCCCGGAGTGGTACGAGACGTCGAAGCCCTCGAACGGCGCCACGAGGGCGGCCGGAGCGGGCCGCGGGAGGACCGCCCGCCGTGCCGACCACCTCACCGGCGCCTTCCGCGCCGCCACGGTGCCGTCGCCCAGCTGCCCCACCTCGTTGGCGCCCCAGCACACGATGGAGCCGCCGATCCCCTCGGCGCAGGCATGGTTGCCGCCCGCCCAGACGGCCGTGACCCCGCGGTCGAGCCCCGCCACGGTGGAGGGCGGCGCCGGCGGCCCCTCCTCCGCGAGGGGTGTGGAGAAGAGCCCGGTGCCCCGCTCGCCCAGCTCGTTCGAGCCCCAGCACTGCACCGCGCCTCCTGACACGAGAGCGCACGCGAACGAGTCCCCCGTCGCCAGCGCCGAGGCCGGCCCGTCGAGCGCGGCCACGCGCACCGGGACGTCCCGGGCGATCCGGGTCCCGTCGCCGAGCTGGCCAAAGCGGTTGTTCCCCCAGCACACCACGGCGCCGTCCTCCAGCCGGGCGCAGCTGTGATAGGCGCCGGCCACGATTTCCACGGCGGGGGCCGGCAGCCCCGCGACCGCCACGGGGACCGGGGAGTCGGCCGCCGCACCCTGGCCGAGCTGCCCCTCGGAGCCGTCGCCCCAGCACAGCACCGCGCCGTCCGCGCGGAGCGCACAGGTGTGGACGCCGCCCGCGGCCACCTGGGTGATCACGCCGCCGAGCCCCGCCACGGCGGCCACTCCCGGGCCGGCCCCGGACCGTCCCAGCTGGCCCAGCGAGTTGTCGCCCCAGCAGACGACCTCCCCGGCCGCCGTGAGACCGCAGGTGTGGAGCCACCCCGCCTCCAGCGACCTCAGGGGCGGCGCCCCGGGCACCGGCCCCGGCACCAGCCGGAAGGCGCGCCCGCGGTGGCGCCCGGTCAGCGACCCCGGCGCCACCGCCAGCTGGCCTTCCGTGCCGTCACCCCAGCACAGGACCCTCCCGCCGAGGTCGACCAGGCAGCCGTGGCGCAGCCCGAAGCCGAGGCTCTGCGCGGAGGCCAGCGCCGTCGTGTCGGCGGGCACCCGGAACGCCTCGTCGCCCACGCACACCGGCTCCGGCCGCGTCACGCAGGTCACCAGCGGCCCCAGGGCCACCAGGCGCGGCGGGGGCGGAGCGCCGCGGCGGCACGCGGAGACGGAGACGGCGAGCGCCACCGCCGAAATCAGCGGCACGAGCGCACGGCAGTTCGCTCCACGCATCAGGGCTCCCCCGTCCGGCGGCCGGCGCCCCCCCTCGGCGGGACCGCCGGAGCCGGACACACCGATGGTAGCAGGCATCCCGCCCATCCCGTGCGCCTGAGCTGCCCTCACGGGCGCCGACCCGCCCCCGACAACCGGGACACCCCGCGGGACGCGGTGGGGGAATCCGGGTGTCCCCCAACTGCGGGAATCCGGGTGTCCCGTGACACCTGGAGGATCTCCAGGGCATCGACACGGTCCTGGCGCATCTCCGGATGAAGTGCAGGGTGATTCGGTCGTCCGTCTATCCGACCTTCGGAGAGCTGGCGACCTGTCCTTCCTTCGGTGGACAGCCGTCCGTGGTGATCGCTCAGGGGACCCGGAACGACCTCCAGGGCGTCGCGCTCTTCAGCGCCGGCCCTGGTGGCATCACCGACATCGGCCTCTGCGTCGTCCTGACCCCGCAGAGCTGCATCAGGAGTGGTGAGTACCCGGGACTTCCAGCCGACGGGCCGCAATACCCGGCGCCGCCACCGGCGTCCGGCACCAGGCCCCGGCTCCGCTGCGCCGAGGCGCTGGGAGGAGCCATCTGCGCCGCGAGTCCTTGCAGGAACTGTCACGTCGTCCGGCGGTGCCTCACCACCGGCCGAAAATGGTGAAATGGTGAAACAGGTTCCGATGAATGCCGGGGCTACTCCGCAACACGGGTACCCGGTACGCGATAGGCGGAACCACAGGACCGACGAGCCCTTCCGCCGCCGCTACGAACATAGGTACCCGGTACGCAATATGCGGAACTACCGTGCGGTAGAGCTGCTCTCGGCCGTGGATGGGCGCTGTTCCTCACTCACCGGATCGTCATGACCAGCCGGGCCGAACCGATCTTGGCCCAAGATGGTGAATCAGGTACCGATGTTAGGGGCTCGGCCCTGAGCGGATCGCCCGTGACGCGGTGCTCGCCGAGCGAGACGCGTTCACCGCCGACCATGGAGAGCGAGCCCGGCACGTCGTGGCGGACGACCATCGCCGCGGTGGAGCCTAATGAAAGCAAACTTGCATTACGGGTTGCTTAATGCAAATTTACGGTGCTATCTTTTAATTACGGCCAGAGCTCGGGCTCGTTGGACCAGGGAGGCGTGAGGGGCATGAAGCGAAGAATCCAGGGACGGCTCGTGCGGCAAGCTGCCGGTGACGAACCCTTTGAGGCGTTCGTGCCGCGCCCGCTTCCACCGGATCCGCCCATCAACCTCAGCACGGCCCTCCTTGATCTGCTCAACCGCGCCTCCCTTGCCCTCGGGCGTTTGGACGGCGTCGTCAAGCTCCTGCCCGATCGAGCCATCTTCCTCTACATGTACGTCCGGAAGGAGGCGGTGCTGTCCTCGCAGATCGAGGGCACCCAATCGTCGCTGTCCGACCTGCTGCTCTTCGAGAGCGACGCGGCGCCCGGCGTCCCTCTCGACGACGTCGAGGAGGTGTCCCGCTACGTCGCCGCGCTCAACCACGGTATGGCGAGGCTGCGAGGCGGCTTCCCTCTTTCGCTGCGTCTCCTCAAGGAGATCCACGCCGTCCTGCTCGAAAAGGGTCGCGGCAGCGAGAATCAGCCGGGGGAGTTCCGCCGCAGCCAGAACTGGATCGCCGGCACCCGTCCAGGGAACGCCCTGTACGTCCCACCTCCGGCCTCGGAGGTCATGCCCACCCTCGGCGACCTCGAAAAGTTCCTCCACGACCAGCCCGAGCGGACACCTCTTCTGCTCAAGGCCGCCCTGAGCCACGTCCAATTCGAGACCATCCACCCCTTCCTCGACGGCAACGGGCGCCTGGGCCGGCTGCTCATCACCCTCCTGCTGTGCGCCGAGGGCGTGCTGAGCGAGCCGCTGTTGTACCTGTCCCTCTACTTCAAGGCCCACCGCCAGCGTTATTACGACCTGCTGCAGCAGGTCCGCCTGGAGGGCGACTGGGAGGCGTGGCTCGAGTTCTTCCTGGAAGGCGTCGCCTCGACAGCGGACCAGGCCGCACTGACGGCACGCCGCATGTTGGACCTCTTTGACCGCGACCACAGACGCATCGCCAAGACCGGCCGCACGGCCGGCTCTGCGCTCCGCGTTCATCACCTCGCCTGCCGGAGGGTGGTCTTCACCATCCCGGCACTGGTCCGAGACCTCGAGCTCTCTCACCCCACCATCCTGGCCTCGGTCCGCCGCCTCGTCGAGTTGGGCATCTTCACCGCCTCGGGCTCGCCACGTCGACGGGTCTACGCCTACACGGAGTACCTCAACCTCCTCAACGAGGGGACCGAAAGCTCCTGAGTCAAGGAGACGATGCCTCCGATCGGTGCGAGGCCCATCGATCTTGAGGATCACGGCGGACTCAGACGCCGCGACGTCGACGGGCACGATCTCGGCCTGGCGTTCGCGCCCCAGCGGGACAGGGCGCGCGAAGGCGGCTGTCCCTTGACACTCGCTACGCGACCGCTACGACTTCAGATGGCGAAAGGCGCCGAGCAGTTGGCGGGAGTGCGGCTCCTGCGCGAGGCGACCCCACACCCTGGCCGGGAAGCCGAACGGGGCCACCGATGAGCTTCTGGTGAGCCTGCGAAGAATGGACCCTGGGCGGGGCTCTTCGCAGTGTGCTGTGAGTCTATTGCAGCAGGACTGTTGAAGTGGCGCGCCGAGAGGGACTCGAACCCCCAACCTTCTGATCCGTAGTCAGATGCTCTATCCAATTGAGCTATCGGCGCGCGGCGCCGGTCGGCAGTATAGTCATTCGGGGACCGAATGCAACATCGAACGAGGTGCGCCACCGGGACGCGGCGGCGGCCGCGCTGCAGCCGGGGTGCCACCGCGAGCGCGATGCGGTCGCCGTGCCCGGGGCGGCGCGCCGCGGGCTCCGCTGCAACCCTCGCGGAGGGGCGGGCGTATGAAACCCCCAGGGAAGGATCCGATGCCAGACCATCTCGTCGTTGACGGCGTCTCCAAGACGTTCGACCGCACCGTGGCCGTGGACGACCTGTCCATCGCCGTGCCCCGGGGCTCGATCTACGGGCTGCTGGGGCCCAACGGGGCCGGCAAGACCACGTCGATCCGCATGATCATGCGCATCACGCTGCCCGACCGGGGGGAGATCCGGCTGGGCGGGGTGCCCATGGACGACATGCTGCGGGAGCGCATCGGCTACCTGCCCGAGGAGCGGGGGCTGTACCGCAAGATGAAGGTCTCGGAGCACCTGGAGTTCCTCGGCGAGGTGCGCGGGCTGTCCCGCCCCGAGGCCAGGGTCCGGGCGGCGAAGTGGCTCGACCGGCTCGGCCTGTCGGACAAGAAGGCGGGCAAGGTCGAGGAGCTGTCCAAGGGCATGCAGCAGAAGGTGCAGTTCGCCGGCGCCGTGATCCACGACCCGGAGCTGGTGATCCTGGACGAGCCGTTCTCCGGCCTCGACCCCATCGCCACCCGGCTGATCAAGGACGAGCTGGCGGCGATGCGGGAGCGCGGCACGACGATCCTGTTCTCCACCCACGTGCTGCCCCAGGCCGAGGAGCTGTGCGACCACCTGTGCCTGATCAACCGCGGGCGCACGATCCTCAAGGGCTCGGTGGAGGAGGTGTGGGCCCGCTTCGCGCCGCCGGCGCTGCGGGTGGACTCCCCGGCGCCGGACGAGGCGCTCCTCGCGGTGGCCGGGGTCGCGGGGGTCGAGCTCCGGCACGAGACGCGGGTGCTCACCCTCGCGGACGGCGTTCCGGTGCCGCGGGTGATCCGGGCGCTCGCGGAGGCGGTGGAGCTGGAGGCGGTGGAGCCGTACCGGGCGTCGCTCGAGGACATCTTCCTGCGGGCGGTGGAGGACGACCATGCTGCGGTGGCGTAAGGTCTCGACGGTGGTGCGGCGGGAGTACCTGTCGCGGGTGCGGACGAAGGCGTTCTGGATCTCCACGGCGCTGGTGCCGGTCCTGCTGCTCGCCTTCACGGTGGTGCCTGCTCTGCTGGCGCGGCGGACCGGCGGGACCTATCGGGTGGACCTGCTCACCTCGGACACCGCGCTCGCCGGGATGGTGAAGAGCCACCTGGCCGCCAGGGCCGGGGAGGAGAGCGGCAAGGCGGGCGCCGTCCGCATCACGGTCGACGTGGTGGCCCCCGGGTCCGACCCCGCGGCGGAGCGCACGGCGCTCAAGAAGGCCGTGGTGGCCAAGAAGCTGGACGCGGTGGTGGTGCTCCCCGCCGACATCCTGGACAGCGGCAAGGCGGAGTACCTGTCCACCAACGTGACGGCGTTCCGGCTCATGGACCGCCTCGAGGGGGCGGTGAAGGCGGCCGTGGTGCAGACGCGCCTGATCCGGGCGGGCCTGCCCACGGACCGGATCGCAGCGCTCACGGCGGCGCCGGAGTTCGTGCCCGTGAGGATCGGCGAGGACCTTGCTGAGAACCGCGAGAGCGCGATGCAGAGCTTCTTCCTCTCCTACCTGCTCATGTTCCTCATCTGGTTCACCACGATGATCTACGGCATGTACGTGATGCGCGGCGTGCTGGAGGAGAAGTCGTCGCGCATCGTCGAGGTGATCGTCGCCAACCTGTCGCCCTTCGAGCTGATGGTGGGGAAGATCGTCGGCGTGGGCGCGGTGGGGCTGACGCAGTACGCCATCTGGGTGGTGCTGGCCATGAACATCGCGGTGCCGGGGATGCTCGGGAGCATGATGGGCGTCGAGACCGCCGTGAGCATCCCGCCCATGCTGCTGGTCTTCTTCGTGGTGTTCTTCGTGCTCGGCTACGTGCTCTACTCCACGATGTACGCGGCGGTGGGCGCCGCCTTCAACACGGAGGAGGAGGCCCAGCAGATGCAGAGCGTGGCGGGGTGGGTGATGGCGGTGCCTTTCCTGCTGCTGTTCCCGGTGATCAACAACCCCAACTCCACGTTCTCCACGATCATCTCGCTGGTGCCGTTCTTCTCGCCTGTGCTCTTCTTCCTGCGCATGTCGGTGGAGATGCCGCCGCTGTGGCAGACGGCGCTGTGCCTGGTGCTGCTCGTCGGCACCATCGTGGTGGTGGCGAGGATCGCGGCGACCATCTACCGGGTGGGGATCCTCATGTACGGCAAGCGGCCCACGCTGAGGGAGCTGGTGCGCTGGGTGCGGACGGCGTGAGGGGCGGCGGGACGCAGACCCGTTGCTCCATGGGGTTTACACCCGGGGCGCTTCGTGGTACGTTCTCGCCCCGGACGGCCCGTTCGTCTAGGGGTTAGGACGCCGGCCTCTCACGCCGGAAGCAGGGGTTCGATTCCCCTACGGGCCGCCATCCTTGCCGCATACTGATCCCATGCCAACCTACCGCCTCCTCGTCGAGTACGACGGCTCGCGCCTCTCCGGCTGGCAGGTGCAGCCGAAGGGCCGCACGGTGCAGGGGACGCTCCTGGAGGCGCTGCGCGCGGCGCTGCGGGAGACCCACATCGATCTGCAGGGCTCGGGGCGCACCGACGCCGGCGTGCACGCCCTGGGCCAGGTGGCCTCCCTGCGCTGCCCGCGCCGCGTCGACGTGGCCACCGTGATGCGCGAGCTCGACCGGCTGCTCCCCGCGGACGTCGCCGTGCTGGAGATCGTCCGCGCCCCGGACGGCTTCCACGCCCGGCACGACGCCGCGGCCCGCGCCTACCGCTACCAGATCGCCCGGCGCCGCTCGGCGTTCGGCAAGCGCACGACCTGGTGGGTGCCCGGAGGCCTGGACCTCGCCGCGATGGCGGCGGCGGGTGAGGCGTTCGAGGGCCGCCACGACTTCCGCGCCTTCGCCCGCCGGCCCGGCGAGCTGGAGAGCACCCTCGTGGAGGTGGAGCGGTGCACGGTGGCCGACGCCGGGGACGTGGTCCTCCTGCGGCTGGTGGCCAGCCACTTCCTCTGGAGCCAGGTGCGTCGTATGGTGGGAGCGCTGGTGACGGTGGGTCGTGGGGAGGCCTCCCCGGGGGATGTGCCGGGGTGGCTGGCGGGCGACCGGCCGGCGCCGGAGCTGGGTGCCCCGGCCGCCGGTCTCTTCCTGGAGGCGGTCCGCTACCCGGGGGAGCCCTGGCGGCTGCCCCCCCTCGTCCCCGTGGGGGTGCCGTTGCCCGCTACCGCGAAAGGCGCGATGATGGACGTTCCGGAACGTGGAGGACCGCATGGCGTTTGACCTGATCAAGCTTCTCACTGACGTCTTCGACCCCCAGCCTGGCGAGGTGGTCACGGTGGCCTGCGACGAGCCGCGCGCCGGCGGGGACGACTCCCCCGCCTGGAAGGAGCGCCGCGCCATGGCCGTGGAGTGGCAGAAGGCGTTCACGGCCCTGGGGCGGGCCCGGCAGTTCTCCACCAACCCTCTGCTGACCTACCCCGCCACCGGGATGCACGGCGGCGACCTGCCCGGCGAGGCCGAGATGGACGGCAGGCGGGTGGCTCTGGACGACGTCCTCCTGGGCAGCACGCTGGCTGCCTTCCTCACCGAGTTCTCCGCTACCGCCGCCCTCGACGACGTGTGCAAGCGCAAGCAGGACTTCCGCGCCGCCTCCATGCCGGGGGTGGAGAAGCGCATGGAGAAGACGGCGCTGTCGGCGGACTACCGCGAGGTGTCCCGCCGCTGCGAGCTGCTCTACCTGCTCCTCCACGGCGCCTACGCCCTCAACGTGGAGTTTTCGTCGGGCCACTCCTGCCTGTTCGACCTGCGCTACCGCACCCCCGAGGTGGACGACGGCTTCCTGCCGCGCGGCAAGAAGGGGGACCGCATCATCAACCTCCCCTCCGGCGAGACGTTCATCGTGCCCTACGAGGGGGAGCACCCGGGCATGGTGTCCAAGACTCAGGGGACCATCCCGACCCGGCTCAAGGACGAGCTGGTGGTGTTCCGCGTGGCGGAGAACCACATCACCCGGGTCGAGGGCAACAGCCGGGAGGCGCACGACCTGCGGTCATTCTTCGCCGCCGACCCGACCCGCGCCAACATCGCAGAGGTGGCGTTCGGCTGCAACGACTGGGCGGAGGTCACCGGCAACGTCCTGGAGGACGAGAAGGCCGGGTTCCACTGGGCCTACGGCCGCTCGGACCACCTCGGGGGCAAGACCGGGGTGAAGAACTTCCTGAACCCCGCGACGGTGATCCACCAGGACATCGTCTACGCCCGCGGCAACCCGATCCAGGTGACCCGGGCCGTGGTGCACCGCGCCGAGGGCAAGAAGACCGTCATCCGCAACGGCGGCTACGTGATCTTCTGACCGGCGCCTACCCGCGGGCGCCCAGGGTCGAGCGGGAACGGCCGTAGAAGAAGTAGACCGCCATCCCCACCACCAACCAGATGGCGAAGCGCAGCCAGGTGATGAGGGGCAACCCCGCCGCCAGGAAGATGCACGCCGCCATGGCGAGCAGCGGCAGCCACGGCACCAGAGGCGCCCGGAACGGCCGGTGGGCCTGCGGGTTGGTGCGCCGCAGCACGATCACGCCGGCGGAGACCAGGGCGAAGGCGAACAGGGTGCCGATGTTGGTGAGGTCCACCATCTCCTCGATGTTGGCGAAGGCGGCGAAGGCGGCCACGACGACGCCGGTGAGGATGGTGGTGACGTAGGGGGTGTGGTACTTCGGGTGCACCTTGGCGAACGTCTTGGGGAGCAGCCCGTCCCGCGCCATGGAGTAGAAGATGCGCGGCTGCCCGAGCTGGAAGACGAGGAGCACCGCCGTGTGGGCCGCCACCGAGCCCACCGCCACGATGCCCGCCGCCCAGGCCAGGTTGTACCGGTTCATGGCGACGGTGAGCGGCTCGGCGGTGTGGAGGTCGAACCACGGCACCATGCCGGTGACCACGGCGGCGACGATGACGTAGATGACGGTGGAGATGATCAGCGAGCCGATGATCCCCCGGGGCAGGTCCCGCCCCGGGTTTCGCGTCTCCTCGGCCACGGTGGAGACGGCGTCGAAGCCGATGAAGGCGAAGAACACGATGGCCGCCCCCGCCCACACGCCGTGCCACCCGTTGGGCATGAACGGCTTCCAGTTGGCGGGCTGGACGTAGAAGGCGCCGACCACGACGAAGAAGGCCAGCACGATGAGCTTCGTGATGACCATGGTGGCGTTGAGGCGCGCCGACTCCTTGATGCCGATGACCAGCACCCAGGTGATGAGCAGGACGATGGCCGCCGCGGGAAGGTTGACGATCAGGGGGACGCCGAAGAGGTGGGGCGCCGAGGCCACGATGTCGGGGCTCTGCAGCGCCGTGCGCAGGTCGGTGGACAGCCAGGCCGGGATGACGATGCCGACCCCCCGCAGCATCTCCCGGAAGTACCCCGACCACGAGATGGCCACGGCGATGTTGCCGACGGCGTATTCAATGATGAGATCCCAGCCGATCACCCAGGCGAGGAGCTCGCCCAGGGTGGCGTAGGCGTAGGTGTAGGCGGAGCCGGCGATGGGCACCAGCGCCGCGAGCTCGGCGTAGCAGAAGGCGGCGAGGCCGCACACCGCCGCGGTGAGCACGAACGACAGGATGATGCCCGGACCCGCCCCGGGGCGGGCCGCGTCACCGGCCGCGGCGGTCCCCACGGTGGCGAAGATGCCGGCACCGATGATGGCGCCGATGCCAAGGCCGATGAGGTCGATGGTGCCGAGCTTGCGGCTCAGGCTGCTGGTGGCGCCTTCCTCCTGGAGGTCGGCGAGGGGCTTGGTGCGGAAGAGCTCTCGGAGGGAGGCACTCATCTTACGGAGGCTACCGGGGAGCGGCGCGATCTGCAACCGGGAGCGCTCACGAGCCCCCGGTCACCAGGAGCTTGATGAAGATGGCGGCGATGGCGAGGGGACAGGCGAAGCGGATGAGGAAGCTCCATGCCGGCCCCACCCAGGAGGGCTGCTCGGCGAAGCGGATCTCCTCGCCGGCCCGCCGCACCCCCCACCGCCACCCCACGAACAGCGCCAGCAACAACGCGCCGATGGCCAGGGAGAAGTTGCCGAAGAGGTGGTCCATGGTATCCAGGAACGAGGCGTGGACGAGGGGCAGCTCCGTCAGGAAGCCCACGGCCCCGTTGCCCAGCGCCGCGGGGATGCCGACCACGAAAGCGACGGTGCCGAAGGTGAGCACGGCTCTCCGGCGCGACCACCCCTTCTCGTCGATGAAGTACGCGACAACCACCTCGAGGAGCGAGATGGAGGACGTCAGGGCCGCGATGGCCAGCAGGCTGAAGAAGCCGGTGCCGAAGACGATGCCGCCGGGGATCCTGGCGAAGATGGCGGGGAGCACCATGAAGATGAGCCCCGCCCCCTCGGAGGGCTGCACGCCGGGGATGGTGAACAGGGCGGGGAAGATGGCGAAGCCGGCGAGGATGGCGATGGCCGTGTCGGCCATGGACACCCAGACGGCCGCCGAGAAAAGGTTCTCGCGCTTGGACAGGTAGCTGCCGTAGGTGATCATCGCCCCCATGCCCAGCGACAGCGAGAAGAACGCCTGGCCCAGCGCGCTCATCACCGTGGCCGTCGTGACCTTGGAGAAGTCGGGCTTGAGGTAGAAGGCGAGCCCCGCCTCGGCGCCCGGCAGCGTCACGGAGCGGATCACGAGCAGCACGAGGATGGCGAACAGCGCCGGCATGAGCACCTTGGACCACCGCTCGATGCCCGCCTTCACGCCGCCGATCACCACCGCCATGGTGGCCGCCATGAACAGGGCGTGCAGCCCCAGCGCCGTGCCGGGGCTCGCGATCAGGGCGGTGAAGGCGTGGCTCACCATCTGGGGGGTCTCGGTGGCGGTGAAGGCGCCGGTGGCGGTCTTGAAGATGTACCCCACGGTCCAGCCGGCGATGACGCTGTAGTAGGAGAGGATCGCCACACCGGTGAGCACGCCCAGGGCGCCCACCCACTTCCACAGAGTCCTCGGGGCCAGCCGGACGAAGGCGCCCACCGGGTTCTTCTCGGTGTTGCGGCCCACTGCCAGCTCCGCCAGCATGACGGGAAGCCCGATGGCCAGCACGCACACGAGGTAGATGACGACGAAGGCGGCGCCGCCGCTCTTGCCCACGGTGGTGGGGAACCGCCACACGTTGCCCAGCCCGACGGCCGAGCCGGCGGCGGCGAGAATGAACGCTGCCTTGGATCCCCACGCGCCGCGATCAGACGATGCCATGCCAGCGAGCTCCTTCGCGTGAACAGCCGGCGCTCCGCCGCGGATCGGGGGGCGCGGTCGCGACGCCGGCCGGGAGTCCCGTCGCCCGCGAGCCGGAAACGCAAGGGGGCACGACAGGGGAAGGCGTCATTCTGGGCGTATTATACAGGGAGCTGTTGGCGGTACACGCCTGAGAACTGGCTCTCGGCGCGCTGCTTTTCGTTGGGGGGAGCGTGTGAAACGGGAACGGTGGGGCTCCCGCATCGGCCTGATCCTGGCCATGGCGGGCAACGCGGTCGGGCTCGGTAACTTCCTCAGGTTTCCAAGGCAGGCGGCGCTCAACGGGGGCGGGGCGTTCATGATCCCCTACTTCATCGCCCTCGTGCTGCTCGGCATCCCGCTGATGTGGGTGGAGTGGGCGATCGGGCGCCACGGCGGCGCCCACGGGCACGGCACCACGCCGGGGATGTTCGAGCTGCTGTGGAAACACCCCGTGGCCAAGTACCTGGGGGCGCTGGGCATCGCGATTCCGCTGACGTTCGTCACCTACTACACGACGATCGAGGGGTGGACGTTCGCCTACTCGGGGTTCTCGGCGGTGAAGACCTACTGGGGCGTGGACACCTTCGGGGCCATGAACCGGTTCCTGCAGCAGTTCCAGGGGATCACGACCCCCGGCGGCGGGTCCACGTTCTTCTCCGGCTTCACCACGGTGCTGGTGTTCTACCTGGTGACCCTGGGCATCAACCTCTGGGTGCTGTCCAGGGGCATCTCCCGGGGCATCGAGCGCCTCGCCAAGATCGCCCTGCCCGCCCTGTTCCTCTTCGCCATCGTGCTCCTCGTCCGGGTCGTGACGCTGGGGGCGCCCGATCCCACCCACCCCGCCAACAACGTGGCGGCCGGGTTCGCGTACCTGTGGAACCCGGACCTGTCGGCGCTGGGCAACCCGGTGGTGTGGCTGGCCGCCGCGGGGCAGATCTTCTTCACCCTGTCCATCGGCACCGGCTCCATCCACACCTACGCCTCCTACGTGAAGGAGGACGACGACATCGCCCTCACCGGGCTGACCACCTCGGCCACCAACGAGTTCGCCGAGGTGATCCTGGGCGGCTCCATCGCGATTCCCGTCGCGGTGGCATTCTTCGGCATCCAGGCAACCCACCAGATCGCCACCCAGGGCTCGTTCAACCTGGGGTTCGAGGCGATGCCGCTGATCTTCCAGAAGATGGGCGCCCTCGGGCCGCTCTACGGCACGCTGTGGTTCGGCCTGCTGTTCTTCGCCGGGATCACGTCCTCGGTGGCGCTGGCCCAGCCCGCCATCACGTTCTTCCAGGACGAGCTGCGTTGGACGCGCAACCGCGCGGTGACGGCCACCGGGGCGCTGCTCCTGGCCGGTGGCCTGCCCTGCGTGTTCTTCCTGGGCCATGGCTTCCTCGACGAGCTGGACTTCTGGGCCGGTACCTTCGGCCTCGTGGTCTTCGCGGTGATCGAGGTGATCCTGTTCGCCTGGATCTTCGGCATGAAGAAGGGGTGGAAGGAGATCACACGGGCGGCGGACATCCGGCTGCCCCGCATCCTCCGCTTCGTCATCACGGTGGTCACCCCCGTGTACCTGCTCGTGCTCCTCGGCGCCTGGGGGTTCCAGGACGCGCTGCCGGTGCTGTTCTTCAAGAAGACCCCGGCGGGCACGGGGGCCTACGCGCCGGCCGACGTGCCGTACGCGCTGGGCGCCCGCGCCATGATGCTGGCCACGATCGTGCTGTTCGTGGTGCTGGTGGCGGTGGCGTGGCGCCGCCACCGGAAGGAGGCGGCACGATGACCCTGACTCCTGGAGGCTGGGCGTTTCTCCTCACCAGCTGGGTGCTGATCATCACCGGCACCGCCTGGTGCCTGTGGCAGGTGCTCTACGCGGTGGAGCGCCGCAGGCGCCGCCACACCGGGGACGGGGAGGGATAGCGCCGTCGTGGGGCCGGCTCAGAACAACACGCGCTCGATGCTGCGGTCGATCTTCCAGCGGTAGGTGTAGAAGCCGAAGTCGAGGGGCATGTCGTACTGCAGGTGGACGCGGATCTCGCCGCCGCCCCTGGACACGTTGATGGCGCTGGCCTCAACGGGGAGCTTGAGCTCCTGCGCCTTCTCCAGGAGACGCTTGGCGATCGCCTCGTCGGAGTAACCGGGCAGCGAGGCGCTCTCCGCCTGCCGGACGGCGTAGTCCTGGAGCTCGGCGACCGCGATCCGCGCCGGGATCGCCTTGGCCCCGATCAGCACCAGGACCCCGATCACCACCAGGGAGAAGAGGCACCCCACCGCGCCTCGGCCGTGCTCGTGTCTCCGTTCCATGCGGGCCTCCACGAGGAATCTTAGCGCACCACCCTGAACGTCCTTGACCACCGCGTCCGCGTGAAGAAGTGCACGGCCACGGAGCCGAGCTGGCTGATCCGGTGCAGCACGCCGTGCCACTCCTCGGAGTTGGGCGGGGCCTCGTAGGACCAGTAGATGAACAGGGCCCGGCCCTTGAGGTAACTGTCGGGCACCGGGCCCCAGAAGCGCGAGTCGTAGGAGTTGTCGCGGTTGTCGCCCATGCAGAAGACGTACCCCCTGGGCACGGTCACCGGCCCGAACTGGTCGCGGTCCCGGATCGACGCCGGCAGGTAGGGGGAGTTCGGGTAGGTCTGCTGGTCCGTGTGGATGACGTGGGGGTTGTGCTCTTCCTTGCCGTCGACAAACAGCTCCTTGTTGACCACCTCCACGGTGTCGCCGCCGATGGCCACCGCGCGTTTGATGAAGTCCCGCGACGGATCCTGCGGGTACTTGAACACGACCACATCGCCCCGTTCCGGCGCCCGGTAGGGCAGCAGCTTGTAGAGGGGCGTGTCGAAGTGCGGCGCATAGATGAACTTGTTGACGAAGAGATGGTCGCCGACCAGGAGGTTGTTCTCCATGGAGCCGGTCGGGATCTTGAACGCCTGGGCGACGAAGGTGCGCGCGAAGAGCGTGAAGATGACCGCGACGAGGATCGCTTCGTAGTACTCCCGGAACCAGTGTCCCTTGCTCATGTCTCCACCTTGAGGACGGCGAGGAAGGCATCCTGCGGGATGTCCACCCGCCCGAGGCGCTTGAGGCGCTTCTTGCCCTCCTTCTGCCGCTCGAGCAGCTTCCGCTTGCGGGTGATGTCGCCGCCGTAGCACTTGGCCACGACGTTCTTGCGCAGCGGCTTTACCACCTCGCGGGCGATGACGCGGTTGTTGATGGCGGCCTGGATGGTCACCTCGAACAGCTGCCGCGGGATCATCTCCCGCAGCTTGGATGCGATGGCCCGCGCCCGCTGGTACGCCGCCGAGCGGTGGACGATGAAGGCCAGCGCGTCCACGGGTTCGCCGTTCACGAGAATGTCCAGCTTGACGAGCTCTCCCTCCCGGTAGCCGGCGAAGTGGTAGTCGAAGGAGGCGTAGCCCCGCGACACGGACTTCAACTTATCATAAAAGTCCAGCACGACTTCGGCGAGGGGCACCGTGTACTCCAGCAGCACCCGTCCGCCTCCCATGTACTCCAGCCGAACCTGCTCGCCGCGCCGCTCCTGGAGGAGCTTGAGCACCCCGCCCAGGTACGAGTCGGGGGTGAGCACGGTGGCGGTGATGATGGGCTCTTCGACGGCCTCGATGAGGCCGGGGTCGGGAAGCTGCGCGGGGTTCTCGACCTCCAGCACCTCGCCGCGGGTGGTGAGCACGCGGTAGGCCACGTTGGGGGCGGTGGTGATGAGCTCGAGGCCGAACTCGCGCTCCAGGCGCTCCTGGGCGATCTCCATGTGCAGGAGGCCCAGGAAGCCGCAGCGGAAGCCGAACCCCAGCGCCTGCGAGGTGTCCGCCTGGTAGGTGAAGGCCGAGTCGCTCAGGGAGAGCTTGTCGAGGGCGTCGCGGAGGTCGCCGAACGCCGACGCGTCCACCGGGTAGAGCCCGGCGAAGACCATGGGCTTGGCCTCGCGGAAGCCGGGCAGGGCCTCGGAGGCGGGGCGCGCCACCTCGGTGACGGTGTCGCCGACGCGGACCAGCCGGAGCTCCTTGAGCCCCGCGAACAGGTAGCCGACCTCTCCGGTGCCGAGCTGCTCCAGGGGCACCGCCCGGGGCGAGAGGACGCCAACCTCCTCGGCCAGCGCCTCGCGCCCGGCGGCCATGAAGCGGATCTTCTGCCCCGGCCGCAGCACGCCGTCCACCACCCGGACGAGGCACCGGACGCCCTTGTAGGCGTCGTAGGCGGCGTCGAACACGAGGGCCCGCAGCGGACCCTCCTCGCTCCCCCGGGGCGGCGGCACCGAGCGCACCAGCTCTTCGAGCACCTCGGGCACGCCGGCGCCGGTCTTGGCGGAGATGGTGAGGCAGTCGGACGCGTCGAGGCCGATGACCTGCTCGATCTGCTCCCGCACCCGCTCCGGCTCCGCCTGGGGCAGGTCGACCTTGTTGATCACCGGAACCAGCTCGAGGCCCTGGTCGGAGGCGAGGTAGGCGTTGGCCAGGGTCTGCGCCTCGACGCCCTGGGAGGCGTCCACCACGAGCAGCGCGCCCTCGCAGGCGGCCAGCGAGCGCGAGACCTCGTAGGAGAAGTCCACGTGGCCGGGGGTGTCGATGAGGTTCAGCAGGTAGTCCTGGCCGTCCCTCGCCCGGTAGCGCAGCGTCACCGCGTGGGCCTTGATGGTGATGCCGCGCTCCCGCTCCAGGTCCATGGAGTCGAGGACCTGGTCCATCATCTCCCGCGCCGTCAGCGCCCCGGTGAGCTCGAGGAGGCGGTCCGCCAGCGTCGACTTGCCGTGGTCGATGTGCGCGATGATGCAGAAGTTCCTGATGTGCTTCATACCCTCACGTTCGCCCGCAACGCTTCTCTGGGGGAGTGCCGCCGCGCCCGCCGCCCGGGCAGTTCAGGACGCCGTCCGAGTCTTCCACGCCGCCCGTGGAAAGGCCTTCAGCGCCCGCGGATCATCCAGCTCGCCCCGCTCGGCGCGCAGCTGCCCCGCGCGGGCGATCATGGCGGCGTTGTCGGTGGTGAGCGCCAGGGGCGGCAGCAACACCTCGACCCCGCGCGCCGCCGACCATTCTACCAGCCTCCGGCGCAGCTCGCGGTTGGCGGCCACGCCGCCCGAGGCCGCCACCACGGCCGGGGCGTGCCGGTCCACGAATCCGTCCAGGGGCGCCAGCAGCCAGGTCACCAGCGTACGCCGGAACGAGGCCAGGAGGTCGACCACGGGCTGCGGCGGATGGGCCGGGTCGTCCAGCGGCACCGGTCCCAGCTCCTGGGCGGCGCGGATCACCGCGGTCTTCAACCCGGAGAACGAGTAGTCCAGCGCCCCTTCGGGGTCCTTGATGCGCGGCGTCTTGAAGGTGAACGCCTCCGGGTCGCCGTCGTCGGCGAGGCGGTCGACCACCGGCCCACCGGGGTAGCCCAGCCCCAGCGCCGCCGAGACCTTGTCGAACACCTCTCCGGCGGCGTCGTCCCGGGTGCGGTTGAGGGGCCGCGCCAGACCCGCCTCGAGGAGGAAGAACGAGGAGTGCCCACCCGAGACCACCAGGGTCAGGGCGGGCTGCGGCACCGGCCGGGCAGGCGCCCCTCCGAGGTCCAGAAACGGCGACACCAGGTGGCCCTCCAGGTGGTCGACGCCCACCAGGGGCAGGCCGCGCCCCCAGGCGTAGGCGGAGGCGAAGCAGGTGCCCACGAGGAGCGAGCCGATGAGCCCCGGTCCGCGCGTCACGGCGACCAGCCCCACGTCGCCGAGCCCCACCTGCAGGTCGGCCTCGGCCAGCAGGCGCGGCAGCGTCTCCAGGTGGTGGCGCGCCGCCAGCTCCGGGACCACGCCCAGGTAGGGGGCGTGCACCGCCACCTGCGAGGCGACCAGGTTGCAGCGCACCGAGCCGTCGGGCTCGAGCACGGCCACCGCCGTCTCGTCGCAGGAGGTTTCGATGCCCAGCGTGCGGACCGGCCGCAGGGGGGCGCCGCTCACGCCCCGCCCCGTCGCGGCCCGCCCGCCACCCGTGCCACCGAGTCCGGGGTGACGGGGCTGGCCACCCCGTGCTCGCTGACGATGGCCGTGACGAGCTCCGGCGGGGTGACGTCGAACGCCGGGTTGTAGGCTTCCGCGCCCTCCGGGGTGAGCCGCCGCCCGGCCGCGGAGAGGACCTCCCCGGCGCCGCGCAGCTCCACCGGAATGGCGGCGCCGTCGGGGCAGTCCGGGTCGAAGGTGGAGGCCGGGGCGGCCACCACGAACGGCACCCCGTGCCGTGCCGCCAGCACGGCCAGCGGGTAGGTCCCGATCTTGTTGGCCACCGAGCCGTCGGCGGCGATGCGGTCGGCGCCGACGACGACGCCGTCGACCTCGCCCGCGGCCAGCAGGCTCGCCGCCGCGCAGTCCGCCAGCACCGTGACGGGGATGCCGTCGCGCAGCGCCTCCCACGCCGTGAGCCGCGCGCCCTGCAGCACCGGGCGGGTCTCGTCGGCGTACAGGCGCGCCAGGCGGCCCTGCGCGTGGAGCGCCCGCACCACGCCCAGCGCGGTGCCGACGCCGCCGGTGGCGAGGGCGCCGGCGTTGCAGTGGGTGAGGATGCGGCGCGCGGGCCCCTCGAGGAGCGCGGCGCCGGCCTCGCCGATGGCGCGGCACGCGGCGGCGTCGGCCTCGTGGATGGCGCGCGCCGCGTCGAGGGCCCGCGCGGCCCGTTCGGCCCGCGGGGAGGCCTCGATGACCCGCAGCACCTCGGCGGTGGCCCACGCCAGGTTCACGGCGGTGGGCCGGGCGGCCGCCAGCCGCGCCGCGGCGCGGCGCAGGGTGCCGGGACCGGAGGGACGGCGCGCCTCGAGGGCGAGGGCGTATGCCGCGGTGATGCCGATGGCCGGTGCGCCGCGCACGGCCAGGGTGCGGATGACGCGGACGGCGTCGGCGACGCCGCGCACCGCCAGCCACCGCTCGGTCGCGGGCAGCCGCCGCTGGTCCAGCACCTCGAGCAGCGCCCCCACGAGGCGCAGCGGGGTGACGGAGGTCGTCAACTCTCTCACGGCGTGCATGGTAGCGCACCGCGATTGCCGGGCATTTCCGGCCTGGATATACTCGTTCTCAGGGTGTAAAGGAGGGCCGCATGTCCATTCGCGTTGCCATCAACGGCTTCGGCCGCATCGGTCGTCTCGTCTTCCGGCAGGCGTTCGACGATCCCGCCTTCGAGTTCGTGGCGCTCAACGACCTCACCGACGCGGCGACGCTGGCGCACCTGCTGCGCTACGACTCGCTGCACGGGCGTTTCGACCACGCCGTCACGGTCGCCGGCGACGGCCTCGAGGTCGAGGGCAAGCGCATGAGGGTGCTCGCCAACCCCGACCCGGCGAAGCTGCCCTGGAGGGAGATGGGCGTCGACCTCGTCCTCGAGGCCTCCGGCCACTTCACCGACGGAAAGAAGGCGGCGGCCCACCTGGACGCGGGCGCGAAGAAGGTGCTCATCTCCGCGCCGGCCAAGAACGTCGAGCTCACGGTGGTGTACGGCGTCAACCACACCCTGCTCGACCCGGCGAAGCACCGCATGATCTCCAACGGCTCGTGCACCACCAACTGCCTCGCCCCGGTGGTGAAGGTGCTGCTCGAGAGCTTCGGCATCGAGCACGGGCTGCTCAACACGATCCACTCCGTCACCAACGACCAGCGCCTGCTGGACCTTCCCCACAAGGACCTGCGCCGGGCCCGCGCCGCCTGCGTGTCGATGATCCCAACCTCCACCGGCGCCGCGCGGGCGATGGCCGAGGTGTTCCCCCAGATCAAGGGGAAGCTGGACGGCCTCGCCGTCCGCGTCCCCACCCAGGACGTGTCCCTGGTGGACTTCACCTTCGTGGGCGAGAAGAGCTTCACGCGGGACGCCATGCTCGACGCTTTCCGTGCCGCCGCCCGCACCTCCCTCGCCGGCGTCCTCGAGGTCTGCGAGGAGCCGCTTGTGTCCATCGACTTCCGCGGCTCCACCGCCTCCTCGGTGGTGGACGCGCTGGCCACGATGGCCATCGGAGACCGGATGGGCAAGGTGCTGGCGTGGTACGACAACGAGTACGCCTACGCGGCTCGTTGCGTCGACGTCGCCCGCGTGTTCGCCGGGTAGCGCCCGGGAGGCGGTCATGCCGATGCGGTCCATGGAAGCTCTGGCGGTCGAAGGGCGCCGGGTGCTGTTGCGCCTCGACCTGAACGTACCGATCAAGGACGGCCGGGTGCTCGACGACACCCGCGTGCGGGAGGCCGCCCCCACCGTGCGGCGCCTCGCCGAGCGGGGCGCGGTGGTGGTCGCCTGCTCCCACCTCGGGAAGCCCAAGGGGAAACCCGTTCCGGCGCTGTCGCTGGCCCCCGTGGCCCCGCTCCTCGCCGAGCTGGCGGCGACCCCGGTGAGCTTCGTCGACGACGTGGTGGGCGAACGGGCCCAGACCGCCGTCGCGCGGGGCGCGCCGGGGACCGCGGTGCTCCTCGAGAACCTGCGCTTCGACCCCGGCGAGGAGGCCAACGACCCGGGGTTCTGCGCCCGCCTCGCCTCCATGGCCGACGTCTACGTCAACGACGCCTTCGGCACCGCCCACCGGGCCCACGCCTCGACGGCGGGGGTGGCGGCGTACTTCGCCGATCGCGCGGCTGGCCCCCTCATGCAGCGGGAGATCGAGGTCCTCACGAAGCTCCGCGACGCCCCGGAGCACCCCTTCGTGGCGGTGGTGGGCGGCGCCAAGATCTCCGGCAAGCTCGAGACCCTCGAGGCGCTGGTGACCTCGGCCGACACGCTGGCGCTGGTCGGCGGCATGGCCAACACGTTCCTCATGGCGAAGGGGCTGAGCGTGGCCCGCTCGCTGGCGGAGCCCGACCTGCTGGACGTGGCGCGGCGGGTGATGGACGACGCCGCCGCCCGGGGCGTCGAGGTCATCCTCCCCATCGACCTGGTGGTGGCGCCGGGCCCCGACGGCCCGCCCCGCGCCTGCGCCCTGGACGGTCTGCACGACGACGACATGATCCTCGACATCGGCGAAGCCACCCGTGCGGTGATCCGGCGAGCCCTCCTCGGGGCCCGGACGGCGTTCTGGAACGGCCCCGCCGGGGTGTTCGAGCGCGAGCCCTTCGCCGCCGGCACCATGGCCGTGGCGGAGGCGCTCGCCGCGTGCCCCGGCTACACCGTCGTCGGCGGCGGCGAGAGCGTGATGGCGGTGCACCGGGCCGGCGTGGCCGGCCGCATCTCTCACGTCTCCACCGGGGGCGGCGCCTCGCTGGAGTTCCTGGCGGGGGCGGTGCTGCCCGGAGTGGTCCCCCTGGAGGAGCGATGAGACGTCCCCTGATCGCCGCGAACTGGAAGATGCACGGCACCCCGGACCACCTCCAGGGGTTCCTGGAGACGCTCCTGGCACGGGTGGAAGAGGACGGCCCCGAGGTGGTGGTGTGCCCGCCGTTCCCCCTGCTCCCCCTGGCCGCCATGCTGGCCGGCGGCTCGCCGCTGGGGGTGGGGGCCCAGAACTGCCACTGGGCCGAGCAAGGAGCCTACACCGGCGAGGTCGCCGCCCCGCTCCTCGCCGAGATGGGCGTGGGCTGGGTGGTCGTCGGCCACTCCGAGCGGCGCCACATCTTCGGGGAGACCGACGAGACGGCGGCGGGTCGTGCCCGCGCCGCGCAACGGGCGGGGCTCGCGGTCGTCTTCTGCGTCGGGGAGACCCTCGAGGAGCGCGAGTCCGGGAGCACGTTCGCCGTGCTTGAGCGGCAGACCGCCGCGCTGGCCGGGCTGGACGCCGGCACGCTCACGGTGGCCTACGAGCCGGTATGGGCGATCGGCACCGGGCGCAACGCCTCCCCGGAACAGGCCTCCGAGGCGCACGCGTTCGTCCGCGGGCGGCTGACCGCCCTGTTCGGCGCCGGTCCCGCGGGGGAGACGAGAATCCTGTACGGAGGCAGCGTGAAACCGGCGAACGCCGCTTCTCTCCTGGCCTCCAGCGAGGTGGACGGCGCCCTCGTCGGAGGCGCCAGCCTTGACGCTGAGGCATTTTGGGCTATCATCCATGCTGCTCCCGTGGCCCGCCGCGGGGCGTGAGGGAGAACTCTGGTGTACACGGCGCTCATCATTCTCTACGTGTTGGTCTGCTTGTTCCTGGTCATGGTGGTGCTCCTCCAGCAGGGCAAGGGAGCCGACGTGGCCGCCGCCTTCGGCGGTGCCGGGTCGCAGGCGTCCTTCGGGCCCCGGGGGACCACCACGCTGATGCACAAGCTGACCACGGTGTCGTTCATCCTCTTCGTCGTGCTCTGCATCGGGATCTCGGTCCTCACGGCGCGGCGCGGACGCTCGGTCACGTCGGGTCTCAAGGCCACGGCCGCGACCACCTCTCCGGCCACGACTCCGGCGACGCCGGCTCCGGCTGCAACGCCGGCTCCCGCGACGCCGCAACCCTCGAAGTAGGAGTATCATGACGCTGGACGTGCCGAAGTGGCGGAATTGGTAGACGCGCACGTTTGAGGGGCGTGTGGCGCAAGCCATGCCGGTTCGAGTCCGGCCTTCGGCACCACTCACATCGACGACACACCACGAAGGGGGCCCCGGCCCCCTTCGTCGTCGTCAGGCCCGCGGGGTGACCATCCTCACCGAAGTGGCGCCGTGGAATGCTAGAATCATTCTCTCGGGAGGTGAGGTCATGAGAAAGCTTCTCATCGTGTCGCTCCTGCTGGCCTCGGTCGCCGGCACCGCTCTGGCCGTGTCGCCGGGTACGGACGTCTTCCTGGCCTCCGTGGGCCGGCTCCAGGGAAGCTGCCCAGGCGGCGTGTGCGCGCTCTACCGCACCGACGTCTGGATCTACAACCCGTCCACGTCGCAGACGGCCACCGTCGGCGTCTACTTCCTGGCGCGCCAGACCGCCAATACGGCGCCCGCCGTGCAGTACGTCCAGGTGGCCCCCGGCGAGACCAAGGCGGAGCTGGACATCTTCCAGACGCTGTACGGGTTGGACGAGGTGGCCGGCGCCCTGGAGCTCAAGTCGGACCAGCAGATCGTGGTCACCGGCCGGATCTACGACGCCAACGTGCAGACCAACAAGGGGACCGGCACCGCGGGGCAGTTCTTCCCCGGAATTCCCAAGGAGCTCGCCATCGGCGCCGGCTCCGGCACCAACCTCATCGGGGTGAGCCAGGACGCGGCCGGCACCTTCCGGGCCAACTTCGGGTTCGTGGAGACGACGGGCAACACGGCGACGGTCGTGGTCGACAAGCGCGACGGCTCCGGCACCCTGCTCGCGTCCAAGACGTACACCATCGGGCCCTACGGCGCCCAGCAGGTGTCCATCACCGACGTGGGCGGCCCGCTGGGCACCAACCAGCGCCTGGTCGTCAACGTCACCCAGGGCTCCGGCCGCATCATCGCCTTCGCCTCGCAGATCGACAACGCCACCGGCGACCCCTACACCATCGACATGGTGACCCCGCTTGGCAGCGCGAACACGCTGGGGCGGTTCGACGGCGTGGTGTTCTCCTCCGCCGACTCCACGGCGGTGGACGGAGGCATCGAGGCGACCGTGAGCCAGGGGTCCCTGGACTCCTACTTCGCGACGGCGAGCATCCCCTGCGGCACCGACTCCTACACCCTCGACACCGACTCGGGCGGCGTGGCGGTTCCCATCGGCGCCGACGGCACCTTCAGCTCGCAGGTGGCCTACAACTACGGCGACGGGACCACCACGTTCTTCACCGTGACCTGGACCCTGAGCGGAACGTTCACCAACGGCGTCCTGTCCGGCACGCTGGTCAGCGACACCACCGGCGGCACGGGCAGCTACGCCACCTGCAACGCCATGGGTGTGTCGCGGGTGTTCCGGGCCGGCTGGACGGGCGCGCAGTGAGGCTGCGCGGCGTCGCCCTCGCCGCCCTCCTGGCGGCGTCGCCCCTGGCCGCGACGGTGCGTCCGGGCGTGGAGCTCTACCTGCCTTCGGTGGCCCACGCCCCGGGCGCCCTGCCCGGCTCGCAGTTCGTCACCGACGTGTGGATCTACAACCCCGCCGCCACCGCGACCACGGTGACGGCGGCGTTCTCCTTCCGGGGCCCGGACCCGGCGGCGCCGCCGCAACCGGTGGCGATCGAGGTCGGGGCCGGCGCCGTCGTGGCGCTGCCCGACATCGTACGTGACACCTTCGGCCTCTCCTCCGCCGTGGGCGGGCTGCGGTTCCTCGCGGACCAGGCGGTCACGGTCACGGCCCACATCTACGACGACGCCGTGGTGGGCAGCTACGGCACGGGGACGGCGGGGCAGTTCTTCGCCGCCACGCCGGTGGGCGACGCGATTACCGCCGGCGGCCACACCGACATCGTCGGAATCAGCGGTGTCACCGGGGACGGCATCAAGGTGTGGCGCACCAACGTGGGGTTCATGAACGCGTCGGCGGGGTCCACCACGGTGAAGCTGAGCCTCTTCCTGCCGGACGGCACGGCGCTTCCGGCGACCCGGACAGACACCTTCACGCTGGGGGCCTACGAGCCGCGCCAGCTCAACGACGTCCTGAGCACCCTGGGCGTGCCCTACGGGACCGACCTGCGGTGCCGTCTCGAGGTCGTCAGCGGCGGACCGGTGGTGGCGTTCGGCTCGCTGCTCGACGGCCGTACCAACGACGCCTCGACCCTGGACATGACCGCCTCGGGCGGCGCCGGACCGGACGGCGTGTACGTGTGCAAGCAGGACAAGACCACGTACGACACCCCGGTGACCCTCACCGTGGCCGGCGGCGCCATCGCGGCGGTGGATGCCACGGTGATCTTCACCGACGAGGACGCGGGGGACACCTGCGGCGGCGAGCTTCTCCGCCTCGCGGGTCCGCTCGAGGTGCCGGTGGTGCCCAGCGACGTGGGCGGGTTCGGCTTCTCGATCGGCGGCACGGTGGACGGGGTGGACGTGACCCTGGCGGTGTCCGGGGTGCTCTCTGGAGGCGGCGTGACCGGCAGCGTGACGACGACCCTGGCCAACGCGGGGGGCTGCAGCGGCACCGCCAGGTGGCCGCTGGTGGGCGCCCGGCTGCCCTGACGGACGTGCCCACAAGAGATGAAACGGCCCCCGGTCGTCCCGGGGGCCGTCTTCTTTCGGGGTGTTCCTCCGTTCAGCTCGCGACCTCCACCACCGTCGTGCCGGCGAACTTGTCGCCCATGCGGCGTCCGGCCGGATCGGTGAGGACCAGGACCCCCTCGATGAGGATCACGAGGCTGCCGAGCAGGAAGATCGGGATCGAGGCCAGGTGGCCGAGGACGGGGACCACCCACAGGAGGTAGCCCACGGCGTAGATGGCCAGCGGGAGGTTCCGCTTGGCGGAGGTGGCGAGGTCGATGGACCGCCCGTCGGCGGTCACCGGCCGCAGCTTCATCACCTTCTTGCCGAGGGAGCGGTGGTCGGCGAAGTCCACGTCCAGTCCGTCCCTGAACAGCCACCACGCGGCGACCACGAGGCCTCCGACGATGGGTCCGATGAAGGGGATGAGGCCGAGGACGAAGGCGATGATGATGGCCGGGATGCCGTCGATGAGCGCAGCGATGAACCGCTTCCCGATGTCCGCCTTGGCCGGGGCCGCGGGGGCCGCTGGCGGTGCGGGTGGCTGGGTTGGGGGTACCGACATGGAGGTCTCCTTTTCCTCTCGTACGCTGCCTTCTTTGTCCGCTGCTGTTTCCTGGCACGAGCCTAGCGCAAGGGTCGAGCCGCGCGCAAGGTCCCGGCGGCGGCGGAGCGGCGCTCAGATGCCCAGCAGGCGGCGGTAGAGCGCCTCGTAGCGGTCGACCACGGGCTCCGTGCCGAACACCGCCGCGCGCTGCGCGGCGAGGTGCTTCTGGCGGGCGAGCTCGACGGGGTCGTCGAGGAGCTCCAGCACCTTGGCCGCCATGGCGGCCGTGTCGCCCACGGGAAAGAGGAACCCTCCCCGGCCGTCCTCCACGAGCTCCGGCAGCCCCCCGGCGTTCGAGGCCACCACGGGAACGGCGCAGGCCATGGCCTCGAGGGCGGCGAGGCCGAACGACTCCTCCTCGGACAGGAGCAGGAACACGTCCCCCGAGCCGAGGACCCCCTCCACCGGGGTGACGTTGCCGAGGAACTCCACGCGATCGGCGATGCCCGCGTCGCGGGTGAAGCGCTCGGCGGCGGGCCGGTCGGGGCCGTCGCCCACCATGACCAGGTGGGCGGGACGCCGCTCGACCACGCGGCGGAACACGTCGAGCACGTCCATGATCCGCTTCACGGGGCGGAAGTTCGACGCGTGGACGAGGAGCGGGGCGCCGTCCGGAGCGAGCCGGCGCCGGTAGGCGGCGACCAGGCCGCTGTCGCAGCGGTCGGCATCGACGAAGTTGGGGATCACGTCGATGTCCCGCGTGACGCCGAGCCGCTCCCGCGTCTCCCGGGCCAGCGCCGCGGAAACCGCGGTGACCGCGTCGGCGCGTTCGATGCCGAGGCGGACGATGGGCAGGAACGAAGGGTCGGCCCCGACCACGGTGATGTCGGTGCCGTGCAGGGTGACCACCAGCTTGGGCCCGCCGCCCAGGAGCTCCCGGGCCAGGTGGGCCGAGATGGCGTGGGGGATGGCGTAGTGCACGTGGAGCAGCTCGATGTCGTGGCTGCGCACGGCGTCGGCCATCTGGGAGGCCAGCGCCAGGGAGTAGGGCGGGTACTGGAACAGGGGGTAGGCGGGGACCGTCACCTCGTGGAACGTCACCCCCGGAGGAACCCGTCCCAGCCGGTAGGGCAGCGCGTAGCAGATGAAGTGCACGGCGTGGCCACGCCGCGCCATGGCCAGGCCCAGCTCCGTCGCCACCACCCCGGAGCCGCCCACCGTCGGATAGCACGTCACACCGATACGCATCGTCGTCCTCCCGGCACCGCGCCGCCCCGGCGGCTCACGAGCCGCTCCCCAACAGCCACACCACCTCGTCCGCCGACAGCGTCTGCACCGCCCGCAGCGCCTCGGCGGCCTCGCAGCCGACGAGGTTCCCCGCCGCCCGGTCCCGCCCTTCGATGGCGGCGAGGAAGAAGGGGCTCGACAGGTGGGTGAGCGGCGCGGCGGCGCCGGGGCCCGTCCAGGTGGGATCGAACTGCGACCGGTACGCCGCGAGGGCGGCGCGCTTCGCTCCGTACACGGCGGAGACGTCGACGACCAGGGTGGGCTCGAGCACCTGGCGCGGTCCCGCGTAGGCGAGAAGCGCCGCCGGGCGGTGCGCGGCGCCGGCCTCCGGCGCCCACCGGCTCACGCCGGCGAAAAACGAGCCCCGCACGGTGAGGACGCCGGCGGCGGCGTGGTCGGGGTGCGGGTCGCCTTCGTCCGGCACCAGCACGATGCGGGGCCGCGCGGCGCGGATCAGGGCGACCACCGCCTCGAGCTGGCCGTCCTCGGCCGCCGCCAGGCCCCCGTCCGGCAGCCCCAGGCACACCCGCCACGCCAGCCCCAGCGCACCGGCGGCCGTCGCAGCCTCGTCCGCCCGCGTCGAGGCGTCACCCCTCGAGCCCGCCTCCCCGGCGGTGAGGTCCGCGACCCCCACGCTCCGCCCCGCCGCGGCGAGCCGCGCCACGATACCGCCGCAGCCGAGCTCCACGTCGTCGGGGTGGGCCCCCACCGCCAGCACGTCGCACGCCCTCACCATGGTCCACCGTCCTCCCAGCACAGCAGGTGCATCCCGGGGTGGCCGGGATCCACCGCCGCGGCCAGCTCGGCGGGCCAGTCGAGGCCGAGGCGCAGCACCGCCGCGAGTACCGACAGCCCGCGCTCCTGGGGCCCGCCCTCGGGACGCAGGAAGGCGCGCAGACGCCGCCAGCGCCGGTCGTCCACCTCGGCGGCCTGCACGGCGGCGCGATCGGCACGCCCCTCCCACCAGGCCAGGGCGGCCTCCACCTTGCGGCGCGTCGCCTCCAGGTCCCCCGTGAGGTTCGGGAGCTCCTGTCCGGCCACGCCTTCCAGCTCGGCGAAGGCACGCTCGACGCTGCCGCGCAGCCGCTCGCTACGACGCCGTACCCCCCGGCCCGGCAGCAGGTGCGCCGGCGGCCGGGCGCGCAGCACCTGCTCCGGCTCCAGTCCCAGCTGCCGCACCAGCCGTCGCTCGGCGCCGGTGACCACGGTGACGTGGGGGCGCAGACGCCACGCGGGCCGGCCCACGCCGGCGAGCCGCCACAGCGCCCGTCCCTGCACGTGGTAGGCGAGCTCCGCACCGCCGAGAAGCGCGGCCTCCGTGCCCAGCGCCGTGTCCTGCACCAGCGGACGCAGCCAGACGTTGGGCACGAAGCGTCCGGGGTGAGCGCGCACCTCCTCGAGCACCGCCGCGGGGCAGGCCCCGTCGGTGGTGGCCAGGCGGCGCCGGTGGCCCTCCTCCACGCGGAACACGGGCAGCCGTCCCGGCGTGAGCTTCAGCGGCAGGGGCCAGCCCAGGGCCTTCATCTCCCCGGCGCCCTCTTCGAGGAGCCTCCAGGCCTCCACGAGCCGCTCGAGGACGGCGGCCACCTCCCCCGCGGCGCTGCGCGCGAGCTCCGGCTCCGACGCGTCGACGATGACGACGCCGAGCCCTCGCAGCAGGCGGGCGAGGAAGCGGGCCGTGCCCTCGCCCAGGAGGACGCCGGGCGCGTAGCACTCGCGGGCGAGGGCGAGGGCGTCCCGGACGTGGTCCGAGGGGGGCAGCTGGGCCTCGATGCGGTCGAGGAGAGCGACGGTGCCGGGCCCCACCGGCGTGGCCGCGGCCATGGCGTCGCCGCGGCTCCAGCCCTCCTCCTGCACCGCCTCCAGGGCCTCGCCCACGGCGATCCGGGCCCAGCCCATCTCGGGGAGGTCGTCGTCGGTGGTGGCGAGCCAGAGGAACCCGACGGCGTCGCGCCCCGCCTCGCGGCTGCGGCGGACCTCGGCGGCGACGGCGCAGGCCTTGACGAGGGTGAGGAGCGGCCCCCCCGCGAGCCCGGGCTGCTGGCCGGTGACGACGGCCTCGGCGCCGTCGAGCCAGCGCTGCACCTCGGCGTCGACGGCGTTGCCCCAGCGCCGGTTGGCGGCGGTCAGGGCGGCGGCCAGCGCCGCCGAGCGCGGGGCGCGCTCGCCGCCCTCCGCGGGGAACACCCGCTCCCCCTCGGCCACCGCCACGGCGACGGGGTGGAGGTTCACCCACGAGGCCAGCGGGGCCGTTCCGGCGTGTTGCCTGCGTCCCTGTCTCACGTCGCCAGGGTAGCGTGCCTGAGCCCCGGAATCGAGGGGGGACGCCTCCCGCCGCCGGCCGGGGCTCCGGTCAGCGGCGGTTCGCCACGGTGATCCGGGTGACGGCGGCCTCGAGGCGGGCGCGGGTGGCGTCGAACTCCGCCTCCCCGGCGTCCTTGAGCGCGGCCTCGGCGGCCACCCGCTCGGCCTCCGCCGCCTCCAGGTCGATCTCGCCGGGGAGCTCCGCGACCTCGGCGAGCACCGTGACGGTGTTCTCCACCACCTCCACGAACCCCCACTGGAGCGCGAGGTTGTACTCCCGCACCCCCTCTCGGTACCACATCTCCCCGATGCGGAGCGAGGCGAGGAGCGGCGCGTGCCCGGGCAGGATGCCCAGCACTCCCAGCGCACCGGGCAGGCTCACCTCGTCCGCCTCCGCGTCGGCGACGACGCGGGTGGGGGTGACGACCTTCAGGTGCAGCCGGCCGTCGCTCATCCCTCGGCCTCGAGCTTCTTGGCGTGCTCGAACACCTCGTCGATGGTGCCCTTCATGAAGAAGGCCTGCTCGGGCACGTGGTCGAGCTCGCCGGCCGCGATCATCTTGAAGCCGCGGATGGTCTCGGCGATGGGCACGTAGCGGCCGGGGATGCCGGTGAACTGCTCGGCGACGTGGAACGGCTGGGAGAGGAAGCGCTGGATCTTGCGGGCGCGGGCCACGGTGAGCTTGTCCTCCTCGGACAGCTCGTCGATGCCGAGAATCGCGATGATGTCCTGCAGGTCCTTGTACTTCTGGAGGATCTGCTGGGCCTGCCGGGCGGTGGCGTAATGATCCTCTCCCACCACGTGGGGATCGAGGATCCGCGAGGTGGAGCCCAGCGGGTCCACCGCGGGGTAGATGCCCAGCTCGGAGATCTGCCGCGACAGCACGGTGGTGGCGTCCAGGTGGGCGAACGCGGTGGCCGGCGCCGGGTCGGTGAGGTCGTCGGCGGGCACGTAGATGGCCTGCACCGACGTGATCGAGCCGCGCTTGGTGGAGGTGATGCGCTCCTGCAGCTCGCCCATCTCGGTGGCCAGGTTGGGCTGGTAGCCCACGGCCGAGGGCATGCGGCCGAGCAGCGCCGACACCTCGGAGCCGGCCTGGGTGAACCGGAAGATGTTGTCGATGAACAGGAGCACGTCCTGCTCCTCGACGTCACGGAAGTACTCGGCCACGGTGAGGGCAGACAGGCCGACGCGGAGGCGGGCTCCCGGCGGCTCGGTCATCTGACCGTAGATCAGGGCGGCCTTCGACTTCTTCCAGTCGGTGGGGTCGATGACGCCCGACTCCTGCATCTCCAGCCACAGGTCGTTGCCCTCTCGGGTGCGCTCGCCGACGCCCGCGAAGACCGAGAAGCCGCCGTGCTGGAGCGCCACGTTGTTGATGAGCTCCATGATGATGACGGTCTTGCCCACGCCGGCGCCGCCGAACAGGCCCGTCTTGCCGCCCTTGGTGTACGGCTCCAGGAGGTCGATGACCTTGATGCCGGTCTCGAACATCTCCACCGACGTCGACTGGTCCTCGAAGCTGGGCGCGTCCCTGTGGATGGGCCAGCGCTGCCCGGTCTCCACCGGCCCCTTCTCGTCCACCGGACGGCCGATGACGGAGATCACCCGCCCGAGGGTCTCGCGGCCCACCGGCATGGTGATGGGGGCGCCGGTGTCGACGGCTTTCATGCCCCGCACGAGGCCGTCGGTGGGCTGCATGGACACGCAGCGCACGCGGTTCTCGCCCAGGTGCTGGGCCACCTCGGTGACCACTTCGATGTCGCCGGCCTCCGAGCTGGTCCCGGACCTCGACGGCGTTGTAGATGGTGGGCAGGTGCCCCTCGGGGAACTCGACGTCGACGACGGGACCGATGACCTGGACGACCCGGCCTTCAACATGCTCAGGATTGGCTGCCATGCGCGACTCCTACCTCTCCAGCGCCTGCGCGCCGGAGACGATCTCGATGAGCTCCTTGGTGATCGAGGCCTGCCTCAACCGGTTGTAGGTCAACGTCAGGTGGTCGATCATGTCGGACGCGTTCTTGCTGGCCGCGTCCATGGCCGTCATGCGTGCCGCCTGCTCCGCCGCCTGGGAGTCCAGGAGCATCCGCAGCAGCTGGAACTCCACGTGCTTGGGGAGCAGCTGGTTGAGCAGCGCCCCCGGGGAGGGCTCGAAGATGTACGGGGTGAGCGCACCGTCCTCCTGGTGCTTCACGCGAGCGATGGGGAGGAGCTGGTCCAGCGTCACCTGCTGCTGGATCACGGAGCGGAACTTGTTGTAGAGGACGTAGACCGCGTCGGTGTCCCCCCCGGAGAAACGCCGCGCCAGGCGTCGCGCCAGCTCGAAGGCGGCGGCCGGGGTGACGTTGCTCATGAGCTCCGCATGGGTCTCCTGGGGCGTGATGCCCTTGTGGCGGAAGAAGTCGATGGCCTTGCGGCCCACCAGGACCAGGTCGATCCTCTTCCAGCGGGGCTCGCGGACGAGCGCCAGCGCCTCCCGCTCGACGTTGGCGTTGAAAGCCCCGCACAGACCGCGGTCGCCGGTGACCACGACCAGGGTGACAGACTCCTCCACCCGGGTGGCCAGCAGCGGGTGCCGGCCGTCCCGGATCCGGGCGGTCAGGGAGGTGAGCACCCCCTCCAGCGCCGAGGCGTAGGGCCGGGCCTCGGTGATGCGGCTCTGCGCCCGGCGCAACCGGGCCGCGGCCACCATCTTCATGGCCCGGGTGATCTGCTCGGTGGACTTGACCGAGCGGATCCTCCGCCGCAGGTCGAGGGTGTTAGCCAACGACGGCCTCCGGGTTCTCCCGGATGAACCCGTCGAGGGCGGCCTTGCACGCCGCCTCCAGCTCCTGATCCGTGGCGCCCTCGAGCTTGCCGGTGGCCAGGATCGTCTCGAGCACCCCGGCGTTGTGGGTCCTCAGGTGCTCGTGGAGGTAGCCCTCGAACCGGCCCACCGCCGCCACCTGGAGCCGGTCGAGCAGGCCTCGGGAGCCCGCCACCACCGAGGCGATCTGCAGCTCCACCGGGAGCGTCTCGTGCAGCCCCTGCTTGAGCAGCTCCACCAGCCGCTCGCCGCGGGCCAGCTGACGCTGGGTGGCCTTGTCCAGGTCGGAGCCGAACTGGGCGAAGGCCGCCAGCTCGCGGTACTGGGCGAGGTCGATGCGCAGCGAGCCGGCCACCTTCTTCATGGCCTTGATCTGGGCGTTGCCGCCCACGCGGGAGACCGAGATGCCCACGTTCACGGCGGGGCGGACGCCGGCGTAGAAGAGGTCCGTCTCCAGGAAGATCTGCCCGTCGGTGATGGAGATGACGTTGGTGGGGATGTACGCCGAGACGTCGCCCGCCTGGGTCTCGATGATAGGAAGCGCCGTGAGCGAGCCGCCGCCCAGGTCGTCGCGCATCCTGGCCGCGCGCTCCAGCAGCCGGGAGTGCAGGTAGAAGACGTCGCCGGGGTAGGCCTCGCGGCCCGGCGGCCGGCGCAGGAGAAGTGAGATCTCCCGGTATGCCACGGCGTGCTTGGAGAGGTCGTCGTAGATGCACAGGGCGTGCTGCCCGTTGTACATGAAGTACTCGCCCATGGCGCAGCCGGCGTAGGGGGCGAGGTACTGCAGCGGGGCGGGCTCGGAGGCGGTGGCGGCGACCACGATGGTGTGGTCCATGGCGCCGTAGTCCTCCAGGGTCTTCACCACCTGGGCCACGGTGGAGCGCTTCTGGCCGATGGCGACGTAGACCCAGATGACGCCCTTGCCCTTCTGGTTGATGATGGTGTCCATGGCGATGGAGGTCTTGCCCGTCTGGCGGTCGCCGATGATGAGCTCGCGCTGGCCGCGCCCGATCGGGATCATGGCGTCGATGGCCTTGATGCCCGTCTGGAGCGGCTCCTTCACCGGCTGGCGCTGGACCACGCCGGGCGCCTGGCGCTCCAGCGCGTAGTGCTCGGCGGACTCGATGGGCCCCTTGCCGTCGATGGGCTGGCCCAGCGGGTTGACCACGCGGCCGATCAGGCCGGGCCCCACCGGAACCTCGAGGATGCGGCCGGTGCGGCGCACCTCGTCGCCTTCCTTGATCTCGTGGGACTCGCTCATGAGCACGCAGCCGACGCCGTCCTCCTCGAGGTTGAGGGCGAGGCCGAAGACGTCGTGGGGGAACGCCACCATCTCGCCGGACATGACCCGGTCGAGGCCGAAGACCCGCGCGATCCCGTCTCCCACGGAGACCACCGTCCCCACCTCGGCCATCTCGACGGACGTCTCCAGCCCCTCGATCTGGCGTCGGAGGATGTTCGTAATCTCGTCAACCTTGATCTGCATGCCCGACTCCTATTCCTGTGCGGATTGTGCGAAACGGTGAAGCTGCGTGCGCAGCGAGCCGTCGAAGACCTTGCTCCCGAGCCGGACGACGAACCCGGCCAGCAGGTCCGGGTCGAGCTCGGAGGCGAGCTCCACCCGCGCCTCCAGCGACGCCTGGAGGGCGCGCTGGAGGCCTGCCATCTGGCCCGTCAGCGGGGCCGTGGGAAGGATCACCTGGCCGCGGACCAGGCCCTCCTTGCGGTCGACGAGGCCGCGAAAGGTTGTCACCACGTCGGGGAGGTACCGGAGGCGGTAGTGCTGCCACAGCGCGGCGAGCATTCTGCGCGTCTCGACGCGCAGGTCGAGGGAGCGGCCGATCTCGTCCAGAAGCTCCCGCTTCTTCGCCGGGAGCACGGTGGGCACCTCGAAGACCCGCAGCGCGCCGGGCTCGCGCCGGAACACCTCGGCGACGGCGCCGAGCTCGGCCTCCACCGTGCGGAGGACCTCGAGACCCTGCGGCTCGACAACCTGGAACAGCGCCGCCGCGTAGGGGCGGGCGACTCGTCGGCTCACCGGGAACCTCCCAGAGTCTGTGCTTCGAGGCGGTCCAGCGTCTCCTTGAAGATGCGCTCGCGGTCCGCCGGGGTGAGCTCGCGCCGGAGCAGGTCGAAGGCCATCTCGGAGGCGAGCCTCGCGGCCTCGCCGGCCAGCGTCCGCCGCGCCTCCTCGACCCGGCGGTCGGCCTCCTGGGAGACCTGCCGCAGCAGCCGCGCGGCCTCCTCGTCCCCCTGGCGCTCGAGCGCCTCCAGCTCGCGCTGCCCCTCCTCCCGCAGCCGCTTCTGCAGGGCGAGGATCTCGTGCTCGAGGGAAGCCACACGGGCCTCCATCTCGGCCCTGAGACGCTCGGCCTCCTCGCGCTGGCGGCGGGCCTCCTCGAGCTGGTGCACGATCTCCTCGCGGCGCGCAACGAAGAAACGCGACAGGGGCTTGGCCAGGAGATAGAAGAGCAGCCCGAAGAACAGCAACATGTTGAGCGTCTTCCACAGCACCACGGGAAGACCCAGGAACGTCGCCTCGCCGCCCTCTTCGGCGGCCATCGCCGGCATCGCCGCGAGCAGCACGGCCGCGCCGACGGCCCCGCGCCGCACCACCGCCGCGTACCGGTTGAGGAGCTGAGCCCTCATGACGCCAGGCTCCGTCCCAGCAGCTGCTCCGCGAGCTCGCGGGACAGACTGCCGGCGCGCTCCCGCAACTCGAGGCGGGCGTCCTCGCCTGCGGCCTGGAGCTGCTCGGCCAGGGACGCCAGGCGCTCCTGTCCCTGCGCGCGGGCGGCATCGAGCTTGGAGCGCCGCACGTCCTCGCCGGCGGCCCGCAGGGACGCCCGCTCGTGCTGCGCCTCGCCGGCGGCCTCGGCGAGCTCGCGCTCGCACCGCGCCACGGTCTGCGCCATGGCGTCGTGCGCCCGGCCGTACTCCTCCCTGGCGCCGCTGACCCGCAGCTCCCGGTCGTCGATGAGCTTGCCGAGGGGCTTGATGAGCTGGGTCGACACCAGGATGAAGACGATCCAGAAACAGGCCATGACGAGGAAGAGGGAATAGTCTGGCGACGCGATCACAGCGACCTCCTGGAGACACCGATCCACTGGGGGCGAGTCGCCCCGAGCTGCGTCAGGGCAAAGTAACAGAGTCGTCTCTGACGGTCAACAGCCAACTGTAAAAAGGGTTATCGCCGCTCACCGCAGGCGCGCGTCGAGCCCCACCATGAGCCGCCTCCCCGGTGACGGGTAGCCGCGCACCGCCTGGTAGCGGCGCCCGGCCAGGTTCTCCACCCGCGCGCGCACACTCACGTCCCCGGACACCGGCACCGCGAGGGCGGCGTCCGCGGAGGCGAAGCCCGGGTCCGCGACGCGGGCGAACGTCACCGGATCCACGTCGTCCCGATGCCCCACCCAGACCAGGGTGAGGGCGCCGGTGACCCCGCCGGCGACGGCGCCGCGCCACCCCACCGACCCCGACCAGGAGGGCCGCCGCAGGAGAGGCGCCCCCGCGCCGTCGCGGGTCCGCATCCAGGTCAGCGCCGCAACCACCTCCCCACGCCGGCCGGCCGCCTCGAGCCACGACAGCTCCACGCCGTCCTGGGCGGCGCGTCCGACGTTGGCGAAGGCATAGGTGGCGTAGTCGAACTCGATGAGGTCGGTGGTGCGGTTGCGGAAGCCGACCGCCTGCACCCGCGCCCGTCCGTCCAGCACCGGAACGGCGACGCCCGCCTCGGCGTTGCGCGAGCGCTCGGGGCGCAGGTCCGGGTTGCCCGACAAGGGGAAGTAGAGCTCGCCCAGCCCCGGCGCCCGGAAAGCGCGCCCCCAGGAGAGCCAGCCCCGGAAGGCCGCGCGGTCCAGGCTCACGGTCACCCGGGGGGAGAGCTCGCTGCCCCACGGTCGGGCGTCGTCCCAGCGCGCTCCCGCGATGACGGCGACGCCGCCCCCGAGCACCACGCGGTCCTGCGCGAACACGGACCGCGTGGACTGCCGCCGGCCGCGCACCGTGGTGCCGAGGTTGGAGCCGTCGGTGACCCGGTCCCCGCGCCACTCCCCCCCCGCGCTGAAGGCGTGGGCGGCGCCCGCGGCGCGGAACACCAGCCGCGCGCCGGTGGAGTCGGCGCTGGTGTCCCCGGACACGAACCCCGAGGGGTCGTCGGGGTCGTCGAAGGTCATGTCGCGCTCCACCCTGGACACCGTGGCCTCGAGGGAGGTCCGGGGGCCGAGCCGCCAGCGTACCGGGACCGCCGCGACGGTCTCCCCTGCCGTGGTCCTGCGGTGCGGCGTCGGCTCAGCACCCACGAACGGCACACCGGTGGCGCCTTCCGTGCGCCGGACCAGCACGCCGACGCGACGGTCGTCCCCGGCGGCGTACCCCAGGTCGACCATGGCCTCCCGGGAGGAGAAGTCGTCGTTGACCAGGGGACCGCCGCCGTCCCGCGATGCGGCCGAGACCGTGCCGCTCCACCGCCCCGTGGCGACTGCGGCCTCCAGCTCCCCGCGGCGCCACCCGTCGGGACCGGCCTCGGCGAAGAGGCGCGCCTCGTCGCGCCGCGGCCGCGCGGTGACGAGCTGCACCACGCCGCCGAGGGCGTCGGCGCCGTAGAGCGCCGAGTAGGCCCCGCGCACCACCTCGACGCGCTCCAGTCCCGCGGTCATGGGCAGGCTGAAGTCGTAGCCGCCGAAGAACGGCGAGTTGAGCCGGACGCCGTCGAGGAGGACCAGGGTGTGGGTGGAGCTGGTGCCGCGGAGGAACAGCGAGGCGACACCGCCGTCGTAGCCCGAGCGCAGCATCACGGTGCCCGGAAGCGAGCGCAGCAGCTCGCCCACGGAGGCACGCCCGAAGGCGTCGATGGCGTCGCGGCCGATCACGCTGACGGCGGCGGGGACCTCGTCGGCCGGCTCCTCGTAGCCGCTGGCCGTGATGACCACCGTGTCGGTGAAGGAGGGGGGGGACTGGGCGGCCGCGCAGGCACACACGAGGAGCGCCGCGGCCCCGGCGGAGACGGTCTTGAGCATCGGAACCTCCCGTTCCATCTCGGGGTGGCAGGTTTCCTGGCTCCCGGATCATCCGGAGCCGCTCGCCTTCCCAGGCTGGTGCGGCACGATGCCGCGGCGCCCAGTGGCTTGCCGAGCGGTCCGTCCCCGGTCACAGTGGCGGGGGCCGCGCCGGATTCTCACCGGCTTCCCTCGAACACCACCCCGGTCGATTCTTCGTCACCACGCTAGTGAGGGCACCCCGAAAAATCAAGCGGCCCGGGGATGCCCCGGGCCGCCGTGCAAAGAGGAGGATGCTGCGGTGTTACTGAACCACGGCCTGGACAGGGACCGTGATGGTCTTACGGACGGGATCGTTGGTGGTGATGGTGAGCTCGGCCTTGTGGGTACCCTTGGCGGCCCCGGCGGGGAGGCTCACGGCCACCTGGTAGCGCTGGCCGGCCGTCAGCGGGATCACCTCGACCTTGAAGTCGGAGCTCGAGATCTTGGTGTCCGTCACCTCGAGGCTGGTGCCCTGCCGGTTGTTGATGAGGAGCACGTTGCGGCCGACGGGGGCGTCGACCGGCACGGTGCCGAAGTTGATCTCGGCCGGAATCACCTGGACGATGGGCCGCACGACGGCGTTCACGTTGAGGGTGACCACCGGCGCCTTGGGGGCGGTGGTCTTGAGCTCGATCTTGCTGTTGAGCATGCCCTCGGGCGCGTCGGCCGGCAGGGTCACCTCGACCCGCCACTGGGAGCCCTTGGCGTCGGCGAAGCGCTCCTTCTCGGGGGCCGGCTGGTAGGACACCTTGAACGGGCTGCCGCCGGTGTCGGCGCCGGTCACGTCGAAGTCGGAGCCGTCGGCCGAGACCAGCGTCACGGCGTCGGAAGCCGGCTCGCCCTGGAGCGCGTTGAAACGGATGAACGGCCGGGGACGCACCTCGATGAAGGCCCGGACGTCGGCCTTGATGACCAGGTTGACCTGGGGCGTCTCGGGGTCGTTGGAGTAGACCAGCACCGCCTTGGAGATAGGGCCGGAGAACGCCGAGGTGTCGACGTCGGCGACGACCTGGCCCGTCGCGCCGGGCTGGACGGTGTGGTCGAAGCTGGCCACGGTGCACCCGCAGGTGGGCCGCACCTGGGTGATCTCGAGGGGCGCCGTGCCGGTGTTCTTCACCTCGAACACCGCCTTGATCATCTGCCCCTTCGGGACGGTTCCGAAGTCCTTGATCTTGGTCGAAATATCGATCTTCGGCTTGTTCGCCTCGGCCGGGGCCGCGGGGGCCGCCTGGGCCAGCACCGCCGCCGGAACGAGCAGCAACAGCGTCGCACTGAGAACCCTACGAATCATCGCTGATACCTCCTTCTCCAGCCTTGCCGATTGCCGTTGCGCCAGAGGTGTTAGAGTACACCGTCGCGCCGAACGGCGCCAGATCGAATGCAGGAATCCTGCCACCTCTACCTGCTCCCCATCGGCGGCACCGCAATGGCGTCGCTGGCGGGCCTTCTCCACGAGTCCGGCGAGCGTGTGTCGGGCGTGGACAGCGCCCTGTACCCGCCCATGTCGGAGATCCTCGCGGAGCTCGGCATCCCGGTCCGCCTCGGCTTCGATCCCGCCGCCATCCCCGCCGATGTGGACGAGGTCATCATCGGTAACGCGCTGCCCCGCACCAACGCCGAGGTCGCGGCGGTCCTCGAGCGCGGGCTGCGCTACACCTCCCAGGCCGCCGCCTTCGGCGAGCGGTTCTGCCGTCCGAATCGGTCCGTGGTGGTGGCGGGGACCCACGGAAAGACCACCACGACTGCCATCACCGCCCACCTGTTCACGGCGTGTGGCCTCGATCCCACCGTGCTGGTCGGCGGCGTCCCCCGCGGCGGCCGTCCCTGGAGGCTCGGACACGGGGGGTGGACGGTCGTGGAGGGCGACGAGTACAACACGGCGTTCTTCGACCGGGGACCCAAGTTCCTCCACTACGCACCGCACCTGTTCGTGGTCAACAACGTGGAGTTCGACCACGGCGACATCTACCCGGATCTCGATGCCATCCTGGCAGCCTTCCGTGCCGGAGTGGCACTGGTGGGTCCCGGCGGGGCCACGGTGGCGAACGCCGCCGATCCCGGCGCCCGCCGGGTGGCCGAGGGGACCTCCCGCACCGTCTGGTACGGCGACGTCGACCGCGCCGACCTGCGCTGCGAGGCGTTCGACGACGACGACGGCCACATCCGGGCCACGATGCGCTGGCAGGGCGCGCCGTTCGACGTCTTTGCCCCCCTGGTGGGGCGGCACAACCTCGACAACCTGCTCGCCGCCCTGGCCTGCGCGCTGCTCGCCGGCGTGCCCCCCGAACGGGCCGCCGCAGCGGCCGCCACCTTTCCCGGCGTGCGCCGCCGCCTGGAGGTGCTGGGGGAGGCCGGCGGCGTGGTGGTCGTGGACGACTTCGCCCACCACCCCACCGCGGTGGGCCTGACCCTCCGGGGCGCCCGGAAGCGCTTCCGGGGCCGCCGCCTGGTGGCGGTCTTCGAACCCCGCTCCCTCACCGCCGGCCGCACCCTCTTCGCCGACGCCTACGCGGAGGCGCTGGGCGCCGCCGACCTGGCACTGGTGGCGCCGGTGTTCCACCGCCGCCGGCTCGGCTCCGAGGACACCCTGGACCGCGAGGCTCTCACTCGCCGCCTGGAGGCGGCGGGCGCGGAAGCGGCGGCCCTGCCGGACGACACCGACCCCCTCGACGGCGTCCTCTCCCGGTTGCGCCCCGGAGACGCAGTGATCTGCATGTCCTCCGGAGACTTCGGAGGCCTGCCGCGACGGCTGCTCGAAGCCCTGGAGACGCGATGAGGCGTCACGGCCTGCCCTGGGCCCTCGCCACGGTGGCGGGTCTCGGCGACCGCCTGCCGGCGCCGGGGACCACCGTCGGCTCCCTCGTCGGCGCCGTGCTGTTCGGTGCGCTCTGCCTCGCGGCCCCCGCCGCCGCGGCCGCCGCAGGAGTGGCCGGGACGGTGCTGCTCGTCCCCGTGGCGGTGTGGGCGTGCGGCGCCGAGGCGCGGCGGCGCGGGGTGGAGGATCCCGGGGCCGTGGTCCTCGACGAGGTGGCCGGCCAGTGGCTGGCGCTCACCGTGGTGGCGCTGCTCGCGCGGGGGAGGGTGACGCTCCCCCTCGTCGCCGGCGGCTTCGTCGCCTTCCGCGTCTTCGACGTGCTCAAGCCGTGGCCGGTGCGGGCGCTGGAGCGCCTGCCCGGGGGCGTCGGCATCGTCGCCGACGACCTCGCCGCCGGCCTCGCCGCCGGCCTCGTCGAGGTGCTGCTGCTCGCCGTGATCTGAGCTCACGTCCCGCCGAACAGCGAGCCCTGCGTCCCTCCCGGCCGGCGGAACGCTGCCGCCGAGAGCTCCGGCCTCCCCGTCCGCAGGCCGGCGCGGCGGCAGGCGACCTCGAACAGCGCGGCGATCTGATCCGCCCAGGCACCCTCTCCGCGCAGCCTCGTCGCGAACCTCGCGTCGTTGAGCGCGCCGCCCCGCATCTCGCGCACCCGGTTCAAGACCTTTTCCCGGCGGTCGGGCATGTGGACGTCGAGCCAGGCGGAGAAGAGGTCGGCGACGCCGTGGGGCAGGCGCAGCACCTCGTAGCCGGCGAACACCGCCCCGGCGCCGGCCGCGGCCTCGAGGATGGCGGGCAGCTCGTGGTCGGTGACGGCGGGGATCACCGGCGCCACCCAGACGCCCGCCGGCACCCCTGCCGCCACCAGCGCCGCGATGGCCTCCAGGCGCCGTCGCGGCCTCGAGGTGCGGGGCTCGAGGATGCCCGTGAGGGCGTCGTCGAGGGTGGTCACCGAGACGGCCACCGAGGCGGCCCCCACCCCGGCCAGGGCGGCCAGGAGGTCGGCGTCCCGGGTGACGAGGTGGTTCTTGGTGGTCACGGTGACCGGGTTGAGACGCGCGGCGAGGACCTCCAGGCAGCGCCGGGTGAGACGGAGGCGGCGCTCCACCGGCTGGTACGGGTCCGTGGCGCCGCTCAGCGCCACGGGCTGCGGCCGCCAGCCGGGGGCGTCGAGGGCGCGCTCGAGCAGCGCCGGCGCGTCCTCCTTGACGAAGATGCGGGTCTCGAAGTCGAGCCCCGCCGACAGGCCAAGGTACTCGTGGAACGGACGGGCGTAGCAGTAGGCGCAGCCGTGCTCGCAGCCCCGATAGGGGTTGAGGCTGGCCGAGAACGGGATGTCCGGGCTCGTGTTGAGGCTCAGCACCGTGCGGGACGCGTCGGGCAGGAACGCGGTCCGCGGTCCGTTCTCCGTGGCCTCTTCCGGCTCCACCCGGACGCGCTCGAACCGGCCGGCGGGGTTGTCCACCGCGCCGCGTCCCCGCGGCCGGCGGCTCATGGGCGGCCGGTCCCCCGGTGCCGCCGGCGCACCCCCGCCGTTCGCTTCATGGTGCCCCTACTCTCGACCCCCGAGGGGCCTCCGTCAAGGGCCGGGCTGCGGCGGGGCCTCGCCGCGCGAAACCCGTCACCGGCAGGGCCGCAACGCGGGCGGACCGGCCACCGGGCCGGACCCCGCCGGAGCGGCGCGACACGATCATGAGCTTCACCGTGGCCGCTGCCGGGCTGCGGCTTCTTCGTGTCCTGTGCCGACTTCCTTTGAGCCCGGGCCTGCCCCGCCGCGGTCAGCGCGGCTCCAGGCGGGCCGCCACCGCCTCGGTGAACTCGGTGGTGCTGGCCGAGCCGCCCAGGTCGCGGGTCTTGATCCCGTCCGCCAGGGTGCGCTGCAGGGCGGCGTCGATGCGGTCGGCCGGTCCGTCCTGGCCCAGGTGGCGCAGGAGCAGCACGGCGGAGAGCAGCAGCGCCGTGGGGTTGGCGAGGTTGCGCCCGGCGATGTCCGGCGCCGAGCCGTGCACGGCCTCGAAGACGGCGACCCCCTCGCCGATGTTCACCCCCGGGGTGACCCCGAGGCCGCCGACGAGCCCCGAGCACAGGTCCGAGAGGATGTCGCCGTAGAGGTTCTCCATCACCACGACGTCGAACTGGTGGGGATCCATGACCAGCTTCATGCAGGCGGCGTCGACGATGACGTCGTTGCTCTCGATGTCCGGGTACCCCGCCGCCACCTCGCGGAAGCAGTCCAGGAAGAGGCCGTCCGACAGCTTCATGATGTTGGCCTTGTGCACGGCGGTGACCTTGCGGCGGCCGTTGCGGCGGGCGTAGTCGAAGGCGAAGGCGCAGATACGCAGGCACGCCTTGCGGGTCATGATCTTGATCGACTCCACCACGCCGGGGATCACCTCGTGCTCCACCCCCGAGTACAGCCCTTCGGTGTTCTCGCGCACGACCACCAGGTCGACGTGGTCGTGGCAGGTGGGCACGTTGGGCAGCGAACGGACGGGGCGCACGTTGGCGAAGAGGTTCAGCGCCTTGCGCAGCCGCACGTTCACCGAGGTGAAGCCCTTGCCCACCGGCGTGGTGACCGGCCCCTTGAGGGCCACTCCCGCGTCGCGCACGGCCTGCAGCACGGCCTCGGGCAGGGTGTCGCCGTGGGTCGGGATGGTCTCGGCCCCGGCGTGCTGCGTCTCCCAGGAGACACTGGCGCCCGCGGCTTCGAGGATCCGGACCACCGCGTCACTGATCGACGGTCCGATGCCGTCTCCGGGGATGAGGATGACGCGCGTGCCGCTCATGGGGCCTCCAGACCGGTGGGAACGAGTCGCCGGTTCTTTCACACTAGCACGGGACGGCACCGCTTTAGAGAGGCTCCGGCGCGGCGCCCCGCCTATACTGGCGGCATGCCGGCCGAGCCCCACGGACCCGTCCGCGCGGGGAACCCGCCGCCCGCCGTCCCGCCCCGCCCCCCACTGCGCGCGCAGCTGCGCCGGCTTGTCCGCCGCCAGTGGCGCTACCTCCGCTACACGCTGCGCCCCCCGGCGCTGCGCCTCGTCTACGACCCGGGCTACGAGCGCACCATGTGGGGCGTCCCGCTGGACCCCCTGCGTGCCGATCGGATCCTCGCCTTCCTGTCCGAGGAACGGCTGATCCGCCGGGACGAGATCTCGGTCCCCCGCCCGGCGGCGCTGCACAACATCCTCCTGGTGCACACCCCGGCGTACGTGGAATCGCTGCAGCGCCCGGAGGTGGTGACGGGCATCCTGGGCAGCACCGTCGACGAGACCGAGGTGGAGACGGTGTTGGACGTGCAGCGGCTCATGGCCGGAGGCACCATCCAGGCCACGCGGTTGGCCCTCGCCACCGGCGCCATCGCCGTGAACATGGGGGGCGGGTTCCACCACGCCTCCGCGTCCCGCGGCATGGGGTTCTGCGTCTTCAACGACATCGCCATCGCCATCCGCCGGCTACGCCGGCGCGGCTATGCGGGCCGCGTGCTGGTCGTCGACACCGACCTCCACGACGGTAACGGCACCCGCGAGGTGTTCGCGGCGGACGAGGACGTCTACACCTTCTCGGTCCACAACGAGCACTGGGGCGAAGTGGAGGCGGTGGCGTCCACCAGCCTCGCCCTCGGCGCCGGCGTCGACGACGACGCCTACCTGGGCGCCCTGGTCAAGCACCTGCCGCCGGTGGTGGCGGACTTCAAGCCCGACCTGGTGGTCTACCTGGCGGGCTGCGACCCCGCCGCCGACGACCGCATCGGCAACTGGAGGATTACCGCCGAGGGGATTCTCGCCCGCGACCGCCTGGTCACCGAGCTGGTGCGCGGTCGCGGTCTCCCCATGGCCGTGGTGCTGGGCGGAGGGTACGGCGACGCCGCCTGGCGGTACACGGCCCGCTACCTGTCGTGGCTGGTCACCGGCGCCCCTCTGGAGCCGCCCCGCAACGAGGAGCTCACCCTCCTCCGCTTCCGGCAGATCAAGCGGGAGCTCGACCCCGCCCACCTCACGCAGGCGACCCAGGGCAGCGGCTGGGAGCTCACCGAGGAGGACCTCGTGGGGATCCTCCCCGGCATTCCGCACCAGACCCGCTTCCTGGGCTACTTCTCCAAGGTGGGGGTGGAGCTCATCCTGGAGCGCTTCGGGATGCTGCAGCAGCTCCGCGCCCGCGGATTCAGGAACCCGCAGGTCGACCTCGAGCTGGACCACCCCCTGGGCCAGACGCTCCGGGTGTTCGGCGGGCCCGGACGCGCCGAGGTTCTGGTGGAGCTTCGCGTCCGCCGCAGCACGCGGATGATCGAGGGCATGGAGCTGCTGGTCGTGGAGTGGCTGCTCCTGCAGAACCCCCGCCTCCCCTTGGGCGACGGCCGCCCGCCCCTGCCGGGGCAGAGCCACCCGGGGCTCGGGCTGCTCGGGGAGTTCTTCGGCTGGCTCGTCGTCCTGTGCGAGACGCTGGAGCTGGACGGCCTCTACTACCGCCCGAACCACTTCCACATCGCGGCGATCAGCCGCCCGTTCGTGAGCTTCCTGGAACCCGCTCACGAGGGGCTGTTCCGCGCCCTCGAGGCGCTCCTCGCGGGCCTCCCCCTGGCCGAGGCGTCCGGCGCGGTGGAGTCCGGCCGCGTGGTGGACACGGCCAGCGGCGAGTCGCTGGCCTGGCCGGCCTCCCCCATGGTGCTCGCGGTGAGCCGGCGCCTCAAGGAACGCGTCACCGGCGAGGAGTACGAACGCCGCGCCCGCGCCGCCCACGAAGCCCTCTCCCTCCGCCTCGCGCCCGCCCCCGGCCAGGCGTGACGGCCGAAAGGAACCCCTCATGCGCCTCGCCCTCGTCCAGCAGCACGCCACCCCCGACCTCGACGACAACCTCCGGCGCGCCCTCGCCGCCACCAGGGAGGCCGCCGCCCGCGGCGCCCGCCTGGTCGCCTTCGCGGAGCTCGCCCTGACGCCGTTCTACCCACAGCGGAGGGCCTGCGGCGCGCCGCCCCTGGAGCTGGCCGAGCCCGTCCCCGGACCGACCACGCAGGCGTTCGCGCGCCTCGCCGCCGAGCTCGGCGTGGTGGTGGTGCTCAACCTCTACGAGCGCGAGGGGGAGCGTGCCTACGACAGCTCGCCGGTGATCGACGCCGACGGCCGGCTCCTCGGCGTCACCCGGATGCTCCACGTGGCCGAGATGGAGGGCTTCCACGAGCAGGGGTACTACACCCCCGGCGACCGCGGCATGCCCGTCTACGACACCGCCGCCGGACGCCTCGGCGTGGCCATCTGCTACGACCGGCACTACCCGGAGGTGATGCGGTCCCTGGGCCTCGCCGGTGCCGACCTCGTGGTGGTTCCACAGGCCGGCGCCGTTGGCGAGTGGCCCGACGGGCTGTACGAGGCCGAGCTCCGCGTGGCGGCGTTCCAGAACGGCTACTTCACCGCCCTGGCCAACCGGGTGGGCCGCGAGGAGGCGCTGGAGTTCGACGGCCGCTCCTTCGTGTGCGATCCCTCCGGCCAGGTGCTGGCGCAGGCGCCGGCCGGCGCCGATCACGTCCTCCTCGCCGACGTCGACTTCGAGGCCTGCCGCGCGTCCACCGCGCGCCGGCTGTTCCTCCGCGACCGCCGGAACGAGCTCGCCGACGCCCTCCTGCACCCCGAAACGTGAAGGTGCGGAGCCGGGATCAGGACCCCTGCTGCGTCGTGAGGGGCTCGATCTGCGCCAGCACGTCGAGGAGCTCCTCCATGCGGGCCTTGGTGTCATCGCCGGTCCGGTACACGTAGCTCAGGACGAGGACCCGGCTCGCCGAGGGATCGATGGTGAGCACCCGGGCAATCTCCTGGGGACCCGACTCGCCGGCGCGCTGCCCGCGCACCGTGTAGGCGGTGCCGATGGGCGTGCGCAGCTCCTTGTAGCCCAGGAACTTCCCGCCCCGCATGCGCTCGAACTCGGGCTTCTGCTCGTTGACGGCCTGGATCAGGTCGACGCCCTGGGGCTGCAGGGGTCCCGCCGTGATCGTGAGGGTGGCGTCCACCTCGGCCCCGCGGTCCAGGATCAGGCCGTCGTCGTTGTTCTCGACCACCCTGAACCCCGCGGGGAGGTCGGCGATGGCGATACCGAGGGCGGTGTTGGAGACCCGCTGCGCGGGCTTCGGGGCGGCCGTCCCGGGCCCCGGGGACTTCGTGCACGCCGCGGCGGGGATGAGGACGGCCACGGCCAGTACAGCGATGAGGGATGAGCGCTTCACATCGGCCTCCTTGCGTCGTTCCGCGCCCATTGTACAGTTCAGAACGTGCGGCCGACGTAGACGTAGAAGCTGTCGTGGCCCCCGGCGGCCCACCCGTAGGCGACGTAGACGGGTCCAACCACGGTGTCGGCGCCCACCAGCGCGGTGACGGCGCGGCGGAGCCCGCCGAGCTCCACGGGGTCGCGGTCGCCCCAGAGGTTCCCCGCTTCCACCCCGAGCCCGGCGTAGAGGCCGCCGCCGGCCCCCGGGGACAGCCGGGCCACGCGGTAGTAGCCGAACAGGGCCGCCGCGCCGCCCTTGTCTCCGCTGATCTGGCCGGGCTCGAAACCGGCCAGGGAGAACAGGCCGCCCATGGTGAAGCGGTCGTGGTAGGGGAGCGTGGAGCCGAGGCTGGAGTAGAGGCGGAGGCTGCCCACGAACGTGGTGCGCCCGGCGGTGACCGCCTGGGTGGCCTCCAGCGCCGCCTTGGAGTACGCCTCGTCGGCGCCGAGGGCGGTGCGCGAGCTGTAGAGGTCGGCCGTCGCGAAGGTGCCGCTGGTGGGAAAACCCGTGTTGTCCAGCTGGTCGATGATGAGCTGCGCGACGACGCCGGCGCGGTTCGCGTCGAAGCTGCGCACGGCGGGGGCCCCCGAATCCACGCTGCCCCGGCCCCGGCCGCGCACGACGCCCACGGTGACCGCGCCGACGCGGCCGAGCTGGCGGCCCAGCGTGAGCCCCACCTGGTCGGTGCGAACCCGGTACTCGGCCACCCTGCGCTCGCCCTCGAACGTCCCGATCCTCTGGCTGGCGTGCTCCACGAACGGCGCCACGAACCAGTTACCGCTCCAGTCCAGCGGCTGGTAGAGCTCGGTGCGCGCCAGGGGCGTCTCCCCCACCTGGACCTGGGTCTTCCACTCGGCGCCGAGCGCGTTGAGGCGCGTCACCCGCACGCTGGCGAGCAGGTTGAACGCGCTGCGCCCCTGGAGGTCGGCGCTCAGGTTGAGCCCGAAGCGGACGTAGGTGGGACCCCACGGCTTCTCTTTGGCGTCGATGAGCAGGCCGTACCCCCGCTCCGTGTCGAGGAGGGTGAACTCCACGAGCTGGAAGTCGCCGAGCTCGTAGATCCTCGCCAGGTCGCCCCGCAGGGTGTCGAGATCGAGGGGCGCGTGGGGGCGGGTCCTGATCCGGCGCATGATGATCCGCGGGTCGACGGGCGCCCCGGTCGCCACCTGGACCGATTCGATCCGGACCGCCGTGACGTCGTGGCCGGTGCGGCGGCGCTCGTAGTCGGCGTAGGCCTCCTCGTCCACGGAGAAGCGCCCAAGGGTGCCCGCCGACGCGCGGGCGGCGGTCTCACCGCGGGGATGATGGCGGCCACCTGGGGAAAGTCGCTGGCCCTGAACCCGGTCAGGTCGGGGGTCACCACGACGTCGGCCTCGGCCAGGGAGGCACTGACGTTCTCCTGCATGAGCAGGGTCAGCACCTGGGACGAGACCCGGGTGACGGAGCCGAGGGCGCCCCGATCGAGCGGGGGCGTCGAGACGTTCACGGCGATCAGGACGTCGGCGCCCATGCTCCGTGCGATGTCCACGGGGAGGTTGCGCACCATCCCCCCGTCCACCAGGAGGCGGCCGTCCAGCTCGACGGGCGTGAACGCCCCGGGCACCGACATGCTGGCCCGGATCGCCTCGGCCAGGTCCCCCTCGGAGAGGACCACCATCTCGCCCGTCACGATGTCGGTGGCCACCGCCCGGAACGGGATCGGGAGGTCGTCGAAGCGCTGCACGTCGACCACCCGCATGGTCAACGTCTTGAGGAGGAAGTCCATCTTCTGCCCGGCGACCAGCCCCGAGGGCAGGACCAGCTTCCATCGCTTGAGCCCGAACTCGAAGGGGGCAAGGTAGCTGAGGTCGTCCTCCTTGCTGTGGAAGCGGAGGTCCTTCCGGGACGGCCGGTCGTTGAACATGTCCTGCCAGTCGACGGCGGTGAGGGCGGTCTCCATCTCCTCCGGGGTCATCCCCGCGGCGTACAGCCCGCCGACGACGGCGCCCATGCTGGTGCCGGCGATGCAGTCCACCGGGATGCGCAGGTCGCGCAGCACCTTGAGCGCTCCGATGTGGGCCGCCCCGCGGACGCCGCCACCTGAGAGAACGAGCCCGATGCGGGGCCGGTGCGCCGGCTCCCCGGCGGCGCCGGCCGGCGCGGCGGCCCCGAGAGCGGGGAGGAGGAGGACCGCGACGCTGAGGAGCAGGGCGGATCGGGTCGCCGGGGGGCGGTGCGACCGGGTCATACCGGTATTATGCGCAATCGCGCGCCGAGACTCAGTAGACGAGGGAGAACAGCGCGAAGAACGCTTCCCGGACCCGCTCGAACACCCCCCGGCGGCGCCACTGTTCCAGGGTGACGCGCTCGGAGCGCCGGAGGTCCTCCTCGTAGACGGCCTCGACGAGCTGGGCGAAGGTGCGATCGTAGATGGCCACGTTCGCCTCGGCGTTCTTCTTCATGGTGCGGCTCACGAAGTTCATGGAGCCGATGGAGGTGAAGATGCCGTCGACGACCATGAGCTTGCTGTGGAGCATGGTGGGCCGGTACTCGTAGATCTGCACGCCGGCCTCCAACAGCTCCCGGTACCGGTAGCGCGACGCCCACCGCACGGCCCGGATGTCGGTGAGCCTCCCGGGCACGAGCAGCCTCACGTCCACGCCGCGCTCCGCGGCCCGCATCAGCGCCCGGCGGAAGTCCCGGTCGGGGACGAAGTAGGCGTTCTCGATCCAGATCCTCCGGCGCGCCGCCTGGATGGGTGCGAAGTAGTGCAGCTTGGCGAGGGAGCTGGGGTCCGCCCCGGAGCTCGCCACCGCCTGGGCGAGGATGTTCCCGGGCATCTCCACCGGCGGGAACTGGCCGTCGTCGTGCAGCACCTCGCCGGTGGTGTGCATCCAGTCCTGCATGAAGATGCGCTGGAGCTGGGAGACGATGGGCCCCTCCAGGCGCACCGCCACGTCCCGCCACTCCGCCGCGTCCCGGGCGTGCCCCTGCCACCGGTCGTCGAAGGCGAACCCTCCCGTGAAGGCGATCTTCCCGTCCACGGTGACGATCTTGCGGTGCGTGCGGTCGCCGATGCGGTGCAGGGTGAAGACGGTGAGGGGCTTGTAGATCTCCACGCGGACCCCGTTCACCCGCATGAAGGGCTCGAGCCGGCCCAGCCGGGCGCCGACGCCGTCCACCAGCAGCCGCACCGCCACGCCCTGCCGGGCCTTGTCGGCGAGCAACCGCGCGAAGGCGTCCCCCACCTCGCCCTCGGCGAAGATGTACGTCTCGATGTTGATGGAGCACTTGGCCTCTTCCATGGCCTTACGCAGCGCCGGGAAGAGCTCGTCGCCGTCGTTGAGGAGCGCCACCTCGTTCCCGGGGACCATGCGGCACGCGAGCCCGTCCAGGGCGTTGGCGAACTGGGGGCTCTCCACGCCGTAGGTGGGCTCGTAGATGTACGACAGCCGCTTCGAGGACAGGCACGCCGTCGCGCCCAGGGAGAGCACCAGCACCAGGACGGCGCGAAGCCGGCGTCCAGCGGGAGCGACGTGGTGTCCGGTGGCGGGGTCCGTGCGCATCTCGACGACCCGCAACCCTAGCACGCCCGGTCGTGGGGGCGGGCTCACACGTGGTTGCGGAGCATGAGCTCCTTCGGGTGCGGCTCCAGGTAGGTCTGGCCGGCGAGGTAGGAGACGTGGTGGAGGCGGACGAAGTGCCTGATGAGGGTGACCGGCACGACCAGGGGCACGACGCCCTGGCGGTAGTCCTCGATGAGCCCCGCCAGCTCCCGCCGCGAGCCGTCGTCCAGGAGCTTCTTGAAGTATCCCGCGATGTGCTGCAGCACGTTGGTGTTGCGCCGCGGCGTCGCGATCGTCCGGAGCCCCCGCATGAGCTCCCGGCTGTACTCCTCCCGCACCTCGTCGCGGTGCCGCTCGCGGACGCTTGAGACGAGGCGGCCCAGGTGCCGGTAGACCTCGGGGCTGTGGGCCATCAGCTGGAGCTTGTGCGCGGTGTGGAACGCGACCAGCGCCCCTGCCGTCCAGCGCGGGCCGAAGAGCTCCCGGACCCGGTGGTAGGCGAACACCCGCTCGACGAAGTTGTCCCGCAGCCGGGGATCGGACAGCCTCCCCTCCTCCTCCACGGGGAGGTCGGGAAAGCGGGCCATGAGCTCCCGGGCGAACAGCCCCCGGCCGGTCCGGGAGGGCATGCCGCCGCCGTGGACCTTGACCCGCTCCATGCCGCAGGAGGGCGAGTCCTTCTTCAGCACGAAGCCGCTGAGGCCGGCTCCGGCGAGGCCCTCCACCCGGTGCCGGGCGAACCCCGCCATGCGGTCGGTCCAGTCCGCTCCGGAGCGCGCTCCGACCAGGTGGACCGCCTCGCCCTCGCGCACCAGGCGGATGGGCTCGCGGGGCGTGCCCATCCCCGCCTCGACCTCGGGACACACCGGAACCCACTCCACCCAGCGCGCGAAGGTTCCGGCCAGGAAGTCGTCCTTCTTGTGGCCGCCGTCGTACCGCACCTTCGCGCCCAGCAGGCACGAGGAGATGCCGATCCGGACGGCCGAGCCTGCGTCCCGTGCCACCCCCTCGGTCACTGCGGCGCCCCCTGGGCCAGGGCGCGCTGCCGGGAGCGCCCGGCCTCGCGCCTCACCGCCTCCTCGTCCCAGCGCTCAGGGGATACGAGCCAGCCCTGAATGTGGGCCGACGCGATGTCGGCGAGCGCCTCGATGTGGTCGGGGCGGTCGTTGAGGGCGGGCACGTACCGGTAGTCGCGGCCGCCCGCCTCCAGGAAGACCCCGCGGTTGAGCACGGCGATCTCCTCCAGGGTCTCCAGGCAGTCGGCCGCGAAGCCGGGGCACACGACGTCCACCCGGGAGACCCCGGACCCGCCCCACGCCCGCAACGTGGCGTCGGTGTAGGGCGTGAGCCACTCCTCGCGCCCGAACCTCGACTGGAACGACACCTGCCACGCCCCCTCCTCGAGCCCCAGACGCTGCGACACCAGCCGCGCCGTCTTGAGGCACTGGCAGTGGTAGGGATCCCCCGCCAGGAAGCTGCGCTTGGGGATGCCGTGGAACGAGAAGAGCAGCCTCTCGGGCCGCGAGCCGTCCGCCCACGCCTCCCCGAGGCTCGCCGCCAGACAGGCGACGTAGGCGGGGTGGTCGTGGTAGGAGGCCACGGTGCGCAGCTCCGGGACCCACCGCCAGGTGGTGAGCTCCCTTGCCACGGCGTCGAAGGTGGACCCCACGGTGGCCGACGCGTACTGGGGGTACAGGGGCAGCACGAGGATCCTGGCGCAGCCACGGTCGCGCAGCGACCGCAACGCCTCGCCCACCGCGGGCCGGCCGTAGCGCATGCCCAGCGCAACGTGCACGGGGTTGCCCGCGCGACGGCGCAGGGCGGCCTCGAGCCCCGCCGCCTGCCGCCTCCCGGTGGCGAGCAGCGGTGACCCCTCCGGCCCCCAGATCGTGGCGTACAGCCGCGCCGAGCGGCGCGGGCGGAACGGCAGGATGAAGCCGTTGAGGATCACCCACCAGGGCAGGCGCGGCAGCTCCACCACCCGGGGATCCGAGAGGAACTCCCGCAGGTAGCGCCGCAGCGCCGCAGCGGTGGGCGCCTCCGGCGTGCCCAGGTTGGCGAGGAGCACGCCCACTCCTGGAACGGTCCCGTGTGCGAAGTCGTCACGTGCCACGTAACGGCTCACCGTCGGCCTCCCCCGAACCCTCCAGCCGGTGTGCGGACACCCTCGGGGCCCAGGTCAGTCTACCCCGGCCGCCCCGACCGCTGCCGGTACCGCTCCCACAGCCGGCCGATCCCCCAGCCGGCCGCGGCGAGCACGGCGCTCGCCCCCATGTGCCACACCATGACGTGCTCCAGGCTGGCGATGCCACAGACGAGGTGCTGCACCCCGTTGGCGAGCAGCCCCGCGCCGGCGCCCCCGAGCAGCCCGGCCCAGGCGGGGCGGACCGGGAAGGCGCGGACGGTCAGCCAGACCGTCAGCGCCAGGGCCGGAAGCCCCAACGACGTCTCCATGGAGAAGCACTCCACACCGTGGACCAGCGCGCCCCCCGGAACCGCCGCCGGGACGGACCGCGCGAAGGTGAGCACGGCGACCCCCGCCTCGATGGCCAGGGCGGCCACGAGGGAGGCGACGCCCTCGGGGAGGGTCACGCCGCTGCCGGGGATCGCCTCCCGGAGCCCGAGCCACACCAGGACGAGCCCGCCCACCGCCTCCAGCACGGCGGCGCCCCAGGTGACGAGGGGACCCAGGGACGAGGCGTCGGGCCGCAGCCCGAGGACGACGGGCACGGTGACGAGGAGCACGGCGGCCCACGCCGCCACCGCGAGGGTCCTCACCAGCGGCGAGAGCAGCGGCCGGACCGGGCGGAGGTCCTCCTCGATGGCTCGGCGGAGCCCTTCCGGCACCGGCGGAGGCGTGCTCACGGGCCACCCCCCTGGGCGCCGAGGAGGCGCCGCAGATCGTTCATGCCCCGGTGCGCACGGACCTTCGCCGCCCCTTCGCTGATGCCGAGCACCGCACCGACCTCCTTGAAGCTCATGCCCTGAACGTGGTGGAGCACCACCGCCTCCCTCCGGTCCCGGGGGACCTCGGCCAGCGCCCGGGCCACCCGGTCCCGGTCGGCCAGCCCCTCCATCTCGGCGGGCACCCCGACCTCGGGCAGGTCGCCGTCCGCCAGCACCTCCCGCCGGCCCCGGCGCGCCGCCGAGCGCCGCTCCATGAGGAACACGTTGCGCGCGATGGCGAACACCCACGGCTTCACGGGCCGCCCCGCCAGGTAGGTCCGGCGGGCCCGGTGGAGCTGCAGGAACGTGTCCTGGAGTAGATCCTCGGCACGCACCGCGTCCCGGGTCAGCGCCCGCAGGTAGCCGCGAAGCCGGGGCGCGAGGATCGCGTACAGCCCCTCGAAGGCGGGCGCGCTGCCGTCCTGGTACGCCGCCATCAGGCGGGAAAGCGTCTCCTCGGAAGTGACATCACCATCCACCCTGGGCTCCTTTGCCGGTGGAGCGCGGCGGGTCACTGCGGGCGCCGCCGGGCCCAATTTCGGGCCCTGGTTTCATTGTGACACCGGTCCCGGCACCGCCGCTCCGGTGGACCCCTTTCCGTCCGCAGGATTTCGTGTAGAATGATGAGCCCTTCCCCGAGGGTATCCCCGGGGCCGGATCCGAGAGGTTCGCATGACTGACGAGACCAACCCCACCCCTGAACAGCAGACGTTCGCCGAAGCCCTCGCGGAGAGCTTCACGCAGGAGCAGATCGAGGTCGGCCAGCTGGTCAGCGGCCACGTCATGGCCGTTGTCGGCGACGTGGCGCTGATCGCGGTGGGCGGCAAGACCGAGGCCGTGATGGACCGGTCGGAGCTGGGCGATCTGGAGCCCGGCGACGGCCTCGACGCGGTCGTCATCGCCGTCTCGCCCGAGCTCCGCGTGTCCCACCGCCAGGCCAACGAACGCCGCGAACGCGAGGCGCTCCGCGGCGCCTTCGAGAACGGCGTCCCCGTCGAGGGCAAGGTGACCGGCCGTAACAAGGGCGGCTACGACGTGTCGGTGGCCGGCGTGCGGGCGTTCTGCCCCATGTCCCAGATCGAGCTCGGCTTCCCGCGCAACGTCGACGCCCACCTTGGACAGACCTACCGCTTCCAGATCACCGAGCTGGCCGACGACCTCACCTCATTGGTGGTCTCCCGCGCCCAGCTCCTGCGCCAGGAGCGTGATCACGCTCAGGAGGCGGCCTGGGAGCACATCGAGGTGGGCGCGGAGCTCGAGGGCACCGTCAAGAGCGTCCGCGACTTCGGCGTCTTCGTCGACATCGGAGGCGTGGACGGCATGGTGCACGTCTCGGAGCTCTCGCACCGCTTCGGCGTGCGTCCCTCGCAGGTGGTCAAGATCGGCGAGACCGTCCGCGTCAAGGTCCTGGAGGCCGACCGGGCCAAGTCGCGTATCGCACTCTCCATCAAGGCGCTGGAGGAGGACCCCTGGGCCGAGGTGGCCACCAGGTTCCCGGTGGGCTCGCCCTTCACCGGCACCGTGGCACGCAAGACCGACTTCGGGGTGTTCGTCGAGGTGATGCCCGGCGTCGACGGCCTCGTTCACGTGTCGCAGCTGCCCCCCGGCATGGCCATGGACGACCCCCGGCTCACGCAGGGCGCGACGATCGAGGGCTGGGTGCGCGAGTACGACGCGGAGCGCCGCCGCCTGTCGCTGACGCTGCGCAAGATGGCCGAGGGCGATCCCTGGGCCGACGCCGCCAGCCGCTACCCGGTAGGCACCCTTGTGGAAGGCACCGTGGAGCGCACCGCCAGCTTCGGCGTGTTCGTCGAGCTCGAGCCCGAGCTCACCGCCCTCATTCCGGCCTCCGAAAGCGACCAGCCGCGGGGCGCCGACCTGGCCGCCGCCTTCCCCTCCGGAAGCCGGGTTTCCGCCGCGGTGCTGTCCGTCGACCCCGAGCGCAAGCGCATCTCGCTGTCGCTGCGGAAGGGCAAGGAGAGCAAGGCCGCCAAGGAGTTCCACCGTTGGGCCGACACCCGCCAGGCGGAGCGCAAGGACGAGGTCACGGCCTTCGGCGCGGCGCTCCAGAAGGCCCTGAAGGGCAAGAACGCCAGCTCGAACTGATCGGAGAGGGTCCTTCCAGGCTTCCACGACGGCCGCTCGCGCGGCCGTCGTCGTGCGTCAGGCCCTGGAAGCGGTGCGGGGCAGGCTCACCACCACCTGGGTTCCCCGCCCGGCCTCGGAGGTGAGCCTCACGCTCCCGCCCAGCGCCCGGACCAGGTGCTTGACGATGGCCAGCCCCAGCCCGCTTCCGCTGCCGCCGTCCCGGCGCTGGCCGCCCCGGTGGACGCGGTAGAAGCGCTGGAACACCAGCGGGAGCTCCTCCCCGGGAATGCCGATGCCGGTGTCCTCGACCGAGATCCGCACCGCCTCGCCGCCCCCCTCCGTGGTCACCGTCACCCGCCCCTCGGGACGGTTGTAGCGGATGGCGTTGTCGACCAGGTTGGTGAGCACCTGCGCCAGGCGCACGGGGTCGGTGCGCAGCGGTGCCGCCCCGCCGCGCTGCTCCAGCGTCACGCCGGCCCTTGCCGCGGCCTCGCGCAGGTCGCCCAGCACCTGCCGGGCGACGGTGGCCGCGTCGGTGTCCTCCGGGGAGAGCTTGACCTGCCCGGTCTCGATGGAGGCGAGCTCCTCGAGGTCCTCGGCGAACGCGCGCAGGCGCATCACCTGGCGCTGCATGGTCGCCGCCAGCGAGGCGGGACCGCCGGTCTCTCGGAGCTCCTCGGCGAGGCCGCCGAGGACGGTGAGGGGGGTGCGCAGCTCGTGGGCCAGGTCGGCCACCAGCGCCCGCCGCGCGCGCTCGAGCTGCCGCTCGCCGCGGGTGTCGTGGAGGACGACGGCCACGTCCAGGACGGGGTGCGGCACGGCGCACACCCGGACCGCCAGCTCGGCGCCGGTGGGCGCGGCGAAGGCCGTGTGCTGGCTGCCGCCGCCATTCTGCACCTCGGTCACGGCGCCGAGCAGCTCGGGAGCCCGCACCGCCTCCACCAGGGGCCGGCCGGGGACGAGGTCCGCCCCCAGCAGGGCCACGGCGGCGGGGTTCGCGAAGTGAACCAGGCCCTGGGTGTCGAGGAGGATCACGCCCTCGCTCACCTCCGCGAGGGCGGCGCGAGTGGCGTCGGTCTCGCGGGAGAGCGCCTCCCGTTCGGCCCGGAAACGCCGGTCCACGTCCTCGGCCAGCGAGACCAGGTCCTCCTCGGCGGGCAGGTCGGTCCAGCCCGAGAGGTGGCGGGCCACCAGCCGGTGCCAGCGGGCGGCGCCCCAGCGGGCCGCGAGGCCCGCCGCCAGGGCCGTCACGAGGGCGGCAAGGAGCTCCGACCAGGGGATCTGCACCCCCGGCTCCTCCCAGGCCACCCGGAGGTAGCCCTCGGGGTGCCCGGCCGGGCCGAGACGCCGGGCCACGTAGGTCGTGCGCCGGTTCGTGGTGGTCGACAGCCGCGTCGAGATCCCCAGCCCCCGGGCCGCCGCCTCCACCACCTCCGGACGCTGGCGGTGGCTCTCCATCTGCTCGACCAGGGCGCCGGGAGTGTTGGAGTCGGCGTGGACGCGCCCGTCGCCGCCGATGAGCGTCACCCGCATCGCCCCCGCCGCGGCCCAGCCGTCCACCTCCCGCTCGGCCGCGTCGCTGGGCGCGGAGAGCACCTCCGCGGCCATCGGGGCGAGGGCCTCGGCGGCCCGCTCGAGGTGGGCGACCTGGGCGCTCCACCGGGTCTCCCGCTGCTGCCAGGACAGCAACGCCACCGCGGCCAGCCCCACGGCCAGCGCGACGCCGCCCACCACCAGCCCGACCGGCCAGCGCTCCTTCACGGGGTCGCCTCCCCGCGGAACCGGTAGCCGGCGCCGATCAGCGTCTCGATGACGTCCTCGGACAGCTTGCGCCGCAGCGTCCGCACGTGGGCGTCGACAGTGCGGGCGTCCACCGACGTGGCGAGCCCCCACACGGCGTCGAGGATCTGCTCCCGGGAGGCCACGCGGCCGGCCAGGGAGATGAGGTACCAGAGCACGTCGAACTCGCGGCGGGTGAGGTGGACGTCCTCCCCCCTCCACACCACCCGGTGGCGCGCCGCGTCCACCTCCAGGCGGCCGTCGCGGTACGTCTCCCCCGGCGTGCCCCGCTCCCACTGCACCCGGCGCAGCAGCGAGCGCAGCCGCGCGGTCAGCTCGCGCAGGGAGAACGGCTTGGTGAGGTAGTCGTCGGCGCCGAGCTCGAGGCCCATCACGCGGTCCGACTCCCCGGCGCGGGCGGTGAGCATGAGGATCGGCAGGGTGCGGGTGGTGTCCCAGGTGCGCAGCTCCCGGCACAGCGTGAGACCGTCCGTGTCGGGCAGGCTCAGGTCCAGCACCACGGCGTCGGGGACCGTCTCCTCGCAGGCGGCGAGGAAGTTCGCGCCGGTGGTGAACACCGACACCGCGTACTCCCCCGAGCGCTCCAGGTGGCGGCGGACCATCGGCCCGATGTCCTCGTCGTCCTCGACCAGGTAGACGCGGATCGTCATCCTCCGATCCTCCCCGCGGGCGGCCCCGCGGGTGTGCGGCCCCCCGCCCGGTCAGCTCCGGCTGTTCGCCTGATCGTCGTCATGGCGGTGGCGGATGTCCTCGCCCTCGACCAGGTACACCACCTGCTCGCAGATGTTGGTGGCCTGGTCGGCGATGCGCTCGAGGGAGCGGGCCACCAGAAGCACCGCGAGGGCCCGGGGAATGGTCGCCTGGTCGGCCATCATATAGGTGAGCAGCTCGCGGAAGATCTCCTCGTGGGTGGCGTCCACGTGGTCGTCCCGGGCGATGACCTCGCGCGCCAGCTGCGTGTCCGAGCGGATGAAGGCGGCCAGGGCGTCGCGCACCATGCCGGCCGCGGTCTGCGCCATCTGGGGAATGGTGATGAACGGCTTGAGGGGGGGAAGGCGGTTGAGCCGCAGCGCCTGCTCGGCGATGTTGACGGCGTGATCCGCCACACGCTCGAGGTCGGGGGCGATCTTGATGGCGGTGATCACCAGCCTGAGGTCGCGCGCCATCGGCTGGGCCCGCACGATGAGCTCGGTGACCCGGCGGTCGACCTCCAGCTCCCGCTGGTCGATGACCGCGTCGCCGGCGATGACCTGCTCCGCGAGCTCGATGCGCCGCTCCACCAGGGAACGGATGGCGAGCTCGAGCTGTCGCTCGGCCTCTCCGGCCATCGTCAGGAGCAGCTGCTTGAGCGAGTCCAGTTCCTTTTCCAGCGTGATCTCCATCTCCGCTCCTCGCCCGAATTCCTCGTCACCAAGTGTACCCCCTGCCTCCCGCCCCTGCCTCGCCGACGAGGGTGCGCCCTCCCCCGGTTCGGACGGGAGAGGGCGCCCCGGCCCCGGAGGGTCCGGGGGAAGCTACTGCCAGACCGCCTTGCCGCCCGCGCGGATGTCGGCCTTCCACTCGTCCTCGATGAGCGAGACGACGTTGGAGGGCATCGGCACGTAGGCGAGCGCCTCGGCCATGGGCTGGCCCTCCCGCAGGCACCAGTCGAAGAACTTGAGCATGTCCCTGCTGCGCTCGAACTTGCCCTGCTCGCGGTAGACGATGATGAAGGAAGCGCCGGTGATGGGCCAGCTCTTCTCACCGGGCTGGTCGGTGAGGACCAGGTAGAAGCCGGGGGCGTCCTTCCAGTCCGCGTTGGCCGCCGCCGCCTGGAACGACTCGATGGTGGGGGACACGAACACGCCGGCACGGTTGCCGAGCTGAGCGTAGGTCATCTTGTTCTGGAGCGCGTAGGCGTACTCGACGTAGCCGACGGCGCCCTTGATGCGCTGCACGTAGGCGGCGACGCCCTCGTTGCCCTTGCCGCCGACGCCCACCGGCCACGCCACCGACTTGTCGGTGCCGACCTTGGAGTGCCAGGCGGGGGAGATCTTGTCCAGGTAGTTGGTGAAGATCCACGTGGTCCCCGAGCCGTCGGCCCGGTGCACCACGGTGATCGCCTTGGAGGGCAGCGCGACGCCGGGGTTCAGCTTGGCGATGGCCGGGTCGTTCCAGCTGGAGATCGTACCCAGGAAGATGTCCGCGAGCACCTCCCCGGTGAGCTTGATCTGGCCGGCCTTGATGCCGTCCAGGTTCACCACGGGGACCACGCCGCCCATGATCATGGGAAACTGAATCAGCCCGCTGGCGTCCAGCTCGGCCTTCTCGAGGGGGGCGTCGGAGGCGCCGAAGTCGACGGTCTTCGCCTTGATCTGGGCGATGCCGCCGCCGGACCCGATCGACTGGTAGTTCAGCTTGAGCCCGGTGGCCTTGTAGTAGGCGTTCGCCCACTTCGCGTAGATCGGATAGGGAAAGGTGGCGCCGGCGCCGGAGATGCTGCGCTCCTGGGCCGTGGCCGTACCCGCGGCGACGCCCAGCAGCGCGATCGCCACACCGGTGAGGACCTTCTTCGTCGTGCTCATCATTGCCGCGTCTCCTTTTCTCGGAGGGGAGGAGGATCGACCTTCCCCTGGGTCCGGACTCTAGGTGGTCGGCGTGATGCGCATGCGAGGGCGCTGTTAAGAAAACTTCACCCGTTGCCGGGTGGCCACCCGGGCCCCCCGCGGCCGGGGGCCGAGGGGGCCTCCACGCGGAGCGACGAAAGCGAGGGTTGCGATGGCGCCGGCTGGCACGGAGGCCGACGCAGCCAGGCGGCTGCCACCGCAAGCCGCAGCCGGAGCCTCTGTGCAACGGCCTCCTAGCCGAAGCGGCCGGTGATGTAATCCTCGGTCTGCTTCTTGCGGGGGTTGGTGAAGATGGTGCTGGTGGCGCCGAACTCCACGATGCGGCCCTGGAAGAAGAACGCGGTGAGGTCGGAGACGCGGGCGGCCTGCTGCATGTTGTGGGTGACGATGCAGATGGTGAAGCGGCCCCGCAGCGACTGCACCAGCTCCTCGATCTTGGCCGTGGCCACCGGGTCGATGGCCGAGGTCGGCTCGTCCATGAGCAGCACCTCCGGCTCCACGGCGATGGCGCGGGCGATGCAGAGCCGCTGCTGCTGCCCGCCGGACAGTGCCGTGCCCTGCTGGTGGAGCTTGTCCTTGACCTCGTCCCACAGGGCGGCGAGGCGCAGCGCCCGCTCGACGCGCTCGAACAGCTCGCTCTTGGACACGGCGTAGTGGAGGCGGAGCCCGTAGGCCACGTTGTCGAACACCGTGACCGGGAAGGGCGTCGGCTTCTGGAAGATCATGCCCACCTTGCGGCGCAGCTCGATGACGTCCACGGAGGGCGAGAGGATGTTGCGGCCGTCGAGGAGGACCTCGCCCACGGCGCGCTGGTCCCGGTAGAGCTCGAAGATCCGGTTGTAGACCCGCAGGTGCGTGGACTTGCCGCAGCCGGAGGGGCCGATGATGGCGGTGACCTTGCCCTCGGCCAGGTCGAGGTCGTTGTCGAAGAGGGCCTGGTGGTCGCCGTAGAAGAAGCTCAGGCCCCGGGCCGAGATCTTGGCGGCGCCGGCCGTGCCGGGGGCCGTGGCGCCGGCGGGGGGTGTGGGCGAGCCGCTCATCGTTGTTTCGCCTCCCTCAGCAGGAAGCGCGCCACCAGCGTCATGACCAGGATGCCGGCCATGATGACCAGGGACGCGCCCCACGCGGCCTGCTGCCAGTTGTCGTAGGGCGACATGGCGTAGTTGAAGATGGTGACGGTGAGGTTCGCCGTCGGCCGCGACAGCGACGTGGGCCAGTACGGGCTGTTGAGGGCCGTGAACAGCAGCGGCGCCGTCTCGCCGGAGACCCTCGCCACGGCCAGCAGCACGCCGGTCATCACCCCGTTCCTGGCCGCCCGCATCACCACCCCGACGGTGACCCGCCAGCGGGGCGCGCCGAGCGCCAGCGCCGACTCCCGGAAGGCGTTGGGGACGAGCGCGAGCATGTCCTCCGTGGTGCGGGCGACCACCGGCAGGATGAGCAACGCCAGCGCCACGGCCCCGGCGTAGCCCGAGAAGTGCCCGAACGGCACGACGAGGAAGGTGTACACGAACAGCCCGATGATGATGGACGGGATGCCCATCATGACGTTGGCGGTGAACCGGACCAGGGTGCCGAAGCGGGTGTCGCTGCCGTACTCGGCCAGGTAGATGCCCGAGAGGAGGCCCAGGGGAACGGCGATCGCCGTGGACAGCGCCGTCATCGCCAGGGTGCCGACGATGGCGCTGCCGAGGCCGCCGCCCTCGCCCCCCGGCGGGGAGGGGAGCTGGGTGAAGAACGCCCAGTTGATGGCGGCGCTGCCCCGTCGCACCAGCACGAACAGGATCCACCCCAGGATCACGAGCCCGGCGCCGGCGGACAGCGTGGAGACGGCCTTGACCGCCAGATCGAGCGCCTTGCGCCGGGCCTTCGACCTGAGGATCACGGGCGCCTCACTTCTGGCCCTTGATACGGTTGAGCATCAGCTGCGTGAACACCTGGATGAGGAACGTCATGACGAAGAGGATCAGGCCGAGCTCCATGAGGGAGCTCAGGTACAGCGGCTCCGACGCCTCGGCGAACTCGTTGGCCAGCGTGGAGGCGATGCTGTTGCCGGCGGCGAACAGCGAGGCCGAGATGCGATGGTCGTTGCCGATGACGAAGGTCACCGCCATGGTCTCGCCGATGGCGCGCCCCAGCCCGAGGAAGACGGCGCCCATCAGGCCCCGCAGGCCGTAGCGCACGGTCACCTTGCGGGTGACCTCCCAGGTGGTGGCGCCGAGGCCGTACGCCGACTCCTTGAGCACCGGAGGCACCATGCCGAACACGTCGCGCATCACGGCCGTGATGAACGGCAGGACCATGAACGCGAGGATGATCCCCGCCGAGAGCATGCCGATCCCCATGGGGGGGCCCTGGAACAGCGGCAGGAAGCCGAGGGTCCGGTTGAGGAGCGGTTGCACGTGGTCGGCCATGAAGGGCGCGAAGACGAACAGGCCCCACATGCCGTAGATGATCGACGGGATCGCGGCCAGCAGCTCGATGCCGCCGCTCACGAGGCGGCTCACCCGGGGCGGGGCCAGCTCGACGAGGAAGAGCGCGATGACCAGGCTCAAGGGCACGGCGATGGCCATGGCGATGACGGTGGAGACCACCGTCCCGAAGATGCTGCTCAGCGCCCCGAAGTCCTTGGTGACCGGGTTCCAGGCCGAGGAGGTGACGAAGGCGGGGCCGAACCTCGCCAGGGAGAGCCGGGAGTTGCGGACCAACTCGACGAACAGACCCGCCACGGCGAGCAGGACCGTCGCCGCGGAGACCATGGTAATGGTGCGGAAGATCAGGTCCCCCGCCGCCTGCCGGGGACGGCTGCCCGCCGCGCTCACGGCCGCTCCGCGCCGCCGCGGCGGTCGTGATGGTCTCCGGAGATTGTCCCCGGCCAGAGGCGATGTGCGCGATGCACCCGAGCTCCCGTCCACGATGGTCCGGCCAACGTTCCCCTGCCGGCCGGATACCCGAGGCCCGGCCCCACGGTCAGCTGACCCGGCGGGAGTCTGCGGTGCCGGCGTGAAGACGGTGTGAAGACCGCCGGAGAGTCCGCCGGCGGGCTATCCTGGAACCATGTCCCGACGAGTCTGGATCGCTGTCGCCGCCGTGGCCGTCCTCGCTGCGTGCCGCTCGGAAGAGCCCATCGCCATTCCCGCCGGAGGCGGCGCGCCCGCCCGCCGCGTCGTGCTGCTCTCCATCGACGGGCTGGCGGCGGTCCGGCAGGACGAGCTCCTCGCCCGGGGCGCCTACCACGACGCGGAAGGACTCGCCGCCTTCGCCGCCCGGGGCTTCGTCGTGGACCGGGCCATCGCGGTGAACCCCACCCTCACGGCCGTCAGCCACGCGTCCATCGCCACCGGCGCGTTCCCCGCGGTGACGGGGATCGTTTCCAACGCGTTCCACCTGCCCGGCACACCCATCTCGCAGAGCGTGTCCGGCTTCGCCGCGCCGTGGCACGCCGAACCGCTGTGGGCGGCGTTCCGCCGCCAGGGCCGGCGCGTGGGCGTGCTCGCCTTTCCCGGCTGCGACGGCACCGCGCCGCAGCGCGCGGCCGACTTCGGCACCGCCTTCCCGGCCGCCCCCTTCGCGCACCCCCGCGAGGTCGCGCTCTCGGCGCGTGAGTTCGCCCCTGTCCCCGCGGGCGGGGCCGCCGCGCCGGAGCAGTGCGGCTCGCCGCGGCTGGCCACTGTCGCCGTGAAGCTGTCCGGCGGGGACGTGCCGCCCACCGCCACCTTCTATCTCACCGCCTGCACCGCCCCCGGGGGCGGTCCGCCGACCTACACCTCCCTCGTCGTGGACGACGACCCCGATCCCGCCGACGGTACCCTGGCCAGGGTGCGCCCCGGCGAGTGGTTCCCCCTGCAGCTCGTCACCCCCGACCCCGACGGCGGCTCCCGCCTCGTCGGATCGTGGTGCCTGCTCCAGGACCTCGATCCCGGTCTCGACCGGGTGCGCTTCTACCAGGGCTCCTTCAACGCCACCCGGGCCTATCCCCGGTCGTTCCGCGAGCGGCTCGACCGCGACGCGGGGTTCTGGCCCGGCCCGGCGGACGACCGGGCGCTGGAGCGCGGGCTGGCCGGGGAGGGCGGGCTCTCCGTCTCCGAGTACCTTGCCCAGGTCCGCCGCTTCTCCGCCTACCTCTCGAGCTGCGCCGCGAGCGCCGTCGCCCACGAGCGCTTCGATCTGCTCATGGCGTACCAGCCCGTCGTGGACGAGGTGGAGCACGCCCTCCTCGTCACCGGTCCCCGGCAGCGCGACTACTCGCCGGGCCTCGCCGCCACCGCCGGAGACGCCGTGGACGCCGGTTACGCCGTCGCCGACCGCGCCGTCGGGGACCTGGCCCGCCAGCTCGACCTCCGCCGCGACGCGCTGGTGGTGGTTTCCGACCACGGCATGGCGCCGCTGTGGGAGCAGGTCCACGTCAACGAGGTGCTGCGGCGCGCCGGGCTCGCGACCGCGGACTCGAGCGGCCGCTACCCCGTTCCCGGCGCCGCCTCGAAGATGGTCGCCTTTTGCTCCGGGGGGTGCGCCCAGCTCTACGTCAACCTCGAGGGACGCGAGCCCACCGGCGTCGTACCCCCCGCCCGGCGGGACGAGGTGGTCCGTGCCGCGGCCTCCGCCCTGGCCGCCCTGGAGGTGGACGGCGTGCCCGCGGTAGAGCGCATGTTCCGCCGCGACGAGCTGGGCCCCCTCGGACTCGAGGCTCCGGAGGCGGGGGACCTCGTGGCGTTCATGACCCCGGGGTTCGCCGCGGACGGCCGCATCGGAGGATCCGAGCACGAGCCGGCGGCTTACGCGGGCCAGCACGGCTACCTGGACACCCACGGAGAGCTTGCCGCGATCTGGGTGGCCCGGGGGGCCGCCGTGCCCCGCAAGCGCGTGGCGACGCGGTCCCTCACGTTGGTTGCGGCCTTCGTCTCCGCCCTCGCCGGCGTGGACCCACCCCGCAACGCCCAGCCCTGGCCGCGCTGAGGCCGCCTACGCGGTCCCCGAGACCAGCCTCCCGCGGGGCGTCGAGGGCAGCTGCCCCGGCGGCGGTGCGCCGACGGGAGCCAGCAGGGTCCGGCGCCTGAGGACGAAGGCGTTGCCCCGCCACCGCACGCCCGCGCTGACCCAGGGGATGAGCCAGAGGGCGCCGGCCAGGAGGTCCCGCGCCAGCGCGACGGCGGGGTAGGCGAGGGGATTGCGACGGAGACCCAGCGGTCGCTCCGCCGCCGCCGCCACCACCCCCGCCGCCAGCACAACCCCCACCAGGGCCAGCACCGACTCCCACGAACGGGTGACGAGCACCCCCGCCAGCGCCGGGACCGAGGGGCTCAGGAGCAGCTCGCCCGCGAAGCCCAGCGGGCTCATGCGCCTCCGGATCTTCGCCCAGCGCAGGTGGCGCGCCGCGAACTGGCGCAACGCCTGCGTCCCGGGCACGTTGGTCACGGGCTCCCCGCCCACCACCACCCGCAACCCCAGCGCGGCCACCTCCTGGCCGCAGACCTGGTCCTCGGCGAGGTAGCGGGACAGGTGTGCGAACCCGCCGATCGACTCGAGCACCTCCCGCCGCAACAGCATGGACTTCCCGACGACGCACACGGCGCCGAAGAGCCGGTGCATCGCGGCCACGCCGCCCATGACGAAGGTGTTGAGCTGGAAGGTGTCGAGGAGGGCCCCGGCTCCGTGCCCCGCCGACCCGGCGATGGGCGAGGAGACCAGCCCCACGCCGGGCTGGAGGAGGTGGGCCACCATGCCCGAGAGCATTCCGGGACCCACCCGGACGTTGGAGTCGCTGATGAGGATGACGTCGTGGCGGGCGTGGCGGAGGAGGTTCGCCAGGTTGTTGACCTTGGGGTTGTACCCGACCTCCCGCGGATCGGCGATGACGCGCGACGGCACCCCGGGGTGGGCCGCCGCCACCCGTCGCGCCACGGCCAGGGCCGCGTCGTCGGCGTCGCGGGCCCCGAGGACGACCTCGTAGTCGGGGTAGTCCAGGGTGAAGAAGGTGTGCAGGTTCTCCTCGAGGCCCGCGTCCACCCCCTTGAGCGGCTTGAGGATGCTCACCGGAGGGAGGTCCGTGCCCGCAGACGGCTTCGGAGCGCGCAGGAGGCGCCGCTGGGCCACCGTCATGACCGCGGTAAGCGCCAGTCCCAGGCCCGAGGCCGCGAGGAGCACTGTCTCCACCACGCCGCCACCTTCCCGCCCACCCGTGAAGACGGTGCCAAGACCGGATGAAGGCGGTGTGGTCTGCTACGCTCCAGCGTCCGGAGGGACGTCATGGACGCGGAAGCCGGGACCGGCACCGGGGGCGGCGGCCTTCTGGTGGCGGCGGTGGACATGGGGTACGGGCACCTGCGGGCGGCCCACGCGCTGGCGTCCGCCGCCGGCGTACCGCTGGCGCGGGCGGACCGGCCTCCCCTTGCGACACTCGCGGAGAGCCGCCGCTGGGACCGGGCGCGCCGCGCCTACGAGCGGCTCTCCCAGGGCTCGCAGCATCCCCTCCTGGGCCTCGCGCTGCGCCCTCTCCTGGACGGCCTGACCCGCATCCCGGCGCTGCCCGACGGCGAAAAGCGCCACCGTGCTCCGCGGATTCTAAGCGCCGCAGGGCGCTGGAGCCTGCACCGGCTGGGAGGAAGCCTCGCCGCGCACCTCCGCGCCTCCGGCGCGACGCTTCTGACGACGTTCTACGCGCCCGCGGTGGTGGCGGCGGAGGCGGGCCTCGCCCGCGTCGCCTGCGTGGTCACCGACACCGACATCCACCGCATCTGGGTCCCCCGCGAACCCGCCTCGGCCTCGCCCCTCTACTGCGCCCCGAGCGAGACGGCCGTCCGCCGTCTCCTCGCCTACGGTGTGCCGGGCGACCGGGTGCGGCTCACCGGGTTCCCGCTGCCGCCGGAGCTCCTCGGGGGCCCGGGCCTTGCCGTGCTGCGCGACAACCTCGCTGCCCGCCTGGCCCGTCTCGACCCCTGTGGGGCGTTTCGCGGCGATGCCGGGGCGTCCGTGACGGCGGGGCTCGGCCACGCCGTTCCGCTGCGAGGCGACCGTTCGCCCCTCGTGACCTTCGCCGTGGGCGGCGCCGGAGCCCAGAGCGCCCTCGCCCGCGCCATCCTTCCGGCACTGGCGCCAGCGCTCCGGGAGGGGAGGTTGCGCCTCGCCCTGGTGGCCGGCACGCGTCCGCTGCTGGCAGCCCGATTCCGGCGCTGGGTCTCGGAGGCGGGGCTCGACGGCGCCGCCGGTGTGAGCATCCTGGCCGCGACCTCGGTGGAGGCGTACTTCGCTGCGTTCAACGCCCTCCTCGCCGGGACCGACGTGCTCTGGACCAAGCCCAGCGAGATGACGTTCTTCGCGGCGCTGGGTCTACCTCTCGTCCTGGCACCGCCGGTGGGCGCCCACGAGCGGGCCAACCGCGCCTGGGCGCTCGCCCACGGCGCGGCGCTGGACCAGCCCGCGCCTGAAGAGGCGGGCGGCTGGCTCGAGGCCCAGCTCCGGGACGGCACCCTCGCCCTCGCGGCCTGGTCGGGCTTCGAGCGGCTCCCCCACCGGGGGACGTACCGCATCCTCGAGGCCGCCGCGGAGCTCGCCTCCCGCTGAGCGGAGGTCCTACGCCGCCTCGAGGAGCGTCCGCTCCAGGTTGCCGAACAGCGAGAGCTTGGCGAGGGCCAGCCGCGCCAGCTCCCGCTGGCTGCGGAAGTGGCGGCGCACCACCAGCGGCGAGAGCACGAGGGCGAGCGCTCCCAGCGCCCGCAGCCGCAGGCGCCCCGTGAGGGATCCCGTGCGGGAGGCGTTCCACGCCACCGTGTGCCGCGCTCCGATGAGGTAGTTGTGCAGGAGGAAGTTGCGCCGCGTGGAGTGGTGGCCGACCACGCGGCTCCGCCGCGCCAGGATGCCGGCGAAGAACCCGTCCAGATCATCGCAGGGCACGGCCGTGTACACCGAGCCCACGTTGCCGGTATGGGTGTCGCTGCCGCCCTGGGCCGCCTTGCCCCGCCGCACGGCGAGCTCCTCGGCGAGGACGTTGAGGACCTGCATGCGGCCCCCGTTGCGCACCTCGATCGCGGGGACCTCGTCCACCAGCCGCATGAACTCCTCCTCCTCGAATGTGGAGAGGTTCTCCCGGTAGAACGGGTGGTTCCAGACGAAGAACAGGCCCTGTTCCCGGCAGTACGCCGCAACCTGGAAGGCGTCGGCCCGGCGCCGCTGGAGCTCGTCGTGCTGCGGCGGCGTGTGGCCGTACACGTTGAGGTGCACCGTCAGGAGGCTCTCCGGCAGCTGCGTGGAGACCTCCTCGCCGACCACGAAGTCCCGCGCCCCGGGGTTCCTCGCAACGAAGTCGAGGCAGCCGTCGATGGTGTCATGGTCGGTAATGGTGACGAAGTCCATGCCGGCGGCCTTCGCCCGGCGGTAGATCTCTTCCGGTGTCTCCCTGGGGCTGAAGAACACGCCCTCCACCCCCGGGATCGTCTCGGTGGAGAAGCACGAGTGCACGTGCATGTCCATCTTCCTGTAGTCCATGACCGATCCCTTCCGGCCCGCGACGGGCCCGTCCGCGGGCCACGGTGGCCGGCACGGGTGAAGGGGGCGCCCGGGGTCCGTGAAGGCCCCGTGAACACACCGGAAGAAAAGACTGCGGCCCGCCGGTGGGCGGGCCGCAGGGGTGCTGACGACCGACCGCTGGGCTAGAAGCGGAGCTTCACGCCCAGCTGGTACTGCCGAGGATCGCCGACGATGGGCGAGTTGTCCTTCGCCACCGATCCGAAGTTGGTGATCTTGTTGCCGTTGCTGTCCACCATGGTGGTGCGGGTGGTGCGGAGGTTCGCCGAGTTGAACACGTTGAACGCCTCGCCGAGGATCTCGATCTCGAACTGGCCGGCGATCTTGAACATCTTGGAGAGGCGCACGTCCACCCGGTGGTACCAGGGCTGGCGGAACGAGTTGCGGGCGTAGTGGATGCCGCCGTAGTAGGCACGGTAGGACACGGAGAACGGATCCAGGCAGCTGCCCGTGGCCGACGCGTTCCAGCAGCGGTCGTCGTACGGCGTGTACGGATAGCCCGAGCGGATGGTGGCGATGGTGGAGAACTGGAAGTCGTAGGGCAGCATGACCACGGCGGAGGCCACGAACTTGTGGCGCACGTCGAAGTCCGAGTACCCCCAGTTGTCGCCGATGTTGAGGGGATCCTCACCGGAGCTGTAGTCGCCCACCGTCACGGTGCGCTCGTTGGAGTTGTTGTCCTTGGACTTGGAGTAGGTGTAGGAGAAGTCGAACATCCAGTTGTCCGCCCACCGCTTGCGGGCCTTGAGCACGATGGCGAAGTACTCGCTGCGCGCATCGTCGACGAACTGGGCGATGGAGCCGAACCCCGGGTAGTTCACGTTGCGGTAGTCGTAGGTGTGGACGCCGTAGGGGGTGAAACCCACCGGCACCAGGTTGAGGTCCAGCATCCGCTCGAGGTGGGTGGTCTGCGACCAGATCACGTCGGCCCCGACGGTGTAGTTGTTGGCGAGCTGCTGCTCGACCCCGACGGACCAGCGCTTGGTCTCGGGGTTCTGGAAGCCGGGCTTGAAGACGTAGATGGAAGGCTTCGCGCCGGGCAGGTCACCCAGCGACCCGATGATGTTGGGGAACGTCGGGCAGGGCGCGTAGGCGCAGGTCAGGTCCACGCGCACCACGCGGATGCCGTTGTTGAGCAGCGCGTTGGCCAGCAGCAGGGTGGGGGTGTTGTCGTAGAAGTAGCCGAAGCCGCCGCGGACCACGGTGCGGCCCTCGCCGGTGGGGTCCCACGCGAAGCCGACGCGGGGCGCCCAGTTGTTGTGGTCGTTGGGGACCGAGCCGGTGGCCGGGAAGGCGGAGTTCGTCTCGTCCGGCTGCGGGTTGTCCTGGAAGTCGTAGCGGATGCCGTAGGTCACCGTCAGCTTCGGGCTCACCCGCCACTCGTCCTGAAGGTAGCCCGAGTAGTAGTTGGTGTCGAACTTGACGATGCCGTTGTAGTCCGAGAACGCCTGGGTGTAGCGGTAGCCAACCCCGTTGAAGAAGTCGTTCCAGTTCTTGTACTGGAACGAGCCGCCGGCGTAGCGGTAGAAGTCGTCGTCGTACTTCACCAGGTCGATGTTGAAGCCGGCCTTCAGGGCGTGGTTGCCCATGAAGTAGGTGAAGTTGTCGATGAACTGGTTGTGCTTCTCGATGGTGTTGTTGGGCAGGTAGTCCTTGCGGCCGAACATGGCGTCGTAGGTGTACTGGCCGATCCGCACCTGCGGGACGGTGGAGTTGGCGTAGCGGGGCCGCTCTTCCTTGGAGTACTGGAAGATGAACTCGTTGTAGATGCTCTCGGTGAGCACGGTGTTGAGGTTCACCACCGCGGAGTTGAACTTGTCCTCCTCGGTGCCGTTGTTGGAGCGGCCGGTGTCGGCGTAGCTGGTGTCGACGCCGTTCTCGGCCTTGTACTTGGTGTAGTTGTCACGGAACGAGAGCAGCACACTGGGCGAGATCTGCCAGTCGACCTTGCCGAGGAAGACGTCGGCGTTGTCGGTGGAGGTGACGTTGCCCACCTCATCGGCGTAGTTGAGGCCGGTGAGGGATTCCCACTCGGCAGTGCGGTCAGCCGGGAAGCCGTAGAAGAAGCGATAGACGGGGAAATCCTTGCGCTGGCCATCGTAGGACACGAAGTAGTGCAGCTTGTCCTTGATGATGGGGCCGCCCAGGGAGGCGCCGAACTGCTTCTGGTTGAACTTGGGGGACTCGCGGCCGAGGGCGTCCTTGTTGATGAAGCTCTCGTTCCGGAAGTAGTACCAGGCCTCGCCGTGGAGCTGGTTCGTGCCCGACTTGGTGATGGCGTTGATGATGCCGCCCGAGGCGTTGCCGAACTGCACGTTGTAGCTCGACGGGATGACCTGGAACTCCTTGATGGCGGCCTGGGAGAAGGTGAACGGCGGGCGGGTGCCACCGCGCTCCTCACCGAAGAAGTTGGACTGCGTGCTGGCACCGTCGATGTTGAAGCTGTTCTGGATGCCGCGCTGGCCGCCGATGTGCAGGCGCTGGTTGTCGTCCACGGTGGACTGCGGCGTCAGGGCGACGAAGTCCAGGAAGTCGCGGCCGTTGAGGGGGAGGTCGGCGATCTGCCGCTCGCCCACGCTGCTGGCCACGTCGGGCTGGGTGGTCTGCACCAGCGGCGTCGCCGCGGTCACCACGACCTCCTCGGTCAGAGTGCCCAGCTGGAGGGTGAAGTTCACGTTGACAGCGGCACCGAGGTTCACGTCGATGCCCTGCTTGACCTCGGGACGGAACCCCTCGAGCTCGGCGCGGATCGAGTAGATCCCCACCGGCAGGAAGTCGAACCGGTAGGTCCCCTTGGCGTCGGTGACCGAACGGCGCGAGAACCCGGTGGCCGGGACCTTCGCCTCGACGGAGACTCCGGGAAGGACCCCTCCCTGGCCGTCGGTGATGGTCCCCTGCAGGGCACCCGTGCTGACGTTGGATTGTGCGACGAGCGGCGCGGCCCCGAAAGACAGCAGCACCACGCTCGCCACGAGGACGAAAGCAACAGTCCTACTCCGTGGCATGCAACCTCCTCCTTTCTCCTTCTCCCCTTTTACGAATAGACGACAAAAGCGAGCTCCCGCTTCCGAAACCTGCCCTTCACTCTACTCCCAGCCGTCGCCCGCGGGCAACCCCTTCCGCGAGGGGCACGACAAACGCCCAATTTCCAGTCGCCTCAGGACTTACAACCCGGTGCCCGGAGAAGTACGCGACGATCAGGTCCGCCATGGGACGATCGACGGTCTTCACCCGCGGTGCCGTGGCCAGGGCCGGGTACCCTCCGCCCCCCGCGGCGCGGTAACTGTTGATCACAACCGTGAAGGTCGCGTGAGGATCCACCGGGCTTCCGCCGACACGCAGCCCGACGATCCGCCGTCCCACCGGCTTCGTCACGTCCACCAGGTACGTGGCACCCTCCAGGGTGTCGTAATTGTAACCGGGCCGGTTGCCGCGGCGCAGCAGCTTGCAGCCCCCGGGGGCGCCGCAGTCGAAACCCACCCACCCCGCCACCGCGTGCTCGAGCACCGCCTTGAGCTGTGCGCCGGTGAGGCGCACCACCACCAGGGTGTTGGGATACGGATAGAGCGCCTGGGCCAGCCGCGGCGTGACCTCGCCGGCCGGGAAGTCGACGGGGCGCATGCCCAGCGGCGCGGCCAGGGAGAGCTGCGCTCCCGAAGCCTCCAGCTGCACGGCGTGGATGAGGTCCTCGGCGGCGTCGTCCGCCGTCGGCACGCCGCCCACGTGGAGGGGCGCGGCCAGGGTCCCCATGGGGCGCGACAGCGCCTCCTCGGCGCGCCGCTGCGCCGGCGCCACCGCCGCGACAACGGCGGGGTCCGCCGCGGCGTCCCGCGTGGGGAGGTTCTCGCCCCGCCACCCGGTGACCGTCCAGCCGTCGCCCGCGCGCTGGAGGGTGAGGTCCACCCGCGTCACCTCCTCGGCCCAGCGGCCGGGCTGCGCCACCACCGTGGCGCCGAGCGCCCGCGGCGGAATGTTGCGGTGGGTGTGGCCGGTGAGGAGGAGGTCGATGCCCGGGATCCGGGCGAGTCGCCAGGCGAAGTTCTCGTTGCCGCCGCCGACGTCCTTCCCAGTGTCCAGGTTGCGCTCGAAGCCGGTGTGGGCCACGACGATGACGACGTCGGCCCGCTTCCTCAGCGCGGCCACTTCCCGGCGCGCCGCCGCCACGGGGTCCTCGAAGCGGAGGCCGGCGATGTGCCCGGAAGGCTCCCAGTGGGGTACGTTGGGGTTGGTGAGGCCGAGCACGCCCACGCGGACGCCGCCGCGATCCAGCACCACCTCGGCACGGACGGGCAGGTGCGCCGTGGCGGCGCCGCCGAGGTTGGCGGCGAGCCAGGTGAAGCGGGACTGCTCCATCGAGCGCCGCAGCACGCCCAGGCCGAAGTTGAACTCGTGGTTGCCCACCGCCGCCGCGTCGTAGCCGATCACGTTCATCGCGGCCACGGTGGGATCGGCGCCGGTGGCGCCGGTGGCGGCGAGGGCGTAGTAGGCGAGGGCCGAGCCCTCGATGGCGTCGCCGCCGTCCAGCACGACGGTGCGGGGGGACTCGGCGCGGACGCGGGCGATGACCGTGGCCGCCTGCGCCACCGAACCCTCCAGGGGCCGGCCGGTGACCTCGTCCACCGGCAGCACGTGGCCGTGCATGTCGGAGGTGAACAGCACGGTGAGGGTGGTGGGCTGCTGCGCCGCGGCGAGCCCCGCGACCAGCAGGACGGCCAGGGCGAGGCGCCACCTCAAAGCGTCACCGCCTCGCGGTACTCGCCGAACTCGTCGGCCAGCGTGGCGGAGATCTCTCCGATGGCGGCGTAGGCCTCCACCGCGGCCAGGATGGACGGGATCAGGTTGCCGGTGCCCCGCGCCGCCTCGCGCAGCCCACCCAGCGCCCGCCGCACAGCGCCGGCGTCCCGCCGCGCGCGCACCGCCTCGAGCCTCGCGACCTGCTCGCGCTGCACGGCGTCGTCCACCCGGAAGGTGGGAATGGGCTCCTCCTCCATCTGGAAGCGGTTGACGCCCACGACGACCTGCTCGCCGGACTCGATGGCCCTCTGGGTGCGGTACGCCGCCTCGTGGATCTCGCGCTGCTGGAACCCGCGCTCGATGGCCGCCAGGGCGCCCCCCATCCCCTCGATGGTCTCCAGGTAACGCCGGGCCTCGTCCTCGATGCGGTCGGTCCAGGCCTCGACCACGTAGGATCCACCCAGGGGATCCACCACGTCGGCCACGCCCGATTCGTAGGCGACGACCTGCTGCGTGCGCAGGGCGATCCTCACCGAGTCCTCGGTGGGCAGCGCCAGCGCCTCGTCCCGGGAGTTGGTGTGCAGCGACTGGGTGCCGCCACACACCGCCGCCATCGCCTGGATGGCCACGCGCACGACGTTGTTCTCCGGCTGCTGGGCGGTGAGGGTCGAGCCCGCCGTCTGGGTGTGGAAGCGCAGCAGCCAGGAGCGCGGGTCGCTGGCCTCGAACTCGTCGCGCATGAGCCGCGCCCACATCCTCCGGGCCGCGCGGAACTTCGCGACCTCCTCGAGGAAGTTGTTGTGCGCGTTGAAGAAGAACGACAGGCGGGGAGCGAACTGATCGACGGAAAGCCCCGCCGCCACCGCCGCCCGCACGTACTCCCTGGCGTTGGCGAGCGTGAACGCCACCTCCTGGGCCGCCGTCGAGCCCGCCTCGCGGATGTGGTAGCCGGAAATGGAGATGGTGTTCCAGCGCGGCACCTCGGCGGCGCAGAACGCGAAGATGTCGGTGATCAGACGCAGGGAGGGCCGCGGCGGGAACCGGTACGTGCCGCGGGCGATATATTCCTTGAGGATGTCGTTCTGGATGGTGCCGGAGAGGGCGTCCCAAGCGACGCCCTGTTTGCGCGCCACGCCGAGCACCATGGCCAGGAGCACCGACGCCGTGGCGTTGATGGTCATGGAGATGGACACGCGGTCCAGGGGGATCGCCTCCAGGAGCGTCTCCATGTCCTCGAGGGTGTCGATGGCCACGCCGACCTTGCCGACCTCGCCGGCGGCCATGGGGTCGTCGGAGTCGTAGCCGATTTGCGTGGGCAGGTCGAACGCCACCGACAGCCCGGTCTGGCCCTGCTCGAGCAGGTACCGGTAGCGCTGGTTCGACTCGGCGGCCGTGGAGAAGCCCGCGTACTGGCGCATGGTCCAGAGCCGGCCCCGGTACATGGACGGATAGACGCCCCGGGTGTAGGGGAACTCCCCGGGCAGGCCGAGCCGCTCGTCGAGCCCGTCGGCCAGGCTCCACGGGCCGTACACCGGGTCGACAGGGGTCCCCGAGGACGTCCTCAACGACGGGCGCTCCTTCTTCGTGGCCGGCCCGTAGACGCTCTTCTTCCAGGCTTCGTACAGATCCGCTTTCACGGTCGCGTCCTCCCAGCCCCCCTGAGCGGGAGGAAGTATAGCAAGCACTTTCACCAATTCTTTGGCATACTTTCGATGATGTTCTCCCTGGCGGGAAGCCTGGACACCCTGCACCTGGGCGATCTCCTCGAGTGGCTGCACCTCACCCGGGGCTCGGGGCGTCTCGTGCTCACCGGCGGCTGCACGGCGCGGGCCTTCGACTTCATCCACGGCCGCGTCGCGTTCGCCTCGTCGTCGCGGGCCTCGGAACGGCTCGCGTCCTGGCTGCTGCGCTCCGGCATCGTGGCCCGCCGGCCGCTGCTGCGGGCGCTGGCGCTGGCGCAGACGCGGGGGGAGCTGTTCACCGAGGTGGCCGAGCGCGAGGCGGGGGTGTCCCACCAGACGCTCGTCGAGGCGGGACGGACCCTGGCCACCGCGCTGGTGAGCCGGGTCCTCCAGGAGCCCCACCTCGCCTTTCGCTTCGACCCCGACTGGCCGGTGGCCGACCGCATCCACGTGGACCTCAAGCTGGAAGCCTCGACGCTCATCATGCAGGCCGCCTACACGGCCGATACCCGGCCGCCCTCGGACACGCTCCCCCCCGCCTCACCGGTGAGTCTGGACGGCGCCGCCGTGGAGCAGCTGTTCTGGGCCATCGTTGGCGAGCTCGAGGGCGAGCCGCTGGATGCCACCGCGTTCCAGGAGGCCCACCGCGCCCTGGCGGCCGTGGGCGAGCTCCTGCGGCGCTGGGTCAGCCAGGGCCCCCCCTGCTCCCGCTGGGCCCCGGCGACCTGGGCCGGGTCAGGAAGCGCCTCGACCGCCAGGAGGTCTTCGCCCTCGAGGACTCCCCCACCCTCGCCTGGAACCTGCTGGCGCTGGTCAACGGTCTCGACGCCCCCGGCGTGTCCCGCGCCACCAGCGTAGGGGAGGCCTGGCGGCTGGCCGGGGAGGACGCCCCGGAGCTCGTCCGGCTCATCACCGACAATCAGCGGTGGCTGCGCGAAGGGGACGCGGACGCGGACGCCGCCTACCGCCGCAACACGGTGGCGCGCGCCGCCGCGGCCCGCGCCCTGGCGGGGACGCTCCACCTGGAGGAGGAGTGCGCTGCCGCCTGCGCGGTGCTCCCGCTGGTGCTCCTGGAGCTGGTGGTCACCGCCCTCGCCCGCGCCCCCCTGGCCTCGACCGAGATGCAACGGACCGCGGTCCGCCGTCTTCTGCCCCTGGTCGGGCACACCGCGGGAAGCGCGGCGGGGCTGCCCGACGTGCTGCTCACCGCGCTCACGGGGACCCCCGAGGACCACCCCGGAGCGCGCCTCGCCGCTCTTGCCGCCTTCGCCGCCCAGGACGGCGGCGGGGGGCTCCCGGACGGCCTGGAGGCCGCCTCCGATCCCGCCGCCATGGCCCGTGCCGTGAAGGCGGCCCGCACGGCGGCCGCGAAGGCGGTCCGCTCCGTGAAAGGTTGAAGGTAGAATCGGGTCATGCAGGTGCTCGTCATCGGGGGAAGCCGGTTCATCGGACGCGCGGTGGTGCAGCGCCTGCTCATGGAGGGCCACCGCGTCACGCTCCTCAACCGCGGGCAGAGCCCGGACCCCTTCGGCACCAGGGTGAGCCGGGTGATCGGCGACCGCGGGGACGCCAGGACCCTCCAGCGCGCCCTCGGACGGCGGGAGTTCGACGCCGTGGTCGACGTCATCGCCTTCCGGCAGGAGGAGACCCAGACCGCGGTGGACCAGCTGCGCGGCCGCATTGGCCACTTCGTCCACGTCTCGACCGCCTCGGTCTACCTCATCCGTGACCGCCTCCTGGCCCCGTTCCGGGAAGAGGACTTCGCCGGTCGGCTGGCGCCGAAGACCGAGACCGGCCGGTCGTCCTGGCTGTACGCGTACCACAAGCGGCGCTGCGAGCACGCGCTCCAGCTCGCCTGGGACACCGACCAGTTCCCCTACACGGCGCTGCGTCTGCCCATGGTGGCCGGACCCGACGACTACACCGAGCGCGCCCTGGCCTACCTCGAACGTCTCGCCGACGGCGGCGCGGTGATCCTGCCCGACGGCGGCCTGAACTCGTGGGGGTTCCTGTGGGTCCACGACGTCGCCGAGGCCATCGCGGCGAATCTGATGAACGCCAACGCGTTCGGCCGGGCCTACAACCTCGCCCAGAGGGAGATCGTCTCGGTGCGGCAGTTCGTGGAGACCGCGGCGGCCTGCCTGGGACGGCCGACGCGCCTCGTGCCGGTGCCCACGGAGTGGCTGCAGCGTCTCAACCTGGGGATCGCTTTCTCCCCCTACACTCACGATCACGACATCGTGCTCGACACCGCGGCGGCGCGACGGGACCTGCTCTTCGAGCCGACACCGTTCGGCACCTGGTGCGAGCAGCTGGTGGCCGACTTCCGCACCCGCTGGAACGGCAAGCCGTCCCGTCTGTACGCCACCCGTGCCATGGAGCTCCGGCTCGTGCAGGAGCTCGCCCAGCTCCGCATCCCGGCCGTGTCACCCGCCCCGGTGTCCGCCTCCCGCTGAGCGCGGCGCGGCGCCCAGGGCCTCCAGCGCCAGCCGGGCGCCGGCCTGCTGTGCGGCGCGCTTGGAGCTGCCCTCGCCCCGGGCCAGGACGCGCCCGTCGAAGATCACGTCGAACACGTAGGTCCGCCGGTGCGCCGGGCCCTCCACCGAGACCTCCTGGTAGACCGGAAGCCCGATCCCCTGCCGTTGCGCCAGCTCCTGGAGGGTGGACTTGGGCTCCTCCAGCCCCAGGCTCGAGGGCTCCAGCGACTCCAGAGCGGCGGCGAACAGGCGGCGCACCGCGCCCTGGAACGCCCGCCACCCTCCCTCGAGGAGGAGGGCCCCGAGCACCGACTCGAGCCCGTCGGCGAGCAGCGAGGCGCCGGGACGGACGCCGGAGGCGACCTCCAACGCCTCCGCCATGCCCAGCGCCGCGGCGATCCGCGCCAGCGAAGGCTCCTTGACCAGCACGGCCCGGGCGCGGGTCAACTGGCCCTCCGAGGCGTCCGGCCACCGCGCGAACAGCAACGCCGCGACGGCGTGGGACAGCGCCGCGTCGCCGAGGAACTCCAGCCGCTCGTAGGAGGGCACGCCCTGCTCGTTGGCGGCCGAGCTGTGGCGCAGGGCCTCCTCGAGCAGCTCCCGGGAGCGAAAGGTGTAGCCGAGGCCGGCCTCGAGGCGTTCCAGAGCCCCGGCGCGGTTGCTCATGCCAGCGCCTCGGGGGGGAGCCAGGCCAGGGCGACGCGGCGCACGCCGATGTCCTTGCGCGCCGGCGTCACCAGCAGGGGCTCCACGCCCGGACCCGCCCCCCCCGCCTCGCCGGCGAGAGCCGCCAGCTCCGCGGCGAGCGCCTCCTCCAGGCGGGCGCGCTCCGCGGTCAGGGCGGCGATGGTCTGCTCGGACTCCGCCACCTCGGCGCGGGCGTGCTCGGCCAGGCGCTCCTTGGTCTCGTAGCTTCGCACGGTGCCCGTGCCCCGGCGAACGGCACCCCGCACGCCGCGGCCGCCGCCGAGGAGCGCCCCCAGGCCGGAGAGCAGCGCGTCGCCGACGCCCGTGACCAGGCTCACCTGCTTCTCGCGCTCGCGGGAGGTGAGGTCCTGCCGGTCCCCTTCGAGCTCGAGGCGCTCGCGCGCGAGGCGGTCGTCGAGCCGCCGCAGCCGCTCCTCGTACCGGCGCCGGATGCGCTCGCGCTTCGGCTCCAGCGCCTCCTCCGCGGCCTCGCGGCAGCGCCGGACGAACGCCTCCGCGGCCTCGCCTTCCTCCTGCACGAGCCGCAACCCCCGGTGCCAGGCAAGCTCCAGGGGCCGGCTGTCCACCACGTCGGCGAAGGCGCGCGCGGCCCCCTCCAGGAGGGCGGCGGCGTTGGCGGGGAGCACCGCCAGGGTGGCCCCCACGGCGGGGGACGCGGCCAGCGCTGCGGCCGGGACGGCCCGGAGCCGCTCCCAGGAGACGCGGCCGGCAGCGCCGTCCAGCGGCGCGAGCCACCGGCCTTCCACGCGGCGGAACAACGGGGGTGCGCTCTTCCGGTAGACCACCTCGGCCTCCACCAGGACCGCGGGCACGAGCGCGGCACCGTCACCGAAGAGCTGGTCCACGCCGGGGAGCAGCGGGGGCGCGGTCACCGGAGGGGGCGGGGTTACGGCCGGGGACGCCGGCGCGGCCAGCGGCCGGACCTCGGCCAGGGTCAGCGGCCCTCTCAGGTACGACATCGCCCAACGGGAAGCCAGCACGCGGGGTGCGCCGGCCCGGGCGCCGGCGAGGAGGAACTGGCGCCGGTCCAGGCCCGCCACCGTCTCCTCGACGTCGCCGTCGCGAAGGTCCAGGCCCTCCAGGGCGCGGCGCCGGTCGTTGGCGGTGTCGAGCCTGCCGATGAGCTTGATCCCCGCGTTTCCGAGGGCCTTGTAGTCGAGGTCCACGGGATTCTGGGTCGCCACCACGACCCCCGTCCCGAAGGCACGCCCCTGCTTGAACAGCGTCAACAGCGGCCGCTTGGTGGCGGGCTGCGCCGACGGCGGCACGATGCCCTGCACCTCGTCGAGGTAGAGGAGAACCCTCAGGGTGTCGCTTCCCGGCTGGAGCCGGGTCCACGCCAGCACCTCCGAGAACACGAGGGTGAGGAAGGACAGCCGCTCGCGCTCGCCCAGGTGCGCCAGGTAGAGGATCGTGCCCCGGGGGCGGTCCGGCTCTCCGATGAACGACGCCATGGACAGCGGCACACCCTTCGTCCAGGCCCCGAAGGAGGGGCTGGCGAGAAGCGTGTTGAGGGCCAGCACCAGCTCGTGCCGCTCCCTGGCCGGATAGAACGACTCGGTGTCGAGGACCCCGAAGCGGGCAACGGGCGGGTCCGCCACCTGTCGGATGAGGCCGGGGAAGTCGAGGTCCGCGCCGTGCCGCCAGGCGGCGTCCAGCAGCGTCGCCACGAGCACGTGGTCGCGGTCGGAGAGGGGGTCGCCGCCGCGCCCTACGAGGGCGAGGATGGCCGAGGCGGTGCCGTCCAGGCGGGCGCGCGCGCCGTCCGGATCGGTGTCGGGATCCCACCGCGGCGGCGCGGCGAGGGCCGGGAGCAGGTCCACCGGAGCCACCCCGGAGCCCGGCGTCAGCAGGCGCCAGTCGAGCCCTTCCCGCACCTCGCGGATCTGCTCGCCACCCAGGGACCAGCGGGCGAGCCCGCGCCGCCACGTCTCGGCCACCTCCCGGGCCGCCGCGACGCGGTCCTCGCCGGCCTGCGAGGCCGGCAGGTACGGGGCGAACGCCGCCCCGTCCAGGGTGGGGAAGGTGAGCAGCAGGTTCGTCAGGTCTCCCTTGAGATCACAGAGGATCAGCGGGACCCGCCGGCGGGCCAGTTCCTCGAGCATGACCACGGCGAGCCCGGTCTTTCCCGACCCGGTCATGCCGAGGATGACGCCGTGGGTGGTCAGGGCGTCGGCATCCAGCGTCACCGGCGCCGGGGGTTCGGTGCCGGCCACGGCGCCCAGCAGAAGTTCTCGCTTCATCGGTCCCTCCCCCTCGGCGAGCTCCACACATCCAGCCCGCCCACGGTCACACGCGTGACGCGATGGTACGGCAGAAAGGTCCCGTCGAGCAGGACCACGCCGCCGGGGCCGATCTCGCCCACCGCCGCCAGGGCGACGACGTCCTCGACCTCGCGGCCGGCACGGCGGACGGTGACGCCGACGGTGGCCTCCTCCTCGTCCTCCGTCGGGCTCCAGCGCAGCCGATTGAGCAGCTCGCGAAGCGTCTCGCGCCGCATGAGGCCTCCCTCCACTCAGGGTACCGCGGGCCGGCGGCCGCCCTTGACGGTGTCCCGGGGGGAGGGCAGACTCACGTCGGCATGGAGAAGTTCCGGATCACCGGAGGGTACCCGCTCAGGGGCGAGGTCCGTATCTCAGGGGCCAAGAATGCGGCGTTGCCGTGCCTGGCCGCCTCGCTGCTCACCAGCGAGCCCGTGATCCTGGAGAACCTCCCCCGGGTCCGCGACATCCTCACCATGGAGCGCGTCCTCGCCGTGCTGGGAGAGTCCTGCCTGCACTCCAACGGCACCACCACCGTGGTGGCGGGCGCCTCCGGGGCGCACCACGCCCCCTACGAGCTGGTCCGCACCATGCGGGCCTCGGTGCTGGTGCTGGGGCCCCTCCTGGCGCGCCGCCGGCGCGCCAGGGTGTCCCTTCCCGGCGGCTGCGCCATCGGCGCCCGCCCGGTGGACCTCCACCTGGAGGCGCTGACCCTCCTCGGGGCCGACCTGCGCGTCGAGCACGGCGACGTGGTGGCCGAGGCGCCGCGGGGCCTGCGCGGCGCCGAGATCACCTTCCCCCGGGTGACCGTGACCGGTACCGAGAACCTGCTCATGGCCGCGTGCCTCGCGCGCGGACGCACCGTGCTGCACAACTGCGCCCGGGAGCCCGAGGTGGCCGACCTCGCCCGCATGCTCGTCCTGATGGGGGCGCGCATCACGGGGGCGGGAACGCCCACCATGGAGATCGACGGGCGCGACACCCTCGGCGGCGTCCGCCACCGGGTCATCGCCGACCGCATCGAGGCCGGCACCTACGTGCTGGCCGCGGTTCTGGCCGGCGACGGCGTGCGCGTGTCCGGCTGCGTGCCCGCCCACCTGAGCGCCCTCCTCGACGTCCTCGAGCGGGCCGGCGTGGAGTTCACGGTGGAGGGCGACGCGGTGGCGGTGCCGAAGGCCGCCGCGGCGCCCCGGGCCGTCTCGGTGACCACCACCGAGCACCCGGGGTTCGCGACCGATCTCCAGGCCCAGTACCTCGCCCTCATGACCCAGGCCGAGGGCGAGTGCACCGTCACCGAGGCGATCTTCGAGAACCGCTTCCAACACGTCCTGGAGCTCAAGCGCCTGGGCGCCGCCATCGAGGTGGTGAACCGCACCGCCCACGTCGTCGGCCCCAGCCCGCTGCAGGGCACCACGGTGATGGCCTCGGACCTGCGGGCATCGGCCGCGCTGGTGCTCGCCGGGCTGGTCGCGGCGGGAGAGACCCTGGTGGACCGCATCTACCACCTGGACCGCGGCTACGAGGCCATGGAGGTGAAGCTCAACGCCCTCGGCGCCCACATCGAGCGCTTCAACCCCGGACCCTACCTCTGACGCTGCCCCGGCGGGGAGGGGAACGGTGCCGGGGGTCACGCGGGGCGGCGGCGGGCGTTGGCGCGCTGGCGGGAAGCCGCTATCCTCGGGGCCATGGAATCGTGCCTCTTCTGCCGCATCGCCGCGGGAGACGCACCGGCCCGCGTCCTCTTCGCCGACGACCAGCTCGTCGCGTTTCACGACGTGAACCCGCAGGCGCCCGTGCACGTCCTCGTCATCCCGCGCCGTCACCTCGCGTCCCTGGACGACGCGTCGGAGGACGACACCGCCCTGCTCGGTATCCTGATGGCCGCCGCCGTGCGGGCGGCCCGCGAGACAGGCATCGCCGACGACGGCTTCCGCGTCGTCGTCAACACCCGGCACGACGGCGGCCAGACCGTCGGGCACCTCCACCTCCACGTGCTCGGCGGCCGGCGCATGCACTGGCCGCCGGGATGATGCCGGCCCCGCCGCCGCCGGACGTCGCCGCTCTGGTTCGCGCGGGGCGGTGGGCCGAGGTGCGCCGGGCCGCCGACGCCGGGCACGCCCCGCTGCCGGCGCCCCTGGCCCTCGCAGCTGCCCTCGCGCATCGCAACCTCGGCCAGCCCGCCCGGGCGCTCGAGGTGCTCGAGGCCGCGCTCCCCGGCGCGGGCGACCTGGCCCCCGCGCTGCGCCTGGAAACCGCCGAGGTCATGCTGCAGCTGGGGCGCGATCCCTGGGAGACGCTCCGGCCGCTGCTGTCACGGCGCGTGCCCGGCGCCCAGCGCCGGGCCGCCACCGAGCTCCTCCGCGCCTGCTGGAGGCAGCTGCCGCCGGCGGCCCTGCGCCGTTACCGCCGCCGCCCCCTGTCGCGGCCCCTGCGCCGGGAGCTGGAGGCGGAGGAGGCGGTACGGACCGCCGACCGCGCCCTGGCGTTCAGCGTGCTGCGGCAGCGCGACGACGACGCCCCCGCGCTCACGGTGGCGCAGTGGCTGAAGGACCAGCCCGGCCTGCCGGCACCGGCGCGGCTCCACGCCGCGGCCGCGCTCCTCCGGAGAGGGTGGTGGCGCCAGGCCGACGCGCTCCTCGGGGCCGACGTCGCCGGCAGCCGCGAGGAGCGCTTCCAGCTCGCCTGGCTCCGGGGCCGGGCCGCCTACCGCCTGGGGCGCTACGACGAGGCGATGAGGCGCTTCGGCCACGCCCTCGAGACGGCGACCGGCCGCGAGGAGCGCTACGACACGCTGGTCCAGCGGGCGCGCATTCCGGAGCTGGCCCTCGACTTCCGGAGCGCCCTCGAGACGTGGGACCGCGCGCGGCAGGTGGACCCGCACGAGGTGGAGGGGTGGGACGGCGCCGTTCGGATGCGCGTCGCGCTGGGAAGCCCCGAGGACGCCGTGGCGGTTTTCCGCCAGGCGCCCCGCGTGGTGCGCCAGGTCATCGGCCCGCGTCTGGCGGCGGCCCTGCTGGCCCGTCACCACGTGCCCCAGGCTCGCGCCGTCCTCGACGCGCTGCCGACCGCGCTGGCCCCCGCCGAGGCGCTCCGGGTCGCGGCCCTGGCGGCCGCGGGCGACGGGGACGCGGCCCGGGACGCAGCGGCCCGCCTGCTCGCCGACCGCCGGGCCGGACCCTGGCGGGAGCTCGCCCTCGAGCTGCTGCCGCCGGGACCACCGGCCCCACCGTCGTCGGTGGCGTCGACGGCGGACCCGGTGGAGCTGGGGCGGGTGGCGGTGAGCCGGGGGCTGCCGGCGGCGCGGCGCGCCCTGGCGAGGGCCCTGGCCTCGGATCCCCGGTGGGCGGGGCTGCTGGCCGGCCGGGAGTCGGCCGTGCTCCCGGCCGAGGGGCCGGTGGCCGGCCTGATCTCCGTGGGGCTCGAGGAGATCGCGGCGGCGCTCTACCCGGACGCCTTCCCCGGCGGCTCCCCGCAGGCGCTCGCGTGGAGCGCGGCGCACCTGGCGGCCTGGGGGAACGGGCCCGCGGCCCTCGCCGCGGGGGAACGCCTGTGGCAGGCCGTGGGCGACGTTCCCGCGGTCATCGTCCCCCGCCGCCTGCTCCGGGCCATCGTTCCCGTCGAGCTGGCCGGGGGGTGCGTGACGGCCGTCCGCGGCACCGGCGTACCCGCGAGCTGGCTGGCGGGGGTGATCCGCCGGGAGTCCCGCTTCGACGACACCGCCCGCTCCCGGGCCGGAGCGCTGGGGCTCGCCCAGCTCGTGCCCGAGACCGCGCGGCGCCTGGGCGCCGACCCCGACGAGACCCTCGACGGCTCCCGGGCGCTGGGCCTCGCCGCCGTCGAGCTGCAGCGCCTGGCGGAGGTGTTCGGGCCGCACCTGGCGCCGGTGGCGGCGGCCTACAACGCCGGCGACACGGTGGTCACGTCCTGGCTCCACGTCCTCGGCGAGGACGTCACGGAGCCGCTGTTCGCGGCCGCCGTGGCCTACGGCGAGACGGCGCGCTACGTGCTGGCCGTCCGCGAGGGCGCGGAGCTGTGCCGCCACCTGGATGTCCCCGACGCCGGGGCGCAGGGTCAGTAGAAGCGGACGATCTCGGCCCGGCGGGCGAGCTCCTCGGTCCAGCGGTCGATCTCGGTCTGGAGCTTGTTCTCCCGCACCAGCGCCTCCACCTGGGGGCGCACCTCCGCGAGGGGTGGCACCGGCTTGCCGGCGGCCTCGAGATCGGGGACCAGCCTGCTGCGCCACAGCGACTCCACCTCGGCCTCGGTGGGGCGGATGAACGGCTCGAACCGCGTCGAGACGTACGCCTGAACGATGGCGGCCTTGCGGAGCAGGTGGTGGAGCATCCCGGCGTCCAGCCCCGCCTCCTCGAGGGCGCGGGCCAGCGCCTCCGCACCGCCGGCGCGGGACTCCGCCGCCGCCCACACGTGGTCCATGTCCACCGTGGTCCGCTGGGCGATGGCCGCGGACTTCAGGTCCTGCCAGCGCAGCTCCAGATCCACCAGGGCCGAGGAGACGGCCCGGCGGTAGCCAGCGGCGTCCTCGCCCTCGAGGTGGGGCACCAGGAGGGCGATCTCGGCGAGCTCGACGTCGGTCTGGAGGACGGGCACCCCGTTGACGACGGCGACCACCCGCTCCACCGGAACCGGCGTCATGGCAAGGGCGAGAAGCAAGGCCAGCACGGCCTCATGGTACACTTCCGCGGGAGGGCCCGTGAGCACGCAGAGGAGGCCGGGTACGTTCCTGGCCGCGCTGGCCCAGGTGGCCACCTGCCCCGGCCAGTACGGCCACAACCTGGAACGCCACCTCGACGCCGTCGACCGGGCGAGGCGCGCCGGTGCCGACCTCGTGCTCTTCCCCGAGCTGTCGCTGTCAGGGTACCTGCTGGCCCACGGCGTGATGGAGGAGGCGTTCGACGCCGATGATCCCAGGCTTCGTCCCCTGCTGGACGCGAGCCGGCGCTTGAGCATCGTGGTCGGCGTCCCCCTGCGCGAGCGCGGGGGAGGTATCTCCAACGCGGCTCTGCTGCTGGAGGAGGGCGAGGTCCGCGGTATCCACCGCAAGCTCTACCTTCCCACCTACGGGATGTTCGACGAGGGCCGGTACTTCGTCCCGGGGCGCGGCCTCGCCCCTTTGGACAGCCGCCTCGGCCGCTTCGGCGTGCTGATCTGCGAGGACGCCTGGCACCTCTCCACCGCGGTGCTCCTCGCCCAGGAGGGAGTGGACGCCTTCCTGATCGTGGCCGGCGGTCCCACCGAGATCGACGGCGGCGAGCAGCCCGGCGGCACCCGGAGGTGGCACTGGATCGTCGGGGCCACTGCGGTGACCTGCGTGACCCCGGTGTGCTTCGCGAACCGCTGCGGCTGGGAGGAGGGGATCCTCTTCGGGGGAGGGTCGTGGGCGGTGGACGCGCGGGGGGGAAGCCTCTCCGAGCCCGCTCCGGCCGTCGGGGAGGCGCTCGTGATGGCCTCCGTCTCGGCGGCGGACACGGCGCGTACCCGCACCCTCGTGCCGATCCTCAACGCGGAGCGGCGCGACCTCTGGCGGCGGTTCGAGAGGGACGGCGATGCGTGAGCTCCCGCCCGTCAACGTCGCCCTGCTGGCCGACGCGCTGCGGGCGTTTCTCGTCGAGGAGCTGCGGGCCTCGGGCCTGGAGCGCTACGTGGTAGGGCTGTCCGGCGGCGTAGACTCCGCGGCGGCGGCGGCGCTCGCCGTTTCGGCGCTGGGCCCCGGGGCGGTCCACGCCCTGGCCCTGCCCGGACCCACCAGCAGCGCGGCGAGCCTGGCGGACGCCCGCGAGGTCGCGGGCGCGCTGGGGCTGGAGATCGAAGTGGTGGACATCGCCGGCGCCGCCCGGGCGCTGGCGGACGCGCTGTCGGCCGGGGAGCACCGCCTGCGCTGGGGCAACGTGATGGCGCGGCTGCGCATGATCGCCCTGTTCGACCGGGCCCGCGCCGCCTCGGGCCTGGTGCTCGGCACCGGCAACAAGTCCGAGCTGCTCCTGGGCTACACGACGCTGTTCGGCGACAACGCGTCCTCCGTGAATCCGCTGTTCGACGTGTGGAAGACCAACGTGTTCGAGCTCGCGACCCACCTCGGCGTCCCCGGGCGGGTGGTCGAGAAGGAGCCCACCGCCGACCTCTGGACAGGGCAGACCGATGCGTCGGAGCTCGGCTTCACCTACGCCGAGGCCGACGCGGTGCTGTACTGGCACCACGACCGCGGGCTGGACCGCGACGCCCTCGTCGCCGGGGGTCTTCCCCCCCGCCTCGTGGAGGCGGTGCTCTCGATCTACCGGCGCAACCGCTTCAAGTGGCGGCCCACCGTGGCCGCCCGGGTCTCCGCGAGCTGCGTGAACGTGGACCGGATCCTGCCCCGCAACCCGGAGCGGTAGATGGAGCCCCCCGCCACCCCCGGCGGCGCCGGCGGGGCCGCGCAGCCTCCCCGGACCGGCAGGCTCTTCGTGGTCGCCACCCCCATCGGCAACCTCCAGGACCTCTCCCCGCGCGCCCGCGAGGTGCTCGCGGAGGTGGAGCTCATCCTCGCCGAGGACACCCGCCGGGTCAGGAAGATCCTCAACCACTTCTCGATCCCGACGCGGGCCCGGTCGCTCCACGAGCACAACGAGACGGCGGCGACGCCGGTGCTCGTGCACCGTCTCGCCTCGGGCGCGGCCATGGCGCTGGTGTCCGACGCGGGCACGCCGCTGGTCGCGGACCCCGGTTACCGCCTGGTGCGCGCCTGCCGGGAAGCCGGCGTCGAGGTCCTCGCCGTGCCGGGGCCCAGCGCGCCGGTGGCGGCACTGTCGGTGGCCGGCCTGCCGCCCTACCCGTTCACCTTCGCCGGCTTCCTCCCCGCCACCTCCGGGGCGCGCCGGCGGGCGCTGGAGGTCCTCGCCGTCCTGCCGCACACGGTGGTGCTGTTCCTCTCCCCGCACCGCCTCCCCGCCGAGCTCGCCGACTGCGCGGCGGTGCTCGGGGCGGAGCGCCAGGCGGCGTTGCTGGCCGAGCTCACCAAGGTCCACGAGCGCTGCCTGCGCGGCAGCCTGGGCGAGCTCGCCGCGGCCCTGGCCGGCGGGGCAGCGCTGGGGGAGCACACCCTGGTGGTGGGCCCCCGCGAGGACGCGGCTCCCGCCGGGACCGCCGATCCCGCGACGGCACGCCGCGCTCTGGAGGCGGCCCTCGCCGGAGGGCTGAGCCTCCAGGACGCCCGGCGCGCCGCGGCCCGCGCTCTGGGCATCCCGCGGCGCCAGCTCTACACTCTGCTCACTTCGAAGGAGCGCTGACCAGGGACAGGACCACGGGCGTCACGAGGCCCACGGCCTCGCCGCCCCTCGCCCTCTCCGCGCCGCACCCGGACAGCGCCGCGAGAGCCCGCAGCAGGGCGGCGTCGGGATAGGCCGCGGCGAGGCGGAACTTGTGGTGCAGCTGCCACGCCGACATGCCCTTCAGGGGGGACTCGGGGGCGGCCTCCAGGGTGGCCTCGATGGCGGGCAAGAGACGCGCCTTGAAGGTGCTCGAGTACCACCCCCGGCCGCTGCAGGCCCGCGGATCGAGCTGGCGTTCGAGCCCCGCGGCGCGGGCGTGGCCGCGCATGGCCAGGGCGTGGCGGAGGAGACGGCCGACGGTGCCGGTGAGCACCTGGCCGTAGCCGTCGGGCCCCACGGCCTCGCCCCTGAACCCAAGGAGCCTGCCGCCGGACGCCAGCACGGCGAAGAAGGCGGCGAGAGCTGCGCGGTCGCGTCGGGTGAGGGACTTCTCGAGATCGGCCAGGGCGCACTCCCCGGCTCCCGCCGACGCCCGCACAGCCGCCGCCGAGACCTCGCCTGAGAGCTGGAGGGCCTCTGCGGCCTGGGCGAGCTCGCGGGGGTGGAACCCGTGGACGTCGAGGAGCGCGTCCATGACGTCGCGGTGGCGCAACAGGTCCGGCGCCACCCGCCGGACGACGCCCTCGAGGGCCGCCCTCTGGGGGCCCGACAACCGCACCTCCTCCCAGGGCTTGGGAGGCTCGGGGAGGGGAATCCACCGCACCCGGCCGACCCGGCCGACGGCCTCGGCCAGGGGTCCGTCCGGGGCGCTCGACGTCACGGCCACCAGCAGCAGGGAGACGTCCCGCCAGCTGCACGACGCCACCGCTTCCGCAAGGGGGGCGGCGTCCTTGGCGCTGCGCCCGACCAGCGCCGAGGCGTCCGCCAGTACCAACCGGGAACCGCTGAACAGCGAGGGGGTGATGCACTCCTGCACGATGCGCGACACACCCGCCTGGGCGTCCAGGTGGATCACCTCACCGTCGGCACAGGCCTCCCGCCAGGCGGAGACGATCTGTTCGCGTTCGAGCTCGAGGAGGTAGTCGTCGGGGCAGGCGAGGAGCGTGACCGGCTGCAGGGTCACAGGTCTCCGCGGTCCTGGAGCTCCTGGCACGCGATGCAGTGCCGTGCCCAGGGGATGGCCTTGAGCCGCGGCGGCTCGATGGCGTCGCCGCAGTGGACGCAGCGGCCGTACCGCCCCTCCTGGAGCCGCGCCAGGGCCTCGTCGATGAGCCGCAGCATGGAGTTTTCGTTCTCCGACAGGAAGAAGGAGAATTCGCGCTGGAAGGCGCTGGTGGCCCGGTCGGCGATGTCGGGCGCTGCGACATCGGTCTCCGCCGCGCCCATTGCGCGGGCCCTGACGACGTTGTCGAGCAGCTCGCGGCGCTTGCTCTCCAGGTCCTTCCGCATCTGCTCAAGATCGATCGCTTCGGTCACCCAAGCCTCCTGTGACGCCAGATTATACGCCCTGTCACGCGCCTCCGCCCCGGTGGTACGGACCGCCCGCGAGCAGATCGAAGCAGCGGTACAGCTGCTCGAGCAGCAGGACGCGGGCGAGCGGGTGGGGAAGGGTCAGTCTCGACAGGGATATGAGCTCTCGCGCCTCCTTCTTGAAACCGGGGTCCACGCCCAGGTCGGACCCGATCAGGAGCACCAACCTGCGGCCCAGCCTCCGGTATTCCTCGAGCCACGCAGCGAGCGCCTCCGTGGTCCGTTCCCGCCCGCGCTCGTCGAGCACCGCCAGGACGTCGTCCCGGGCCAGGTGCCGGCGCACCGCCGCGGCCTCCTCGGCGAGGGCGCGGGCAGGGTCGAGCCGCCGCCCCGCCGCCGGCCGCACGCGGACCGTCGCGAACGCCGTCAGCCGCGCCAGCCGGGCCTCGTAGTCGCCGGCCAGGGCCTCCCACGGGGCGCCCCCACGGCGGCCCACCCACAGCAGCAGAACGCCGCTCACGCCGGCGGCTCTCCCCGCCAGCGGATGAGCGTCCGCCGGGACACACCCAGGACGCGCGCGGCCCGCGACACGTTGCCCGCCTCCCTGGACAGCACCCACAAGGCGTAGAGACGCTGCACGTCGGCGAGTGGTCGCTCCCGTTCGGCGGCGGCGGCGGCGACGGAGGACCAGGCTGCGCCGGTGAGGTGGAGGGCCGCCACGCCGATCTCCTCCCCGTCCTCCATCAGGTTGGCTCGCTCCAGGACGGCCTCGAGCTCGCGGAAGTTGCCCGGCCACGGATAGGCGAGGAGCAGCTGGGTGGCGTCGTCGTCGAGGCGGCTCGCCCCCCCCCTCGCCCGGCTCAGGCGGCGCAGGACGGTGGCGGCGAAGGGGAGGATGTCCTCCGGGCGCCGCCGCAGGGGCGGCAGCACGGCGTGATAGCCGGCCACGCGATGGTACAGGTCCGCCCGCAGGGCGCCGGGACCGCCGGCGCCGGGGGCCGCCCCCGGCATGGCCAGGGCCACGACCCGCGCGTGGAAGGTCCGTTGCCGGTGCCCCCCGACGGGCACGAAGCGGCGCTCCTCGAGCACCCGCAGCAGCGCCGTCTGGCCCTCGGCGTGGAGGACGTCCAGGCGGTCCAGCACCAGCGTGCCGTCGCCCGCCCGCGCGAGCCAGCCCTCCCGGCCCCTGGTGGCGTCGGTGAACGCCCCGGAAACGTGGCCGAAGAGCTCCGCGGGAACGAGGCTCTCGGGAAGGGCGGCGCAGTCCACGACGGCGAAGGGACGGCCAGGACGGGAGGCGTCGTGGATACGGCGCGCAAGGTGGCTCTTGCCGGTGCCGGTCTCGCCCTCGAGGAGGACCGGCAGGTCCGTGGCCGCCACCCGTCCCAGCGCCCGCGCGAGGTCGCGAACCTGCGGGTTGCGGGTGGCGAACAGGGCCTTCATCGGTCCGGCCGCAGCTCCGCGGTGATCTCCGGGGCGTCGCCCCACAGACGTTCCAGGGCGTAGTACTCGCGCTTCTCCTCGATGAAGATGTGCAGGAGGAAGTAGCCGTAATCCATGAGGATCCAGCCTCCCTGGGAGTACCCCTCGACGGCCAGGGCCCTCAGACCGCCGCTCACCAGAGCACGGTCGACCTCGTCCGCCACCGCCCGGGCCTGCCGGACCGAGCCCACCGAGCAGAGCAGGAACGCGTCGGCGATGGACGAGCGGCTCGACACGTCGTAGGCGACGAGGTGGAAGGCCTTCTTGTCCTCCAGCGCCGCGGTGGCGGTACGGAGGCTCTCCAGGACCTCAGAGTCCATCGATGCTCCTTTTCTCCTGAGCATACAGCCGGTACTTCACGATGTAGCGGAAGACCTCGGGGGGGACCAGCTCGCGGATCGTGAACCCCTGGCGGAGGCGCTCCCGGAGGTGGGTGGCCGAGACGGGGAACGGTTCATGGTCGAGGAGGTAGACGAGACGCTCGTCCCTCCCCGGGGCCGGCACCTCGGCGAACGGCTCCACCACCCTGAGGTGGGCATGCAGCGCGGCGGGCACCCGGAGGCGGAGCGCCTCGCCCCACACGGTGGCCCGGTGGAGCACGACCAGGTGGGCGAGGGCCACGAGCTCCTCCCAGCGGTGCCAGGCGCCGATCTGGGAGAAGGAGTCGCTGCCCATGATGAAGTAGAGCTCGTCGCCCGGGTGGCGCGCGCGGAAGCGGCGCAGGGTGTCCACGGTGTAGGCCGGCCCGTTCCCGTCCAGCTCCAGGTCCGAGACGAGGAGCCGCTCGTAGGGCTGGGTGGCCAGGGCGAGCATGGCGAAGCGATGGGAGAAGGGGGTCAGCGGCTCCCCCTGCTTGTGGGGGGGCCGGGCCGCGGGCACGAAGACGAGGGCGTCGAAGAGGAAGGTGTCCAGGGCCCGCACCGCGGGCACCAGGTGCCCCAGATGCACCGGGTCGAAGGTGCCGCCGTAGACGCCTATCCTGCCCACGGCTCCTGTGCGAGGCGGAAGGCCTTCTCCACCATGTCGTCCAAACCCTCCCCGCTCACCGCCGAGATCACGGTCCAGTCCACGCCGAGCCGGGCCGCCGCGGCGGCGAGCTCCCCGACCCGGGAGGCGTCGCTGACGGCGTCGGCCTTGGTCCCCACCAGAAGCATGCGCCGCTCTACCAGCGTAGCATCGTGGAGCTCCAGCTCGCGCCGGACCACCTCGATGGTCGCCGCGAGGTCGTCGTCCCCCGACAGGTCGACCAGGTGGAGCAGCACCCGGCAGCGCTCCACGTGCCTGAGAAAGCGGTGCCCCAGGCCCGCCCCCGCGTGCGCTCCCTCGATGAGCCCGGGAATGTCCGCGACCACCATGGAGCGCATGCCCGCGTCCCGGGTGACGACACCGAGAAACGGCGTCAACGTGGTGAAGGGGTAGTCGGCGATCTTGGGGTGGGCGGCGGAGATCCTCGACAGCAGCGTGGACTTGCCGGCGTTGGGCAGGCCCACCAGGCCGACGTCGGCGAGGAGCTTGAGCTCCAGCACCACCAGCCGCTCCTTGCCCTCGCCACCGGGCTCCGCGAAGCGGGGCGCCTGTCGGGTCGGCGTGGCGAAGTGCTGGTTGCCGCGGCCGCCCCGGCCGCCCTGGGCGACCACGAAAGTCTGGCCGTCGTCCACGAGGTCGGCGAGGACCTCGCCGGTGACGGCATCCCGCACCACCGTGCCCCGGGCGACCTCCACCACCGCCGCCGCTCCGGAGGCCCCTGTCTGGTTGGAGCCGCGCCCGTGCTCGCCGCGGCCCGCTCTGACGTGGTGCCGGTTGTAGAGATGGGCCAGCGTCGCGTACTGCGCGCTGGCCCTCAGAACGACATCCCCGCCGTGCCCGCCGTCACCGCCGTTGGGGCCGCCGCGGGGGACGAACTTCTCCCGCCGGAAGCTCACGCATCCCCGCCCTCCGTCACCGGCCTTGACCGCCAGCCGAACCTCGTCGAGAAACATCGCGGCTCGTAAGGAGGACGGAGCGGCTCAGGCGACGGGCTCGATGAGGATGAAGCGGCCCATGCGCCCGCGGTCCCGGAACCGCACGCGGCCCTCGGCGGTGGCGAAGATCGTGTCGTCCTTGCCGATGCCCGTGTTGAGCCCGGGCTTGAACCGGGTGCCGCGCTGGCGGACGATGATCGTCCCGGCCTTCACCAGCTGACCGTCGCCCCGCTTGACGCCGAGCCGCTGCGCATGGGAGTCCCGCCCGTTGCGGGAAGACCCCTGACCTTTCTTGTGGGCCATCGTTCCTCCTCACGCCTCGATGGCGTCGATGCGGACCTCGAAGAGGTTCTGCCGGTGCCCGCCGGTCTTGCGGTACCCCTTCCGCCGCTTCTTCTTGAACACCAGGATCTTGTTGCCTCGCAGCGCACGCAGGAGGGTGGCCTTCACCGTCGCGCCCTCGACGAGGGGCTTGCCGACCATCACCTGCGAGTCGTCCCGAACCAGCAGGACGCGGTCGAAGACCACCTCGCTGCCGGGCTCGGCATCCGGCCACACCCGCTCCACGGAGACGTGCTGGCCGACCTCGACCCGGTGCTGCTTTCCACCTGCTTCAACGATTGCGTACATTCCATCCCCCATCCCAAAGACCCAAGGGGCGAAGTTTATAGCATGGCGGGGGTTTCGTGTCAAATCCCGGAGGGGGCCCGCCATCCGCCGGAGACCCGCCTCTACGGCGTCCCGAGCCGGTAGACCTGCACCTCGCCGACCCGCACCACCGGGCTGCCAAGTAACGCCAGCAGTTGCCCGAAGCGCCTCCGTCCGGCGGCGCTCCGCCACGGCGCCACGGGGTAGTCTCGGCCCAGTCTCGCCAACTCTCCCCGGTTGACGAGGAGATGTGTGAAGCCCCGGCGACGCAGCCAGCCGCGCACCGCGGCGGCGTCGGGGAGCCCCTCCACGACCTCCCGCAGCGGCGGGGCGTCGTGCTGCGACGACACGACCATTGGACGTGGAAATCCGAACGGCCGCGTCTCTCCCACGAAGAGCACCCGCGCGTCCTCCGGCAGCGCCCGGCTGGCCCGGAACGCCGGCGCCGGGTCGTCGACGACGAGACTGGGCCCCGGCCGCCCCAGCACCCCCGCCACCATCGCACTCCCGGGAGGCCCGAGAAGCAACCGAGCGGTGGCCGCCGCGCCCAGCAGCACGGTGAGGCCGAGGGCCAGCGCCGCGATCGTGGCGCCGCCCCGGGACACGGCGGCCGCCGCGGCGAGCGCGGCCAGCAGCGCTAGCGTTGGCGCCAGGAAGCGCGGTAGGGCGCCGGTCACCTGCCACGCCACCAGTCCCGCCGCCGCCGCCGCGGCGAGGACGAGCGTCGGCCTGCTCCGGCGGGCCAGCACCGCGTACCCCGCCGCCAGCGCGAGCGGCGCCACCACCGTGGCGGCCGGAATGAGGTGGGCGGGAAACGAGCCCACCACACGGCCGAGCGTGACGCCGGCGTGCAGCGAGGAGAGCGAATCCCGCCACAGGGTCTCCATCCCCTCCCGGTGCCACAGTAGGGGGGCCACGGGGTCGCCCAGGAGAACCAGGTTCTTCAGCCACCAGACCGTGCTTCCCGCCACCGCGCCCGCGACCGTCCGGAGTCCCGAGGTGGTCCTCCGCCGGGCGGTCGCCAGCACCACCCCGCCCACGATGAGCGCCCAGGGCAACCCCTGGAGCCGCGCCGCCACCGCCAGGCCGAGGAGCCCCCCGATGAGCCACGCGACGCCGGGACGATCCTGCCACGCCACCGCGAGGGCGAGGGCGGACAGTACGGCCGCCAGGGCCCAGGCCTCCGCCGCGGGAAAGCCGGGCACGAGAACGTGGGTGGGGAGGAGCATGAACGCGGCGCCGGCCAGGGCCGCCAGGCCACGGGGAGCGCCGGCCGCGCGGGCCAGCGCGGTCACCGCCGCAGCCGCGGCCACGAACACCAGCCAGTGCAGCACGGCGGGGACCCGGACGAGGCCAACGCTCAGGGCGGGCACGTAGGCCAGTTGCGCGAGGGGCGGAAAGGCGGCGAAGAGGTTCTCCGGGTGCGCCTTCAACCCGCCCTCTACGAGCCCCTGCCAGGGCAGGCCCAGGTGATACACCAGCGCGTCGTAGAAGAACGGCGGCTGGACGGCGACGAGCAGGAACGGGAGACCCGCCACGGCCGCGGGCCAGGCCCGCCGCCAGGCAGCGAGCGTTCCGCGCCACCGTCCCGTAACGCCCAGCAGGCCCGTCAGCAGCACCAGGAACCAGGGCCGCAACGCACCGCCGAGCCCCAGGGCGAGGATGCAGGCGCCCGCCGCGCCGCTGCCCAGAACGAGATCCACCGGCAGGCGCAGGCCGGGCGCCACGGGAAGCCGCAGCACGGCCCGGACGCGGGCCCCCGCCGCCTGCAGGACGCAGGCCAGCGCCAGCCCCGCGGCGAGGGCGCCCACCGGCGCCGGCAGCGTCAACCGCCCACCCGGTAGACGGCGACGCCGCCCCGGTCCACCACCGGCGCGCCGAGCGTGGCGAGGAACGCCCCCCACCGGACCCGTCCGGCCTCGCTCCGCCACGGCGCTACGGGGTAGCCGGGGGCGAGGCTTCCGAGCTCCCCCCGGTTCACGAGCAGGTGCGTGAAGCCCCGACCGCGGAGCCACGCCCTCACCGCCGCCGCCGACGGCGCCGTCTCCAGGACCGGCCGGAGGGGCGAGGCGTCGTAGGTCGAGGGCGCCTCGAAGTCACGCGGGAAGCCGAAGCCGCGGGGCTCGCCCACGAACAGGCCCGCGCGCCCCCGGGGCAGCGCCGCGCACGCCGCGAAGGCCGGAAACGGATCGTTGGGAACCCAGGCACGGCGGACACGGGCGGGGGGATCGGTGACCAGGTGCAGGTCGCCCAGCCGCCGCACCTCGCCGAAGCTGAACACGAGGCCGAGGGCGGCCACGGTGACGAGGACCGCGCCGCCGCCGAGCCTGCCGGCACCGCGACGGGCGGCGGAGGCCGCCAGCGCCAGGGCCAGGGCCATCGTCGCCACCAGGTAGCGGGGCACGACACCCACGGCGACCCAGCCGGCGAACCCGGCGGCCACCGCCAGGGCGAGCAGCCGCACCCGGGGGGACCGCCGGGCGGCCAGGGCGAGAACGCCCGCCAGCGCGAGCGGACCCAGGTAGCTCAGGTGACCCGTCAGGACCCGGCCCACCGTCGCCGCGGCGGCGCCCACGCCCGCCGCGCCGTGGAGCACGTTGACGCTGTCCTTCCACAACGCCGCCGCTCCCCCGACCTGCCATCCGATGGGGGCGAGGGGCGAGCCGAGGAGGACGAGGTTCTTCAGCCACCAGGGCAGGCTCCCCACGACCAGGCCGGCCGCCGCGAGCCCCGCGGCCCTCGCCCGGGAGCGCCCGCGGAGGGCGGCGAGAGCCGCCACCGCGAGGGCCAGCGGCAGGACCTGGAGCCGGGCGGCACAGCCGGCGCCGGCGAGGAAGCCCGCCAGCAGCACCGCGCCGGGGCGCGGCGGGGCGGCGAGCGCGACGGCCAGCCCCGAGGCGACGGCCGCGATGGCCCAGCCTGAGGCCCCGGGGAGGGCGGGCACGGCGGCGATGGCGGGCAGCAGCAGCAGACTGAAGGCGGCCAGCGACGCCGCCCAGCGTGGGGCCCCCGCAGTGCGGGCGAGCCCCCAGACGGCGGCCGCCGCGACACCGAAGCTGAGGAGGTGCAGCACCGCCGGCGCCCGCTCCAGGCCGAGGGCGAGGGGCACAGCGGAGACGAACTGTGCCAGCGCCGGCGCCGTGGCGTACAGGCTCTCCGGGTGGGCACGCCACGCCCCCTCGAGCAGCGCCTGCCAGGGGAGCGCCAGGTGGTAGACCAGGGCGTCGTAGAAGAACGGCGGCGCCAGCGCCACGGGCAGCAGGAGCACCATGGCCGGGGCGGCCGCCAGCATCCCCTGCCAGCGCAGCTTCCGCCAGCGCCAGCTGCCCGCCAGGGCGAGCCCGGCGCACACCGCCACCAGGACAGCCGGGCGCAGCCACCCGGCGAGGCCCACGGCGAGCACCGCCACCCCCAGCGCCCAGCTGCCGGCGGTGAACGCCACGGCGAGCCTGACGCTCCCCGCCACCGGCACCCGCAGCACGGCGAGCAACCGCTCGCCCACCGCGACGCAGAGCGCCGTCAGGGCGAGGGCGGCCGCGAAGGCGAGAAGAGGCGTCACCGCCGTAGCTTAGCGCGGCGCGCGGCCCTACAGCGGCTCGTAGAGGGTGCGGCGCTGGCGGGGGGTGAACCCGGCGTCGCGGATGAGGCGCTCCATCTCCTCGCGGGTCATGGTGTTGTGCGCTCCGGCAGCGGCCACGACGTTCTCCTCGAGCATGATGGAGCCGAGGTCGTCGGCGCCGAAGAAGAGCGAGAGCTGGCCGATCTTGGAGCCCTGGGTGACCCAGGAGCCCTGGACGTGGGTGACGTTGTCGAGGGCGAGACGCGAGATCGCCAGGGTGCGCAGGTAGTCCACGCCCCCCGAGGGCTCCACCTCGCCCTCCAGGCTGGTGTTCTCGTCCTGGAACGTCCAGGGGATGAAGGCGGTGAAGCCGCCGGTCGCGTCCTGCAGGTCGCGCACCTGGAGGAGGTGCTCGACGCGGGCGGCGAAGGGCTCGCCCACCCCGAACATCATGGTGGCGGTGGTCCTCAGGTGTTGACGGTGGGCCTCCCGGTGCACGTCGATCCACTGCTTCGTCGACGCCTTGGCGCGGGAGAGGATCCGGCTGCGCGTCTCGTCCTCCAGCACCTCGGCCCCGCCGCCGGGGATCGACTCCAGGCCCGCGGCGCGCAGGCGCGCGATGACGTCGGCCACGGGCATGCGCTCCACCTTGGCGATGAACCACACCTCGGGCGCCGAGAAGGCGTGCAGGTGCACGGTGGGGAACGCCGCCTTGAGCCGGCGCAGCAGGTCTTCGTAGAAGCCGATGCGCAGGCGCGGGTGGACTCCTCCCTGGAGCAGGATCCCCGTGCCCCCCGCCGCCACCGTCTCCTCCACCTTGCGCGCCAGCTCCTCGAACGGCAGCACGTAGGCGTCGGCGTCCTCGGGACGGCGGTAGAAGGCGCAGAACCGGCACCGGTAGACGCACACGTTGGTGTAGTTGATGTTGCGGTCGATGATGTAGCTGACCTCGCGGAGGGGCACGTGGCGGAAGCGCGAGAGTGAGGCCGCGGCGCCCAGCTCGTGCAGGGAGGCGGTCTCGAGGAGCCGCTCGAGCTCGGCGCGGTTCAGCCGCTCCCCCGCCGACGCCCGGGCGAGGATGGCGCTGGGCTCAGCCGACATGCCACACCCCGCTGCGGGGGGCCAGGACCCCCGCCGATGCCCCGCGCCGCAGGAACTCCTCCATGCCGGTACGCTCCTTGTCGGTCAGCCGGTAGGTGAGCGTCTCGCCCAGGTACCGGCGGGTCTCGTCCTCGGCGACGCCGTGCTCCGCGGCCCAGACGGGCACGAGCCGGTCCCAGCGACGCTCAGCGTACTCGAGGGAGGCGGTCAGCAGGCCGGGAAGCTCCGTCGGCGCGCCCCCGCTCAGCCCCCACACGGCGAAAACGAACGGCAGGCCGGTCCATTCCACCCACGCCCCGGCCAGGTCCACCTCGAGCAGCCCGGTGCGGCCGTGGACGGCCAGGGCGGGGTCGCCGATGATCACGGCGGCGTCCGCACCGGACAGCATGTCCTCGAGCGGCGGCCGGGCCGGCACGATCCGCGGGTCGGCGCCCCAGCGCTCGCGCAGCAGGAGACGGGCCAGCGCCACGGAGGTCCGGGAGGCGGTGTGGGCGGCCAGGGTCCGCACCGCGGCCGGCTCCACCCGGGAGACCAGGAGCACCGAGGTGACCTCCCGGCGGGCGGCGACGCCCAACCCGGGGAGGGCCGTCACACCGTCGGCGCCCGCCAGCGCCGCCACGGGCACCAGGCCGGCGGCCACCCTGCCAGCGCCGAGGCGGTCGGCGCAGACGGCGGGCTCAGCGGAGGAGAACCGGTAGGGGAACGGCGCCTCGAGGCCGGCCTCGAGGCCGGCGAGAAGTGGTCGCGCGTTGAGGAACTGGACTCCGACCAGCTCGACCGGCGCGGCCATACCTCAGCCCTGGCTCATCGACTCGAGGAACTCCCGGTTGGAGCGGGTCTTGTCCAGGCGGTCGATGAGCAGCTCCATGGCCTCCACGGTGGACAGGGGGTTGAGCACCTTGCGGAGCACCCAGACGCGCTTGAGCTCCCAGGGGTCGAGGAGGAGCTCCTCCTTCCGCGTGCCGGACTTGTTGATGTCGATGGAGGGGAACACCCTCTTCTCGGCGAGCTTGCGGTCCAGGTGCACCTCCATGTTGCCGGTGCCCTTGAACTCCTCGAAGATGACGTCGTCCATCCGGCGAGCCGGTGTCGATCAGCGCCGTGGCGATGATGGTGAGGGAGCCGCCCTCCTCGATGTTGCGGGCGGCGCCGAAGAAGCGCTTGGGCTTCTGCAGGGCGTTGGAGTCGACGCCGCCGGACAGCACCTTGCCCGAGGGCGGCACGATGGTGTTGTAGGCGCGGGCGAGGCGGGTGATGGAGTCGAGGAGGATGACCACGTCACGGCGGTGCTCCACCAGGCGCTTCGCCTTCTCGAGCACCATCTCGGCCACCTGGACGTGCCGGTAGGCGGGCTCGTCGAAGGTGGACGAGATGACCTCGCCCTTCACCGAGCGCTGCATGTCGGTGACCTCCTCCGGGCGCTCGTCGATGAGGAGCACGATGAGCACCACCTCGGGGTGGTTCGAGGTGATGGCGTTGGCGATCGCCTGGAGCAGCATGGTCTTGCCGGTCCGCGGCGGGGCCACGATGAGGCCGCGCTGCCCCTTGCCGATGGGCGTGAGCAGGTCCATCACCCGGGAGGTCATGTTGGCCTCGACCTCGAGGTTGATCCGCTCCTCGGGGTACAGCGGCGTCAGGTTGTCGAAGAGGATCTTCTCCTGCGCGGCGTCCGGGCGACTCGAAGTTGACCGCCTCGACCTTGATGAGCGCGAAGTACCGCTCGCCCTCCTTGGGCGGACGGATCTGCCCCGACACCGTGTCCCCCGTGCGCAGGTTGAAGCGCCGGATCTGGGAGGGGGAGACGTAGATGTCGTCGGGCCCGGGCAGGTAGTTGTACTCCGGCGCGCGGAGGAAGCCGTAGCCGTCGGGCAGGATCTCCAGGACGCCCTCGCCGAAGATCAGCCCCTCGCGCTCGGTCTGCGCCTGGAGGATCTTGAAGATGAGGTCCTGCTTGCGCATGCCGGCCGGGTTCTCGACGTCGAGGTCCCGGGCGATGTGGGTGAGCTCCGAGACGGACATGTCCTTGAGGGTCCGGATGTCGAGGCGTCGGGCGCCGTCGGCGTCCTCCGGGGCGGCGGCGAGGACCTCGTCCTCCTCCGCGACCACGGGGAGCCCGTCGGGGTTGCTGTCCTTGCTGCCGCGCCGCGTCCTGCCGCGACCGCGCTGCTGGTTCTTCTCAGCCATTGAAACGCTCCTTGAGGTTGCTTGAGGCCATCACGCCGGGACGAGCTGGTCGATGACGGTGAGAATCTCTTTCCTTCCCTGGCCCGTGCGGGCCGAGAATTCAATCGGCGGCTCCTCGAGACCGAGGTCCCGGGTGATCCGTAGGGCCGCGCCGGCAAGGGCGCCACGCCGGAGCCGATCCGCCTTGGTCAGGACCACTGCCAACTGTTTTCCCGCAGCCCGTACCAGGCCTGCCAACTCGATGTCCAGCGGGGATGTCGGGATGCGCGGATCAATCAACCCTACCACCAAGTGTAGTCTCGTTTCGTCCGCAATGTAAGAGGTGACGCTCCCGCCCCAGTCCCGCCTCACGCTCTGTGACACCCTGGCGTACCCGTAGCCGGGCAGGTCGACGAAGAAGAGGCGTTCGTTGACGAGGTAGTAGTTGATCGTTCGCGTCTTGCCCGGCTGCTTGGACACCAGGGCCAGCCGCCGGGAGAACAGGTTGTTGAGCAGGCTCGACTTGCCCACGTTGGAGCGACCGGCGAACGCGACCTGCGGGAGGGGATCGCGCGGCCCCTTCCGATGATCGGCGACCGTGGCGCGCAGCGTGACCTCGTTGATGCGCACCGGCCTCAGTGCGAAACGCGCGGCTCCACGCGGTTGTCGGGGTCGTCCTTCACCCGCTCCGGCCCCTCGGGGAGCGGGCCGTCGAAGGCCAGCTGGATCACCTCGTCGACGCTCGTGACGAGGTGGAAGCGCATCAGCGTGCGGATGTCCTCGGGGATCTCCTCGAGGTCCTTCTCGTTCTCCTCGGGAAGGATCACCTCGTGGATCCCGGCCCGGTAGGCCGCCAGCAGCTTGTCCTTGATGCCGCCCACGGGGAGCACCTTGCCCCGCAGCGTGACCTCGCCCGTCATCGCCACGGCCTGTCGCACCGGCACCCCGGTCACCGCCGACAGCAGCGATGTGGCCATGGTCACGCCCGCCGAGGGACCATCCTTGGGGATCGCCCCCTCGGGCACGTGGACGTGGATGTCGTGCTGCTCGAAGAACTCGGGGTCCAGCGGCAGCTGCACCGCCCGCGCCCGGACCCAGGACAGCGCCGCCCGCGCCGACTCCTGCATGACGTCACCGAGCTGCCCGGTGAGGGTCAGGTGTCCCTTGCCGCGCATGAGGCTGACCTCGGTGGACAGGATCTCCCCCCCACCTCGGTCCAGGCCAGGCCGGTGGCCACACCCACGTAGCTGCGGTCCTCCGCCCGGGTGACGCGGTAGCGGGGCTTGCCGAGAAGCTCGCCGACGCGCTCCGGGGTGACGGTGATGGCGGAGCCCTTCCGGGTCTGGTTCTTGAGCACCTCGCGGGCGAGCTTGCGGCACACGGAGGCGATCTCGCGCTCGAGGTTGCGCACCCCCGCCTCCCGGGTGTAGCGCTCGATGAGGAGCATGACCGCGTCGTCCTCGAACCCCACCTCGAAGGCGCCCAGTCCCTGCTGCTTGACCTGCTTGGCCGCCAGGAAGCGCTGCGCGATCTGCAGCTTCTCGTGGGGCGTGTAGCCGGACAGCTGGATGATCTCCATGCGGTCGAGCAGGGCGGCCGGGATGGTGTGGGTGACGTTGGCGGTGGCGATGAAGAAGACCCGCGAGAGGTCGTACTCGACGTCCAGGTAGTGGTCCACGAAGGTGTGGTTCTGCTCCGGGTCCAGCACCTCCAGGAGGGCGGACGAGGGATCACCGCGGAAGTCCGCCGACATCTTGTCCACCTCGTCGAGGAGGAAGACCGGGTTCACCGTGGTGGCCTTCTTCATCATCTGGACGATCTGGCCCGGGAACGCGCCGATGTAGGTGCGCCGGTGACCGCGGATCTCGGCCTCGTCGCGCACTCCGCCCAGGGACAGCCGCACGAACTTCCGCCCGGTGGACCGGGCGATGGACTTGGCCAGGGAGGTCTTGCCTACGCCCGGGGGACCCACGAAGCACAGGATCGTTCCCTTGGGTCTTACGCACCAGCTGGCGCACGGCGAGGAACTCGAGGATGCGCTCCTTGACCTTCTCCAGGCCGTAGTGGTCCTCGTTGAGCACCTGCTCGGCTCGCTGGATGTCCCTGATCTCCCGCGTCGACTTCACCCACGGTACCGCCAGCAGCCAGTCGACGTAGTTGCGGGACACCGTGGCCTCGGCGGACATGGGTGCCATCGCCTCGAGACGCTTGAGCTCCGACAGCGCCCGCTCCTTGACGTCCTTCGGCATGCCCGCCTCTTCGATCCGCTTGGCGAGCTCCTCGAACTCCTCCCGGGCATCCGTGCGCCCGAGCTCCTCGTTGATGGCCTTGACCTTCTCGGACAGGTAATACTCCCGCTGGGCCTTCTCCATCTGCTTCTTGACCTTGGAGTTGAGGCGGCGGTCGATGTTCACCTTCTCGATCTCGAGGTCGAGGATGTCGTTGAGGCGCTGGAGACGCTCCAGGGCGTTGGTGACCTCCAGGAGCTGCTGCTTGTCGGCGGTGGCGATGGGCAGCGCGGCGGCCAGCGTGTCGGCGAACAGCTCCGGGTCCTCCGTCTGCAGCTCGGACAGGATGCCCTCGACGCCGATCTGCTGCGAGAGCCGGGCGTACTGCTGGAACTGGTTGACCAGGTTGGCCATGTACCGCGCGACCCGGGGGTCGTTGATGACCGAGGGGGGAAGCTGCGCCACCTCCACCTCGTGTCCCAGCTCGCCGTCGTTGCGCAGCGCCGCCCAGCGCGCGCGGACGATCCCCTCGACGCCCACCTTGATGGTCCCGTTGGGGAAGGTGACGTGCTGGAGCACGGTGGCGATGACGCCGATCTCGTAGACGTCGTCCGGACCCGGCTCGTCCTGCTGCGGATCGCGCTGGGTGACGAGGAACAGACGCTTCCCCGACCCCTCCAGCGCCCGCTTGAGCGCCGTGACGGAGGCCGGCCTGCCGACGACGAACGCCGCCTTCATCCGGGGAAACACGACCATGTCCCGAAGCGGGACGGCCGGTAGCAGTTCGGTGGTGACTTCTTTCATAGCCCCCTCTGCAAGAGTTGACGGTCGCGGGGAAAATTCCGCAGCGGAAGGGCCGACGCCGTCAGCCCGCCTTGCGCATGGTGGCGAGCGGCGTTCCCCGCCGCTCCACCGCCTCGCGGTTGATGACGAGCTCGGTGACATCGGAGCGGGACGGCACCTGGTACATCACGTCCAGCATGAGGTCTTCGAGGATGATCTTCAGCCCACGGGCGCCGACCTTGCGGGCCAGGGCATCCTCGGCGATGGCCTCGAGGGCGTCGTCGGTGAAGCGCAGCTGTACGCCCTCGAAGGAGAGCATGGTCTCGTACTGCCGGCTGAGGGAGTTCTTCGGCTCCGTGAGGATGCGCACCAGCGACTCGCAGTCCAGCTCCTGCAGCGTGGAGACCACCGGGACGCGCCCCACGAACTCGGGGATCATCCCGAACTTGATGAGGTCCTCGGGATGCACCTGCGCCAGGAGGTCGTGGCCGGCGCGCTCCGCCTGCGTGAGGATGCGGGCCTCGAACCCCATGGACTTCTGGTTGAGCCGCCGGGCCACGATGTCCTCGAGCCCCACGAAGGCGCCGCCGCAGATGAACAGGATGTTGGTGGTGTCGATCTGCAGGAACTCCTGGTGGGGGTGCTTGCGGCCGCCCTGCGGCGGCACGTTGGCGACGGTGCCCTCGAGGATCTTGAGCAACGCCTGCTGGACGCCCTCGCCGGAGACGTCCCGGGTGATCGACGGCGAGTCCTGCTTGCGGGCGATCTTGTCGATCTCGTCGATGTACACGATGCCGCGCTCGGCCCGCTCGCGGTCCCCCTCCGCCGCCTGGTACAACCGCAGGAGGATGTTCTCCACGTCCTCGCCGACATACCCGGCCTCGGTGAGGGTGGTGGCGTCCACGATGGTGAACGGCACCTCGAGGAGACGGGCCAGAGTCTGCGCGAGGAGGGTCTTGCCCGTCCCCGTGGGGCCGATGAGCAGGATGTTGGACTTGGACAGCTCGACGTCCGGCCGCGGCGAGTTGGTCAGGTAGTCGATGCGCCGGTAGTGGTTGTAGACGGCGACGGCGAGGCGCTTCTTGGCCACGTCCTGGCCGATCACGTAGGAGTCGAGGAAGGTCTTGATCTCCTCGGGCTTGGGCAGGGAGCGCTTCGATTCCCGGGCCTCGCGAGCACGGTCCTCCGCGATGATGTCGAGGCAGATGTCGACGCACTCGTCGCAGATGTACACGTTCGGACCTGCGATGAGCTTGCGCACCTCGCGCTGCGACTTGTTGCAGAAGCTGCAGCGCAGCAGTTCGGATGAGCTCTCGCGATTCACCATTCTTCTCGCCCCAGGATCATTCTACACCCCGCGTCCGCAACGCCCCCCGGACGCGTCTATTCCCTCCGGTCGATGACCTTGTCGATGAGGCCGTAGTCCAGCGCGGCGGGCGCCTCCAGGATGAAGTCGCGCTCCGTGTCCGTGAAGATCTTGTCGAGCTTCTGTCCGGTGTGATGGGCAAGGATCTCGTTGAGGCGCTGGCGCAGCCGGATGATGTCCTTGGCGTGGATGTCGATGTCGGTGGCCTGGCCGCCCAGCCCGTACAGCAGCGGCTGGTGGAGCAGCACGCGCGAGTGGGGGAGCGCGCTGCGCTTGCCCTCGGCGCCTCCGGCCAGGAGGACGGCCGCCATGGACGCCGCCTGGCCCATGCAGATGGTCGCCACGTCGGGCTTCACGTACTGCATGGTGTCGTAGATCGCGAGCCCCGCGGTGACCGACCCGCCCGGGGAGTTGATGTAGAGATAGATGTCCTTCTCGGGGTTCTCGGCCTCGAGGAAGAGCAGCTGGGCGATGACCAGCGAGGCCACATGGTCGTCCACCGGCTCGCCGAGGAAGATCACGTTGTCCTTGAGCAGGCGGGAGAAGATGTCGTACGCGCGCTCGCCGCGGCTGGTCTGCTCCACAACCATCGGGATGAGCATGGTCACGCCCCTTTCTCCTCGGCAGGCTGGAGGATCGCGTCCACGGCGCGCTCCCGCCGCAGCACCCCGCGGATCCGGTCGACCCCGCCGCTCTTGGCGAGGTTCCCCCTGAGCTCCGCGAAGGGGACCTTCATGCGCTCGGCCTGGCGCTCCACCTCGGCATCGACGGCGGCGTCGTCCACGACGACACCCTGGCGGTCCGCCTCGGCATCGAGGAGGAGCTCGGCGCGGAGGCGGGACTCGACCCGCTGCCGCATCTCCTTCTGGAGCCCGTCCCAGTCTACCTCGGCCTTCTCGGGGTCGATGCCCCGCCGCGCCAGGGCGCGGGCGAAGTCCATGAGGTCCTTACGGGTCTCCTCCACTACCAGGGTCTCGGGCAGGTCCAGCGGCGTCTCGCCGGCCAGGTGGGCGACCAGGGCCCCCCGCCACGTCTCGCGGCGCTGCTGCCGCTTCTCGGCCCGCAACCGCTCGACGACGGCGTCGCGTAGCGTCGCGAACCCCTTCTCGAAGCCCAGCGACTCGGCGAAGGCGTCGTCGAGGTCGGGGAGGCGCTTGGTCCGCAGGCTCTTGAGGACCACCCTGAAGCGGGCCGGCTTGCCGGCCGCGTCCTCGCCAGCGTCCTCGCCCAGGGTCCGCTCGACCTCCACCTCGTCCCCCACCGCGTGACCGGCCACGGCGGCCTCGATCTCCTCGGGCACCTCGTTCTGGCCGAGCTGAAAGAGCGAGCGCTCCCCGGAGAACGGCTCGCCGCCGCCCTCGGGGAACTCCCCGCTGACCTCGGCTTCCACGAGCATGCCCTCGGCGGCCGCGACGCCCTCCACCGGGTCCCAGGCGGCCTGGCGCTCGCGGAGCTGGGCGATGGCGCCGTCGATCTCCTCTTCGCTGGGCTCGAGCTCGAACGGCGGCGGGGCGAAGCCCTCCAGGGGAGGCAGCGTGACCTCGGGGTAGACTTCCGCCTCGAGGGTGACGACGTAGCTGCCGTCATCCTTCCAGGTGCCGTCCACCCCGACCCCCTGGCCCACGGGGCGCAGCGACTCCTTCTCGCTCACCTCGTGCCAGGTGTCGTGCAGCAGCCTCTCCTGCACGTCCTCCCTGATCTGCTCCTCGTAGCGGCGCTCCACCAGGGACCGGGGGGCCTTGCCCTTGCGGAAGCCCGGCACCTGCGCCGCGCGCAGGAAGGAGCGCAGGACGTGCTCCCTCGCTCCGGCGGCCTGGTCGACGGGAATCGTGGCCGTGAGGACGACGCGGCACGGCGTGGGACGGTCGATGCTGTAGTCCATGCTGTCTCCCGTGGTGCGAAAGGGGGGACTCGAACCCCCATGGGCACGAAGCCCACGAGATCCTAAGTCTCGCGCGTCTGCCGTTCCGCCACTTTCGCGGGGTCAGGAAATTGGTGAGCCGCGTAGGAATCGAACCTACAACCTAGGGATTAAGAGTCCCTTGCTCTGCCAATTGAGCTAGCGGCCCACCACCGCGGCACATTCTAATCATCTTCTCCTCGCGGCGCAACCCGGACGCCGGCTCTCCCGCCCGCGCCGCGTCGTGCTCGCGCATCACCGCGGTCACGGCCGCGACCACGCGCGCGGGGTCCAGCCCCTCCAGGGCCCGCAGCGCCCGCCTGCCCTCGCCGGGCCCCCGGGCGTCCAGGACGGCGGCCCCGCCCACGGGCGCCGTCCGCCGCGGATCCGTGGGACCGAACAGCGCCACGGTGGGACACCCCGCCACGGCGGCCAGGTGCGTCAGGCCCGAGTCGTTGCCCACCGCCGCCTGGCAGCTCGCCAGCAGCCCCGCCACCTCCACCAGCGGCACCGACGTCGGGAGCATCCCGCAGCGCGCAGCCTCCGCCACCGCGAGCCCCAGCGCCTCCTCCCCCGGCCCCACCACCACGGCCGTGCGAAGGCCCTCCGCCTCGAGCGCCCGCGCCACCGCCGCGAACCCCGCCACCGGGTAGCGCTTGGCCGGGCAGTGGTGCGACGCGGGCAGGAGCGCCACCAGGGGCGCGCCGCCGGCGAGCAGCGCGCGGCGGCACCCTCCGGAGTGGACGAGCTCGGCGCCCAGCGGCAGCGCCAGGGAGCCATCGCCGGCGCCCTCCACGCCCAGGCGGGCCAGCGCGCCGTCGAGGTCGTGACGCTGGTGACGGTAACGGTCCACCGCGAAGGGAGTGAGCCCCAGCACGGCGGCGCCCCGGCCCCGGCTGGCGAGGCGGATGCGGGCGCCGGTGCCGGCCACGAGGAGCTTCGCCCGGGTGGAGTGACGCGCCGTCAGCGCCGCGTCCATCCCGCGCGGCAACGTGCGCCCCCACGCGAAGCCGGCGCTGCGCGGACGCGGGTGCACGGGGCACCGCAGGAGCGCGCCGAGGCCGGCGTAGGCGTGCGGGACCGCGAGGTGCACGGCCTCGGGTCCGAAAGCGTCGCACAGGCGCCACACCGCCGGCAGCGTGTGCACGATGTCGCCGAGCCAGTTGGGGAGGTCGACCAGCACGCGGAAGCGCTCAGGCATGTCGATGATTCTTACGGAGCGGACCGCGCAGGCGTCGCCCCCGCCTCCCACACCGCGGTCCACTTGAGGAAGGTGCCCCAGGCCCCGAGGGCCGCCACCACCAGGCCGGGCCCGCCGTCGAGGAGGCCCAGGCGAAACACGTAGGACCTGAAGAAACGCCACGCCCCATGACCCACCGCCCCAGCCCACGAGGCCCGGCGGCCCGCCGCCACGAGGTCGGCGGCCCCGCGCCGCGCGTAATCTTGCACCTTGGGAAGATACTGCTCCAGGGTGCGCAGGGTGTGGTGTTCCAGCTCACCCTCGAGGCGCCCCACGGAGGCGGCGTTCACCGCCCCGTGCACCGACAGCTCCACGTAGCGGGCCTCGAACCGGTCCACGAGGCGCACGACGCGGTCGCGCCCCCAGTCGCCGAAGCGGAGCGGCCGGCCGAAGGCGAGGTTGCGCCGACGCACGGCGTACGCCGGGTGGCGGGGCGCGGCCACCGCGGCGGCCACGGCCGCCCGCAGCGGCCCGCCGACGCGCTCGTCGGCGTCGAGCACGAACACCCAGCGGTGGCGGCACCGGTCCAGGCCGAAGTTGCACTGGGCGCCGGAGCCCGCGAAGGGGTGCTCGAGCACCCGCGCCCCGGCGTCCGCGGCGAGCTCCCGGGTGCGGTCCCGGGTGCGAGGATCGACGACCACCACGAGCTCCGCGGCCCAGCCCGCTACCGTGCCGAGGGCGGCGCCGATCTGCTCCTCCTCGTCGCGGGCGGTGACGAGGACCGCGAGATCGGCGGTCATCCCACCTCGCCCTCCTCGACCCGGACGCGCCGGATGGACGAGGCGCGGCCGGTGCTCTCGTCGACGTCCACGACCACGCCGCACAGGGCGCCACCGGAGGTGGCGGGCTCCAGGGAGCGGGGGGTGCCGAGCAGGAAGCGCTCCAGGACCTGGCGGGGCTTGAAGCCGATCACCCCCCCGTACGGGCCCGACATGCCGGCGTCGGTGAGGGCCGCGGTGCCCCCGGGCAGGATGCGCTCGTCGGCGGTAGGGACGTGGGTGTGGGTGCCGATGACGGCGCTGGCCCGGCCGTCCAGGTAGGCGGCCATGGCCTGCTTCTCGGAGGTCGCTTCGGCGTGCATGTCGATGAAGACCACCCGGGCCTGGGCCGAGACCTCCTCGAGGATACGGTCCGCGACGACGAAGGGGCTCTCCACCGGCGTCATGAACACCAGGCCCTGGAGGTTGACCACCGCCACGGGAACCCCGGCGCGGCTGCGCACCACGCAGTGGCCGCGTCCCGGGTTGCCCGCCGGGTAGTTGGCGGGCCGCAGCAGGCGCGGCTCCGCGTCCAGGAGGCCGCCCGTGTCCTTCTTGTCCCAGATGTGGTTCCCCGAGGTGTAGACGTCGATGGGCAGGCGGGCCAGCTCGGCCCACACCGCCCCGGTGAGGCCGAACCCCCCGGCGGCGTTCTCGACGTTGACGATGGTGAAGTCCGCCTGCAGCTCCCCCTGCAGGCGGCGGAGGTGATCCTTGAGGACCCGCCGTCCCACCTTGGCGACCACATCTCCGATGAACAGGATCCGCACCACGAAGACCGCCTTTCGTCCCGCGCCGCTCAGCATACACGGGCGTGGCCGCCAACGCCGCCGGCGCCCGCGGGATTCCTCCTGCGTCGCCGCACCCGCCGGGAGCGGTCAACCGGGGGCGCCGCCGAGCGCCGCGAGCCGGGCGGGATCGAGCAGCGTCACGACCGGCCCCTCCACCCGCACCACGCCGGTGTCGGCGAGACGCCGGAACGTGCGTGAGAGCACCTCCGGCGCCGTCCCGCACACCGCAGCGATGAGGCGCTTGGGGTCGTCGAGGCGGACCTCGAGGCCGGCGTCCAGGGGCCGCCCCGAGCGGCCGAACACCGTGAGCAGGTAGGCCGCGACCCGCTCCTCCACGCTGTGCAGGGCGAGGTCCTCGATCAGGTCCGCGAGACGGCGCAGCCAGACCGACATGGAGGCGAGCAGCGCCAGCGAAACCTCGGGGCGGCGGCGCAGGAGGTCCAGCAGCGCCTCCCGGGGCACCGTGGCCAGCGAGCCCGGGCGCACCACCTCAGCCGTCGCCGGGAACACACCGGGCCCGAATACCGCCGCCTCGGCGAAGGAGGCGGGTCCGCGCACCAGGTGGAGGACCTGCTCGCGTCCGTCCGCCCCGGTGCGGAACAGCTTCACCTCCCCCGCCAGCAGGAGCGGCAGGAATGCCGCGGCTTCGCCTCCGGTGAACAGGATCTCGCCCCGCCGCACCGGCCGCCGCGTGGCGAGCCCCGCCAACGCGTCGCGCAGCTCGGGAGGAAGCGACGCCAGCATGGGGACGCGGCGGAGGGCCTGGGCGAGGGGCTCTGCGGGCACGGACTCATTGTGCCAGAGCGGCTTGCCCTTGACGTGCCGGGGGGAAAGAGGAAACATGACAACAGATTTGTCTCGGCCGTGAAAGGGGGGGCTCAATGGGCGCACGGAGCCGCGACGCATCGGTGTCGCGCAAGACCTTCATCAACTGGCTGCTCGGCACCTCGGTCGGCGCCACGGTGATCGCGGCGCTGTACCCGGTCTTCCGCTACGTGGTGCCGCCGAAGGTGGCCGAGGCACCGGTGAACCGCGTGCTCGCCGGGACGCTGTCGGCGCTGCCACCCAACAGTGGCAAGATCTTCCGCTTCGGGTCGCTGCCGGGGATCCTCGTCCGCACGCCGACGGGCGAGGTCCGCGCCTTCTCGGCGGTGTGCACCCACCTGCAGTGCACGGTCCAGTACCGCCCCGACCTGCAGGAGATCTGGTGCGCCTGCCACAACGGCCTCTACGACCTGCAGGGGAAGAACGTCGGCGGGCCGCCCCCGAAGCCCCTCACGCCGTACAAGGTCGACATGGCCGGGGACCAGATCTTCGTCAGCAAGGAGGCCTGAGCCATGTCGATCCTCGATCGTCTCTGGCGCAGCGTCGACGACCGCCTGGAGCTGCAGCCCCTGGTGGAGTTCGCGCAGCACAAGGAGGTCCCCCGCCACCGGTTCAGCTGGGCCTACTACTTCGGCGGCCTCACCCTGTTCTTCTTCGTCGTGCAGGTGTTCACCGGCATCCTGCTGCTGCTGTACTACCGGCCCACCGCCGAGGCCGCCTTCGAGAGCGTGCAGTTCATCATGACCCGCGTGCCGTTCGGCTGGCTGGTGCGATCGATCCACTCGTGGTCGGCCAACCTCATGATCCTCTCGGCGTTCCTGCACATGTTCTCGGTCTACCTGCTGGGCGCCTACGCCAGGCCCCGCGAGCTGACGTGGTGGAGCGGCTTCCTGCTGCTGGTCCTCGCCATGGGCTTCGGCTTCTCCGGCTACCTGCTGCCGTGGAACACCCTCGCCTTCTTCGCCACCCGCGTGGGCACCGACATGGTGAGCAAGGTGCCGTTCGTGGGCGAGTGGCTGCTCCGCTTCCTGCGCGGCGGGGAGGACGTGACCGGAGCCACCCTCACCCGCTTCTTCGGGTTCCATGTCGCGGTGCTGCCGATGCTCACCACGGCGCTCATCCTCTCCCACCTCACGTTCATCCAGCGGCAGGGGATCCACATCCCCCACGGGCTGGAGTCCGACACGAAGCGCCGCCGGCCGCTCAAGTTCGTTCCCGACTTCGTGCTCCGCGAGAGCGTGGCGTGGCTCATCGGCCTGGCCGCCCTCGCGGCGCTGGCCGCCTTCTTCCCCTGGGACCTGGGCACCAAGGCCGACCCCTTCGCCTCCGCGCCCGCCGGCATCCGGCCCGAGTGGTACTTCCTCTTCATGTTCCAGGCCCTGAAACTGCTTCCCGCCCACATCGCCGGGATCGAAGGGGAGCTCGTCGGCCTGGGCGCCTTCGCCCTGGCCGGGGCGGTGTGGTTCCTCGTGCCGGTCCTGGACCGCCCCTCCACACGCGGCGGGAGGAGCACCGCCTTCTTCGTGCTGGGCTGGCTCGCGCTGGCCTACATCACCGCCTTCACCTTGCTCTCCTTCCTGGGGGTGTTCCGATGAGATCCATCCTGCTCCCCGTCTGCCTGCTCTCGGCCTCCCTGGCGGTGGCGGCGCCCCGCCCGGGCACCGTCGCCGCCCCCGGCACACTCGCGAAGAGCACGTGCATCGACTGCCACTCCCAGCTCGACGACGCCACCCTCAACGCGCCGGCCCGCGCCGCCGGCGACGACATCCACTACCAGCAGGGCATCACCTGCGCGGGCTGTCACGGCGGCGACCCCACCGCCTCCGACCCCGAGGCCGCCATGGATCCCCGCAAGGGGTTCGTCGGCTCGTTCACGCCCCAGGCGGTCCCGCCCATGTGCGGCTCCTGTCACGCCGACTCCACGTTCATGCTCCGCTTCGCCCCCAACATCCCCACCGACCAGCTCAGCCAGTACCGCACGTCGAAGCACGGCCTCGCCCTCGCCAGGGGCGACCGGAACGTGGCCACCTGCATCTCCTGCCACGGCGCCCACGGCGTCCTCCCGCCCAAGGACGCCCGCTCGCCGGTGTTTCCGACCCACGTGGTTCAGACCTGCGGTAAGTGCCACGGAAACGCGGCGCTCATGAAGCCCTACGGCATCAGCGGCCAGGAGGTCGCCGACTACGAGCGCTCGGTGCACTACGCCGCGCTGACCAGACGGAGCGACCTGTCTGCTCCCACCTGCCCCTCGTGCCACGGCGCCCACGGCGCCACGCCCCCGGGCGTGGAGTCGGTTGCCAGCGTGTGCGGCACCTGCCACGTGACCCAGGAGCAGCTCTTCGACGGCTCGCCCCACAAGCCCGCCTTCGCCGCCCTCGGCCAGGCCTCCTGCGAGGCGTGCCACTCCAACCACGCCATCCTCAACCCCTCTGACGCCTGGATCGGGGTCGGCAAGGGCCAGGTGTGCGGTGACTGCCACGAGTCCGACGACGCGGGTGGCAAGGCGGCGCAGGCCATCGCCTCCGCCATCAACGGCGCCACCGGCGCCGAGGCGTCGGCCCGCACCCGCGTGGACCGGGTCGAGAAGGCGGGCATGCTCATGGAGGACGCCGAGGTGAAGCTCGAGGGCGCCCACCAGGCCATCGTCCTCGCCCGCAACGCCATCCACACCGTGTCCGAGGCGACGATCAGGGAGCACACCAAAGCGGCGGGCGACGACAGCAGCGCGGCCGACACGCTGGCGCAGAAGGCCGAGGACGAGCTCCACTTCCGGCGGCGGGGGCTGTTCATCTCCCTCGGCATCATCCTCGTCGCCATCGTGGCGCTCGTGATGAAGATCCGGCAGATGGGGGTGTAAGGAGCGCCGGCCTCACCTGCCGGCGGGACAAGTCCGGCTGCCCGGGTCCGTCCGCGGGCAGTCCGGGTGGCGTGCATCCCGGATGACACCGGGCGACCCTTGCCCGGGAAGCGCCTTCGCCCCCGCGTTCCCCGCCGCACCGCCTCGCCCGTGTCCGGTGAGGCGGAAGGCACCGGCGAGCCACAGCGCGACGGCCACCACCACCGCGGTCCCCGGCCGCCGCCGCAGGGACATCAGCGCCGGATGGGCAGAAAGCCCTCGCCCCCCGGGGGACGGGCCACGCCCGCGTCGGCCCCGGCGAACCTGGCCGCCGCCCACTTGGAGAGGTCGAGGCCGACGGCGACCGAGAGGAGGGCGAAGGCGCCCTGGACCACCCGGCGCGCCGGTGCCACCGCCGTCCTCCCGCGGCCTGCCATCGCCGCCTCCCGGGCCACCATGACCCCGGGGGGCGGCGCGCGCCTCGACCGGAATCAAGGCCGGAGCGGGGTCAGTCCCTGTACACCCAGCCCGCCGCCAGCGCGGCGAGCACGGCGCCCAGCCACAGCTCCAGCATCCACCACAGGGGGAAGATCCTGTCGAAGGGCGCCCAGGTCGCGAGGGCGAAGTTCATCGGGAAGCCGGAGGCGAAGCCCACCGCGACACCGACCAGGATCGCCGTCAAGGGTCCGGCGCCGAAGGTGTTGCGGACGCCGGCGTAGAGCCACGCGAGGACGAAGGCGAGGACGAAGATGGCGACGATCCACGCCGCCATGAAGAACGGGTAGCGGGGCTGCGTGAGGAACCACCCGGCCCGCTGGGCCTCCATGTACCGCGGACTCACCACCGCCAGGCCGATGATGGTGGACCAGATCACCCAGGTGACGCCTCCGAAGAACGCCCCCAGCCACACCCGCCGCCAGTTCACACGGGCCATCCGACACCTCCCTCCACGCGATGTGTTGAAGGCATCGTAGCACCCGGCGCCGGAGGCCACGCCACGGCCCGCGCTCAGCGCAGCCGGTCCGCCACCGCCCGCGCCACGTCCAGCGTGGAGGCGGTTCCCCCCATGTCGTAGGTCCGCACCGCGCCCTCCGCGATCACGGAGGTGACGGCCTCGTCCATCCCGGCCGCCGCGTCGCCCTCACCCAGCCACTCGAGCATCAGCTTGGCCGCGAGCATGCACGCGATGGGGTTGACCTTGTACGCCCCGGCGTACTTGGGGGCGGACCCGTGGGTGGGCTCGAACACAGCGTAGTGGTCGCCGATGTTGCCCGCCGCGGCGAACCCCATGCCGCCCACCAGCTGAGCCGCCAGGTCGGAGATGATGTCGCCGAACATGTTCTCGCAGACCAGGACGTCGTAGTCGAAGGGGTTCTTGAGCAACCACATGCACTGGGCGTCGATGTTGGTCTCCCACATGGGGATCCCGGGGTACTCCCGGGCGATCTCCCGGGCCGTGCGGACCATGAGCCCGCCGGTCTCCCGGAGCACGTTGGGCTTGTCGACGATGGTCACGCTCCGGCGGCCGTGGGTGCGGGCGTACTCGAAGCCCTGCCGGACGATGCTGGCGCAGCCCTGCCGGGTCATGATGCGGGTGGACAGCGCGATGTTCTCCAGGCCGAAGGCGCCGAAGCGCTTCATCTTGGGGTGCAGGCACAGCGCGTCGTAGACCTGCTGCGGCAGGGGGTGGAACTCGACCCCGCCGTACATCCCCTCGGTGTTCTCCCGGAAGATGACGAGGTCGATGCCCTCCTTGTAGTTGAGGGGGTTTCCCGGGTAGGCCTTGCAGGGGCGCAGGTTGGTGTGGAGGTTGAGCTCCTGGCGGAGCCGCACGATGGGGGAGAAGTAGACGAACCCCTTGCCGCGGAGCGAAGGGGCCAGCTCTGCGTCCGCCTCCTCCTTGGGCTTGGAGGTGATGGCCCCGAACAGGGCGCAGTCGGTCTCCTTCAGCATCGCCAGGGTACGGTCGGGAAGGGCGTTGCCCTCGCGGCGCCACAGCTCCCAGCCGATGTCGCCGCGCACGTAGGACGCGTCGAAGGACAGCGCGTCCAGCACGAGGCGGGTCGCCTCCATGACATCGTTGCCGATCCCGTCGCCGGGCAGCCACGCGATTCGGTACTTGGCCATCTCGTCTCTCCTTTGCCGCTCGTCGAAGGCGCCCCGCCGCCGCCGCGGGGCGGGACGCCGGGCTCGCCGGCCGCGGGCCCCCGCTACCTGCCGAGGTCGCGGGGAGGCGGTCCGTCGTAGCCGTGGTCCACGGGATCGATGCGCCGCATAGGCTTCTCCCGGGACAGCTCCTCCTGCACGTGGGCCATCCACCCCGCCGTCCGGGCCAGGATGAAGAAGCCGTTGGCGAGCTCCGGCGCGAAGCCGAGCTCGGCGAGGACGGCGGCGATGGCGCCGTCCACGTTGAGGGGAAGCCGCTTCCCCCCCGCAGCCAGGACCTCCACCAGCGCCTCCGCCACGGCCACGTGGACGCCGGCGGCGCCGGCCTCCCGCGCCAGGGCGAGGAGCCGCCCGGCCCGGGGGTCGTCGGTGTGGATGCGGTGCCCGAACCCGGGCAGCCGGCGCCCCGCGGCCCTCTCGCCGGCGGCCAGGGCGGTGGCCGCGGCGGCGGGCGTCTGCCCCCCTGCGACCAGCTCCGCGCCGCGGGCGAGGAGGCGCATGCAGCTCTCGACCGCGCCGCCGTGGTGGCGGTTCACCGCCAGCGCGCCGCTCGCCAGGCAGGCGTTGAGGGGCGCCCCTGTGGAGGCGGCGTTGCGCACGGCGAGGGTGGAGGGGGGGGTGACGCCGTGGTCCAGGGAGGCCACCAGCATGGCCTCCATCAACCGTCCCGTGGCCTCGCCCGGAAGCTCGCCCCGGATGACGAGGTAGACGGCCTCGCCCAGGGTGACGCCTCCCATCAGCTCGTCCATGCGGTAGCCCCGGACGCGGATCTCGTTGGGGGCGATGGACGTCACCGCCGTGTTCCAGTGCAGGTCAGCCATGCTCAACCCTCCACAACGCGGCGCACCGCCGCCGGCAGCTCGTCGAAGGTCTCCACCACGACGGCGCCGGCTTCGCGCAGCGCCGCGACCTTGCCCTCGTGGGTGCCGCGCCCCCCCTCGACGATGGCGCCGGCGTGGGAGAAGCGCACCCCGGCCGTCGCCGCGCGGCCGCCGATGTAGGCCACCACCGGCTTGGTCACCGCACCCGACGCCATCAGCCCCGCCACCCGCTCCTCCTGGGAGCCGCCGATCTCGCCGAACATGGCGATGCACCGGGTCCCGGGGTCGGCCTCGAAGAGCTGCGCCACGTCGGGGAGGGGCAGCCCGACGATGCCGTCCCCGCCCACGTGCACCAGGGAGGACAGGCCGAGACCGGCGCGACACAGGTAGTAGCCGGTCGACGAGGTCATCCCCCCCGAGCGGGACACGACCCCCACGGGGCCGGGCCGGAACCACTCCCGGGCCGACCGCGCCCGGCCTCCGATCATCCCCAGCACGGCGCGGCCCACCGAAAGGCACCCCAGGGTGTTGGGGCCCAGGAAGCTCACACCTTCGCGCGCCGCCGCCCGCGCCACCTCGAGCACGTCCCACACCGGCACCCGGTCGCCCACCAGCACGACCAGCTCCACGCGGGAGGCCACCGCCTCCAGTGCGGCGTCGCGGACCACCGGGGCGGGCACGAAGATCACGCTGGCGCCGAAGGGCCCGTGGCGCTCCACCGCCTCGGCCACGGTGTCGTAGACGGGAATCCCATCCACGACCTCGCCGCCGCGGCCCGGCGTGCAGCCCGCCACGACGTTGGTGCCGTACTCGCGCATGAGCCGGGTACGGGCCCGGCCCTCGCGGCCGGTGATGCCCTGCACGATGACGGGGGTGGTCTCGTCGACGAGGATGGCCACGGTTCACTCCATCCCGCGGCGCCGGCGCCAGGCGTCGAGCCCCGGGATCGGAAGCTCGGCGCGGCCGCCGCCGGCGCCCAGCGCACGGCAGTCCACGTCGCACGCCAGGCACTCGATACAGCGCCCCCGGCGCGCCTCCTCGGGCGTCACGGCCAGCACCGGCAGGCCGGCGTCGTCCAGGGCGAGAATCTCCGGCACGCACGCGCTCACGCACACCTTGCTCTCGCAGCGGGCGCAGACGGCGTGGTCGTAAGTGATGCTCCCGGTGGGCGTGGCGAAGGTGTAGGGACGCTCGGCGGCAGGCGCCTCCCCGCGCGGCGTGCGGGGCGGCGGCGCCGCCTCCTCCACGAGGGTGCGCAGGCGGCGGGCGCACTCGTCCACCGGCGTGTCCTTGCCGTAGCACTCCACCGGCACCCTCAGCTCCCGGGTGAAGGTGGTGAGCACCTCGATGGCCTTGTCCTCGCCGTTGCCGCCCAGCCGGACCACGGCAGGCACGCTGAGGGGCTCCTCCAGGAACGCCTTGACGAGGCCCCGGGCCGAGTGGAACTGCTCCTGCGAGGCGACGCCGGAGCCGGAACCGAAGTAGCCGTCCACGCCGGGCTGTGACAGCAGGATCCGCGCCGCCCGGTAGACCTTGGAGGCCGGCGGGTTTCCCGACGTGTCGCAGAAGTTGGCCACGCCGAAGCCGTGCCGCTGCAGGGCGTCCATGGCCATCATCGAGCCACCGCCGCCGGCACCGTGGAACGCCACGACCCCGTCGCCGGGGGTGATGTCGTCGCGCATCTGGAGGAAGTAGAAGGTGCCGCGGTAGTCGTCCCGCTCCACCCCCCACGCCACGCGCTCCAGCTCCGTGGGCGGATGGCCCAGCTCGCGGGCCACCTCGATGCCCAGCTCGCCGTGGCGGAACACGGCCGCGTCGTCCACCGTGATGCGGCAGTCCAGGGCGCGCACCGCGCCGTCGGTGGTGACCACCAGCGGGTTGATCTCGGCGGCGCGGGCCTCGACCCTGCGTGCGACCCGCCACAGCCGGACGCAGGCAGCGGCCAGCCGGCTCTGCTCCTCGCCGTGGACCCCCACCCGGCGCCACAGCTCCCGGGCGGCGTGGTCGGCGAGCCCCTCCACCGGGTCCAGGGCCAGCTCGGTGACGGCGGCGGGGTCCTCCCGCGCGATCTCCTCGATTCCGGTCCCGCCCCGCGCCGAGACCAGCAGCACGGGGCACCGCCGGCGGTCGTCCAGGATGATGCCCGCGTAACGCTCCGAGGCCAGCTCCAGCCGCTCCTCCACGAGCACCTCGCCCACCGGGAAGCTGCCCACCGTCCGGCCCAGGAGAGCCGCTGCAGCAGCCTCGGCCTCGGCGGGGGTGGCGGCGAAGACGATCAGCCCCTGGCCGGCACGGCCGGTGGTCGACGCCTGCGCCTTCACGACCAGCTCGCATCCCAGCCGCTCGGCGGCGGCCCGCGCCTCGGCCGGCGTCCGGGCCACCTCGCCGCGCGGGATCCCGACACCGGCATCCGCCAGCAACCCCTTGCCCTCAAACTCTGCGAGGCGAGCCACGCCGACCTCCCGATGCCACCGGAGAGCAAACGCTACGCGAGCGCCGGAGGCGTGTCAAGAAAGTGTCGGCGCCGGGCCGGCCCTCCGCGCGGACGGCTATCATGGACCGGGTGCGCTGGCACCCAGGGAGGCTGTCATGGAGCAGGCGGTGGCGGGCACGTCCTACTTCTACTATCCCCGGCTGGTGTGCATCGTGGGGGTGCGCGACGACGTCAGGGGCACCACCAACTTCGCCCCGGTCACGTGGGCCACGCCGCTTTCCTCGGATCCGCCGCTCTTCGGCGTGTGCCTCTCCCCCGCCACCGCGACGCACCACCTGGTGCTGCGCACGGGTGAGTTCACCCTGAACTACCTGGCCCGCGAGGACGCTCCCCTGGCCGAGGCGCTGGGACGGCTCTCCGGACGGGACGTGGACAAGGTGAAGGAGCTCCGCCTCGTCCTGCGCCCTCCGGAGGCGATGCGCACGCCGAGCCTGGCGGCCGCATACGCCGCCGCCGAGTGCCTGCTGCTGGAGCGGCACCACCTGGGGGATCAGACGTTGCTGGTGGGTCAGGTCCAGCGGCTGTTCACCCGGGAGGGCACCTTCGACGCCGCCGGCACGCTGCGGCTCGACCGCGTGGCGCCGCTCCTCTACCTCGGGGACAGCCGCTACGCCTCGACCGACGCGGGGTCGGTGAGCCGGGAGGGCGGTCCGGAAGGCTGAGGGGGCCGGGGCGGTTCAGGGATACCATGACGAGCACGAACCCCTCCAGCTGCGACGTCGGCATCGTGGGGGCCGGTCCCGTGGGCCTGGCGGCGGCCATCGCCGTGCGCCGCGCCGGGTTCACCGAACGCGTCTGGGAGCGCGGCTCCCTGGTGGCGTCGGTGGCGGCCTACCCCACCAACATGATCTTCTTCACCTCCAACGAGCTGCTGGAGATCGGCGACCACCCCCTGGTCACCGGGGGACCCAAGGCGAGCCGCCGCGAGGCCATGGACTACTACCGCAAGGTCTCGGAGCGCGAAGGGCTCCACGTCGCCACCTACACGGAGGTCACGGCCGTCACCCGGGACGGGAACGGGTTCGCCGTCGCCACGGTCGGCCCCGCCGGCACCGTCACCACGCTCTGCAGCGCGGTGATCGTCGCCACCGGGTACTACGCGAACCCCAACGTGCTCGGTGTCCCCGGTGAGGACCTCCCTCACGTCAGCCACTACTTCGGCGAGCCCCACCCCTTCTGGCGCCGTCGGGTGGTCATCGTGGGCGGGGGCAACTCTGCGGTGGAAGCAGCGCTGGAGCTCTACCGGGTGGCCTCCTCCGTGACCATGCTGGTGCGCGGCGCGAGCCTGCGCCCCACCGTCAAGTACTGGATCCGCCCCGACATCGAGAACCGCATCCGGGAGGGCTCCGTGACCGCGGAGTACAGCGCCGAGGTCACGGCCGTCACGCCCGAGGCGGTGCGCTACCGTCTCGGCGACCGGGACCTGGAGGTGCCGGCCGACCACGTTCTCCTGTGCACCGGCTACCACGCCGACCCGGCGCTGGTCCGCGCCGCGGGCGCCGAGGTTCGGCCGGACGGCAGCGTCGTCCTCGATCCGGAGACCTTCGAGTCCACCGTCCCGGGGCTGTTCGTCATCGGCTCCGCGGGGTTCGGGCCGCGCACCGGCGAGGTCTTCATCGAGAACGGCCGCCTCCACGCCGCCGCGGCGGTGGAGGCCATCCGGAACCGGCTCGCCTGAGCCGCCCGCGGCCGCCTACGCCGGCTCCGCCTGCCCCGCGCCGACGCCCAGGTCCGCCCTCGCGGTGGCGACGATGACCCCCGCGACCACCAGCACGCCACCGGCCACCAGGGGCAGGGTGACCGCGTCCTGGCCCAGGGCGACGGAGATGATCCCCGCCGCCACGGGCTCGAAGGCCAGCACCACCGCCGTCTGCGCCGCGCTCACCACCCTCTGGGCCTCCGCCATGGCGCGGAACGCCAGCACGGTGGCGAGGACCGCCGTCACCGCCAGCGCCACGCCCAGGCGCGCCGTCGGCGTCACGCGCCACCCCTCCACGGCGGCCGCCGGCACGGCGAGGACCGCCACCACGGCGACCTGGACCGCGTTCACCGCCGCTGCCGGCGTCTGCCGCACCGCCCGCTGGAGGAGCAGCAGGTGGACCGCGAACGCCACCGCGCACCCCAGCGTCAGCGCGTCCCCGGCGCCGACGGCCCCCCCGTCCGGGCGCAGCAGCACCGCGAGCCCGGCGAGGGCGAGCAGCGCCCCGGCCCAGGCTCGGCGACCGGGGCGTCCGAGCCCGGCCAGGGGCTCGAGGAGGGGGACGAGGATCACGGACAGCGAGGTCACGAACGCGGAGCGGGCGGGGGTGGTGGCGGCGAGACCCGCGGTCTGGAAGCCGTAGCCGGCGAACAGGGCGGCGCCGCACAGCAGCACCCACGGGGAGCGGAACGCCGCGGCGCCCGCGCGCCGCAGCGCCGGCAGCACCACCGCCGCAGCCAGCGCGAAGCGGAGGGCGAGGAAGGTGAGCGGCCCCGCGTCGGCGAGGGCCGTCTTCACCACCGTGAAGGTGGCGCCCCACACGAGGGTGGCCGCGACCATGAGGACCAAGCCCCGCGATCTCGTCATCGGCGTCACTCTAACGCCACCGGGGTATCATGGGGCGCCGGAGCGCGGTCGCGGCCCCGCCCCGGCAGATCTCGACGGAGGCGGACACGGTGGGAGCGACGATGCTCGGCAGCGGCGGGCGGCGGTGAGCGAGCGGGTCTGCATCGGCGTCGCCGGCGGCACGGGATCCGGCAAGACCACCGTGGCCGAGGCCATCGTCGCCCGCATCGGGGCCGACCGCATCGCCTACCTGCAGCACGACAGCTACTACCGCGATCTCGCCGGACACGACCGGCACGAGCTCGCACACCACAACTTCGACCACCCCAACGCCCTGGAGAGCGATCTCCTCGCCGCGCACATCGCCGCCCTCAAGGCCGGGCGGGCGGCGGAGATCCCGGTCTACGACTTCACGCGCCACGTGCGCACGGACCGCACGCGCCGCGTCGAGCCCCACCGGGTGGTGCTGGTGGAGGGGATCCTCCTCTTCGCCGAGCCCGCCCTGCGGGAGCTTTTCGACATCAAGATCTTCGTGGACACCGACGCCGACCTGCGCTTCATCCGCCGGTTGCGGCGGGACATCCGGGAGCGGGGGCGCAGCGTGGAGAGCGTGGTGGCGCAGTACATGGAGACCGTGCGTCCCATGCACCTCGAGTTCGTGGAGCCTTCCAAGCGCTGGGCCGACCTCATCATCCCGGAAGGGGGCTTCAACTCCGTGGCTCTCGACGTGGTCTGCGCGCAACTGGAGGCGCTCGTGCAGACGGCCGGGGGATGAGCGTCCGGCGGATCATTCCGGTCGCCTCGGGGAAGGGCGGTGTGGGCAAGAGCACCTTCGCCCTCAACTTCGCCCTGGCACTCTCGCGGATGGCGCCCACCGTGCTGGTGGACCTCGATCCGGGCACCTCCTCGATCCGCAACACCCTCGACGCCCCCGTGCAGCGCGACCTCTACCACTTCCTGCGCCGGGGCGAGCCGCTCGACCGTTGCCTGACCACTCTGCCCGCCACCCTGGACCCGGGAGGCCGGTTCGCCGGGTTCGCCTTCGCCGCCGCGCCCGTGCACGCCATGGAGCAGTTCACCGAGCTCTCCGACGTCGACCGGCACCGGCTCATGAGCGCCATCAACGCCCTGCCCGCCGACTACGTGGTGCTCGACCTGCGCGCCGGCCTCGACCCCAACGTGCTCGACTTCATGCCGCACTCCAACTCCGGTGTGCTGGTGTTCACGCCGCACCACCCGGCCGCCACGATGGCGGCCGCGGACATCGTCCGGGCGCTCCTGTTCCGCAAGCTCCGCGTTCTGTTCGCGCCCCGGGGGCCGCTGTCGGGGAACGGCCGCGGCCTCGCCCTTGCGACCATCAACACCCTCCTCGACCGCGTCGAGGACCCCTACGACTCCGCGCTCGAGACGCTTGACGCCTTCCTCGCCGAGCTCCTCGACGCCTTCGGCGACGACCCCATCGTGCACGCCCTCGCCTCGACCGTGGCCGGCTTCGGCGTCCACTTCGTGCTGAACATGTTCGACGGCGTCGGCGAGTCCTTCGACGGGGCGGTGAGCCCGTTCCTCGAGTCCCTGCAGAGCACTGTGTCGTCCCAGCTGAGGGTGCACAACCTGGGCTGGATCGTGACCTCGCAGGAGGTCCACCGCGGCAACTGCACCCGCCGTCCGGTGCTCCTCGACGAGGGCCCCCGCCCGGCGCGCCCGAAGGACCCGGTGACGGCGGAGCTGGAGGCCCTCACGGCCGACCTCCGGCCGCCCCGCCTGCCGGCCGCCGCAACGGCGGACAGCCGGGCCTTCCTGGACGGCCTCGACCGCCGGCAGGCGCTGGCGGAGCAGCTCGAGGTGCTGCGGGCAATGTACCGGGACCCGGCCTCGATGCAGGTGCGCCACAACTTCGCCTACATCGCGCGGCGCGCCGTCCACCTCCTCGACGCGGCCCCGCCGGACCGCTTCGGCCTACAGCGGCTTCTCAGTCCTTCGGAACTCTACGAGACGCTGATGCGCGCCGCGGGACGGCTCACTCCGTCGGCCGCCGGCGACGACGCTGACGCAGCTCCTCCGCCTTGAACATGTAGCGGATGGAGTGCTTGTAGATCATGAGGTTGGGCCCGTCGTGACGGTTGAGCTTGATGCACTCCCGGTCGTACCACTCGATCCAGCCGTTGAGCTCGGTCCCGTCGTCGAGCACCACGACCATCGCCGTCTTGTTCTGCATCTGCTTGATAAAGTAGTAGTTCTCGGCGTTGGTCTGTTCAGGCGGCGCCTGCTTGCGGTGGGACGTCTGGCGCAAAGACGCGCGATCGGTGACCTCGGAAATCGAGGGCCGGATGAGCCTCCTGCTGGGCAGCGCACCGCCACCTGAGTTGTCACTGTCTCTCATAGCCTCACCGCCACTGATATGGAAAGCACTATACCATCGTGCTGGCCCCGCTGTAAATGTACGGACGCCGGAGCGAAAGAGTTTAGCTCGCGCTCTCTTCGGCGACCCCCCGGGGGCGCGTCAGGAGTGGTTCTCGCGGCGGCGCTGCAGCAGCTTGTCGGGGGCCTCGTGGGCGAGACAGCACATCAGACGCCCGCACATCCCGGAGATGCGCGAGGGGTTGAGCGCGAGGTTCTGCGCCTTGGCCATGCGCACGGTGACCGAGCTGAAGCGCGACATGAAGGTGGCGCAGCACAGCACCCGGCCGCAGTGGCCGAGCCCCCCGCTCTCCTTCGCCTGGTCCCGCACCCCGATGGGCTTGAGGTCGACCCGGCGGCGCGTGTACTGGGAGAGGTCCCGGGCGAGGTCGCGCACGTCCACGCGCTCCTCCGCAGCGTAGGTCACGGTCAGCGTGTCCCGGTCGAGGGGGGCCACCGCCGACACCGGGCGAAGCGGAAGCGAGCGCTCGCGGGCCCGGCGCCGGCAGAACTGCAGGGCGTCACGCTCGCAGGCGGTGAGCTCGGCGCCCCGCTCCACCTCCTGGGCCGACGCCTCCCGGAGCACCGTCCCCACCACCCTGTCGGCGCAGGGGCGGAGGGGCTTCAGCCCGTACTCGGGCACCAGGGCGAGGCGCTCGCCCTCCCGCGTCGCCACCACGTACCGGCCGCCCGGAAGCAGATCGAGACCGTCGCCGGTGGAGCACAGCTGCGCCGGCAGCTCGTCACTGAGGACCAGTCGTGCCACGCCGGGCACGGGCGTCGTGACGCCACACTCCGAGCAGCTCACGCTTTGCTCCTCTCTTCGGTCAGCAAGGCGTCGGCCCGTTCCACGGCCTCGGCCTGCGCCGCCCTGGCCCTGCGCAGGGCCTCCTCGACGGCGCCGTCGCCCAGGGCGATCATCTGGGCCGCCAGCACAGCGGCGTTGCGCGCGCCGGCCTTGCCCACCGCCACGGTGGCGACGGGGACCCCACCGGGCATCTGCACCGTCGCCAGGAGGGCGTCCATGCCGCCCTCGAGCCCGCCGGGAAGCGGCACGCCGATCACCGGCCGCACCGTGAGGGAGGCGACGACCCCCGCGAGGTGGGCGGCCATGCCGGCGCCGCAGATGAACACGCGCACGCCGTCGCGCTCCGCCCCGCCGACGAGGCTCCGCACGCGGTCCGGCGTGCGGTGCGCCGAGGCGATGTGGGCCCGGCTGGCGATCCCGAGGGAGTCGAGCTCCGCCACCGCGTGCCGCATGATCTCCCAGTCGCTGGGGGAACCCATGAGGACGAGCACCTGAGGCTTCACGTCACACCCCCCCGATGTCGCTGCGGAACTGGCAGCCTTCGAACCGGATCCGCCCGGCCGCCGCGTAGGCGGTGTGCAGCGCGTCGGCCAGGGAGGCGCCCCGGCCCACCGCGGAGAGCACGCGGCCTCCGGCCGTGACGAGGGTTCCGTCCTCCACCGCGGTGCCGGCGAAGAAGACCAGCGCACCCGGCAGCGCGAGCGCCTCGGGCAGACCCGTGATGGCGTCGCCGCGCCGGGGCGACGCCGGGTATCCCTCCGCCGCCAGCACCACGCACGCGGCGGCCTCCCGCTTCCAGGAGGCGCGCACCGTGCCGAGCTCCCCGCGGGCCGTGGCCCGCAGCAGGGCGGCGAGGTTGCCGTCGAGACGGGGCAGCACCACCTGGGCCTCGGGGTCGCCCAGCCGGCAGTTGTACTCGAGCAGCTTCGGGCCCTCGGCGGTGACCATCACCCCGGCGTAGAGGACGCCCCGGTAGGAGCGCCCCTCCTCGTTGAGGCCGCGGACCGTCGGGTGAATGATGTCCCGGAGGATGGCGCCCGCCAGCTCGGGGGCCAGGGGAGCGGGGGAGATGGCGCCCATGCCTCCGGTGTTGGGACCGCGGTCTTCGTCGAGCAGCCGCTTGTAGTCCCGGGACGACGCGAGGGGTACGACCGAGGTGCCGTCGGTGAGCACCATGAACGACACCTCGTCGCCCACCAGGCACTGCTCGACCAGGACCCGGTCGCCGGCGGCCCCGAAGGAGCGCTCCTCGAAGAAGCGGACCATCGCGGTCTCGACCTCGTCCCGGCTCTGGCAGACCAGCACGCCCTTCCCCGCGGCCAGCCCGTCGGCCTTGAAGACCACCGGCACGCCCAGCCGCCGCACCGCCGCCACCGCCTCGTCCCGGGTGCGGACGACCGCCGCGTCGGCGGTGGGAATGCCGTGTCGCAGGCAGAACTCCTTGGTGAAGACCTTGGAGCCCTCGAGCTCCGCGCCGCCGCGGGAGGGCCCCAGGATGGTCAGGTCCCGGCGCCGGAACTCGTCGCCGATCCCCAGCACCAGGGGGAGCTCCGGGCCCACCACGGTGAGGTCGATGTGGAGGGAGGACGCGAACTCGGCCAGCTCCACGGTGGCGTCGGCGGCGATGGGGACGCAGCGCGCCAGCTGGCCGATACCCGGATTGCCAGGCGCCGCGTACAGCTCACCGACTCCCTCCGCCCGGGACAGCCGCCAGGCCAGCGCGTGCTCCCGGGCGCCGCTGCCCACCACCAGGACCCTCATGTCAGACGCGCGCCTCCTTGCCGAGCGCCGCTTGCAGCAGCGAAAGGCAAGACGTTTCTACCACATCCCGCGCCGAGCAGCCACGGGAGAGATCGTTCGCGGGACGCGCCAGGCCCTGCAGAAGAGGTCCCAGGGCGCGGGCGCCGCCGAGGCGCTCGGTCAGCTTGTAGCCGATGTTGCCGGCGTTGAGATCGGGGAAGACCAGGACGTTCGCCCGGCCGGCCACCGCCGAGCCCCGGGCCTTGCGCTCCCCGATGGCCGGGATCAGCGCCGCGTCGAGCTGGAGCTCGTCGTCGAACTCGAACCCCACCCCGCGCTCCCGGAGCCGGCCGCCGGCCGCCCGCACCTTGTCCACCAGGGGGTGCTCCGCCGAGCCCTTGGTGGAGAACGACAACAGCGCCACCTTCGGCTCGCCGCCCACGACCGCTCGGAACGTCTCGGCGGCCCCCATCGCGATGTCGGCGAGCTGGTCGGGATCGGGGTCGGGCATCACCGCGCAGTCCGCGAAGACCATGATCCCCTCGTGGCCCCACTGTCGGTCCGGGTGCACCATGATGAACGACGAGGACACCGTGCGGATCCCCTTGGCGGGCCCGATGGAGTGCAGGGCCGCGCGCACGGTTTCCGCCGTGGTGCGCACCGCACCGCCCACCGACGTGTCGCACTCCCCGGCCGCCACCAGCAGCGAGGCGAAGTACAGCGGGTCGCTGGCCGCAGCCTCCACCTGCTCCCGGCTCCAGCCCTTGGGTGCCCGCTTCGCGAACAGGAGGTCGCACAGCGCTTCGCGGCGCGGGTCGGTGACGGGGTCGGTGACGGCGGCGCCGGCCGCCTCCAGCGCGGCGTGGGTCGGGGTCCGCTTCGCATGGGGGCACAGCAGTGTCACGCGGGCGTAGTTCCCCGCGAGGATCGCCTGGGCCGCCTCCACCACGCGGGGATCGTCTCCCTCCACCAGCACCACGTGCCCACCAACCTCGCGAGCCCTCTGGGGAAGGCTTTTCAGAAAGTCCATGGATCCACCTCCGGTGACATTGTACTCTCCGCGCACGAGCCCGCGACCACCGTGCAACAACACCTCCGGAGGGGTTGACAGATGTCACGGACCGATCGCATCATTGTGAAAGTGGCTAACGTGAGCATGTTTAACGTTGCACACACCCCGTCCGGCAGCCCGCCGTCCTCCGCTCCCTCACCGGGACCGGGACCACGACGGCGCGCGCAGCACGGCTCCTGGACGGGCGGGGTCCGGCGGACGCGAGGCTGCAACCGGGCAACGCGTCCACGGCCCACGAGGCCCCCGGGAGGGAGTCGGCCGCTGCCCCCGCCGGCGGACGGCGTCGAGACGCCGAGCCGCGCAACCCGCGGAGGAAGGGCCGAGGCGCAGTCGTTGTAGAAGCACAGCGGTCCGGTGCGGGCTCCACGGGGCTGGGGAGCCGCGACCCGCGCCGGCCGGCCGTTGGTTGCGGGGGGCCCTCGCGGCCCCCCGCCCGCCTCCTGTCCCCCGTCTTCCACACCCGTCCGGATCTCCCCCGGCCGCACCTCCGGCGCCGCGGGGGCGGGGCTGGAATCGGCGGCACGGACGGGGCGGTTGCCGCATACAGCGGCCGCCCCCGGGCCCCGAGGAGGAGCGTATGCGCATCGCCGAAGACATGACCCGGCTCATCGGAAACACGCCCTTGGTGCGACTCAACAAGATCACCCAGGGCACCGGGGCCACCGTGGCGGCCAAGCTCGAGTTCTTCAACCCGGCGCACTCGGTGAAGGACCGCATCGGCACCGCCATGGTCGACGCCATGGAGGCCGAGGGCCGTCTGGTGCGCGGGCGGTCGACCCTCGTCGAGCCCACCTCGGGAAACACCGGGGTGGCCCTCGCCATGGTGGCCGCCGCGCGTGGCTACCGCTGCGTCCTCACCATGCCGGAGTCGATGTCCGTCGAGCGGCGCAAGGTGCTCCGCCTGCTCGGGGCCGAGGTGGTGCTGACGCCGGCGGCGGACGGCATGAAGGGGGCCATCCGCCGAGCGGTGGAACTGCTCGAGGAGACCCCCGGCGCGGCCATGCCGCAGCAGTTCGAGAACCCCGCCAACCCCGCCATCCACGAGCGCACCACCGCCGAGGAGCTGTGGCGGGACACCGACGGAACCATGGACATCTTCGTGGCCGGCGTCGGCACCGGCGGCACGATCACCGGCGTCGGGCGGGTGTGGAAGCAGCGGCGCCCCGGCACCCGGATGGTGGCCGTGGAGCCCTCCGAGTCCCCGGTCCTGTCGGGGGGCCAGCCCGGCCCGCACAAGATCCAGGGCATCGGCGCCGGCTTCGTGCCGGCCAACCTCGACACGAGCCTCATCGACGAGGTGGTGCAGGTCGGCAGCGAGGCCGCCTTCGCCATGGCCCGCCGCCTGGCCCGCGAGGAGGGGATCCTCGCCGGGATCTCCTCGGGCGCCGCCTGCCAGGCCGCGCTGGAGCTGGCGCGGAGGCCGGAGTCCGGCGGCAAGCTCATCGTGTTCGTGGTGCCGTCCACGTCGGAGCGCTACATCTCCACGCCGCTGTTCGCCGGGCTCGAGTAGACCCCGGCTCCGGCGGCCCCGGAGCCGTCTACTCGACGGCGAGGGCGGGGTAGTCCTGGGCCAGCCGGTACCGCGTGTCGAAATTGACGATGCTGTCGCGGTCCATGCCGGCCCGGACCGCGATTGCCAGCGCCGTCTCGTCGAAGACCAGGTGGCGCGGGTGGTGGGCGTCGGAGGCCGCGAGGAAGCGGCACCCGCTCTCCGCGGCGAGGCGGACGAGGGTGGGGTCGAGGTCCTGGCGGCGCGGGAACCCGTTGATCTCCAGGAGCACGCCGGCCTCGGCGGCGGCCCGGAAGACCACCTCCCAGTTGGCTCGCACGCCGCTCCTGCGGGCGAACAGCCGCCCCCGCGGATGCGCGAGCGCCCAGACCCCGGGCTGGGACAGCGCCTTGAGGTAGCGGGACGTCTGGTCGCGCCGGTCGGTGAGGCCGGTGTGCACCGCGGCGACCACGGCGACGCCCGCGCGCTCCCGCCGCGGCAGGTCCAGCGTGCCGTCCTCGCCGATCTCCGCCTCGAGGCCCTGGACGAGCCAGAGCTCGTCGCCCCGCCGCCGGTTCCACGCCGCCACGCCCCGCCGCTGCATGGCCACGCCCTCGCCGTCGAGGCCGTTCACGCAGGCGAGCCCCCGCGTGTGGTCGGCGACCAGCGCCCAGGACGCGCCGCGTCGCAGGCATGCGCGCGTCATGGCCTCGAGGCTCGCCACCCCGTCCGACGCCCGCGTGTGCCAGTGACAGGCGCCGCGAAGCTGCAGGGGGTCGAGGTCCCCGCCGCCGAGGACCCCGGCCACCTCGGCGGCCGACAGGAACCCCTCCCGGGTCGCCCCGCCCCGCCGCTCCAGCGGCCCCGCCAGCCGCTGCACCGCGGCGGCCAGCGCCTCGGCACTGCGGACCGTGCGCAGCATCGTCACGGTGGGGAGCGTCTCGAGGGGCACGGTCTCGGGCAGCCGGCGGCTCGCGGCGAGCTCGCGGGGGTGGTCGAAGATGGCGTAGGCGGCGCGGAGCAGCTCCAGCCTCTCCTCGCCCGCGGGGTGGCTCTCGGCGAGCTCGAACAGCGCCTCGGCGAGGAGCGCATTGTCGATCACCGCCGGAGGGTAGCAGAGCGCGGCCGGCCCCGCAGCGGCCGCGGCCGGCATGCTATCGTTCGGGCATGCCGAGACTTCTGCTCGTCGACGGGCACTCGAACCTGTACCGCGCCTTCTTCGCCATCCGCACCCCCCTCACCGCCCCGGACGGCACGCCCACCGGCGCCGCCTACGGCTTCCTCCGCATGCTCCACCGCATGCTCCGCGAGCTCGAGCCCACCCACGTGGGCGTGGCCTTCGACGTCGGCAAGGAGACGTTCCGCACCCGCATGGACGAGCGCTACAAGGCCCAGCGCGCACCCATGCCCGAGGACCTGGCGGTGCAGATCCCGCTCACCCAGGAGGCCGTCCGCCTCCTCGGGCTCGAGGTCCTCGCGGTGGCGGACGTGGAGGCCGACGACGTCATCGGCACCGTGGCCGCCCGGGCCGACGCCGCCGGCATCGAGGTGGTGATCGCCTCCACCGACAAGGACCTCATGCAGCTGGTCCGGGACCCCAACGTGAAGATGTGGCACACGCGACTCGAGCGCCTCCTCGACGAGGCCGGGGTCGAGGAGGTCTTCGGCGCGGCCCCGCGGCGGATCCCGGAGGTCCTGGCGCTGATGGGGGACAGCTCGGACAACGTGCCCGGCTGCCCGGGCATCGGCGAGAAGGGCGCCAAGCAGCTCATCGGGCAGTGGGGCTCGGTGGCCGAGGTCCTCGCCCACGTCGACGAGGTCACGCCCCCTCGGGCCCGCAAGGCGCTCACCGAGCATCGCGACGAGGTCGAGCTGTCGCTCGAGCTGGTCCGCATCCGCACCGACCTCGACGTGCCGCTGGACCTCGAGGCGCTGGACCGCTCCGAGCCGCAGCGGGCAGGCCTCGCGGCGCTCTACCGGCGGCTCGGCTTCACCTCGCTCCTCGCCGAGCTGGAGGGTGGCCCGGCCGAGGCCCCCCCGCCACCGTCCCCCGCCTCGACGGTGGGACCCGCCGCCCTGGCCGCGCTGTTGGACGGCCCGGGCCCCGTCGCCGTGGCCCTCGCCGGCGGCCGTCTGGCGGTGGCGGCCGGCGGCGAGGTCGCCGCGGCGGAGGGATCTCCGGAGGAGCTCGCGCGGCTCCTCGCCCCGCGCCTCGGCCGCGTCTGGTGCCACGACGCCAAGGCGCTGCTGTCCGCCCTGCGCGATGCCGGCACCACACCGGACGCCGTGCCCTCCGACACCATGCTGGCCGGCTACCTGCTGGCGCCGGGGGAGGCCGTGGCGCTCGAGGCCCTGGCCCGCCGCCACGGGGTGGCTGCGGCGGACGCCGGGGACGCGGCCGCCGCCGCCGCCACCACGGTCTCGCGTCTGGTCCCGGTGCTCGAGGACGGCCTCCGGCGCGAAGGGCTCGAGGACGTGTTCCACCGACTGGAGCTGCCGCTGGTGCCGGTGCTCGAGGCCATGGAGCGGGACGGCATCCGCCTCGACACCTCCGTCCTGGACGACCTCTCGCGCCGGCTGGAGACCTCCCTCGCCGGGCTGGAGCGGGACATCCTCGCCGAGGCCGGAGGTCCGTTCAACATCAACTCGCCCCAGCAGCTCGCCGAGATCCTGTTCGTGCGGCGCGGGCTGCCCGTGCTGCGCCGCACCGCGAAGACGCGCAACCCCTCGACCGACGCGGACGTCCTCGGCGAGCTCGCGGCCCGTGGCTACCCCCTGCCCGCTCTGATCCTCGAGTACCGGGAGCAGGCCAAGCTCAAGTCCACCTACGTCGACGCCCTCCCGCGGCAACTGGGCACGGACGGGAGGGTGCACTCCCGGTTCAACCAGGCCGTGGCCGCCACCGGGAGGCTGTCCTCGTCGGACCCGAACCTGCAGAACATCCCCGTCCGCGGCGCCATGGGGCGTGAGGTCCGCCGCGCCTTCGTGGCCGATCCCGGGTCGCTTCTGGTTGCGGCGGACTACTCTCAGATCGAGCTGCGGGTGCTGGCCCACTTCGCCGAGGAGCCCACCCTCGAGGACGCCTTCGCGCGGGGGGAGGACATCCACCGCACCACCGCCGCCCTGGTTCTCGGCGTCCCGCCGGCGGAGGTGAGCACCGAGCAGCGCCGCGCGGCGAAGACCGTCAACTTCGGCCTCATCTACGGCATGAGCGCCTTCGCGCTGGGCCGCGAGCTGGGTCTGCCCACCCCCGACGCACAGGCGTTCATCGACGCCTACTTCGCCCGCCTCCCCCGCGTCCGCGCGTTTCTCGAGGGGATCAAGGAGGAGGCGCGGCGGACCGGCAAGGTGTCCACCCTGTTCGGCCGCGTCCGCTGGATCGCGGGGATCGACTCGGCCAACCCCAACGTGCGCGGCAACGCCGAGCGGCAGGCCATCAACGCCCCCGTCCAGGGCACCGCCGCCGACATCATGAAGCTCGCCATGATCGGCCTGGCGCGACGCCTGGAGACGTTGGGCGGCAAGGCCCGCCTGCTCCTCCAGGTCCACGACGAGCTGGTGGTGGAGGTGGAGGCGTCCAGGGCCGACGAGGTCGCGGTCGCTCTGCGCGAGGTCATGGAGGGCGTGGCCGAGCTTCGGGTGCCGCTCCGCGTGGACGTCGGGTCGGGAGAGTCGTGGGCCACGGCGAAGGGGTGAGCCGGTTCCCCGCACCGGTTGAGGGTAAGATGACGTGATGCGACGCCTCTCGCTGGCCGTGCTCCTGCTCGCCGCGTCCGCCGCACCGGCGGCGGCCCAGCGGCCCTGGGAGCTCAAGGTGGACCTCGCGGTCCCGCTGCCCGTTGAGCTGCCGGCGGTGCCGGCGTTGAACCCCTTCGCCAGCGCCGTGTCCACGCCCCCGATCCAGGCGGCGACTCCCCTCGACGAGAAGGCGCCGGTCCGCCTGCCGGTGAGCGCCAGCGTCTACATCGACGCCTCCGGGAAATGCCGGCGGGCGGTGTTCACGGGTCTTCCCCTGCCCGGCCTCGCGCCGGAGCTCGTCGAGACCCTCACGGACACATCCTTCAACCCGGGGCGCTCGGCGGGAAGCGCCGTGCCCACCTGGGTGACGGTGGGCCTGGACCTCGCGGGGCGCATCGACGAGGGACGGGTGGTGCGGGTGGTGACCGCGCGGCCGGACCCGGCCGTGCCGCCGATACCCGAGAGCGAGCCGAGGCCCGTCCCCGAAGCCACCGATCTGCAGCTGGCGGCGGTCCCCGCCGCGCAGCTCGACGAGGCACCCTCCCCGCGGCGGTTCCACGTCCGCGTGCCGGGGAGGACGTGGCGCCAGAGCGTCCGCCTCCTGGCCGAGGTCACCCCCGCCGGCCGCTGCAGCAGGGTCGTGTTCCTGTCGTGTCCGGAAGGGCTGCGCCCCTGGCTCCTGCGCTCCCTCGCGTCCTGGACGTTCCAGCCCGCCGGTGGCGCCGAGGGTCCGGTCGCGGCCTGGACCCGGGTGGACGCCGAGCTCGAGGTGAAGATGTCGTCGCTTCGCGCCGAGGCGCTGCGGGTCAGCCGGACGAGCGCGTATCCCCTCGGGGCGCCAGCAGCCGCCGCCGCTCCCCCTCCCGGCGCGTGACCCGGGCGGAGTCCAGCCACTCGAGCAGCGGAATGGCGAGCTTGCGGGTCAGGGAGAAGCGCTCCTTGAACTGGCCGACGTCGAAGGCGTCCACCCCCCACGAGCGCAGGGAGCGCACCACCTCGTCCACCACCTGCCGGTGCAGGACCCACTTTCCGCCGATCCGCACCAGGCGCTGCCGGTCGATGAGGTACCGGACCAGGCCCAGCACCACCCTCGGGTTCGCGCCGAGGCGCCTTCCGACCTCCTCCGGCGACGGCGCGTCGAACCCCGCCTCTCGGTAGGCCGCCTCGACCTTCGCGGCCAGAGGGTCCTCCACCGGCGCCAGACCCGCGGCCACCACCCGCCCGGCCTCCTCGCGGACCACCCCCGCGCGCCGCAGCGAGTCCAGGGCGAACTCCCGCATCCGCTGCGAGCCGGCGGGCAGCAGCCGGGACAGCAGCTCCGCGGCCGGCAGGCCCACCGTGCCGGCCTGCTCCAGGACCGCGGCAGCCTCCTTCCGCAGGGCGTCCACCGCGGCGACGGCCACCACCACCGGAGGGTTGCCGCGCACCACCGCCACCTTCCCCGCCGACAGCAGCCGGCCGAGGGGCTCCTCGACGCCCTCCGGCAGGACTCCCAGGCGGCCGGCCAGCCGCGGCACCTCGACGCCGGCTGTACCGGCCTGCTCCACCCAGAGGGCGAGGGCCCCGTCGGGGGCCTCGAGGGGCCGCCGCAGCCCCGCGAGCCTGCCCGCGTCGCGCCGGCGCAGGGGCGGCGGCTGGGAGTCCAGCACCTCGCCGCCGCCCACCGTGCGGACCGGCGAGATGCGGCGCAGCACCACCCGGTCTCCCGGCGCCGCGAACACCGGCACGGCGAGGCGCACGACGGCCCTGCCCGCGCCACCGGGCGGGAGCGGCGAGGGCAGCAGCCGCTCCACCCGGGCGACGCGCCGGGCGGCGAGGAGGTGGAGCCAGAGGGTGTCCCCCTCCTCCACCTCCGGGGCGCCGGCGACGAGGCGCAGGTCGAGGGCGAGGCGCGAGGTGGCCGTCCACGGCCCCGCGGACACCAGCTGCTCCCCCCGCGGCAGGTCCGTCACCGTCGCGCCCGCGCAGCGCAGCGCCGCCCGCTCGCCCACCGAGGCCTCCGCGCGGTCGTGGCCGTGCACCTGGACGCCGCGCACCCGCACCGGCAACCCCGAGGGCAGGGCGGTGAGCTCGTCGCCGACCCGCACCCGGCCCCAGCGCACCGTGCCGGTCACCACCGTCCCCGCGCCGGGCAGTGTGAAGACCCGGTCGAACCCCATCCGGAAGGGCCGATGGCGCTCCTCCCGCCGCTCCACGCCCCGGGCGCAGGCGAGCAGCGCGTCGCGGAGCCCGGCCACGCCGTCGCCGCGGGTGGCGGAGCAGGGCAGCACCGGGGCGCCGCCCAGGGGGCCGCCGGCGAGCTCCCGGCGCACCTCCTCGACCCGGCCGGCCAGCGCCGCGGGCTCGACGAGGTCGCACTTGTTGAGGGCGACGACACCGCCTCGCACGCCCAGCAGCTCGAGCACCTCGAGGTGCTCCCGGGTCTGGGGCATGATCCCCTCGTCGGCCGCGATGACCAGCAGCGCCCGGTCCACCGCGCCGGCCCCCGCGATCATGGTGTGCACCAGCCGCTCGTGGCCGGGCACGTCGACGAAGGAGATCTCCAGGTCCCCCCGGGGGTCCGCCAGGGGGGCGAAGCCGAGCACGATGGTGATGCCCCGCCGCTTCTCCTCGGCGAGACGGTCGCAGTCCACGCCGGTGAGCGAGGCGACAAGGGCGGTCTTGCCATGGTCGATGTGTCCGGCGGTGGCGAAGGTGACGGCTCTCACGGCTGCCATGGTACCGCCCTCCCCGCCGGCGGGCGCCATCGGAGCCCCCGCCTTCGCCGGCCCCCACGGCGGGCGAGCTGCTACCATGCCCGGGACACTCGGATGACGGCACACCATCTCTCCCTCGGCGCGAATCTCCTGCTCTGGGTCTTCCCCCTGGCGCTCCTGGTCGCGGTGGCGCTGGTCCAGCTCCGGGGCCCGCGCCGGTGAGGGTCACCCCGGACGCCACCATCGCGCTGGTGCTGTTCGCCTACCTGGGCGTGCTGCTGTTCATCGCGTGGAGGGCCTCCCGGCAGACCCACGGGGGCGAGGACTTCCACCTGGCTGGACGGTCGCTGGGGGCCTGGGCGGCGGGGATCTCGTCGACGGCCAGCTCCGAGTCCGGGTGGGTGACGCTGGGCGCGGTGGGGATGACCTACGCGTTCGGCGTGTCGGGGCTGTGGTACGCCCCGGGTTGCCTCCTCGGCTACCTGGTCAACCTCTACCTGGTGGCGCCGCGGCTGCGGACCCTCTCCGTGGACAACGGCTCCCTCACCCTCACCGACGTCATCACCCGCCGGTGGGGGGACCCCCGCCACGTGCTCCGGCTGGTCAGCGTGGTCATCATCGTGGTCAGCATGATGGCCTACGTGGCCGCCCAGATGACCGCGGCCGGCAAGGCCCTGGCCACCACCCTCGGGCTCGGTCACCAGAGCTTGAGCGTGCCGCTCCTCGGCGGCGTCTCCCTCTCCCCGTACACCCTGGGCGTCCTCATGGGCGCCGTCGTGATCACCGTGGTCACGCTGCTCGGAGGGTTCCGGTCGGTGGCCTGGACCGACCTGTTCCAGGGGCTGCTCATGGCCGCCGCGCTGGTGGCCCTGCCCCTCTATGCGGTGGCCCGGCTGGGCGGGTTCGCCACCCTCGTCGACTCCCTCGGTGCCATCGACCCCTCGCTGCTCACCGCCACCGGCGGCCGTCTCGGCCCGGCCCTGTGGGGCTTCGTGGTAGGGGAGCTGGGCATCGGCCTGGGGTACCCGGGCATGCCCCACGTGGTGACCCGCTACATGGCCACCCGGAGCGCCGCGGAGGTCCGACGGCTGCGGGTCATCGCCGTCGTCTGGGGTGTCGTGGTGTTCTACGGCGCCGGCCTCGTCGGCCTCGCCGCCCGCGTCATGCTGCCCGACCTGGCCGACGGCGAGACCGCACTGATGGTGTTGTCCCTGAAGCTCCTCCACCCCGTGCTGGCCGCGCTGATGCTCGCCGCGGTGGCCTCGGCCATCCTCTCCACCGTGTCGTCCCAGCTCCTCGTCGCGGCCTCGGCGGTCTCCTACGACATCGTCGAGGAGGTGATGGGGCGGGGGTCCGACGACGCGCGCAGCCTCAGGCTGGGACGTTGGACCGTGGCTCTCGTCGGCCTCATCGGTGTTGCCCTGGCGCTCACCGGCTCACGGGTGGTGTTCTGGTTCGTGCTCTTCGCCTGGTCCGCCCTGGGCGCCAGCTTCGGCCCCCTCACACTGCTGGCGCTGCGCCCGGAGGGCGGCAACAGGTTCGGAGCGCTGGCGGGCATGCTCACGGGTTTTGGCGTGACCGTCGCCTGGAAGCTCGGCCGGGACGCCGCCACTGCTCCGGGGCCGTTCGCCGCCGTGCCCTGGGGGGTCGCGGCGGCGGTGGTCGTGATCCTGGTGGCGGGAGGCGCGCTGCGGCGCCTGGCGCGGGGGGACGTCGTCGCGGTGGCGGCCGCCGCCCTCGTCACCCTGGGCGCCTGGGGCCTGGTCCACCTGCCCACCTTCGCCACCCTGTACGAGCTCGTACCTGCCTTCGTGCTGGCCGCAGCCGCCACCGTCGCGGTCGGCCGCGCCACGGCCTGAGGCCCGACCGTCCCTATACTGTCCGCACGGGAGGTGGAAGTGGAGCAGGAGATGAAGTTCCGCGTCGCAGCCCTCACCGGCGTGGCCGAACGCCTCCGGGAGGCGGGCGCCGCGCGGCACGCCGCCGCTTCCCTCGAGGACAACTGGGTGCTCGACTCCCCCGACCGCGCCCTGGCCGGGTCGGGCAGGCTGCTGCGGGTGCGCTGCTGGGGAGGGGCGGCGGTGCTCACCTACAAGGGCCCGGCATCCCTGGAACACGGGGTCAAGAGCCGGGAGGAGCACGAGGTGGGACTGGCCGACGCCGGCGACGCCATGACCCTCCTCGCCTCCCTCGGCTATACGCCCGTGCGCCGCTACCAGAAGCGCCGCGAGGTGTGGCTCCTCGGGGAGGTCGAGGTGGCCCTGGACGAGACGCCCATGGGCAGCTTCGTCGAGGTGGAGGGGGAGGCCGCCCTGCTGCCCGGCGCCGCCCGCGCCCTGGGCCTCGATCCCGGCACGGCGCTGGCGGGCACCTACCTCGAGCTGTGGCGCCGCCATCGCGAGACCCACCCCGGCGCACCCGAGGACATGGTCTTCGAATGAACGGCATGCTCCTCGCAGCGGGGCACGGGGAGCGCATGGAGCCCCTCTCGTCGTGGGTTCCCAAGCCCGCCCTCGACGTCCTGGGGCGGCCGCTCCTGGCTGGCGCCCTGGACCGCCTCGCCGCCGCCGGCTGCGACCCCATCGTGGTCAACGCCCACCGCCACACCGCCCGGCTCGAGGAGGCGGTGCGGGCGGCCGCAGCGGCCGCGCACGCCGTCGTCAGGCTCTCGCCGGAACCCGAGCTGCTCGGCAGCGCCGGCGGCATCGCCCGGGCCCGGCCGCTGTTCGCACCGGGAGCGGTGCTGGTGGCCAACGGTGACGTCTGGACCGATCTCGACCTCTCCCCCCTGCTGGCGGCGACGGGCGCCGGGGCGACCGACGACGCCATCGTCCTCGGCCTCCTCCCACACCCGGACCCGCAGCGCTGGACCTCGGTGGTGCTCGACGAGGACGGGGCCGTCTCCGCCTTCGTCCCCGCGGGCGCCCCGGCTGCCGGGACCCGCTACCTGTTCACGGGCTTCCAGCTCCTGGGAGCGGGGGTCGTGGGCTCGCTGCCCGCGCCGCCCGCCGACATGCCCGCCGTGTGGCGCGGCCTGCTTCGCCAGGGGAACCTTCGCGGCGCGCTGCTGAGCGGCTCCTGGCGAGAGGCGGGGACACCCTTCGCCTACTACGAGCTCGTGCGCTCGCTGCTGGCCTCCGGTGCGTGGGCCCACGCGCTGGCGGCGGTGGACCCCTCCGCCCGTCTCGCCTCCTCGGCGGTCTCGGCGGGCTGCCGCGTGGGCGCCGGCGCCGTCCTCGACGGCTGCGTGGTCACCGCCGGCGCGTCCGTCGGCCCCGGCTGCGTGCTCCGCGACTGCCTCGTGTTCGGCCCGGTGACCCTCGCGCCCGGCGGCTCGTGGGAGCGCCGCATCCTGCTGCCCGGCTTCGAGGCGCCCCTCGGGGCCTGACAGGCCCCGCCCCCGCCTACAGGGGCTTCTGCCGCCACCGGGGCCACCCCCGCCGCCACTCGAGGACCCGCACGCGGGCGGTGGCTCCGTAGATCCGCAGCGCCAGCATCCTGTCTCGCGCGTCGTTGATGTAGACGGAGCAGGGCGTCGCGTTCCCCAGCGCGGTGAAGCTGACGACGTCGCTGCTCCCCGCCTTGAGGCCGTCGCCGGGACGAAGGAGGCCCCGCCCGGAAGGGTCCGGCACCTCCCAGCCCTCCGGGATGCCGAGCCGGGCCCCCTGGCACAGCGACTCGAAGCGCACCTCGGGTCCCAGGCCGGGGTCGACGCCGTTCGCGACGTCGCGCCTCGACACGCCGTCGCCGTCCCCGTCCTCGGCGGCCACGTACCGCCACCCGTCCACGGCCTCGGCGAAGACCAGGCCCACGTTGTGCCGCCGGTCGATGGCGAGGAGCCGGCAGCGGTGCGTTGCCGCCGCCAGCCGCCGCGCCAGGGTCTCGAGACCGGCCCGGCGCCGCGCCTCCTGCAGGTACGGCAGTGAGACCGCCAGGGTGAGCCCGGCGATCGCCATCACCACCACCGCGTCGATGAGCGTCGCCCCCTTTTGCCTTTCCATTTGCCTTTCCATGGCTCTCTCCGAGAGGCGGGGGCGGCCAGCGGCCGCCCCCGTTCCGTCCACGCCACTCCTCTAGTCTTCACTTCCGTTGTTGGTTCAGGGTTTCCCGCCCCCCGCGCCGGGGGGCGCCGGCGCGGTCCCGGCCGGCTGCTTCCGGCGGGAGGAGCGCACCTTCTCGGCCAGCGTGGTCTCCCCCTCGAGCGCCAGGTACGGCTTGAGCAGCTCGAAGGTCCGCTCGCCCACGCCCCGCACCCTCATGAGCTCCTCGATGGCCTGGAACGGTCCGTTGGCCTCGCGGAACTCGACGATGCGGCCCGCGGTCGAGGGGCCGATCCGGGGCAGGAGCTGGAGCTCCTGCACGGTGGCCGTGTTGATGTTGACCATGGCCTGCTCGGCCGCCGCCGCTCCGAGCTCGCCCGCGAGGGCGGCCGCCAGGGCCAGGACCGTCAGGATCCGTGCGTTCATCAAGACCTCCTCCTTTCGTCGTTGGTGTCGTCCGGCGCGTCGCGCGCCCCGCTCCTCCCTCCAGCCCTTACGGCGACCGTGCCATGCGCCACCTCCTCGGCACCGGGAAAGAGCGAGCTTCGTGCCAGCCCCGCACGACCGACGCAAGCTGCTACCCACGCTGAGCTTGCGCCGCAAGGCGATGGGTCTGCAGACAAGGAGGGGGTGTTAATCTCTGTTGCCGGCCGACGCGGTCCACGCCGGTTCCGGGGGATGGATGAGGTGTAAAAGCCTTTTGCCAGGCGTCGAGTCGTCAGACACCCCGCCGGGGGTGCGGCTCGAGCGCGTGCGGAGCGCCGACGTCGCGCAGCTGCGGTCGCTCGACGTGACGTGCTTCGGCGGGGAGGCCTGGTCACAGCAGAGCTGGCGGGAGGTGGTGGCCGGTCCCGAGTGGACGGTGCTGGCCGCACGGAGCGGAACGGAGCTGGCGGGGGCCATGGTGCTGCTGCTGTGGGCGCCCGTGGCGTCCCTGGCGTCCCTGGCCGTGGCGCCGTCCTGGCGGCGCCGGGGGCTCGGGCGCAGGATGCTGGCCGAGGCGCTGCACCGGAGCCGGGCCGCCGGACTGCGCTGGCTGTCCCTGGAGGTCGACGCCGGCAACGCCGCAGCGATCCGGCTCTACCGCCGGGAAGGCTTCGGGCTGGTGCGGCGCTTCAAGGAGGCTGAGCGGTGCCGGCTGGAGATGCTCCACCGGCTGGGAGGGCGTCGTGAACGATGAGCTGGCCCTGGTGGTGACGGGCGCCTGCGGAACCCGGCTGGCGGTGCGCTTCGCGGAGATGGCCGTGGCGCTCGAGACGGTGTCCGCGCTGCACGTGGTCCTGTCGGACGGGGCGCGCCTCGTGGTTGCCGATGAGCTGGGGGGGGAGCGGGCGACGCCGCGGGGCTTCGTCGCCGCCCTCGACGTCGCCGCGGAGCACCGGGACAAGCTGCGCCCCTGGGCCGAGGCCGACCTCACGGCGCCCATTGCGTCCGGATCCCACCCCCTGCGCGGTGTCGTGGTCCTGCCCTGCTCGGCGGGCACGGCGTGCTCCCTGGCGGCAGGGGTCTCCCGGGGCCTGGGCCAGCGGGTCGGGGACGTGGCCTTGAAGCAGCGGTGGCCGCTGCTCCTCGGCTTCAGGGAGTCGCCCCTCTCGATCATCCACCTCCGCGCCCTGCTGGCCCTCACCGAGGCGGGGGCCGTCGTCGTCCCGCCCCTGCCCGCGTTCTACCTGGGGGGGACGAGATGGAGCGCTTCGTGGAGCACTACTGCCTCCGCCTCCTGGACCTCCTCGGCCTCGACCCCGGCCGCGAAGACCTGCGCTGGAGGGGCGGGAGGTGAACGCGAGGAGCGCCCTCCTCGAGGCCGGCCACCTGGTGCGCTTCTCGCACACGCTCTTCGCGCTGCCGTTCGCCCTCATCAGCATGCTCGCCGCCGCCGGCGGGCTGCCGCCGCTGCGGGTGGTGGCCTGGATCCTGGTGGCGATGGTGGGGGCCCGCACGGCGGCGATGGCCTACAACCGCCTCGCCGACCACGACCTGGACTCCCGCAACCCGCGCACGCTGGGACGGGGGCTTCCCGCAGGCCGGGTGACCCGTGGTTTCGCCTGGACCCTGACCGCCGCGGGCGCCGCCGCGCTGCTCGTGGCCGCGTGGCGGCTCAACCCGCTCTGTCTGGCCCTGTCCCCACTGGTGCTCGCCTGGCTGCTCGGCTACTCCCACGCCAAGCGCTTCACCTCCCTGGCCCACCTCTGGCTCGGCGCCGGCCTCGGCCTCGCCCCCGTGGGCGCCTGGCTGGCCGTGCAGGGCCGCCTGTCGCTGGCGCCCGTCCTGCTCGGCGTGGCGGTCACGTTCTGGGTCGGCGGGTTCGACGTGCTCTACGCGCTCCAGGACGAGGCCTTCGACCGCCGCGAGGGGCTCCACGCCCTCCCCGCGCGGCTCGGCGCCCGGCGCGCCATCCTCATCGCCCGCCTCTGCCACCTGGGCGCCACGGCGGGCTTCGCCGCCTTCGCCTGGAGAATCGGCGCCGGGCCCGGCCTGTGGCTGGGCGTCATCGCCGCCGCGGTGCTCCTGGTGTGGCAGCACGCCCTGGTGGGCCCGGGACGGCTGGAGCGGCTCGACACCGCGTTCTTCACGGCGAACGGGGCGCTCTCCCTGGGCATGTTCGCGCTCTACGTCCTTGATATCATTCGGGGACGATGACCGACTCACCCCTCGCCGCCAGGCACATCGCCGTGGAAGGACCCATCGGTGTCGGCAAGACCTCGCTGGTGGAGCGGCTCGCCTCGCGCTTCGAGGGGGTCAAGATCCTGGAGGACGTGCAGAACCCGTTCCTGGAGCCTTTCTACCGGGGCCGGGCGGGGGCGGCGTTCCAGGTGCAGATCTTCTTCCTGCTGTCGCGCCATCAGCAACACCTGGACATCGTGCAGCGCGACCTCTTCACCCGCCTGGTGGTGTCCGACTACACCATGACGAAGGACAGGATCTTCGCGCGGCTCAACCTCAACGACGAGGAGTTCCGTCTCTACGACCGCCTCTACACCCTGCTCACGCAGAGCCTGCCCAGGCCCGACCTGGTCATCTACCTCGAGGCCAGCGTGGAGACGTGCATGAGGCGGATCCGCCTGCGCGGCCGCGAGTTCGAACGGGGCATGGACCCCGACTACCTGCAGCGCCTCAAGGAGGCCTACAACGCCCATTTCTTCCGTTACTCGGAGACACCGCTTCTCATCGTGAACACCGACGAGATCGACTTCGTCAGGAACCAGGACGACTTCGCCAACCTCGTCGCGCAGATCAGCCGCACCCGCAGGGGAACGCAGGTGTACGTACCGCTCGGATCCGGCAAGGGGACCGAGACGGGCCGGCGCACACCGCCGGAGTCCGCCGTCTAGCCCGGTGCGCCGCTCGGGCTCCGCGGGGAGCCCGGTGAGCGGTTCCGGGCGAACATCCGTCGGCGCCGATCGCACGCGACGGCGACCGCACGCCTCCCGGATCCGTCGGCCCGGAGGGACCGATGGAGACTCGAATCACGGTACCGGACATCGTGGCCGCCAAGGGCCGCCGGAGGCTCGTCATGGTGACGGCCGTCGACGAGCCCTCGGCCCGCCTCGCCGACCGCGCCGGCGTGGACATCGTCCTCGTCGGCGACTCCCTCGCCATGGCGGCCCTGGGCCGCCCCGACACGCTCTCCGTCACGGTCGAGGAGATGATCCACCACACCCGGGCGGCGGCGACCGGCGTGCGCCGGGCGCTGCTCGTGGCCGACATGCCGTTCGGCTCCTACCAGGTCTCGGTGGCCGAGGCGGTGCGCAACGCCACCCGGCTCGTCGCTGAGGGGGGCGCCCACGGTGTCAAGCTCGAGGGCCCCCGCGCGGCCGAGGTCGCGGCCATCACCGCCGCCGGCATCCCGGTGGTCGGTCACCTGGGCCTGACCCCCCAGTCGGTGCACCGCATGGGCGGCTACCGGGTGCAGGGACGCGAGGTGGAGGCGGCACGCCGCCTCGTCGGGCAGGCTCGCGCCCTGGAGGAGGAGGGGGCGTTCCTCATCGTGCTCGAGGGCATGCCCGCACCCGTGGCCACGGCGGTGACCGCCGCCGTGCGCGTGCCGGTGATCGGTATCGGCGCCGGCGGCGGGTGCGACGGGCAGGTCCTGGTGTTCGCCGATGTGCTCGGGCTGTCCGAGGGACCCCTGCCGCGCTTCGTGCGACGCTACGCCGACCTCGCCACGGTGGTGACCGGGGCCCTGCGCGCCTTCGCCGAGGACGTCCGCAGCGGCAAATATCCCTCGGACGAGGAGTGTTATCCAGCACCGCCGGGCCTCGCCGAGGCGCTGGGCGAGCCCGGGGAAGGATCCTGACATGCTCGTCGTCTCCACCGTCGCCGGCCTGCGCGCCCGCCGCGAGGAGCTGCGGCGCCTCGGCCGGCGCATCGCCCTCGTCCCCACCATGGGCGCCCTGCACGAGGGGCACCTCTCTCTCGTGCGCCACGCCCGCGGCCTCGCCGACGAGGTCTGGGTCAGCGTCTTCGTCAACCCCACCCAGTTCGGCGCAGGCGAGGACCTCGCCTCCTATCCCCGGGACCTGGAGGGGGACCGCGCCCACCTCGAGGCCGAGGGAGCCTCGCTGCTGTTCGCGCCCGCGGAAAAGGAGGTCTACCCGCGCCCCCGGGAAGTGGTGGTGGACCTGCCCGGCCTCGCCGCGTCGCTGTGCGGTGCGCACCGGCCCGGCCACTTCCGGGGGGTGGCCCTGGTGGTGACCAAGCTCTTCAACATGGTGCAGCCGGACGTGGCGGTCTTCGGAGCCAAGGACTTCCAGCAAGCGGTGATCATCCGCCGCCTGGTGGACGACCTCGCCATGCCCGTCAGGGTGGAGGTCGCGCCCACCGTCCGCGAGCCCGACGGGCTCGCCATGTCGTCGCGCAACCGCTTTCTGAGCGAGACCGCGCGCCGTCGTGCCACCGTGCTCTCGCGGGCGCTGGCCCGGGCTGCGGCGGCGGTGGCGGCGGGCGAGCGCCGGGGAGCGGCCCTGGAGGCGCTGATGGCGGCGGCCGTCGGTGAGGAGACGGACGTGCGCCTGCAGTACGCCGCGGCGGTGGACCCCGAGACGCTGCGCCCGGCGGCGACCGTCGGAGCCAGGGTGCTCCTCGCCCTCGCCGCCCACGTGGACGGCACCCGGCTCATCGACAACACGCTGGTGGAGGTGTCCTGATGCTGAGAACCTTCCTGCGGGCCAAGATCCACCGCGCCCGCGTGACGCGCTGCGACCCCGACTACGTGGGCTCGATCACCATCGACCGCACCCTGCTGGAGGCCGCCGACATCCTCCCCCTGGAGCGCGTGGACGTCTACAACGTCACCCGCGGGACCCGCTTCGCCACCTACTGTCTCCCCGGCGTGGCCGGCGGGGGCGAGATCGGGGTCAACGGCGCGGCGGCGCACCTGGCGCGGGTCGGCGACCTGGTCATCGTGGCCGCCTACGCCGAGCTGGACCGCGAGGACGTCCCCGGCCACGTCGCCCGGGTCGTCTTCGTCGGCGACGGCAACACGGCCGGGGACGTGCGGGGGCAGACGCCCTTCGACACCCCGGAGGACGACGGTAACGGAGACGAGAAAGGGAGGGGTCGCCCCCTCCCTCGATGATCCCGTCGCCCGTGGCGCCTCACAGGTACTTCAGCATCTCCTTCGCCGTGGGTGCGTCCTTGCTTTCCGGCGCGGCCTCGAGGAATTTCTGGAGCAGCTCCTTGGCCTTTGCGTTGTCGCCGGTGCGGACGTAGATCATGCCGAGCTGGAACAGCGCGTCGGCGTAGTCCGGCTTCGCCTCCAGGGCCTGCTCCAGGAGGGGCTTGGCCTTGGCGTCTTCGCCCTTGTTGATGAACTCGGCGGCCTGGTTGAACAGAACCACGGGGTCGTCAGGGTTGGCGGCCTTGTAGGCGGTCATGTACTTCTCGAACGCCTCGTTGTCCCCCACGGCCTTCGACGCGTTGGCGGCCACGGCCAGGCAGGGCGCGAAGTCGGTGGACAGGCCCAGGCACTTCTTGGCCTCGTCGAGAGCCTGCTGGTTCTTTCCCGCCTGGAGGTCGAGGTTGCCGAGCTGGAACCAGGCCATGTAGAGGTCGGGCTTGGCCGCCACGGCCGCCTGGAACTTGGCGTAGGCGTCGGCGGTCCTGCCCTGGTCGAGCAGCGCGCGGCCCTCGCGGAACTCCTTCATCCCGGGCTCCTCGAGCATCTTCTCCTGGGCCTCCTGCTGCGCTTCCTGTAGCGAGACCAGGGTGAACGTCACCTCGCGGGTGCGCCCGCCGATGGGAGCCTTCTCCCACTGCTCGAGGACCTGGTAGCCGGGTGCCTCGATGTGGATGAGGTATTGCTGGGTCGCATCCACGAACAACGCGAAGAACACGCCGTCCTTGTCGGAGGTGAGCTCCTTGTGGAAGTTGGTGATCTCGGGTGTGGTGATGGTCACCTTGGCGTTCGCCACCCGCTGTCCCTGTGAGTTCTCCACGATGCCCTTGATGCGGCCCTGGGCCTGGGCGAACAGCAACGCAGGCGCGAGGAGGAGGAAGACGGCTGTCAGTCGCATGATTCTCATTTCACAAGCCCTCCCGACAGAGGTCTGCGGCCCCTGCGGGGCCAGTCTAGGACGTCACACATCGTGTGACAACTCGTTGGTCCGGCGAGGCCTGCACGGTCCCGCCCCGCCGGGCGCAGAGGCCGTGAGTCCGGGTGTCCCTGTCGGGCTCAGTCGTAGCTGAGCTCGGACTCGCCCTCGTGCTCGCCCTCGGGGTCCGGAATCCCCGTGGCCATCTCGGCCACCCAGGCGTGGAAGTGCCGCTCCGCCCGCGCCACCGGGAACTCCAGGACCTCGGGGAGCTCGTAGGAGTGGATCTCACGGATAGCCTCGGCCACGGCGTCGAACAGCGCGCTCCTGGTCTTGATCATGAGCAGGTACTCGCTGTCCGTGCAGACCTTCCCCTTCCAGCGATAGATCGACCGGAGGCACGGAATCACGTTGATGCAGGTGGCCAGGCCGCGCGCCACCAGCTCCTCCGAGATCTCCACCGCCTGCTGCTCTGTGCCCACCGAGGTGACGACGACGCTGATCGGCTCCAAGTCCGCCATGCCGGTCACGGTAAACCCCCATCACGTCCTCGTCAAGCGAACCGAAAGGATGTACATTGAACGGTGAACCGCGACCTGGGGGCGTACTGGGTTCGACGGGGACAGTAGGGTCGCCGGCAGCGTGTCGTGGTCCGCCGCCACGTAAATCAGGCGGAAACACATAGCTGCCAACAATCAGCTTGCTCTGGCTGCTTAAGTAGCCACGTCGTGATCGCCGGTCTTTGCCTGTAGGCCTGGTCACGGCGACGACAAAACAGGCTGGCGTGCCGCCTCGCCCGGCGGCGGTACGCGAGATCTCACGGGCTGGTCATCGCGGTAGGGTCGCCCGCTCCCGGCCACGGTGACGAGAATCAAGCGCGGGATGCACACGGAGACACCGGCGATCCTGGTCTTCCGGACGGGGGTTCGATTCCCCCCGCCTCCACCATTTGTTCGCGGGGGGCCCAGCGGCCCCCCGCCCACGCCACCGCCGCTGAAGCCCCCCGAGCCCCCGCGCTCGGCGGAAGTGAATTCCGCTTCGCTTCTCCCTCCTCCAGCCCACCCCCCTCCCGACCCGCGAGCCCCCGGTTCTGCGAAGGCCTCCTCGGCGGCGGCACGCTGCGGCCCAGCGGCCCCCCGCCCACGCCACCGCCGCTGATGACGGGCTGAATCCCGCGCTGCTCACGCGGCCGCGGAAGCCAGCCTCCAACCCACCACCCGTCGCCTCGGCCGACGGTGGCTCAGGCCGCGTCTCGCCGCCCGCCCACGCCTCCGCGAGGAGGCCCCCCGACCCCCGCGCTCGGCGGAAGTGAATTCCGCCTCGCTTCCCGGCTGGCGGGAGGCGGCCGTGGAACCGGCCTGCCGGGGAGGCCGCGGTGACGCGGGACGTTGCCGGAACGCGCTCCGGAACGGGGGACGTCGTGCCCGCGCTCGGCCGGTCAGGAGAGGGTTGCGAGGAGGTCGGCGAGGAGCACGACGCGACGGGCGAGGGAGGTGAGGTCGAGGGCCTCGTCCCGGGTGTGCATGCCGCGGCCCACCGGGCCCAGACCGTCGACGACCGGGAGACCCGGCGCCGCGAGGAAGTTGGGGAAGGAGATTCCTCCGCGGTCCTCCTCCACCTCCAGGTGCCATCCGCGGGCCGCGGCGAGGGCCACGGCGCGGTCCACCAGCTCCCGTCCGGGGCCCGCCGGGTCCACCGGAGCGATCTCGTTCACACGGCTCACGGTGGCGCGCACGCCGAAGCGCTCCTCGGCCTCGCGGGCGAGGCGCTCCAGCGCGCCGTAGCTCTCGTCCGCCCCGGACGGGGCGAGGAAGCGCACCTCCCCTTCGGCCACGGCGCGCTCGGGGACCACGTTGAGCCGTCTCCTCGAACCGACCAGCTCGTGGTGACGAGCGAGGTTGTCGACGAAGTCGGCGTCCCCCGCAAGGAGCCGCCCGACGTTGACGGTGGCACCCCGCCCCGGGCGCGACAGGGCGTGGGCCGCTGCGCACCACCACGCGGCGGCGGCCAGGGCGGACCGCCCCTCCCAGTAGGCCAGGCCGGAGTGCGACGCGTGCCCGTGGACCTCGAGACGCCAGTCGATGAGGCCCCGCCGGCCCGCCACCAGCGTCTCGCCGCCGCCCGCCACGGGCTCGCCCGGCTCCAGAACCAACGCCGCCCGGGCGCCCTCGCCCCAGCGGCGCATGGAGCGGACGGACACGGTCCCGCCGACCTCCTCGTCGGGCACCGCCACCAGCAGCAGATCGTCCGGCGCGCTGCGACCGCGCCGGCGCAGGAGCTCCAGCGCCCCCACGAGGGCCACGAGACCGCCCTTCATGTCCAGCGCGCCGGTGGCAACCAGCGCGGCGCCCTCCCGCCGGGGCTCCACCGCCGGCAGCACGGTGTCGAGGTGTCCGGCGAGAAGCAGGTGGCGCCCCTCGTTCGCGGCCGGCCCCCGGGCCAGCAGCACCGGCTGGACCTCTCCGGCGTCGTCGGTCTCGTCGGTGATCTCCGCGTCCAGCCCGAGCCCTGCGAACCGGTCCCGCAGCCGCTCCGCCACCCGGCGGAGGCCCGCCGTGTCGCCGCTGGCCGAGGAGACGGCGCACACCTCCTCGAGGAAGGCCTCGAGGGTCTTTATGAGCTCAGGGGGAAGGTCCGCGAAACGCTGCTCCATGCTGCTCTCCCAGTCGCCGGAGCATAGCACCGCGGTGTCCCGCCGCCTCCGGCCCGGCAGGCCCGCGGGAGGCCGGTGCTCAGCGGGCCGCGGCCGGCTCCAGAACGGCGCGCCGCTCGAGGTCGTACCGCTCGCCCGGCTGCAGGATGTCCACCCGGAGCCCGTGGACGCCCAGGTGGTCGCCCCCGACCGCGGAACGGCGGGTCACCGTGGCGCGGGCGGCGTCCAGGACCATCACCCAGCCCTCGCCGAGCACCTCGAAGGTACGGCCGGGCTTCACCCAGACGGCGGTGGACTCGTCGATGCCGACACCGAGGAGCTCCGGGTGCTCCAGGACCACCGAGATCAGGCGGTTCTCCCGCTGCCTCTTGACGAAGTGCTGGTCGACGATGACGCCCCCGAACAGACCCAGTCCAGGCCGGAGCTGCACGTTGTCCGCGGTGATGACCTGGAAGTCGCCGTCGCCGGTGATCATCAGAGGGCTCTGGCACGCCGTGCCAGCGGAGGTTCCCGCCACGACCGCTCCCCCTCGATAGGCCTCCTGCAGCGCCGTCTCGGCCGGTGTGCCGCCGAAGGCGTCCATGATGCGGCGCTGGTCGCCGCCGGTGAAGTAGATGCCTGCCGCCTGCCGGATGGCCTCGGCGGACTCGGGACGGAGCGCGTCCTCGCGGCCGTGGATCTCCAAGGCGGTCACGTCCGTGCAGCCGTAATCCTTCGCGAGCTCCGCGACGGTGACGGCTCCCGTGTCGGGCAGGCCGGACGCCGTGGGGATGACGACGATGGGAGCGGCGCGACCGCCTGCGAGGGCGATGAACTTGTCCATCACCCCACGGGGCCGGTGGCCGCCGCCGATGAGGACGAGGTTGCCGTGGACCGGCTCCGCGGCGGCGAGGAGGCCGGGAGAGAGGAGCAGGCCGGCGGCGCACACGAGCCTTGCGAGCATGAGGGACCTCCTGGGACAAAAAGGGTGGTGGGGCGGCGGCGGCGCCGCCCCACCGAGGGTCAGAAGGAGAGGCGCGCCCCGAGACGGATCTCCCGGGGAGCCTCGATGGAGAGTGGCACCTTGTAACCGCTGCGCGGACCGTCCCAGCCGTCCGCCGCGGGCGGATTCGGATAGTCGTAGTAGTAGCGGCCCCACGTGGAGTTGACGCCGGTCACGGTCTCGGAGTTGAAGACGTTGAAGGCGTCCACGAAGAGGTTGAGCCGCGTGCCGCCGCCGAGCTTGAAGACCTTGGCGAGACGGAGATCGACGACGCTGCGGGAGGGCAGCTTCTCCGCGCCTCGCTGCTCCATGTAGACGTAGGGGCGGCCGTTCTCGTAGAGGCCGCGGATCTGCACCTGCGGGGTCCAGTACTCGCCGGACAGGTAGGTGTAGTAGGCGCTGGCCTGGAACTCGTAGGGCAGGTCCACCGAGCCGGAGAGCTTGAACTCCCACTTGTTGTAGCCGGGGAGCCTGCCGCTGGCGTTGGTGCGGCCGTTGAGGTCCGACCACTCCGAGGCGTATCCGTCGGAGGAGTAGGTGTTGCCCTCGAGATCGGCGTAGACCAGCGAGGCGTCGAGGAGCCAGCCGTAGCTGTAGCGCTTCTGGAAGCGGAGCATCACCGCGTCGTAGTCCCGGTAGGCCCCGGAGGGGTTGGTCAGCAGGTAGGAGGGCGGCGTCTGCAGGTCGTAGAACGGCAGCGGCGCCCCGGTCAGAGGATTGTCCGGCGCCTGGAGATCCTCGTAGTCGTTGTTCGTGTTGACCATGGCGATGAGATCCCGGGAGCGCCGGACGATGTAGTCGACCCCGACCATGGAGTCGTTGCCCACCTGCTGCTCGAGGGTCACCACGACCTGGTCCGTGTAGGGGTGCTTGATGTTGGAGTCCATCGCCGCGGAGTTGGTGGAGAGGACGCCGCAGATGTCGTAGGCGCCGGTGTCGAAGTCGTAGTCGCAGTACGAGTACGGAGTGAACACGCCGGCCTTGTCGTAGCGGTCGTAGAGGTAGGCGTACAGGCCCTCGTAGTAGCGGCCGTAGTGAGCCTTCAGGGCGGTCCTGCCGTTTCCTCTCACGTCCCACACCACGCCGATGCGGGGAGCGACCATGTCCACGTCGTAGGGATCGCCGCTGACGTTGTCGAAGCCGGCCTTGTAGTGGGTGTAGCGGACCCCGTAGTTGATGGTGAGGCGCTCGAGGCGCATCGAGTCCTGGGCGTACAGGTTGATGCCGGTCTGCTTGGAGCGCAGGTGGATCTCGTTGCCGACGTCGGTGGAGTAGACGCCGCAGAACGGGTCGGTGAAGTACTCGTCGATGGAGTCGCAGTAGTAGGAGTCGTCGTAGTAGGTGAACCCGCCGGTGCGGACCCGCGTCTCGGACACCGTGCCGCGCTCGTAGTTCGCCCCGAACTTGAAGGAGTGGCTGTCGCCGCCGCCGAAGAGGGAGTCGGCGAACAGGTTCCAGGACACGTCCACGGACCAGCGCTTCGGGCGGTACTTCCAGTCGTAGTTGTAGTTGCCCCAGGCGTAACCCGTGTTGGCGTCGATGTGCCCCGGCGTGTCGAGGCCGTTGTAGGGCAGCCGGTCGTCCTTACCGGTGAAGCCGGTGAACTTCATCGAGAAGAAGTTCGCCGCGTTGACGACGGAGTCCCACATCAGGCTGTAGGAGTAGTTGGGCGACTCCTGCTTCTGGGCGGCGCTGGCCAGGGTCTGGTAGTCGAGGCCGCGGCGGTCCTCGTACTTGCCGTCGTAGTCGGCCAGGGCGACGAAGCGGTTCGCGGGGTTCATCTGGTAGGTGAGCTTGGCGAGGTAGCGGGACAGCTTGGAGTAGCTGTTGCGCGCCGACTCGAAGGCGACGATCTCGGCGGGCTGGAAGGGCTCCTCGTCGGTGCGGCGCTCCTCGCCCGAGACGAAGTACCACAGGACGTCGCGCTTGATCGCTCCGCCCAGGCTCAGGCTGACGTCGGTGTCGGAAGCGAGCCTGGAGGGCTGCAGGGAGACGTCGCCACCGGTGGGCGCGTTGCGGGCCACGAGGTTGCGGCCGAACAGGTCGCCGGTGTAGTAGACGGACGCGTCGCCGTGGAAGGTGTTCCCGCCGGACTTGGTGACCAGGTTGAAGACGGCGCCGGTGAAGCCGCCGTACTCGGCGGCCGCGCCGAGACCCGACACCTGCACCTCCTGCAGCCAGTCGAAGTTGGGCAGCAGCCAGTGCTCGCCCGAGCCGGGGTCGGAGATGTCGACGCCGTCCAGGTTGTAGGCGTTGTCGCGCTCCTCGGTGGCGCCATACGCCCTGGAGGAGTTGACGCCGGGGGCGTAGTTGATGAGGGCGTTCACGTTGCGCGGCAGAGGCTGACGGTCCAGATACTCGGTGGTGAGCGTGGAGGTCACGTTGTTGGAGACCGTGCTCACGGTGGGCGCCTCGGCCACCACGGTGATCTCCTCGGCCACCGTCGCCACGGCCATCTGCAGGTCCACGTTCAGCGTCTGCGTGATGGTCACCCGCACGTTCTCCTGGCGGACCGTCCGGAACCCGGGAAGGGTCACCTCGATGACGTAGATCCCGGGGGGGAGAGCGGGGAAGCGGTACAGCCCACGCTGGTCGGTGACGGCGGTGAGCCTTCCGGCCACCAGGGCGTCGGAGGTCGCCGTGACCGTAGCGCCCGGCAGCACCCCCCCCTCGGAGTCGGTGACGGTGCCGCGGATACTACCGGTGGTGGTGCTCTGGGCCGCCGCCTGGCTCGCCACGCCCAGGGCGACCAGGAGCGCAAGCGATGCCGCGATGAAGATCCTTCGTCTCATCCTTCCTCCCTTGCCAAGGTGCACCGTCCATGTGCGGCGGCGCCCCGATGTCGTTCTGCCGGATGCCCGACGGGCTGGCTTCCCTCCCTGGCGGTCCGTCGTGCCCCGCGCGAGAACGCGGGCGCGCCGACGGCCCTACGGCATCGCTGTCTCCCTCCTCTCACGCCTCCTTTCGCAGCGTTTCCTCGAGCTGCCGGGCGGCCTCCTCGACGTGGAGGCGGACCGCCCGCTCCGACGCTTCGGGATCCCCCGACGCCAGCGCGGCGAGGATCGCGTCGTGCTCTGCGATGTCGCTGGCCTCCCGTTCGGGGGAGGCGCCGGCGGCCGTCTGCGGGAAGTTGCTCCACAGCATCGTCGGGAACGCTTCCCAGAGCTGGCTCAGCGTCCGGACCAGGTAGGCGCGCCGGCTGGCGGCGAAGACGATGCCGTGGAAGCGCCGGTTGAGCTGCCGGTACTCGGCGAGCCGGCTCGGGCCGGCGCACTCGCGCATGCGGTCCTGGAGCTCGCCGAGCTCCCGCAGCTCCTCGGACGTGACGTTCCTGGCCGCCCACCGCGCGGCCATGCCCTCGAGGAACGCGCGGCAGGCGTAGAGGTCCTCGATGTCCGCCTGGGTGAACGTCACCACGCGGACGCCGCGGTAGGGGATGTGCTCCACGAGCCCCTCTGCCGCCAGCTGCTTCAGGGCCTCCCGGACCGGCATCTGGCTCACGCCGTGCTCCTGGGCGAGGTGCTCCTGGCGCAGCCAGGCGCCGGGCTTCAGCTTGCCCTCGAGGATGTCCAGGCGCAGACGCTGCGCGATCCACTGGGGGAGCTGCTGCGGCGTGGGGCTTGGGTCTTCCAAGGGCGTTGCCTCGATTCCGATATTAGATATAAAATCAACCCTGGTGTTACACTACCCAAACAAACCTCCGGCGTCAAGGGGGCTCCGTCACGCGGCCCGGGACCCTTCACCGCCCGCGGCGGCAACGTCCGGCGCGCCGGCCCGACCAGAGAGGTGCCTCTTGAAGCGAACAGCGACGTTCCTCACCACCACCGCGCTCCTGCTTGCCGCCAGCGTGGCGGCGCCGTGCTCCGTTGCCGTCGTCTCCGGCGACGCCACCCCGGACGGCCGTCCGCTGCTGTGGAAGAACCGTGACACGGACACGGCGGCCAACCGGGTCATGGCGTTCGAGGGCCCGCGCTTCGCCTTCCTCGGCATCGCCAACACCGGTGACGCCGACGGAGCCGATGTGTGGGCGGGCGCCAACGAGGCCGGGTTCTGCATCATGAACTCCGCCTCCTACAACCTGCCCACCGATTTCGACCCCTCCACGGAGGGCGAGGAGGGCGCCTTCATGCGCCGTGCGCTGGGGGAGTGCGCCACCGTGGCGGACTTCCAGCAGCTGCTGGAATCCACGACGGGCCACCGCAAGGTGAGCGCCAACTTCGGGGTCATCGACGCGCAGGGCGGCGCCGCGTTCTTCGAGACCTCCGACGCCGCCTTCGCCCGCTTCGACGCCTCCGACCGCCGGGTCGCCCCCGAGGGCTACCTGGTCCGTACCAACTTCTCCTTCACGGGCACTCCGGCCGGGGGTGCCGGCTACATCCGCTTCGACCGCGTCGCCGCGCTGTTCCACGAGGAGGCCACGGGCGGCGGCATCCGGCGGGACTGGCTGCTGACCACCGCCTCCCGGGACATGGTCAACGGCATGACCGGCGTCGACCCCCTCGCGGGGACGCTCCCCGCCGATGCCCGCGACCGGCGGATGTTCTACATGAACGACAGCGTCACCCGCGACAGCGCGGCCTCCACGGTGGTCTTCCAGGGACCGGCCAAGGGGGAGGGGCCCGAGCGGACGATCATGTGGACCCGGCTCGGCCACCCGCTGTGCTCGGTGGCGCTGCCGCTGTTCGTGGCCGGCGCCGACGGGCTCCGCCTCACCGTGGGCGGCGCCGACGGCGCGCCCATCGACCGGTTCGCCCTCGGCTGGCTCGCGCGCCTCTTCCCGTACCCGAAGGGCGGACGGGGCCGCTACATGGACCTCGCCCCCGTGGCCAACCGCGCGGGAAACGGGCTCCTGCAGGTGCTTCCGGACATCGAGGAGGCCGTGCTGCGCCACACCGACGCCCTGCTCCGGGCGCTGCCGCCGGGAACGGCCGGCCTCGTCCGGGTGGAGCGCGAGGCCGAGGACCTGGTGATCAGCCGGCTGCGCGAGCGCTACCCGGAGGCCTGCGCGGCGGCCGGACTGTGAACCGTTCCCGGGTTCCCGCCCTCAGTGCCAGTTGGTGAGCACCGGCCACACCAGCAGCGCCAGGGAGATGAAGAAGAACGCCACCTGCATCGGCCACTGCCACTTGAACCAGCGCTCGAAAGGAACCTTGGCCATGGCCAGGGTGCCCACCGTCACCCCCGAGGTGGGGATGATCATGTTGGTGAAGCCGTCGCCGAACTGGTAGGCGAGCACCGCCGTCTGCCGGGTCAGCCCGGAGAGGTCGGCCAGCGGCGCCATCAGCGGCATGGTCAGCGCGGCCTTGGTGGAGCCCGACGGGATGAAGAAGTTGATGAGCATCTGGGCGCCGTACATCACGTCGGCGGCGACCAGCTTGTGCAGGTTGCCGGTGACGGCCGCCATGCCGTGGAGGATGGTGTCCATCACGTGGCCGTCCTCGAGGATGACGATGATGCCGCCGGCGAAGGCGACGATGAGCGCGGCGCCGGCGATGTCCTTGGCGCCGGCGATGAACGACCTGGCCAGCTCGTTGGGGCCCATCCCGGAGACGATGCCGGCCGCCAGGCCCATGGCGAAGAACAGCCCGCCAAGCTCGACGATGTACCACTGGAAGACCGTCACGCCGACGATCATGCCGACGATGCCGGCCAGCAGGATCAGCAGGCTCAGACCGTGCCGCACCGTGAAGTGGGCGTGCTCGGCCTGCTTCGCCAGGATCTCCTCGCGGCGGGCCCGGTCGAGGTCGTACATGGGGCTGCGCCGCGGGTCGGCCTTGATGCGGGCCGCGTAGATCATCACCCAGGTGATGGCGAAGGCGGTGACGAGCACCCAGACGATGATGCGGTAGCCCATCCCCGACAGCAGCGGGACCCCGGCGATGCCCTGGGCGATCTGCAGGGTGAAGGGGTTGATGAACGCGCCGGCGAACCCGACCCCGGCGGCCACGAACGACAGCGAGATGCCGACGATGGAGTCGTACCCGAGCGCGATGGCGAGCGGCACGAAGATCAGCACGAACGGCATGGCCTCCTCGGACATGCCGAACGCCGACCCGAAGAAGGAGAAGAACGTCATCACGATGGGGATGACGAGGAACTCCCGCCCCTCCAGCATTCGCACGAGCTGGTGGATCCCCGCCGCGATGGCCCCGGTGTCGTTGAGGATGGTGAACGACCCGCCGACCACGAAGATGAACACGATGATCGCGGCGAGCCGCTCGAACCCCTTGATGGGCGCCGTGAACACCGCGAACGTCTGGGCGTTGGCGGGCTCCGTGGTGAACGAGCCCGGGATCACGACCTGCCGGGTGGACTCGCCGACCTTCTCCGTCCGGCGCTGGTACGTGCCGCCGGGCAGCACCCAGGTGGACACCGCGGCGAGCACGATCAATGCGAAGACGATCACAAAGACATCGGGAACCTTCTTCATCGACAGCTCCGCTCCGTCGAGGGAGGAGGGGGAGGGCTCACCCCTCCTTCGGGAAGTGCTCGACCTTGATCTGGAGGTTTCCGGCGAGCTGGTCGGCCTCGCGCGTCAGCGCCCGGCCGATGACGACCCGCTGGATCTGGTTGGTGCCCTCGTAGATCTGCGTGATCTTGGCGTCACGCATGTACTTCTCGATGGGGTAGTCCCTGCAGTAGCCGTAGCCGCCGAAGAGCTGCACGGCGTCGGTGGTCACGCGCATCGCCGTGTCCGTGGCCATCACCTTGCACATGGCGGCGAGCTTGGACACGTTGGGCACCCCGGCGTCGAGGGCGCGGGCGGCCGTGTACACCAGCTGCCGGGCCGCCTCCACCTGGATCGCCATGTCCGCGAGCATGAACTGGATCGCCTGGAACGACATCACGCTCTGCCCGAACTGCTGGCGCTCGCCGGTGTAGCGGACCGCCCACTCCAGCGCCCCCTGGGCCAGGCCCACGGCCTGCGCCGCCACGCCCGGCCGGGCGCGGTCCAGGGTCATCATGGCGTTGGCGAAGCCGATCCCCTCCTTGCCGCCCATGAGGCTGTCCGCGCCCACGCGGCAGTCGCGGAAGTGGAGCTCGTGCACCGGCACGCAGCGGATCCCCATGAGGTCCTCGCGCTTGCCGATCTCGAACCCCTCGGCGCCCTTCTCCACGATGAACGCCGACGCCCCCCGGGTGCCCCGCTCGGGGTTCGTGGAGGCGTAGACGGTGTAGATGCTGGCGGCGTTGGCGTTGGTCGTCCACTTCTTGTCGCCGTTGATGACGTAGCCGCCGCCGTCGGCCACCGCCCGCGCGCGCAGCGAACCGGCGTCCGAGCCCGACGCCTTCTCGGACAGGCCGAAGGCGATGAGCTTCTCGCCCCGGGCGATGAGGGGCAGCCAGCGCCGCTTCTGCTCCTCGGTGCCGCCGAGCACGATGGGGAAGGAGCCCAGCGCGTTCACCGCGTAGGCCACGCCGACCCCGCCGCAGGCGCGCGAGAGCTCTTCGACCACCACGCACATGTCCAGCACGCCGGCGCCCTGGCCGCCGTAGGCCTCGGGGATCCAGATCCCCATGAGGTCCGCCTCCCGCAGCGCCTCGATGACGCTCCACGGGTACTCGCCCGTGCGGTCCAGCTCCGCGGCGACGGGACGTACCGCCTTCTCCGCGACCTCGTGGGCCCGCGCCTTGTAGTCCTGGGTTCGTGCCGGCAGCAGCTCGTTCATGAATCCCCCCTTGCGGCTGCGCCGGATTGTAGCACCCGCCCCGCGGCCACCCGGCGTGCCGGGCTACTCGCCGGCCGGCACCGCCGGCGGGCGGTTCTTCGTGTCCCGGACGCCCTTCGCCCGCAGCAGGGGGATGAGCGGCAGGTAGAAGAGCAGCACGAACGTCATCAGCACGAAGACGTCGATGTAGGCCATGACCACCGCCTGGCGCTGCACCTGACCGAGGAGCAGCGCTTCGGCCAGGGTGTGGACCGAGTGGGCGTCGAGCCCCGAGCGCTCGAGGAGGTGCCGCACGGCGCCGGCGAGGTCCTGGGTGAACGCGGGGTTGAACGGGTTGAGCGCCTCGATGAGGCGGGAACGGTGGAACTGGGTGCGGCTGGCGAGGACGGAGGTGGCGAGGGCGATGCCGATGGAGCCGGCCTCGTTGCGCACCAGGTTGTACAGCCCGGTGGCCTGGCCCACGTGCTCGGCGCGCAGCGTGCTGTAGGCCGCTGCGGCCACCGAGATGAAGAGCAGCCCGACGCCGAAGCCCTGGAGGAAGCGGGCGGTGGCCAGGTAGCCGAAGGAGGTGTTGAGGTCGATGTCCCAGAACATCCGCAGCGATCCGAGCATGACCAGGACCCCCGCCAGGAGCAGCCAGCGCACGTCGACGCGGTGCACGAGGCGGCCCGCGACGAGCATGGCGAACAGCGACGCGATCCCCCCCGGCGCCAGCACCAGCCCGGCCCACGTGGCGGTGTAGCCGAGGACGTTCTGGACGAACAGCGGCAGCATGGTGAGGGTGGCGTAGAGCACGAAGTACTGGAAGAACGACAGCCCCACGCCGGCCGCGAACTCCCGGTTCTTGAGCACCGACAGGTCCACCAGGGGGCGGTCATGGGTGAGGGAGCGCCACAGGAAGAGGAGGAGGCCCGCCACGGCCACCACGCTGGCCACCTGGATGAAGTGGCTCGCGAACCAGTCCAGCCGCTCGCCCCGGCTGAGCACGACCTCGAGCCCGCCCAGGCCGAGCACGATGAAGGTGAGGCTCCACAGGTCCACCCGTCCCTCGGGCCGGCGGATGTACTCCGGGTCGTGGATGAAGGCGAGGGCCAACGCCATGGCGAGGATCCCCACGGGGATGTTGATGTAGAAGATCCACCGCCAGCCCCACGTGTCGGTCACCCAGCCGCCCAGGATGGGCCCGATGATGGGGCCGAACACCACCCCGATACCGAAGTAGGAGAGTGCGCGGCCGCGGTCGCGGGGCGGGAACGCCTCGAGGAGAATGGCCTGGCTCATGGGGACGATGACGCCGCCGGCGAACCCCTGCAGGACCCGCATGACGACCATGACGAGGAGGGTCGGGGCGGCCCCGCTGCCCAGCGAGGCCAGCGTGAACACCGCCACGCTCAGGATGTAGATCCGCCTGCGGCCGAAGAAGTTGCCCAGCCAGCCGGTGATGGGCACGATGATGGCGTTGGCGACCAGGTACGAGGTGATGACCCACGCCACCTCGTCGACCCCCGCCGAGAACGTCCCCTGCATGTGCGGCAGCGCCACGTTGGCGACGGAGGTGTCCACCGCCTGCATCATGGTGGCCAGCATGGTGGCCAGCGTGATGATGATCTTGTAGCGGTTGCCGTTCTGCTCAGCCAAGTCGGCACCCCCGCCGCCGGCCCCGCGGCGGTCTCACGAGGCCACACCCGCTCCCTGCAGCCTCGCCGGCCGGAGCCGGGAGGGCCCCCGGCGACACGAACGTACCGGAGTCGCGGGCTCTTCCGTGGGGAGCGGCCCCGTGCGCAGCGTCCCCGGGACGTCCTTTGCCGCCCAGCCCGGTTGCGGTCGACTCCACGGTTCTCCGCTCCCCCCGCCCCGCCCGGGCGGGTTCGAGGCTCCTTCGTGTTTCGGGATGATGGGACTGTCGCCCACGGCGCCGGTCCGGCCGCGCGGCTCCCTCGACGGAGGGACGGCGGCCGCGCCAGTGTACTCCTCCCGCAGCGCGCCGCCGCGGCCGGAAGGGGCCCCTTGGGGCCGGCGTTTGCCAGGGGAGGGGCGCAGGCCTTCGCGCCGCCGCGTGTGGCCGCGGCAACCTGCAGACCTGTCCCGGAAGGGTGGATGCGTGTTCGAGAAGCCTGACCAACCGCTGCTGCCGCGCCGGGCGTTCGTGCGGCGCATGACGACCTTCCTCGCGCTGGCCGTCACCGTGGGCGTGCTGGCGGTCTTCTTCGGCGCCCTCGGCTATCACTCCATCGAAGGGATGCCGCGGCTCGAAGCCGCCCTCAACTCGGCGTCGATCATCACCGGCAACGGCGCCGTCCACCCCGCACAGACCACGGCGGGGCTCTGGTTCGAGATGGCCGACGTCCTCCTCGGCGTCGTCGTCTTCGCCGCCGTCGTCGGCACGCTCCTGACCCCCGTGGCCCACCGCCTCCTGCACGCCTTCCACCTGCCGTCCCCGCGGGCCTCCCGACGGCAACTGACCGGGGCGCGGCGGCGGCCCGCCGCTCCTGACGGCGTGTGGTTGCTCGATGCGGCACAGGGTGGTAGCATGCCTAAGAGAAACGCGGACTCATTCCACAGAAAAACGGGGTCCGGTCACGCCGACTGACGTCTCCGGGTCGCCACGGATGCGAAAGGAGACTTCCGATGCACACGCGGTTCCACCCGCCTCTCGCCGGACTCGTCCTGGGCGCGGCAGCGCTGGCTCTGCTCCACGCGGCGCCCGCGGCCGCCATCCAGCTCCACGGCACCACCGTCGTCGTTCCCGTGGTCATGCACGGTCCAGGCACGCTGTCCACCCAGTGGCGCACCGACGTCTGGATCGGCAACCACAGCTCGGTGGCGAAGACCGTCACCCTCGATTTCTACCCGACCACCGGGGGCGTGCAGTCCTCCACCGTGGACGTCGGCACGTACGCCGTGGTGAAGCTCCCCGACATCGTCCTCACGACCTTCGGCCTCGACGACGCCAAGGGCCTGCTCATCGCCTCGGTGTCCGGCGCCTCCTCCTTCGAGGTGCACGCCAGGGTCTACAACACGGGCAGCGCCGCCGGCGAGTTCGGCCAGTTCGAGCCCGGCATCGGTGCCGACCGGCTGGAGCGCGAGGCGTATCTCTACGGTCTCTCCGCCGTCGACGGTAACCGCACCAACCTCGGGCTCGCGAACCCCAACGACACGGCGATCGACCTCAACATCCGGATCAGTAACGCCGACAACACCGTCAGCGCCAGCCTGGACGTCCCCATGACACCCCACTCGCTGGTCCAGATCAACGACATCTTCGCGACCATGGGTTTCGCGCCCAGGGACAACGCCCAGATCCTCGTTTCCACGCCCGACACCGCCACGCCGTTCTACGCCTACGCCTCCGTGGTGCGCGACGACACCGGGGACGCCATCTTCCTCTTCGGTACCGGAGCCAACAGCAGCTGAGCCCGCTCGACTCGCGGCCGTGCCACAATCCGGCGTGCGCTTCTCGTCCCGGACGCCCGCCGACCTCACCCCGAGCCGCCTCGCCCGCGTTCGCGAGGCCGCGGGAGAGGTGCCGTTCGACCTCACGGTGTCGAACCCCACGGCCGCGGGGATCGCCTACCCCGAAGGGCTCCTGGCGCCCCTCGCCAGCCCCGCCGGGCTCGCGTACGCTCCAGACCCCCGGGGGCTGGCCTCCGCGCGGGAGGCGGTGGCGGCGGAGTACGCCCGGCTCGGGATCGCCGTCGACCCGGGCAGGATCGTGCTCACCGCCTCGACCAGCGAGGCGTACGCCTTCGCTTTCAAGCTGCTGTGCGAGCCGGGGGAGCACGTCCTGGTGCCCTGTCCGTCGTACCCGCTCTTCGAGCACCTCGCCAGCGCGGAGGGGGTGGAGACGGCCCCGTACCGCCTGGACGCCGACGGCGCCTGGCGCGTGGAGCTCGCGGACGTGGCCGCCGCGCCCGCGGACACCCGGGCCGTGATCGCGGTCCATCCCAACAACCCCACCGGCTCCCACGTGCACCCGGACGACGCCGACGCGCTCGCACGAGCGTGCCGGCAGCGGGGAGCGGCCCTCGTGGCCGACGAGGTCTTCCTCCCGTATCCCCTTGACGACGCCGCGCCGCCGGCCCGGAGCTTTGCGGCCACCTCCGAGGTGCTCACCTTCACCCTGGGCGGACTGTCAAAGAGCGTCGGGCTGCCCCAGCTCAAGCTGGCGTGGATCGTGGTCTCGGGGCCGGAGGACGAGGTGGAGGCCGCTCTGGAGCACCTCACCTTCATCGCCGATACGTTCCTCTCCGTGGCCACGCCGGTGCAGCTCGCCCTGCCACGACTGCTCGCGGAGGGACGCGGCGTGAGGGACGCCATTGCACAGCGCTGCCGCGACAACCTCGCGACGCTGGCGGTGGCGGTCCGCACGGTCCCGGAACTGTCGCTCCTCGCACCGGAGGGCGGGTGGAGCGCGGTGGTCCGCTTCCCGGCCGTGGTGGAGGAGGAGGACCTGGCGGTCGAGCTCCTCGAGCGCGACGGCGTGGCCGTCCAGCCCGGCTTCTTCTACGACTTCGCCCGCCCCGGTCACCTGGTGATCAGCCTGCTGCCGCCCGCGCCGGTCTTCGCCGGGGGCCTGGACCGGCTGCTGGCGCGGCTGCGCGCCCACCTGGCCTGAGGCCGGAATCGGGCCGCCCGCCTCTCCGCTACAATGCGGCCAGTCAGTCGGAGGGCATGATGACCAGCGTCGAGTCCATCGGACACACCGCCGGGGCCGTGTGGGCGTTCCTGCGCGCAGGCGGTCCGGCCAGCCTCACCGCCATCGAGCACGGCGTGGACGCGCCCCGCGCCCTGGTGGCCATGGCCATGGGGTGGCTGGCCCGCGAGGGCAAGCTAGAGGTCGAGGCCGACGGGCGCACCGTGCGATACGCCGTCACCGACTGACAGACAACCGTGCGGCCCGCCCGGCGAGGCCGCAGCACACACGCCGCCCGCTCCGGGCGGCGATGGAGGGATGATGCTCCGTTTCGCGCGACGCGCCCTGATCCTGCTCCCATTCCTGCTCCCCGTCACGGCGGCTGCCGCCGCCGAGCCCCCTTCGGCCCCGGCACCCGCCGACGCGGCCCGCCTCGCCCAGGTCCACCGCATTCTCCAGGACACACCTCTCGTCGACGGCCACAACGACCTGCCCGAGAACTACCTCTACCGCGTCCACGACCACCTCGACGCCATCGACCTGGCGGCGGGCACGGACACCCTCGAGCGGCCGCTCCAGACCGACATCCCGCGCCTGCGCCGGGGAGAGGTCGGCGGCCAGTTCTGGTCCGTGTACATCTCCGCCGACCTGCCCGGGCCCGAAGCCGTGGAGGCGGTGCTGGAGCAGATCGACCTGGTCAAGCGGATGATCGCCCGCTACCCGGACACCTTCGAGCTGGCCCTGACGGCGGACGACGTCGAGCGCATCCACTCCGCCGGCCGGATCGCCTCGCTCATCGGCATGGAGGGCGGCACCTCCATCGGCGACTCCCTGGCCGTGCTGCGCCAGATGTACGCGCTGGGCGCCCGCTACATGACCCTCACCCACTGGAAGACCATCGACTGGGCCGACGCCGCCACCGACGCCCCGGTCCACGGGGGGCTCACCCCGTTCGGGCGCGCGGTGGTGCGCGAGATGAACCGTCTGGGCATGCTGGTGGACCTCTCCCACGTCTCTCCGGCCACCATGAACGACGTCCTCGACGAGAGCGATGCGCCCGTCATCTTCTCCCACTCCTCGGCGTTCGCCCTGTGCGCCCACGTGCGCAACGTCCCCGACGACGTGCTCCGCCGGGTGAAGGCCAACGGCGGCGTCGTCATGGTCACCTTCGCCCCCTCCTTCGTCTCGGAGGAGGCGCGGCTGGCCTGGGAGGCGGCCGACGCGGAGCAACAGAGCCTGGAGAAGCTCCACCCCGGGGAGGACGGCAAGGACGCGGTGGAGGAGGGGATGGCGGCGTGGCGCGCGGCCCACCCGGCGCCGAAGGCGACCTTGGCACAGGTCGCGGACCACATCGACCACATCCGCGAGGTCGCCGGCATCGACCACGTGGGCATCGGCTCCGACTTCGACGGCATCTCCTCCACCCCCGAGGGGCTCGAGGACGTGTCGCGCTACCCCGCGCTGCTGGCAGAGCTGCTGCGCCGCGGCTACACCCCCGACGAGGTCAGGAAGGTGGCCGGCGGGAACATCCTCCGCGTCATGCGCCGGGCCGCGGCGGTGGCCGGGCGCCTGCAGGGGGAGCGTACCCCCAACGACGTCCGCATCGAGGAGCTGGACCGCCCCGGCACGGCCTCCGGACCGGCGCAGGCGGCGCACTGAGAGCGGCCCGGGGGCGGGAGACGTGCCCACGATCTTCCTCGGCTCTGGCTACGTCGGGCGCTTCTTCGCGGCGCTCGAACCCGGTGCGGTCCACACGTCCCGTGACCCGGCGCGGGTGTCCGGGCGGCCCGGCTGGCGCCGTTTCGACGCCGCCGACCCCTCCAGCTGGGGGTGGCTCGAGGACACCCCGGCGACGGGGGTGATCGTGTCGTTCCCGTTCGACAAAGGAGCGGACCCGGCGGCGCTCGCGGACCTCCTGCTCCGGGTCTCGCCCCGGGTCGTGTGCATCGGCAGCACCTCCGCCTTCGCCGGCGGCGGCGACGAGGTGGACGACGAGGCGCCGATCGACGTCAGCGGCCCCCGGGCCGGCGCCGAGGAGGAGCTGCGGCGCGCCGGGGGAACGGTGGTCCACGCCGCGGGGATCTACGGACCCGGCCGCAACCCCCTGGACTGGGTGCGCCGCGGACGGATCGCCGACGGCGCCAAGGTGGTCAACCTGGTCCACGGCGAGGACGTCGCGAGGGCCTGCGCCTTCCTCCTCGAACGCTTCACCCCCGGCGGGCGCCTCGTACTCAGCGACGGCTGCCCCCGGCGCTGGTCGGAGATCGTCGCCCACGCCGTCGCCCGCGGCACCCTGGCCGACCCGCACCTCCCGGCACGCGGCGACGGCCCGTCCAAGCGGGTCGTCCCGCGGAGGCTCCCGGCCATGGGCTTCGCGCTCGCCCACCCCGACCTCCTCGCCGAGCTCGACCTCCTCGAAGGCGTGCCGCCAGGGGGGTGAACGCGACCCCCCGGTCGCTCGGCTACACTGCGCGCCATGCGCCGATCCCTCGCCGCCCCGTTCGCCCTCGCCCTCCTCCTCGCCCTGCCCTCCTTCGCCCTGGAAGGGAAGTGGACCCCCGACCAGGTGCTCCGCCTCGACGCCGCTGCGCTGGCCGCGGCCGGGCTCGAGATCCCTCCCGCCACCCTGTGGGACGACGCCCGCGGCGAAGGGCTGCTGTCGGCGGCGGTGAAGATCAACGGCTGCTCCGCCGGCTTCATCTCCTCGGAGGGCCTGGTGGTCACCAACCACCACTGCGCCTTCGGCATCCTCCAGCAGCACAGCACCCCGGCCGACGACATCATCACCAACGGGTTCCTCGCGGCGGACCGGGCCGCGGAGCTTGCCGGCGGCGGCGTGAAGGCGCAGATTCCCCACCACTTCACCGACGTCACCGCCGCCGTCGCGGCCGCCGTCCCTGCCGGCGCCGACGACCTCGCCCGCTACCGGGCCGTGGAGCGCAAGGAGAAGGAGCTGGTCGCGGCGTGCGAGGCTTCTCCCGACCGGCGCTGCACCGTGGCCCGCTTCGACGGGGGCTCGCGCTACGTGCTCGTCGAGGCCCTGGAGTACCCCGACGTGCGCCTGGTCTTCGCACCGCCGCGGAGCGTGGGCGAGTACGGGGGCGAGGTGGACAACTGGATGTGGCCCCGGCACACCGGGGACTTCGCGCTGCTGCGTGTCTACGCAGCCCCGGACGGCCGGCCCGCCCCTCGCGCCGCCGGCAACGTGCCCCTGCGCCCCCGACACTTCTTCCCCGTGGCGACCACCGGCGTGGGCCCCGACACCTTCGTCATGGTGGCGGGCTACCCGGGGCGCACCTTCCGTTCGCTCACCGCCGCCGAGATGGCCGAGCGGGCCGAGCTGTTCTACCCGGCCCGCGCCGCCCTCTACCGGTCCTGGCTCGACATCATGGAGGCCCGCTCCGCCCGCTCCGACGCGGCCCGCATCGCCCTCGCGTCCCGCGCCAAGTCGCTGGCCAACGGCGAGAAGAACGCCCGGGGGCAGGTCGCGGGTCTCGCCCGGGGGCACGCCCTCGGGCACAAGCGTGCCGCCGAGGCGGAGGTTCTCGCCTGGGTCGGGGAACACCCGGAGCTTGCCGAGGCCGCCGTCGCCCACGCCGCCCTGGCGGCGGAGGTGGAGGCGGCGCGCGCCACCTGGCAGCGCGACTTCCTTCTGGAGCAGATGACGCGCGGACCGCTTCCCCTGGACCTGGCCCTCACCCTCGTGCGCTGGGCCCGGGAGGGGGCGAAGCCCGACATGGACCGCGACCCCGCCTTCATGGAGCGCAACCGCGCCACCGAGGAGGCGTCGCTGCGCCGGGCCGGCAAGCGCCTCGACCCGGTGGCCGAGAGGGCGCTCCTGACCGACGTGCTCCTCCGGTTCGACGCCCTGCCGGCCGGTGAGCGCAGCGCCGCCGTCGACACCTTCCTGGCCGGGGCCCACGGCGGGGAGGCCGTCGCCGCCCGCGCCGGCGCCCTCCTGGACGGCACCCGCGTCACCGACGAGTCGCCGCGGATGGCCATGTTCTCCGAGGACACCGCCGCCCTTCACGCCCGCCACGACCCTCTCCTCGAGCTCGCCTTCGCCCTCGACGGCGAACGGGCGGAGCTGGAGACCCGGCGGCACCGCCACGAAGGCGCCGTCGAGCGGCTTCGCCCCGCGTGGCTCGCGGCGGTGCGCGGCCACGCCGGCACGCCTGTCTCGCCCGACGCCAACGGCACCCTGCGGGTCTCCTTCGCCCACGTCCAGGGGTACTCGCCCCGGGACGCCGTGTGGATGCTGCCCCAGACGACGCTGGCCGGTGTGGTGGAGAAGAACACCGGGGCCGAGCCGTTCAACTCCCCCGCCGCCCTGCTCGCCGCGGCCTCCGCCGCCGGCCGCAGCCGCTGGGCCGATGCGCGGCTCCACGACGTACCGGTGGCGTTCCTCGCCGACGCCGACACCACCGGGGGAAACTCCGGCTCCCCGGTGCTCAACGGCCGGGGCGAGCTGGTCGGCGTGAACTTCGACCGGGTGTGGGAGAACGTGGCCAACGACTTCGCCTACGACCCCGCCGTGGCGCGCAACGTCAGCGTCGACGTGCGCTACCTGCTGTGGACCCTCGAGACGCTGGGCGGCGCAAAGGCGCGGCCGGTCCTCACGGAGATGGGGGTCGCGGAGCCGCCGGTCAACTGAGCGCGCCGCGGGCCAGAAGCACGCCGGCGATGCTCTTGGCGTCGTGGAGCTCGCCCCGGCGGGCCATGGCCTCGGCCTCGTCCAGGGGAACCGCGACGACATTGATGCGTTCGTCCTCGTCCAGCGAACCCTCGGTGGTGGGCGTCAGCCGGCGGGCCAGGTAGCAGTACACCCGCTCGTCGGTGAAGCCGGGAGCGCTGTAGAAGGTGGCGAGGTGGCGCCACGCCGCCGCCCGGTGCCCGGTCTCCTCGGCGAGCTCCCGCCGGGCGCACTCCAGGGGGTCGGCGTCGCCGGGAGCCACCGTCCCGGCGGGAAGCTCCAGCAGCACGCCGCCGGTGGGGTAGCGGAACTGGCGCACCATGAGGACCCGGCCGTCGTCGAGGACGGGGACGATCACCGCCGCGCCGGGGTGGCGCACCACCTCGCGCACCGCCTCGGTGCCGTCGGCCAGGCGAACCCGGTCCACGTCCAGGTGGACCACCTTCCCGTCGTAGACCCGGGAGCCCTCGAGACGGACCTCCGTGAGGGCCTCGTCCCCCCTCATCGTGACGCCTCTCCGCCCGGCGCCAGGGCGACCTCCACGGTGTCCACCTCCCGGAACGACTCCAGGGGGTCGACGATGAGCCCCGCCGCCCGCGCCGGATCCAGGTCGTACGTGCCGTCGTCGGGGGTGCGCACCGGTTCGCCGTGGGGGTCGAAGACGTGGTTGCCCGCGCCGGCGAAGCGCTCCCCCTCGAACTCCGAGGCGGCCACGCAGCACCCCATGACCCACACGGCGTTCTCGATGGCCCGGGCGCGCAGGAGGGTGCGCCACACGTGGTCCCGCCGCCACGGCCACCACGCCACCACCGCCAGGGCGTCGCACCGGGCCTCGAGGCGCAGCGCGCGGGCCTGCTCGGGGAAGCGGAGATCGTTGCAGTTGACGAGCCCCAGCCGGAGGCCGCCCAGGTCCACCGCCACGTAGCGGTCCCCGGGATCCCACAGCTCGAGCTCGCCGTTGGGGGCGAAGAGGTGCACTTTGTCGTAGCGGGCGAGCTCCTCGCCGCCGCGCCACACCGTCATGCGGTTGCGCCGCTCGTCGGTGAACGACCCGAACACGAAGGCGACGCCGGGGTGGGCGCGGGAGGCTTCGGCGAAGGCGCTTCGCGCGGCCGCCGGGTCGACCGTCCGGGTGTAGCCGGCCAGGAAGCTCTCCGGGAAGACCGCGAGCGTCGCCCCCGCGGCGGCTGCGCGGGCCGCCTCCGCGCCCAGGCGGCGCAGGTTGGCTTCGACGTCGGTGCACACCCAGCGTGACAGGAAGACGTGCATGGCGTCAGGCTACCACCTCGAAAGACGCGGCGGCGCTATGATGGCGGTCGCGTTCCCGCGACGGAGCGGGCCGCCTCGCGGCGGCACCGCCGGGCGCCCCCCGCTCCGCGACCAAGGAGAGCCCCGTGGACCTGCGCATCAACCCCAACGTCGGCCGCCTCGTCTGCTCCGCCTCCGGCCAGGAGGTCCCCTCCGGCAACTTCGAGACCCCGGTGCGCCTGTGCACCTGCTGCGATCCGCCGAAGCCCGTCATGGTCACCTACGACCCGGAGAAGGTACGCGGCGAGCTCGAGCGCTTCCCGCACCCCGACCTGACCGGACCCGGCATCTGGAAGTACGCGCCGCTGCTGCCCGTCCTCGGCGTCCCCGAGGCCTACGCCGGCGACGTGGGGCTGACGCCCACGATGCGGTGCGATGTCCTGAGCGAGGAGCTCGAGGCCGGCGTCTGGCTGAAGAACGAGGGCACCAACCCCTCGGGCAGCTTCAAGGACCGCGGGCTCGCCGTCGGCATCGCCCTCGGTGCGGCCAGCGGGGCGCGCCGGTTCTGCCTTCCCACACAGGGCAACGCCGGCGTGGCCGCCAGCCTGTTCTCCCGCCGCCTGGGCCTTCCCGGCTGCCTGGTCTACATGCCGGAGAGCTGGCGCGGGTCCATCTACCACCGGGCCTGCGAGTTCTTCGGCGGCGAGGTGCGCTGCACCGGCGCCAACATCGCCGACTCGGGCCGGACCATGCGCGCCGAGCTCGCCCCCGAGCTCGACAGCGGCGAGTACGTCGACATCTCCACGTTCTTCGAGCCCGGACGCCTCGAGGGAAAGAAGACCATGGGCCTGGAGATCTGCGAGACCTTCGGACCCGAGGAGCTGCCCGAGTTCATCGTCTACCCCACCGGCGGCGGCACGGGGCTCGTCGGCATCTGGAAGGCGTTCACCGAGCTCGCCGAGATCGGGGCCATCGACCCCGTCCTCCACCGCCTCCCGCGCATGGTGGCCGTGCAGTCCGCCAACTGCGCCCCGGTGGTGGAGTCGTTTCGCCGTGGGCTCGACGCCGTCGAGCCGGTGACCTCGCAGGGCACCGTCGCCGACGGCCTGGACGTCCCCGGCGCCATCATGGGCCACCGCATTCTCGGCGTCCTGCGCGAGTCGGGCGGGACCGCGGTGAGCGTGAGCGAGGACGGCATCCGGGCCTCCTTCGCCCGCTACGGCGAGCTGGGCATCAACGCCGGCTACGAGAGCGCCGCCACCCTGGCCGCGCTGCGCCTGCTGCGCGCCAGCGGCGAGATTCCGGCCGGCAGCCGGGTGCTCCTGCTCAACACCGGCAGCCACCTGCTCGCGCTGGCCCGCGCGGCCGCGACGGCCTGACGGCCCCGCCACCGGGCGCCTCAGGCGCGCAGGGCGAGGTAGGCGAGGAGGGCGGCGGCGCCACCCATGACCCCGAGCGGCAGGGCGCACCGCGCCAGCGTCCGGTGCAACGGCTCGCGCCGCCACTGGCCGTCCGCGTCGAGGCCCGGCAGGCAGGCCAGCCAGGTGGGAAAAACCGCCCGGTCCGGGGCGGAGGGATCGTAGAGCACCGGCTCACGCCGGCGTGGGGTGCGGTCGCCCGGGGGCCGCGCAGCGAGCTCGACCCGGGCCTGGGCACCGCCGCGCGTGGCGAAGCGGTACACGACGCGCCCGCGGCGCCCCCCCGCCGCTGCCTCGCACAGCACCGCGGTGGACACCGCTCCGTGCTGCAGCAGCGCCGCCGTGCGAGCGCGACGGTGCAGCCCCGCCGCGAGCGCGCCCATCGTGGCCATGAGGGGCAGCGCCACGCCGGCGAGCCCGGCGGGAGTGCGGAGGAGACCGCCCACCGTGAGGGGCCGCCGGCGCATGCCGCGGATGCGCGCCGCCCCCTCCCGGCCGGGCGGATACTCCACCAGCACCGGCGTGCCCGCGGGGAGTGGCGCGCCCGGGGCGTAGGACACGCCCTCCAGCCGGCGCCCGTCCGGGTCGGCGAAGGCGAACCGGTGGAGGGCGAGCACCTCCCGGGGCCTGACGAGACCACCGAGGAGGGGCCCCGCCCGCTCGCTGGACACGACCTCGGCGGCCGCCGTGGCCCGCGCCGGGCGGGCCGCCAGCGGCGGAAGCTCGGTGACGGGAAGCAGCACCCAGGCGCCCACCACCGTCACCGCCAGCAGCAGCCACGAGGCCCGCAGGAGGGGCTCCGCGCCGAGCAGCCCGAGGCTGACGGCGACGGGAAGACGGCGCGGCCGGGGCGCCAGCGCATCGTAGGACTGCCTCTCCATCGGTGCCCCCATTATTGCACCCGTGACACCGCTCAGCCTCCGGCGGGAACGAGGTCCAGGGTGTGGACGGCCGGCCCGGGGAGGAACGGCGTCGGCCTTCCCCCGGCCCAGGCGGCGTGGCCGTCGCGGTAGTGCGGGCTCAGGGGGTTCCCGCTCTGGCCGCACGGCATGTGGAACAGCCCCCGGTCCTCCCGGCCCGGCGAGACCGCCAGCCGCTCCGACGCGCCGAAAGCGGGCGCCTGCACCCGCGGCATGTCACGGTCGCCGGGAAGCTCCTCCGGCGTCATGTCGAGCCAGCGGCCGACGAGGGGGAGCGCGGCGCTGAGGGGATGCCTGATGCGGGTGGTGTTGCGCACGCCCCAGCGCTGCTGCGCCAGCTTCGCGCCGCCGCGGGTGAGCCTGCCGACGGTGGCGTCCACCGCCGCCAGCAGCTCCTCGTCCCAGCTCGTGCGCCCCGGCGGAAGCAGGTTGGCCGGCCGGTCGGTGACGAGGCGCCACAGCGGGCCCTCCCACTGCTCCAGCTCCCACCAGGCGAAGTGCGGATCGGCGCGGCGGCACGGCGCGGTGAGGGCGCCGAGCACCTCGGCGGCGAGCTCGTCCCGGAAGGTGCGGACGAGGAGGTAGCCGGTGGAGCCCACCGAGGCCCGGCCGTCCCAGGAGGACTCCACCAGGCGCCGCACCTCGGCCCTGAGAGGGTGGCCGGCCAGCGCCCCGGGGGTCAGTGCGCCGAGCAGCACCGTCCGCCACTCCCCGAGGAAGCGGGCGCGGTCGTCGAGCTGCACCGCGAGCATGTCGGCCTCGGTGGCGCGGTCCAGGGCGCGCAGGTCGTCGCGGATCTGCCCCGCCCGGGCGCCGATGTCGTAGCCGCCGTCCCCGAGGGCGCTGAGGGCGGCGCCTCCACCACCCGGTTGTTGGCGGTCCAGATCAGCCCGCCCGGCGGGTCCACGATGCGGGGGTGCTCGGAGGGCGGGAGGTCACCGTCCCAGCGCCGGCTCCCGTCCGCCCAGGAGGCCGGCGCACTTCCGTCGAACCCCACCCGGCGGGGAATCGCGCCGGCGATGGTCCAGCCGATGTGGCCAGCGCTGTCCCCGCACACGAAGTTCTGCCCCGGAATGCCGCAGGCCGCCGCGATCGCCAACGCCTCCTCCACCGAGCCGGCATCCTCGAGCCGGACCATCTCGAAGTTGACGGCGCCGGCGTCCAGGGCCACCCAGCGCAGGGCCCGCAGCCGCCCCTCGTGGTCCGTGTCGACCACCGGGCCCCAGATCGTCTCCGCCACGTCGAGGGCCTCGTCCTCGCCGCCCTTGACGTGGATCGTCTCGGCCTGGTGGATGAACGGCCTGAGGCCGTCGGGGGTGCGGTACTGCCCGGGAGCGCTCGGCTCCTGCTCGAGCACCACGAGGTCGGCGAAGTCGCCATAAGCGTTGGTGAACCCCCACGCCACCCGGCCGTTGCTCCCCACCACCACGGCGGGCGCTCCGGGGAGGGTGACGCCGGTGACGGAGTGTTCCCGCCCCGAGCCGTCGGCGGTGGGCCAGCGCAGGGATGCGCGGTACCAGATGGTGGGAACCCGCAACGGCAGGTGCATGTCGTTGGCGAGCAGCGCACCGCCGCCGGCGGTGCGGCGGCCGGACACCGCCCAGCCGTTGGAGCCCACGACCGGGCCCGGCCCGGACGGCTCCACCGCCGCCGTCGCCCGGGACACCGGCCAGCTCCGCACGTCGACCTGGTCCGGGCCCGGAACGGCCGGCTCCGGCAGCGGTCCTCCCTCCACCGGGGCGTCCCAGCGGGTGCCGTGGGGCGAGAGGAACGCTGCCAGCGCCGGCGGCAGCGTGTCGGCCATCACGCCCATGGCGGACTCCCGTCCCGCCTGGCCGCCCTGCAGCTCCGTGAACATGGACAGCAGCACGAGCACGGTGTCCTCGGCCCGCCAGGGCTCGGGGTCGGCGCGCAGCACGGCGTACTCGAAGGGTGGCGCGCCGAGGGCGGCGAGGCCGGCGTTGACCCCGGCGGTGTACGCCTCGAGCAGGGCGCGCTGGCCCACCGGGGCGAGCTCGACGATGCGCGCCGCCTCGGCGCGGAAGCGGACCACCCGCTGGGCCCGGTCCAGCGGCAGCGCAGCGTTGCCCACCAGCGCCGCGAGCTCTCCGGCGGCGCGCCGACGCATGAGATCCATCTGGAAGAAGCGCTCCTGCGCGTGGAGGAACCCGGTGGCGCGGGCGGCGTCGAGGCGGGTGGCCGCGTCGATGGTCGGCACGCCCAGGGCATCCCGGGTGACCGTCACCGGCGCGACCAGCCCCGCGACCGTGACCCGTCCGTCCTCCTGGGGGAGGCTCTCGACCAGCCGCGAGCGGATCCACACGGCGGTGGAGCCCGCCGCGAGCGCCGCCACCACCACGGTCGCGCCCAGCCACCGCGTCCACCGGCGCCGGGCGCTCATCGCGGCATCCAGGGCAGCTGCTCGAGGTCGACGTTGCCGCCGGAGACGATGATGCCCACCCGCTTGCCGTCGAGGCCGGCGCTCCCCTCGAGAAGGGCGCCCAGGGGCACCGCCGACGACGGCTCGATGATCACCTTCATGCGCTCCCAGACGTGGCGCATGGCGGCGATGATCGCCTCCTCGCTCACCGTGACGATGCGCTCCACCCGCTCACGGATCACCACGAAGGGACGCTCGCCCAGGGAGGTGAGGAGGCCGTCGGCCACCGTGCACGGGTTGACCGACGGCAGGATGCGGCCCTCGGCCAGCGAACGGAAGGCGTCGTCGGCCCCGGCCGGCTCGGCGGCGATGACCCGGGTGCCGGGGGCCGTGCCGGTGACGGCGATGGCCGTACCGCTGAGCAGTCCGCCGCCGCCCACCGGCGCCATCACCACGTCCAGCCCGTCCACCTCGTCGAGGAGCTCCAGCGCGGCGGTACCCTGCCCCGCCATCACCCGGGGATCGTCGTAGGGGTGGATGAACGTGGCGCCCGTGGCCGCCACCACCCGTTCGAGGGTGGTCTCGCGGGCCGCCTGGGTCGGCTCGCAGAAGGTGATGACGGCGCCGTAGCCGGCCACCGCGGCCTTCTTGACCGCCCGCGACGTGCGCGGCATGACGATGTGCGCCGGGATGCCGCGCAGCCGCGCGGCGAGCGCCAGCGCCGCCGCGTGGTTGCCCGACGAGTGGGTCGCCACGCCCCGGCGCGCCTCCTCCTCGCCGAGGGACAGCACCGCGTTGCACGCCCCGCGGAACTTGAAGGCGCCCACCTTCTGCAGGTTCTCGCACTTGAAGAAGAGGCGGGCGCCGGTCATCGCGTCCAGGCTGCGGCTGGTCAGCACCGGGGTCCGGTGGGCGTGGGGCGCGATCCGCTCCGCGGCCCGCCGCACGTCGTCCAGGGTTGGGATGTCGGCTCCTCGCTCCATGCGCGCTCCTCGCCCCTCGCGGGTCGGAAGCGAGTGTAGCGGAGAGGGGGCGGCGGCGGCTCAGTCCTCGTACAGGCCGCGGGCGAACACCGTGCCGCGGACACCCACCACCTCCACCTTCACGGCGTGGGCCCCGCGGTGGCCGGAGGGGCCCTCGAAGACCAGCTCGTAGTGCCCGGACAGCGCCTGCGCCACCTCGTGCATGGCCCCGTCGGGGAACAGGTGGGTCTTCGCGTACAGCCCGCCGGTGTCGGCCGCGATCTGCTCCAGGCCCACCTCCAGGGTGTGGCTGTCCGCGTCGGTGAGGTCCAGGGCGTAGACGGTCACCCGCGAGGCGGCGAGGGTGAAGCGGGCGAGCTGGTAGTCGCGTCCGAGGCGGACGAAGGGCGGCGTGTAGGTACCCAGACCCCAGCCGAAGAAGACCAGCGACTTCGCGCCCTCGATCGGCGCCAGCGCCCGGGCCAGCACGTACAGGCCGCGGTCCGCGGTGGCCGCCCGCCGCGCCGCCCGCCGGTCGTAGGAAGGCAGCAGGGAGGGGGTCCCGGCCCGCACGTGGGCGGGCTCGTCGTCGAAGAGGATCGCGTGCTCGACAACCCGGTGCAACGCCGCCCGGTCGCCGGTGAAGTCCAGCCAGAGCTTGAGGTGCGAGTCGTAGGTGAGCACGGCCACGCGGTCGCCGGGCGCCAGGGCGTCCACCATGGCCGCGGCCCGCTGCTTCATCCGCATCAGCCCGATCAGCCGAACCGACGTGAGGTCCTTCTGGAAGAAGAAGACGATGAGCCTTCCCCGGCCCGGCCCGTGGGCTGGCGCGGCGGCGGGCGCCGGGGCCGGAGCCGGCTCACCGCGGTCCGACCCGGTGAGGTCCGGCGCGCTCACCCACTCGGCGCTCTCGAGACGCACCGGCGCGCCGTCCACCAGCACCCGGAAGTCGGCGGCCGACAGCGAGGTGAGCGGCCGGCCGGAGGGGCCGATCACCCGCGCGTCCACAACCACGCGGGAGACGTCGACGTGCTCCTGGAAGCGCCCGGCAGGCTGCTGGCCGCGTGCCGGAGCGGCGAGCACGGCCGCCGCGGCGCCGAGCATCACGGCGACGGGAAGCAACTCACGCCTCATGGAGCCAAGATGGGGCGGGCGGCGGCGACCCGCACGGCGGCGCCCGGCGGCTCAGTTGGTGGGAAGGAGGAGATCGCGGATGATCTTCCGGTCGCCGTCGGACACCTCGACGAACTCCACGCCGACCTCGTACTTGCCGTCCTTGCGGGCGATCTCGTAGACCACCCGGGAGACCGCCCGCACCACCCGGCCCTTGACCGAGATCAGGATCTCCACGCTGGAGTCCCTGCCCAGCGCCGCGTCGTGGATGAACATGCACCCGCCCTGGCCGACCACCTGCGTCTTCGAAAGGGCCTCCGCCCCCTCACCGGCGAGCTTCTTCACCAGCAGCGCGTGCTGGGAGGGAATGCGTGGAAAGCGTCTGTGCTCCTCGCCCATGGCCCGGTCCTCGATAGTGAGAATGTACCAGCAGGGGGCTCCCCAGGCAAGGCGCGACGCCCTCAGGAGACCCGGTCCCCGAGCTCCACGGTGGGAAACGAGACGGCGGAGCAGGGCCCCTCGGCGCCATCTCCCGCGGCCCGTACGGCGGCCTCGCACCTCGCCGCCGCCTCCCGGAACCGTGCGACCCGCACCCCGCGGCACACCGGCGGCAGCCCCTCCAGCTTGGGACGGGCGCGGTCGAACATCACCAGGGCCTGGGCGACGTGCCCGCGGTCCACGTGGATGGCCGCCGCGCCCACCTGGATGATGCCCTGATAGAGCAGCCGGAGGGGCCCGTGCTCCCGGCACCAGACCGCCTGGAGCACGTGATGGGCCTCGTCATAGCGCCGGGCGTTGAAGAGGAGGATGCCGCGGAGCACCTCGGGCGGCAGGGTGCCGTCGGGGCCGGGGGCGTCGGTCGCAATCTGCGGGCTGCTCTGGTTCATCGATTCTCCGCGGCCGGCCCCGCCCGGGGCCGGAGCAGAGGGCATCGTACCACCGACGCCGAGGGGTGACCGGTTGACGCTCCGGAGGCGTTCGACCCTCCGCGTCAGGAGATCGCAACTCCTGACCCGAGCGTCGTTTGACGCCCGCCCCCCGGTTCTCTAGACTGGCCCCTCCCGGCCGGCGGAGAACCCGGCGGGGGGAGGAGTCCGAGGCGTATGGCCGAGCCGAAGCGACGGGAGACCGTGGGAGTCCGGGTGGGTGGCGTGCAGATCGGCGGCGGAGCACCGGTGGTGGTGCAGGCCATGACCTCCACGGACACCGCCGACGCGGCGGCCACCGCCCGCCAGTGCAGGGAGCTCGCCGAGGCCGGCGCCGAGCTGGTCCGCATCACCGTCAACGTCCCCGAGGCCGCCGCCGCGGTGGGGGAGATCCGCCGGCGCCTCGACGACGAGGGGTGCGCGGTCCCGCTGGTGGGCGATTTCCACTACAACGGGCACACCCTGCTGACGACCCATCCTGAGTGCGCCCGGACCCTGGACAAGTACCGCATCAACCCCGGCAACGTGGGGCACGGCGCGCGCCGGGACGAGCAGTTCGCCACCATCTGCCACGTCGCCGCGGAGCACGGCAAAGCCGTGCGCATCGGCGTCAACGTCGGGTCGCTGAACCAGGAGCTGGTGGTGCGGCGGATGGCCGAGAACTCCGAGCGGGAGCGGGGGCTCTCCTCGGGTGAGGTCATCAACGAGTGCATGGTGGCCTCGGCCCTCGAGTCCACGGAGCTGGCGCTCGCCAGCGGGCTGCGCGAGGACCAGGTCGTGATCTCGTGCAAGAGCTCCGTGCCCCGCGACCTCATCGCCGTCTACCGGGAGCTCGCGGCCCGCACCCGGCAGCCCCTCCACCTCGGGCTCACCGAGGCGGGGCTCGGGACCCGGGGGCTGGTGTGGTCGGCCTCGGCCATGGCGGTGCTCCTCGACGAGGGCATCGGGGACACCGTCCGGGTGTCCCTGACCCCCCGCCCGGGCGGCGACCGTCGCGAGGAGGTCTACGCCGCCTGCGAGCTGCTCCAGGCCCTGGGACTGCGTGCCTTCGCTCCCTCGGTGACGGCGTGCCCCGGGTGCGGACGCACCACGAGCACGACCTTCCAGGAGATCGCCGAGCGCGTGGAGGGATATCTCCGCGCCATGCTGCCGGAGTGGAAGCGCCGCCACGAGGGCGTGGAGAACCTCAAGCTCGCGGTGATGGGCTGCATCGTCAACGGACCCGGCGAGTCGCGCGCCGCCAACATCGGCATCTCGCTGCCGGGCACCGGCGAGACGCCGGCCTGCCCCGTCTACGTGGACGGCGTCCGCCACACCACCCTCAAGGGGAACGCCGAGGAGATCGCCGCGGCGTTCGAGCGCCTCATCGCCGACTACGTCGCCACCACCTACCCGAGGCGGCCGGGCGCGGCGTAGCGCCTCGCTCGGGCCGGACGGCGTCACGGAGCGCCGTCGCCCCCGGCGACGGGCGGGTCGCCGGCCTCCGCCGACTCCGCCCGCTCCTCGCGGACCGCCTCGACCACGCTCCGCGCGCCGGGGTCGACGAGCGACTGCACCTGGAGGAAGGCGCTGCTCAGCGAGGAGGAGGACGGCTTCTTGTGGATGTAGTACACCCAGCCGCGACGCTCCATCCACAACGCCAGCCGGTGCAGCCCGAAGAGCAGCGCCACGACGGCCGCGCCGATCAGCACCATCTTCATGACGTCCTCCTCCGACGAGGGGAGCAGCCGGTCCGCGTGGGGGGTTCAGGCGACGATCTCGACGCGGTTCCTGCCGTTCCTCTTGGCCGCGTAGAGCGCCTGGTCCGCCCGCTTGAGCATCGCCTCGACGTCCTCCGACCGCGTGTAGCCGGTCACACCGAAGCTGAGCGTCACCCGGCCGGCCTTCTCGAACCGGTGACCCGCGACCACCGCGCGCAGCTTCTCCGCCACGATGCCGGCCGCGTCGAGGCCCGTCTGGGGCAGGAGGATCATGAACTCCTCCCCGCCCCACCTCGCCGCCACGTCCAGCGACCTCGTGTTCCGTGTCACCAGCTCGCTGACGCCTCGCAGCACCAGGTCGCCGACATCGTGGCCGAAGGTGTCGTTGACCCGCTTGAAGTGGTCGATGTCGCACATGATCACCGACAGGGGGCTGCCGAACCTCCGGGACCGCTCCACCTCCCTGGTGAGGACCGAGGAGAACTCGCGGCGGTTGGCCAGCCCCGTGAGCGTGTCGGTGGTGGCAAGGACGAGGATCCTCTCCTCCTCGCGCTTGCGCTCGCTGACGTCCCGGGCGATCCCGATGACGACGGTGCCGTCGCTCATGTCCACCGGCACCATGCTGAGCTCGGCATCCAGCCAGCCCCCGGACTTCCTCGCGAGGCGCAGCTCGAAGTCCGGCAACCTCTGGCCGGCACAGGCGGCCCGGAAGATCTCCATGGCTCGCGGGAGGTCGTCCGGGTGAACCAGGGGGGCGAACGGCTTGCCGACCCAGACCCCGGGAGGGAAACCCGTCAAGGACTCGAACGAAGGACTGAGCGATGTGAACGCGCCGTCGCGGCCGAGCAGGTAGGTGACGTCCGTGGACTGGTCGAAGACGACCCTGAACCGGGCCTCGGACTCGCGGAGCTTCGCTTCCAGCAGCTTTCGCCGCGTGACGTCGTGCTCGACCCCGAAGTAGCCGCGGAGCTCGCCATCGTCACCCAGCACGGGCACGCCGCTGGTCTCCAGGATGACCTGACGGCCGTCCTTGTGGATGTTGACGTTCTCGAGGAACGAGAACGACAGCTTCGCGCTGGACAGGTCGGCGAAGATCTCGGCCACCCTCGCCGCCTCCTCCGGAGGCATGAGATCGAAGGGGCTCCTGCCGTAGAGCTCCTCCGGCGTGTACCCGAGAGCGTCGGTGATCTTCTGGCTGACGTAGACGTAGGCCCCCTTCTCGTCGGTCTGCCACGCCCAGTCGCTGGTCGTCTCGGCGATGTTGCGGTAGCGCTCCTCGCTCTCCTTCAGCCGCGACATCAGGTCCCTCATCTCCGTGGTGTCGCGCACCGTGGCCTGGAGCAGGGGCGTGCCGCCGAGCTCCAGGGCGGTCAGCAGGACGTCGGCGGAGAACTCGGCGCCGTCGAGCCGCCGATGCCGCCACTCGAACTGGAGACGCCCCTTCGCAAGGGCCTCGGCGATGAGCCCTTCCCCCAGGCTCCTCGAGTCCTCGCCCCCCGGCTGGACCGGCGGGGAGAGCCCGAGGAGGTGCCTGCCGGTGAGATCGCCGGGGGTCGACCCGCCGAACATCCGGACGGCGGACGCGTTGCAGTCGATCAACGCGTCGCCGTCGAGCAGCATGATGGCATCGGACGATGACTCAAAAATGGTGCTGTACTTCGCCGCCAGCTCTCTCTGCAGCGCCTCCGCCCTCTTCCGCTCGCTGATGTCCCGGACGATGCCCGTCGCGTGCCACGTTCCGTCGAGGAGCGTGGCCGAGAGGGAGAGCTCGATGGGAAACTCCGTGCCGTCCTTGTGAAGCGCGGCGAGCTCGACGGTCCGGCCGACCGCCGCGCCCTTCCCGGTCCCGGCGAACTCCGCCATGGCCTTCGCATTCACCTCGAAAAAGCGGGACGGCATCAGGAGGCCGTGGAGCTTCTGCCCGATCAGCTCGTCCCTGCGGTAGCCGAAGATCTTCTCGGCAGCCGGGTTCGCCGCGGTGATCACGCCGGTCCCCCCATCCAGGGAGATGATGGCGTCCTGCGCGGTTTCGATCACGGTGCGAAAGCGCGCCTCGCTCTCCCTCAGCGCGGCCTCGCTCCGCCTTTGGTCGGTGATGTCGGTGAGCACGTGCAGAAACCACTGGGGCCTTCCCTCATCGTCGGGCACCGTGTAGCACAGCAGGGAGAAGTGCCTCTCCCCGGCTTGCACGTCCTCCGGGCCCGGGGGACCGTCCGCCCGGTGGCTTGCGGCCCGGCACCCGGGCGGCGGCCCCACGCCCGGCGGAAAGACCTCCCAGTAGAGTTTGCCCAGGGCGTCCGCCTCGCGCACGCCGGCCGCGCGGCAGTAGGCTGCGTTTGCCAGGATCACGCGGTAGTGCAGGTCGTGGAGAAACACAGGACCCCCGACCGCGTCGAGAATGTGGCGCCAGGTCTTCGGTCCCATCATGAGACCGGCCGGTGGTTTGGGAGTCCTGCCCCCGGCCTCCTTGCTCACTCGTCAGCTCCCGTCCCCGTCGCCCGCCTGCGAACCCGTGCCCGGTGCGCGGCACGCCCCGCAACCGGCGGCCGAACCGCGGCCCCGCTGCAGGCGGGGGTCACTCGTTCCAACGGTTACGACCACGGTCTCTAAGCTCAACTATATCAAAAAGCTCCCGCGCCTCCACCGAGAGGGCCGGGCACGCGCGCTCTCCTGGGACGCGGCCGAGCACCCCGACGAGCCGTCCGCGGACGCGGCGCCCCGCGCGTCAACTACCGGTCCGGCAGCTTTCGGGCGAACGCCCGGATGCACGCGAGGACGGGCAGCAGCGCCAGGAGCGGCGCCACGAGGAAGACTGGGGCCCAGGGGCTCTCCGGCGGCGGCGCCAGGGTCCTCGTCGCGAACGAGAAGGCGACCAGGAAGAGCCCGAAGCCGACGAGCAGCCTGCCGCCGTAGGCGTTGATCTCGTACCAGTTGCGCTCCGAGCTGAACGACCTGCGCAGCCGCACGCCGTAGACTTTGTTCATGGGAACGCGGCGCAGCACGAGGGGCAGCGACACCAGCGCGATCACCACGCCCAGGCCGCAGTGCACGTCAGGGATCGGGATCAGCACGCCCGCCTCCCCGGGGCCGGGCCCACCGTGGCCGCGCCGCGGCAGCCGCGGGCGTCCGCTCCCCCGGGGGACGATGCGGACGGGCCAGGGGCCGTGTCCATCCCACAATGATCGGCGCCGCCGCGGACGGAGGCAAGACGATCCGGACGGCGCCCGGTCCGGGTCGCCTCCATCACCGCCAAGCACGGCGAGCTTTGGGAGGTCCTCGAGCGCAAGACCTGGCGGCGTCCCATGGAGGGGCTCCTCATCACCGCCGCGCTGTCGCTGCTGGTGGCCAACCTCTTCGACCTGTCGAGCGTCTCGATGATGGGCAGCGCCGGCTTCCTGCTCGTCTTCGCCGCGGTCAACGTTGCCAACGTGCGCCGGGCCAGGCGTCTCTACGAACCCGGTTGCGGCCCGATGAGCTCTACGAGGGGCCGGCCGTCGTGGTCCACGGCCCCGGGGAAGGACGTCCGGATCTCGCCGAACACCCGCGCCGCCTCACCATCCCGCCCCGTGCGCTGATAGAGGCGGCCGAGCAGGTAGCGGGCGTAGGCGCCGACCTGGACGCCGTCGCCGTAGAAGCAGTCCGGCGAGCGCGCGATGGCCTCCTCGAACGCGGCCACGGCAGCGTTCGGCGAGGAGGCGTCCTGGGCCAGGTAGAGGCGGGCGCAACCGGCCCGGTTGGAGGCCGGGTACGTCTCGACCAGCCGGCGGAGCTCCTGCTCCCGGGCCGTGCCCCGCTGCATCCCGCTGGCCTTCTGGTAGAGGGCCTCGATGGCCCGCAGCTGCTCGGGCGTGAACGCGAGACCGTCCTTCTTCATGCGCTTCCGGGCCTCCGCCTGCTGCGCCGCGACCTGCGCGTCACGCGGGAGGCGCCGCGAAAGAGCCGTCACCGCGTGCTCCAGACGGTTCACGCGCTGCTCCAGCGCCACCACCCGCTGCGCGAGCTGGTCCTCGTCGGGTGCCGGCTGCCCCGCCGCCGCGGGGACGCTCGCAGCGAGCGCGGCGAACACGACCATGGGAAGGCGGGCCTTCGTACGGTTTCGGTTCACGATCCCTCCCCTTCCGCAGCCGGAGCCTCTGTGCAGCAGCCTCCTAGAAGACGCCCGGAATGAATCGCCGGGTGCGCGCGCAGTAGGCGGCATACGCCGGGCCGAGCGCACTCCGCAGCGCCTTCTCCTCGGTGGCGACACGCCTCGCCACCGCAAGGACGATCGGCGCCATCAGGCCGGCGAGGCTCAACCAGTTGTGAAAGGTAAGGCCCACGCCCAGGAAGGCCCCGAGCAACCCCGTATACGAGGGATGGCGGACATACCGGTAGAGACCCCTCTCCACGACCTCGTGGCCGCCGTGGATCGCGACGTCCACCGTGAACAGCCTTCCCAGTTGCAGGATCGCCGTCCACCGAACCGCCAGGCCGGCACCCAGGATGATCAGTGCCACCACGGAGTCCGCTCGCGGCGTACCCGGCAACCCGGCGAACGTCGTCCGCCGGGCTGCGAAGGCCAAGCCGAGACCGAGACCGATGCCCAGCCAAATGAGAACCATCGAGCCCCGGTCGGCGCTCGCGGCTCCCCTTCCCCGGGAGCGTTTGAGCACTGCCAGCGCGATCTCGGAGACAGGAAAGAGGATCACCACCCAGCGAAGCAGACCCTGGACCATCGAAATCCCTCGTGGCCGGCGCCGCGCCGGGACGGGCGCTGGCGCGGTTCCGGCTTCCACCTCGGAGCATACCGCCTCTGTCGCGTGCGGGGGCCGCGAGAGGTGGTGGTACCCGTACACCGGCCCGGCGGGCGCGCCGCCGGTCAGTTGCGCAGGGCGGCGATCTTCTCCACGCCCCGGACCGCGGCGTCGATGTCCTCCTCGGTGTTGAACGGACCGATGGAGAAGCGCACCGTGCCCCGCGGGGAGGTGCCCATGTGGTCGTGGATGAGGGGGGCGCACTGCAGCCCGGTGCGGGTGAGCACGCCGTAGTCCACGTCGAGCATGGTGCCGACGTCGGAAGGATCGAAGCCCTCGACGGTGATGGACATGGTGGCGACGCGCCGGTCGGTGCGACGGGTACCGTGGATGGTGACGCCGCGGACGCCGGACAGGCCGTCCTGGAGGCGGGTGAGGAGCGCGATCTCGTGCCGGTGCACGTTGTCGAGGCCACGCCCGGCGAGCCAGACCTGCCCGGCGTGCAGGCCGCCGATGCCCATGACGTTGAGGGTGCCGGCCTCCAGGCGGTAGGGAAACTCGTCGAGGTGGTAGGGGTGGGCGGAGCGCACGCCGGTGCCGCCCCACACGGACGAGGCGATCTCGGCCCCGGGAGCGACGCAGACGCCGCCGGTTCCGGTGGGGCCGAGCAGGCCCTTGTGCCCCGTGAAGGCGAGGAAGGTCACGTGGCTCGCCGCCATGTCGACGGGGAACGCCCCCGCGGTCTGGGCGGCGTCGACGGCGAACTGCACGCCGGCCTCGCGGCACACCTCGCCGATGGCCGTGATGTCCTGCACGGTACCGATGACGTTGGAGGCGTGGTTCACCACGACCAGCTTCGTGTTGGGGCGGATCGCCGCACGGATGTCCGCGGGATCCACGTACCCCTCGGCGTCGGGGGAGACGAAGGTGGCCTCGGCGCCCATCTTCACCAGGTGGTTCACCGGCCGGATCACCGAGTTGTGCTCCGTGGTGGTCGTCACCACGTGGTCGCCGGGGCCCACCGTCCCGCGCAGGATGAGGTTCAGGGAGTGGGTCGCGTTGAGGGTGAAGACGAGCCGGTCGGGATCGGGAAGGGTCCCCGCGGCCGCCAGGCCCGGGTTGAAGAAGGCGGTGAGCTTCTCCCTCGTGCCGTGGATCATCTGCTCCGCCTGCAGCGCCATGTCGCACCCCGAGCGGCCGGGGTTGACACCGCAGGTGCGGTAGAAGGTGCTCATGAACTCGTGCACTTCGGGGGGCTTGGGATAGGAGGTGGCTGCGTTGTCCAGGTAGATCATCTTTTCCACGGCTGTCTCCTTCGCGTCCGGTGGGAGCGGGGACCGGGCCGGCCGCCGCGGCAGTCCGCGGGCAGGGGGAACCCGGGTGCTCCTTCGTCGTCGCAGTGTCCGCGCGCCGGCGCGATCCGTCGAATCGTCCCGCGGGTCGCGGCGGCCCGTGGGATGATAGCGGAGCGACGACCGCGAGGACAGAGCGAACGGGGGGCCGCCGCCCATCCCTTGCCGGTGCGGCGGCCTCGTGCTAGCGTCAGCGCGATCACGACCGTGGTGTGACCCGAGGAGGCCCCATGTCCCGTGCGCTCACCGTTCTGCTCGCCGCCGCGGCGCTGGCCGTCGCGGCCGCCGCCGGCGCCGCCGGTCCTGCCGAGACCACGGCGGAGGTCCCGGCCCTCGGCGCCCTCCACGAGGTGATCTACCCCCTCTGGCACCAGGCGTGGCCGGGCAAGGACGCCACGGAGCTGAAGGCGCTGCTTCCCGATGCCGAGGCCGGCGTGAGCGCCCTGGCCGCCGCCGAGCTCCCCGGCATTCTGCGCGACCGCCGGGCGGCGTGGGACCAGGGAGTGGCCGCCCTGCGCGACGCGGTGGGCGCCTACCGGCGGGCCGCCGACCGTGACGACACCCAGGGCATGCTCGACGCGGTGGAGACCCTGCACAGCCGCTACGAGACCCTGGTCCGGCTGGTGCGCCCGCCGCTCGAGGCGCTGGAGGCGTACCACGTCGTGCTCTACGGTCTCGTCCACCACCGGCCCCCGGTGGCGGACCGCACCGCTCTGCGCGGCGCCGCGGAGACGCTTGTGGCGCGCTGCGCCCCCCTCGCCGCGGCCACCCTGCCGCGCCGGCTCGCCGACCGCCAGGAGCGCTTCACGACCGCCGCCGCCGAGCTGTGCTCCCGGACCGCGACGCTCCGACGCACCGTGGCGGAGGGCTCCGAGGAGGCCGTCGCGGCGGCGGTGGACGCCGTGCACGAGCAGTATCAGCACATCGACACGCTCCTCCAGTAGCGCCCGCGGCGGGGCAGGCGCGCCGGGCTGCTAGGATGGCCGCTGCGCCGCGCGGCGCGATGCCGCGCCGGCCCGGGACCACCCCCCACTGGAGAGCGCCCTTGCCTGCCGTGAAGACCGCCCCGATCCTCGCCGCCGCCGCCCTCGCGGCGCTGCTGCTGTCCTGTGCGCGCCTCAACGAGCGGCCGCCCACGTCGATCCTCTCGGTGAACGGCTTCGGCAAGGGGGAGGGCACCATGGCGGTGACGTTCGTGCTGGGTGACGCCCGGGGCGCGATGACCACCGCCGACGGCACCGCCCGGGTGACCGTCTTCGAGCTCAAGAAGGTGTGGGCGCCGCTGGCCGGGGCCTGGGGCGAGCGGAGGGTGCCCCTGTACACGACGGTGCTCCACGTGCGGCGCCGCGACTTCGCCGAGGTCCGCGACCCGGCCGACGACGGACGGCCCGAGACCATCCTGTACTCCCTCGGGATCCTCCGTTACGACCAGTTCGACCACCCGCCCACCGAGGCGCGGGGCCTCGTGGAGGTCGCGTTCCACACGGCGGACGGCACCGTCCTGAAGGGCAGCGACCAGTTCAACTTCTGATCCCGGCGCCGCGCGCCCGTCGTCACGACCCGCCGTCGGCGGGGGGCTCCACGTGGACGACGACGCGGCCGAGGCCCGGGATCCTTCGGTGCAGGAGCCTCTCCACCTCCTCGGTGAGGGCGTGGGCGCGCGTGATGGGCAGGCCGGGCTCGACGCTGCAGTGCAGGGAGACGGCCAACCTCCCCTCGACGCGGAGGACCTCCACGGCGTGGGGCTGGCAGTCGATGCCGAGCTCGCCGGGCAGCGCCGCCACGGCGTCGAGCACCTCGCTGCGCTCCTCCGGGCTCACCGGGCGCCCCACCATCGCCGATCCCGCCGGCTCCAGGTGCACCACCACCCGGTCGAGGCCGGGCAGGTCGCGGCGCAGGTCGGCCTCGAGGGACTCCGCCTCGTCGTGGGCGGCCTCCACGGTGAAGGAGTCGGGGACCTCCAGGTGGAGCTCCAGGGTGCGTCTCCCGTCCACCTCGAAAAGCTGCACGTCGTGGGCGGCCAGGCCGCGGCGCGCCGCGGCCACCTGGACCGTGGTCGGCACGTCCTCGCCGTCGGTGGCCACGGGCTCCACGTGGACGACCACGTCGGCGCCGGGGATCACGCCGCGGATCGCGGCTTCGGCGCGGCTGGCGACGGCGTGGGCGCGCTCCAGGTCGCTACCGCGGCTGACCGCCACCGTGACGTCGGCGAACGCCGCCGGCCCGCTCCGCCGCACCCGCGCGCTGCGCACCTCCACCACCCCCTCCACCCGGGCGGCCCGAGCCACCCGGTCGCGCAGCTCCGGTGGGACCGCGTCGAGGAGCTCCGAGACGGTGCGCCGGCCCAGCCTCACGCTGACCGCCACGACGATGCCCGCCACCCCGAGAGCCGCCGCCGCGTCCGCCTTGGCGAGCCAGGCGAGGCCAGTCCACTGCGCCGCCAGGACGCCGAACAGGCCGGCGATGACCACCGAGGAGGACCACACGTCCGTGGAGAAGTGGATGGCGTCCGCCTCCAGGGCCTGGCTGGCGTGCTTTCTCGCCACCCGCATGAGCGCCCGCGAGCGCGACACGTCCACCACGATGGACACGACCATCACGGCGAACGCCCACGCCGTGGCCTCGACCACGACATCCCTGAAGAACAGCCGCTCCACCGCCTCGTAGATGATCCACGCACAGGTGGCGAGGAGCAGCAGCGCCTCCAGCAGGGCGGCGAGGTTCTCGACCTTGGCGTGGCCGTAGGTGTGCTCCCGGTCGGCGGGGCGGCCGGACACCGAGACGGCGCCCAGGGTGACCACCGCCGCCACGAGGTCGAGTCCGGAGTGGAGGGCCTCGGAGAGGATGCCGAGGCTGCCGGTCCACACCCCAACCGTCAGCTTCATGGTGACGAGCAACAAGGCGGCGCCCACGGAGGACGCCGCCACCACCCGCTTCTCCCGGTCAGCATCGTTCCGCACGGCCGTCTCCACTGCCACGCTCGTCCCTCCCTGGCCGGAGGCGCCCCTGCGCGCGGCCGGGTCCCGCCGGCTCCGCGTCTCCCCTGCCAAGTCTACCCGGCTCTGCGGCGGGGCGGCGCCGTGGGGGTTGCAAAGTCGAGCCGGGGGTACTATATTGCTGCATAGTTATTCGGCGATACTCAGGGATCGCCGCCCGCCCGGAGGACGGCTCGACGAGATCCACCGGCGGAGACGGGGAGACATGATGGCGACCAAGACGCTGACCATGGACAACTTCAACGAGACGATCGAGAACAACGACATCGTCCTGATCGACTTCTGGGCCTCCTGGTGCGGCCCGTGCCGGGCGTTCAAGCCCATCTTCGAGAAGGCGGCGGAAGAGCACCCCGACATCGCCTTCGCCTCCTGCGACACCGAGGCGGAGATGCAGCTCGCGGCGGCGTTCCAGATCCGCTCCATCCCCACGCTCATGGTGTTCCGGGAGAAGGTGCTGATCTTCTCCCAGCCGGGGATGCTCCCGGCCGAGGCGCTGGAGGACCTCATCTCGCAGGTCAAGGCGCTTGACATGGAACAGGTCCACGCCGAGGTCGCCAAGCAGCAGGCCCAGGGCGAGAGCCAGGCCGCCGAGGCCTGATCCTCCGGCGTCGAGCAGTGCCGGCCGGGACGTCCCGGCCTTCGTCGTCCGGCCCCTCAGGGCGAGGGCCGCGGCCCGGGCCACGGTGCCGTGACCAGGGTGGCCGGCGCCATCACGCGCATCGCCGGGATCAGCCCCACCTCCTGCACCGCGTAGTAGGGCGTGCGCTCGTACCACCACTCCCGCCGGGCGCGGGGGTCGGCGGCGAAGGCGGGGTCGGCGAGCGCCGCCCGCCACGCCGACGCCACCGCGGGATCGTCCAGCATCTCCCGCGCCACCTCGTCGAGGCGGCGGGGGCCGATGTACTCCTTGTGCTCCAGCACCTGCGACACGAGCCCCCAGGCGAACAGCGAGTCCGGTGCGTCGGGTTCGAGGAGCTGCGCGGCCACGTCGAAGCCCGGTTGGTCGGCGCCGATCCACAGCGTCCCGGCCGGCACCCGCCGCCGCTCGCGCCGCCGCGTCACCGTGGCCGTCACCCGCGTGAGCCCCTGGTAGGTGGACGCCGCGAAGCGCGGGTCCGCCACCCGGATGGTCTCCACCTCGGGCTCGGCGGGGGCGGTCAGCCTCTCGACGCGCAGGTGGTGGGCCGCGAGGCAGGCCTCGACGGCGGGCCACCCGGAGGGGACCAGGTACCCCCGTGGCCTCGCCACCGAGAGCTCCGCCACGACGCGATGGAACCACGGCACGGTGAGCTCGTGGACCTCGCCCCGCCGGTAGCGGATGAGCGGCGTGCCGGTGACCGGCGAGGTGACGGTGTCCCAGGCGTAGATGGGGAACGCGATGGCGTCGGGCGGCCCGGTCTCCCGCCACGACAGCACGACGTCCGAGGGCACGGCGCCGGGACCGCCCAGGGCCACGACGCGGGCGTCGGCGGTGCTCACCGCGCGGTGCAGCGCACCTCCGTCGCGGCCCAGCTCGCCGAGCAGCGCAACGAGGAAGTCCCGGACGGCCAGGACACGCTTCCCGTAGGGCTTGTAGGCGTGCATCTCGAGCAGCACCGAGGGCCGGTTGCGCAGGGGGAAGTAGCCGGTGGCGTAGCGCGGTCCGCCCACCCAGGACGAGAACCCCTTCGCCGGGTCGTTGCGGTCCACCAGGTCGACGTAGGGCCCGCACCGGTGCCCGGCCGCCTGTGTGGCCGCGAGCACCGGCGGCATGTGACGGCGCAGCCAGGCGTCGACCTCCTCCGGCACCTGGGGCGCCTCCGCCCAGGTGGCGGTCAGCACCCAGTCGAAGTCGGAGCCGTCGGTGACGTGGACGTCCACGTGGAGATCGGGGTTCCAGGCGGCGACGAGGCCGAGGAGCGCGCGGGTCTCCGGGGCGGCGGCCTTCATGAAGTCGCGGTTGAGGTCGAGGCCGTCCGCCGAGGTACGGAAGCCCAGGTTCGCCTCCGGCCCCGTCTGGTTGGCGCGGTTGTACGGCGAGACCCGCTCATGGCCGTCCACGTTGTAGATCGGCACGATCAGAAGGGTGGCCGCGTCGAGCAGCTCGCGGCGCCGGCCGAGGGCGAGGTCGCGCAGCAGCATGAGCGCGGCGTCGGTGCCGTCGGGCTCGCCGGCGTGGATGGCGTTCTGCACCAGCACCACCGGCTTGCCCACCGCCGCGGCCTCCGCGGGGGTGAACGCCCGTTCCTTCGAGACGATCACGAGGGGGAGAGCGCGTCCCTGCGGCGAGGTGCCGAAGGTGGCCAGGCGCACCTCCGGCAGCCGGGCCGCGACACGCTCGAGGAACGCCTCCGTCTCGGCGTAGGAGGCGGTGGCGGTGAAGCCGCTCTTCTCGGCCGGCGTGAGCCACTCCGGCGGGATTCCGGCGGCGGCAGCGGTGGTGACGAGGAGCGCGGTGAGGACGAGGGGGAAGCGACGGGTCACGGGAGCCTCCGGTGCTCGGAGAACTATAGCCCGCCCCGGAGGTGGCCGCCGGTCGCGCCGGCGGCCGCTCGCGGGTATGGTGTTCCGCCGCCGGGAGGTGGCGGATGGGGTTGGAGGAGAACGGGGACGGGCCGTCACGGCGGCTCGGCAGGTCCTTCGGGCGGCTGCTGGTGGAGATGGGGATGATCGTCTTCTCCATCCTCCTCGCCCTGTCGGTGAACGAGTGGCGGGACCACCGGGCCAACCGGGAGCTGGCCGGCCTCTGCTCCGGACAGGACTGGCTCAAGCGCCTGGAGGATCGCCTCCTCGGCTCCATCACCAGCGACCAGGCCGACCGTCTGCGCCCCGTCAGGGGGCTCGAGTCCTCGCTGCGCAACTACATCGACATGGAGGGCTCCCTCCAGAAGGCCTACGACCAGGAGCTCTCACGCCTGGGCGGCGGGACGGCCGGGCGCGCCGCGCCGTCCGGCCCTCAGGGCTGAACCTGCTCGAGCAGCGCGAGGAAGCGCTCGTAGGGCAGCGCCTGCCAGCTCTCCGCCGACACCGCCCCCTCGGACCTGGAGATCAGCGACACCCGGTGGGCGGTCTCCACGTCGGGCGCCTCGTAGATGTCCATGAAGTCGTAGGGGCCGAGGATGGCGTAGTGGGCCACGAAGGTGACCTCCGGGCACACGCGCTTGACGCGCTCGAGCCACTCCTTGCCCATGGCGCGGCGGCCGCTGGCGTCCTGGACGCTCTCCGGCGCCAGGCGGGTCATGAGGACGAACAGGGGCATCGGGCACCTCCCGGGGATTCACGACCAATGTGGTGTTCGAACCACCGCCCGGCAAGCACGGCCGTGGCACACTGCCGCCGATGACCGCGTCGCCCGCCCTGCACGTGGTGCTCGTCCACCCCGAGATCCCCTGGAACACCGGCAACGTGGGCCGCACCTGCCTCGCCTTCGGCGCCCGCCTCCACCTGGTGCGGCCGCTGGGGTTCGCCCTCACCGCCCGGGAGCTGCGCCGCGCGGGCCTCGACTACTGGGACCGGGTCGACCCCGTGATGTGGCCCGGCATCGACGAGCTGGAGGCGGCGCTGCCTGGCCTGGGCGAGCCGTTCCTGTTCTCGGCGGAGGCTCAGGCGAGCCTGTGGGAGACTCGCTTCGCGCCGCGGACCGTGCTGGTGTTCGGCCGCGAGAGCGTGGGCCTGCCCGGCGAGCTGCGGACGCGGCGGGCGGACCGGCTCGTGCGCATCCCCATGGCGGATCCCTCGCTACGCTCCCTCAACCTGTCCACGGCGGTCGCCGTCGCCCTGGCGGAGGCGTCCCGCCAGCGCGCCGCCGCGACCCCTACTCCCCGATGACCTTGACCAGCACCCGCTTCGGGCGCCGACCGTCGAACTCGCCGTAGAAGATCTGCTCCCAGGGCCCGAAGTCGAGCTTCCCGTCGGTGATCGCCACCACGACCTCCCGGCCCATGATCTGCCGCTTGTGGTGGGCATCGCCGTTGTCCTCGCCGGTGCGGTTGTGATGGTAGGTCCGCGGCGACGCGTCGAACGGCGCGAGCTTCTCGAGCCAGCGCTTGTAGTCCTCGTGCAGCCCGGCTCGTCGTCGTTGATGAAGACGCTGGCCGTGATGTGCATCGCGTTGACCAGGCACAGCCCCTCCTGGACGCCGCTGGCGCGGACCACCTCCCGCACCTCCGGCGTGATGTTCACGAAGTCCATGCGGGCGGGCACGTTCATGGTCAGGTAGCGGGTCTGTGACTTCACGGCAGCCTCCCCGGACTGCCCTATCAGTATCCCAGCCGCGTCGTCCTGGCAAGCCCGGAGTAAACACGGGCCGCCGCGGCGTTGAGGCAAGCGGGCGCGCCCCACGCGGCCGCCCGGGAGGGTCCATGACCGCCGACACCCGCACCCGACGCGCCCTCACCGTCCTGGCCGCCGCCGCCGGCGCATTCGTCATCGCCGGCTGCACCGCCACGGTGAACCCCCGCACGCACCGCGTCTCCACCCACGTGAGCCCGCCGCCGTGCTCCATCCAGGTGTTCACCCGGAACGAGGACATCGAGCGCCCCTACCAGCCGGTGGGGATGGTGGTGGTGACCTCCGACAACGAGGACGACCCGGCGCTCATGGACAAGCTGAAGACCGCGGCCTGCAAGCTGGGAGCGGACGCCATCGTCAACGTGCACAAGCGTTCGCCCAGCATCGACAACACCTTCCTGGTGCCCGGCACCCAGCCCACCGTGGTGTGCTGCCTCGACCGGGTGTGGTCGGCCATCGCGATCAGGTGGGAGCCGGAGCCGGCAAATCCGCCGCAGCATTGACGGCGGGAGCGGTCAGGACGCCATCGCCTCCGGCGTGCGGTCGTCGAGGATGCGGCCGTCCTCGATGGTCACCACCCGGTGAGTGCGCCGGGCGACCCCCATGTCGTGGGTGATCACCACCAGCGTGTGGCCGGCGGCGGAGAGCTCCTCGAAGACGTGGAGCACGTCGCGGCCGGAGCTCGTGTCCAGGTTGCCGGTGGGCTCGTCGGCGAGGATGATGTCCGGCTCGCACGCCAGCGCCCGGGCGATGGCGACCCGCTGCATCTGGCCCCCCGACAGCTCGGTGGGGCGGTGGCCCATGCGGTCGGCGAGGCCGACCTGGGCGAACAGGGTCTCGACCCGCTCGCGGCGCTGCCGCGCGGGCGTGCCCCTGAACAGCAGCGGCATCTCCACGTTCTCGAAGGCGGTGAGCTGCGGAAGCAGGTTGAAGCTCTGGAAGACGAAGCCGATCCGCCGGTTGCGGACGTCCGCCAGCCGGTCCACCGACATCTTCCCGACCTCCTCGCCCCTGAGCCGGTACGAGCCCTCGCTGGCCGTGTCCAGGCAGCCCATGATGTTCATGAGGGTGGACTTGCCCGACCCGGAGGGGCCCACGATGGCGATGAACTCGCCCTCCTCGACGGCGAGGTCGACGCCGCGCAGCGCCTCCACCTTCACGGCGCCGAGGTCGTACACCTTGCGGATCCCCCGCAGGTCGATGAGCGCCGAGCTCGCGGGCTCGGGGCGTGACGCGTGGCCGTTTCCACCCATGAAGAACATCTCTGCCTCCTACTCGTGGCGCAGCGCCACCGCCGGCTGCACCGACGCCGCCCGCCGCGCCGGGAAGTACCCGGCGAGCAGGCCGATCAGCCCGAGCAGCGCCACCGTGGCCAGGGCGATGGGCAGCGAGAACGTCGGCCGCCCCAGGAACGCGACCGCCTGGCTCTTGAGCTTGGACGCCCCGTACGCCAGGGCGTACACCAGGCCGCCGCCGACGGCGATCCCGGTGACGCCGCCCATGAAGGTGAGGGCGATGGCCTCCAGGACCAGCGAGCCCATGAGCGTGCCGCGTCTCGCTCCGAGGGCCATCTGCACGCCGATCTCCCGGGTGCGGTGCTTGACCACCGCGTACATGATGTTGGCGACCCCGACCCCGCCGATGAGCAGCGTGAGCCCGCCGATGAGCCCCAGGAAGAGCTGGATGCCCAGCATCATGTTGGCCATCACCACCTGGCCCTTGACCACGTCCCAGATGCCGAACACCCTCGTGTCGGTGGGGTCGAACCGGTACTTGGCGCCGAGCACCTCGTGGAAGTGGCGCTTGGCGGCCTCCATGAGGGCCGGGTCCGGCACCTTGAAGACGACGTTCGAGAGCGTCTTGCGCCCCCACAGCGCCTGGAAGGTGCTCAGGGGGATCAGCGCGTGGTCGGTGTCGGGCCCGCCGTAGGTGCCCATCTGCAGCTTGGGCTGCATCACGCCGATCACGGTGAACGCCACCCGCCGGACCATCACCGTCTGTCCCACCGGGCTGGCGGCGCCGAACAGGTCCTTGGCCAGGGTGTCGCCGAGGAAGATGACGCGCCTCTTGTCGGCCTCGTCGAGGGCGTCGATGAACCGTCCGCCGGCCTGGGGAAAGTGGTTGCGGATCCCGCCGTAGGCGGTGTTGACCCCCGTGATCCGCTTGTTGAGGTCGACGTCGCCGTGGGAGATCGGCGTGCTCCACGCCGTCATCTCCCCGGTGGCCGCCGAGATCTCCGGCACGTTGTCCGCGATCAGTTCGACGTCCTCGGGGCGCAGCCGGATGGGCCGGCCCGGAGGCAGCCCGGCGAACGCCTTGGAGGTCTCGCCGTTCCACACCACGGCGATGTTCTCGCCGAGGCCGCGCCGGCTCTTCTCCATGCTGCGCTTGAGACCCTCGCCGAAGGAGAGGAGCAGGATGATGGCGATGGTGCCCCAGGCGATGGCCATGACGGTCATGGTCATGCGCTTGCGCTGGATCTGCGCCGACCGCCGGAACAGCTGCACGATGAGCCCGAGACGCCACATGCTAGAGCCTCAGCGCTTCCACGGGGTTGAGCCGCGACGCCGACCGCGCCGGGAAGTACCCCGCCAGGAACCCGATGCTACCCAGGATGACCGTGGTGATGGCCGCGACCTTGAGGGAGATCTCGGGCGTCCCCACGAACCGCTGGAAGCCGGAGGAGGGGAAGACGGCGCAGATTCCCCACGAGATCGCGAAGCCCAGCGCGCCGCCGATGGCCGTGAGCAGCAGCGTCTCCAGCAGGAACTGGCCGACGATGGCCCGCTGGTGCGCGCCGAGGGCCATCTTCAGCCCCACCTCCTTGGTGCGCTCCTCGACCACCACGTGCATGATGTTGGACACGCCGATCCCCGCCACCACCAGGGTGAGGGCCCCCATGATGCCGAGGAACAGCCGGAACCCCAGGAAGAACGTGTCCAGGAACCGGCTCTGCTCGGTGGTGTCCCACACCAGCAGCGCCTCCTTGTCGGTGGGGTCGTAGCCGCAGCGGGTGGCGAAGGCGGCCTGGACGTCGTTCTTGACCCGCGTGACCTGGGACGCGTCCTGCACCTGGTACACGATGTCGTCCACGTACTTGTCGCCGTAGATCGCGGCGTAGGTGGTCAGGGGGATCGAGGCCTGGTCGGAGTCGCGCCCGTTGTAGCTGGAGTCCTGGTCCTTCTTCTTCATCACGCCCACCACCAGGAACGGCACCTTGTCCACGAAGACCGTCTTGCCGACGGCGGCGTCGGGGCCGAAGAGGTCGGTGGCGAGCTGGTTGCCGAGGAAGATCACCCGGCGGCGCCTGGCGATGTCGAGCTCGTCGATGTACCGCCCCCCCTCGGCGGGGTTGAGGTTGCGCATGTCGGAGAACACGGGGTTGTTGCCCACCATCCCCGGCACCAGCACCTTGCGCCCGACGCGGAACTTCGACGAGCCGCGGCTGAACTCCCCGCTGATGGCCCTGATCCCCGGGACCATCTTCCCCACCGCCTCGACGTCGGCGTCGGTGACCCGGACGGGGCGTCCCTTGGGCAGCCCCTGGAACGGCTTCGACGTACGCGCCGGGAAGCAGATGACAATGTTCTCGCCGAGGCCCTTCCAGCTCACCATGATCTGCTGGTAGAGGCCGTCACCGAAGGCCAGCAGCAGCGTCACCGCCGCCGTGCCCCACACCAGCCCGAACAGGGTCAACGCCGCGCGCAGCTTCTGGGTGCGCAGGTCGCGGAGGAACTGCCGAAGGGCGGCGCGGATCACCATGGCTCAGGTGATCTCCTTGGGCGGCCGCTGCACCACTTCCTGGCCGTCCGCGAGCCCGGTCTTGACCTCCACCGTGAGCCCGTCGGACAGCCCGACGGTGATCTCGTGCTTCACCGGCTCGCCCTCGGGGGTCGGCGGCGGCAGCTCCACGAACGCCTTGTCCTTCTCGAAGGTGACCAGGCGCTCGGGCAGGGTGAGGACGTCCTTCTTCTCCTGGATGACGATGTCGGCGTTCGCCGAGTAGCCGGCGCGCAGGAACACCCCGCCGTCATCCACGATCACCGCCTCGACGTCGAACAGCGTGGCACCCTCCTGCTCCCTGGCCTTGGGCGCGATGCGGGTGAGCCGTCCGGTCACCGTGGCGTCGGGCAGCGCGCCGATCTTGATGCGCGCGGTGAGCCCGTCCGCCAGCTTGCCCACGTCGATCTCGTCCACGGTCCCCTTGAACATCAGCGTGCCCATGTCGGCCATGGTCATCAGCGGCGTGCCCGCCTGGTAGCTGGTCAGAGGCACCACCGGGTCGCCGGGGTTGACGTGGCGCTCCAGCACGGTCCCGGTGGCGGGGGCCCGGATCACCGAGTCGACGCCTCCGACCTTGCGCTGGATCTTCCCCGACTTGGTGAGGTCGAGGCGCTCCCGGGCGAGCTGGAGCTGGATGCGCGCCTCGTCGTAGGCCTGCTTCGAGGAGTCGAAGATCTCCTGCGAGACGATCCCGTCCCGGCGCAGCTGCTCGTTGCGCCGGAAGTCCGCGTCGGCCTTGTCGAAGGCGACCTGGGAGAGCTCCACCGAGCGCTCCACCTCGTTGAGCTCCATCGGGGTGGGATCGGGGATGATGGTGAACAGGGGCTGGCCCGCCTCCACCCGGTCGCCGACGTCGGCGAAGCACTCCTTGACGATGCCGGAGATCTGGGACTTCACCTGGATCTCCTGCTCCGGCACGATCTGCCCCGTCGCCAGGGCCTTGTCCAGGATGGTGCCGCGCTCCACCTTGACGAGCTTGAAGGCGCCCTGCGTGTCCTTGCCGCCGCGGGTGGCGGCGTAGACGCCGAAGGCGACCCCTCCGATGACCACCAGTCCGATTCCGATCTTCAACGCTTTGCTCATGGCTGACTCCGATCGCCTTCCCGTCCGTCGCTCCCGCGTCCCCTGCGGGTCCCTGCACCCCTTCCTACGCCGGGCGGGGGCGTCTGGTTCCGGGGCTGGCGAGACGGTCTTCCGTGCACTCTTCTTCTGACGCCGCGCGCCGCTGTTTGGTTGCACGGCGCCGCGCCGTCGCGGCCGGAGGGTCCGGAGCTCGTCGGCGGACGCCGCCCCTCGCCCGCCTGCGGGCTCAAGCCCGCGACGGCGTGCGGAAACGACCACCCGGTCCCGCGGGCGAGCCCGCGACGCGTACACCGCCCCGCGGGCTGAAGCCCGCGACTACTTGCGGAAGACGGCCTTGAGGACCTTCTTGCGCAGTCGGTAGGCGGTGGGGGTGACCTCCACCTGCTCGTCCTCGCGGATGAACTCCAACGCCTGCTCCAGGCTCATCAGCCGCGGCGGCACCAGGCGCACGGTCTCCTCCGAGTTGGAGGCACGCATGTTGGTGAGCTTCTTTTCCTTGGTGATGTTGACGTCGATGTCCGCCTCGCGGGCGTTCTCGCCGACGATCATTCCCTCGTAGACCTCGTCGCCCGGGGACACGAACAGCTCGCCGCGGGGCTGCAGGTGCTCGATGGCATAGGCGGTGCAACGGCCTGTGCGGTCGGCCACCATGGCGCCGGTGGCGCGGTGGGCGATGTCCCCCTGCCACGGCTCCCAGCCGTCGAAGAGGTGGTTGGCGATGCCGGTGCCGCGGGTGTCGGTGAGGAACTCGGTACGGAAGCCGATGAGGCCGCGGGACGGGAGGCGGAACTCCATGCGCACCCGCCCCGAGCCGTGGTTGACCATCTTCATCATGCGGCCGCGCCGGACGCCCACCTTCTGGGTGACCACGCCGATGAACTCCTCGGGGCAGTCCACCACCAGCAGCTCCATGGGCTCGTGGCGCTTGCCGTCGATCTCGCGCACGACCACCTCGGGCTTGCCCACGGACATCTCGTACCCCTCGCGGCGCATCATCTCGATCAGGATGGCGAGCTGCAGCTCGCCGCGGCCGGAGACCTGGAAGGCATCGGGGGTGTCGGTGGGCTCGACGCGGATGGACACGTTGGTGAGGAGCTCGCGATCGAGCCGCTCGCGGAGCTTGCGGGAGGTCACGAACTGGCCCTCGCGCCCCGCGAAGGGGGAGGTGTTGATGCCCATCACCATCGTGATGGTGGGCTCGTCCACGGTGATGGTGGCGAGCGCCCGCGGCTCCTCGCGGCTGGAGAGCGTCTCGCCGATGCCGATCTCCTCGAGCCCCGCCACCGCCACGATATCCCCTGGGGCGGCCTCGTCGACCTCCACCCGGTGCAGCCCCCGGTAGCCGTAGACGAGGGTCACGCGCGCGGGCTCGACGGTGCCGTCGCGCCGGCAGCGCGACACCTCCTGCGCCCGGGCCAGGCGCCCGTTGAACACCCTGCCCACCGCCAGCCGTCCCACGTAGTCGTCGTAGTCCAGGGTGGTGACGAGCATCTGCAGGGGCGCGGTGTCGTCGAAGGCGGGGGGCGGCACCGTACGCAGAATCTCGTCGAACAGAGGCTCCAGCGTCTCGTCGGGACCGTCGGGGGTGCGCCGGCAGCGCCCGGCGCGGGCGTTGGCGTAGAGCACCGGGAAGTCGAGCTGCTCGTCGCCGGCGTCGAGGTCGATGAAGAGATCGTAGACCTCGTTCAGCACCTCGCCGGGGCGGGCGTCGGGACGGTCGATCTTGTTGATCACCACGATGGGGGGCAGCCCCAGCTCCAGCGCCTTCTTGAGCACGAACCGGGTCTGCGGCAGCGGGCCCTCCGAGGCGTCGACCAGCAGCATGACGCCGTCGACCATCTTCAGCGTCCGCTCCACCTCGCCGCCGAAGTCGGCGTGGCCCGGCGTGTCCACGATGTTGATGCGCGTGTCCCGGTAGGTGATGGCCGTGTTCTTGGCCATGATGGTGATGCCCTTCTCGCGCTCGAGGTCGATGGAGTCCATGACCCGCTCGGCCACCGTCTCGTTGGCGCGGAAGATGCCGCTCTGCCACAGCATGGCGTCCACCAGCGTGGTCTTGCCGTGGTCCACGTGGGCGATGATCGCCACGTTGCGCACGTCGTCTCTCGTCCTTGCCGTCATCACCGTCACCTCTCACCGGAGCCCGCCGGGCCGCGCGCCCGCCGACGATCGCCGCACCGGCCCGTCCGGGCCGCGGCGTGGGGGGATCCGGGCCGCCCTTGGGGGGCGCCCCAGGAGCGTGACTGTACCACCGCCCGGCATCCAAGCTCAAGCGAAGTCACACCTTGTCCGCCGTGCGACGCCCGCCGCACGCTCTGATAAGATCGCGCGATGCCCGGGGCCCCGGCCCCGCGAGGGGAGCCCAGTATGTCCGAGACACCCGTTCCGACCGTCGCCACCGCCCCCGAGCCGCCGCGCTCCTACCGGTGGGTCGTCCTCGTCGTCATCTCGCTGGCGATGTTCGGCAACTACTACGTCTACGACTCCATCAGCCCGATCGCCGACCTGCTCACAAAGCAGCTCCACTTCACCGACTCCAACATCGGGCTCCTCAACGCCATCTACTCCATCCCCAACGTGTTCATGGTGCTCATCGGGGGCTTCATCATCGACCGCATCGGCACCAGGAAGGGCACGCTCCTGTTCGGCGTCCTCTGCTTCGCCGGCGCGGCGCTCACCGCCTCGTCGTCGACGCTGGCGCTGATGGCCGCCGGCCGGCTCGTCTTCGGCCTCGGCGCCGAGTCCCTCATCGTCGCGGTCACCACCGCCTTGGCCAAGTGGTTCCGCGGCAAGGAGCTCTCCTTCGCCTTCGGCATCAACCTCACCATCGCGCGGCTGGGCTCCTTCGCCGCCCTCAACTCGCCGACCTGGGCGCGGCCGCTCTACGACTCCTGGCGCCTGCCCATGCTCATCGCCGTGGGCTTCTCGACGCTGTGCATCGTCGCGCCGCTGGCCTACTGGATGCTGGAGAACCGCGCCGACCGCCGCTACTCCCTGGGCGAGGAGGGCGCCACCGACAAGGTGGTGTGGCGCGACGTGTTCCGCTTCGGGGTCTCCTACTGGCTCATCGTCGCCCTGTGCATCACCTTCTACTCGGCGATCTTCCCGTTCCAGACGTTCGCCGTGAAGTTCTTCATGGACGCCCACGGCACCACCCGGGAGTTCGGCGGGTTCCTCTCGAGCCTGCTCACCCTCTTCGCCATGATCGCCACGCCGCTCTTCGGGCTGCTCGTGGACAAGGTGGGCAAGCGCTCGTTGTTCATGATGTTCGGCTCGATGCTGCTGATCCCGGTCTACCTGATGATGGCCTACACCCACGTGTCGCTGCTCGTGCCCATGGCCATGATGGGCGTGGCGTTCTCCCTCATTCCCGCGGTGATGTGGCCTTCCGTGGCGTACATCGTGGACCAGTCCAAGCTGGGCACCGCGTACGGCCTCATGACGATGATCCAGAACATGGGCCTGGCCGGCTTCAACCTCGCCATCGGCTGGGCCAACGACACCTCCCACGCCAGCGCGGCGAACCCGGGCGGCTATGCCCTGGGCATGTGGATCTTCTCGGGTCTCGGCTTCCTCGGCGTGCTCTTCGCGTTCCTGCTGCGGCGCCGCGAGACCGGCGATCACGCCCACGGCCTCGAGACCATCACCGCGGGCTCCTGAGCCGCGTCGACGCGCCCTCACCACGCCCCGGCGCGCTCCCAGCCGCCGGGGCGTTTCACGCCGGCCGCCGCCGGCCTGCGACGGTCGGACCGGGCGCGGCATCGTGAGGGGTGAGATGGAAGCCGCGACCCCCACCCTCGCCGCCGCGCCGACGTCCCCGGGAGGATGGACCGTCGGGGGTGCGACCTTTTCCCAGGCCCCGGCATCGCTGATCATGAACATGGAGGCCGCTCCCGTGCTCACCGACGACCTGCTCCTCGCCCGCGCCCGCCGCGGCGAGGCGGCCGCTCTCGAGACGCTGTTCCGCGCCGTCGAGGCCCCGGCGTTCCGCCTCGCGCGCAGGCTGTGCGGCGGCGTCGACGAGGCCGAGGATGTCGTGCAGGAAACCTTCCTCGAGGTGGTGCGAAGCGTGGGACGGTTCCGCGGCGACGGGCCGTTCGTGGCCTGGGTGAAGCGCATCGCGGCGAGCAAGGCGCTGATGCGGCTGCGCAAGCGGCGCCGGACGCCAGAGGACGCGGTGGACCCCGCCGACCTGGTGGACCGAGCCGCGGCCCGGGGCGGAGCCGACGACGCGGTGTGCCACCGCCTCGACCTGGAGGTCGCCCTGGCGCGACTGTCGGCGACGGCGCGGGCGGTGGTGTGGCTGCACGACGTCGAGGGCTACACCCACGAGGAGATCGGCGCGGCGTTCTCCTGCAGCGCGAGCTTCTCCAAGTCGCAGCTCGCCCGCGCCCACACCCGGCTGCGCGACTGGCTCGCTGCCGGCCGGAGGGAGGCGTGATGCACCCCGGGATCGAGGCGCTGCTCGCGGTGAGGGACGGCGAGGCCGACGCCGCCACGGCGGCCCACGTGGCCGCCTGCACGGAGTGCCGTCGGGAGGTGGCGCGGCTGGAGGCGTTGCGTGCCGAGCTGCGGGCGCTGCCCGGCGAGGCGCCCTCCCGCGACCTGTGGCCCGCCGCGCGGGCCCGCCTCGGCGGCCGCCGGCGGGCGCGCTGGGCCGCGATGGGCGCGGTGGCGGCGGCGGCGTGCCTGCTGCTCACCGTGGCCGTCCGCCAGTACGCTCCGGCTCCGCCGGCGCCCGCCCCGGCCGAAGCCGGAGCGCCGCAGGAGCTGGCCTCCCTCCTCCGCGAGTCCCGCACCCTGGAGCAGGCCCTGCGGATCGCCGACCGGCCCGGACGGGCGCTCGACGGCCGTACGGCCAGCCTCATCGCCACCCTGGAGGACCACATCGCCGTGGTGGACGCGCACATCGCCGGAGCCGCCGAGCGGCGGGCGCCGGCGTCCGAGGTCGTACCCCTGTGGCAGCAGCGGGTGGCGCTGCTGGGCGCCCTCAACGACGCCCAGGTCCACCCGGCCAGCTACATCGGGCTGTGATCCGCCGACTTCGAAAGGAGATCGTCCATGCGAACCATCGTCGCCGCCCTTTGCCTCGCTCTCGCCGCCCCGGTTTCGGCGGCGGTGGCCGAACCCCCGTCCACTCCCGTTCCCGCCGCCCCTGCCGCCGGCGCCGCTCCCGCCGCCACCGCACCGCGCCCGGCCTCCCGCGAGGCCGAGGAGAAGGCCCGTCAGGAGGAGGGGGCCCGCCGGAAGGAGCAGGAGCAGGCCCTGCGCAAGGAGCTCGAGAAGGCCCGCCAGGAGATGCGGGTGGCGGAGCGGCAGCGCCGGGAGGCGCAGCGCGAGCTCCAGCGCATCTCCCGCGAGCTCGCCAGACAGAAAATGGAGGAGGTCCAGGTCGAGAAGCTGCCCGGCCACGCCGGCCGCCGCTTCGTGTGGGTCAGCGAGCGCGCCCGTCTGGGCCTCGTCCTCCAGGTCCGTCCCGACGAGAAGACCGACGCGGTCGGCGCCCTCGTCGAGGCGGTGACTCCCGGAGGTCCCGCCGAGGAGGCCGGCGTGCACGCCGGGGACATCATCGTGAGCGTTGACGGCCACCCCCTCGTCACGGGCGGTGCCAAGGGGGACGAGGACACGTCGGCCCCCGCCGAGCGGCTGCTCGAGCTCACCCGGCACCTCGAGGACGGCCAGGAGGTCCAGGTCACCGTGCGCCGGGGCAAGGAGGTGCTGTCGCTTCACATCAAGGCGCGACGCCTCGATGCCCTGGCCTTCGCCGCCCCCCCGGACCTTCCCGACGTGGACATCATCCGCATCGCCCCGGAGGTTCCCGAGATTCCGGAGATTCCCGACATCCCCGAGGTGCCGGATGTGGCCCGGCTGAAGCACCTGGAGCTCCGGGAGCTGTACGGCCTGACGGGACCGTGGGCCGACATGGAGCTGGTGACCGTGGACAAGGGGCTGGGACGCTACTTCGGGACGGACACGGGGCTCCTCGTCGTCCACCCGCCCCGCGACACCTCGTTGAAGCTCGCCGGCGGCGACGTCATCCTGCGCATCGGCGACCGCGAGCCCGAGACGCCCACCCAGGCGCTGCGCATCCTGCGCACCTACGAGCCGGGGGAGACGGTGAAGCTCGAGATCATGCGCGACCACAAGCGGATGTCGCTTTCGGTCACCGTCCCCGAGCGGCACGGAAGGGCGGACCGGGACGAGGGCCGGATCCGCTTCGAGGTCCGCTCCCCCGGCGACGCCCCGGAAGGCGGGGTCCACATGTAGGAAAGGGGGAGTGCCTCCTGACGCACCGAGGCCCGGGGGTCGCCCCCGGGCCTCTCGATTCACCGGGCCGGGACGGGCCTCGCACCTCCACCGACACCTCGTGCTCGTCGGCGTAGCGGTCGAGCTCCTCCTCGTAGGCGAGCGAGGACAGGTCGGTCATCCGGTCCACGAACATGATGCCATCCAGGTGGTCGAACTCGTGCTGGATGACGCGGGCGTGGAACCCCTCGGCCTCGAACGTCACGGCCTGGCCGTCCACATCCACGGCCGACACCGCGATCCTGGCGTGCCGGGGCACGATACCGCGCAGGCCCGGCACCGACAGGCACCCCTCCCAGCCCAGCTCCGTGGCCTCCCCTTCCAGGGTCAGCACCGGGTTGACCAGGACCCGCGGCGGGATCTCCTCGACGGCGCCCTCGCGGGGCAGGTAGTAGGCGAACACCCTCAGGGAGACCGCGATCTGCGGCGCGGCGAGCCCCACCCCGTTGTCCTCGTACATGGTGCGCACGAGGTCGCGCCCCAGGTCGCGCAGAAACCGGGTGCCGAACCGCGCCGCCGGCACCTCCTCGGCGCGCTGCCGGAGCACCGGGTGTCCCAGGCGCACGATGGTGCGCCTGCGGCCGTCCGCCGAACGCATGAACGCCACGTCTACGCCCCTTCCCCGCCGGCCCCGCTCACTCCGTTGAGAACGAGTGGCCGCAGCCGCACGAGCGCACCGCGTTGGGGTTGTCCACCACGAACCCCGAGCCGCGCAGATCCTCGACGAAGTCCACCGTGGCACCGGCGAGGTAGGGCGCCGACATGGGGTCGACGAGCACGCTGACGCCGTCGGCCTGGACCACCGTGTCCCCGTCCTGCTGTTCGTCGAAGGTGAAACCGTACTGAAAACCGGAGCAGCCGCCCCCCTGCACGAAGATGCGCAGGCTCTTGCCCTCCGCCTCGGGCATCTCGCCCGCGTAGAAGCGGACCTTCTCGACTGCCTTCTCGGTCAACGTCATCATGGGTACGACCTCCTCCGGCCAGTAAAGGCCATTGACTTCAAACCAGGGCCCCTCAGGCCCTATTCCTCTGTTTCACTGGCCGTGCTCGGCCAGCCAGCGCTCCACTTCGATGGCCGCCATGCAGCCGCTCCCGGCGGCGGTGACGGCCTGGCGGTACACGTGATCCTGCACGTCGCCGCAGGCGAAGATACCCTCCACCGACGTCCTCGTCGAGTCCGGCCGCGTGATGATGTAGCCGTTGGCGTCCAGCTCGAGGAGGCCCTTGAACAGCTCGCTGTTGGGCTTGTGGCCGATGGCCAGGAACACCCCCTGGGTGGCGAAGGGCCTCTCCTCCCCGCTGCGGGTGTCGCGGAGCACGACGGCCTCGACGCCGCCCTCCCTGGTGCCCTTGACGTCCGACACCACCGAGTTCCACTCGAAGCCGATCTTCCCGCTGGCCATCGCGCGCTCCTGCATGATCTTCGAGGCGCGCAGCTCGTCGCGGCGGTGGACCACCGTGACCTTCGCGGCAAAACGGGTGAGGAACAGCGCCTCCTCCATCGCGGTGTCGCCCCCGCCCACCACGACGATCTCCTTGTCCTTGAAGAAGAACCCGTCGCAGGTGGCGCACGCCGACACGCCGTAGCCCATGAGCGCCTTCTCGGCGGGGAGCCCCAGCAGCCGGGCCGAGGCGCCGGTGGCCACGACGAGGGCATCGGCGGTGACGGCCCCGTGCTCGTCGGTGGTCACCGTGAACGGCCGGCGGGACGCGTCCACCGCCGAGGCCTGGTCGAACAGCGTGGTGGTGCCGAAGCGCTCGGCCTGCGTCCGCATGAGGTTCATGAGCTCGGGGCCCAGCACACCCTGGGGGAAGCCCGGGTAGTTCTCCACCTCGGTGGTGATGGTGAGCTGCCCGCCGGGCTGCATGCCGTCGACGACCAGCGGGGCCAGCTCGGCGCGGGCCGCGTACAGCGCCGCGGTGAGCCCGGCCGGCCCCGACCCGAGGATGATCACGCGATAGTGGGTGGTGTCCATTCGTCGTCCCTTCTGCTCGCTGAGGTCCCGGAAGTCACGGGGGCAACCCAAGCCGGGACATGGGGATTCTATCAAACGGCCGGCAGCGCGACGGCGTGGGGCCGGCGCCGCCGGAACACCTGCACGGCGTCGACCCCGGCCCCGCGCAGCGTGGCGGCGAGGCCGTCGAAGCCGAACGCCACCTCCGCCGGCGCGTGGGCGTCGGAGGAGAGCACGAACGGCACCCCCGCCGCGGCGAGGGCGCCCAGGAGGTCCGGCGAGGGGTAGTCTTCGCCCACCGGCTTGCGCCGACCCGCGGAGGACAGCTCCACCGCGCACCCCGATGCCGCCACCGCGGCCACCACCTCGGCCTGACGCCCGGCGAAGGGGCGGGAGGCGCGGAAGCCGAACTTCTTGGGCAGGTCCAGGTGGGAGAGGACGTCGAACAGGTCCGACGCCGCCTCCGCCATCACCAGCTCGGCGTACCGCGCCCAGATGCGGTCGACCTCCCCCTGGCCCGCGGCGTAGCGCGCCCGGGAGGACGGCGCGTCCACCCACCAGCCGTCCATCCAGTGCACCGAGCCCAGCACCACGTCGAAAGGGTACGCCTCCAGCAGCCGTCCCAGCGCCTCCTCGGCCCCGGGGACGAAGTCGGCCTCGCAGCCCAGCAGCACCTCCACCCGCCCGGCCCAGCGCTCCTTGAGCGCGAGCACCGCGTCCACGTAGCGGGGCACCTCGTCGGCGGCCATCGCCAGGCGCGGGTCGTGCGCCTCCGGAGGGAGCCAGTAGAACGGCAGGTGGTCGGTGACGGCGATGGCGCCGAGACCCGCCGCCATCGCCGCCTCCACGTACGCCTCGTCGGCACCGCCGGCGTGACCGCACCGGGCGGTGTGGGTGTGGGTGTCGCAGGGGTACGCGGCCACGCGGCTCCGGATCAGCGGGCGGCCAGGAAGGAGGCCATGCCTGCGGGGGTCGCCGCCATGGTCCCCCCGCCCTCGTCCCAGTTCGCCGGGCACACCTGGTCGCCGTGCTCGCTCACGAGCTGGAACGCCTCGAGCATGCGCAGCGCCTCCTTGGAGGAGCGGCCCACGGGAAGGAAGTTGGTGGTCTCGTGCACGACCACGCCCTCGGGATTGATGAGGAACAGACCGCGCAGCGCCACGCCGGAGTCGCGGGCGGTGGACTTGGTGATGTCGGCGAGCAGCGGGATGTTCAATCTGCCGCCCAGCCCGCCCCGGGCCTTGTCGGTCCCCACCCACGCCACGTCGGTGACCCTGGAGTCGACGCTGACGCCGAAGACCTCGCAGTTGCGGGCGCGGAACAGGCTCGCGTCCTCCGAGAAGGCGAGGACCTCGGTGGAGCACACGAACGTGAAGTCGAGCGGGTAGAAGAGCAGGACCACCCATCTGCCCCTCATCTCGGACAGGGAGACGGTGGTGAGCTCTCCGGCGAAGGAGCCTTCCAGGGTGAAGTCGGGTGCAGGTCTTCCTGCCAGGCTCACGGGTCGATCTCCTCTCGTTCGCGTCGAAGGTGTCGGACACCGGCCCGGATCCGGGCGCGGCCTCCGGTCTGGAGGAGCCTTCTTACCAGGGTTCCCGTTCCGTGTAAAGATACGTCGTCTCAGCCGCACATCTCGGCGACGATGGCGTCCGCCGCCGACGCCGGGTCGGGCACGGCCGTGATGGGACGCCCGATGACCAGGTAGTCCGAGCCCGCCTCGACGGCGTCCCGCGGCGCCGCCACCCGCCGCTGGTCCCCCACCGCGCCCCCCGCGGGGCGGATGCCCGGGGTGAGCAGGACGAAGCCTTCCCCGCGCTCGCGGCGCAGCCGGGCGGCCTCCCGCGGCGAGCACACCACCCCGTCGCAGCCGGCGCTCTGCGCCAGCGCCGCCCACGAGGACACCCGCTCCCCCGCCCCGCCGGGCATGCCCAGGGCCGCCAGGGTGCCGTCGTCCAGGCTGGTCAGCACGGTGACCGCGAGCACCCGCGGGGTTGCTCCCGTCCCGGCGCCGGCCCGCGCTCCTGCCACCGCCGCCTCGAGCATCGCGGGCCCGCCGGCGGCGTGCACCGTCAGCAGGGAGACCCCCAGACGGGCGCAGTTGGCCGCCGCCCGCTCCACGGTGTTGGGGATGTCGTGCAGCTTGAGGTCCAAAAACACCGGCATGCCCTCGTCGCGCAGGGCCGCGACCAGGCGCGGGCCCGCGGTGGTGAACGCCTCCAGGCCGACCTTCATCATGCCCACCCGGCCGCGCAGAAGGCGCGCCAGGCCCAGGATCGCCCCCTCGTCGGAGGCGTCCAGCGCCACCACCAGCCGCGCCACCGCCTGCTCCCTCGTCAGCCCCATCGCAGCCCCCCGATCAGCTCCGTGACGTCCGCGACCCCCTGCTCCGCGCAGAAGGCGGCGAGCTCGTCCACGATGCGCAGCGGCGCGGAGGGGTCGCGGAAGATGGCGGTTCCCACCTGCACGGCGCTGGCGCCCGCCAGCATGAACTCCGCCGCGTCCCGCCCCGAGGCGATGCCCCCGATGCCGATCAGGGGCACCCCGGGCAACGCCCGGTGCACCTCCCACACCATGCGGAGCGCGATGGGCTTGATGGCCGGGCCCGAGAGCCCGCCGAACCCGGTGGCCAGAACCGGCCGCCGCACCACCGCGTCCACCGCCATGGCGCGCAGCGTGTTGATCAGGCTCAACGCGTCGGCGCCGGCCTCGACGGCGGCGCGCGCGGTGCCCGCCACGTCCGGCGCGTTGGGGGAGAGCTTGACCCACAGCGGCCTCGAGGTCAGCGCCCGGCAGCGGGCGGTGAGGGTGGCGAGCTGGCGCGGGTCGTGGCCGAACTCCATCCCCCCCGCCTTCACGTTGGGGCAGGAGACGTTGAGCTCGTAGGCGGCGACGCCCTCCTCGGACTCGCAGCGGCGGATGACCTCCTCGTACGCCTCCATGCGCTCGCCGAACACGTTCACGGCCACCACCGCGCCGCGCTCGCGCAGCACCGGCATGGCGTCGCGGCAGAACGCCTCCACCCCGATGTTCTGCAACCCGATGGCGTTGATCATCCCCGCCGCGGTCTCCACGATGCGCGGCGTCGGGTTGCCCCGCCGGGGCAGGGGGGACAGCCCCTTGCTCACGAAGGCGCCGAGCCGCTCCGGCGGGCAGAAGTCGAGGAGGTCGAGGCCGTAGCCGTAGGTGCCCGAGGCCGCCATGACCGGGTTGGCCAGGGCGAGGGCGCCGACGCGGGTGCCCAGGCGCACGCTCACTTCGACCACCTCTCGTGCAGCGCCGTGGTGGCGAACACCGGACCGTGCTTGCAGCTGGGCACCAGGGATCCGTCGGCCAGCTCCACCACGCAGCCGAGGCAGACGCCGACGCCGCAGCCCATCGGCTCCTCCAGGGAGACCTCGGCGTCCAGTCCGGCGCGGGCGGCGACGCGTCCGAGCGCCTCCAGCATGGGGTTGGGCCCGCACCCCAGCGCCCGGCGGTAGCGCCGTCCGGCCGCCAGCCGGCGCTCCAGCGCCGTGGTGACGAACCCCGCCTCGTGGGCGCTGCCGTCGTCGGTGGTGAGCACGAGCTCGCCGCCCACCGCGGCGGCGGCGCGGGCGCAGCGCTCGACGGCGATGAGCTCGGCGGCGGCGCCGGCCCCCAGGTAGAGGTCGAACGCCACCCCCCGGGCGGCGAGGACCTCCGCGGCGAACAGCACCGGCGGCAGCCCGATGCCCCCCGCGACCAGGGCCAGCGCGCCGCCGGCGCCGGCGTCCAGGGTGAACCCGTTGCCCAGCGGCGCCATCAGGCGCAGGGAGGTGCCCACCGGCAGCCGCCGCAGCGCGCCTGTTCCCCGCCCCACTTCCTTGATCATCACCTCGACCCGGGCCCCGGCAGGCCGGGGCGTCACCCCGGCGAGGGAGAAGGCGCGCCGCAGCAGAGGCTCGAGCCCCACGCCGCAGGCCAGCATGCCGAACTGGCCCGGGACTGCCTCCAGCACCTCGTCGGTGTCGAGCTCCAGGCGGAAGCAGGTGGGGGAGAGATCCTCGCGGGCGACGATGCGGACCGTATGGTCGCGGCGCGCTATCATGCGGGTGCCATTATGCGTCACCTGCGCCGACTTGGCCATTGCCTGGCGGCGGGGGCGCTCTCCGGTGCGGCTCTCGCTCCTCTTCAGCTGCTCCTCTGGTCGGAGTTGCGGCTCACCGTCGCCGAGGCGCTCCTGGCCCTCCTCGCCTGGTCGAGTTGGGGTGCGGTCTGGCTCGGCGGTACCGCCTTCGTCGTCGTCGAGGGGTTCGCTCTGTTCGCCCACTACCTCGCCAACCAGAGAGGCTTCTCCATCGGGCTGTGGCGCTGGCTGATGGTCGCCATGGGCGCCCTGGTCACGGGCGTCGCCGCCTGGAACCGGGACCTCACCCGCGAGTACCTCCTCCACGCCCGGCGCTCGGCGCTGTCGGTCGAGGCCTCCCTCGCGCTGCTGTTCACCGTCGCGCTGCTGGCGGCGGCGCTGCGGCGGCGACGCTCCCGGCACCCAGTGGTGGTCTCGGGCTCGGCGGCGCTGGTCCTCCTCGTCTCGTTGTGGTCCGTGTGGGTGGCCTCCCCCCTGCTGCCCGACGCGGCGCCGGTGGTGGAGCCCGCGCGGTTCACCTCGAGCCAGCGCCTCCTCCTCGTCTCCATCGAGGGCGCCGACCTGCCCTGGCTGCTCCCCGCCATGGAGCGGGGGGACATGCCGTTCCTCCGCTCGCTCCACGACGCCGGCGCCTGGGGGCAGCTGCGCACGATCTCCCCGTTCAACCGCGCCGCCGCCGTCGCCACCATGGTCACCGGCTGCTCCCCGGCGGTGCAGGGGGTGTCGGGCCGGCGCGCCTACCGCCTGCCCTGGCTGAGCCCCGACCCCGTGTCGCTGCTCCTCGACGGCCCCTGGCCCACGCCGCACCAGCTGCCCTGGGGCGCTTGGCAGCAGGCCGCCGCGCCGCCCCCCCGGCGGGCCACCCTCTGGGAGATCCTCGAGCGCTCGGGCCTCAAGGTCGGGCTCGCCGGCTGGCCGGGCATCACCCGGGCCACGTGGTCGGTGCCCCGGCCGCTGGCGGCCGAGGCCATTCCCTACAGCTCCCTGGACGAGATGCTCCGAGCCGCCATCGAGCCCTCCCTGGAGGCCGACCCGGCGATCGCGCCCGCCACCCGGTTCGCGTTCTCCATCAACGTGCAGATCCCCGCCGCGGCGGCGCTCCAGAACGCCGTCACCCCCGTCGAGGCGCTGCTGGTGGACACCGACCTGGCGGCGCGATTGCGCCCCCTGTGGACGTTCGACGACGACACCGACCGAGGCGACGAGGTCCTGCGCACCGCCGCGCGGCTCCTCGACGAGCAGCTCCGCGAGCTGTGGTCGCTCATGGGCGGGGACAACACCCTCTTCGTCGTCGTCTCCCCCTATGGCATGGCGCCGCCTTCGCCCTGGCAGCGGATCCAGCACATGTTCGCCCACAACGTGCGCTGGCGCGTGTCACCCAAGGACTCCCCCGACGGCTTCGTCCTCTTCTCGGGGCCCGGCGTGCGCCCGGGCGCCCGCCTGCGCGGCTGCCGCCTCCCCGACGTGACCGCGACCATCCTGTACCTCCTGCAGCTGCCCGTGGCCCGCGACATGGCCGGGCGCGTCCGGCTCGAGGCGATCACCGACGAGCGCATCGCCCAGGCCCCCCTGCGCCTCATCCCCTCCTACCCGGCGCCGGCCCACGCCGGCCACTGAGGGGCCCCGCCCCCCGGGAACGGTCGGACCCCCGGGGGCGGAATAGCCACCGGCTCTTTTGCGGTTGAATCTCAATAGAGGAGTCCGAGAAAGTGCAGCCGTCTGATGAGCGCGGCGCCCCACGGCCGTCCGGCGCCGGAATGCCCGGCGAGGGTCCGATGGTCGGTGCCAGCTTCGGCCACTACCGCATCGTCGCACCCCTCGGCGCCGGCGGCATGGGCGAGGTGTGGCGCGCCGAGGACACGCGGCTCGGGCGCGAGGTGGCGCTCAAGGTCCTGCCCCGCGAGCTCGCGGACGACCCCGAGCGCATGGCCCGATTCACCCGCGAGGCCAGGGTGCTCGCCAGCCTCAACCACGCCAACGTGGCCGCCCTGTACGGGCTCGAGCACCTGCCGCTCCACGTCCCCCGCGGGGAGGACCCGGCGACGGCGGACGGCGACGGCGGGACGGAGGCGCCGCGCCCCGTCCACGTGCTCGTGATGGAGCTGGTCGAGGGCGAGGGCCTCGACGACATCATCGCCCGCGGTCCGCTCCCCTTCCCCGAGGCGGCGTCCATCGGGCTGCAGATCTGCCGGGGTCTGCAGGCGGCCCACGAGCGCGGCGTCGTCCACCGGGACCTCAAGCCCGCGAACGTCAAGGTTCGCGCCGACGGCGTCGTCAAGGTGCTCGACTTCGGCCTGGCCACCAGCCCCCCGGAGGAGGCTCCGGACGAGGAGATCTCCCAGAGTCCCACGACGACCAACCAGTACCCCACGGCGCTTGGCTTGGTCCTCGGGACCGCGAGCTACATGAGCCCCGAGCAGGCTCGGGGCAGGCCCGTCGACCGGCGCGCCGACATCTGGGCGTTCGGCTCCGTGCTCTACGAGATGCTCACCTCGACCAAGGCGTTCCGCGGCGAGACGCTGTCCGACACCGTCGCCGCGGTGCTCAAGGACGAGCCCGACTGGGGCGCGCTTCCGGCCGACCTGGAGCCGGTCGCCCAGCACGTCCTGCGGCGCTGTCTGGCCAAGGACCCGTCGCGGCGCTTCCACGACATCGCCGACGTTCGCATCGAGCTGGAAGAGGCCGTATCTGTGGCGGCGCCTCACCTGGAGGGACGGCGGCGGTGGCGGCCGGGGGTGCCAGCGCTCCTCGCCCTCGCCGCCGCGGCGGCCGCCACTGCCGCCGTCCTCGCCGCGATGAGGCCGGCGCCGCCTGCGCCCCTGCCCACCTTCAGGGCGCTGTCGTTCCGCAGCGCGCGCGTGGCGGGCGCACGCTTCGCGCCCGACGGCCGGACCGTCATCTACGGCACCTCGACCAGCGACCACCCGCTGGCCCTGATGTCGACGCGCACCGACAGCATCGAATCCAGACCTCTTGATCTCCCCCCGGCCGACATCCTCGGCATCTCGGCCGACGGCCGCATGGCGCTCCTCCTCGACCGCCACTGCGAGGGCTCCTGGGTCAGCGTCGGCACCCTCGCCTCCGCGGACCTCGCCGGGGGCGCCGCTCGCCCGATCCTCGAGCGCGTCAACGGCGGCGACATCTCCGCCGACGGCACCCGCATGGCCGTCGTCCGGGAGCGCCCCGGCTCCCAGCGGCTGGAGTATCCGCTGGGACACGTGCTGTACGAGACCCGGGGCTGGATCAGCCACGTGCGGGTCGCCCCCGGCGGCAAGCGGGTGGCGTTCCTCGACCACCCCTTCTATGGCGACGACCGGGGGCTGGTAGCCGTGGTCGACATGGACGGCTCCGTCACCAGGCTCACCCGGGAGCTCTCCGACAGCGTGCAGGGACTGGCCTGGGGGCCGGACGGCACCTCCGTCTGGTTCTCCGTCTTCGTGTTCGGCCAGGGCGGCGTGGTCTGGCAGGTCCGGCCGGGCGCCGCGCCGGTGGAGCGGCTGCGCTCCCCGGTGAGCGTCCGCATCCAGGACATCGCGGCGGACGGCCGCGTCCTCCTGGTTGCCGGGGACACCAGGGCCGAGATCGCCGGACGTCTCGCGGGACAGACCCAGGAGCGTGGCTACGAGGGCTGGAACGACGACTCCGTGGGCGGCCTGTCCGCCGACGGCCGCGTCATCGCGGGCAACATCCAGGTGGCCACCGTGGGCGGCGAGTACACCGCCTTCGCGCGCTCCGCCGACGGCTCGCCCCCGGTCCGCCTCGGCTACGGCGACGTGTTCGGCGTCAGCCCTCGCGGGCGTTGGGTGTTCGCCCGCAGGATGACCGGCGACCGCGACAAGCTCCTCATGCTGCCCACCGGACCGGGCGAGGCGAGGACCATCGACCTCGGGGACGTCCGGCCCGACAGCTCCAGCTCGTCCTGGCTGACCTGCACGCTGGACGGGCGCCGCGCCGCCTTCGCGGGCGTCTCCAGCGGCGCGGCACCGCGGATCTACGTGCTGGACGTGCCGGCGGGTACGGTGCAGGCCGTCGGGCCCGCGGGCATCGAGGGTCCGGTGATCTCGCCAGACGGCTCGCGGGTGGCCTGCCTGGCGCCGGACGGGGCCGTGACCGTCTACTCCGTGCCGGACGGCGTCCCACGGGCCGTGCCGGGGGTCGCTCCGGGAGAGCGGCCCCTCCAGTGGACCCGCGACGGCCGGGCTCTGCTGCTGTGGAACCGCGTCTTCCCGGCCCGCATCCACCGGGTGGACCTGGATCGCGGCACCCGCGCGCTGGCCCTCGAGATCATGCCCCACAACCCGGCCGGCGTGCTGTACGGCCAGATCTACCTCTCTCCGGGCGGCACCTCCTACGTGTACCGCTTCCGGCGCGACGTCAGCACGCTCTTCCTGGTGGACGGCCTGCGCTGAAGCGCTCCCGGCACGGGGAACCCCTCCGCGGTCCCCGGCGGCGCGCGACGGCCACGTCGCCTACCCACTCGTGGCCCCCGGGGGAGGTCCGCCGGGCCCCTCGGCCGCGGGACCGGTGACCACGCGGAGGAAGCGCTGCACCGAGACCGCCGTGTCGTGGTGGCCGGGCGGCCCCGGGAGCGCGAGCGCCCGCCCGTTGGAGACCACCCGCACAAGGTGGCCCCCGCCCAGGAGGCCCCGGATCAGGAGCAGGTCCCGGGTCGCGTGCCCCAGGCGCCAGTCGTGCACGGCGAACAGCACCTTTGCTCGGTCCCCCTCCCGGCCACAGCGCTGTCATGAGCTCAAGGAGGGGCCGGCGCCGAGCATTTCCGCCGGGGCCGAGGGGGATCCGCCTCAGCCGCGCAGCTGCCGGGCCCGCCCCGCCACCGCGGCGGCGAGGAGGACGCCCGCCGCGGCCAGGTAGCCCCCTGTCACCGCGAGGGGCCGCGCGGGGGCGGCCACCCCGGTGAAGTCCAGCGCCACGACGGCGTTCATGGGCCCGACGTACCACCACGCGGTGTAGAGCGCCTCGAACAACCGCGACCCGCCCGACCACACCCCCAGCGCCAGGGCCAGCGCGGGGATGAAGAGCACCGCCACCCCCCAGCCGGCGAAGGCCGCCACGTCCCCGGCCGCGAGCAGGCGGAGGGCGAGGCCGGCCCCGCTGGCGGCGGCCACGGCCGCCCCCGCCACCCACACCGCGGCGAGGTGCCGGCGCAGGGGGTGGGGGCAGGAGAAGAGGATCCCGGCGGTCCCATCGCGCCTCTCCCGCACGCCCATCCGCGACCACACCACGAGCGGCAACAGCCACGCCACTGCCTGCACGGTCCCCGCCGCCGTCCGCGGCACCAGGCCGGCGGCCACGGTGAGCGCCGCGGCGGCCGCCAGCCACCACCGGCTCACCCCGGCGAGGGCGAGGTGGATCTCGGCCACCACCATTGCGGTGAAGCGTCCCCGCCGGGCGATCCCGTCGAGGCGGGCCAGCGTGGCGGCACCACCCCAGCGCGGGGGGTCCGGCGCGACCGGCGCCCGGACCCTCGCCCGCCGGCGTCCCCGCCACCGCGCCGGGTCGAAGCGGTCGAACCAGAGGGCGGCGGCGAGGACGGCGAGGAGCGCACCGGCCACCAGGCTGAGCCTGTGGGCGAGGCGCGGCGCCGTCCACTCGATCCCGGGCCACGCAACCACGGTCAGCGAAGCCGCCTGCCGGCGCGGCCCGGCGGAGAACGAGAGGCCGCCGGCGGCGTCCGGGGCCTGAGCGACCACCGCGGCACGGAGGGAATCCTCGACCACGCCGATCCCGCTCCAGTCCGCGGCGGGAACCCTGGCCATGAGCGGCACCGTCAGCGCCGCGGTCCAGAGGAAGAAGTAGAGGACGTTCCCGCCCCCGCCGGCCAGCGCCGGCACCGTCTCGAACACCACCGCGGCCGCCGCCACCAGCGCCATGGCCGGCAGTGCGAGGAGCAGCAGGGGCGCCAGCAGCCGCCAGGGCTCGAGCGCCGTGCCGGCGCCGCGCGACCGCTGCAGGACCACCGCCGCCACGCCGAGCACACCCACCACGCTCGCCAGCACCGCGAAGTTCGACAGCCACTTGGCCAGCAGGTAGACCGGCGCCGGCATCCTCGTGGCGGCGAGGATCTGCCCGACACCCGTGGTCCGGTCCCGCTCCACCGCGTTCTTGACCACGTAGAACCCCGCCAGCGACACGAACAGCGTCCCAGACAGCGCCATCACGGTGCCGGCCCAGGCGGCGTCGAACACCCCGCGGGCGTGTCCCAGCTTCATGACGATGTTGCCGTTGTACGCGAGCCATCCCAGCCACGTGGCCGCGCCGAGCACGAGGAGGAAGCCCGGCCGGCGCATGCGCTCGAGCATGTCGGCCCGGGCCATACGGAGGACGCCGGCGGTGCTCACGCCGCCTCCTCCCGCCGGTGGCGGGCGATGGCCTCCAGGTAGGCGTCCTCGAGGGAGGGCGGCAGGGGCCGCGCCGACGGCGACGGCGGCCCGGCGGCGACCACCCGGGCGTGGACGCCGTCGGTGCGGCGCGTGGTCGACGAGACGAGGTGCCGGCGCCGCAGCGCCTCGACCTCGTCCGACGGCACCACCTCCTCCCACACGCGCCCGTCCAGGTCGCGCAGCAGCGCCTCCGGCGCCGCGTGGCGCAGGAGACGGCCGGAGGCGATGAGCGCGATGGAAGAGGCCACGGCCTCAACGTCGGAGACGATGTGGGTCGAGAGGATCACGACGCGCTCGCCCGCGAGCTCCCCCAGCAACTCGCGGAAGCGCACCCGCTCCTCGGGGTCGAGCCCCGCGGTGGGCTCATCCACGATGAGCAGGCGGGGATCGTTGAGGAGGGCCTGGGCGATCCCCACCCGCTGGCGCATCCCCCCGGAGAACGAGCCCAGCGGCTTGCGCCGGGCGCCGGTGAGGTTGACGAGGTCCAGGAGCTCGTCGACCCGGCGCCGGGCAACGGCCGCCGGGAGCCCCTTGGCCGCGGCCATGTAGCCGAGGAACTCGACGGCATCGAGGTTGGGGTAGACGCCGAAGTCCTGGGGAAGGTAGCCGAGCACGGCCCGCACGCCGTCGGGATGGCGGCCCACGTCCGCTCCGTCCCAGCGCACCGTTCCCGAGCTCGGGCGCGACACCGTGGCGAGGATGCGCATCAGCGTCGACTTCCCCGCGCCGTTGGGTCCCAGCAGCCCGACGATCCCCGGCCCGAGCTCGAGGGAGAACTCCCGCAGTCCCCACGCGCCACCCCGGTACCGCTTGCTCACCGCTTCGATCGTCAGTCTCACGCGGCCCCTCCCCGCTGCACCGGCTCCATCGTCTCCGGCGCCGCTGCCCCCGTCAACGGGCCGCCAGCACTCCCGGTTCTCCGGAAAGCCGCGCAACCGGCGGCGCGGAGGGACGCGGACGCCGCGCGGGGCTCCGGCCCGGCGGCCGTCAGGCCGGTGGGCCGGTGAGAGACCAGTGGGTCTGGACGATGCGCCAGCCTCCGCCGGCGCGGTGGTAGACCTCGGTGCAGTTCCAGCGCGCCGTGCCTCCGGCGCCCGTCGAGACGAGCTCGAAGGTCAGCACAGCCGCCTCGCCGATGACCTGCACCTTCGGGCTCGCCAGCTCGTAGCTGTCGAGGAGGACCTTGCCGCGCAGCCCCTCGTAGTGGACCGCGAGGGCCTCGAGGCCGTCGAGCCGGCGGTCCAGGAAGGGATCGAAGTGGACGACGTCGGGCGCCGAGATCTCGAGGAACCCCGAGGGGTCCCCCCGGGCCCAGCGGTCCAGCGCCGCCCGCTCCATGGCGTCGACCGCCGCCTCGACGGGGCCACCCGGGCCGGACCCGTCGATCCAGGCGGGAACCCGGCCGGCAGCGGCCACGGGCCGCAGGCGGCTCGGCCCACCGCGGGCCCTGCCTCGCGGGCGCGAGGCCCCGCCCCCGCCCGCCTCTCCGGGCGCGCCTCGGTCCGGGGGTGGGACCGCGCGGTCCCTCGTCCGGGAGTCTGCTGTCGGGTTGTGGTCCGGCGAGGAGGGAAAATGGTGCGCCCGGCGCGATTCGAACGCGCGGCCTTCAGATCCGGAGTCTGACGCTCTATCCGGGCTGAGCTACGGGCGCAAGAGTGGGGTGAGCGAGGGGATTTGAACCCCCGACCACCGGAGCCACAGTCCGGCGCTCTACCAGCTGAGCTACGCCCACCACGAAAGCTGGCCTGCCTGAGAGGATTCGAACCTCCGACCCGCGGATTAGAAGTCCGCCGCTCTATCCAGCTGAGCTACAGGCAGCTAGGTACGGGACAGGGATGGTCGGGGCGAGAGGATTTGAACCTCCGACCACCTGCGCCCAAGGCAGGTGCGCTACCAGGCTGCGCTACGCCCCGCCCCTGTGGCTTTTCGCCTCGATGTCACAAAGATCCGAACCCTTCCCTCGGAAGGGGGAGACAACACTACCAACCGTCACGCCGGGCGTCAAGTAAGCCGGGCCGCCTCATCGGGATTGAGGGTCCAGCCCGCTCCGGTGCCGGCGGGCGCGGGCGCCTCGGTGGTCAGTCGGCGTTGACGAGGGTGCGCAGCTTCGCCTCGGCCAGCCGCGCCTCGAGCACCGCCCGCTGGACCGCGAAGGCGTTCTCCAGGCCCTTCTGGGCGAGGTCGAGAAGCTCGCTGAGCTGGCCCCTCGAGAACGGGCCCTTCTCGCCGGTGCCCTGCACCTCGACGATGCCGCCGCGGGCGGTGCCCACCAGGTTGAGGTCGACTCCGACCCTGGAATCCTCCTGGTAGTCCAGGTCGAGGAGCATGCGCTCACCCCACAGGCCCACGGAGACGGCGGCGACCTGGTCGCGGATGGGCCACTCCCGCAGCACCCCCTGGGCGCGGAGGCGGAGCATGGCGAGCACCATGGCCACGAACGCCCCGGTGACGGCGGTGGTGCGGGTGCCGCCGTCGGCCTGGAGGACGTCGCAGTCGACGATGAGGGTGCGCTCGCCGAGGAGCCCCAGGTCCACCACCGAGCGCAGAGAGCGGCCGATGAGGCGCTGGATCTCCGCCGACCGCCCGGACACCTTGTTGCGGTTGGTGCGCTCCTCGGTGGCCCGGGGGAGCATGGCGTACTCGCTGGTCACCCAGCCCTCGCCGGTGTCGCGCAGGAACGGCGGCACCCGCCCCTCGGTGGTGGCGTTGCACAGCACCACGGTGTCGCCGGCCCGGGCGAGAACGGAGCCCTCCGGGTACTTGACGTAGTCCAGGGTGAGGGTGAGCGGACGCGGCTGGTCGTCGGTCCGGTTGTCGCTGCGCACGTGCATGAAGCGCTGGTTCACGAAACCTCCGCCGCGTCACCTTAGCAGAGCCCGGGCCCCGCCGCCGGTCACTCGGGCAGGTCGACGAGCTCCAGGGGGCCGGAGTGGCCGCCGAGGATGAGCCCGGCCAGGCGGGAGAAGCGGGCGGCGCCGTCGGTGACCAGGATGCGGATGCCGCCCGCGCCGTCGCCGGCGAGGCCGTTGGCGGAAACCTGCCGGCCGACCTCCGCCGCGACGCTGCTCGCCGAGTCCACGAGCCGCACGCCGGAGCCCATGACGGCGGCGATCGAGGGCCGTAGCAGCGGGTAGTGGGTGCAGCCGAGGATGAGGGTGTCCACGGGCGTCTCGTGGAGCGGCTCCAGGTAGACGCGGGCGACCTCCCGGGTCACCGGGTGGTCGAGCCACCCCTCCTCGGCGAGGGGCACGAAGAGCGGGCAGGCCAGCGAGATCACGTCGAGCTCGGGGCGCAGGTCGTGGAGGGCGCGGGGGTAGGCGCCGGACGCCACGGTGGACTCGGTGCCGATGACGCCCACGTGGCCGTCCGTGGCGGCGCAGGCGGCGCGGGCGCCGGGCTCCACGACGCCCACCACCGGCACGGGCATGGCCTCGGCGAGGACGGGGAGCGCCGTGGCCGAGGCGGTGTTGCACGCCACCACCAGCAGCTTGACGTCGTGGCGGGCGAGGAAGCGAGCGGCGCGCAGGGCGTAGCGCACCACGGTCTCCGAGGACTTCGTGCCGTAGGGCAGCCGGGCGGTGTCGCCCAGGTAGACGAAGCGCTCGTCCGGCATGCGGTCGCGCAGGGCGGCGAGCACGGTGAGGCCGCCGATGCCGGAGTCGAAGATGCCGATGGGCCGCCGGTCGGTCACGGCGCGACCAGCTCCGTGCGCGCCGCCAGCGGCCGCGACAGGTCCAGGTGGCCGAGGGTGTCGACCTGCTTGCCGTCGAACAGCAGCTGCACCCTGGCGATGCCGGGGCAGTTGGCGACCACGGTGGAGACGACGCCGTAGACCAGCGCCATCTCGGTGGTCGTGCCCTCCACGGCGCCCGGCGGCGGCGAGGAGAAGTCCAGGTAGGCGGCGCCCCGCCCGTCGACGAACACGCCGTCCAGGGTCGCGGCCCAGGGGAACACCGGGGCCAGCCCCTGCTGCGAGCCCCTCATGAGCTCCTCCACCACCAGCCTCGCCCGGGACGGCAGGGCGGCGGGCAGCACCGGCAGCTGGCGGACCTCCCGATGGAGGAGGGTGTCGTCTCCGGGGAAGAAGAGCACGACCTTCTGCGGCACCGGGGTGGGCGCCGGGGTGGGCTGGGCGGTGCCCTCGGGGACCTGGCCGGCCCGGCGGCAGCCGGGCGCCAGCGCCACCAGCACCGCGGCCGCGAGGAGCGCGACCGCCAGGCGGCGCGGCGAGAGGCTCATGGCGTGGGGGTGACCCCGGCCGGCGCCGGCGTGTTGAGGTAGGTGACGATGGCGTCGGCCAGCGCGGCGGCGAGCTGCCGCTGAGTGTCAGGGGAGGTGAGCCTCGCCGCCTCCTGAGGGTTGGACAGGAAGCCCACCTCGACCAGGGCGGCCGGCATGAGCGCGCCGGTGAGGACCACGAACGGCGCCTGCTTGACGCCGCGGTCCCTGATGTCCTGGAGGGTGTTGAGGCGGTCCTGGACGTCCAGGGCCAGGCGGGAGGAGGCCGACAGGTTGGCGGTGTAGGCCAGGTCCCACAGGATCAGGTTGACGGGGTCGGAGGCCGATCCGGTGTTCTCCCGGGTGGCGGCCTGCTCGGCCTGGGCGTCGCTGGCGTCGGCGCTCATGAAGTAGGTCTCGGCGCCGCGCGCCCCCCTGGCCTGGGAGGCGTTGACGTGGATGGAGAGGAAGAGGTCCGCGTGGAGCCGGTTGGCGATGGCGGTGCGCTCGGTCAGCGGCAGCGTCTCGTCGTCGGTGCGGGTGAGCCGGGTGGTGATGCCCCGGGCCTGCAGCTGCGCCGCGGTGAGCCTGGCGACGGCCAGGGTGATGGTCTTCTCGAGCTCGCTGTCCGGACCGTGGGCGCCGTCGTCCTCGCCACCGTGCCCCGGGTCCAGCACCACCAACGGCCCGGTGTGCCGCTCGGTGGGGGGGCTCACCGCCGCCGGGGTGCCAAGGCGGAGGACGAACCGGGGCGGGTCGCTCAAGGGGTAGGAGGCCATCACCGCCACCCCCGGCGCCAGGTGGAGGCGGATCACGTTGCCCTGGCCGTCGGCACCCACCAGGCCGTCCTGGAGGGGCACGGGCTGGGCCAGCGAGACGGGAGCGGGGAAGGTGAGGGTGACCACGTCCCGGGCGGTGTCCAGGCGCGGTGCCTCGGCGAGGCCGCGCAGGACCACCAGGGGTCCCGTCGGCGACTGCACGACCTCGAGGGTCACCTGCCGCGCCACCGTGGCCTGCACGAGGTCGATGCCCGAGGCACCGGGGCGGGCGGTCCACCCGAGGGGGGTGAGCACGATGGCGGCGGTGGTGAGGCTGCCCACCACGTGGCCCTCGAGGACGCGGATGGGTCCGGGCAGCGGCGCCAGGGCACCGTCGATGACGGCGAGGCTGCCGCCGGGGGTGAACTGCACCTCGTGGTCCCCGAGCTGGGCGGTGTAGGAACCCGCCGCCGGCGAGAACCCCACCTGGGCCCCGGTGAGGCGGATGAGCTCGACGAGGTCCACCAGGTCGCCGCGGGAGAAGACCTCGGAGGGGCCGGCCGGGGTCGACACGGTGACGGCGCCCGCGGGGAGCGCCACGGAGAGGGCGAGGAGCACGAGGACGGAGAGGCGACGCAGCATGGTCGTGTGGCGGGCGGCCGCGAGCGGCCCCGGCCATGGCGGAGGGTACACGGTCGGTCGGTCCCGATGCAAGGAAGTCAACGCGCCACCGCGACAAGCGCCGTATCGAGGGCGGCGACGGCGTCCGCGGGGCACAGCGCGCTGCCCTCGGCGGCGAGGGAGGTGACGAACTCCCGGTGGGGACGGCCGCGGCGGTAGGCCGGCTCCCGGGAGGGGTGGCGCAGGTACCGCTCCATGAGTCCGAGGTCCGGGTCGACCAGCACGGAGACCTGGAACAGCACCCTGTCCCCCCACAGGCGCAGGGAGCTCCCCGCCACCTTGCGTCCACCCAGGCACAGGTCGGAGACGCCGTTCATCGTGACGCCCTCCACGCCACCCGCCCCGAGGGCGCCGGCCACGGCGGCGCAGTAGCGGCGGAAGTAGAAGTCCTGGAATCGCTCGCCGGGCACGGCCGCCGCCAGCAGAGAGGCGGCGACGACGCCGCGGGAGAGCACCACGGCGCCGCCGCCGGAGGGACGCACCACGACGGGCACGCCGTCCCGCGCGCACGCGTCGAGGTCCACCTCGCGGCGGGGATCCCGGGAGCGGCTGAGCACCACCACGGTCTCCGCAGCCTCCTCGCAGCGCACCCGCGGGGGCGTGCCGAGGGGCAGGCCGACCCCGGCCAGGGAGAGGGCGTGGGGCGACGGGGTGACGGGCGACACGGGCACGGCCGGATTCTACACGGGACATATCGGCCGCAATTGCCTATACTTCGGTGATGGACTGGCACATCCTGGGAAGCTACGGCGGCTCCAGCCCGGGCTGTCGCATGACGTCGTTCCTCATCGACGGCAAGGTGGCGCTGGACGCGGGCTCCATCACCCAGGCACTCTCCATCGAGGAGCAGCGGCGGATCAGCCACGTGGTGCTCACCCACTCGCACCTGGACCACACGGCATCGATCCCGTTCCTGGTGGAGAACACCTTCGGGGGCGACTCCGACGGGCTCGAGATCCTGCTGCCGCCCCAGGTGCTCCACACGGTCAAGCGCCACCTGTTCAACAACGACACCTGGCCCGACTTCACCCGCATCCCCAACGACCTGCTGCCGGCCCTGCGCCTGGTGGAGGTGACGCCCCGCGAGCCCTTCGCCGTCCACCACCTCACCCTGACGCCGGTCCCGGTGTCCCACGTGGTGCCCACCCACGGCTACCTGGTGGACGACGGGGACGGCGTGGTGATCTTCACCTCGGACACCGGCCCCACAGACGAGATCTGGGAGGTCGCCAACCGCACCGAGAGGCTGCGCGCGGTCATCGTCGAGCTGTCGTTCCCCAGCCGGCTGCAGGCGGTGGCCGACGTCTCGAAACACCTCACCCCCACCTCGCTGGCGGCGGAGCTGGCCAAGCTTCGCCGCGACGTGCCCGTCTACCTGTACCACTTCAAGCCGAGCTGCCTCGACGAGCTGCGGGCCGAGCTCGACGCCACGCGGCTGCCCCACCCCGTCGAGGAGCTCCGGCAGGGCGAGACGTACCGGTTCTGACGGCCCGCCGGCGCGCCGTCAGCGGTGGACCAGGCTGCGCACCTGGACACCCATGCGGTCCTGGGTGTCCGGTTCGAACCAGTGGTCCAGGAACCGGTCCAGGTGCGCCGCGTCCTGCGCCGCCATCTCCTCGCCGAGGCCGGAGCGCAGGAAGCGCTTGGCGGTGGCGAAGGCGCCGGGGGGGCGCGAGGCCAGGTGGGCGGCGAGACGGCAGCTCTCCTCGAGAACCTGCGCCGCGTCGGCGAGCTTCTCCACGAACCCCAGCTCCAGCGCTCGCTCGCCCCCGAAGCCGTCCCCCTCGAGGACCATCTGCTCCACGGTGCGGGTGGGATAGAGGCGGCCCAGCATGGCCACCGCCCCGGCGGGAACGGGGATTCCCAGGTTGATCTCGGCCAGCCCGATGCGGGCGCCGGAACGGGCCATGACGCGCCGGTCGCAGGCGGCGGCAAGGAGGCAGCCGCCGGCGATGGCGTGGCCGGCGACCGCCGCGACCGTGGGTCCAGGGTAGGTGGCCAGGCGACGGAGCACGCCGCTGAACGTCTCCATCACCCGGCGCACCACGTCGCGGGGCTCGCCGTCCAGCCGCTTGAGGTCGAGACCGGGACAGAACACGCCCGGGTGGGCGCTGGCCAGGACCAGCGCCGGGGCGCCCTCGGCCTCGAGGCCTGCGAGGACGCCGTCGAGCGCCGCCAGCAGCGCCTCGTCCAGAGCGTTGGCCGCGTGGTCCAGGACGACGCGGCGGACGCGATCAACCGCGTGCACCGACAGGGGTCCGCTACCGCTCACCGTGCACCTCCGAGTCCGCGTACGAAGAGGGGAAGGACCGGCGTGTCCGCCGACAGCTCCGGGTGGAAGGTGGCGGCCAGGACGGCCCCTTGGCGCACCAGCACCGGGTCGCCGTCGCGGCGGGCGAGAATCTCGACCCCCGCGCCCACGGCCACGATGCGCGGGGCCCGGATGAACACGCCCTCCAGCGCCGCCTGGCCGAGGACCGCCTCGTCGCCTTCCAGAATGACCACCGCGGAGTCCAGCTGGCGACCGTAGGCGTTGCGCTCCACCACCACGTCGAGCACGCCCAGGGAGCGCTGGGCGGGGCGCCGCACCTCCCGCGCGAGGAGGATGACTCCGGCGCAGGTGGCGAGGGCCGGCAGACCGGCCCGCAGCAGCGCGACCAGCCGCTCGCCGAGGGTGTCCCCCTCCATGAGCTTGAGCATGGTGGTGGACTCGCCGCCGGGGAGGACGACGGCGGCGACACCGTCCAGGTCCGCGGCGCAGCGGACTGGGACGGGCTCGGCGCCGTGGGCGGCGAGGGCCCGGCTGTGGGCCGCGAAGTCACCCTGCAGGGCCAGCACCCCCACCCGGGGGCGGGGCGCCGCCACCGCGGCCGGCTGGGGCCGCGGGGCGGGCGGGGCCGCGTCCCGGTCGGTGGGGGCGGCGAAGGCCTCGGCGTGACGCGCCACCTACCACCCCCGGCGCGAGAGCATCTCCTCCGGCGCCAGCTTGGCCACGTCCAGGCCCCTCATGCCGGCCTCCAGGCCGCGGGAGACCTCCAGGACCACCTCGGGCTCCTGCCAGTGGGTGACAGCCTTGACGATGGCCTTGGCCCGGACCGCGGGGTCGTCGGACTTGAAGATGCCGGAGCCCACGAACACCGCCTCTGCGCCCAGCATCATGCACAGCGCCGCGTCCGCCGGGGTGGCGACGCCGCCCGCCGCGAAGTTGGGCACCGGGAGGGCGCCCTTGTCGGCCACCCAGCGGATCAGGTCCATGGGTGCCCGCAGCTCCTTGGAGACCGCCACCAGCTCCTCGTTGTCCAGGGTGGCGAGACGGCGCATCTCGCTGCGCACGGCCCGCAGGTGGCGGACGGCCTCGACGATGTTGCCGGAGCCGGCCTCGCCCTTGGTGCGCATCATGGCGGCGCCCTCGGCGATGCGGCGGAGCGCCTCGCCCAGGTTGCGACAGCCGCACACGAACGGAACCTTGAAGTCCTGCTTCCAGACGTGGTTCTCCTCGTCGGCCGGGGTGAGCACCTCGGACTCGTCGATGAAGTCCACCCCGAGCGCCTCGAGGACCCGCGCCTCCGCCATGTGTCCGATGCGGCACTTGGCCATCACGGGGATCGACACCGACTTCATGATCTCCTCGATCTTGTCGATCATCGCCATGCGGGCGACGCCGCCCTCGGCGCGGATGTCCGAAGGCACCCGCTCCAGAGCCATGACGGCCGAGGCGCCGGCGTCCTCGGCGATCTTTGCCTGATCGGCGGTGGTGACGTCCATGATGACCCCGCCCTTGAGCATCTCGGCGAGGCCGACCTTGACCCGAAACTCGGGTGTCTCGAAGTTCATCCCTGTCCTCCCTGCCCCCGGTCCGCTCGTCAGACCAGCGGCATGCTGCCGTCCCTGGCGGAAAGCGCCGCCAGGAAGCTGTCCATGCCCCGCCGCAGCGGCTCTCCGGCCACCGCGGCGTAGGCCACTCGGATCACGTCGTCCCTCCCGGTCACCGACATGGCCGGCCCCGGGAGCACCCACACGTTCTGCGCCGCGGCCCGCGCCGCCACCCGCGTGGCGCTCATCCCATCGGGGAGACGCACCAGCAGGGAGAACCCACCCCGGGGATGCGTCCAGGCGACGCCGGCGGGGGCGGCGGCGAGGGACGCCTCCACAGTGGCCGCCCGCTCCGTGGCCGCGCGCCGCAGCCGCGCCAGCTGCTCGTCCAGGATTCCCCGCCGGCACAGGTTCCAGGCCGCCGCCTCGAGGAAGGCGCTGCCCGAGAGGTCGGTGGCCTGCTTGACGGCCAGCGCCCGGTCGACCACCTCCCGCGGCCCCGTCATCCAGCCCACCCGCAGGCCGGGGAAGAGCGCCTTCGAGAAGGAGCCCACCAGGACCACCCGCGGGTCCAGCGCCGCCAGGGGTGGCGGCACGTCGCCGCCGGCGACCAGTCCCGGATCGAAGAACTCCTCCACCACGGTGGTACCCGCCGCGGCCAGGATCTCCAGCAGCTCGCGGCGCCGAGCCTCCGGGAGCACGAGCCCCGAGGGGTTGTGCAGCGTGGGGGTGAGGATGGCGACCCTCGCCCGCGCCCCCCCGAGCACCCCGGACACCTCGGCGGGGTGCACGCCGTCGAGGTGCACCGGAAGCCCCGCCGGTTGCAGGCGGTGCATGGCGAGCAGGGGCGGCAGCCCGGGGTAGGAGGGGTCCTCGACGAGGACGCGGTCCCCGGGTCGCGTCAGCGCCCGCAGGAGCAGGTCCAGCGCGTGCTGGACGCCGCTGGTGAGGATGAGCCCGTCCTCGCCGGCGCGCACGCCGGCGGCGGCGAGGCGCTGGCGCAGCAGGCGCCGCAACGGCGGGTAGCCGGCGGCGTCGCCGTACTGGGCCACCTGCTCGCCCTCCCCCTCGCCAAGGCCCAGCCAGCGGAACACGGGCCCGCCCGGGAGCAGCTCGCGGTCGGGGGCGTAGCGGGCCAGGTCCAGGGCGCCTCGCGGCGGCTCGCCTCCCACCACGGCGGCCGAGCGGGGCCGCGCCGGATGGCGGCGGGGCCTCCCCGGGCGCAGCTCGATGAGGCCGCGGCGGGCCAGCTCGCGGTAGGCGGCCGTCACGGTGGCGCGGTTGATGCCCGCCTCGGCGGCCAGGCGCCGCGCGGAGGGCACGCCCGCGCCGCTGGAGGCCTCGACCTCCGCGGAGAGGGCCTCGGCGAGGCGCAGGTACACGGGACGCGGGGCGTCGCTCTCGAGGGCCTGGCGGGCGGCGGCGACGAAGGCATTCGTCACACGGATAGTGTGAGTCTGGCCACGCCATTTGTCAAAATGGCGCAGCCATTACCTCGGCAGGGCTCAGGCTCGCCGGTTCAGTGGACGTCCCTGACCGCGCGGTAGTCGGCCAGGAAGCGCTGCAGGCCGATGTCGGTGAGGGGGTGGTTGAAGAGCTGGCGGAGCACCTTGAACGGCACGGTGGCCACGTCCGCTCCGGCCAGCGCCGCCTCCACGACGTGCTGGGGGTGGCGCACCGAGGCGACCAGAACCTGGGTGGCGAACTCGTAGGTCTGGTAGATCTCCACCAGCTCGCGCACCAGCTGCATCCCCTCCTGCCCGACGTCGTCCAGGCGCCCGACGAAGGGGCTGACGTAGGAGGCGCCGGCCTTGGCCACCAGGAGGCCCTGGGCCGGAGAGAAGCACAGGGTGAGGTTGGTGGCGATGCCCTCCTCGGCGAACCGGGCGCAGACCTCCACACCCGCAGGGGTGATGGGCAGCTTGACGACCACGTTGTCGGCGATGCCGGCGAGCTCGCGGCCCTCCCGGTCCATGCCGTCGGCGTCGGTGGCGATGACCTCGGCGGACACCGGCCCCGGCACGACGGCGCAGATCTCCTCCACGAGCTCGGCGTAGCTGCGGCCCTCCTTGGCGACCAGGGAGGGGTTGGTGGTGACGCCGTCGAGGACGCCCCACGACGCCGCCTCGCGGATCTCGTTCAGGTTGGCCGTATCGATGAAGAGCTTCACTGGTCCCCTCCCTCGAAGAGCTCGTCCTGGCTCTCCTCGCCGTTCTCGTCTTCCCGCTCCGCCAGCCGGGCCACCGCCACCACCGCGTCCTCGCCGCCCAGGTCGATGAGCTTGACACCCTGGGTGGCGCGGCCGGACCGCCGTACGCCCGCGGTGTTGGTGCGGATCACCATGCCGCGCTCGGTGACGAGGAGGATGTCCTCGTCACCGCTGACGTGGCGCATGCCGGCCACCTTGCCGGTGCGCCGCGTGATCTTCATGAGCGTCACGCCGTTACCGCCACGACCCTGGAGGCGGAAGTCGGCAACCGGCGTGCGCTTGCCGAAGCCGCCCTCGGAGACGGCCAGGATCTCCCCCGTGTCCTCGGCCGAGAAGGTGGCCATGACCTCCACGAAGTCGCTCTCGCGCAGGTGGATGCCACGCACCCCGGCGGCCACGCGGCCCATGGGTCGGACATCCTCCTGCTGGAAGCGGATGCCCATGCCGTTGTGGGTGCCCAGGAAGACGTGCCACGTGTCCTGCGTCAGGCGCACGTCGAGCAGGTCGTCGCCCTCCTCCAGGGAGATGGCGATGATGCCGGAGCTGCGCTGGTTGGAGTAGGCGGCCAGCTCGGTCTTCTTGATCTTGCCGCGGCGCGTGGCGAAGAGCAGGTACTCGCCGGTATCGAAGGTCTTCACCGCCACCAGCGCCGCGATCTTCTCGTCCTGGGCCACGGGCAGCAGGTTGACGATGGCCTTGCCGCGGGCCGACGGGCTGGCGTCGGGGACCTGGTGCACCTTCAGCCAGTACACCTTCCCCACCGACGTGAAGACCAGCAGCACGTCGTGGGTGGAAGCGATGAACAGGTGCTCCACCGGGTCCTCGTCGCGGGCCACGGCGCCGCGCCGACCCTTGCCGCCCCGGCGCTGCGCCCGGTAGGTGGACACCGGCGTGCGCTTGATGTAGCCGTTGCGGGTGACGGTGACGACCATGTCCTCCTCGACGATGAGGTCCTCGATGGAGAGCTCGGCCTCCTCGGGGAGGATCTCGGTGCGGCGGGGATTCGCGAAGCGGCGCTTGGTGTCCTCGAGCTCCTCCACGACGATGTCGAGGACGAGCTGCTCGGAGGCCAGGATGGCGCGGAGCCGCTCGATGAGGGCCAGGACCTCGCGGTGCTCGGCGATGATCTTGTCGCGCTCCAGGGCGGTGAGGCGCTGCAGCCGCATGTCCAGGATGGCCTGGGCCTGCACCGCCGAGAGCCCGAAGGTGGCGATCAGCGCCTCCTTGGCGCTGGCCGGGTCGGCGGCGGCTCGGATGGTCTTGATGACCTCGTCCAGGTGGTCGAGGGCGATGACCAGCCCCTCCAGGATGTGGGCCCGCTCCAGCGCCCGCGACAGGTCGTAGCGGGTGCGCCGGACCACCACCTCCTTGCGGAAGTTCAGGAAGTGTTCGAGTATCTCCTTTATCGTGAGAACCTTCGGCTGATTGTCGACGATCGCCAGCAAGATGATGCCGAAGCTGGTCTGCATCGGCGTGTGCTTGTAGAGGTGGTTGAGCACCACCTGGGGCACCGCGTCGCGCTTGAGCTCGACCACGACCCGGATGCCGTCCCGGTCCGACTCGTCGCGGAGGTCGCTGATGCCTTCGATCTGCTTTGACTGGACGAGCTCGGCGATGCGCTCCACCAGGCGCGCCTTGTTGACCTGGTAGGGCAGCTCGGTGACCACGATGGCCGCGCGGTCGCCGCGCTTGATCGTGCTCGATGCGGGCGCGGGCCTGCATCTGCACGCTTCCGTGGCCGGTGGCATAGGCCTCGCGGATCCCGCCCGTGCCGCGGATCACGGCGGCGGTGGGGAAGTCCGGGCCGGGGACGAGGTCGATGAGCTCGCCGATGCCCATGCCGGGGTTGCGGGCCAGGGCGATGGCGGCGTCCACCACCTCGCCCAGGTTGTGGGGCGGGATGTTGGTGGCCATGCCCACCGCGATGCCCGCCGATCCGTTGACCAGCAGGTTGGGGAACCTGGCCGGGCAGCACCAGCGGCTCGTTCATGGAGCCGTCGTAGTTGGGCTGCCAGTCGACGGTCTCCTTGTCGAGGTCGTCGCCAGCATCTCCTCGGCGAGGCGCGTGAGGCGGACCTCGGTGTACCGCATGGCGGCCGCGCTGTCGCCGTCGATGGAGCCGAAGTTGCCCTGCCCGTCCACCAGCGAGTAGCGCATGGAGAAGTCCTGGGCCATGCGCACGAGCGTGTCGTAGATAGCGGCGTCGCCGTGGGGATGGTACTTGCCCATGACGTCGCCGACGATGCGGGCGGACTTCTTGTAGGCCTTCCCAGCGGTGTTGCCCTGCTCCCACATGCCGAAGAGGATGCGGCGGTGCACGGGCTTGAGGCCGTCGCGCACGTCGGGCAGCGCGCGGCCGATGATCACGCTCATGGCGTAGTCGAGGTAGGAGCGCTTGAGCTCCTGTTCGATGGCAACCGGGATGCGTTCCTCCCGGGCGAAAAGCGAATCGGTCATCCTCGCGGTCCTTCCTGCGAGCCTGGCAGTGTGGTGGGGCGCCGTGGAGCGGTCATGGGCGGTCCAGGCTAGATGTCCAGGTTCACGACGTCCAGGGCGTTGCGTTCGATGAACTCACGCCGGGGCTCGACGGCGTCCCCCATGAGCACGGTGAACAGCTCGTCGGCGGAGGCTGCGTCCTCGACCCTGACCTGCAGGAGACGCCGCGTCTCCGGGTTCATGGTGGTGTCCCAGAGCTGATCGGGGTTCATCTCGCCGAGGCCCTTGTAGCGCTGGATGCTGAGGCCGTGGCGGGCGGTCTCGTAGACCCTCGTGACCAGGTCCTCGACGGAGTCGAAGGTCTCCTGGTCGCCGTTCACCTTGAGGTGGAACGGCGGGTGGTCGAAGTCGGCGAGCACGCGGTGGAGGTCGAGGAGCTGCCCGTACTCGTAGGTGCGCAGCAGGGCGTGGCCGAGCTCCACCGTGCGGCGGCGGCCGTTGCGGTTGTAGGTGGCGCGCAGCAGGGGCGTGCCGTGCTCCTCGTCCTCGCCCACCTCGGCGTCCTCGAAGCCCTCGTCGCGGAGCTCCGCCACCACGGCCTCGAGGCGGCCGCCGTCGGCGAGGTCCTGCCGCCCAGCGACGCCGTTGCGCAGCAGCGCGGAGACCATCTCCTGGGGCCAGCCGCGCTGGTCGAGGCGGGCCAGGTAGTCCACGGTGCGCTCCAGGCGGCGGACGGCGTCGCGCAGAGGCTTGCCCTTGAGGGTCCGGCCGCTGCCGGCGAGGGTGAGCTCCGCACCGTCGGAGAGGCGCTCGAGGAGGAAGTCGGACATCTCGGTGTCGTCCTTGAGGTAGCGCTCCTCCTTCTTACGGGTGACCTTGTACAGCGGCGGCTGGGCGATGTAGAGGTGGCCGCGCTCGACCACCGCCTTGAAGTGGCGGAAGAAGAACGTGAGCAGCAGGGTGCGGATGTGCGCACCGTCGACGTCGGCGTCGGTCATGATGATGATCTTGTGGTAGCGCAGCCTCGAGACGTCGAAGTCCTCCGCGCCGATGCCCGTGCCCAGGGCTGGATCATGGTGCGGATCTCGTTGTTGGCCAGAGCATCTTGTCGAAGCGCGCCTTCTCGACGTTGAGGATCTTGCCGCGCAGGGGGAGGATGGCCTGGAAGCGCCGGTCCCGGCCCTGCTTGGCCGAGCCGCCGGCGGAGTCACCCTCGACCAGGAAGAGCTCGGAGAGCGCCGGGTCCTTCTCCTGGCAGTCGGCGAGCTTGCCGGGCAGCGACGAGCTCGTCCAGCGCGCCCTTGCGGCGGGTGAGCTCGCGGGCCTTGCGGGCGGCCTCGCGGGCGCGGGCGGCATCGGCGCACTTGGCGACGATGCGCCGCGCGATGGCGCGGGTTCTCCTCGAAGAACTCGGACAGCCGCGCCGCCACCACCGACTCGACCCAGCCCTTGACGTCGGAGGAGACCAGCTTGTCCTTGGTCTGGCTGACGAGAACTTCGGGTCGTGGATCTTCACCGACACGACGGCCGTCAGCCCCTCGCGGACGTCGTCGCCGCTGAGGCCCTCTGTGAGGTTCTTGAGCAGGTTGTTGGCCTGGGCGTAGTTGTTGATGGTCCGCGTCAGGGCCGCCCGGAAACCGGAGATGTGCGTACCGCCGTCGGAGTTGTTCATGGTGTTGGTGAAGCAGCAGAACGTTCTCGCTGTAGCCATCGTTCCACTGCAGGGCGACCTCGACGACCTCCTCGCCGCCGTCGTTGGCCTCGGTGAGCTGGATCGGCTTGGGGTGGAGGATGTTCTTGGAGCGGTTGAGGTGCTCGACGAAGGCGGCGATGCCGCCCTTGAAGAGAAACTCGTGCTCCTGGCCGTTGCGCTCGTCGACGAGGTGGATGTGCACCCCCGGGTTGAGGAACGCGAGCTCGCGCAGGCGCTGGACCAGCACGTCGTAGTGGAACTCGAGGATCGAGAAGATCTCGGCGTCCGGCTTGAACGTCACCGTGGTGCCGGTCGTTCTTCGAGTTGCCGATCGCGCTTCAGCGTGCCCGTCGGCTGGCCCCGGCGGAATCCATCTCGAAGACCCCGCCGTCGCGGCGGATCTCGAGCTCGAGCCACTCGGAGAGGACGTTGACCACCGACACGCCGACGCCGTGGAGGCCGCCGGAGACCTTGTAGGAGTTGTTGTCGAACTTCCCGCCGGCGTGCAGCTCGGTCATGATGACCTCGGCGGCGGACGCGGCCGGTCTCCTTGTGGATGTCGACGGGGATGCCGCGGCCGTTGTCCTCGACGGTCACCGAGTCGTCGGTGTGGATGAGCACGTTGATCCGGTCGGCGTATCCGGCCTGCGCCTCGTCGATGGAGTTGTCGACGACCTCGAAGACCATGTGGTGGAGGCCGGAGATGTCGTCCGTGTCGCCGATGTACATCCCCGGCCGCTTGCGCACGGCCTCGAGGCCCTTGAGTAGCTTGATGCTTTCGGCTGTGTACCGTTCTTCGCTCAACCCTCGATCCCTCCCTGGGCGCTGGGCTCCACGGCTCCCTCCCTCATGCGCCACAGCGTGGCACCGGCCAGCCGGGGCAGCATGAGGTCGTCGTGGGCCGACGAGAGCAGCGCCTGCCCCGTCCGGCGCAGGCGGGCAAGCACCCGTGTGAGGACGTCCGCATCGAACTCCGCATCCACATCGTCAAAGACCACCACGGGCTCAAGACCACGAACCGCGGCCAGGACACCGGTCGTCGCCAACTTGAGAGCCGTGGTCAACAGCTTCCCCTGGCCCGCCGATAGGACATCCCTGGCGGCCACCCCGCCCACGTACACCGAGAGGTCGTGGCGGTGTGGCCCGACCAGCGTGTGCCGCCGCGAACGCTCGCGTTGGCGCATCCGCACGAGGGAGGCACGCAGACGGCGAGCCATGGTCGCCGGATCGGCGGGTGCCGATCCGTCTGGTGCATCATACCGCAGATTGGGCCTGGAAAGCGACCATCCGAGGGCCTCGAGCTCGCCCGAGAGCTCCCCTTCCAGCGCGGCCAGGGCATCGAGGCGGAGCTGCACCACTCTGGCGCCGAGCGCCGCCAGGTCGTGCTCGAACGCCTCGAACTCCGCGTCGGCCGCGTCGGAGACGAGGAGGGCGTTGCGCTGTCTGAGGACCCGGCGGTAGCGCTGCAGGACGAGAAGGGCGTCGGGGTGGCGGTAGAACGCCACGCGGTCGAGGAAGCGCCGCCTCTCCTCGGGGGGACCCCACAGGAAGCTGCGGTCCAGGCTCGAGAAGGCGGTGACCGGCACGATGTCGAGGTACTCGGCGGCGCCGAGACGGCGCGCGCCGCGGAACAGGGCGCGGGTGAGCCGGGTCCCGGCGAGGACCTCCTGGCGGAGCTCGACGGTGGCGCGGTCGCGCTCGACGGTGCCCGAGAGGGTGTACCCCGGAGCCCCGTGCCGGATGAGGGTGGCGCCGGCGGTGGTCCGGAAGGAGGCGAGGTTGCCGAGCACGGCCACGGCCTCCAGCAGGCTGGTCTTGCCGGAGCCGTTGGGCCCCGCCACCACGGTCACGCCCGGGGGGATGCGGAGCTGCTGCGGCGACAGGTTTCGGAAGCCCTTGATGTGGAGCGCGAGCAGGTTCACACCGTCACAAGCGGATCGGCATGATGACGTAGAGACACTCTCCGTTCGTGCCGTCCTCGTCCACCGGCACGAGGACCACCGGGCTGTCGCCGTCGCGGAGCTGGAACTGCACCGACTCGGCCTCGACGGCAGCCAGGAAGTCCATGACGTACTGGGCGTTGAGGAAGACCTTGAGCGCCTCGCCGTTGTAGGTGCAGGGCACCTCCTCGGCCGCCTGGCCGAGGTCGAAGCCCACCGAGGACAGGGAGAGGGTGTCGGTCTCGAGCTGCAGCTGCACCCCGTGGGTGCGCTCGCTGGCGAGTAGCGACACGCGGCGCAGCGCGGCCACGAGGTCCTTGCGGGCCACCACGACGCGGTGGGGGTTGTCGCGGACCAGGACGCGGTCGTACTGCGGGAAGCGGGCCTCGAGGATACGGGACAGGAGGATGCGGTCGCCGAGGCGGAACGCCAGGTGGTTCTCGCCGCGGGCGACGTAGAGCACGGTGTCCTCGGCGGTGGGCAGGCGCCGCAGCTGGGTGAGGACCTTGCGGGGCAGGAGCTGCTGCTCGAAGGGAGGCTGCCCGGCGTCGTGGACGATGCGGACGTAGGCGAGGCGGTGGCCGTCGGTGCCGACCATCTCCAGGTTGCCCGCGGACAGCGCCAGGAGCGCGGCGTTGTACTGCAGGTGGCCCTCCTCGGAGGAGACCGCGAAGGACGACCGGTCGATGAGGTGGTGGAGGGCCGGGACGGCAATGGCGAACCCCTGCCCCTCGGGAACCTCTGGCAGGGTCGGGAAGTCGCCGGGGTCGAGGCTCGCAAGCTGGGAGCGGAAGGTCCCCGACCGCACCTCGATGCGGCTCTCGTTGCAGGAGATCTCCACGGTGTCGGTGGGCAGGGAGCGGACGAGGTCGAAGAACATGCGTCCCTGGATGGTCGCGCTGCCCTCGGCGCGGATCGCGGCGGGGGCGTGGGTGAACACCGTCACGTCGAGGTCGGTGGCCGCCAGGTGGAGGCGGTCGCCCTCGGCACGGAGGAGAATGTTCGACAGGATCGGAATGGTGGTCCGCCGCTCGATGACTCCTTGAATCAGCTGGAGTTCTTCGAACAGGGCGGTGCGATTGAGGGTCACGTCCATGGCGTTCCGGTCTCCCGACGTCTGTTATAGGACACTTGAGTCTACACGTTTTCGTAGTAACCGTCGAGGCTGTGGATGGTGCGGAGAGAGGGGCCAGGTGACGGAGGGGATGGGGGTTGAGAGACGGGTGCGGTGTGGAAAGCGCTGTGGGTGGAGACGGAGAGCTGTGGAGATGCGGGGAGGGGTCGCGGGTTTTCCGCAGGGATCAGCGGAAATGCTCGATGAAGTTGGTGAGGGTGGCGTCGAGGGAGGGGTTGGTGCGGCGCTGCTGGGTGATGGTGTCGACGGAGTACATGACGGTGGAATGGTGCTTGGCGAAGAGCTTGGCGATGTCCGGATAGGACAGGTCGAGGACCTCGCGGATGAGGTACATGGCGACCTGGCGGGGGAAGGCGACGGAGCGCCGGTTGTCCCGGCCCTTGAGGTCGGCGACCTTGACGCCGTAGTGGTGGGCGACGAAGCGGATGATGTCGGCGGGGGTGGTGTGGCGCTCCTCGGGGAGGAGGGGCTGAAGGGCGGTGCGGGCCGTCTCGAGGGTGGAGGGGGCGCCGGTGAGGGTGCAGTAGATGACGACGCGGTTGAGGTAGCCCTCGAGCTCGCGGACGTTCTCGCGGACGCGGCGGGCGATGAAGCCGACCACGTCGTCGGGCAGCTCGAACCCCTCGCTGTGGGCCTTCTCGCGGATGATGGCGCACTTGGTCTCGAAGTCGGGGGGCTGGATGTCGGCGACGAGGCCCCAGACGAAGCGGGTGCGCAGGCGCTCCTCGAGGCCCTGAATGTTGGCGGGGGCGGTGTCGGAGGTGAAGACGAGCTGGTGGCCGGCCTCGTGGAGGGCGTTGAAGGTGTGGAAGAACTCCTCCTGGGTGCGCTCCTTGCCGGCGAGCATGTGGATGTCGTCGAGGAGGAGGAGCTCGACGGATCGGTAGGCCTGGCGGAACTGGGTCATGCGCTGCAGCCGGATGGAGTTGATGAGCTCGTTGACGAAGTGCTCCGTGGGGAGGTAGCGCACCTTGCGGGAGGGGTCGGCGGCGAGGACCTGGTTGCCGATGGCCTGGAGGAGGTGGGTCTTGCCGAGGCCGCTGCCGCCGTAGAGGAACAGCGGGTTGTAGGACTGGCCGGGGTTGGTGGCGACGGAGAGCGCCGCGGCGCGGGCGAACTGGTTGGAGGGCCCGGGGATGAAGGTGGCGAAGGTGTAGCGGGGGTTGAGGGGAGTGCGGGGCGTGGCCGGCTGCGCCGGCCGGTGGGAGGGTTCGTCGTTGCTGGTCACGACCACGGTGGTCGGCCCCGCCGCGATCTCCGTCGCGAGGGCGTTGAGCACCGCCTCGTAGTGGTCGCGGATGTAGTCGGCGTAGACGCGGGAGGGCGCGAGGAGGGAGAGGGTGCCGGGGCGCTCCTCCTGGTCCTGCAGGGGGGCGAACCAGGTCTCGTACTCGTCGGGGGTGAGGCGGTCGCGCAGCCGGTCCTTGAGCTGGCTGCAGAGTGTGGCGGGGTCGGTCATCAGGTCTTTCCGGTCGCCGGTGAGCGTAACACACAAACCACGTTGACGGGACAGGGATCAGGTCGTACACTGGCAGGCCCGGGTGATGCGGACGTAGCCCGTGACAGGAGTTGAAGATGAAGAGGACTTTTCAGCCAAACAATCGGCGGCGGAAGAAGACGCACGGTTTCCGCGCCCGCATGAGCACGCCGGCCGGCCGGCGGGTGCTGGCGGCGAGGCGGCGGAAGGGTCGTAAGCGCCTGTCGGCGTGACGTGGCCGGCGGAACGGTCGAGGGACTGAGGCGTCGGCGCGAGTTCAAGAGCGTCTACGCCAACGGTGTGAAGGTCGCAGGCCGCTACGTCGTCTTGTTCGTGTGGACCCACGGAGAGGAACGATCGCGGTACGGAGTCACGGCGACGCGGCGAATTGGGGGCGCGGTGCAACGCAACCGCGCCCGCCGTCGGCTGCGGGAGCTGGCGCGTCGGCACCGGGAGCGGATCGACAGGCTCGCCGCGGACGTGGTCGTGAACGTGCGCCGGGGGTGCCAGGATGTGGCGTGGGCCGAGCTGGAGGCGGACTACCTGAGGTGTCTGAGCCGGGTGGAAAGCCGTCTGCCGGAGCGCGCGCCGTCATAGGGCTGCTGGACGGCTACAAGCGGTGGGTCTCGCCGCTGCTGCCGCCAGCGTGCCGTTTCTACCCGACATGCTCGGAGTACATGGCCGAGGCCGTGCGGGTGCACGGGCTCGGGCGGGGCGTGTGGCTCGGTCTGCGGCGGCTCTCCCGGTGTCATCCCCTCAACCCTGGGGGGGTGGACCCGGTGCCGCCGCGCAAGGAGGACGGTTGATGGAGAAGCGAGCGCTCGTCGCGGCGCTGGTGGCGGGACTGTTCCTGGTGGTGTGGTACGCGCTGTTCTCTCCGAAGCCGCCGACGGTGGCGCCGGGGCAGGAGACGGCGCCGGCGGCGACGGCGGGGAGCACGCCCGGGGGCACCGCGGTGCCGGCCGAGGAGACGCCTCAGGCAGGGTCGGCGGAGCAGCCCGCGGCACCTCAGACGGGCCCACCCGCGGTGGCCGCGAGCGCCGAGGAGCAGGTCACGCTGGAGAGCGGCGGCTGGACGGCGGTGGTGTCGTCGAAGGGCGGTGTGATCTCCTCGCTGCGGCTCAAGGATTACAAGGACGCCGAGGGGCGGCCGCTGGAGCTGGTGGGGACGAGGGGTCAACCGCCGCTGGCGATGGCGGCTCAGGGACCGTGGAACACCGCGCTGTACAAGGTGGAGCGGGACGGCGACGCGGTGGTTCTGCACTGGAGCGACGGGCGGGGGAACTGGGTGGACAAGCGGGTGTGGCCCGGTCCCCGCGCATACGGTGTCGAGGTCGAGGTGAAGAGCGGCGGCGCGCCCTCGCGCGGCGGCGTGGTGGTGGCCTCGGGGCTGGCGCCGGAGGAGCAGGGCGGGGAGAAGAACCGGTTCGCCGTGGTGGGCGGCGTGGTGCGGGTGAACGGCAAGCTCGAGCATCTCAACCCGAAGAAGCTGGACACGCCGCAGACGGTGACGGGCCAGGTCGACTTCGCCGGCGTCCAGGACCACTACTTCCTCCTGGTGTTGATCCCGGAGGGGAGGCTGCGGGACGTGGTCGCCACGTCGGCCGGGAGCGGCGACGGGGTCGTGGCCGAGGTCGCCGCGGTGGGCGAGGACGGCGTGGTGAGAGGAACGCTGTTCGCGGGGCCGAAGGAGCATCAGATCCTGGTGGCGTACGGCCACGGGCTGCAGGACACGCTGTCGTTCGGCCTGTTCGGGTTCCTCTCGGTGGTGTTCCTCGGGGCGCTGCGGTGGATCTACTCGTGGGCGAACAACTGGGGGGTGGCGATCATCGTGCTGACCGCGGCGATCCGGCTGCCGCTGTTCCCCCTCACGCACAAGAGCACCGTTTCCATGCGGCGGATGCAGAAGCTGCAGCCGAAGATGAAGGCGATCCAGGAGCGCTACAAGGAGAGGGCGAAGAAGGATCCGCAGGTTCGCGCCCGCATGAACCAGGAGATCATGGGGCTGTACAAGCAGGAGGGGGTGAACCCGATGGGCGGCTGCCTGCCGATGCTGGTGCAGCTGCCGATCCTGTGGGCCCTGTACACCCTGTTCGCCTACGCCATCGAGCTTCGCCAGGCGCCGTTCATGCTGTGGATCCACGACCTCTCCATCAAGGATCCGACGTACATTCTGCCGGTGCTGATGACGGCGTCGATGTTTGTGCAGCAGAAGCTGACTCCGCAGGCTGGCGACCCCGCGCAGCGGCGGATGTTCATGATGATGCCGCTGATCTTCGGCTTCATGTTCATGAACTTCCCGGCCGGGCTGGTGCTCTACTGGCTGGTCAACAACCTGCTTACCATCGGCCAGCAGCTGGTGACCGAGCGCATCATGAAGAACGAGAAGCCGGCCAGGGCGTGACGGACTGGCGGGAGCTCGGGCGCGCCGCCTGGAGCGCGCGTCTGGAGGAGGCCGGGGTGGGCGCCGTGGTGGCGGCCGACCTGGCCTCCTTTCTCGTCGTGCTGGGAAGGTTCTCGACGGTCACGGACCTGGTGGGGCGTGTCGACGCGGGGAGGTTGGTGCGCGAGCACGTCCTGGAGTCCCTCGCCGGGGCGACGTGGGTGCCCGGGCGCGGCAGGATGCTGGACGTCGGGAGCGGGAACGGCTTTCCCGCGGTGCCGCTGCTGGTGGCGCGGCGGGGCGTGGAGGGCGTGCTGCTCGAGCCGCGGGAGCGTCGCTGGGTGTTCCTGAAGGAGGTGGTACGGGAGCTGGGCCTGCCGGCGGAGGTCCGGCGGGAGCGGCTGGACGCGCACGAAGGGGGCGGTTACGACGTGGTCACCGTGCGCGCGGTGGCGCCGGGGGTGTGGGCGCCGCGGGCCGCGGAGCTGGTGGGCCCCGGGGGCGTGGTGCTGTGGTGGGCGGGACCGGGCGCGGAGCAGGGCGTCGCGGTGCCGGGAATGGCGTGTGTGTTAACCTCACGGCTGCCGGATCCGGGGCGTGGCGGTGTGACCGTTTGGAGGCGATGTTCCACGTGAAACATCGGGAGAAGTCGTGAGCATCCAGCGAGTTGTCGCGGTGGCGAACCAGAAGGGCGGGGTCGGGAAGACCACCACCGTCATCAACCTGGGCGCCGCCCTCGCGGCCTACGAGCAGTCCGTGCTGTTGGTGGACCTGGATCCGCAGTCGAACTGCACGTCGGGGCTGGGCTGGGAAGGCTCGGGCCCCACGTCCTACGAGGTTCTGGAGGGCGGCGCGACCCTGGGCGCCGCCGCGGTCCCATCGGGATTCCCGAACCTGGACCTGGTTCCCGCCAAGGCCGACCTGGTCGGCGCCGAGGTGGAGCTCCTCGGGGTGCCGGACCGCGCGGAGCGCCTGCGGAAGGCGCTGCGTAGCGCCCCTACCGGGCACCGGTGGGTCCTCGTCGACTGCCCCCCTTCCCTCGGCATCCTCACCCTGAACGCCCTCACCGCCGCGGACTCGGTGCTGGTGCCGCTGCAGTGCGAGTACTTCGCGCTGGAGGGTGTGAGCGAGCTGCTGCGCACCCTGGACCGGGTGCGAGGCGCCTGGAACCCGGGTCTCGAGGTCGAGGGGGTGGTGTTCACCCTCTTCGACGAGCGGCTGAGCCTGGCCAACCAGGTGGTCGCCGACGTCCGCCGCTACTTCGGCGAGGCGGTGTTCGAAACGCTGATCCCCCGGAACGTGCGCCTCGCCGAGGCGCCCTCGTTCGGACGGACGATCCTGAGCTACGACATCCGCAGCCGCGGAGCCCAGGCCTACCTGGCCCTGGCGGAGGAGATGCTGCGGAGGGACGGCAGGAGGACGGAGCATGAAGCGGTCCGCGCTGGGTAGAGGCATTTCCGCGCTCATCCCCGAGGCGCCGGAACGTCCGGCGGCGGGGCTCCTGGAGGTGGCGGTCGCGGAGATCCAGCCGAACCCGCTGCAGCCGCGCCGGATCTTCCAGGAGGATGCGCTCGCCGAGCTCGCCGCCTCCATCAAGCAGCATGGGCTGCTGCAGCCGGTGGTTGTGACCCGGCGCCCCGGCGGGGGCTACCACCTCATCGCCGGCGAGCGGCGCTGGCGCGCGGCGCGGCTTGCGGGGCTCGCAAAGGTGCCGGTGGTCCTGCGCGAGGCCAGCGGCGACGGCGACCAGCTGGCGCTGGCCCTGATCGAGAACCTGCAGCGCGAGGACCTCACCCCCATCGAGGAGGCGCGGGCGTACCACCATCTGCGCACGGAGCTGGGCCTGTCCCAGGAAGCCATCGCGGCGAGCGTGGGCAAGGAGCGCTCCACGGTGGCCAACTCCCTGCGCCTCCTGAACCTCCCCCTGGAGGTGCAGGAGCTCGTGGACGCCGGGACGCTGTCGGCGGGGCACGCCCGCGCCCTGGCCGGGCTGGACGATGCCGACCGCCAGCGCGAGCTCGGCCGCCGCTGCGCCGCCGAGGGATGGAGCGTGCGCGACCTCGAGCGCCGGCTCAAGCCCGCCGAGCCGCGCCCACGGCGGAGCACGGACCCCGAGACCGCCGCCGCCACGGACCGCCTCGCTGCCGCGCTGGGTTCCCGCGTCGAGATCGTGCGGCGCCGCCGGGGCGGCGAGATCCGCATCCGGTTCACGAGCGAGGACGAGCTCATCCGCTTGTTCCAGCGCCTTTCCCAGGAGAAGAGATGAAGAAGCCTCAGGGTACGCTCACCGGTTTTCTCGACCAGGGATGCTCCATCAAGGGCGACGTCGTGTTCAGCGAGCTGTTGCGGGTTCACGGCCACGTCGACGGCACCATCGTCAGCGACGACGAGCTCCTGGTCGGCGAGGGCGGCGTGGTCGAGGGCGAGCTCAAGGTTGGCCGCCTGGTGGTTGCCGGCACCGTTCGCGGGACCGTCCGGGTCAAGGAGCGGCTGCTCGTCCACAGCAGCGGTCGGGTTCTCGCGGACGTCTACGCGCCGAGGCTCGTGGTGGAGGAGGGCGGGGTGGTGGAAGGCGCCGTCCACATGGTGCCGGAGGGGACCGGCGAGGAGATAAGCGCTTGACAGAGGAGAAAAAAGCGCTAAGGTGCCATTAGTAGAGAAATTGAGACGCACATCCGGAGGGAGCCATGAAACGGGCCGAGAAGTTCTTCATCCAATACCTTCGGGACAACAACCTCAAGGTCACGAAGGAGCGGCTGATGCTCCTGGAGGAGCTCTTCAACTCCACCGGGCACCTGGACGCGGATTCCCTCCTCTTCCAGCTCCGGAACAAGGGCCGCAAGGTGTCCCGGGCCACGATCTACCGCACCCTCGACCTGCTGGTGCAGTGCGGTCTCGCGCGCAAGTCCCGCCTCGGCCGCGAGCACTACGTCTACGAGAAGGTGACCCCGGGCAAGCGCCACGACCACATGGTGTGCACAGGCTGCGGCACCATCATCGAGTTCTACGACACCGAGCTCGAGGAGCGCCAGCGCGAGGTCTGCCTGTCCTATCACTTCCGCCCGACCTTCTACTCCCTGCAGATCCAGGGGCTTTGCGCGGAGTGCCAGAAGCACGAGGTCGAGGAGTAGCCCTCCTCCAGGATCCGGGGCGCGGGGGACCGCCGCCGTGCCATCGCCCTGCCCCGACGGGGGCGCCCTCTCCTTTTGTTAAGCATACTTGACATCCAACGAGACCGCGTCTAGGATCACGGAGCGCGGTAGGCCTCGAAAGGGGGCGCCCGCGACGCGCGAATGAGCACCCTCGCCACGGACACCGTCCCTGCCGCGGGCCCGCCGGTGCTTCTGGTCGGCAACCCCAACGTGGGAAAGAGCGTCATCTTCGGCGCTCTCACAAAGCGTTACGTCAACGTTTCCAACTATCCTGGCACCACCGTGGAGATCACCCGCGGCACCGCCCGGCTCCTCCCCGGCCACCCCGAGCTCGTGGACACGCCGGGGACCAACTCCCTCACCCCCCAGTCCGAGGACGAGCAGGTCACCCGCGACATCCTCCTCGCCGAGCCGGCCGCCACGGTGCTCCAGGTGGGCGACACCAAGAACCTGCGCCGCGTGCTCTACCTCACCGCCCAGCTCGCCGAGCTCGGGCGCCGTCAGGTTCTCGTGCTCAACCTCCAGGACGAGGCGGCCGACCTGGGCATCCGCGTCGAGAGCGCCGAGCTGGAGCGGCGGCTGGGCATTCCCGTCATTCCCGCCACGGCCACCCGCCGGACCGGAATCGACACCATCCCGCGCCGCCTCGCCGAGGCCGCCGTGGCGGACCTGGTGCCCTCCTACCCCGCGGTGGTGGAGCGCGCCGTGGTTGAGGTGGGTGCGCTCCTCCCCGAGACGCCCGGAGCGACCCGTCGCGGCCTGGCGCTGATGCTCCTGTCCGGCGACCGCTCCCTGGCGCGGTGGGCCGCAGTCCACCTCGACCCGGAGACGCTGCGCCGGGTGGAGGAGCACCGGGGCGAGACGGACCGGGCCCTCGGCGGCAGCACCGCCGCCGCCATCGCCGCGGCCCGCCACCGCACCGTCGCCGCCCTGCTCGGGCGCGTGTACCGCGTCGACCGGGCGGAGCGGGGCTCCCTGCGCGACCGCCTCGGCGGGCTGGCCATGCACCCGGTGTGGGGCGTGCCGGTGCTCGCCGCCGTGCTCTTCGTCGCCTACGAGTTCGTCGGCGTCCTCGGCGCCGGCACCCTGGTGGACCTGATCGAGAAGGGGCTGTTCGGGCGGATCCTGAACCCCGCGGCCATCGCGCTGACGACCCGGCTGGTGCCGTGGCTCTGGCTGCGGGAGCTGCTGGTGGGTCCCTACGGCGTGGTCACCATGGCCCTCACCTACGCCATCGCAATCGTGCTGCCCGTCGTGGGCACGTTCTTCATCTTCTTCGGCGTGCTGGAGGACTCCGGCTACCTGCCGCGCCTGGCGGTCATGGTGAACCGCATCTTCCGGGTGATGGGGCTCAACGGCAAGGCGGTCCTTCCCATGATCCTGGGCCTCGGCTGCGACACCATGGCGACGCTGACCACGCGCATCCTGTCGACGAAGAAGGAGCGGGTGCTGGTCACGTTCCTCCTCGCCCTCGGCGTGCCGTGCTCCGCGCAGCTCGGCGTCATCCTCGCCATGCTCGGCGCCATGGCCCCCCTGGGCGTGTTCATCTGGCTCGGGGTGGTGGGCGCCACGCTGCTGGGCGTCGGGTGGGCCTCGTCGCGGCTCATGCCCGGACGCGCCTCCGACTTCCTCCTCGAGGTACCGCCCCTGCGGGTCCCCAGCCTCTCCAACATCCTCATCAAGACCGTGGCGCGCACCGAGTGGTACCTCAAGGAGGCCGTGCCGCTCTTCATCCTCGGCACTCTGCTGCTGTTCGGGCTCGACGCAGTGGGTGCCCTCCCGGCCCTCGAGCACCTCGCGCGGCCGGTGGTGGTGGGGATGCTGGGGCTGCCGGAAAAGGCCGCCGACGCGTTCCTCATCGGCTTCCTGCGCCGCGACTACGGGGCGGCGGGCCTGTTCGCCCTGCAGTCCAGGGGGCTCCTGGACGGTATCCAGTCGGTGGTCTCCCTGGTGGTGATCACGCTGTTCGTGCCGTGCATCGCCAACTTCTTCATGATGATCAAGGAGCGCGGGCTGCTCGCCGCCACCGCGATGGTGGCGTTCATCGTCCCCTTCGCGTTCTCGGTGGGCGCCGTCTTGAACCTGGTCCTCCATGCCCTGGCGGTGACCCTGTGAGCGCCGAGCCCGAGGCGGTCCGCTGCCCCCTGTGCGGCGCCTCCTTCCCGGGCCGCGAGTCGTGCCCGTCGGGGTGCCCCCTGGCGCGCTCCTGCCGCACCCTGTGCTGCCCCTACTGCGGCTACCGTTTCGTGGCCGAGTCCGCCCTCGTCAACCTGGTCCGGCGGGTTTTCGCGGGGAGGAGACCATGAGCGAGCTCGCCCTGCTGGGCGGCCGCTCGCCCCGGGCCGCCCGTGAGGAGGTCCTCGAGGAGCTGTGGACGGCCCAGGAGCGCGGCTCCCGGCTCACCGTCGGCATGCTCAGCAAGACCATCCACGCCGGGCCCTCGGAGGGCTGGGGAGGGGTCGTCCAGGAGCTCATCGAGACCGGTTTGGTGGAGGTGGAGGGCCGCGAGCTCCGGCTCACCGGCCCCGGCCACGAGCAGGCACGCGCGGTGGTGCGGCGCCACCGCCTCGCGGAGGTGCTCTTCTTCCAGGTTCTCGCCCTGCCCATCGACGTGACCGAGAGCCACGCCTGCTCCATCGAGCACGTGCTCACACCCGAGGCGACGGAGGCGGTGTGCTCTTTCCTGGGCCATCCGCCGGTCTGCCCCCACGGCCGTCCGATCCCGCCGGGGCGCTGCTGCACCGCTCTGGGGCGCCGCATGGAACCGCTCATCTGCCGGCTGGCCGATCTCACGCCGGGCGAGAGCGGTCACGTGGTGCTGGTGGCGCCGCGCCACCGGGACCGTCTCGACCAGCTCACCGACCTGGGCGTGCTGCCCGGGGCGGTGGTCACTCTGCGGCAGCGCCGCCCCTCCCTGGTCATCGAGGTGGACAGCACCATCCTGGCCGTGGAGGAGGACATCGCGCGGGGCATCTACCTGCGCCCGCTGGGCGAGGGGGAGCGCCATGGCCGGCAGGGCTGACGGCGGTGGCGGCAGAGCCGCGGCGGCGGCCCCCGACGCCACCTGGCGGGCGTTCGAGGCCAACGAGATCACCCACTCCGGGGCGCACTACCTGCTCGCCATCGCGTCCGCGGGGAAGGGCGGGCGGGCGCCCCGGGCCGCGGACGTCGCCCGCCATCTCGGGGTGAGCCGCGCCGCGGCCTCGGTGCAGCTGCGGAGCCTCCAGGAGCACGACCTCGTCCGCGTCGACGAGCAGCAGCGGCTGCATCTCACCCGGGACGGCGCCGATCTGGTCGCACGGGTGTCCGGCAAGCGGGAGGTCCTCCGCGTTTTCCTGGCCGACATCCTCGCCGTCCGCCGCGAGGTGGCGGAGCTCGACGCCTGCAAGGTGGAGCACCTGCTCTCCGAGGAAACCGGCGCCGGCCTCGTGCGCCTGATCCGGTTCCTGCGCTCCGATCACCCGGCGGCCCGGGCCTGCGTGGAGGCGTTCCGCGACACCGTCGCCACCTGTCCGGAGCAGGGCAACTGCGAGCTCTGCCGGCGCGTCTGCCTCCTCAGCCTCGTCGGCGAGGCGTGAGGGGCCGTCTCAGGGGCGGAACCGCACCTTGAGGAAGCGGCGCTTGCCCACCTGGAGCAGGAGCTCGCGCCCCGCCTCCACGGTCAGCCGGGCCTGGGGGTCGCCCACCGCCTCGCCGTCCACCTTCACGCCGCCCTGGGCGATGAGGCGCCGGGCCTCGGAGGCGGAGGCCGCGAGGCCCGTGTCCACCACCAGACGGGCCAGCGGCACCGGCTCATCCGGCACCGCCACTTCGCGCTCGGGCACCTCGTCCGGAAGCTCCCGACGCTGGTGGACCGTCCGGAAGTGGGCCTCCCCAGCCTCCGCCCCGGCGGCGCCGTGGAAGTCCCGGGTGATCGTGCGGGCGAGGAGGAACTTGGCCTCCATGGGGTGCCGCTCCCCCGAGGTCACCGACCTCCGGAGGCCGTCGACCTCGCCGGTGGACAGGTCGGTGAGCAGGGTGAAGTACTTCCACATCAGCGCGTCGGACACCGACATGAGCTTGCCGAACATCTCCTCGGGGGCGTCCTCGACGGCGATGTAGTTCCCCAGCGACTTCGACATCTTCTCGACGCCGTCGAGCCCCTCGAGGAGCGGGAGGGTCATGACGATCTGCGCGGGCAGCCCCATCTTCTCCATGAGGTCGCGCCCGACCAGCAGGTTGAAGAGCTGGTCGGTGCCACCCAGCTCCACGTCGGCACGCAGGGCCACCGAGTCGTACGCCTGGGCCAGGGGGTAGAGCAGCTCGTGGAGGGAGATGGGCTGGCCCGCGTCGAGGCGCTTGCGGAAGTCGTCGCGCTCGAGGATCTGCGCCAGCGTCACCCTGGCGGCGAGGCGGATCCACTCCTCGCTGGTGAGCGCCCCCAGCCAGCGGGCGTTGAAGTCCACCACGGTGGTCTCCGGGTCCAGCAGGCGGAAGATCTGCCGTTTGTACGTCTCCGCGTTGGCCTGGATCTGCTCCCGGGTGAGCTGCGGGCGCGTGGCCTTCTTGCCGGTGGGGTCACCGATCATGCCGGTGAAGTCGCCGATGAGGAACACGACCCGGTGGCCGAGCTGCTGGAAGTGCCGCATCTTGCGGATCACCACGGTGTGGCCCAGGTGCAGGTCGGGAGCCGACGGGTCGAACCCCACCTTGACCACCAGCGGGCGGCCCTCCTTCGCGGCGGCGGCGAGCCGGCTGGCGAGGTCCTCGGCGCGCACCACGTCCACGCACCCCTTGACGAGCAGATCCATCTGACCCTGGACTTCGCGACTCCCGAATGCCATGCCTCGACCCCCTGCGCTCAGGCTCCCGGCGGGCGGGGAGGCGATTGTCGCACACCCGCGGGAGCGGTCCCTGCCGGCGCCGGGCCCGGACCCGCGCCGAAGCGGGCCAGCTGGTCCCAGGGGGGCAGGCCCTTGAGGACGGCGTCGATGGCCTTGGCGTCGGCGCCCATGAGCGCACCGGCGGGGGGCGGCACCACCGGCAGGAAGGGGGCGGCGGCGCGCCGGGCCGTGGACTGCAGCAGGTCGCCGTAGAACGCGTCGGTGAGGGTGCGGGCCGCGCTCGCGACCTCGTCCTTCGCCGCCGGGCGGGTGAGCCTCTTCCACTGCTTCGCGAGGCCCTCGTCGAGGGCGGGCACGGTGCCCTCCCCGCCGGCTTCGACAAGGAGGACGAGCCGGCCCGGGGGGGCCAGCCACCCGCAACGGGCGCCGGCGTCGGCGCCGAGCCGCGCCGCCAGGATGCTGCCGGCGACGAGCCCGTCCAGGCCCACCGGGAGCTCCACCAGGGCGGCCAGCCGGGTGGGAGGGGGACCGGGCGTCCAGGACAGCGTCGCCGGCGCGGAGGGCACGCCGGAGCGCACCCCGGGGACCGGCAGCGCGGAGAAGAACTTGGACACGGCCTCCACGGCCTCGTCCGCTCCCATGGGAAGGGACATGGCCACCGAGACGCCGTCGGCGGAGACCAGCGGCGACAGGCCCAGGGCGTGGTCGACCGGTGCCATCAGTCCCCGGGCGGGCGCCGCCGGCGCGGCGGTCAGCGAGTCGGAGACGAGCTCCAGCACGGCGGAAACGTCGTCCTGAGGCGCCGCCACGGCCGCCGCGGGGACACCGGCCAGGTCGAGCACCTGCGCGGTCCAGCCCCGCGAGGACGCCGCGCCGGCCACGCTCTCCAGCACCGCCCGCCCGGCCTCCGGCGTCACCCCGCCCAGCGCCACGCCCACGACCGCCACGTCCCCCGGCACCCACCGCCACGACGCGGTGACGCCGTTGTCGAGGGTGCGGCCGGTCTCGGGCGAGTCGCGCCGTTCCTGCTCCACGGCGGTCACCGCGCCCATGTGGCCGTCCACCACCACGTGCAGCAGGGCGCCCAGCGAAGCGGAGTCCACGGTGGGCGGCACGAGCGCCGCGGCCGCGCTGCCCCCCAGGGCGAGCCGCTCCGCCAGGGAGCGTGCCGTCCCGGCTCCGTCCGCGGCCCACGCCACCGCCCGTCGCTGCAGCTGCGCCTGGATGGTCGCCACCTCCTCCACCGAAGGAGGCGTCGCCGGGAGGGTCGCGAGGGTGTCTCGCAGGCGCCGGGCGAGGGCAAGCGGCTCGTCCCGGCCCGCGGCGACGGTGATGACGATATGGCTGCAGCCGCTGGCGAGGTCGGCGCCGGTGCGGCTGCCGGGGAAAGCCTTCGCCAGCCGGACCCGGAGGAGCTCGGCGAGGGCGGGCAGCTGCGCGAACCGCGGATCGGCGGGCTCGGGCGCCGCCAGGGTCAGCTCGACCCGCTCGGGACCGCCCCGCACCAATGCGGTCGTGCCATCGGCCACCACGCACGCGCCGGGCGCCGGCGGCCGTAGCGTCACCTGGTCGAGGCCCGCCAGGGCGCCCCGCAGCTCCCGTGCCGGTACGGGTCCGACAGCCACCACCGAGGCCCCGCCCGAGGGGCCCATGCCGGCGACCAGCTCCTGCGCCGCCAGCACCGCCATCATGGCCGGTACGGTGGCCGTCACCGCCTGGGCGCCGAACGCCGGGGCCGACGCCGCGGGGAAGCCTCCCACGGTGGCCGGCGGCCGGGCCCCCGGAGGGATCAGCGCGGCGAGGTGCTCCACGTCCCCGCCGGGGGTCTCCACCACCGCCACCGGAATGCCGCCCGCCGTCTTCCACTGGCTCACGGCCTGGCCGCGGGCAGGTGCGGCGGCGATCAACACGAGGGCGCCCAACACGATCAGTCTTCGCACCCGGCTATCATAGCGGGTGTGCGAGCAACGCCCCTGACCCCGCGGGTGGTGGTGCTGTCCTGGGGCCTGGCGCTGGCGCTCTGGCCGCTGGTGTGGTGGACCGTCGCCGCGGCGCCGGGCGCCGGTGTCGCCCTCCTGGGCGGGCAGTGGATCGGCCTCACCGTGCCCCTGGGCGGCCCGCCGTGGGCCCTGGTCAACGAGCCCGGGATCGCCTTCGCCATCAGCCGGGGCGCCCTGGCCGGCTACTGGCTGCCCCCCCTCGCCGCGGCGGCGCTCCTGGCGCTCCTGCTCCCGTCCCTGGCGCCTGGCGGTGGACGGTGGGCCGGCGAGCTCGCCCTGCTCCACGCCTCGGCGGCGGCCGCCGTGCTCGGCCTCGCCTGGGCGCCGGCTCTCGGCGCGGAGGACGGGCCCGCGGCGGGGCTCGCCCGGTTCTGGGGCGTGCCCACGCAGATCACCGTCCTGCTCGCCCTGATCGTCGGGGCGCTGGCGCTACAGCTGGTCGTGATCCGGCTGTGCTCGACGCTCTGGTCGGCGCCGGGAGGCCCCCTCCGCCGCCGGCGCGTGGCCGCCGCCGCCCTGCACATCGCGGTGCCCGCGCTGGCCTGGGTGACGGTGGCGACGGCGGTCGGGTTCTCGCCCCCGCTGCGGGCCTACGCGACGGTGCTCGCCGCGGTGCTGGCGGCGTTCGCCGGGGCCTTCTTCTGGCTGCCGAGGCACCCCCTTTCCCTGCGGGAGGCTCCGGCGCTGGGGACCGTGGTGGTGGTCGCGGTCTTCGCGGCGGCGGTGGCGCTGGCAGCTCTGGTCGTCGGCTCGCCCCGGCAGGGTGGTGCGCAGGCGCTCCTGTGGGGGCGCGAGCGGACGACCTCCAACGTCCCCGCTTCCGCGGTGCGGGTGCCGCTCACGCCGCCCCGCGGCCGCCGAGCACCGCGGGGAGGGTGAGGACGAGGATCTTCAGGTCGAGCCACAACGACCAGTGGTCGATGTAGGCCAGGTCCAGCTCCATCCAGGTGGCGAAGTCGAGGTCGGAGCGGCCGGAGACCTGCCACAGGCAGGTGAGGCCCGGCTTCATGGCCAGCCTGCGCCGCTGCCACGGCGCGTACTGGGCCACCTCCCGGGGGATGGCGGGGCGGGGACCGACCACGGCCATGTCTCCGCGGAGCACGTTGAGGAGCTGGGGCAGCTCGTCCAGCGACCAGCGCCGCAGCCAGCGCCCCACGGCGGTGATCCGCGGGTCGTCCGGCGCCTTGAAGGCGGGGCCGTCGGGGATGACGTTGAGGTGGGCCACGTCGGGGCGGCGGCGCTCGGCGTCCGCCACCATGGTGCGGAACTTGAGGAGGGTGAAGAGCCTCCCGCCGCGGCCGCAGCGCACCTGCCGGAAGAAGATCGGTCCCGGGGACGACAGCCGGACGGCGAGGGCGATCAGCGGCCACAGCACGGCGCTCAGGGCCAGCATCGCCAGGGCGGCCAGGACGTCGAGCACCCGCTTGACGAAGAGAGCGAGGGGGGCGGTGGGCATGGTGGCGAAGGTGAGCAGCGGAACTCCGTCGAGGACCTCCACTTCCACCCGAGGAGTCAGGTGAGGGAACGGCTGCAGGGCCACGCGCACCCGCACGCCGAGCTCCTGGCAGGCGAGGAGGAGCCCCTCCAGCTCGCCCAGCTGGCGCGTGGGCACGGCGATGACGACCTCGTCCACCACCTCCCGGGTGAGCAGCTCGGGAACTTCGTTCACCGTCGCCACCACCGGCAGGCCGGCCACCTCCCCTCCGGCGCACCCCGCCCCTCCCGGGTCCACCAGGCCCTTGAGGGTGAACCCCCAGGCGCGGTGCGACGCCAGCAGCCTCGCCAGCGCCACCGCGTGCTCGTTGCAGCCCACCACCAGCACCACCCGCTCGGGGATCTCCATGAGCCTTGCGCCCCAGGCCGTGCGTCGCTCCGCCACCCGGGCCCCCGCCAGGGCGAAGGCGTCGATGGTCGCGAAGAGGAGCAGGAAGGGGCGCGAGACGAAATCGAAGCGCAGCAGGTAGCCCGCCGCCGCGATGGCCAGGGCGCCGGCCACGGGGATCCGGATCGCCACCAGCACCTCCCGCCGCAGGGTGGCGAGCTCGGCGGGGGCGGCGGCCTGCTGGAGCCCCAGCAGCACCCCCCAGACGGCCAGGACCACGGCGAACAGGGGCAGGTACACCCCCATCGGGTAGAGGCCGCCGGGGAAGCTGTGCGGCAGCAGCCAGGGCAGGACGTGGGAGCGCAGCTGATGGGCGATGAGGAAGCTGGCCGCCGTGAGGAGGAGGTCGACGAGCAGGCGCCGGTAGGCGATCAGCTTCGTGGATTCGCGGAGCACATCCCCTCCAGCAGACGCTCGTAGGCGCCGGCGACGTCGTCCCACCGGTACGCTGCCGCCACCCGGTCCCGGGCGGCGGCGCCCCGCGCCGCGAAGGACGCGCGGTCGGCGACGAAGGCCGCGAGAACCTCCGTGAGGGTGGGCGGGGCGTCGAAGGTGAAGCGGACCCCCGCGTCCCCGGTCACCTCGCGGTTGGGCAGGTTGTCCAGGGAGAACACCACCCGCCCCGCGCCCATGGCCTCCACCAGGGCGGGATGGGTGCCGCCCACCTCGGTGGCGTGGACGTACGCCGCCGCGTTGAACAGCAGCTCCCGGTAGCCCTCGCCGTACACCGGACCGGCCAGGAGCACCCGGGGGTCGTCCGCGGCCAGCGCCCGCACCCGGCGCGTCAGCTCGGCGGCGTAGGGGGCGCCGCCCACGAGGACCAGCGGCATGCCGCCGGGCACCCCCCGGTAGGCCGCCACCACGCGGTCGGGGTTGTTCTCGGGCTCGAAGCGCGACACGTACAGCACGTAGCCCCCGGGCTCGAGCCCCAGGCGCCGCAGGGCGCCGCGGCCGGCGGGCGCGGGGAGGTCGCCGCCATAGGGGATCATCACCGACTCCCGGTGCCAGGCGCGCCGGTAGTAGCGCCGGATGACGCCGGCGTCGGTGACGAGGCGGTCGGCCCAGCGGGCGGCGAGCCCCTCGCAGAGCCGGTAGTAGGCCCTCCCCACCCGCCCCCACTTGCGCCGCTTGCGCTCCAGGCCGTCCACGTTGAGCGCCACGGGCAGGCCGCGGGCGTGGATGAGCGGGATGAACGGCGCGTTGGCGGCGTTGCACAGCAGCACGGCGTCGAACCGGGAGCGCCCCGCGTCCAGGGCGGACAGAAAGGTGTGGGAGAGCGTCTCCAGGGACTTGGTGCGCAGCGCCGGGAGGACGCGAATCGCGGCCCCCCGGTGCCGCTCGAGCCCCGGCACGGCGAGGTGCGCTCGCGTGTAGACCGTGACCTCGTGGCCGCGCGCCGCCAGCCTCGCCGAGAGCTCCTCGGCGAAGGTCTCGAAGCCGCCGTAGGCGGCCGGGATTCCCCGCGTCCCGAGGAGGGCCAGGCGCATCACGCCGCCGCCCTCCGGGTCCGCCCCCCGGGCAGGAACCAGCGGGCCACGCGCCACCCCGACACGGTGGCGCGGGAGCGGTTGTCCCGGCCCCGGGCCCGCTGCGCGGGGCGCAGCGCCCAGGCCTCCGCGAGGCCGGGCAGGGAGGAGCGCTCGACGGTGAGGCAGGCGGCCAGCACCATCGCGTCGCGGGCGAGCCACCAGGGGAAGCAGGCCAGCCGCCAGCGCCAGTCCGCGCTGGACCAGCGCAGCAGGAACCGGTTGCGCACCGAGTACCGATTCACCGCCGGCGTGCCCCGGCGCCGCGCCTCGGGCTTGAGCCCGCGGGCGTGCCAGGCCGCGGCCTCGGCGCGGTACAGGCACCCCCAGCCGCGGCGTTGCAGCCGCCAGGCCAGGTCGGCGTCCTCCCGGTAGGCGAAGAAGCGTTCGTCGAACACCTCGCCCCCAGGGTACGCCACGTCCTCCAGGGCGGCCCGCCGGTACAGCGCCGCGGCCCCGGAGGCGCCGAACACCCAGGCGGGTGCGGCAAGCTCCCGCGACAGCGGTGCCCCCGAGCCGCGGTCCAGATGGCGCCCGGAGGCGGTCACCACCATACCGGCGGAGTCCACCACCTCCGTGGGAGTCAGCTCAGGTCCGTGCCCGCGCAGGAGCAGCCCCGTCAGGCTGCCGGCGCGCGGATGCCGCTCGCCGGCGGCGACGAGGCGCTCCAGATAGCCGGGGGCGAGGCGGCAGTCGGGGTTGAGGGCGAGGATCCAGGGGGCGTCGGTGCGGCGCACCGCCTCGTTGGCCGCCGCCGAGAAGCCGACGTTGGCGGTGTTGGTGACCACCTCGAGGCCGAGCCTTCCGGCGTGGCGGGCGGCCTCGGCCGCGGAGCCGTCCGTGGAGGCGTTGTCGATCACCACCACCCGCCGGGGAGCGAGGCGCTGCGCGGCGAGGGCGGCCATGGTGGCGCCCACGGTAGCCGCGTGGCCGTGGAGGACGACGAAGGCGTCCACGGCCGTCACGGGGTCACCACCAGGCGGTCGAGGACCGCCTCTCCGCCCGGCGGCGTGGACAGGACCAGGCGCAGGCGGTGCCGGGGCCCCGGCGGCGGCGGCGGGAGCGAGACTTCGCCGGGGCCGACGCCGTGCAGCGCCACCCGCACCTCCGGGCGATCGTCCCAGCGGACGAGGAGCCACGCGCCCTGGCAGGCCGCGCCGTCGAGCCATCCCTGCAGCCGCACCCGCGCATGGTGCCGCAGGTGGAGCGGAACGACCACCCCCTCGCCGTCGGCGACCCGCCGTCCGCCGGGGTGGAGGAAGGTGGACCAGGTCCCCTCCGGGGGCTCGGGCCGGCCGCCCAGGCGGACGACCTGGGGATCCTCCAGCTCGACGGTGCCGTCGAAGCGCAGGTGGAGCACGACCACGGCGAGGGCGCCGGCGACCAGCCAGATCGCCACGGCGCTGCGGGCGAGGCGTCGCGACACCGCGGCGTTGCGCCGTGCGGCGGCGCGGACCGCGGCCGCCACGCCGACGAGCGCGGCGGGCACGAGGAGCGTCGCCGGCGAGAGGCGGAGGAACGAGGGGACCAGCGCCCGCCCGTCGGCGCCGAAGCGCCGTGCCGCGGCGTCCGCCAGCCACCAGCCGCCGTTTCCGGGGTTGATGGACAGCCAGGGCCGCGTCGTCAGGGCCCACCAGCTCACCAGCGCCAGGGGCAGCAGGGCGCCGGCGGCGGCCAGGCCACGGGGCGGGCGGCGCAGCAGCAGGGCGCCGGCCAGCCAGAAGGCGGGCAGGGCGGCCGCCAGGTAGCGCGCCGGCGGCGAGCCGCCGCCGTACCACTCCGGAGAGGAGAGCAGCGCCACCACGGTGCCCGCGAGGCCCACCAGCGCCGCCCTCTCGCCGTCGCCTCCCCGCCGCCACAGGAGGGGCAGCCCCACCGCCGCCACCAGCAGGAGCGGGGCGGCAAAGGCGAGGCCGCCCGCGGGGTCGAAGAGCAGGCCGCCGGCGCTCACCAGCGCCTGGCGGGGGTCGGTGGGGAGGAGCGACGCGAGGCGCCGGAAAGGCCCGAGGGGATGGCCCAGGAACACCCACGAGAGGCTCACCCCGGCGGCCCCGGCGAGGCTCACCGCCAGCGCCGCGGCGACGATCCGCCGCCGCCCCGCTCCCCGGCGCGCCCACGCCACGGCGGCGGGGGGGAACGTGAGCAGCGCGAGGCGGGTCTTGACGGCGGTGGCCACGGCGGCCGCCGCGGTGGCCGCGACGGCTCGGCGGGGAGTCAGGGCGGCGAGGACGAGGACCGCCGCCACCGCCAGCGCGCCCGGAGCCTCGGCCCAGATCTGGGTGGCGTAGCTGACCAGGGGTGCGGTGAGCAGCGCCAGCATCACGATCAGGGAGCGGCGGGACCGGGGTGCGCCGAGGGTGGCGGCGCGGCGGGTCGTGAGCGCCACCGCTCCGGCCCCGGCCAGGGCGATGAGGGCCAACGCTCCGGCGCGGCCGGCCGCCGCGAAGCCGGGCAGCAGCAGCAGCGCGAGCGTCGGCGCGTGCAGCGGAGGCAGCCCCGGAGGCGTGGCGCTCGCCAGGGCCGCGCGCAGGCCGCCGCCTGCGCGAAGGGTCTCGAGCATGGCCAGGTGGTACGGCTCGTCGCCCCACAGGGGCGGTGTCAGGTGGGCGGTGGCCAGGGCCAGCGGCACGAGCAGGGCGGCGGCGGCCAGGAACACGCGGTCCCGCGCCAGCCAGCGGCGGGCCGCGGGAAGCCACGCCGCCAGCAGGGCGGCCAGGGCGAGGTCCGCCGCGAACGCCTGGCCGTCGCGGGCCAGCGGGGACAGGTGGCTGCGGGCGAGGGCCGAGCCGAGGGCGAGGACCGCCCAGGGCAGCCAGGCCGCCGGCCGCCGCCAGGTGCCCGCGGCGCCCTGCAGCGCAGCGACGGCCGCCGCGGCGGCGAGGAGCCAGGCCACGAGGGGCCAGTCGCCGCGGGAGGCCGGCCGTGCCGGTCCCGCCGCCGCCACGGAGATCCGCACCGCCGCTGGGAGGTCCGCGGCCCGGACGAGGGTGGGCGCCGCAGTGGCGGGCGGCAGGACGACACGGCCGGAGACCGCCCAGAAGGCTCCGGCGCCCCGCCCGGAGGGATGCCACCGGGGGTCGGAGGGCAGGGCGTGAGCGGCGTGGACGTCCCGCCGCTCGTGGGCCCACTCCGCCGTGTCCACGCCGGCCCGCAGCACCCGCGTGGCGTCGCCGGTCCGGAGCGTGGCCACGGGGGTGCCCTGGGGGAGCGCTCCGGCGTGGGCGAGGGAGAGCTCGACGACGTAGGGCTCGCGGCCGTCGCCGGGGGGCAGCGCGGCCTCGGCGTCTGCGGCCGTGAGGGTCACGCCGCCCCCGGCGGGAGAGGGCGCCGGCACGGGACCGAGCAGCAGCGTCGCCGCGAGCCACACGGCGCCCGCGACGGCGGCGGGAGCGCGGAGGCTGACTGCGAGGGCCGCGACCACGGCCGCGGCCGCAAGCCAGCCGGCGGCCGGAAAGGCGGCGGCAAACGGGAACCCTCCCCACGGCGCCGCCGCGGCGCCCAGGACGCCGGCGACGGCGATGCCGGCGAGCCAGCCGCGGACCGGCAGGAAACGGGGACGCAGCGGAAGCGCCGCCAGCGCGACGCCCGCCCCGACCACCAGCGCAGCCGCCACGGGGTGCCGCTGGAGCGGCGCGGAGGCCGCCAGCACCGCCGCGGCGCCCCCCGCCAGCGGCCCGGCCCGCCGGGCGACCCCCGCCGCCAGCAGCGCCGGGCCCGCCACCGCGAGGGCCGCCAGGAGCACCGGCGTGCCGGTCAGGGCGCCGCCGCCGGCGCAGCGAACCGCGACGGCCAGGAACGCCACCGTCACCAGGGGGCGCCCGCCGCGTCCGGGCGCCAGCGCAGCCGCCGCCGCTGCTGCGGCGGCGATGGCCAGGGCGACGGCCGCCAGCGAGGCGCGCGCCGCCTCCCCGCCGACCATGGCGAGGACGTAGCCGGCCGGCAGCAGGAGCGCCTCGGCGCCCCGGCGCCGCCACCCCGCGGGGGCCGCGAAGGCGGACGGCACGAAGGCGGCGAGGGCCGCGGCCGCGGCCCATCCCGCCTGCTCCCAGGGCACGGCGCCCACCGCCGCGAGCGCCAGCGCCAGCGCCGCGAAGGCGGCCGGAGCCGCCAGGGCGGGCAACGGCAGGGTTCTCACGCTGTGGAGTATACGGAGCGCGCTACGCGGGCGCCCACCCCGGGGGCCTCACCGCCCCCGGCCGACGCGCAGGCGGTCGAGCACGGCGCCGCCTCCAGCGGGCGCGACGAGCCGGATGTCGAGCCAGTGGCGGCCCCCGGCCGGCACGCCGGGCAGCGGCACCTGCCCGCGGCCGGCGCCGTGCACCGCCACGCGGGTGGTGGGCCCGTCGTCCCAGCGCACGGCGAGCTGCGCGCCGGCGACCGCAGCGCCGTCGAGCCAGCCCTCCAGCGTCACCGCGGCGTGCGGGGGCAGGTGCACGGGCACCCGCACGGAGGCGCCGTCCTCGAGGCGCCAGCCGCCGGGCTGGAGGAACCGGGAGAAGGTCCCCGGCGGCGGCTCCATCGTCCCGCCCGCGTGGCGCACCTGGGGGTCCTCGATCTCGACGGTGGTGTCGGGCCGCACCCACATCACCCCCACCAGCGCCGCCGCGGCCGCGAGCCACGCGGCGGTGCCCAGGGCCGCGGCGCCGCGGGCCCAGGCGGGCCGGCGGCGGGCGACGAGAGCGACGGCGGCGGCCCCGGCCACGAGGAGCGCCGGCGCCAGCCACGTCGCGGTGGAGATCCGCAGGAACGACGGGAAGTAGTGCAGGGCGTCGGTGGAGAAACGGCGGGCCAGCAGGCGCGAGAGCCAGAAGGAGCCGTCGCCGACGTTGACCAGGGCGCCGGGGCGGGTCACCCCCACCCACCAGACCAGGATGCCGGGCGGGAGCAGCACCACGGCCAGGGGGCGCCAGCGCGGTGGACGCGTCAGGAGCAGCGCCCCGGCGAGGGCCAGCAGCCCCCAGGCGGGGACCAGGTAGCGGGCCGGCGGGGAGTCCCCGCCGCGCCACTCCACCGAGTGGAGGAGCGCCGCCACGGTGAGGGCGGCGCCCACGAGGAGCGCCCGCTCGCCGCTGCCGGCCCGGCGCCACAGCCTCGGCAGGCCCAGCATCGCCACCAGCAGCAGCGGTGCCGCGAACGCCAGGCCGGAGGCCGCGCCGAAGGCGAGCCCCCCGACCACGGTGGCCGCCCGGGCGCCGGAGACGTGGAGCAGCTGCGAGAGGTGCCGACGCCCCATGGGGTCCAGGGGGGTGCCCACCAGGTCGGCGGTGAGCACCCAGGCGGCGGCGGCGGTGAGCACCGCCGCGCCGCCCACCACGGCGAGGCGCCGGCGCCCGCCGCGCCGCCACCACGCCGCCGCGGCGGCGGGCACCGCGAGGAGCGCCAGGCGCGTCTTGAGCGCGGTGGCCAGCACCGCCAGCCCCGACGCCACGACGGGGTGGAGGCGCCGCCGGGTGAGAGGCACCGCGCAGGCGAGGGCGAGGAGCGCCCCCGGGACCTCCACCCACAGCTGCGTCGAGAACGTCGCCAGAGGGTAGCTCAGCAACAGCGCGGTGCCCGCCAGGGCGGCGCGGCTCGCCGGTACGCCGAGCTCGCGGGCGCGGCGCAGCGCCATCGCGAACAGCGCCGCCCCCGCGAGGGCGACGAGGGCCCCGGCGCCGCCCCGGCCGGCGAGCGCATAGCCGGGGGAGAGAAGCCCCGCGAGGACGGGGGAGTGGATGAAGGTGCCGTCGAACGGCCGGTAGATGGCCTGGCCGGGGTAGCGGTCCAGGTGGTAGTTGTTGGTCACGTCGAGGTCGTGGTCGTGGACGATGGAGTCGAGCAGGAGCAGGTGGTAGGCGTCGTCCCCCAGGGGCGGGCTGAGGTGCGGGGCGGCCAGCGCCAGGGGGACGAGGAGGGCGGCGGCCGCCGCGAAGGCGCGGCGGCGCGCCAGCCACACCCGTGCGGCGGGGAGCCAGGCGGCGAGCAGCGCCGCCAGGGCGATGTCCACCGAGTGCCGCTCCGCGGCCAGGGCGGCGGGCGCGACGCTGAGCCGGCCGGCGAGGGCGCCGCCGGCGAGGAGCGCCCACGGCAACCAGGCCAGGGGATGCCGCCAGGTGCCCGAGAGGAGCTGCAGCGCCGCGACGGCGGCCGCCGCGGCGAGGAGCCAGGCCGGCAGGGGCCAGTCCCGCGGCGGCGTCGGCCGGCGGGAGCCGGCGGCCACGGTGAGCGAGACCCGCTCCGGCAGGCCGGGGGCGCGGGTCAGCACCGGGCTCTCTCCGGCGGGCACGTCCACGCTCAGCCGTCCCGAGACGGCCCACACCGTGGCGGCGCCGGAGCCCACCGGCCGCCACACCGGCGCGGCAGGCAGGGGATGGCCCGCGCGGGGGCGCACGTCGGCGCGCTCGTGGGCCCACTCCACGGTCTCGCGCCCGGCCCGCAGCGGCACCGTGCGGCCCCCCAGGGTGAGGTCGCCGACCACCGTGCCGGCAGGCAGCGTCCCGGCGTTGGCGAGAGAGGTGTCGACGAGGTAGGGCGCGCCGGAGGCGGCGGGCAGCACGACCCGTGGACGGGCCGCGGTGAGCGTATCGGCGGCGTGGTCCGGCGGCACCGCGATCGGACCCGTGGCCAGGGTGGCGGCGAGCCACGCGGCCCCCGCTGCCGCGGCAGGCAGCGCGGGCGTGACGAGGAGAGCAGCGCCGGTAGCGGCCGCCGCGGGCCAGCCCGCCCGCGGCAGGGCCCGGCGGAGACCCAGGCCTCCCCACGGCGCCAGGGCGGCGAGGACGAGGGCGGCGGCGAGGATCCCCGGCAGCCAGGCGCGGGCGATCCGGGCGGCGAGGCGCGGTGGCGCCGGCGCGAGGCGCGCCGCGGCGAGGGCCACGGCGGCCGCCGCCGCTGCGGCCAGGGGGGCGTGCTGGAGGGGCAGGGCGCCGGCGAGCAGCGCCGCCGCCACGCCCGCGGTCCACCCTGCCCGGCGCGCCGCGGCCCACGCCAGCACCGGAGGCACCGCCAGGGCGGCCAGCGCCGCCGCCGCGCCCACGCCCGCGAGCCCGACGCCGCCGGCGGCCCGCACGGCGAGGGCGAGGGCGGCCGCGAGGACGGGGACGGCGCGGGGCGGGGCGGCGCGCCGGGCGAGGGCCGCCGCGGCCGCCGCGGCGAGGACGAGGAGGGGTGGCACGGCGAGCAGGCGCGTGGTGGGGTCGCCGACCACCGTGAGGGCGAAGGCCGCGGGGACGACGGCGGCCTCGGCGGCCCGCCGGCGCCACCCTCCGGGGGACAGCCACCCCGAAGGCCCCAGCGCCGCCGCCACGGCGGCGGCGGACCACAGCGCCTCCGCCGGCGACACGGCACCGGTGGCCGCCAGCACGGCGGCCAGTGCCGCAAAACCCGCAGGAGCCGCCCACGCCGTGCTGCGCGTCCCGGCCATGCCGCCGAGTATACGGGCCGCCGCCCCGCCCGTGTTGACTCGGTGCCGCCGCCCCAAAGAGAATGGCCCGCTGGAGGACGACATGCTCTCACGTGAGCTGCTGCGGAACGACCCCGAGCGGGTGCGCCGGGCCCTGGGGGACCGTCGCAGCGACGCGCCGGTGGAGGAGCTCCTCGCGGCCGACGCGCGCTGGCGCGCGGCGCAGACCGAGCTGGAGGCCCTCAAGGCCGAGCGCAACCGGGGCTCCCGGGAGGTCGGGGCGCTGTTCGCCTCGGGGCGCCGCGAGGAGGGCGAGGCGCTCCGCGCGGCCATGGCGGCCCTGGGTGTGCGCCTCGCCGAGGCGGAGGCGCAGGCGGCCGCCGAGGGGGAGCAGGTGGCGGCGCTGGAGCTGACCATCCCGAACCTCCCCCACGAGAGCGTCCCCGTGGGTCCGGACGAGAGCGCCAACCGGGTCGAGCGGAGGTGGGGCGAGCCCCCCCGGTTCGCCTTCGCGCCGAAGGCCCACTGGGACCTCGGTCCGGAGCTGGGCATCATCGACTTCGAGCGGGCCGCGAAGATCGCCGGCGCCCGCTTCGCGGTGCTGTCGGGGATGGGCGCCCGCCTGGAGCGGGCGCTGGTGGCGTTCATGATCGACCTCCACCGCGTCCGCGGCTACCGGGAGGTCTACGTTCCGTTCCTGGTCAACCGGGCCTCCCTGGTGGGGACCGGCCAGCTGCCCAAGTTCGAGGAGGACCTCTTCCACGTGGAGGGCTCGGACCTCTATCTGGTGCCGACGGCGGAGGTGCCCGTGACCAACCTGCACCGGGGCGAGATCCTCGAGGAGGCCGAGCTGCCCCGGCGGTACTGCGCCTACACCGCCTGTTTCCGTGCCGAGGCGGGGAGCCACGGGCGCGACGTGCGGGGCCTCATCCGGCAGCACCAGTTCGACAAGGTGGAGCTCGTGCACCTGTGCACGCCGGAGACGAGCTACGACGAGCTGGAGGCCCTGACCTCGGCGGCGGCGGCGGTGCTGGAGGCCCTCGAGCTGCCGTACCGGGTGGTGACCCTGTCCACCGGCGACATGGGCTTCTCCGCGGCCAAGACCTACGACCTGGAGGTGTGGCTGCCGGGACAGGACTGCTACCGCGAGATCTCCTCCTGCTCCAACTGCGAGGACTTCCAGGCCCGCCGCGCCGACCTGCGCTACCGCCCTGCCGGGGGAGGGCGCCCGCGGCACCTGCACACCCTCAACGGCTCGGGGCTGGCCATCGGCCGCACCCTCATCGCCGTGCTGGAGAACTACCAGCGCGAGGACGGCACCGTGGACATCCCGGCCGTCCTGAGGCCGTACGTCGGCGGCGCCGAGCGGCTTCGCCCCGGCGACTGAACGGCAGCCCCGCCATGCTCGCCACCCTCGCCGTCGCCGCCGCCGCCACCCTCCCCCTGGGCCTGTGGCCCGCCACCCCGGGTCCCGCCGCGACGGTGATCCGGGACGTGGAGTTCTACCTCCAGGAGCCGGAGGACGATTACACGATCCTCGCGGTGCAGCCCGTTTCGCCGCCTCTGGGACCCCGGGACACCGCCGCGCTCCAGCGGCTGGCCGGCGTGGCCGTGCGTCTCGGCGCCGACGCCGTGGTGCTCCTCGAGGCGATGCCGGAGGCCGCGATCCCCAGGGACGTGGCCACACCCCTGGCCGGCGACGGCCGGGTCGGGGCCGTCGCCTACATCGTCTTCACTTCCGGGGACGACCTGTCGGCGCCGGGCAACACGCCGCACTGGGCGGGCGGCCGCGCCGCCCGCCACCGGACCCCGCACCGCGGGCACTGCGGTCCGGCCGCGGCCCCCTGACGGGGACCCTCAGTCCTGGCCTACCGGCTCGTCGGCGATGTCGTCGGGGTTCACCGGCGACTTCTCGCCCGCCTTCGCCATCTTGTCGCGGATCATCCGCTGGTGCCCGACCTCCTGGTCGGCGAGCTGGGAGAAGAGGTCGCGGACGTCGCCGTGCTCGGCGTGGGTCATGGCGCCCCGGTAGAACGACTCCGCCTTCTCCTCGGAGGCCAGAGAGGCCTCCAGGCAGCCGTGCAGGTCCATGAACGCGCCGGCGGCCTCGTAGGCGGGGGCCTCGACGTCGAACAGCTCGGTGGAGGTGATGCGGCGCTCCACCTTCGGGTAATGGCGCTGACGTTGCTCCGTGAGCAGCTCGCGGTGGCGGGTCTCGTTGTCGGCCATGAACGAGAAGAACTTCGCGGCCTCGGTGTTGCGGTGGACCGTCGACATCATCTCGGCGAACTCCACGTACCGTGCGCGGGCCTCCTCCTCCGACAGGATGCCGAGGTCGAGGACGTCGGCGGGTGAAAGCGACGAGAGGTCGATGTCTGCTGGCATGGTGTGGCTCCTTCCTGCGGCGGACGGCCGCCCCCGGGGGGTGGCGCGCCGCGCGTACCGTCAGCGTCTGTGCCGGCCGCCGGCCCTCTCGAGGCCGTGGCCGCAGTCTTCGTCAGTCCTGGGCAACCATCCCCCGGGGCCGCTGCTTCCGCCCTCCGGCGGCGGAGGGCGCGAGCCCCGCGAGCCGCTCGCCCAGCATCCTCTGATGCACCACCTCCTCCTCCGCGAGCGCGAGGAAGAGGGCGCGGATCTCGGGGTCGCGGACGGCCCCCAGCGCCCCGCGGAAGAACGCCTCCAGCTGCCGCTCGGCCTCCAGGGCCGCGCGCAGGCAGTCCTCGGGGCTCATGGCGGCGGTGGAGGCGTCGTAGGCGCCCGCCTCCATGTCGAACAGCATCGAGGCGTCCACGCGGTGCGGCGCGTCGGGGTACGAACGCTCGCGCCGCCCCCACAGCTCCTGGCCGTGGCGCTCCTCGCTGTCGGCCATGAGGGCGAAGAAGCGCGCGATCCCCGGGTCCCGGTGGACCTCGTCCATGAGGTCCACGAACTCGAAGTAGCGCTGCCGCGCCTCCTCCTCGATGAGCACGGCGAGATCGAGGGCGTCGGCGGACGTCAGCGTCGAGAAGTCGAGGCTTTCCGGCATGCACACTCCCTTAGCCCGGGGTGGACCGCGGCGGCTCAAGCATACCGCCCTCCGCCCCCTTTCCTCCACTCCCCGGGCGCGCGTCTCAGCGCGGCGTTCCCCGGCGGTTCATGACCACGCCGCCACCGCCGAGCAGGAGGAAGATCAGGGCCTGCACAGCGGTGCGGAACTGCACCGGGGTGACGGCGAACGCCGCCACGAGGAACGCGACCCCCAGGAGGAGGATGCCGGTGTAGACGAGGTTCATGGTGCGGCGCGCCCGGCGCCGGGTGTCGGGGGTGTCCTCGCCGAAGCGGCGGGTGAACAGCACGAGCCCCCCCGCCGCGACGATGTCCAGCGCGGCGAAGAGCAGCCAGAACAGCGTGCTCCGTGTCCCCGCCGCGGGCGTGCCCACCGCCGGCGCGAGCAGCCGCGCGTAGAGGAACGCCCCCAGGTTGGATCCCAGCAGCGAGCCGAACACTCCGTACAGGAACGCGTAGCCCATGTAGACCGCCTTGCGGTCGGGGGGGGCGACGAGGCCGACGAGGCTGTAGTACTTGGGGTGGGCGGTCATCTCGCCGATGGAGAAGACGGCGATGGAGGCGATGAAGACCCAGGGGTTGAACGACGTGGCCAGGAGGAGGAACCCCACCGCGCCGATGGACATCCCCGCGACCATGGTGGGCAGGGCGCGCCGCTTCGCGACGATGCGGCTGACAAGGACCTGGAGCAGGATGATGGTGCCGGCGTTGATCACCGTCACGTGCTCGGCGTCGAAGTGGAACTGCCACGGCACCCCGACCGACGCCAGCAGCGAGGTGATCGCCCGGCTCACCGGCTCCCGGTTCACGAAGTCCCGCAGGTACCACAGCACCGAGCCGAAGTTCTGGAAGTAGAGGATCCAGAACCCCGAGTAGACGACGATCATGAGCATGAAGCGGGCGTCCCCGAGCACCTCCGCGGCGCTGGCCATGACCTCCTTGAGCCGCTTGGTGCTCGCCGGGCGAGGCGGCTCGGAGTAGAGGAAGATCGCGGGCAGCAGCATGGCGCCGGTGTAGGCGGCGGAGGCCGTGAACACCGCCTGCCAGGAGAACCCCTTGAGGATGCTCACGGCCAGCGGTGCCAGGAACGCGCCCAGGTTGATCATCCAGTAGTAGATGCCGAAGCCGAACGACGAGGTGCGCTCGTCGGTGGTGCGGGCGATGGTCCCGGAGATGATCGGCTTGAACAGGCCGGAGCCCGAGGCCATCACCAGCAGGAAGAGGAACACCAGGGCATAGGACGACATGTGCCCCGACGCGAAGTACCCCGCGGTGAGGAAGGAGAACGCGACGATGAGCATGCGCCGGTAGCCGTAGCGGTCGGCGAGGGCGCCGCCGAGGATGGGCAGCACGTACGTCGCCGCGTAGACGATGCCCTGCAGGAAGCCCACCGCCTGCACGTCGAAGCCGAGGCCTCCCGAGGCCACGGAATCGGTGAGGTAGATGGCCAGCACCGAGTTGAGGCCGTAGTAGGCCGCCCGCTCGAACAGCTCCATGACGTTCGCGATCCAGAAGGTCCGGGGGTAGTCGCGGAACAGGTGCACCTTCTCCATCGGCAGCCTCCCTCGTCCGGGGGGGACCCGGTCGCCGCATTGTAAAGGTTCGGTCTCGACTGTCAGGTCGGGGCGCCCGTGCCTGCGGGAGCCGGGCGGCCCGCGCCGGGGCGGTGCTGCCGCCGGAGCCGGTGGCCCCGGCGGAGCTCAGGGGCCGCCGGAGTCGACCAGGGCGCGGATGCGGCCCAGGCGCTCGGTGTCGCGGGCGAGCAGGTCGGCGGCCAGGTCCGCCAGGGTGAGCGCGCCCCGGCCGGGGGCCTCGCCGGCGCGCTCGAGCTGCGCCGCGGAGCACGCCGTCAGCAGCGCGAGGGTCGCCTCGCGGGCGGCGGCGAAGCGCGCCGCCGCCGCTTCGGGGTCGGCGCCGCCCTCCGGAACGGCGATCTCCACGGCCAGATGCGGGTGGTCCTCGGCGAGGATCCGCCGCACCCATGCGGCCGCCCCGGGTTCCTCGGCGGCGAGGAGCGCCGTCAGCTCCCGGGGGGAGGGGCCGCCGTCCGGCGGCGGCGCGGTCCAGGCGGCGCCGCCGTGGCGGGCGAGGAGGTCGTGCAGCCGGCGCGGGGTCTCGGCCAGGGCCCGCAGCTGCACCATGCACTCCAGCAGGTCCGCCATGGGCCGCATTGTACGGCGGCCCGTGAGACCATGGCGGTCCGGAGGAGCCCGCCATGGAACCCGTCACCACCGACCGCGCCCCCCGCCCCGGCGGCCACTACAGCCAGGCCATCGTCCACGACGGCGTCGTCTACGTCTCGGGGCAGCTGCCCGTGGACCCCGGGACGGGCGCTCACCGCACCGGCACCGTCGAGGAACAGGTCCGCCAGGCCCTCGCCAACCTGGGCGCGGTCCTCGAAGCCGCGGGAAGCGGCCTCGCCCACGTCCTGCGCGTCACCGTGTACGTCAGCGACATCGCGGTGTGGGGGCGGGTGAACGCCGTCTACGCGGAGGTGTTCGGCGGCCACCGCCCGGCCCGGACGGTGGTCCCCACCCGCGACCTGCACCACGGTTTCGCCGTGGAGATCGACGCCATCGCCGCGGTGGCACCCGTCACGCCCGGCGTCGGCGCCGCCACAGCCGGAAGCCGATGAGCGCCGCCACCACGACGCCGGCGAGGACGTACGCCTCGGTGGTGTGGTCGGACACGAAGCCGGCGACGAGGTGCCACTCCTCGCCGAACGCGTAGCCGAGGAGGACGAACGTCTGCGACCACAGCAGCGCGCCGGTCCACGCGAAGGTCGCGAACACCGCGGGGCGCAGGTGCGAGGTGCCGGCCACGAGGGCGTTGAGGTGGCGGAAGGTGGGGACGAAGAACCCGACGAGCAGCGTCCACTTGCCCCAGCGGTCGAACCAGCGGTGCACGGCGTCGAGTCGGACCTCGGTGAGGCCGAAGCGGGAGGCGAACCGCACGATCCGCCGGCGCCCCAGCAGCCGTCCCAGGGCGTAGGTGAAGGTGATCCCCACGCAGCTTCCCGCGAACGCCGCCACCATCACGGCGGGCAGTGCGGCCTCGCCCCGGTAGGCGAGGAAGCCCGCGAAGGCGAGCAGCGTCTCGTCGGGCAGGGGGAAGCCGAATACACCGAGGACGAGGAGCGAGAACAGCCCCAGCGCGCCGTGGCGGCTCACCCAGCCGAGGAAGGCGCCGTGGATCACCGCGGCCCGCTCACGGGCGGCCCTCGCGGTGGCGGGCGCGGCCGAGCTCCTGCAGCAGCTCCACCTGGACCTCCTGGATCTTCACCAGCCGCTCCCAGTGGCGGGTCAGGAGCATGTCCAGCTTCTCGTTGAGGTGGCGGATCTCGAGCTCGGCCTTGAGGTTGACGCGGTAGTCGTGCTCCGCGCGGAGGCGGTCCTTCGACTCCTGCCGGTTCTGGCTCATCATGATGACCGGGGCCTGGATGGCGGCGAGGCACGAGAGCACCAGGTTGAGCAGGATGAACGGGTAGGGGTCGAAGGGCCTGCGCAGCAGAGCCACCGAGTTGATGGCGATCCACCCCACCAGGACCGCCGCGAAGATGGAGATGAACCGCCAGCTGCCGCCGAACTCGGCGATCTTGTCGGCCATGCGCTCGCCGAACGTGAGCCGCCGGTCGAACTCCGTGTTGATGTTGGAGGCGACGAGGTCGAGCTCCTTGAAGCTGTCGACCACGTCCTTCTCCAGAGCCGACAGCTCCCCCTTGTTCTCCTCGAGGACGTCCTCCACGTAGGCGGCCCGGAACTCGCTGAGGCAGGCGGTGCAGAGGCCGTCGGCGGGCTGCCAGCCGGGCTGCCGCTTGTTGATGAGGTCCGAGAGCGCGGGACGGACGGCGTTGCCGTCCACCGCCTCGCGCGCGGGGCGGGGCTGGCCGCAGATGGGGCAGGTGAAGCTCCGGGTCGGGCTCGGGCTCGGGGTCGTCGTCATGATCTCTCTCCCCTCCTTGAAGTCGCGCTGCTGCGGACCATTATTCCTCACCGTCGCCGCCGCTCGCCCGCCGCCGCGGGGTACAATCGGCGTCCATGGACACCCCTCCCAGCGGCGAGCCCATCCGAGGACTTCCCGACAACGCGTACCGTGAGCTCAGGCCCGGCGAGACCTACGAGCCCATCATCCCGGCCGGCGCGACCGTACCGGAGGTGACGACCCGCGCCATCCTGCTGGGGCTGGTCATGACCGTGATCTTCTCGGCGGCGGCGTCGTTCATCGCGCTCAAGCTCGGCCAGGGGATCGAGACGGCGATCCCCATCGCCATCCTGGCGGTGGGCTTCTCCGCCGCGGCCCGGCGCGCCTCCACGCTCCTCGAGAACCTCCAGATCGTGGCCCTGGGCGCCACCGCGGGCATCGTGGTGGGCGGCTCGGTGTTCGTCATGCCCGCGATCTTCGTGCTCGGCCTCGAGCACCGCTCCGGGTTCACCCAGATCTTCCTCGTACCGTTCCTGGGCGCCGTCCTCGGCGTGGTGTTCCTGATCCCGTTCCGGCGCTACTTCGTCGCCGACATGCACGGCAAGCTCCCCTTCCCCGAGGCCACCGCCACCACGGAGATCCTGGTCACCGGCGAGAAGGGCGGCAAAGCGGCGGGCGTGCTGGTCGTCTCCATGGCGGCGGGGTGGATCCTCGACTACCTCGCCCTGGCGCTGCAGACCTGGCGCGACGTGTTCACCACGGCCCTGGTGCCGGCGTTCGCCACCCTCACCAACAAGGTGAAGGCGGTGTTCACCCTGAACACCTCCTCGGCGGTGATGGGCCTGGGGTACATCATCGGCGTGCGCTACGCCGCCATCATCTGCGCGGGGTCGTTCCTGTCGTTCTTCGTCCTCGTCCCGCTGGTCGCGCGCATCGGCGCCCAGGTGCCCACGGGGCTGTTCCCGGGGCTGCCGCCGGTGGCGGGGATGAGCGCCGAGGACATCTTCGGCAACTACGTGCGGCTCATCGGCATCGGCGGCATCTTCGCGGCGGGCATTCTGTCCATCGTCAAGATGAGCCCGGTCATCGTGCAGGCGCTTCGCACCGTGCTCGGCGAGCTCGGCCGCCTGCGCGGCGGCGGCCAGGGGGCTGCCGTGGTGCGCACCGACAGCGACATCCCCATGGCGCACGTGGCCCTCCTCACGGCGCTGCTCGCCGTGGCCATCGGCGTCTACTTCCGCTTCGTGGTCCTCGCCGGCATGCCCGGCGCCACCGGCAAGGCGCTGGCGGCGCTGGGCATCACCCTGGTGGTGGCGTTCCTGTTCGCGGCGGTCTCCGCCTGGGCGGTGGCCATGATCTCGATCACCCCGGTCTCCGGCATGACGCTGACCACGCTGATCATCGCCGCGGTGCTGCTCTCCCGGTTGGGGCTCTCCGGCGAGCAGGGCATGCTCGCGACGCTGCTCATCGGCGGCGTGGTGTGCACCGCGCTGTCGATGACCGGCTCCATGGTCACGCTGATGAAGATCGGCTACTGGGTGGGCGGCACGCCGAGGCGCGTCCAGTGGGCGCTCATCGGCGGTGCGGCGCTGGCCTCCGTGACCGTGACGGCGGTGATGTTCCTGTTCGCCCGCACCCAGGGGTACGTGCTCTCCCCCGCCCACCCCGACCCCATGCCGGCGCCGCAGGCCAACGCCATGGCCGCGGTGGTGCGCTCCATGATGGCGAGCACCCAGGCGCCCTGGTTCCTCTACGGCCTCGGCGCGGTCATCGCCGTGGTGGTGGAGATGGTCGGCGTGTCGGGGCTCGCCTTCGCCCTGGGCATGTACCTGCCGCTGGAGCTCAACACCCCGCTGCTGGCGGGCGCCCTGGTCGCGACCTTCGTGCAGCGCTCGGCCAGGGGCGACGAGGTGCTCAAGAAGGTGCGCAACGACCGCGGCATCCTGGTGGCCTCGGGGCTCATCGCCGGCGGCGCGCTGGCCGGAGTGGCCAAGGGCGTCACCGACGCCATCGAGCTCAAGGTGGGCCACGCCGTCGTCCCGCACCTCGACAACCTGGGGTGGGGCGGCAACTGGCTCGGGCTCGCGGTGTTCGTGGCGCTGGGCGTGGGCATCTACCTCGACGCCCGCCGCATGCGCACCCCCGGCGGCCCCGGCGCCGCCCCGTCCGCCTGACGCGCGCCACGGCGAGGATCCTCCCCGGTCCGCCCACCCGTGCCGAGCCGCGGGCCGGTGTGGTGCCGCTGCTCGTCCACGACGGCGGCGTCGCAGGCATTGGGCAGCTGGCGGCGTGGGCCGCCGCCCAGGGCCTTTCCGGGGCCGACGGCGACCGCACCGTGGTACCGGGCCTCGGGCCGGGGGCGTGGTCGCTGTGCGTTGTCTCGGCGGCGGAGCTTCAGCTGGTCCTCCAGGGCCTGGCGCTGCCCGCGCGGTGCCGGACCGCCGTGCTCTCGTCGGGCAGCGTGGCGGCGCTGGAGCTCCCCGGGCCGTCCGCCTGCCGCTGAGACGGGCACCGCCCCGCCGTCGCCGGCGGGGCGGGGTCATGTGCGTCGCGCGGCCTGCGGGGGCTGATGCCGCCGCGGGCGGCGGCTACTTCTTCTCGATGGCGGCCTTCTCGACGATGGCGGTGTAGTGGTAGCCGAACCCCAGGTCCTTCTCCACGGCCAGCGTGCCCTTGACGGTGATGACGTCACCCACCGCGGCGGCGCCGTCGCTGGTCACGGTGAGGTCGTGGGTGCCGTCCTTCTCCACGCCGGTGCCGTCCTGGATGTGGTACCAGTTGGTGCCCATGATGCCCATGTTGGCCTTGACGACGCGGCCGCGCACCACCACCTCCTTGCCCGCGAGGTCCTTCCGCCGGGCGTAGATCTCGGCGATGGTGAGACCGCCGGGAGCAGGCTTGACGGGCTCGTTGGAGGTCACCTCCTGCCGCATCTTCGGCGCTCCGTCGTGCATCAGCGCGTCGGGGGCCGGGGGCTTCGGCGGGTTGACGCCGTCCCCCTTGGCAATGGCGTTGGCGAAGTAGATGACCGGGAAGGTGCGGTTGAGCGCGGTGGAGTGGAAGTCGCGCATGGGCACGGCGGGCGGCACCGCGACGGTGTCGCCGACCTTCACCTCGAAGGTGTTGGTGGCGGCCCAGACCTTCTCGCTCCCGGTGTCGACGAGGACGTAGGTGTAGCCCACGGCGTTCATGGTCTCGACGACCTTCCCCGTGAACCCGGCGGCTCCGGGGCCGTCTCGGCGGCGGGGGCCGCGGCGGCCGGCGGGGCCGGGGCGGTGGCGGCGGCCTTCTTGGGGGCCGACGGCGAGCACGCCGCGGAAAACGCGGCGAAGGCGATGGCGGTGGCGACGACAGGCAAGCGGCTCATGCGGTGTCCTTTCCCGGCGCGCCGGCCGGAGCGTCCCGGACCGCCTCGCGCCAGCCACCCGGGGGGTGGTGGCGCGGCAGCCTACCACGCCGGGGCGCCGCCGCGCAGCCCCCGGCGCGGTGGCAGGGAGAGTGGGCGATAATCCGGCATGACCATTCGAGAGCGGATCTGGGGTGAGGACACCGGGACCATCGAGGCCGCGCTGGAGCAGGCCGACGGCGACCTCGCCCGCTACGTCAGGGAGTTCGCCTACGAGGAGGTGATGGCGCGCCCCGGGCTCGACCTCAAGACGAGGGAGCTTCTGGCCGTGGCCATGCTCATCGCCCTGGGCAACCCGAAGGAGATCGCCACCCACCTGGCCGGGGCGCTGCGCGTGGGCGCCACCGAGACCGAGGTGCGGGAGACCATCATCCACGCCGCTCTGTACGTGGGCTTCCCCCGCGCCCTGGGGGCGATGAAGGCGCTGGAGGGGGTGCTGCGCCGCCGCGGGGACGGCGGCCGCTGATGGCCGCGAGCCCCGCGGCGATGAGGAGGAAGCCGGCGAGCTCGCGGATCCCCGGGCGCTCGCCGAGGAACGCCACGGCGAGGGCGGCGGTGAACACCGGCTGCAGCGTGGTGAACGCCGCCACCAGGGACGGCGACGAGCGCCGGATCGCCCACGTGTTCAGGGCGTAGTTCACCGCCGTGGGGATGAGGACGATGTACGCCATCCCCGCCCACACGGCGCCGGGCACCGCCGCGGGGTGGAGCCGCGCCAGGGTGGGGGCGCTGACGGCGAGGACGCCGATGCCGCCGAACAGGAACGCCCAGGCGATCACCGTGAGCGGCGGCAGGCGGAGCAGGACGGGGCGCTGCAGCACCAGGTACGTCGCGTAGCTCAGGCAGTTGGCGAGGACGAGGAGGTTGCCGAGCGTGGTCCCGGGGCCGCCGGCGAAGCGGGTGGGGTCCAGCATGACGACGGCACCGGCGACCGCCAGGCCGACCCCCGCCACGGTGCGGCGGGTGAGGCGCTCGATGCCGGCGCCGGCGGCCAGGAGGAGGGCGAACACCGGGATCGAAGGCATGAGGATGGCGGCGTTGGTGGCGGTGGTCATCCCGAGGCCGACGATGTAGAGGAGCTGGTTCGAGAACACGCCGAGCAGACCGAGCACGGCCAGGGAGGGGAGCAGCCGCCGCGGGGGCACGATGCGGTCCACGCGCCAGGCCACGAGGAGGAGCACCGGCGCGGCGAAGGCGACGCGGAGCCCTGCCACGGCCAACGGCGGCAGCACCGCCAGCACGCTCTTGCCGACCACGTGAAAGCCGCCGAAGGTGGCCTGCACGAAGAGCAGCGCGCCGAGGACGCGGAGGTCGGGGCGTGAGGAGGCCGGGTCTCCCCCCGCCGGCGCGCCGGTGGAGCCGGGAGGCCTCAGAAGCGGTAGCCGATCCAGAACGACGTCCTGGTGGAGCGGTCGAAGGTCTCCTTGAAGTCCCAGCGCTTGGCGAAGTCCCAGTGCATGGGAAGGCCGAACAGGTTCACCGAGAAACCGACGCCGTAGGTGGAGACGCCATCCACCAGGCGGCCGTCCTCCATGAAGCGGAACGGCGGATCGTAGCCGGGAACGTCGAACGAGGCTGCCCCCACGTCCAGGAACACGCGGCCGCGCAGGTTGTTGAGGTAGAGCCATGGGAACACGAGGTGGTCGATGAGGGGGAAGCGCCACTCCAGGTTGACGAACGCCACGCGGTTGCCCACGAACGACTGGTAGTCGTAGCCGCGCAGGGTGTCGAGTCCACCGAAGTAGAACAGGTCGGGGCTCGATCCCCAGGAGGCGGCGGCGTACAGGCGCAGCGCGAGCTCGTTGCGCCGCGACAGGGGGATGTACTGGCGCCCGTCGAAGTGGAGGTCCTTGGACAGGGCCGTGCCCGAGAAGGCGTCGGAGGCGTAGACGCCGCTCACCGTCCAGCGCCGGCCGGCGTGGGGGCCGTAGCTCCGCCACACGGTGGTGTCGCCGGTCACGCCGAGCTGGACGAAGGGGATCCGGTTGCTGATGGGGATGAACGCGATCCCCTCGGAGGTGTTGACGGGGTACTCCACCGCCCGGTCGATGTAGCCGACCTGGGCGTCGACGCGGTGGTAGAGGGAGAGGGGGTACGAGACCAGGAAGGCGCCGCCGGTCTGCCGGTAGGAGCGGCGCCCGCGCTCCTCCCGCCCCGTCGAGGTGTCCACCCCGTAGTAGTAGCTCCGGTTGTCGAACGCGGTGACGCCCCACTGCAGCCGCCGGGCGAGGTTGAAGTAGGCGAGCTGGTAGTTGTTGTAGCCGGCCACCGACTCGAACACGAGGGCGAAGCGGCGGTCCCCGTACTGGTCGGACAGCGACAGGTAGCTCTGCGAGATGAACTGGTTGTCGGAGAAGCCGGCGAGGACCTGGACGTCCTCCACGAAGAAGTGGAACTTCTTGACCTGCTGAACCTTCTCCGGGACCACCGCGACGCTCACCGCCGGCACGTAGGGCTGGGGGGCCGCCGCGCCCTCCGGCGCGGCCTGGGCTCCGACGGGGGTGGCCGAGACCGGATCGGTGACGTAGAGCCGCCACCGTCCCCGGGTGTAGGCCTGGTAGACCACCCGCTCGCCGTCCGGGGTGGGCACCGGCATGGGGTTGACCGCGGCGCCGATGACGTGGGTGAGCCGCGACAGGGTCTTCGAGGCGCGGTCGAGGGCGTAGATGTCGAGCACGCCGTCCTGCCGGTCGGAGGCGAAGAAGAGCCGGCCACCGTCGCGGGAGAACACGGCGCCCTCGTCGTTACCGGGGCCGAAGGTGAGCTGGGTACGTTTCGAGGGCTCGGCGAGTTCGACCTCGTAGAGCTTCGCCACCTCGGCGCCCTGGGCGCTGTAGACGAGGTGTGCGCCGTCCGGAGAGAACACCGGCGAGGAGTCGAACGCCGCGTCGTCGGTGAGGTTGCGGACCTCGCCGCTGGCCAGGTCGAGGAGGTAGATGTCGCCCCGCCCGTGGGCGAATGCGTGGAACGCGACGGTGGTGCCGTCGGGGGAGAAGGCGGGCTCCATGGCCTGGTCGACGGGGACGTCGTAGCGGGCGAGGATGCCCCCCCGCACCGCGTCCAGGATGACGAGCTGGCGCCCCCGCTCGTGCCGGGCGAACACCGCCACCCGGTCGCCGCCGGGGCCGAACGCCAGGTCGCGGCCCCGGTCAGGGCCCACGGTGAGCAGCTGGGCGATGAGGTACTGGTAGTCGGTGGTGTTGCCCGGGGTGAGGTTGTGGAACAGCTTGCGGTCGGGCACGCCGAGGAGCACCACGTCGACGTCGTTCTTGTAGGTGGAGAACGCCGCGATGAGGTCGCCCGAGGGCGACGCCGCGGGGGAGGTCTCGTAGGACTCCACCCGCTCCTCGACGCGAAACGCCGGGCCGAACTCCCTGGGGTCGCCGCGCTCGGCCGCGAGCGGCAGGTACTCCTTGCGAAGCCACGCGCGGAAGCGCGAGTCGAACTCCTCCACGTCGAGGTCGAAGCTGCGCTTGAGGGCGCGGTTGACCTGGGTGCCGATGGTGTTGCGGAACTCGAAGATGAAGTCGCGCAGCCCCTCCGTCCCCCACTCGTCCTCGATGAACTCGAAGACCTTGTGGCCGAAGCGGTAGGAGAAGTAGCCCCCGACGTCCGCGCGGACCGAGGGCACCTGGTCCGAGAGGGTGGCGTCGCGCATCACCGCACGGGCCCGCGGGTCCTCGTCGTCGGCCATGTAGGAGGCCATGCCCTCCATGAACCACTGCGGGGGGCGCGTGGTCAGCGCCTTGCCGAGCTTGCCCTGGAACAGGATCTCGTACTGGAAGATGTGGGTGAGCTCGTGCTGGATGAGGTGCTGCAGCTCGGCGTCGGGGAGGTCCACCGGGAGCACCATGCGGTTGCGCGCGGGGACGGCGAAGGCGCCCACCCCCTCCGGGATGAACTCCACGATCACGTTGGTCTGCTCGAAGTCGGCGTGGGTGGCATAGATGATCATGGGGACCGGCTGGAGGATCTGGAAGTTGAGCCGGCGCGCGAGCCCGTCGTAGGCGCTCTCGGCGAAGGAGGCGACCCGCTCGAGGCTCGGCTCGTCGCGGTCGTAGAACGAGATGCGGAAGTGCGGCGTGGGGTACACCTTCCACTCGAAGGTGTCGTAGCGGATCTTGTTCTTGCCGAAGTACTGCGCGGCGGCGCCGGAGGCGACGAGGAGCGCCAGCAGCGCGGCGGTGGCGGACCTCGCGAAGGCGGCGTGCCGGTGCGTCCGGGGCACGCTGCCCTCCGCGGCGCGGCCCGGAGGCCCCCCCCGGCGCGGGTCCTGACTCCGTCCTCGGGCGTCTCGCTCGGTCCTTGTGCCACTCGGCGCCATCGGCACCCTCGCTTTCGTCGGTGCGCTACGGCCGGAACAGGAAGCGCTTGCTCTTGACGGTCCGGGGCACGAACACGCCCACGAGCTGGTTCTCGAGGGCGTAGAGGTTCGAGAACATGCCGGTGAACTCGTCACGGCTCCGCTCCGGCGTTTCCTGGAAGTCCCGCAGGGGCTGCTCCAGCACGACCTGGCCGGTGCGGCCGTCGTAGACCTGGAGCAGGATGTCGTAGGAGAACCCGGTCCGCTCCACCAGCACCTGGCGGAAGTACGTCCGCCCGTCCAGCGGCGAGACGTACTCCTCGGTCTCGTACCCCGAGCGGTCTTGGACCCCGAAGCTGATGGTGCCGCCGACGATGACGTCCGCCTGGGTCCGCGCCCCGAGCTGCCGCCAGAAGTCGGTCTCCCTGGCGAGCTGCAGGGGGTCCGTGGTCGGCGGGCGGAGGCCGGGGATCTCGTCCACCAGGGAGAACTTGGCCTCCCGGCGCAGCAGCCGCCGCAGGTAGCGGTCGAACTCGGCGGCCACGTCGAAGCTCATGACGGCGCCCGCCTCGTCGCCGGTGCTCTCGCGTAGGAACGGCCCGACGTACACGCGCTCGTGGCCGGTGAGGGCGAGCTTGGGGCGCACGGGGAGGGCGAGGTCCACCTCGCGCACGCCGGTGCACGCGGCCAGCGCCAGCAGCGCCACGGCGGCGAGGCTCCTACGGGGCGACACCGGCGTCCTTCCTGGGGCGCACGCCCCGGGCGTAGCTGGCGTAGAACTCGGCGAAGCGGGCGTAGTTGCGCCGGATCGCCGTGTTGGACGGGGCGTGCTCCAGGGCCGCCTTGTAGGTGGCAAGGGCGTCGTCGTACCGGCCCAGCGCCTCCTGGGCGACGGCGAGGTTGTTGAGCAGCTGGGCGTCGTCGGGGCGCTGCCCGCGGGCGTGCTCGAAGCGGAACGCCGCCTCCTGCCAGTAGCCTCGCCTGGCGGCCGTCACCCCCAACCGGATCTCCTGTCTCACGCTCACCCCCGCCGAGCTGGAGCAGCCGGCCGCGACCACCGCCGTCGCGAGGAGCAGGAGGGCATGCCTGACATGCATGTTGGATCCTTGGGGTCATCGTATCATGCACGTACCGGACCCGGAGGTTGCCATCAACGATCGTCGGTTGCTGTTCGCGAGCGTCGTCGCCCACCCCGAGGGAGGCGTCGGCGTCCGCCGGCGGATCCGCGAGCAGCTCCGCAACGATCCCGGAGCCCTGGCCGCCGAGCCCGCCGTGCGCGGCGCCCTGACGGCCGGGGCCGTGGACCGCGCCGAGGACACGCTTCACCGGCTGGGGTGGTCGTGGACGGCGCTCGAGGACGCGGACTACCCGCCCCGCCTGGCGGCGCTGGCGGACCCGCCCCTGGCGGTGTTCTGGCGCGGGCGCCTGCCCGCCGACGGCGTGGCCGTGGTGGGAGCGCGGCACGCGAGCGCCTACGGCCGCGAGGTCGCCGAGCACCTGGGCCGCGAGATCGCGGGGGCCGGCGTGTGGGTGATCTCGGGCATGGCGTGGGGGGTCGACGCCGCGGCGCACCGCGGCGCCCTGGCCGGGGCGGGCCCGACGGCGGCGGTGTGGGGGACCGGTCCCGATGTGGTCTACCCCTCCGACCACGCGGCGCTGGCCGAGGAGATCGCGGTCGCCGGCTGCCTGCTCACCGAGTATCCGCCCGGGTGCGGTCCCCGTGCCCACCACTTCCCGGCCCGCAACCGGCTGGTGGCGGGGCTCGCCTCCGTGGTCGTCGTGGTGGAGGCGGCGGAGCGCTCCGGGGCGCTCATCACGGCGCGGCTCGCGCTGGAGGAGGGCCGCGAGGTGATGGCGGTCCCCGGCTCCATCTTCTCGCGGCTGTCCGCGGGGCCCAACGGGCTGCTCCGGGCCGGGGCGGCGCCGGCACTGTCCGCCGCCGACGTGCTGGAGGTGGCGGGCGTTCCGCCGCCACGGGCGGCGGCCGCCGCGGCGCCGCCGTTTCTCGACCTCTTCAGGGACGAGAGCGCCGCCAGCGTGGATCGGCTGGCGGCGCTCTCGGGTCTGCCTGTGTCGCGCGTGCTCGAGATCCTGCTGGAGCTCGAGCTCGCCGGATGGGTCGTCCGCGGGGACGACGGCCGCTACCGTCGCTCCCGCATGGCCGCCCGCCCCGTTACCGGAGGGTGAACGGGATGCGGACGTTGCCCTCCTTGAGATCGATGCCGAGGACGTACTTTCCGGGCTGCACGCTGCCGGGCACCTCGAAGTACAGGCGGCCGTAGCAGACGCGGCGGTCGTTGACCCAGTCGGCGAGCTTCACCACGTGCTCGCCCGAGCTGAAGAAGTCGAGCATGCAGGGCCGGCGGCCACCCCAGTAGTCGAGCGGCTCACCCGCGATGTTGGCCCGGGCGATGGAGCTCTGCAGATCCCCGTAGGCGTTACCGAACTGCTCCTGCGTGGCCAGGGGGACCTTCTCGCCCTTCGGGGTCTCGATGAAGATGTTCTTGCGGTTGATCTCCACCGAGTCGCCCTTGTTCCCCGTCGCGGCGAAGTCGAGGAGCATCCACTGGCTGCCCAGGTTGTCGTTGGCGAACAGATAGCCGACCACCGCCTGGATCTGCGGCCCGTTGTACTTCACCACCGACGAGCCCGTCTGCTCCACCTTCCCCGCGTTCTCTGACTGCTGCGGCGCAGCGCTGACCGAGGCCGCCGTGGCCACCACCAGCAAGAACGCCGTCACCGAAACGATCGATGCCCTCACGACTCTCATCTTCCACCTCCATGGTCGGTCACTGGTCCCGGAACGGCGCCGGTTTCCCGCGGCGTTCCGACAGAGGCGCCAGCCTCGCTGCCGCCCCCGCCGCGGCCAGCAACATCACCTGCTGTAAACGCCCCGGTGACCCCGAACCTTCCACCTGTCGCGGGGAGAACCCACACGCGGCACCTCCGTCGCAAGAGCCGTGCCCATGCCGGTGGCGCCGCCGTGCGCGGCCGCGGCGCGGCGTGTCCTCCGCAGGCCTCCGGTGACCCCGCAGAAGGACGCTCCGGCCAGTCGGACAGGGTCTCCCGAATGAATCGCGGCATCCCCGCGTTGTGGGTGGGCAGTGCGGCAGGGTTGACGACGAGGGTTGACGACGCTGCTACAGTGCAGCGCCGGAGGTTGAGTGAGCGAGTCACTGGTCATCGTGGAGTCGCCGGCCAAGGCGCGGACCTTGGGGCGCTACCTGGGGAAGGGCTACCACGTCGTGGCCTCGGTGGGTCACGTCCGGGATCTGCCCAAGAACGACATCGGCATCGACGTGGAGCACGGCTTCGAGCCCCACTACGAGGCGCTGCCGGCCAAGCGGAAGGTGATCGGAGAGATCCGCCACGCCGCGGAGAGGGCCGACAGGATCCTGCTCGCCACCGACCCCGACCGCGAGGGCGAGGCCATCGGCTGGCACCTGGCGGAGCTCCTCGAGGGCTCGGGCAAGCCCATCGAGCGGGTGCTCTTCCACGAGATCACCAAGCGGGCCGTGGAGGCGGCCGTGCGCAACCCGCGCCCCATCGACCACCGCCTGGTTGACTCCCAGCAGGCGCGGCGCGTCCTCGACCGCCTCGTGGGCTACACCCTGTCCCCCCTGCTGTGGGACAAGGTGAAGCGCGGCCTGTCGGCGGGGCGGGTGCAGTCGGTGGCGCTCAAGATGATCTGCGACCGCGAGGCGGAGATCGGGGCCTTCGAGCCCGAGGAGTACTGGCACCTCGACGCCCGGCTGGCGGCCGGCGCGCCGCCCCCGTTCGTCGCCCGCCTGGCGCAGCGCGACGGCAAGAAGTTCGTGGTCCGCGACGGCGAGACCGCCGCGGCGGTGCGCGCCGAGAGCGAGCAGGAGCCGTTCGTGGTCACCGGTGTGAAGCGCCGCCGCCGCCAGCAGCGCGCGGCGCCGCCGTTCGTCACCGCCAAGCTCCAGCAGGCCGCCTACCAGCGCCACCGCTTCCCGGTGCGCAAGACCATGCAGCTGGCGCAGAAGCTCTACGAGGGGGTGGACCTGGGTGGCGGCGAGCGGGTGGGGCTCATCACCTACATGCGCACCGACTCGGTCCGCGTGGCGCCGGAGGCGCTGGCCGCCGTCCGCGACGTCATCCGCGACGCCTGGGGCGAGGAGTCGCTGCCGGACAAGCCCAACTACTTCAAGAACCGCTCCCAGGCCCAGGACGCCCACGAGGCGATCCGGCCCTCGGACCCGGCGCGGACCCCCGAGGCCATGGCCCGCTTCCTCTCCGCCGACGAGCTCAAGCTCTACACGCTGGTCTGGCAGCGGTTCGTGGCCTCCCAGATGGTGCCGGCGCTGTTCGACGTCACCGACGTCCTCGTCACCGCCGGCCGCTACGGCTTCAAGGCCAGGGGCGAGGTCGAGGTGGCCCCGGGCTTCCTCCGCGTCTACCGGGAGGAGGCAGCCGAGAGCACGTCCGACGCCAAGGCCGCCGAGGAGGACGAGGAGGTCACCTCGAAGCGGCTGCCCCTCCTGGAAGAGGGGGAGACGCTGCGGCTCGAGGAGCTCGCCGCGGCGCAGAAGTTCACCCAGCCGCCCGCGCGCTTCACCGAGTCCACGCTGGTCAAGGCGCTCGAGGAGAACGGCATCGGCCGCCCCTCCACCTACGCGCAGATCATCTCGACGCTGGCGGACCGCAGCTACGTCACCCGCGTCAAGGGCACCTTCCACCCGACCGAGCTCGGCAAGCTGGTCACCACGCTGCTCATCGGCTCCTTCGGGGAGTTCATCGACGAGCGCTACACGGCCCGCATGGAGGAGCAGCTCGACGCCATCGCCGAGGGCTCCCTGCAGTGGCGCGACGCCATCGCACGCTTCTGGACCGCGTTCACCGGCGACCTGGACAAGGCGCGCACCGAGATGGCCTCGGTGAAGCGGGAGGGGGTCAAGACCTCGGAGCGCTGCCCCACCTGCGGGGCGCCGATGATGCTGCGGTTCGGCCGCTACGGCGAGTACCTGGCCTGCTCCAACTACCCCGAGTGCAAGACCACCCGGGAGCCCGGCGCGGTCGCGGCGGGGGAGGAGGCGCCGGACTGCCCCCAGTGCGGCGCGCCCATGGTGCTCAAGCGGTCGCGCTTCGGGCCCTTCTGGGCCTGCTCCCGCTACCCCGAGTGCAAGGGCACCCGCCGCCTGGCCAACGGCAAGGCCAGCCCGAACACCCCCAGCGGCGTGGCGTGTCCCATGGAGGGGTGCGACGGCGAGCTGGTGGAGAAGCGGTCCAAGCGCGGCCGGACGTTCTGGGGGTGCAACCGATACCCCGCCTGCACGTTCACGGTGCCTTCCAAGCCCGTCCCTCACGCCTGCCCCGGGTGCGGCGCGTCGTTCGTGGTGGAGAAGCGCTCCGCCCGGCGCGGCGTGGAGTGGGTGTGCGTCAAGGAGGGGTGCGGCTGGCGCGGCCCCGCCGGGGACGACGCGGTCAACTGATGGAGGCCGCGGTCACCGTGGTCGGCGGGGGCCTCGCCGGGTGCGAGGCGGCCTGGCAGCTGGCCGCGGCGGGCGTTGCCGTGCGGCTCGTGGAGATGCGCCCCGGGCGCGCCACCCCCGCCCACCGCACCGGCGACCTGGCGGAGCTGGTGTGCTCCAACTCGCTGCGCTCCGACAACCCCACGAACGCCGTGGGGCTGCTCAAGCGCGAGATGGAGCGACTGGGGTCCCTGGTCATCGCGGCGGCGCGCGCCGCCGCCGTCCCCGCCGGCGACGCCCTCGCGGTGGACCGCACCCGCTTCAGTGCCGCCATCGCCGGCGCCCTCGAGGGGCACCCCCTGGTCACCGTCGAGCGCGGCGAGGTGACCTCTCTCCCTGACGGTCCCGCCATCGTCGCTACCGGGCCGCTGACGGCGCCGGACCTCCACGCGGCGCTGCAGGGGCTGCTCGGCGACGACGCCCTCGCCTTCTTCGACGCCGTCGCGCCCGTGGTGGCCGCCGACTCCCTGGACCACGCCCGGCTCTACGCGGCATCCCGCTACGGCAAGGGCGGTGGCGACGACTACCTCAACGCGCCCTTCGACCGCGACGGGTACGAGCGCTTCGTGGCGGCGCTGCTCGCCGCGGACAAGGTGCCCCTGAAGGAGTTCGAGCGCGACATCCCCTACTTCGAGGGGTGCCTGCCGGTGGAGGTCATGGCGGAGCGCGGCGCGGACACCCTGCGCCACGGGCCCCTGAAACCGGTGGGCCTGCCCGACCCGCGCACGGGACGGATCCCGTACGCGGTGGTGCAGCTGCGCCGCGACGACCTCGCCGCCACGCACTTCAACCTCGTGGGGTTCCAGACCCGGTTGACGATTCCCGCGCAACGCGAGGTGCTGCGCCTGGTCCCGGGGCTCCAGGACGCCCGCTTCGTGCGCTACGGGATGATCCACCGCAACACCTTCGTGTGCTCGCCGAAGCACCTGGACGTCCGCCTGAGTGTCCGCTCCCGCCCCGCCCTCCGCCTCGCCGGGCAGCTCACCGGCGTCGAGGGGTACGTGGAGTCGGCGGCCACGGGAGGTCTGGCGGCGCTCTACCTCGCGGCGGAGCTGGCCGGGGCCGCGGTGCCGGTGATCCCGGGCTGGACGGCCCATGGCGGCCTGGCGCGGCACCTCACCGAGCGCCCGCCCCACCGGTTCCAGCCGGCCAACGCGGCCTGGGGGCTGATGCTGGATCCGCCGGTGGCTTTGCCCCGCGACCGGGGCAACCGGCGCCGCGTGGCCGGCGAAGCCGCCCTCGCCGAGGTGGAGGCGTGGCGGCGGTCGTTCCCGTGGCCGGTGCCGCGGCCCCCGGTACGCTGAGCGGCCCTCCGCTACACTGCCGCCATGGCCTGGCGGCTCGAGGACTTCACGCGTTACCTGAGGGACGAGCGCAACCTGTCCCCCCACACCCTGCGGGCCTACGAGCGCGAGGCGCGCCGTTTCGTCGAGTTCGCCACCGGCGAGATGGGGTGCTCCCGTCCCGCCGAGGTGAAGCCCGCCACGGTGCGGGCCTACCTGGCCGAGCTGCACCAGCTCAGGCTCGCCAAGGTGTCTGCGCAGCGCGCCCTGGCGTGCCTGCGCACGTACTTCCGCTTCCTGGCCCGGGAGGGTGTGGTGGCCGCCAATCCAGCCCAGGTGGTGCCGACTCCCCGGGCGCCCAAGCCCTTGCCGGAGGTGGTCGGCGCACCCGAGGTGGCGGAGCTCCTCGACGCGCTCCCCGACACGCCGGCGGGGCACCGCGACCGGGCCGCGCTGGAGCTGCTCTACGGCGCGGGGCTGCGCGCGGCGGAGCTGGTGGGTCTCGACCTCGACGACGTCGACCTGGCGCGGCGGCTGGTGCGCGTCCGCGGCAAGGGGAACAAGGAGCGGGTGGTGCCGTTCGGGCGGGTGGCCGAGCGCGCGCTGCGCGCCTACCTGCCGGACCGGGCGGCGTGGCGGGCGGGGGCGGTGAGCCTCGACGCCGGCGAGCCGTTGCTCCTCAACCAGCGGGGACGCCGCCTCACCGACCGGTCGGTGCGCCGCATCCTGGACGCCGCCGCGCTCCACGTGGCCGAGGTCCACCACCTGCACCCCCACGTGCTGCGCCACGCCTTTGCCACGCACCTGCTGGAGGCGGGGATGGACCTGCGCGCCATCCAGGAGCTGCTCGGGCACGCCTCCCTGGCCACCACCCAGCGCTACACCCACCTGGACCTGGCGCACCTCATGGAGACGTACCGCAAGGCCCACCCCAAGGCCTGACGTCCCCCGCGGGGGTCAGGCGAGGATCGTGCGGACCACGTCGGCGGCCGTGAACTCGGAGCCGTCGGCGGGGCAGAAGCGCGCGAGGTTGGCGATGTCGTCCCCGAGGGTGACCAGGGGAGGCTCCGCGCCGGACGCGGCGCGCTGCGGCATGCCGATGTTGGCGAGGAGCGCGTTGCACAGGCAGCGCCGGCCGCCGGCCTCCTCGCTGCGGCCCCCCTTGGCGAGGTAGGCGCTCTCGGGTTCGGCGGGGCAACGGTAGCCCACGGAGCCGTCGGCGCGTTGGTAGACCTCGCGCAGGAAGCCCAGGTCGCAGCGCCTCAGGCGCCCGGCGTAGACGTCCTCCTCGGACAGCGATCCGGCGAGACGGGCGACCTTGAACGGGAAGCCGGTGGGCGAGGCCACGGGGTCCGTGAACACCGAGGTCTCCCCGGCGAGGGCCTCGCGGACGAGCCGCCGGCGGATGTCCGGGGCGAGGCCGGACTCCGCGCACAACGCGAAGGCGGTACCCACCTGGACGCCGGCGGCGCCGGCGGCGAGGGCCGCCTTCAACGCTTCGGGGGAACCCTGGGCGCCGGCGAGGAAGAACGGCAGGCCGAGCCGGCGCATCGCCTCCAGGTCGCAGGCATCGGCGGGGCCGTAGACCGGCTGCCCGAGGTCGTCGAGCGCGCCCCGCCGCGGCGGCGCGTTGTGGCCGCCGGCCCGGGGCCCCTCGACGATGAACCCGTCGACCGGCCCGTTGGCGCGGCGGCGGATGATGGCGGCCAGCCGGTCCGTCGAGACGATTGGCCAGAACAGCGGCCGGGTCAGCTCGGGCGGCTCGGCACCCGGTTCGATGAAGTCGGCGGGATCGAAGCGGGTCCGCACCACGGTGCCGCTCGAGACGCCGGTGACCGCGACGGGATAGGTGGCCGCCCGGTGGTGGACGAGGGCCTCGAGCGCTCCGGGAATCTCCAGGGGGATGCCGGCCCCCATGATGACCACGCCCACGCCGGCCAGCAGCGCGCCGTAGAGGGAGGGCAGGTGGGGCAGCTGGATCTTCTCCAGGTAGTTGATGCCCACCGGGTTATCGTGGTCGCGCCGGGCCAGGAAGACCTCGACGAAGTTGGCGAGGACGCACGTCTCCTGGGTCTGCCGCCGCGAGTCCACGGTGTGGATGCCGCCGTAGCTGTAAGGCTCGTCGGTGCGGCGACCGCCGGGGACGAAGTAGGTCTCGAGCAGACGCTGGACCATTCTGGGGAACGGGAAGTGGTCGAGGGCGCTGCGGGTCTCGCCGCCGGGATCGCCGTCCTGCAGCCGGCGGACCAGGATCTGGTCGAGGCCGGTTCCGGAGACCACGCCGAGCTGGCCCAGCCGCGACACGGCCCGGGCCAGGCGCCAGTTGGAGACCCCGGCGCCCATGCCACCCTGAATGATGCGGGGAAGGGTGAAGTCCATGAGGTTCTTGAGTATGCCTTTTTTGGCCGGAAACCACCAGTGGCCACGGTCAGCGCGTGAACAGCAGGGCGACGCCGGCGATGGCCGCCACGGTGCCCAGCACGGCGCGGGTGGTGGGGCGGTAGCGCTCGGTGAGCATGACCAGGGGGATGATCAGGACCGGCGCGGTGGCCATGATCGTGGCAGCCACCCCCACGGCGGTGGCGCGGGCGGCGGTGAGTGACAGCCACACGCCGACGAAGGGGCCGAAGAAGGCGCCGGCGACGATGTAGGGGCCGGCGCGGCGCATGGAGGGGGAGACGCCGATCCCCGCGGCCCGTCCCGACACGGCGGTGAGCAGCCAGATCACCGAGGTGGCGACGGTGATGCGGACCCAGGTCGCCGCGAGCGGCGCCACCTCGCCGGCCATGCCCAGCTTGGCCAGCACCAGGCCGAAGCCCTGGCACGCGGCGCCGGTGACGCCCAGCGCCAGGCCGGCGACGCGGTGGTGCTGGAGAGAGGCGTCGTCGGGCCGCTCGCCCACCACCCAGGCGACACCTCCCAGGGTGAGCACGATCCCGGCGAGGGCCTGCGTCCCGGGCACCTCGGCGAGGAAGAGGGCACCGGTGACGGCGGCGAAGATCGGGGCGAGCGCCATGAGCAGGGAGGTGAGGCGTGCGCCGAGGCGGCGAAGGGACGCGAAGAAGGCGAGGTCGCCCACGACCAGGCCGACGATGCCGCTGGCCGCCAGGTAGCCGGTCCGGCGGGCGTCCAGGGCGGCGAAGGAGACGCCGGTGACGAGGGCGGCGGTGGTCAGCAGCACCAGCGCCACCGGCAGGCGCAGGAGGTTGACGCGCAGGGCGCCAACCCGGCGGGACGCCTCCGCGAACACGAGGCTGGTGACGGCCCAGCAGAGGGCGGTTCCGAGAGCGGCGGATTCTCCGAGCATGGTGGACGCCGGCGCGGCGCCGGCGGCGCAAGCATACACGCGATCGCGGGTGACGGCCGCACCGCGACCCCGGCCGCCTTCTCTGCTACCCTCGCCGCCGGAGGTGGGACGTGGACGGCCAGTGGCACCACACCACGATCTGTGCGGTCCGGCGGGACGGCGTCACCGCGGTGGCCTGCGACGGGCAGGTGACGCTGGGGACCTCGGTGCTCAAGCACCACGCCAGCAAGATCCGGCGTCTGGGCAACGGCCGGGTGGTCGCCGGGTTCGCCGGCTCCGTGGCGGACGCGCTGGCGCTGTTCACCCGGTTCGAGGCCAAGCTCGAGGAGTTCTCCGGCAACCTGGAGCGGGCCTCGGTGGAGCTGGCGCGGGACTGGCGCACGGACCGCGCCCTGCGCCACCTCGAGGCGCTCATGGTGGTGGCGGACCGGGAACGAATGCTCCTCCTGTCGGGTTCCGGCGAGGTGATGAGTCCGGACGACGGCGTGCTCGCCATCGGCTCGGGGGGCGCGGCGGCGCTGGCGGCGGCGCGGGCCCTGGTGGCCCACTCCGCCCTGACCGCCGCGGAGGTCGCCAGGGAGTCGGTGCGGATCGCCTCCGAGATCGATCTCTACACCAACGACCACGTGACCGTGGAGGAGGTGCCGTGAGCCTGCCGCCCATGACGCCCCGCGAGACGGTCGCCGAGCTCGACCGCTACATCGTGGGCCAGAGCGACGCCAAGCGGGCGGTGGCCATCGCCCTGCGCAACCGCTGGCGGCGCCAGCAGCTGCCCGAGGACCTCCAGCGCGAGGTCATGCCCTCCAACATCATCCTCATCGGGCCGACCGGCGTGGGCAAGACCGAGATCGCCCGCCGCGTGGCGCGCCTCGCCGACGCCCCCTTCGTCAAGGTGGAGGCCTCCAAGTTCACGGAGGTCGGCTACATGGGGCGCGACGTCGACTCCATCGTGCGCGACCTGATCGAGGCGGCGGTGGCGATGGTCAAGGCGGAGAGGGCCGAGAAGGTGCAGGTGGTGGCCCAGCGCGCCGCCGAGGATCGTCTGGTGGACCTCCTTCTCCCCCCTCCCCCGGCGAGGAGCGGGAGGAGTCCCGGCGGTCGCTCCGGCGCCTGCTGCGCGAGGGCGCCCTGGAGGACCGCGAGGTCGAGGTCGACGTCGCCGAGACCCGCGGCCCCACCCTCAACCTGTTCGGCGGGCAGGGCATGGAGACGCTGGAGATGAACCTTCGCGACGCCCTCGGGGGCATGTTCCAGCAGCGCTCGCGGAGGAAGATGACGGTCGCCCAGGCCCGCGTCGTGCTCGAGGCCGAGGAGGTGGACCGGCTGGTGGACCGGGCGGAGGTGGAACGGGAGGCGGTGTACCGGGCCGAGGAGAGCGGCATCGTGTTCCTGGACGAGATCGACAAGGTGGCCTCCCGGGTGGCCTCGTCGACGGGGCCCGATGTCTCGCGCGAGGGGGTGCAGCGCGATCTCCTGCCCCTGGTGGAGGGGACCACGGTGACGACGCGGTACGGCGCCGTCTCGACGGACCACGTCCTGTTCATCGCCGCCGGCGCCTTCCATGTGGCCAAGCCGTCGGACCTCATCCCGGAGCTGCAGGGCCGCTTCCCCGTGCGGGTCCAGCTGGACGCCCTCACCGAGGACGACCTGGTGCGCATCCTCACCGAGCCCCGTCACTCGTTCCTCAAGCAGCAGCAGGCGCTGCTCTCGGCGGACGGCGTCGAGCTGGACGTCACTCCGGAGGCGGTGGTGGAGCTCGCCCGCATCGCCGCGGAGCTCAACCGCTCCGGCGAGAACATCGGGGCGCGGCGGCTCACCACCGTGCTCGAGCGGGTCCTGGACGGGATCTCCTTCGACGCCGCCGAGCGCAAGGGCCGCGTGCGCCTGGATCGCGACGGCGTCCGGGAGGCTCTGGCGCCCCTGCTCGGTCTCGAGGACCTCGCCCGCTACATCCTGTAGGCGCATGGGGACCCGCCAGCGCCCCGGGACAGCGGGACCGGCCGGCAGCGGCGGTCCCCTCTGGTACAGTGCCGTCGAGATGCGTCGCGTCCGGCTCCTGATCGTCCTGGTGGTCGCGCTGGCGGCGTGCGGCCGCAAGGGCCCTCCGCTGCCTCCCCTCATCGAGATCCCCGAGACCACCACCGACCTCGCCGTCCACCAGGTCGAGCACGACGCCGTGCTGACCTGGTCGTTCCCCGGCCTCACCCGGGCCGGCCGCGAGCTCACCGACCTCGGCCAGGTGGCGGTGTGGCGGGTGGAGGTGCCGCCGGGCCAGGAGCAGAACGTGCCGCCCGAGCTTCAGCGCCAGCTCATGCTCTCCCGCGGGAAGCTCCTGGCGAGGCTCGAGGGCAAGGGGCTGGAGGCGGCCACCCGCGGCAGGCTGCTGACCTACTCCGACCCGCTCCCCGCGGTGGAGCCCGGCACCACGCCCCCGACCCTGTGGTACGCCGTGCGCACGCGGCGCACGGACGGCACGCCCTCGGCGCTGTCCAACATCGTCTCGTGGCAGCCGCGGCCCGTGCCCGCCCAGGTTGAGGGGCTCGCCGCCGAGCCCGAGGCCGACGGGATCGCGCTGACCTGGAACGCCGTGGACGACGCCTCCTTCCGGGTCGAGCGCTGCGAGGTCGCCGGGGGAAGCTGGGAGGCGGTGTCGCCGCCGGACCTCGCCCGGACGACCTTCCTGGATGCGTCGGCCACCCAGGGGATCCAGTGGCGCTACCGGGTGCGCGCCGTGGTGAAGGACACCTGGGGCCCGCCCTCCGCGGAGGTGACGGTGCCATACCCCGACGTCTATCCGCCCGCCTCGGTGGCGTCGTTCATCTGCCTCCCCGAGCCCGGGCGGGTGATCCTGCGCTGGGAGGCCTCGCCGGAGCCCGGCGTCCGCTACGCCGTGTTCCGCCGCCCCCGCGGCTCGGAGACATGGACGGCGCTGGAACGCGGCACGGGCGCGACGGAGTTCGTCGATCCGTCGCCCCCCGAGGGCGAGCTGGAGTACGCCATTCGCGCGGTGGACGCCGCCGGCAACCAGTCCGAGGCGGCAACCTGCACGGTCCGGGCCGGGTCGTGAGGTTCGCGAAGCTGCACGGCGCCGGCAACGACTTCATCGTCGTCGAGGCCGGCCAGGAGGGGGCCGACGAGGAGCGTCTCGCCGCCGCGGCGCCGCGCCTGTGCCACCGGCGCCTCGGCCTCGGCGCCGACGGCCTGCTGCTCCTCACCCCCGAGGCCCCGGGCCGCGTCCGCGTCCTCTACCTCAACGCCGACGGCTCCCGTGCCGCGTTCTGCGCCAACGGCACCCGCTGCGCCGCGCGCTTCGCCGCCCGGCGCTGGGGGTGGGAACGGGTGGTGCTCGACACGGACCACGCGGCGGTGACCGCCGCCGTGACCGGGTCCCGGGTCGCCCTCGAGCTGCCGCCCCCGGAGGCGGTGCATGGCTGGCACGAGCTGTCCACCGGCGCCGGCGACGTCACGGCGCGCCTCGTGGTGGTGGGCGTGCCCCACCTGGTCGTCCGGGTGGCGTGGGAGGACTTCTGGGAGCGCCCCCTCGGACCGCTGGCACCGGCGTTGCGCCACCACCCCTCCCTCGGGCCCGGCGGCGCCAACGTGAACTTCGTTCGCCCCCGGGGCCCGGGCGGGCTCGAGGTGCGGTCGTTCGAGCGTGGCGTCGAGGGCGAGACCCTGTCCTGCGGGTCCGGGGTGGTGGGGGCGGCCCTCGTCGCCCTGGCGGAGGGGTGGGTGACGGGTCCGGTCGAGGTGGCCACCGCCTCGGGCCGCGCCCTGACGGTAGAGCCGATGGGCGAGCCCCCGCGGTGCGCCGTGCGCCTGACCGGTCCGGCGGAGTGGGTGGCCGACGGCGAGGTCGCCGCCGAGCTCCTGGCCGTGCCATGACGTTTCGACCCGGCCGGGAAGGCCGTCCCCCACGGAGAGAGCGCACGTCGGCGGCGGGGCGCGGTCGGAATCGGGGGAGGCTGGCCGCGGTGAGCGTGGGCCTTCCTCAGGCAGGCAGGTGAGCGGATGACGGGGCGTGACGACGGCTCGCAGTTCGACGAGCTGGAAGCCAGCGAGCTGTTCTGTCTGCGGTGCGGCGAGGCCCGGCCGGTGCGCCGGAACCTCCTGCTGGTGCTGCCCACGGGGAACCGCTACGAGTACCGCTGCGCGGTGTGCGGCAGCGTCGTGGGCGGCAAGGAGGACAACGACGGCAGCGAGTTCGCGGCCATCTGGAGGCGCACCTGAGCACGGTGCGCCGCGGCGTGGCGTCTCAGGCCCCTTCGGCCAGGCGCCGGCGGACCAGGTTCTCGATCCCGCCCGCCACCACCAGGGACTGGGGAACGCTGCCAAGCGCCGGGAAGGCGAAGCGCTCGCCCCGGTAGACGGCCGTCCCGGAGGCGAAGTCCAGGGTCAGCTCGTCGCCGGGGATCACCGTGCGGGACCCCGCCGCCACCTCGCGGGCGAGGAGCCCGCGCAGGCGGGCCACCAGGGACGGGCACTCGACGCAGACGAAGCCGTTGTTGAACGCGTTGCGCAGGTAGGTCTGCGAGAAGCTCGCCGCCACGACCAGGGCGATGCCCCGGGCCTGCAGCGCCGTCACGGCCTGCTCGCGGGAGGAGCCGGTGCCGAAGTTCTCGCCCCCGACCACGACGTCGCCGTCCCGCACGGCCGCGGCGAAGCCGGGGTCGTAGTTGGCCATCACCACGCCGGCCATCATCTCCCGCGTCATGTCCTCGCGATAGGTGTAGTCCTTGCCGTAGATGCCGTCGGTGTTGATGTTGTCCTCGGGCAGGAGGACCACCCGCCCGGCGAGGCGCTCGGGGAAGCCGGGGACGATCGCCACCGTCTCCGCGGGGGGCGGCGGGGCGGCGAGCACCTCGAAGCGGCGGGACACGGTGCGCGCGGCGACGGGCCCGGGGGCACAGATGCGGCCGGCGACGGCGGAGGCGGCCACCACCTCGGGGCTGGCCAGGTAGCACTGGGCGTCGCGGGAGCCCATCCGCCCCTTGAAGTTGCGGTTCGTGGCGGAGATCCCGACCTCTCCGGGCGCGAGGAGGCCGACGCCGAGGCCGATGCACGGGCCGCACCCCGGCGGCAGCGGGCGGGCCCCGGCGTCGAGGAGTGTCTGCCAGATCCCCCGGGCCCTCGCGTCCTCCTCCACCGCCCGGCTGGCGGCGGCCACGTACAGCTCCACGGAGGGGGCGACCTGCCGGCCCGCGAGGACCCGTGCCGCGGCCTCCAGGTCGGAGAGGCGCGAGTTCACGCAGGACACCAGGTAGGCCTTCTGGATGGCGACGCCGCGCGCCTCCATCTCGGCCAGAGGGTGCATGACCTGGACCGTGTCAGGGCCCGAGACGTGGGGGGTGACCTCGGCGAGGTCGAGGACGATGCGGGCGGCGTAGGCGGCGTCGGGGTCGGGGCCGATGGGGTCCATGGCCCAGTGGGCCAGGTCCGACCCGGTGAAGCGCGCCGCGCCGATGCGCTGGAGCGTTTCGTGGCGGTGGCGCAGCCAGGCCACGGTGGTGCCGTCGGGGGGGAACCAGCCGACCAGGGCGCCCCACTCGGTGGTCATGTTGGCGATGCTCATGCGCTCGTCCACCGACAGGGTGGCCGCGCCGGGGCCGCCGAACTCCACCGCCGCGTTGAGCACCTCGTCGGGGTAGGTCCCCGCAAGGGTGATGATGACGTCCTTGCCGGAGGCGCCGGCGGGGAGGCGGCCCTCGAGCACCACCTGGACGGTGCGGGGGATCTGCCACCAGAACTGCCCCGTGGCCCAGACGGCCGCGGCGTCGGTGCGCACCACCGGGGTGCCCACGGCCCCCAGGGCGCCGTACATGTTGGAGTGGGAGTCGGAGGCGACGACGAAGGCCCCGGGCACGACGTAGCCGTACTCGCACATGATCTGGTGGCCGATGCCCGAGCCGGCCGGAAAGAAGTCGATGCCGTGCTCCCGGGCGAAAGCCTCGATGCTGCGGTACTTGGCCAGGTTGGTCTCGGAGGTGTTCTGGATGTCGTGGTCGAGGGCGAAGACGGGCTGGCGGGGGTCGAACACCGAGGCCGCGCCGAGGGAGGCGAACTTCGCCATCACCGCCGCCGTGTTGTCGTGGGTCATCACGTGATGCGGCCGCACGGAGACGAAGTCCCCGGCCCGCAGCGGGCGCGACGGGCCCTCCGCCATGTAGGCCTGTGTGATCTTCTCGACGACGGTCTGTCCCATGCTCAGCCTCCCGCCCGCGCCCGGACGCCCGGGACCGCGGGGCTCACCGCTCCGCGCGGAGCAGCTCCATCAGCGAGGTCACGGATTCCAGCTCCTCGAGGTGCCATACGGCGTCACGCACCTCTTCCCGGGAGGCCGGGGACAGCGTGCCCTCGGCGAGGGCCTCGAACTTCTCCTCGACCTCGGCGTCGGAGAGCGGGTTGCGCGGATCCCCCTTGGGGTAGTCGAGCGTGCGGGTGAGCTCGCGGCCGTCGGTGGTCGTGATGGTCACCACCACCCGCTGGAGCGCCGGGAACACCCGCTCGATCTCGGCATCGGCCACCACCTCGACCTTGGCGAGCTGCTCCCGGATGCGGGGATCCGCGATCTTGTCCGGGCTGAACTGCAGCGGCGTGACCTGGCGGTCCACCAGCGCCGCCGCCACCACGTAGGGCAGCGAGTGGTCGGCCGTCTCCTTGCTGCGCGGATCGTACTTGGATGGGTCGGCGAGGATGTCTGCCGCCCGCGCCAGGGAGCGGATCTTCACTTTCGCCACCTGCTCCGGGGCCAGGTCGTGCTCGTGCACGAGGTCGAGGACGGCGGAAATGGGCGCGTGGGTGAGAGCCTCGGTGGGGAACGCCTTCATGCCGCAGGAGGTGATCCGCCACGACCGGCCCAGCCCCTCGGTGAGCACCGGGAGCTTCCACTCGGGCCCGAAGCAGTGGACAAGCCCCTCCTTGCCGTCGATGACGTGCTCCGGCCCCGTGTAGCCCTTCTCGGCCAGCAGCGCGGCGAGGACGCCGCTTTGCGCCGCCATGGGGTCGACGGTGTTCTTCATCATGGTGAGCTTGCCCGCGGTCACGGCGCCGAGCGTGACGTGGCGGCTGGCGGAGATGCCCACGGCGTGCTGGATCGCGTCCCAGGGGAGGTCGAGCATGCGGCCGGCCACGATGGGCGAGACGAAGGCGGTGAGGGTGGCGTGGTGCCAGCCCCGCTCGCGGATGCCCGGGAAGGCCGCCTCGCACAGCCGCATCTCGAACTCGTGGCCCAGGACGATGCCCACGATCAGCTCGCGGCCGCCGCCGCCGGCGCGCTCGGCGCAGGCGATGGCGGCGGGGATCAGGTCCGAGGGGTGCGAGGGATCCTGCTTCCAGTAGATGTCGTTGTAGTCCATCACCCGGACCATGAGGGCGTTGGCCAGGGAGGCCGACACCGGGTCGAGGGCGTCGCCCGTGCCGATTACGTGGCCGGGCCGGGACCGCCGATCTCGCCCAGGACCTCCAGGGCGATTCGCACGTCGTGCTGGCGGAACCCGCCCAGGGCGCAGCCCAGGGAGTCCAGGAGGTAGCGCCTGGCCTCCCGGACCGCCTCCGGCGACAGGTCGTCGAAGGTCAGGCCGGCGGCCCAGCGGGCCATGGCGGCGGTGACGGTCTCGTGGTCCCTGGCATGTCGTCTCCCCCTCCCGGGCGCGTCGGCGGCGGGATTCCGCCCCGCGTCACCTCGGCAGGTTCTTGAACGGCACGAAGCTCATGAAGTCGGCGTGGTGGACGATGGTGGCCTCGGTGGAGCGCTCCACCAGGTCGCCCTCGCCGGCGTGGGCGGCGATGATGTGGCAGACCCCGTCCGGGACGCCGCCCGCCATCGCCAGCGCCACCCCCGTGAACGGGTGGCGCAGGTGGCGCCCGCGCTCGCTCTGCCTGGCCCCGTCCACCTTCTCGTACTCGAGGAGCTTGCCCACGTCGGCCAGGATGGCGCCGGCGATGACCGTGTCCATGTCGATGGGCAGGGCGTGCCCATGAACTCCCGCATGGCCTCGGCGGCGCGGCGGGCGATGTGGACCACGCAGCGCTTGTGCTCCATGAAGGTGGCCGGGCACCCGGGCACGAGGAGCGTGAAGGGGATCGTCTCGAGGTCCGCAGGCTCGAGGGGGCTCCGCTCCAGGGCGCGGACCCACGTCCTCAGGACCCGCTCGCGGAGGTCCTCGTCCCCGATCCAGTCGATCTCAGGCCAGAGCCGTCTCACCGCATCCAGCATGGCGCCTCCGTCGGCGCGGAGCGTAGCACAGCGGCGGCGGAAGGCGCCGGCGCGAGCTCCCTGAGGGTCCCGCAACCCCGGACGGCAGACGGCGTATGCTGATCAGGGCGGGGTGCGCCGGCCGCCGCCGGCGCCGCGGTCCCCGCCGCGTTGGAGGGCCCGTGAGACGATGGATCGTGCCGCTGGGCGCGGCGCTGGTGTTCGCCGGGGTGGCGTTCGGGCTCCTGCACCGGGCGCCCGAGTGGACGACGGCATCCCCCCAGGCTCTCGAGGCCTTTGAGAAGGGACTGGCCGCGCTGTCGAAGGTCTACGTCGACGAGGCGGAGGCCCACTTCGAGGAGGCGCTCCGGCTCGACCCCGCCTTCGCCGCCCCCAAGGTCTTCCTCCTCCAGCGGGTCCACCAGGACCCCGCACGGCGCGACGCGGAGATCGCCGAGCTCCGGCACACCGACCTGGACACCCTCTCTCCCCGGGAGCGTTTCCTGGTCAGGCGGCTCCTGGCCGCTCACGACCGCGAGGCGGAGGAGGTCGTCAGGATCACCGACGACTACCTCCGCCAGCACCCCGACGATCCCTACGCGCTGGACCTCGAGGCCACGAGGGCCTTCAACCGGGGCGAGTGGACGGAGGCCGAGGCCGAGTACAAGAGGCTCGTCGAGATCGTGCCCAACAGGGTTCTGGCCTACAACCAGATGGGCTACGCGCAGATGGCGCAGGGCCGCTTCGCCGAGGCCGAGGCCACGTTCATCAGGTACCGCTTCATCGCACCGGACCAGGCAAACCCCCACGACTCCCTGGGCGAGCTGCTGGCGCTCACCGGCCACTACGACCAGGCCGAGCGCGAGTTCCGGGACGCTCTGGCCGTCAAGCCCGACTTCTCCGCCTCGTACACCCACCTGGTCTCGCTGGCCGTGATGCGTGGCGCCTACGACGAGGCCGGGCGGGTCATCGCGGAGGCCGAGGCGAAGCAGGGCTTCCCCCCGTCGGCGCTGGCCTGGATGCGGCGCAGCGTCGCCGTCTGGGAGGCGGCCTCAAAGCGGCGCTGGGACGACCTCGCCCGCCTCGCCGCCGAGACCTCGTGGAAGGACGCCCCCGACCTGGAGATCCTGGCCCACGACGTGCTCCTGGGAGCCGGGCGGGCCGATGCGGCGAAGGCCATCGAGGCCGCCCACGCCACGCTCATGGCGGAGGAGTCCAAGGCCGGGTCCGAGGGGGGGACGGGATCATCGCCCTTCACCTCAAGGGCGCGGCGCTGCTTGCGGAGGGGCACCCCGCGGAGGCGGTGGGCATCCTCCAGGAGGCCGACGGCCTGCTGGCCTACCGGGACCTGGGCCGCGGCACCTTCAAGCTGGTCAACCGCGCGCTGCTGGTCGCGGCGCTGCGGCAGGCGGGAAAGGACGGGCGCGCCCGCACGCTGATGGCGGAGATCGTCGCGGTCAACGCCCCGTTCGCGAGGGACGTGGCCGAGCCGCTGTCCCGGGGAGGCGCTCCTGCCCTTTGAGCCGCCCGTTCCGCTCGCCAATATCGGCGTCCGGGGCCGGCGCCTGCGCCTCGGCTTCGGCCTCGCGATGCTCGTGGCCGCCGGCGCCCTGGTGGTGGCGATGCGCTCCGGCGCCGTCGCCGGTGGGTGGTGGCGCCTCGGGCTGTTCGTCCTGTTCTGGCTCGCCGGCGTCGGCATTCTGCAGGCCCAGGGCCACACCTGAGTGGCGCTGGCCGCGCGGGGCGCGCGGGACAGCGGCGGCCGCATCGAGCGCGTCGGGGACCCCGCCGAGGTGAAGCGCCTGCGCCAGCGCGCCGCCGGCATCCTCGCCGAGACCACGGTGGTGGCGGCGGTGCTCACCGCCTTCGCGCTGCTCCTCGTGCACTGACGTCTGGGTAGAATCCCACCGTGGACGGTGAGGCGCGCCGCATCCTGCACTGTGACATGGACTGCTTCTACGCCGCGGTCCACATGAGGGACGACCCGGCGCTGCTGGGCCGCCCCGTGGTGGTGGGGGGCGATCCCGAGGGGCGCGGGGTGGTGGCCGCGGCCAGCTACGAGGCGCGGCGCTTCGGCATCCACTCGGCGATGCCGGCGGCCCGGGCCCGACGCCTGTGCCCTGCGGCGGTGTTCCTGCGCCCCGACTTTCCCCGCTACCGGCGCGAGTCCGAGCGCATCTTCTCCATCTACCGGGAGTTCACGGCCGAGGTGCAGACCGTCTCCCTCGACGAGGCCTACCTGGACGTGACCGATCGCCTGGAGCCCTACGGGAGCGCCACCGCCATCGCCCGGGAGATCCGGCGCCGGGTCCGCGGGGAGCGCGGCCTGACGGTGAGCGTGGGCGTCGGGCCCAACAAGCTCGTGGCCAAGGTGGCCAGCGACCACGACAAGCCCGACGGGCTCACGGTGGTGCCGCCGGAGAGGGTGCCCGGCTTCCTGGCGCCGCTGCCGGTGCGGGCGCTCCACGGAGTCGGTCCCTCCACGGAGCGGGCGCTCGCGTCCATGGGGGTGCGCACCGTCGCCGAGCTGCGGGAGGTGGCCCTGGACGCCCTGGTGGCGCGCTTCCACGCCCACGGCCGCACCCTGTACGACTTCGCCCGCGGCGTCGACGGCCGGCCGGTGCACGTCGAGCAGAAGCGCAGGAGCCTGGGCAGCGAGCGCACCTACGCCGCCGATCTCACCTCCCTGGCGGCCATGGACGCCGAGCTCGAGCGCCTCGCCGGGGAGGTGGCGGCAGGGCTGGTCACCCGGGACCTGACGGCCTGCACCGTGACGGTGAAGGTCCGCTTCGGCGACTTCACCACGGTGACGCGGTCGCGGACGTTCCGCATCCCCACCCAGCAGGCGGTCGCCATCGGCGCGAAGGCCCGGGAGCTCCTGCGCCTCACCGAAGCCGGGGGGCGGCGGGTGCGCCTGCTGGGCGTCACCGCCTCGACCCTGGTGGTCGGAGGGGTACGGCAGCTCGACCTCTTCGAGTCGGGGTGAGCAAACCGGAGCGCCGGGTCGCGCGTACAAAGAGCGTCCGGCGCGACACGACCGGCGGGACCGGGGAGAGTCGAAGGTGCTGAAACGGGACACGCTGGCGCGCCTGTGGCGCGAATGGATCCGGACGTTCCTGATCATCCTCCTGATGGTCGGCGGGCTGCGCTCGGCGGTGGCGGACTGGAACGACGTGCCCACCGGCTCCATGAAGCCCACCATCCTCGAGGGCGATCGCATCGTGGTGTACAAGCTGGCCTACGATCTCAAGGTACCCTTCACCACCTGGCGCCTGGCGCGCTGGGGCGCCCCCCGGCGCGGCGACATCGTCATCCTGCTCTCGCCCTCCGACGGCACCCGGCTGGTCAAGCGGGTGGTCGGCGTGGCCGGGGACCGGATCGCCATGCACAACGACCGCCTGGAGGTCAACGGGCAGCCGGTGCCCACCGAGGTGGTGGGCACGCTGGAGGACGACGGCGCCGGACGCCGGCAGCGGCTGCTGGTCATGGAGACGGTGGGGCAGCGTCGCCACGCCATCATGATCACGCCGGAGCTCCCGGCCATGCGCACCTTCGGTCCCGTCACCGTCCCCCCGGGCCACGTCTTCGTGATGGGGGACAATCGGGACGAGAGCGGGGACTCCCGCTACTTCGGCGCGGTCCCGGTGAGCGCGGTCACGGGCCGGGTCACCGCCGTGGCCGCCTCGGTGGACCCGGACCGGCACTACCTGCCGCGCTGGGGGAGGTTCTTCCGCGGCCTGCACTGAGCACGGAGCCGGCGGGACCCTGTTTCGGGGCCGCGGGGCCTGCGGGTCGACGATGAAGGGGGGTGGCGGTTTCCACGCCGTCGCCGACGCTCACGGTGACCGGGGCCTTCGGGCCTGTGCGCTCCTTCGCGCCCGGCGCCTCAGGAAGGGGACGGGCCGGCCCCGGCCGGCGCCGCGGCGGTGCGGAAGTCGGCCAGCGCCATCGCCTCGTCCTCGTAGACCTCGAGGAGCGGGAGGATCTGGCTGAGATGCAGCGTCTGCCGGACGCGGTCCCCCGGACGCAGCAGCCGGATCGACGATCCGAACCGGTGCGCGAGCTTCCAGCTGGCCACCAGCTCTCCGAGCCCGGCGCTGTCCAGGCGGTCCACGCCGGCGAGGCTGAGGAGGACCTTCTTGTGGTCCGCGGCGAGCAGGTCGTTGACCAGATCCCGGAGGACCTCGTCCCCGACGCCCGCCACCAGGTCGCCGTCGAGCTCGGCGATGACGACATCCTCGACGTAGCGGAGGTTCACTCTCATGGCCTGGATTGTACCCCGTGCGGGTGGGACGGGTGCGGCGGGCAGCCCCTGTGTATAGTGACGCGAGAACCGGGGGAGGCGCGGTGGACCTCGAGGATCCCGTCGGCACGGCACGAGACGCGGCGCCCGGAGCCACGCTCCGGCGGTGGCAGGTGTGGGTGGACACGGGAGGGACCTTCACGGACTGTCTCGCCGTGGATCCCTCGGGCCGGCTGCTGCGCGCCAAGGTCCTGAGCAGCTCGGCGCTGCGTGCCACGGTGGCGGCGGTCCGCTCGCCGCGGCGGCTCCGCCTCGCCGCCCATTGGCGGGTGCCCGACGGGTTCTTCGCCGGCTGCACCTTCCGCCTCCTCGGGGGCGACGGGGAGGCTGCCGCCGTCGCCGGCTGGGACGCCGCCGACTCGCTCCTGGAGCTGGCGCGGCCCGTGGGCCGAGTGTCGGAGGGGATGGCGTGCGAGCTCCGCTCGCCGGAGGAGGCTCCCGTGCTCGCCGCCCGGCTGGTCACCGGCACGGCGCCGCCGGCGGCGCTGCCGGAGATGGCAATGAGGCTGGCCACCACCCGGGGCACCAACGCGCTCCTGGAGCGCCGCGGCGCCCCCACGGCCCTGTTCATCACCCGCGGCTTCGCGGACCTGCTGCGCATCGGCACGCAGCAGCGTCCGGAGCTCTTCGACCTCCGCGTGGTCCGGCCGGAGCCCCTCGCCAGCGCGGTGGTGGAGGTGGACGAGCGGCTCGCCGCCGACGGCTCGGTGGTGAGGACCCTCGACCCCGGGGCGCTGCGCTCCCGGGCGCAGGAGCTGCTCGCTTCGGGGATCACCACCGCGGCGGTGGCGTTGATGCACAGCTACCGCAACCCCGTGCACGAGGAGCGGCTCGCCGCGCTCCTCCTCGAGGTGGGGTTCGCCCACGTGTCCACCTCGGCGGCCCTCGCGCCCCTCATCACCCTGCTCTCCCGGGCCGAGACGGCGGTGGTGGACGCCACCCTTGCGCCGGTCATCTCGGACTACCTGGGACGGGTCCGCGGGGGGCTCGCCGGCGGCACCCTCCACGTCATGACCTCCGCCGGGGGGTTGGTGGGCGCCGAGGCGTACCGGCCCAAGGACAGCCTCCTGTCGGGTCCGGCCGGGGGCGTGGTGGGCGCCGCCCTGGCGGGGAGGCGTTCGGGCCGCCCGCGGGTGATCACCTTCGACATGGGTGGGACCTCCACCGACGTGGCCCGGGTGGACTCCGACTACGAGTACGTCTTCGAGCACGTCGTGGGCGACGCCCACCTGGTCGCGCCGGCGCTGGCGGTGGAGACCGTGGCCGCAGGAGGGGGCTCGGTGTGCCGCTTCGACGGGCAGCGCCTCCTGGTCGGCCCGGAGAGCGCCGGTGCCAGCCCGGGGCCCGCGTGCTACGGCGCCGGCGGTCCCCTCACCCTCACCGACGTCAACCTGCTGCTGGGGCGGCTGGATCCGGAGAGGTTCGAGATCCCCCTGGACCCGGGCGCGGCGGAGCGTGCCCTGGAGGGGGTGCTGGTGTCCATGGCTGCGGGTGGTGCGCGCCCCGGCCCCGAGCAGGCGCTTGCCGGCTTTTTGGAGATCGCCAACGAGCGCATGGCCGACGCCATCCGGAGGATCTCGCTGCGGCGCGGGTACGATCCGGCCGACTACGCCATGGTGGCGTTCGGCGGGGCCGGCGGCCAGCACGCCTGCGCCGTCGCCGCGCTGCTCGGTATCGCCACCGTGATCGTGCCGCCGGACGCCGGCCTGCTCAGCGCGCTGGGGCTGGGGCACGCCGTCATCGAGCGCTTCGTGCAGCGCCAGGTGCTCGCGCCCCTCGACGAGGTGGGCGACCGCGTGCAGGCCTGGCTCGAGACCATGGCGGCGGAGGCGGCGGCCGCGGTGGTGGCGGAGGGGGTGGCGGCGGAGGCCGTGACGGTGCGCCGCCGCATCCTCAACCTCCGCTTCGCCGGGCAGGACTCGACCCTGGCCGTCGACCACGACCCCGCCGTGGCCCCGGAGGCGGCCTTCGCCGGGGCGTACGCTGCGCTCTTCGGCTACCGCCCCGAGGGCCGCGCGGTGGAGCTGGAGTCACTGCGGGTGGTCGCCTCCACCCGGCCGCCGGCCCCGCGCCCCGTGGCGCCGACGGTGGGCGGCGTGCCGGTGGCCCCCACCGGGCGCCGCAGGGCATTCCTGGGCGGGAGCTGGCAGGAGGTGCCCGCGGCCGAGCGGCCGGCGCTGCCGCCGGGCGCCCGGCTGGCCGGCCCGGCGCTGGTCTTCGAGCGCCACAGCGCGACGGTGGTGGAACCCGGGTGGTCGGTGGACGTGGACGCCGCGGCGGCGCTGGTGCTCCGCCGCTCGGAGTGAGGGGGTGCCGATGGCCCGCCGGGAGCAGCGCGTGGACGCCGTGGAGCTGGAGCTGTTCACCAACCGGTTCGCGGCGGTGGCCCGGGAGATGGGCGAGATGCTACGGCGCACCGCCATCTCCACCAACATCAAGGAACGCCTGGACTTCTCCTGCGCCGTGCTGGACGGGCGCGGCGAGCTCGTGGTCAACGCGCCCCACATCCCCGTCCACCTGGGGTCGCTGGGTCTGTGCGTGCGGCGGGTGTGCGAGGCGGTGGAGGTGAGGGACGGCGACGTCGTGGTCACCAACCACCCCGCCTACGGCGGCTCGCACCTGCCCGACGTCACGGTCGTCACGCCGGTCGGGGACGGCGCCGGCGGCCGGCTCGGATTCGTGGCCAGCCGCGCCCACCACGCCGAGATCGGCGGTAGCCGCCCCGGGTCCATGCCCCCCGCCGCGACGAGCCTGGCCGAGGAGGGGGTGGTGATCCCCCCCACCGTCGTCCTGCGCGGCGGCGAGGCGCGCTGGGACGTGGTGGAGAGGCTGTTGCGGGCGGGGCCGTACCCTTCCCGGGCCGTGGCGGAGAACCTCACCGACATGGCGGCCGCGGTGGCGGCCAACCACTACGGCGCGGGGGCTCTGGCCGCCCTCGCGGGGGAGCACGGGGCGGAGCGGGTGCGCCACTTCATGGCGGCGCTCAAGGCGCTCGCCGAGGCCCGTATGCGCGCCGCCCTGGGGCGGCTGCCCGACGGGGTCTTCGCGGCCCGGGAGGAGCTCGACGACGGCACCCCGCTGGAGGTGGCGGTGCACGTGAAGGGGGACGCAGCCGTCGTCGACTTCACCGGTTCCGGCGGCGTCCACCCCGGGAACCTCAACGCCACGCCGGCCATCGTGCGCAGCGTCGTGCTGTACGTGCTGCGGTTGCTCGTCGACGAGCCGCTGCCCCTCAACGAGGGGCTGCTGCGTCCGGTGCGCCTGCACGTCCCGCCGGGGATCCTCGACCCCCCGTTCCCGGCCGATCCCCGGCTCGCGCCCGCCGTGGTGGGCGGCAACGTGGAGACCAGCCAGCGGCTGGTGGATACCCTCCTCAAGGCGCTGCGCCTGGCCGCGTGCAGCCAGGGGACCATGAACAACGTGCTCTTCGGCGACGAGCGGTTCGGCTACTACGAGACCGTCGGCGGCGGCGCCGGTGCGGGGCCGGGGTTCGCCGGCGCCGATGCCGTGCACACCCACATGACCAACACCCGCATCACCGACCCCGAGGTGATCGAGAGCCGCTACCCCGTGCGCGTGGAGCGCTTCACCGTGCGCCGGGGCTCCGGGGGCCGCGGCCGTTTTCGCGGCGGTGACGGCATCGTGCGCGAGATCACCTTCCTCGCCCCCATGTCGCTGTCCGTGCTCAGCCAGCATCGCCGCGTGGCGCCGTACGGCATGGCGGGTGGCGAGCCCGGCGCCACCGGCGCCCAGCGGGTGGTGCGGGCCACCGGCGACGCGGTGGCCCTCGGCGCCATCGACGGCTGCGACGTCGGTCCCGGTGACCGCCTCGTCCTCGAGACCCCCGGCGGGGGGGGGTGGGGAGCCCCGGAGGGCGAGGCGTGAAGCGCTTCCTCGCCGTCGTCTTCTGGTCGGTGATCGCCGCCGCCTTCATCGGGCCCGGCACCGTGACCACCTGCGCGGCGGCGGGGGCGTCGTTCGGGAGCACGCTGCTGTGGGCCCTCGTGTTCTCGACCTTCGCCTGCTACGTGCTCCAGGAAGCCAGCGCCCGCCTCACCGTGGTCTCGGGGCGGACCCTGGGCCGCTCCCTCCGGATGCGCTGGGCGGGGGGCGTGGCGGGTCCGCTGGTGCTGCTCGTGGCGGTGGGAGCCATCGTCTTCGGCTGCGCCGCCTACGAGGCCGGCAACATCCTCGGCGCCGCGGCGGGGGCGGGCCTGGTGACGGGGGCGGCGCCGGCGGCCGTCGCGCTGGTGTGCGGCGCCCTGGCGGGGGGGCTGCTCTGGTTCGGCAGCACCCGCCTCGTGGCCCGGGTGATGAGCGTGCTGGTGGCCGTCATGGGCGTGGGGTTCCTCGTCACCGCCTTTGTGCTGCGGCCGGAGGTGGCGGGGCTCCTCCGCGGCGCGGTGCTGCCGGCGCTGCCCCCCGGGTCCGGGCTCCTCGTCATCGGGCTGGTGGGCACGACGGTGGTGCCGTACAACCTGTTCCTCGGCTCCGGCCTGGCCGCCGGCCAGGATCTCGCCGAGGTCCGCTTCGGCCTCGCCGTGGCCATCGGCCTCGGTGGCCTCATCTCCATGGCGATCCTGGTGGTGGGCACGGCGGTGAGCGGGACGTTCGGCTTCGCCGCCCTGGCCGGAGTGCTCGCCGCCCGCCTCGGCCCGTGGGCGGCCCCGCTGTTCGCCGCGGGGCTGTTCGCGGCCGGCCTCTCGTCGGCCATCACCGCCCCGCTGGCCGCCGCCGTGACGGCGCGCAGCCTGTTCGGCGACGATCGCGCTGCCGGGCGCTGGGACGAGGGCTCCCGGCGCTACCGGTCGGTGTGGCTCGCCGTCCTCGCCGTCGGCGTCGTCTTCGGCTGCACCGGCATCCGCCCCATCCCGGCCATCATTCTCGCCCAGGCGCTCAACGGCGTGGTGCTGCCGCTGGCCGCCGTGTTCCTCCTCCTGGTCGTCAACGACCCCGCCCTGATGGGCGCCGGGAGGATCAACGGGGCGGCCTCCAACGTGGCCATGGTGGTGGTCACCGGCGTGACCGTCATGCTGGGCGCCGCCAACGTGGCCAGGGCCGCGGCCGCCGCTGCGGCGTGGCCGCCGCCCGGGGAGGGGACCGTGACGGTCCTCGCCGCCGCCACCGCCGCGGTCATCGCCGTGCCCGTGGCCCGGTCCGTGGTGCGCCGCCGCGCCGGTGGTGCGAAGGGCGCCTGATCGGCGGCGGGCCGCGGTAGCATCGTCGGGCCGTGGCTCGTCCGCGGACGGAAAGGGAGGGAACGATGAGGATCGTCGTGCTGGGTGCGGGCCGGGTCGGCAGCGCCATCGTCAGGGACCTCGCCGCCGGCGGCGAGTTCGCCGTCACCGCTGTGGACGCCTCCGCCGGGCGCCTCGCGCGGCTCGAGGCTGTGGAAGGCGTCGCCACGAAAGTCGCCGACCTCGGCTCGGCGGCGGCGGTGCGCCTCGCGGTGGAGGGCTTCGACCTCGTGGTGGGCGCGGTGCCGGGGCACATGGGGTTCGCCACCGTGGGGGCGGCCATCACGACGGGCACGCCCGTCGTGGACATCTCCTTCTTCCCCGAGGACGCGAGGCTCCTCGACGAGGAGGCGCGGCGCCGGGGCGTGCCGGTCCTCGTCGACTGCGGCATCGCGCCGGGGTGCTCCAACCTCGTCCTGGGGCGGATGACCGCGGCGTACGAGCGGGTGGAGCGCTTCGCCTGCCACGTGGGCGGCCTGCCCCGGGTGCGCACCCTGCCCTGGGAGTACAAGGCGCCGTTCTCGCCGGTGGACGTCATCGAGGAGTACACGCGGCCGGCCCGGTACATCCGAGACGGCCGGGAGGTGGTCGAGCCGGCCCTGTCCGGGCTGGAGCCCGTGGAGTTCGCCGGCATCGGCACCCTGGAGGCGTTCAACACCGACGGCCTGCGCACGCTGCTGGCCGTCCCCGGTGTGCCGCAGATGATCGAGAAGACCCTTCGCTACCCGGGCACGGCGGAGCGGCTGCGCCTGCTCCGGGACGCCGGCTTCTTCTCGTCCGAGCCCGTGGATGTGGGCGGGAGGCCGGTGGTGCCCGTGGAGCTGGCCGCCGCGCTGCTCTTCCCCGCCTGGGAGCTGGGCGAGGGCGAGGAGGACCTCACCGCCATGCGCATCGTCGCCGACGCCGTCGACGCCGGCCGGCCGGTGCGCGAGACCTTCGAGCTGGTGGACCGCTACGACCCGGTCTCCGGAGTCTCGTCGATGGCCCGGACCACCGGGTACACCTGCACCGCGATGGTGCGGCTGGTCGCCTCGGGCCGCTGGCGCGAGCCGGGGGTCGCAGCGCCGGAGGCGGTGGGGCGCGACGAGGCGGCGTTCGAGTTCGTTCTCGCCGAGCTCGCGCGGCGCGGCGTGGTGTTCACCCGCACCCGCGAGGCCCGCTGAGCGCGTCGCGCCGTCAGGGGGCTTTGGGCAGGCCCCGGCCGGAGACCAGGTAGACGGCGAAGCTGCCGAGCCAGTGGCCGCCCTCGTAGTGCTCGCCGGTCACCGCTGCGAGACCCGAGTCGCGGTGCGCCGAGGCGGTGGCGCGCAGCGTGGGGACCCGCGGGTCCCCCGGAGGCAGGCCGGCGGCGATCCCCTCGAGCATCCACGCCCGGCTCAGGTTGAGGCCGTCCAGGTGGGCGAGCTTCCCGTCGGTGGGGTCGGTGACCACGGCCAGGGGCAGCCAGCCGGTGGAGCCGTCCAGGGGGACGACCGGGAGGAACGAGCCCAGCCAGGCGGCGTACCCGGTGGGGGGGAGCACCCGCCGCACCAGGTCGGCCTCGGCGAGGCAGGGGGACAGGAAGTCCTGCCCCGAGGGCTCGTAGGCCAGCGGACAGCCGCGGTCTCCCAGGTAGAGGTCGCGCACGCGGGCGACGACGAGATCCCGCATCGCGTCGTCGCCGGTGATCCGCGCCCAGTCGAGGGTGAGCCCCAGGGCGAAGGCGGTCTGCGAGTGCTCTCCGGACCGGATCGGGTGGGAGAGCTTGGGCAGCCACGTCCTCAACCTGTCGGCGGCAGCCTGCTCCAGCGGCTCGAGGGTCTGCGACCACTGGCGCGCCTGGGGGTCGTCCCACTCCCGGAGCTCGGCGGTGAGCTGCAGCAGCCAGGCGAGGCCGTAGGGGCGCTCGAAGGTCTCGTTGCCGGGGCGGTTCAGGTAGCGGACCTCGACGGCCACCTTGGCGGGGACGAAGCTCTCCGCGAGGGCCGCCCGGGCGCGGGCCGCGAACGGCGCGTCGGGGAACAGGCGCAGGAGGCGCACCAGCAGCCAGTGGCCGTGCACCGCCGAGTGCCAGTCGAAGCAGCCGCAGAACACCGGCGTGAGCTCCCGGGGCGGCTCGACGTCGGCGTCGGAGTCGAGGACGTGGGCGATCTTGTTGGGGTACTCGCGGTGGACGCACGCCAGGGCGAGGTCGGCGAAGCGCTCCGCCGCCGAGGCGTCGAACACCGGCGCCGCCTCGGTCCGGCCCAGGGACGCGGTGGCCATCAGGGTCATGCCTGCCAGGATCGCGATCGGGATCATGGACGGATCGTAGCACCGCCCCCGGAGGCTCATCCGGCCGGCGGAGGATCCAGGTAGCGGTCGGCCCAGGCGGCCAGCACGGCGCCCACGTAGGGCGCGTCGCGTTCGTCGGCGAGGAGCAGGTGGTCCGCACCGTCCAGGGCGACGAAGCTCTTGGGCTGCCGGGCGAGGGCGAACAGGCGCAGCCCCTGGTCGATGTCCACCGTGGTGTCGGCGGTGGAGTGGAACACCAGCAGCGGCCGGCCGAGCTCGGTGACATGGCGCTCCATGGCGTAGGCGTCCAGGTCGTCCAGGAGCTGCCGCCGGATGCGGAAGCGGCCGCCGCCCAGGGAGAGCTCGCCTTCCCCGCGGGACTCGAGCTCCGGCACGCTCCGCGTGAGGCGGGTCCGGAAGCGCCGGGTGTCGGCGGGGGCGGCCAGGGTGGCCACCGCGACGACCTCGGGGATGTCCCGCGCCACGGCGATCACGGCGGCGCCGCCGAGGCTGTGGCCGAGCAGCAGCGAGGGCGCCTCGAGCTCGGCCCGCATGAAGGCGGCGGCGGCACGGAGGTCGTCGAGGTTGGACGAGAAGTTGGTGCGGGAGAAGTCCCCGGCGCTCTCGCCGATGCCCGTGAAGTCGAAGCGCAGCACGGCGATGCCGCGGTCGACGAGGGCGGCGCTGATGCGCCCGAGAGTGCGCAGGTCCTTGCCGCAGGTGAAGCAGTGGGCGAACAGGGCGTAGGCTCTCGCCTCGCCCCCGGGGCGGTCGAGACGAGCGGCGAGGGTGTCGCCGAAGGCGCCGGGGAAGCGCAGGTGCTCGCTCCGGGGTCGGTCCGCGGTCATGCTCCGATTCTTCCCCACTCGCGCGCCGAACGCCAGGGGGCGGCGCTCCGCCGGGCTCACGCGCCGGCGGGAGGCTCTCGCCGGGGGGAGGCCGCGAGGAGGACGGCGACGGCGGCCAGCGCCAGCCCCGCCCCGGTGAGAAAGGCGGGGGTGGTGCCCGCGAGCTTCCAGAGCAGTCCGAAGAGCACGCTGGCGGGAAGGGCGGCGAGCCCGACCACGCCGTGGTAGACGCCGAAAGCGGTGCCGCGCAGCCGCCCGGGGGCGAGGGACGACACCCACGCCTTCTCCACCGGCTCGGTGAGGCCGTAGTACAGGCCGTAAAGGAGGAAGAGCGCGACCAGGGCGGGGCGGGAGGCGGCGAAGGCGAAGCCCGTGTACACGGCGGCGTACCAGAGCCACCCCGCGGCGAGCAGGGGGCGCCGGCCGACGCGGTCCGACAGCCGCCCGCCCGCATAGGAGGCCGCCATCTTGACCACGTGGAACGCCGACCACACCACCGCCACGCCGGCGGCGGAGACCCCGGCGGCGGAGAGGCGCAGGAGGAGGAAGGCGTCGGTGGAGTTGCCGAGGGTGAACACGAGCACCGCCGCCATGACCGTGTGGAACTGCGGGCCCAGGGCGCGCCAGTCCTGGCGGGGCCGCAGCGCCGCGGCGGCCGGCGCGGCGCGCTGCGGCTCGTGGACGACGGCCACGAGGACGATCATGACCGCTGCGGCGGGGATGGCGGCGAGGAGGAAGACGTGGCGAAGCGTCACGCCCGCCACGGTGAGCAGCGCGGCCGCGGCGAGAGGTCCGAGCACGGCGCCGGCGTGGTCCATGGCCCGCTGCAGTCCGTAGGCGCGCCCGCGGACGGCGGGCGGGGTGACGTCGGCGATGAGGGCGTCGCGGGGGGAGGTCCGGACGCCCTTGCCGACGCGGTCGGCGAAGCGCAGGCCGAGCACCGCGAGCCAGCCGGTGGCGAGACCGATGAGGGGCCGCACGGCGCCGGCGAGGGCGTACCCGGCCACCACCAGGGGCTTGCGCCGGCGGAGCCGGTCCGACCACACGCCGGAGACCACCTTGACCAGGGCCGCGGTGGACTCGGCCACCCCCTCGACCACCCCCAGCGCGGCGGGACCCGCCGCCAGGACCGTGGTGAGGAACAGCGGCAGCAGGGGGTAGATCATCTCGGAGGACAGGTCCGTGAGCAGGCTCACGAAGCCCAGGGCGACGACGGTGGAGGGCAGGCGCGTGCGCACGGTTTGATCCCTGACCAACGTTACCCTACCTTGGAGCGCCGGGCCCGCACGCCGCCGTGGCGCGGGCGTCCGGGAAGAGGGGGGATCGGGTGCAGCCGCTCATCGCGCCGACGCAGCACTGGATGATCTGGGCCGTCCTGCTCGCCGCCGCCGCCTTCGGCGTGTGGTCGGAGCGGACCCGCTGGGGGGGACGGATCTCCGGGGCGGTCGTGACCATGGCTACCACCGTGGTGCTCTCCAACCTCGGCGTGCTGCCCACCTCGGCGCCGGCGTACGACGTGGTGTGGTCCTACCTGGTGCCGCTCGCGATCCCCTTGCTGCTGGTGCGCGCCGACCTGAGGCGGATCCTGCGCGAGGCCGGACCGACCCTCGTCGCCTTCGCGGTGGGCGCCGTGGGCACGGTCCTCGGCACACTCGTCGCGTTCCGGCTGGTGCCGCTGGGGCCGGAGGGGTGGAGGCTCGCGGGCATCTTCTGCAGCACGTACATCGGCGGCTCCATCAACTACGTCGCCACCGCCGCCGCCACGGGGCTGAAAGGCGGCGACCTCCTCACCGCCGGCGTGGCCGCCGACAACCTCATGATGACGGTGTACTTCCTCGTGCTGTTCGCGCTGCCGTCCCTGCCGTTCCTGACCCGCCGCTACCCTACCCGGCACCAGGAGCAAGCGGACGCGGACGGCGCCGGGACCGCCGCGGCGGCGACACCGCGGAGCCCCGTGACCCTCGCCGGGATGACCTTCGCGGTGGCCGGCAGCGCGGTGGTGTGCGCCCTCGGGGACGCGCTGGCCCGCTTCTGGGGGGTGGGGACCGCCGCCATCCTCGTCATCACCGCCATCACCGTGGCCGCCGCGACGCTGGTGCCGTCGCTGGGGCGTGTGACGGGCGGGGCGGACGAGGTCGGTGTGCTCCTCATGCAGGTCTTCTTCGCCACCATCGGCGCCAGCGCGAACGTGGCCACCGTGCTGCGGGTGGGTCCGGTGCTGTTCGTGTTCGCCGCCGTGATCCTCACTGTCCACCTGGCCACGATCCTTCTGGGTGGCAGGCTTCTGAAGCTGGACCTGGCGGAGATCGTCATCGCGTCCAACGCCAACATGGGCGGGCCCACCACCGCCGCCGCCATGGCCGTGGCGCGGCGCTGGGAGGCGCTGGTGCTCCCCGCCATCCTGTGCGGGACCCTGGGGTACGCCGTCGCCACCTTCATCGGCGTCGCCGTGGCCAGCTGGCTCCACTGAGGCGGTCCGGCGCGCGCTCAGTTGACGCGGCGGCGCCGGTGGCGGATGAAGTCCTCGAGGATGAACTCCCCCAGGTTGTACGGCGAGGCGAAGTAGGCGCGCCCCCGGTTGGCCCGGGTCAAGGTGGTGACGAAGTCCTGGAGCAGAGGATCGGTGGCGAGCATGAAGGTGGTGATGACCACCCGGCTGCGCCGGCAGCGGTCCGCCTCCTCCAGGGTGCGGTTCACGATCTTGAGGTCGAGGCCGTACGGGTTCTTGTAGATCCCGCCTGCCTCGGTCACCGCCGACGGCTTGCCGTCGGTGATGAGGATGATCTGCTTGTTGGGTTGCTTCTTGCGGGCGAGCATGCGCCGCGCCACCTCCAGCGCCTCGCAGGTGTTGGTGTGGAAGGGACCGGCCTGGATGGCCGCGATGCCCCCGGGCTCGATGCGCGCCGCCCGGTCGCCGAAGACGATGACGCCGAGGTCGTCCCTGGGGTACTTCCGCTCGATGAGGTCGGTGAGGGCGAGGGCGACCGTCTTGGCGGGGGTGATGCGGTCCTCGCCGTAGAGCACCATGGAGTGGCTGATGTCGATGGCCACCACGGTGGCGCAGGCGGTCAGGTGCTCGGTCTCGAACACCTCGAGGTCCTCCTCGGCCAGCTCCGGCCGGCCCCTGGTGCGCTTGAGGGCGTTCTGGGTGGAGCGCACGGCGTCGATACGGTGGATGTCGTCGCCGAAGCGCCAGGGTCGGGTCTCGGGGAGCCGCTCCCGCCCCTCCCCCGCCGCCGAGACCGGGTGGTAGCCGGGGCCGCCGCGGCGCAGCCCCGCGAAGACCTGCTCGAAGGCGTCCTGGCGCAGCCGGCGCTGGCCGGCGGCGCCGAGCTGCAGCGCGCCCGCCGGGTCGCGCTGCACCAGCTGCCGGTCCTCGAGCTCGCGGAGGAAAGCCTCGAGATCGGTGGCGGGGTCGATGAACCCGCGTCCCTTGAGCTCGCGCATCCACTCCGCCGCGAGCTGCGCGTCGCCGCCGGCGGCGAGGATCAGCGTGTTGAAGAGCCGCAGCAGCTCCATGCCCGCGGTGAGGGAGCGGACCAGCTCGGGGTCCAGGTAGGCGTAGCGGTGCCGCATCGCCCCCGCTCCTCAGCGGCGGTGGGCCGCGGCGGTGGGCGCTTCAGTTGGCATCGTCGTGGTCCTCGCGGCCGATGGCCCGGTGGAGCACGTGGAAGCGCACCATCTCCCTGTAGCTGACGGCGCTGTCCAGGTCCTCGCGGGCGAGCTGCAGGTGCTGGTGGAGCCCCTCCAGGACCAGCTCCGCCGCGAGCGCCCGCTCCTCGTCCCGCCCGGACGAGCCCGTGAGCTCCCACAGGCCGGGCACCCGGCGCAGCTCCGCGGCGAACGCGGCGAAGGATTGCTCGTCGGAGAGGGTCACCGAGTTGCCGCCGGCGAACCACCCCACGATGGAGGCGTACGGCTCGGCACGGGGGGCCCCTTCCGCGGTGTCGCGCTCCACCTGGGGGAAGCGGGCCTCGAAGGCGGCCTTCGCGGCGGTGCCGATGAGCTGCCTCGCCACCACCTCCGGCCCCTGCTGCTCCCCCTCGTAGACCATCTCCACCTTGCCGGTGATGGCGGGAAGCACCATCTGCAGGTCGCACAGCCTCGGCCAGACGGGGTCGTCGCCGGTGAGCAGCGCGCGGCGCTCCAGGTTGGAGGTGAGCACCTCCAGGGCCGAGATGGACATGCGTGCGCTGACCCCGGAGGTCTGGTCCACCAGCTCGCTCTCCCTCGCCGCCATGGTGATCCCCTCCACGAGCAGCCGGACCTCGTCGGTGATCACCACCCGCGGCCCCTGCCGGTCCTGCCACGCCTCCTGGTGGGTGATGGCGGCGGCGGAGGCGGCGTCCCTGGGGTAGTGGGTGAGGATCTGCGACGAGATGCGGTCCTTGAGCGGCGTGATGATGCTGCCCCGGTTCGTGTAGTCCTCGGGGTTGGCGGAGAACACCATGAGCACGTCCAGTGGCATGCGGACGGGGAAGCCCCTGATCTGGATGTCGCGCTCTTCCAGGATATTGAGGAGGCCGACCTGGATCCGCGGTACGAGGTCGGGGAGCTCGTTGATGGCGAACACGCCCCGGTTGGTCCGCGGGATGATGCCGAAGTGGATCACCTCGGGATCGGCGTAGGTGAGCTTCCTCGTGGCCGCCTTGATCGGGTCGATGTCACCGATGAGGTCGGCGATGGACACGTCCGGGGTGGCCAGCTTCTCGTTGTACCGTGCCTCGCGCGCGAGCCACGCCACCGGCGCGTCGTCCGCCGCATCCGCGACGAGCTTCCGGCCCCACGCCGACACCGGGGCCAGCGGATCGTCGTTTACCTCGCTGCCGGCCAGCACCGGGACGGCCTCGTCGAGGAGGGATGTGAGCGAGCGCAGGATGCGCGTCTTCGCCTGGCCGCGCAGGCCGAGCAGGATGAAGTCGTGGCGGGCGAGGAGGGCGTTCACGATCCCCGGCACCACCGTCCGCTCGTAGCCGACGATGCCCGGGAACAGCGGCGTGCCCCCGGTGAGAGCCGCCATCAGGTTGGCCCGGATCTCGGCCTTGACCGTCCGGGGCGTGTAGCCGGAGGCCCTGAGGGCCCCGACCGTGGCGGGACGCGCGGCCTTCATCGGGGATCTCCCTTCCGGCAACCGGTCTGCGGGAGAAGGTGCGGCGCTGCGGCGGGGCGGCGGCGGTGCGGGCAGGTGTCGATCCGGAGTCTCATGCTCCTTTCAAACACCGGGGTGGCGGGTTTGTTTCCGACGCCGCGCGGTCAGCGGCGGCGGACGAGGCGGCCGGTGAGGGGGTGGCGCGGCTCCCCCGGCGGTGCCGGGTCCCCGCCCTGCCGGGGACGGGGCGCCCGTGGCGCCTCCAGGCGCACCACGTCGCCGCGGATGATCTCGGCGGGGTCGAGGGTGCGGAAGCGGTAGCGCCACGAGAGCAGGGCCCCCTCGCGCACCAGCTCCACCGCGGTGAGCTGGTAGAAGCGGCCCCCGAGCTCCACCACCTGGACGTCGGACCACTCCTTGCGGTCCCGGCTGACGATGACCAGCCTTCCGTCGGGGGTGGCCTCGGGGAGGAGCACGACGTCGGGGCGCGCCGGGCCGAGGTCGTGCTCCAGGCGGGATTTCGCGGCGAGGCGCCGGAGCCGCAGGAACACCCAGTGGGGCACGGACAGGAAGGCGAGCCCGAGGCGGCGCCCCGTGAGCGCCGCGTCGAGGGCCCGGACGGTGCCCTCGCCGAGGACGTAGAGGCTCACAATCGCCACCGGATGCAGGAGGTAGCTCAGGTACCCGAGCGCCCCGACGGCGAAGAAGTCGGAGTGGTGCAGGGTCGGCTGGTGGGCGACGTAGGTGTAGCCGGCCCCGCGGCTGAAGGAGGTCACGTAGGGCAGCAGCCCCGCCCCGAACAGGGCCACGCCGCCGAGCACCTCGGACACGCCCGAGGCGACGTGGGCGGAGACGGTGCTGTACTCGCACCACGGGAGCTTGACCTTGACCCGCTCGGGGAGCACGGCGACGGCGAATCCCACGAGGTGGAATGCCGCATGCTGGAGGAGGTCGTCCACGGTACCGGGGCGGAGAAGGCGCCCGAGAGTCTTCACGGCCGGCGGTCGTAGAGCTCGACGAGGGCCGCGAGCCGGTCGCGCAGGCCTTCGTCCAGCGCCGTCCGGGGGAGGCGGAACCGCCAGTTTCCCGCCGCGATCCCCGGCGTGTTCATGCGGGCCGTGCCGTCGAGACCGGCCACGTCCTGGTGCGGAATCACGGCGAGGCGGGCCACGGAGGCGAGAGCGAGCCGGATGAGGTCCCAGTGGACCTCGTGCCCCTCGGTGCCGGCATAGCGGCGCAGGAAGTCCCGGCGTACCTCGCCGGCCTCCTGGCGCCACCACCCCACCGTGGTGTTGTTGTCGTGGGTCCCCGTGTAGACGACCAGGTTGCGCACGTGGTTGTGGGGCAGGAAGGTGGAGCGCTCCGCGGGGTCGAAGGCGAACTGGAGCACCGCCATGCCGGGCAGGCCCAGGGCGTCCTTGAGCTCGACCACGTCGGGCGTGATCGTGCCGAGGTCCTCGGCCACCAGCGGCAGCTCGCCCAGAGCGCCGCGGGCGGCGTCGAACAGCGCCCGCCCGGGTCCCGGGGACCAGTGCCCGCCGGCCGCGGTGACGTCCCCCGCGGGCACCGCCCAGCTCGCGGCGAAGCCGCGGAAGTGGTCGATGCGCAGCAGCTCTGCGAAGCGCAGGGCGTGGCGCAGCCGGTCCACCCACCAGCGGTAGCCGGTGGCGGCCAGCCGCTCCCAGTCGTACTGCGGGTTTCCCCACAGCTGCCCCGTCTCGCTGAAGTAGTCCGGGGGCACGCCCGACACCACCGTGGGCCAGCCGCGGCGGTCGAGGTGGAACAGCTCCCGGTGGGCCCACACCTCGGCGCTGGCGGAGGCCACGAAGAGGGGGAGGTCGCCGAAGATCCGCACGCCGCGCTCGCGGGCGAACCCGTGCAGCGCCTCCCACTGGCGGAAGAACAGGAACTGGCGGAACGCCCGGTAGCCGACCTCGTCCCCGTGGGCCCCGGTCCAGGCCGCCAGGGCGGCCTCGTCGTGCAGCGCCAGCGCCTCGGGCCAGCGCTGCCAGACCGGCGACCCCTCGAGGTGCGCGATGGCGGCGAAGGCGGCGTAGTCGTCCAGCCAGTCCCGCTCCCGGTGGCGGAACGCCTCGAACGCCGGCGCCAGCCCCTCCGGGGGCGCCGAGCGGAAGCGCTCCCAGGCGCGGCGCAGGAGGGCCTCCTTGGCCGGGACCACCCGCTCGAACGCCACGGGGCCGTCCTCGAACGAGGGGGCGGACGCGATGTCGTCGGGCGTCAGCAGCCCGTCGCCGACGAGCAGGTCGGGGCTGACGAGGAGGGGGTTGCCGGCGAAGGTCGAGGTGGCGGAGTAGGGGGACTCCCCCGGGCCGGGAGGGTTGAGGGGCAGCACCTGCCACCACCCCACGCCGGCCGCCGCCAGCCACTCGACGTACCGGTGCGCCTCGGGGCCGAGGTCGCCCACCCCCCAGCGTCCCGGCAGCGAGGTCGGGTGCAGGAGCAGGCCGCAGGCCCGGGAGCGCCTCACCGGCGGTCTCCCCGGTGTGCCGGCCGGGTCTCCGGACGGTCGGAACGGGCGTGCCGCATGGAAGGCAAGTCTACCAGCGGGGGCGGGCGCGTGCCGGCGGGAGGGGCTGCGCCATGCCGACGCCACGGCCGCAGGGGCCGGACGGCGTCGCCGGTCCCGCTCGGCGGGCGGGAAGGGATGACGTCGGGGTGACGTTGTCCCCGCTGACAGAAGGAGGATGTCCCGATGATCGGAAAGCCCATGGAGAAGGCCCTCAACGACCAGATCAACGCCGAGCTCTACTCGTTCTACCTCTACCTGGCCATGTCGTCCTGGTGCGAGGCGGGGAACTGGAGCGGCATGGGGGCATGGATGCGCAAGCAGGCCCAGGAGGAGATGACCCACGCGATGAAGATCTTCGGCTACGTCACGGAGCGCGGCGGCCGCGTACGCCTGCCCGCCATCGCCGAGCCCCCCGCCGAGTGGGCCTCGCCCCTGGCGCTGTTCGAGGCTTCCCTCGCCCACGAGCGGGAGGTCACCGCGCGCATCGGTGCCCTGGTGGAGAAGGCGTACACGGGGAAGGACCACGCCACCCACGCCTTCCTGCAGTGGTTCGTCACCGAGCAGGTGGAGGAGGAGGCGGCGCTGGAGCCCATCGTCGCCCATCTCAAGCTCGCGGGCGACAACGTGGCGGCGCTGCTGGGCATGGACCGCAGCCTGGGCGCCCGCGAGTAGCCCGGCGGCCCGGTGGCCGACGGCCGGAGGCGGCGGTGCCGTCTCCGGCCGTCGTTTCGTTTGCATCGCGACGCAGGCGGGTGCTGTAATGCCGTGGTGAAAACAATTCCGGAGTCGAAGCTCACCTTCCTGCTGCGCACCGCCGAGGCCATCGTCCCCGAGGCCGCGTCGCTCGATGCTGAGGAGCGGCGCGCCTTCAGAGCCATCGTGGAGGACGCCCTGGCGGCGCGGCCGGCCGGGGTGCGGCGGCAGCTCTCCCTCTTCCTCACGGTGCTGCGGCTGGCGCCGGTGGCGCGCTGGGGCGCTCCCCTCGACCGCCTCGCCCCGGCGCGGCGGGAGGCCGCGCTCCGCTGGTTCGAGAACGCCCCGCTCACGCTGCTCCGCAAAGGGTTCTGGGGCGTGAAGGCGCTGAGCTTCATGGGCTACTACGCCCGCCCCGGGGTGGGGGCGGGCATCGGCTACACGCCGTCGTTCGACGGCAATGCGAGGCTTCATGCGTGAGGCCGCCTACGACATCGTGATCATCGGCTCGGGAGCCGGCGGGGGCACGGTGGCGCAGGAGCTCGCCCCCTTGTGCCGGGACGGGGTGCGCATCGCGGTGCTGGAGTGGGGGCCGCGCCTGGCCGAGGAGGAGTACACGGGCCGGGAGCTCGAGATGGCCCGCAAGCTCTACTTCGACGACGGCGGCTTCCTCACCGCGGAGGGCACCATGACGCTGGCGTTCGCCCGCGCCCTGGGAGGCTCCACCGTGGTGTACACGGGGACCTCCCTGACCATCCCCGGGGCCACCGTCGAGCGCTGGGGCGTACCCGGCCTCGAGGCGGACGACCTGCGCCGCCGCTGTGAGCAGTACGTCGGCGAGAACAACGTCCACCTCCTGGAGGAGCCGTTCATCAACGACAACAACAGGCTGTTCCGCGAGGGCTGCCGGGCCCTGGGCTACCGGGTGGAGCAGTTCCCCGTCAACCTGAAGGGGTGCAAGGGCTCCGGGATGTGCAACCTGGGCTGCCCCAACGCGGCCAAGCAGGGGACGCTCCGGGTCCAGCTGCCCGCGGCGGAGCAGCGCGGGGTGGAGATCGTCACCAACTGCCGGGTGGACTCCATCGGCCAGCGGGAGTGCACCGCCACCGTCGCCAACCCGCCGTTCGGCCTGCCCTCGGCCTGGGAGCCGGGACGGTACCGGATCTCCGCGAAGATCATCGTGGTCGCCGCCGGCGCCGTGAACTCCCCCGCCCTGCTCCTGCGCTCCCGCCTGCCCGTTCGCCTCCCCGCCCTGGGGCGCTACTTCACGGCCCACCCGGCGCTCATCCTGGTGGGCCAGCACGACCGGCCGATCACCAACTACTTCGGGCACCCCAAGAGCTACTACTGCGACCAGTTCGCCGAGGCGGGGTTCCTCCTCGAAACCTGCATGTACTTCCCGTTCACCACCGCCAAGAACCTGGCCGGGTTCGGCCCCGGGCACAGCGCGCTCATGCGCCACATGGACCGGCTGCAGATGATCCTGGTGCTGGCCACCGACCCCGCCCTGCCCGGCAACCGCGTCACCGTGGACCGCAACGGCGATCCCGTCGTCCACTACACGTTCACCGACGGCGTGAAGCGCGCCCTGGTGGAGTCCATGCGCGTGTCGGCGCGGATCTTCTTCGCGGCGGGGGCCCGGCGGGTGCACGCCCCGGCCGGGCGCACCTTCCTCATCGAGCGCGAGGAGGCGGGGAGCCTCGACGAGCTCATCACCCTGGACCGGCTCCAGCTCGGCCGGGTCTCGGTGTCCAGCGCCCACCTCATGGGCGGCTGCCGCATGGGGACGGGCCCCGCCGACTCCGTCACCGACGTCTGGGGACAGGTGCACGGCGTGCCCTGGCTCTTCGTGGCCGACGCCAGCCTCTTCCCGTCCTCGGCGGAGATCAACCCGTACCTGACCATCATGGCGTTCGCCAACCGCGCCGCGGAGCGCATCCGGGCGTCCGCGCCGGAGCTGCTCGCCTCATGAAGGTGAGGGGCGCCGAGCTGGTGGTGCGCGCGCTCGAGGACGAGGGCGTGACGCACGCCTTCGGCATCCCGGGCACCCACAACATCGAGCTCTACGACGCGCTGGAGCGCTCCGGGACGGTGACCCCGGTGCTGGTCACCAGCGAGCAGGCGGCCTCGTTCCTGGCCTGCGGCATTTCCAGCTCGTCGGAGCAGGTGGGGGTCGTCAACGTGGTCCCCGGCGCCGGCGTGACCCACGCGCTGTCCGGCATCGCCGAGGCGTTCCTCGATACGGTGCCGATGGTGGTGCTCGCCTGCGGCATCCGCTCCGACACGGGCCGCGCCTACCAGCTCCACGCCATCGACCAGCTCGCGGTGCTCCGGCCGGTGACCAAGGCCGTGCTGGCCGTGCGCGAGGCCGGGGAGCTCTACCCGGCCGTGCGCCGGGCGTTCCGCATCGCGCGCAGCGGCGTCCCCGGGCCCGTGGCGGTGGAGGTCCCCGCCAACCTCTACCTGCTCACCCAGCACGTGGACCGCCTCGCCTTCGAGGAGGAGGCCGCCGCGCCTCCCGTCCCGGCGGAGGCCGAGCTCGAGGAGGTGGCCGCCCGCCTGGGGCGCGCCCGCCACCCGGTGCTCTACCTCGGGCTGGGCGTCCGCCACGCCGCGCCGGCGGCCCTCGCCCTGGCCGAGAGGCTGGGCGCGCCCGTGGTCACCACCATCTCCGGCAAGGGGGTGTTCCCGGAGGACCACCCGCTGTTCCTGTGGAACGGCTTCGGAGCCTCGGCACCGGCGTTCGTGCGGCGCGTGGTGGAGAGGTGCGACGGGATGCTGGCGGTCGGCTGCCGCTTCGGGGAGGTGGCGACCGCCAGCTACGGGGCCGAGCCCCCCGCCGGGACGCTCGTGCACGTGGACATCGACCCGGACGTGTTCGGCCGTAACGTCCCGGCGGCGCAGAGCGTCACCGCGGACGCGGGCGCCTTCCTCGCGGCGCTCCTGGAGAGGCTCCCCCACCGCGGGCGGGACGCGGCGCTGGAGGGGGAGATCGCGGCGGGGCACCGGGAGGTGCTGGCGGCCTGGAGCGCGCCGGGCGCGCGGGACCGCGTGACGCCCCACGCCTTGTTCGGCGCCCTTCAGGAGCTCGCCGGGCACGACGCCGTCTTCACCGCCGACAGCGGCAACGGCACCTTCCTCGCCATGGAGCACCTGAGGCTCACCCGGCCGGGCTGCTTCCTGGCGCCGGTGGACTACTCCTGCATGGGCTACGCGGTCCCCGCCGCCGTCGGCGCGGCGTTCGCCAACCCCGGCCGCGACGTGGTCGCCCTCGCCGGGGACGGGGCTCTGCTCATGACGGGCCTCGAGCTGCTCACGGCGGCCGCCTACCGCGCCGCTCCGCTGGTGTGCGTGCTCCGCGACGGCGAGCTGGCGCAGATCGCGCAGTTCCAGCGCACCACGCTGAACCGCGCCACCTGCTCGGTGCTGCCGCCCTACCAGGTGGAGGACTTCGCGCGGGCCGCCGGGTGCCGCTACCTCAAGATCACCGGGGACGCCGATCTCCACCGCACGCTGTCCGAGGCGCTGGGCCTGACCCGCACCGGCATCCCGGTCATGGTGGAGGTGCCCATCGACTACTCCCGCAAGACGTTCTTCACCCGGGGCGTGGTGGCGACCAACTTCGTCCGGCTGCCCTGGCCGGAGCGGGTGCGCATGCTCGCGCGCGCCATCGGCCGCCGTTTCACCCGCCGCTGAGCGCCGCGGGCGCCCCTGTCGTCCGCGGATCCGCCGCCGTTCAGGACGGTCCGAGGCCCGCCCGGCCCGCGGCCAGCCGGCCCAGCGCCGCCCAGTCCGCGTCGCCGAGCCCGCCCGCCACCCCGGTGAGGAAGTGGTCCCGGAGCACCGACGCCAGCGGCAGGGGCACCTCCTCCGCACCGCCGGCGGCGAGGGCCAGGAGCAGGTCCTTGAGCCCCAGGCGGAAGGCGAAGCCGGCGGGCTCGTAGCGCTCCTCGACGATGAGCCCGCCGTAGCTCGCGTAGACGGGGGAGGCGAACAGGGCGTTCATGACCTCCATGAACGCCGAAGCCTCCCCGCCGGACTTGCGCACCAGGGCGATCGCCTCGCCCAGCGCCTCGATGGCGGAGGCCAGCACGAAGTTGCCCGCGAGCTTGACGGTGTTTGCCAGGCCAGGGTCCTCGCCCAGCACGAACACCTCCCGCCCCACCGCCTCGAGCACGGGGCGGCACCGCGCCACCACCGCTGCGGGCCCCGCCACCACGGGGCGGAGCCTGCCGGCCTCGGCGGCCTCGGGCCGCCCGAACACCGGTGCCGCCAGGTAGTCGTGGCCGGCCGCGGCGTGCCGAGCGGCGAGGCGGCGCGAGAGCGCCACGCCGATGGTGCTCATGGACACGTGGGCGGCACCCCGGGGCAGGGCGCCGAACGCGCCCTCCGGGGCAGTGGCTCCGTCGTCCCCGAACAGGACGGACTCAACGGCGGAATCATCGGCCAGCATGGTGACGAGGACCTCGGCCCCGCGCGCGGCCCCGGCCGGCGTCGCCGCCACCGCCGCGCCCTCCGCCGCCAGCGCGTCGGCGCGGCTCGCGGTGCGGTTGTACACGGTGAGCCGGTGCCCGGCCCGCAGCACGTTGGCCGCCATGGGCAGCCCCATTCTCCCCAGTCCGATGAACGCGACGCGCATGTCCCGCCTCCCGACGATGTCGGCAACGCCCCGGGGGTACGGGAATGTTTCCCGGTGCCGGGAGGACGGCCCGGGGGGCTCAGGAGACGCCGCTGTCCAGCGCCTCCCGGAGGGGCTCCCCGAGACAGCCGGAGGGGGTGGCGATGCCCAGGATCTGCGTGATCGTCGGTGCGACGTCCATGGTGGTGACCGGCCGGGAGAACGTGCCGGCGTGGATCCCGGGTCCCCGCAGCAGCAACGGGACGCGGGTGTCGGGGGGCCACGGGGCGCCGTGCCCGGAGCCGGAGTCGGAGCCGCTCCAGGAGGACCCCGGGGCGGGGACGACCACGACGTCGCCGGAGAGGACGGGGTGGAAGCCGTTGGTCACGGAGCGCACCCACGGCCAGGGGGGCACCGCCCCCGCGAGCAGCTGCGAGCGAGTGAACGCGGCGAGCACGCCCGGGACGCCCGCCGCCGCCTGCGCCGCCACCTCCTCGGCCCCGGCGGCGGGGATCTCCTCCGCGGCGAGCCGGGTGCGGTCCAGGTAGAGGTAGGGGCCGGTGTCGCCGTTGTCGGCGGCCGGCGCGAGCACCCACGGCCCGGTCCCGAAGCGCGCCTCCAGAGCGGTCTCGGCGGCCGCCGCCACGGCGCCGGGCCTGACGCGGAGCGCGGCCACCCGGGCGTCATCCTGGAGCTCCTCGGGCGCCGGCGCCAGGCCATGGTCGGCGGTGAGGACCACCAGGACCCGGTCCAGGCCGCCCGGGACCCGGCTGTCGAGGAAGGCGAGGAAGGCGGCCAGGGCCCGGTCGGTGCGGAGCGTGACGTCCATGATCTCCGGCGAGTACGGGCCGTACCGGTGGCCGACGGAGTCGTTGCTCGACAGGCTGAGGGCGAGGAGGTCGGGCACGTCGTCGCGTCCGAGCCCCTCGGCGACCACCGCCCGGCGCGCCGCCTCGAAGAGGTAGTCGTTGCCGAGGCCGGAGCGGACAAAGGCGCAGACGGCGCTCTCGCAGCCGGGGTAGCTCTCGTCGAGGACGTGCCGGAACACGACCCCCCCGCCGCCCGCGGCGGGGCGGGTGAGGGCGTAGGCCGAGGCGTCGAGGAGGGGCGTCCACACGCGGTCCGGGCTGCCGGTGCGCTCGAAGTAGGTGTCGATGAAGCGTTCGGCGTTGAGGCGGCTCGCCCACTCCGGCAGCGCGGCGGCGTAGAAGGTGCTCGTCACCCAGTTCCCGGCGCGGTCCAGCCACAGCACGTCGTCGGCGGCGTGACCCGCCATGAGAACCGCGGCGCGGTCCTTGAAGGCCAGGCTCACCACGCGGGCGTTGCCGGCGGTGGCCAGCTTGAGCTCGTCGCCTACCGTGGTGACCCGGAGCGCGCGGGGCGAGACCGGACGGCCCGTGCCGCCGACCAGGCTCACCGAGCCGTCGTCCACGCAGTACCGTACTTTCCCGGCGGTCCGGTCGTACCAGTCGTTGGCGACGATGCCGTCCAGGCAGGGTGCTGAGCCGGTGAGGAGGGTGGCGTGGCCGGGGCCGGTCTCCGCCGGCACGTGGGCGACGCGCGCCGCGGTGTAGACGGCGCCGCCGGCCAGGAAGCGGAAGCCGCCGGGACCGCGCTCCCCGTTCTCCGGGAGCTCCTGCTCCGCGTAGCGGGGGGGGTGGTCGGCCCGGAGCTGGTCCACGCTGACGAAGAGCACCAGGCGGGGCGGCTGGGCGGAGAGCAGGGGTGCGGCGCACAGGGCGGCCGCGAGGACGACGACGAGTCGGGACCAACGCACGGACACCTCCCCCGGGGCGGCGAAGCTCCCGGTTGCCCCGCAACCATACCAGCGAGGCGCCCCCGACCGGGAAGCCCGCCCCCTCGCGGGGCGTTGCCCATCGCGGACGGCGGCCCGCGCCGGGCGGGTGGGTATACTGACGCCGCGGGCGGCCGCCGCCCGGGCGGTCGCGCCGCCGGAGGGATCTTGCCTGGACTTGGACGCCCTGCGCCGCTGACACCCGATCGTTTCCGCCAGCGTTTCGTCCACTACCTGCGGTACATCCGCGGCGTGGACCTTGACGGGGCGAGCCGGGCGGACCAGCTGGGCGCCCTGCAGCTCGCCGTCCGCGAGACGCTCATCGACCGCCTCGCCGCCTCGGAGACAGCCTGGCGGAAGCAGGGCGCCAAGGTGGTCCACTACCTTTCCATGGAGTACCTCATCGGCCGCCTGGTGAGGAACAACCTGGCCGCCACCGACCTCACCGCGACGGCGCGGCAGGCGCTCGCGGGGCTGGGCATCGAGCTGGACGACCTCGTCGATGAGGAGCGGGACCCGGGGCTGGGCAACGGCGGCCTGGGCCGCCTCGCCGCCTGCTTCCTGGACTCCCTGGCCACCCTGGAGCTTCCCGCCTACGGCTACGGCCTCCGCTACGACTTCGGCATCTTCCGCCAGGAGCTGGCCGAGGGCTGGCAGCGGGAGCGCCCCGACGAGTGGCTGGAGGGCGGCTACGCCTGGGAGATCCCCCGTCCCGACCTCACCGTGGAGGTGGGGCTGGGGGGGTTCACGGAGTGGGTGGGGGGCCCCGACGGCCGGCGGCGCTCCGTCTGGCACCCGGCGCACCGGCTCCTGGGCGTGCCCCACGACGTCCTCGTCGCCGGCCACGGCACCGATGCGGTGGCGATCCTCCGTCTCTTCAAGGCCGACGCCCCCGACGAGTTCGACTTCGAGACGTTCTCCCGCGGGGACTTCCTGAGCGCGGTGGCGAGCCGGGAGAACGTGGAGGCCGTGACCAAGGTCCTCTATCCCTCCGACGCCGTCGAGGCGGGGCGCGTGCTCCGCCTCACCCAGGAGTACTTTCTCGCCGCCTGCGCGGTCGGTGACGTCGTGAAGCGCTTCCGGCGGGAGCACGGCGAGGCCTGGGCGCGGCTGCCGGAGCTGGTGGCGTTCCAGCTCAACGACACCCACCCCGCCCTGACCGTCGCCGAGCTCCTCCGCCTGCTCGTCGACGAGGCCGGCCTGCCCTGGCAGCAGGCGTTCTCCCTCACCCGCGCCTGCTGTGGCTACACCAACCACACCCTGCGCCCGGAGGCGCTGGAGGTGTGGCCGGTGGCGCTGGTGGAGCGGATGCTGCCGCGCCACGCCCAGATCCTCTACGACCTCAACCTGCGCTTCCTGGAATCGGTGAGCGAGAGCCGCCCCGGCGACCTGGACCTGCTGCGCCGTCTCTCCCTGGTCGACGAGAACGGGCGCAAGGCGTTCCGCATGGCGCATCTGGCGGTGGTGGGCAGCCACCGCGTCAACGGCGTGGCCACGCTCCACACGGAGCTGCTCAAGCGGCAGGTGCTGCCGGACTTCGCGGCGCTGTGGCCGGAGCGTTTCGTGTCCATCACCAACGGCATCACGCCCCGGCGCTGGCTGGCCGAGTGCAACCCGGCGCTCGCCGCGGCCGTCACGGCCCACATCGGCGCCGGCTGGGAAAAAGACCTCGAGCGGCTTGGCCAGCTCGTCCGCTTCGCCGACGACCCCGCCTTCCAGGGCGAGTTCCTCGCCATCAAGAGGGGCAACAAGGCCGCACTGGCCGCGGCGCTCAAGCGTCTGTGCGGCGTGGACGTGGACCCCGGCTCGCTGTTCGACGTGCAGGTCAAGCGCATGCACGAGTACAAGCGGCAGCTGCTCAACGTCCTCCACGTCATCACGGCGTACCGCCGGATCAAGGCCGACCCCCGGCGGCCCGTGGTGCCGCGCACTGTGATCTTCGGCGGCAAGGCCGCGCCCGCCTACCACATGGCCAAGCAGGTGATCCGGCTCATCAACGGCGTGGCCGACGTGGTCAACGCCGACCCCGACGTGGCCGGACGCCTCCGCGTGGCGTTCGTTCCCGACTACCGGGTGAGCCTGGCGGAGATCATCATCCCCGCCGCCGACCTCTCCGAGCAGATCTCCACGGCCGGCACGGAGGCCTCCGGCACCGGCAACATGAAGCTGGCCCTCAACGGGGCGCTGACCATCGGCACCCTGGACGGCGCCAACATCGAGATCCGCGAGGCGGTGGGGGAGGACAGCTTCTTCACCTTCGGGCTCGCGGCGGCCGAGGCCGAGGCGGTGCTGTCCGGGGACTACGATCCCCGGGCCGTGGCCGCCGCCGACCCCGAGCTGGCGGGCGTCATGGAGGACCTGCGCCGGGGCGTGTTCGTGGGCGGCGACGCGGCGATGCTGCGCGACGTGTGGGCGGCGCTGATGGAGCACGGCGACCGCTTCCTCGTCCTCGCCGACTACCGCGCCTACGTCGACGCTCAGGCGCGGGTCGAGGCGCTCTTCGCCGACCCCGGGGCGTGGGCCGCGAAGGCCATCCGCAACGTCGCCGCCATGGGCCGCTTCTCTGCGGACCGGGCCGTGCTCGAGTACGCCCGCGAGGTGTGGGACCTCGAGCCGGTGCCGGTGCACGCCGCGGGGTGGCGGAGCCGCGCCGGGGAGTCGGGCTGACCGCCGCCGGGGAAGGAGTTGCCGTGACCGCCGATCTCTTCACGCCTCTCGAGCTGCGCGGGACGATCCTGCGCAACCGCATCGGTGTTTCTCCCATGTGCCAGTACTCGGCCAGCGACGGCGTGGCGAACGACTGGCACCTCGTCCACCTGGGCAGCCGGGCCGTGGGCGGTGCCGCCCTGGTCGTCGCGGAGGCTTCGGCGGTGGTCCCGGAAGGGCGGATCTCGCCGGCGGACCTGGGCATCTGGCGCGACGGCCACGTGGCGGAGCTGGCCCGCGTGGCGGCCTTCATCCGCTCCCTGGGCGCGCTGCCCGCCATCCAGCTCGCCCACGCCGGCCGCAAGGCCTCCACCGCGGCGCCGTGGCAGGGGGGAGGCCCGGTGGCGCCGCCGGAGGGGTGGCCGGTGGTCGGGGCGAGCCCCATCCCGTTCGCCGAGGGCTACCCGGTCCCCGAGCCGCTCGACGCCGGAGCCATCGCGGCCGTGGTGGCCGCCTTCGCCGCCGCCGCGCGGCGCGCCCTCGACGCCGGCTTCGGGGCCGTCGAGATCCACGCCGCCCACGGCTACCTGTTGCACTCGTTCCTGTCACCGCTGTCCAACCGCCGGGGCGACGGCTACGGCGGCAGCTTCGAGCACCGCATCCGGCTGCTGTGCGAGGTGGTGGAGGCGGTCCGGCAGGTGTGGCCCGGCGACCGGCCCCTGCTGGTGCGGGTCTCGGCCACGGACTGGGTGGAGGGCGGCTGGGACGGCGACGACACCGTCGCCCTCGCCCGCGAGCTCGCGCCCCTGGGCGTGGACCTCATCGACTGCTCCTCCGGCGGCAACGTGCCCCACGCCCGCATCCCGCTGGCCCCCGGCTACCAGGTCCCCTTCGCGGAGCGGGTCCGCCGCGAGGCCGGCATGCCCTCGGGGGCGGTGGGGCTGATCACGGAGCCGGCGCAGGCCGACGCCATCGTCCGGGAGGGCCGGGCCGACCTCGTGCTGCTCGCCCGCCAGTTCCTGCGCGAGCCGTACTGGCCGCTCCGCGCGGCCCGGGAGCTCGGCCGCGACGACGCGGTGCGGTGGCCGGAGCAGTACCTGCGGGCGAAGCCGCAGCGCTGACCGCCGCCGCGCTCAGGCCGCGGCGGGGGGCGTACCGCGCCGGCGCCGGGCGTGGTACGCCGCGACGAGGGCGCCGGTGGCGCCGAGGCTGAAGGCGACGCTGGCCAGGCGGACCCAGGCGGGGTGCTGCAGGAGCCCGGCCACGGTGAGGGTGTCCACCGCCACGAGGGCGGCGACGAACCCCGCGGTGCGCGCCCAGGGCTTCGCCGTCGGAGCGCCTTCGCGCCGCGGCGGCAGCGTGGCCAGCATCCACACGAGGCCGGTGAGCCCGAGGACGCAGCCGAGCCCGAAGAGGACGCCGAGGAGCCCCGCTCCCATGCGGTCGAGGCCGACGAGGGCGATGCACAGCCAGGTCGCGAGTCCAGACCAGGCGAAGACGAGGGCGCGGGTCCGGCCGGTTCCCGAAGTCGCCAGCTTTCCGAACAGCGCGGCCGCCAGCGTACCGGCGCCGCCGACGAGGACGAGGATCGTGAGGAGGACCTGCATGCTGGATCTCCCTTTGCGAGCTGTTTGAAGATGTACCATTCCGTCACCAGTATGTCAACGCCGAGACGCCCGCGTCTCTCCTGCGGGCCCCTCCAGGGAGGAACACCCGCCGGGGGCGCGGCGTTGCACCTACAATGAGGCGGCGTGACCGCCGTCTCAGCGCGAGGGCGGGACGCTCCGGCGCCGGACGCGGGGTCGACCCGCGGCGGCGGGAGGCGCGTCCGCACGGGAGGTCCGATTGAGCACGAGAAGCGGCGACAAGCCCCCCAGGATCGACTTCGAATCGAGCTTCAAGCACCAGCTGTACGACGCGGACCCCGGGGAGACCCGGGAGTGGATCGAGTCCCTCGACGCGGTGCTCGAGGACGGCGGCCCCGCCCGCGCCCAGTTCCTGCTGCGCAAGCTCCTCAAGCGGGCGCGCATGCAGCACCTCGGGATGGAGCTGGTCCAGACCCCGTACATCAACACCATCTCGCCGGAGCAGGAGCCGGAGTTCCCCGGCGACGAGGCCCTGGAGAAGCGCATCCGCCGCATCATCCGCTGGAACGCCATGGCCATGGTCACCCGGGCCAACCACGAGTACCCGGGCATCGGCGGCCACCTGTCCACCTACGCGTCCTCCGCGGCCCAGTACGAGGTGGGGTTCAACCACTTCTTCCGCGGCAAGGCGGACGGGGACGGCGACCAGGTGTACTACCAGGGCCACGCCGCTCCGGGGATCTACTCGCGCCTGTTCCTGGAAGGCCGGCTCACCGAGGACAACCTGGACGCGTTCCGCCGCGAGACCACCGGGCACGGGCTGTCCTCCTACCCGCACCCGAGGCGCATGCCGGAGATCTGGGAGTTCCCCACGGTGTCCATGGGCCTCGGGCCGCTGAACGCCATCTACCAGGCGCGCTTCTCCCGCTACCTGCACAACCGGGGTCTGAAGGACACCAGCGGCTCGCGGGTGTGGGCGTTCGTGGGCGACGGCGAGACCGACGAGCCGGAGGCCCTGGGCGCCCTCCACGTGGCCGCCGACGAGGGGCTCGACAACCTGATCTTCGTGGTCAACTGCAACCTGCAGCGCCTCGACGGTCCGGTGCGCGGCAACGGCAAGATCATCCAGGAGCTCGAGGCCGAGTTCCGCGGGGCAGGGTGGAACGTGATCAAGGTGGTCCTCGGCCGCGAGTGGGACGAGCTGCTGCGGCGGGACGAGCACGGGCTCCTGGTGGAGCGGCTCAACACCGTGGTCGACGGCTGGTGGCAGCGTTACGCCGTCGAGGGCGGCGCGTTCATGCGCCAGCACTTCTTCGGCGCCGAACCCCGCCTGCTCGAGCTGGTCAGGGACCTGTCCGACTCCGAGATCCTCAACCTGAAGTTCGGCGGCCACGACTACCGCAAGCTGTACGCCGCCTATGCCATGGCCGTGGAGAGGAACGGCCGGCCCACGGCGATCCTGGTCAAGACGGTGAAGGGCTGGGCGCTGGGCAAGGACTTCCAGGGCAAGAACGCCACCCACCAGATGAAGAAGCTCGACGCCGCGCAGCTCAAGGCGTTCCGCGACGTGTTGCACCTGCCCATCGAGGACGGCGCCCTGGAGGAGGGGATGCCCCCCTACTACCACCCGGGCCCGGACAGCGAGGAGGTGCGCTACCTCGCCGAGCGCCGCGCCGCCCTCGGCGGGACGCTGCCGCTGCGCAAGGTCCAGGCGAGCGCGCCGGCGCTGCCGGGGGACGAGGTGTTCTCCGAGTTCTTCCAGGGGACCCCGGAGAACCGCGAGGTCTCCACCACCATGGCGCTGGTGCAGATGCTCCGCAAGCTGGTGCGGGACGAGGAGCTGGGGCGGCGGATCGTGCCCATCATCCCCGACGAGGCGCGCACGTTCGGCATGGAGTCGCTGTTCCGCGAGGTGGGCATCTACGCCTCGAAGGGGCAGCTCTACGAGCCCGTGGACCACAAGCTGATCCTCCGCTACCAGGAGCAGAAGGACGGCCAGATCCTCGAGGAGGGGATCACCGAGGCGGGATCGATGGCGTCGTTCACGGCGGCGGGGACCTCGTATGCCACCCACGGGCTGACGATGGTGCCGTTCTTCCTGTTCTACTCCATGTTCGGCTTCCAGCGCGTCGGCGACCTCGTCTGGGCGTTCGGCGACGCCCGCGGGAGGGGCTTCCTCATCGGCGGCACCGCCGGCCGCACCACGCTGCACGGGGAGGGGCTGCAGCACGACGACGGGCACAGCCACCTGCTCTTCTCGGTGGTGCCCAACGTCCGCGCCTACGACCCGGCGTTCGCCTACGAGCTGGCGGTGATCGTCAAGGACGGCCTGCGCCGCATGGTCGAGGACGAGGAGGACTGCTTCTACTACGTCACCGCCTACAACGAGAACTACCAGATGCCGCCCATGCCCGAGGGCGTGACGGAGGGCATCGTCCGCGGCATGTACCGGTTCCGGCAGTCCCCGGCAGCGGCCGGACGGCGCGTACAGCTGTTCGGCAGCGGCACCATCCTCCGCGAGGTGCTGCGCGCCTCGGACATCCTCTCCGAGCGCTACGGTGTGGGCGCCGACGTGTGGAGCGTGACCAGCTACCAGCAGCTGCGGGCCGACGCCCTCGCCGCCGGGCGCTGGAACCGGCTGCACCCCGGGCAGGAGCCCCGCGTGCCCTATCTGACCGGGCAGCTCGAGGGCGCCGAGGGGCCCGTGGTCGCAGCCACCGACTATCTGCGCGCGGTGCCGGACATGGTGGCCCGGTGGATTGGGCGCGACTTCACCTCCCTGGGGACGGACGGCTACGGGCTGTCCGACACCCGCGAGGGGCTGCGCCGGCACTTCGAGGTGGATGCGGAGCACGTGGTGGTGGCGGCGCTGGCGGCGCTGGCCAGGGGCGGCAGCGGCGGTGTCGACGAGGTGGCCGGAGCCATCGAGGCGCTGGGCGTCGACCCCGAGGCCGCCGACCCGGTCGCCCTGTAGGCGCGGGACGCGGAGGGGGTATGCTCGAGAAGGTCAACCTGGCTCAGAAGTTCGCCCTTTGCACCGAGCCGTGGCAGCCTCGCCTCATCGGCGAGGTGAACGAGTCGGCGGTGAAGCTCGCCAGGCTCGCGGGCGAGTTCGTGTGGCACACCCACGAGGCGGAGGACGAGCTGTTCCTGGTGGTCAAGGGGCGCCTCACCATCCGGCTGCGGGACGGCGAGGTCCACCTCGGGCCCGGCGAGCTGCTCATCGTGCCGCACGGCGTCGAGCATCTGCCGGTGGCCGAGGGCGAGGCGCACGTCCTCCTCTTCGAGCCCGCCGGCACCCTCAACACCGGCAACGTGGTCAACGAGAGGACGGTCCGCGAGCTCGAGCGGATCTGACCGGCCCACGTCGTCCTGGCGGCCCTGCGCGGGCCGCGCCGTCCACAATGAGGGCGGCCGGCGGCTGAACGACCCAGGTTCGAGGCGCCGGCCGGACTCCGACCGTGCAGACGCCGGACCGGTATTCGCGGATCGTCCTCGGCCTCGCGTCCGTCTTCTGGGGGTTCCACTCAGGCGACGACGTGGAGCTCCTCGAGGAGGCTCTGCGGCGAGCCGTCGGTTTCGCCTACCGGCCGTGGCCGATCCGCAACCTCCTGCTCCCCGACGTCTTGATGGCGCCGTTCGCGGCCGCCGCCCACCACCTGGGCGTGACCTCGCCACGCGGGCTCGTGCTCGCCGCAACCGCGCCGCTCGTCGCCCTGGCCGCCCTCAACGTGTGGCTGGTGTGGCGTCTCGCCGTGCGCTGGGGCGTGGAGGAGCCGGCGGCCTGCCTCGCCGCGGCGCTCTACGCCTTCCACTGGCTGCCGCTCGCCTACGGCAGCATGCCGTACCCGCGCACGGCCGTGGTCACCTGCGTTCTCGCCGCGGCCCTCGCGCTGTCCTCGTCCGGGCGCCCGCTCGGGAGCGGTGCCATCGCGGGTGCCCTCGTCGCCGTCCGCCGGCCGTCTCTCCCGCGGCGGCCGGCCCAGAACGGCCGCCGCCCTGGTCGCGCTCACCCTCGCGGTGGGGCTGTGGAACGTGAAGCTCGTCGCGGAGAAGTCGCTTTCGGCGGTCGCGGCCGCCGGGCACCTGGCCCGCGACGAGGGCGTCCGCACCGTCGTGCTCTCGCAGGCGTGGGCCTTCGGCGACCACATCGTCCTCGGCAACGGCGTCGCCGTGCGCGACGTGGCGACGCCCCCGCGGCCCGCCGAGCTGCGAGCGGCGCTCGCCGGCGCCGACGCGGCCTGCCTGTACGCGGGCGACCTCGCCCGCGATCCTCGGCTCCGCGCCGAGCTCGCCGGGGCGGGCCTGGTGGAAGCGGACACGTTCCACCGGTGGCGCGCCAGGGACGTGGTGGTCTTCGCCGCCCCCCGCCGCCGGCCGGAGCCGAAGCGGGGGCGGAGCTAGGTTCCGGCGTTCAGGACCTTGAGGAAGATCGCCTTGCCGTCGCCGGGGGCGTAGTAGTCGGTGAGCTCCGCCGCCAGGGTGTAGCCGCACCCCAGGTAGAACGCGCGGGTCGGCGCGTACTGGGCGCGCGTGGCGGTCTCGATGTAGACCCGCGTCCGCCCCTCGGCGGCCATCCACGCCTCCGCTCCGCCGAGCAGCGCCCGGCCGATCCCGAGCCGCTGCCGGTCGGGGTGCACGGCGAGCCAGTAGAAGTCCGCCGAGGCCACGGTGCCGGGGATCGGGCCCCAGCACCCGTAGCCGGACACCGCGCCCCCCGTCTCGGCGACGAGGAACCGGTAGTGGCTCGCCTCGCCGAGGCGCAGCGCGTCGTCCACCAGCTCCATCGCCACCTCGAGCTCCTCGGCGTTGAAGAACCCCGTCGCCGCCAGCAGCGCCGCCACCGGCTCCCGGTCTCCGGGCTCGAGACCCCGCCGCACCGTCACCTCTCCCCTCGTCGCCACCCTCGTCCTCCTCTCACCGCGCCGCGGCGATGATGCGCCCGACCACCTCCGCCGGACCGAGCCCCGCCGCGGCCGCCGCGGCCAGGAAGCCGGCGTCCGGCGCCAGGCAGGGGTTGGTGTTCACCTCCAGGATGCACGGGCGTCCCGCCTCGTCGAGGCGCAGGTCCACCCGGCCGTACCCTCTCCCGCCGCACGCGTCCCAGGCGGCCAGCGCCAGCGCGCGCACCGCCTCCAGTAGCGCGGCGTCATGGCCCCCGGGGAAGCGCCGCACCGTGTGGGTGTCGGCGAAGGAGCCCGTGTCCCACTTGGCCTCGTAGCCGACCAGCGCCGGCATGCCGGGGGGGAAGTCCACGAAGGCGATCTCGGCCACCGGGAGCGTCTCCGCGGCCCCGTCCAGGTCGAGGAGCGCCACGTTGAGCTCCCGCCCGGGGAGGAAGTGCTCGACGAGGACCGGCTGGCCGGCGAAGCGGGCGGCGAGGGCGCGGGCCCGCGCCACGGCCTCCCCCCGGGTCGTGCACACGGGGTTCCCCTCCAGCCCCACCGAGGCGTCCTCCCAGGCCGGCTTGACGATCCACGGCGGCGGCACGTGGTCCAGCACGGCGGGCCGGCCGGGGTCGAGGCGACCGCCTCCGGCCACCGGCAGCCCCTCGGCGGCGAGGAGCGCCCGGGTGGCGAGCTTGTCGGTGGTGAGCCACAGCGCCGCGGCGCGCGAGCCGGTGAAGGGGACGCCGAGGAGCTCGAGCGCCGCCGTCGCCGCGGCATGGAGCTCAGGCCGTCCGGGAGGCGCCTCGAGCAGGTTGAAGACCACCGCGCCGTCCACGGCGGCCAGGCGCTCCCATACCCGCCCGTCCTCGACCGCCACGGCCGCCGCCTCGAGGCCGGCCGCCGCGCAGGCGTCGAGCACCAGGGCGACCTGGTCCAGCACGTCCGCCGTGGACGGGTCGGCAGCGGCGTCCACCCGGGAGTGGGCCACCACCACGCGGCGGTGTCCGCTCACCGCGCGGTCCTCGAGCGTGCCGCGTCGACGATGGCGCCGATCAGCGCCGGGTAGGGCGTGCCTCCCAGCCGCGCCAGGATGGGCAGGTCGGAGCGCACGTGGTTGAGCCCCGGCAGCGGGTTCACCTCGAGGAAGTTGAGCCGTCCCCCGGCGTCGCAGCGCAGGTCCACGCGGGCGGCGTCGCGGCACCCCAGTGCCCGGTAGACGTCGAGGGCCAGCCGGCGCGCCTCCTCCGCCATCGACTCCCCGTCGAGGAGGGTGTAGGCCACGCGGAGCAGGTACTCGTCCTTGTTGAGCGCGGTGTAGGCGGGTGTCTCGGCGGCCGCGGTGAAGCCCACCTCGAGGACGCCCACCGTCCGTGCCGCGCCGCCGTTGCCGATGACGCCCACCGTGACCTCCCGGCCGGGGAGGAAGCGCTCCACGAGCACGGGCTGGGAGTAGCGCGCCAGCAGCGCGGCGCAGGCCGCGGGAAGGCCGGCGGCGTCACGGACCAGCGAGCGTCCGGTGACGCCCTTGGAGCTGCCCTCGGCCACCGGCTTGACGAACAGCGGCGGCGGCAGCGTCACCGCCGCGGCCTCGGCCTCGGAGGCGACCACGGCGAAGGGCGCGGTGGGCAGGCCGTGGTCCCGCACGATCCGCTTGGCCATCGCCTTGTCCAGGGTGAGGGCGCAGGTGAGGGGATCGGCGAAGGTGTAGGGCTGGTCGAAGAGCTCGCACAGAGCCGGGACCTGCGCCTCCCGCGAACGCCCCCGCACCCCCTCGGCGATGTTGAACACCAGGTCCCAGCGCTCCCCGGCGCCGAGCCGGGAGGCCAGGACCGTGCCTCGCCCGATTCGCTCCGGCGCGTGGCCGAGCTGGCGCAGCGCCGTTTCGAGCCCCTCGACGGTGTCCTCCCCGTCGAACTCCATCACGTCCTCGGCGGCGAAGCCCGCCGCCAGGTAGTCCGACTTGAGGTCGTAGCACAGGCCGATGCGCAGCGTCATGTCGTCGCCCTCACGCCCGCGGGTCCGGGTAGGCGTACTCCTTCCCCTCCCAGTTGCGCAGAACCCACGTGCCGTCCTCGTGCCGCACCACGGTGTCCGCCTGGATGGGGACCTTGCCGCCGCCGCCCGGGGCGTCGATGACGTAGGTGGGGACCGCGTAGCCGCTGGTGTGGCCGCGCAGCGAGGCGATGAGCTCGAGGCCCCGTGCCACGGTGGTGCGCAGGTGCGAGGTGCCCACGACCGGGTCGCACTGATAGAGGTAGTAGGGGCGGACACGCATCCTGAGGAGGCCGTGGAAGAGCGCCTTCAGGGTCGTGGTGTCGTCGTTCACCCCGCGCAGCAAGACCGTCTGGCTGCCCAGGGGGATGCCCCCGTCGGCGAGGAGGTCGCAGGCCCGGGCCGCCTCGGGCGTGAGCTCGCGGGGGTGGGAGAAGTGCAGCGAGAGCCAGACCCGGTGCCGGCGCAGCACTGCGACCAGCTCCGGAGTGATGCGCTGGGGCAGGAAGCAGGGGACGCGGGACCCGATGCGGACGAACTCCACGTGCTCCACGGCGCGGATGCGGGCCAGCACCGCTTCGAGGCGGTCCTCCGACAGGAGCAGGGGATCGCCTCCGGACAGCAGCACGTCGCGAACCTCGGGATGGCTCTCGAGGTAGGCGACGATCGCGTCCATCCGCCGGGTGAGAGGGTCGAGGGCGCCCTGGCCGACCAGGCGCGAGCGGGTGCAGTACCGGCAGTACGCCGCGCAGGTGTCGAGAGCGAGGAGGAGCACACGGTCGGGATAGCGATGGACGAGCCCCGGAACGACGCAGTCGCCGTCCTCGCCGCAGGGGTCCTCCATGTCGCCCGGCCCCACCAGCAGCTCCTCCTCCCGGGGCACGACCTGGAGGCGCATGGGGCAGGCGGGGTCCTCGGGATCGATGAGCTCGGCGAAGTGGGGGGTCACGGCGACGGCGAACTTCTCCCGGGAGAGCGCGAGACCGCGCCGCTCGGCCGGGGTGAGCCGCAGCAGCGCCTCGAACTGTTCCGGTCGGGACAGACGGTGGCGCATCTGCCATCGCCAGTCGTTCCACCGTGCGGGGTCGTAGGGCTCGGCGAAGAGGCGGCAGATCGCCTCCCGCCGGGCCGCGGGTATCAGCGGGTCTTCACTGGGGTTGGGGGTGCTCATCGCTCCTCGTCTCCGGTGCGGGAGGGGCGGTCCGAAAAGACCGCCGGGGATGACGGTAGGTGTCGCGTCCCTGAACACGTGCGCTTGGTTCCGGGCCTCCTGGGGGAGCCCGGCCGGGAAGCCCTCGCGGGCCGCGGAGACATGATGTGGGCGGCTAGCCGGGGATCCCTGTCAACCGCGGTGAGGCTGACATGACGGGAAGACCCCGCGCTTCGGAGGCGGGGCCGGGGGAGATGGCAGACACGGACACCATCGGCCGGGAGGTTGGATTACAACCATCCCGGACGGAACCGCTTGGAGGGCGGTCGGGGGAAGCGTCTGTCTCCATTCGTTGCACAAGATAAGTCTTGCGCGCGCGTTGTCAAGGGGTGCCGGGGCCGGGGTCCGCCTTCACACGCCGCGCAGGATCAGCCAGGCGGCTGCGAGGGCGAGGCTCGCGAGGGTGACCGGAACGCCGGTCCGGGCATGCCGCCGCCAGGAGATGCGCACGTCCAGCCGGGACGCCTGCTCCACCACGATGATGTTGGCGAGGCTCCCCACCACCAGGAGGTTACCGGCGAGGGTGCTGGACAGGGCGAGCACCGGGCCGGCGGTGGCATGGGTGGCGGCGGGGAGCAGCAGCATCACCGCGGGGACGTTGGAGACGAGGTTGGACAGCACCGCGGTGACCGCGAACAGCGGCGCCGGCGCGCGGAGATCGATGCCGGCGGCGGCCAGCGCCGCCAGGGCGCCCGAGGCCATCCCGGAGGCCACCAGGGCGTGGTTGACCACGAACAGCCCCGCGAACAGGGCGAGCAGCTGCCAGTCCACGGCGGCGAGCACGTCCCGCGTGCGCATCCTGCGGCTGGTCATGAGGATCCCCGCCGCCGCCAGAGCGACCACCTCGCGGGGCCAGGAGGTGAGCAGGAAGGCGGCGACGATGCCGGCGACCAGCACCGCGCCCTTGATGGTCTGCCAGGCGTCGAAGGGCGGCGCCGCGACGGCGGGGATGGGCGTGTGGGCGAGCCAGCGCGAGCGGACGCCCCGGTGGACGACCAGCCAGACCACGGCGAGGGACGCCGCGGCCGGCACGGCGGCGTCGACGGCGTAGGCCGCGAAGGAGAGGTGGAGCGTCTGGCCCACCAGCATGTTCTGCGGGTTGCCGATGAGGGTGGCCGCGGAGCCCACGTTGGCGGAGCAGGCCAGGGCGAGCAGGAACGGCACCGGGTCGAGGCCCCTCCGGGCGCACCCCTCGACCAGGAGCGGCGCCACGGCGAGGCACACGATGTCGTTGGCGAGGAGCGCCGACAGCAACCCTGCGGTGGCCACGACGAGGGCGAGGAGAGTGCCCGGACCGACCTCCGCCGCCGCCAGGCGCCGGGTCAGCGCCGCGTAGAACCCGCCGAGGCGGAACTGTGCAGAGACCACCATGAGCCCGAACAGCAGCGCCATGGTGGGGACGTCGACGGCCTGCCACGCCGCGGCCGTGGTGACCCGGCCGGTCGCCACCAGGACGATGGCGCCCAGGAGCGCGACGCCGGTGCGGTCGAGGGCGAGCCCCGGGACGCCGCCGAGGATCATGCCGGCGTACACGGCCACGAACACCGCCAGGATCACGGGGTCCATGACGCCTTGTAGCACAGGGCACCGTCGCCGGGCAGGGGGTCCGTTGGCGCCCCGCCCGCACCGTGCGATGCTGGGCGGGTGGAGAAGACGGCACGGCTGGTGTGGGTGGACGAGCGCCTGGCGGTGGTGGACAAGCCGGCGGGCGTGAGCCTCGCGACCCGGCGGCGCGAGCCCGGGGCCGCGGAGGCGCGCCTCGTCGCGGCCCTCGACCCGGCCGAGGCCGCCGCGTGGGGCCTCGTGGCCTCGGAGCTGCTCCTCGTGCACCGGCTGGACGTGGGCACCTCGGGGCTGGTGCTGCTGGCCCGTGACGAGGCCACCCACCGCGCCCTGACCGTCGCTCTGGCGGCGCGCCGGGTCGCCAAGACCTACCTGGCGCTGGTGTGGGGGCGCCCGCGCCCCGCCGAGGGGCTCTGGGAGGTGCCCCTCGGTCCGGACCGGAGGGACCGCCGGCGCATGGCGGCGGATCCGGCCGGGCGGCGCGCCGTCACCCGCTGGCGCGTCCTCGCCCACCCTCCCTACGCGAGCCTCCTGGAGCTGCGCCCCGAGACCGGGCGCACCCACCAGATCCGCGTGCACTGCGCCCACGCGGGCCACCCCATCGTGGGCGACGACCTCTACGCCGGCCCGCGCCAGCGCGGCGTGCGCGACGCCGAGCGGCGCACGGCGCTCACCGTGGCGCGCCCGCTCCTCCACGCCTGGTGCCTGCAGCTCCCCGAGCTTCCGGGGGTCGGGGTACGCCGCCTGACGGCGCCGCCGCCGGAGGACTTCCGGCGCGTCCTTGACGCCCTGGGCGTCGCGGTGCCGGAGCCTACCTGGGGCAGGGAGCCGTGAGGCTCACAGGAGCCCCTTGGAGCGCATCCACTCGTCGTTGAAGATGGTGGACAGGTAGCGGGTGCCGGAGTCGGGGAAGACGGTCACGACCCGCGCCGGTTGGTCCAGGCGCCGGGCCAGCTCGCGCACGGCCCACAGGGCGGCACCCGAGGAGCCGCCGGCGAGGATCGCGTCCTGGCGTGCCAGGTCGCGGGCGGCGAGGAAGGCGTCGCGGTCGGACACGACCATCATCTCGTCGATGAGCTCCCACTCGGGGCAGCCGATGAGCTCCTCGTCGCCGAGCCCTTCCAGGAGGCCGCACCGCGGCTCTCCCGGCCGGCCGGTGTGGAAGTAGTCGTGGAACACGGAGCCCTCGGGGTCGACGGCGACCACCCGGATGCGGGGGTCCCGCTCCTTGAGGTAGCGGGCGACGCCGCAGACGGTGCCGCCGGTGCCGATGCCGGCGACGAAGACGTCGATGCGGCCCTCCATCTGCTCCCAGATCTCCGGTCCCGTCGAGCGGTAGTGCGCCTCGTTGTTCTCCCGGTTGTGGTGCTGGTCGGGGAAGAAGGCGCCGGGGTCTTCGGCCGCGAGCATCCGCGCCTTGCGGTTGTAGCTGTCCGGGTGGTCGGGGGGGAGGGTCTCGTCGACCAGGACCAACTCCACACCCATCGCCCGCAGGCAGTCGAGCTTTTCCCGGCTGGTGGAGCGGCGCACCACCATCCGGCAGCGCAGGCCGTGGAGCACCGCCATCATTGCCATGCCCATGGCCGTGTTACCCGACGAGGCCTCCAGCAGGGTTCCGCCCGGTCGCAGCCGTCCCTCGGCGAGGGCCTTTTCGATCATGAAGCGCGCGATGCGGTCCTTGACGCTCCCCATGGGGTTGAGGAACTCCACCTTCGCGTACGCCTCGACGGGGAGGCCGGCCACCGTCCGCCCCAGGCGCACCAGCGGCGTCCACCCGACGGCGTCAGAGATCCGGTCGTAGACACGCGGTCCGCTCACGGGGCGCGAGTATACGCCGGGCGGGGTGTGGCGGCAGCCCCGCAGCGCGGGCACGGTACACTGCGCCCGAGCAGGGAGGGCGCCATGAAGACCATCATCGAACCGTTCCGGATCAAGTCTGTCGAGCCGATCCGCATGACCACCCGCGAAGAGCGGGCGTCTTTCATCCGCGAGGCCGGCTACAACCCGTTCCGGCTGCGCGCGGAGCACGTCCTCATCGACCTGCTCACCGACTCTGGCACGGGCGCCATGTCCACCCGCCAGTGGGCCGGCATCATGGAAGGGGACGAGTCCTACGCCGGGGCGCGCAGCTACTTCCACTTCGAGGCGGCGGTGAAGGGCGTCTTCGGCCACACCCACGTGATCCCCACCCACCAGGGGCGCGCCTCGGAGCGGCTTCTCTGCCACGCGTTGCTCCAGCCCCACCACGTGGTGCTGGGCAACACCCACTTCGACACCACCCGGGCCAACATCGAGGCGTCGGGAGCCGAGGCCCGGGACCTGCCCGTGCCCGAGGCCCACGACCCCGACGACCTGCACCCGTTCAAGGGCAACATCGATCTCGGCCGCCTCGAGGCGGCCCTCGGCGAGCTCGGCGCCGAGCGCGTGCCGTTCGTGCTCATCACGGTGACCAACAACTCCGGCGGCGGCCAGCCGGTGAGCATGGCCAACCTGCGCGCGGCCCGCGCTCTGTGCGACCGCTTCGGGGTGCCGCTGCTGCTGGACGCCGCCCGCTTCGCCGAGAACGCCTACTTCATCAAGCTGCGCGAGGAGGGCTACGCCGACGCCACCCCGCGGGACATCGCCCGCGAGATGTTCTCCCTGTCGCAGGGCGCCATGATGAGCATGAAGAAGGACGCCTTCGGCAACATCGGCGGGCTCATCTCCTTAGACATCGACGCCTGGGCCGACACCATCCGCACGCTGCTCATCCTCACCGAGGGGTTCCCCACCTACGGAGGGCTCGCCGGCCGCGACCTGGAGGCGCTGGCCATCGGGCTCGAGGAGATCCTGCACGAGGACTACCTGCGGTACCGCATCGCCTCCACCGCCTACGTGGGCGAGCACCTCGCAGCGGCCGGCGTGCCGCTGCTCAAGCCCATCGGCGGCCACGCGGTCTACCTCAACGGCAGAGCGCTTCTGCGACCACATCGCCGACGAGCAGCTGCCCGGGTGGTCGCTGTCGGCGGCGCTGTACGAGCATACCGGCGTGCGTGCGTGCGAGATCGGCAACGTGATGTTCGGCAGACGGGACGCGGAGGGGCAGTGGCACTGGCCCGACCTCGACCTGGTGAGACTGGCCATTCCCCGCCGTGTCTACACGCAGAGCCACATGGACTACGTCGTCGAGGGGATCGTCGAGCTCTACCGGCGGCGCAGCGAGATCCGCGGGCTGCGGTTCGTGGAACGTCCCGCGGTCCTCCCCCACTTCACCGCCACCTTCGCGCCGCTGGAGTAGGGGGGAACGCCGGGCCGGCCCTGGGCGTTGTGGCGAAGTACAATGACCTGGCATCAAGAGGAGGACTCCATGATCGAAAGCATCCGCCGGCAGCTGGGCGAGGCCGCCCCCCTGCTCGACTACTCGTGCCGGGGCATCCCCAAGGAGATGCTCCACCTGCCCGGCCCCGACTTCGTGAACCGCGTGCTCGTGCCCTCCGACCGCCCCGTGTCCGTCCTGCGCAACCTGGCGCTGCTCTACAGGACGGGTCGCCTGGCCGGGACCGGCTACCTCTCCATTCTTCCCGTGGACCAGGGCATCGAGCACTCGGCCGCCGCCTCCTTCGCCCCCAACCCGCTCTACTTCGACTCCGAGAACATCGTCCGGCTGGCCATCGAGGGCGGCTGCAACGCCGTTGCCTCGACGCTGGGCGTGCTCGGGTCGGTGGCCCGCACCTACGCCCACAAGATCCCCTTCATCCTCAAGATCAACCACAACGAGCTGCTGGCCTACCCCCCGATTCACGACCAGACCCTGTTCGCCTCGGTGGAGCAGGCGTTCGAAATGGGCGCGGTGGGGGTCGGTGCGACCATCTACTTCGGCTCCGAGGAGTGCCGGCGGCAGATCCAGGAGGTCTCCGAGGCGTTCCAGCACGCCCACGAGCTCGGCATGTTCACCGTGCTGTGGTGCTACCTGCGCAACCCCGCCTTCAAGCACGAGGGCACCGACTACCACACGGCGGCGGACCTCACCGGGCAGGCGAACCACATCGGCACCACCATCCAGGCCGACATCGTCAAGCAGAAGCAGCCCGAGGTGAACGGCGGCTACACCGCCCTCGGCTTCGGCCGGACGAGCAAGCTCGTCTACGACAGGCTCTGCCCCGACCACCCCATCGAGTGGACCCGCTGGCAGGTCGCCAACTGCTACATGGGGCGTTCCGGCCTGATCAACTCGGGTGGGGCCTCCGGCACCAACGACCTGGCCCAGGCGGTGACCACCGCGGTGATCAACAAGCGCGCCGGAGGGATGGGCCTGATCACGGGCCGCAAGGCTTTCCAGAAGCCCATGGCCGAGGGGGTGGAGCTGCTCCACGCCGTGCAGGACGTCTACCTGTGCGGGGACGTCACGATCGCCTGAGCCGAGCGGTCACGTCGTGGGTTCCGTGGACAGTCGGCGCCGTGCGCCTGCCCTGACGGTGGTGGTGGTGGTGGGGCCGTTGCGCGAACGCGCCGGCGGGTGTCTGGAGGCGCTGCTCAGCCAGGACGCCGTCGCGGACCTGGAGGTCCTCCTCGTGGACACGGCGCCGGACGCGCCCCCGGTCCCCGGCGCCGACCACGCCGCGGTGCGGGTGCTGCCGGTGCCCGGCGGCACCTTCGCCGCCGTCCGGGCCCTCGCCGTACGCGAGGCACGGGCGCCGGCGGTGGCGTTCGTGGAGGAGCACGTCCGGGTGCGGCCCGGGTGGGCGGCCGCCCTGATCGTGGCCCACCGGGAGCCCTGGGCGGCGGTGGGAGGCGTGGTGGAGAACGCCAACCCCCGGTCGGGGCGGAGCGAGCTGAACGGGCTGATCTCCTATGGGCTCTTCTACCCGCCCCTGCCGCGCGGCGAGGTGGAGGTCCTGCCCGGCAACAACTCCTCGTTCAAGCGGGCGGTGCTGCTCGCCTACGGCGAGCGGTTGCCCCGGCTGCTGGCCAACGACAACACGCTGTTCGCGGTCCTCCACCGCGACGGCCACCGTCTCCTGCTGGAGCCCGCGGCGGTCTTCGGCCACCTCAACGAGGTCTCCCTGTCCAGCGCCGTCCGGGGATACTTCCTGTACCACCGGTGCTACGGCCCCGGACGCTCCCGGGAGCTGGGCTGGGCGCCGTGGCGCCGCGCGGCGTACGTGCTGCTGGCCCCGGTCATCCCGGTCTACTTCGCCGTCCGCTTCAGCCGCCTCCTGGCGCGGCGCCGCTCCCCGTACCTGGGCCTCTTCCTGCGCGGCCTCCCGTACGTCCTCGCCGCCCAGCTCGCCGCCGCCTGCGGCCAGGCGCTGGGGCTCGTCCTCGGCCCGGGCGCCGCCGAGGCCGGCTTCACCGCGTACGAGCTCTCCGAACCCCGCCCGGAGGGGCCGGCAGGCACCCCGTGACGGCGGGCCCCAGGGTCTCGGTGATCGTCCCGGCGTACCGGTCCCACGCCACCGTGGAGGGCTGCCTCGGGCGGCTGCGCGGCCAGACGTGGCGGGACGTCGAAGTGGCCGTGGTGGATTCGAGTCCCTCGCCGGAGACCGCCGAGCTCGTCGCGCGGTGCTTTCCGGAGGTCATCCTCGAGCGCAGCCGCGCCCGCCTGCTGCCTCACGCCGCCCGCAACAGGGGTGTCGACATCACCTGCGGCGAGCTTTTGGTCTTCACCGACCCCGACATCTACCCCGCCCCCGACTGGCTGGAGCGGCTCGTGGCGGCCCACGACGCCGGCGCCGAGCTCGTCGTGGGCGCCCTGCGGTGTCACGGCTCGCGCTGGCTGGACCGTGGCGTCCACCTCACCAAGTTCGCCAAGTGGCTGCCGGGAGGCGAGCCGGGGCCGTCGGACACCGCCCCCACCGCCGGCCTGCTGTGTTCGCGGACGCTGTTCGCGGGGCTCGGGGGTTTCGACGGGGAGCTGATGCTGGGTGACGCCGACTTCGCCTGGCGTGCCGCGCGGGCAGGTCACGGGGTCCGGTTCGAGCCCCGGGCCGTCGCCGAGCACCACCATCGCCACTCGTTCGTCTCCTTCCTCCGTGAGCGGTCCCACCGGGGCGTGCTGTTCGGGGAGCTTCGCCTGGGCTGGCTGGGCGCCGGGCCCGCCGTCCGGCTGAGGTACCTGGCCGCGACGGTGCTGCCGGTGCGGCTGGCCAGGATCCTGGCCCTCACGGCGGGCCACGCCGCACGGGGCGGAGAGATGCTCACGCTGCTCGCGACCCTCCCGGTGGTGGTCGCCGGACACGCCGCGTCGCTGGCGGGCGAGTGCGTGGCGTACGCGCGGGGACCGGGCGGCCGGCCCCCGGGAGGTTTCCACTGAGCGGCGGGGCGCTCCGGGTGTTGTTCGTCGCCACGAAGGCGCCCTACCCGCCGGTGGGCGGCGGCAACGCCGCGCTGCACCGCCTGGTGACCTCGCTCCAGGATGCGGGGGCCGGGGTGCGGGTCGTCGCCCTCGGGCCGGCGCAGGCGGCGGACGGCTGCCCCTACCGCCTTCTCACCACGAGGCGGGGGCGGCGCTCGTTGTGGGGCACGGCGGCTGGGCTCCTGGGCGGCGCACCGGCGGCGCTGGCGCGGTACCGGGTGCCGGCCCTGGCCGGCCTGGTGGAGGAGGCGCTCCGGGAGCTCAGGCCCCACGTGGTGCAGCTGGAGCAGCTTCACGTGGCCTGGCTGCTGCCCTCTCTGCTGGGACGGGTGCCGGTGGTGCTGCGGGCGCAGAACGTGGAGTCGCGGCTGGTCGCGCGCATGGCCGCCCTGTCCTCGCCGCCGCTGCGGGTGCTCCTCGAAGTGGAGGCCCGCCGCATGGCGCGGGTGGAGGCCTGGGCCTGCACGGCCGCCGACCTCGTCGCGGCCATCTCGGAGCCCGACGCCGGGGCGTTCCGCAGCCTTGCCCCCGGGGCCCGGGTCACGGTGTTGCCGATCCCGTGGTCGGCGGAGGCGGAGCCCGCGGCCCGGCTGGACGGCGACCCCCCCCTGGTGGCCCTGGGCTCCTTCGACTGGCGGCCCAACCGCGACGGCGTGCTCTGGATGCTCGCCGAGGTCTGGCCGCGTGTCCGCGACGCCCTTCCGGGCGCCGTGCTCCACCTCGCCGGTCCCGGCTCGGAGACGCTGCCGGCCCCCGCGGGAGTGGTCCGCCACGGTCGCGTGCCCTCCACGGCGGCGCTCCACGATCCCCGGGGCGTCGCGCTGGTCCCGGTCCGGGCGGGCTCGGGGGTGCGCGTCCGTCTCCTCGAGGCGTGGGCGGCGGGAATGCCCTGCGTGACCACGTCGGTGGGGTGTGAGGGGCTGCTGACGGCAGCCGACGACGGGGCGCTGGTGGCCGACGAGGCGGCGGAGTTCGCCGCCGCCGTCATCCGGGCAGCGGTGGAGCCCGGCCTGCGCCGGCGCCTCACGGAGGCGGGGCGGCACCGCCTGGAGGCCCACCGGGGGGAGCGGATCGCCCGGCAGGCCCTCGACCTCTACACTGCTCTGGCCGCAGGCGCTGCCGCGGACGGGGCCGAACGCCGGCAGGGCCGGCCGGGGGGTGGTGCCGACGAGGCGCGGGCTCCGTCCGCCGGAGGCGGTGCGTGACGGGCGGGGGCCAGGGGAGGTGACAGCGATGCAACCGACGGATCGGGTCGAGGTGCGCAGCCCCAACGTCATCAGCGAGATCATCGGCGGGGAGGCCGTCATCATCGACCTCGACAGCGGGACCTACTACAGCCTCGACCCCGTCGGTTCGGCGGTGTGGGCCCTCGTCGAGCCGGGGACCCGGGTGGGGGCCGTGGTGGACGCCCTCGCCGCCCGCTTCGACGCTCCCAGGGAGGTGGTGGAGGCCAGCGCGCACCGCTTCCTCGCCCGCCTCCGGGAGGAGGGACTGGTCGCCCTGCGGGAGCAGGGCGGGGCGGCGTCAGGAGGAGGGGAGACGGCGGCGCCGCCCCCGCGCGGGGGCGAGCCCTTCGCCGAGCCGGTGCTGTCGCGGTTCACGGACATCAAGGATCTGCTGCTCCTCGATCCCGTCCACGAGGTGGACGAGGACGGGTGGCCCCGCGCCGGCGAGCGCCGGGAGACGGGTGACTGAGGCGGCGCAGCAGGGCGCCGGGGCCGCGGAGAGGGACCTCGCCGCGTTCCAGAGGCTCCGCGAGGCCTTCGCCGCCGCCGCGGGGCGGGCCGGGGGCGTGGTGAGCGTCTTCGTGGAGGTGGCCGCGCACACCATCAGGCTGGAGCTCGCGGGGGAGGCGATGGCGCCGGTGGTCCTTCCCGCCCTCGCCCACCGACGCGTGCCCCCGTCTCCCGCGCCGGACCTCACCGTGATGGTCTGGGACAGCGCGAGCACCGGCACGTCCCTCCCCGCGCTCCCGGGCGGCGGTGGCGGGCGGCTGCACGGGCCCGCTCCGGGCCGCATCCAGAAGGTGCACCAGCAGGGAGTCCACGTCTTCAGCGTGCTGGACACGGAGCGGAGCGAGGGCGTCCTCTGGGTGCCCGACGCCGCCGCGGTGCCCTCCAACGAGGTTGCGTGCCCCCTGCGTGTGCTCTTCCACCTCTACTTCCGCCTCCGCGCCCTGCGCCTGGTCCACGCCGCCGGCGTGGGCACCGGGCACGGAGGCGTGCTCCTCGCCGGGCGCAGCGGCCAGGGGAAGTCGACGGCCGCCCTGGCCTGCCTGGGCGGCCCGCTGCGTCTGGCGGGGGACGACTACGTGCTGCTGGGACCCCGGGAAGAGCCGAGGGTGCACGGGTTGTACGCCTCCGCGAAGCTCAACCCCGACCAGCTCCACCGCTTCCCCGACCTGCGGCCGGCGCTGGCCAATGCCGCGCAGGTCCCGGCGGAAAAGCCCGTCTTCCTGCTCCACGAGGGCTTCCGGACCGGGCTCATCGCCAGCTTTCCGCTGCGGGCGGTCGTGGTGCCCCGGGTCGAGCCCTCCCTCCCCAGCCCGCGCCTCACCCCGCTGACCGGCGCGGAGCTCCTGGCGCACATCGCTCCCAGCACCATCTTCCAGCTTCCCTTCACGGGGGCCGGGACCCTGCGCTGGCTGGCCCGCACGCTGGAGACCGTCCCGGCGTACACGATGGAGGTGGGCGAGGACGTGGGGGCCGTGTCCGGGGTGCTCGAGGGGCTGCTGGCCGGGGAGCGTGGGCATGGCTGACGCGCCGCTGGTCTCCGTCGTGATCCCGGTGTTCAACGGTGCCCGCTTCCTGGCCGCCTGCCTGGACAGCGTGGCGGCCCAGAGCTACGAGCGGCTCGAGGTGGTCGTCGTCGACGACGGCTCGACGGACGGCGGCCTCGCCGCGGCCCGCGGCAGGGCCGGGGTCCGGGTGCTCCGCCAGGCGAACCGCGGCGTCGCTGCGGCGCGGAACGCGGGTGTGGCGGCCTCCTCGGGCGAGCTCGTCGCCTTCCTCGACCAGGACGACCTGTGGGCGGAGGAGAAGACGGCGCGCCAGGTCGAGGCCATGGCCCGTCGTCCGGACGCGGCCGCCACGGTGGTCCACATGCGCACGTTCCTGGAGCCCGGCACCGCACCCCCGGCCTGGTTGCGCCCGGAGACCCTCGAGCGCCCCTTCGCGGCCTACACGCCCTCGGCGCTGATGGTGCGCCGCCACGTCTTCGACGCCCTCGGCCCCTTCGAGGTGTCGCTGCGGGATGCCGCGGACGGCGACTTTCTGCTGCGGCTCGTGGAGGCGGGGCAGGAGGTGGCGGTGCTGGACGAGGTGCTCCTCCACCGGCGCATCCACGCCGACAACGCCTCGCGCCACGTTGACGAGGCGCACCGCGCGCTGCTGCGCGTGGTCCGGGCGTCGGTGGCGCGGCGCCGGCGTGCCGCAGGGGGCGGAGGGCCGTGAGCGGCGCGCCGGATCGCGTGAGCGTCGTCGTCCCCGTCCACGACGGCCGGCGCTACCTGGCCGAGGCGCTTCGCAGCGTGCTCGGCGAGGGGCGGGCCGTGGCCGAGGTGGTGGTTGTGGACGACGGCTCGTCCGACGACAGCGCGGCCGTCGCCGCCGCCTTCGGGCCGCCGGTGCGCGTGGTGCGGCAGCCGCGAGCGGGGCCCGCGGCCGCGCGCAACCGGGGGATCGAGGAGGCGAGCGGGACGGTGCTGGCGTTCCTCGATGCCGACGATCTCTGGCCGGCCGGCCGCCTGGGGTGGATGACGGCGGCCCTCGGTGACGCCGGTATGGTGTCGGGGGCGGTCGAGGCGTTCGTCAGCCCCGAGCTCGGCGACGGCGAAGGGGCGCGGCTGCACTGCCCCGGGGGCACGATGCCCGGCGGTGGGATGGCCGGGGCCATGGTGGTCCCCTCGAGCACCTTCGCCCGACAGGGGCTGTTCGATGTGTCGTTGCGCAGCGGCGAGGTGATGGACTGGTACCTGCGCGCGGTGGACGCCGGCGTCGGCGAGGTGAGGCTCCCGGAGGTCGTGCTGCGGCGCCGCCTCCACCTGACCAACCACGGCAGGACGCAGCCGGCCGCCCGGAGCGACTACCTCAGAGTGGTGAGAGCCCTCCTGGAGCGGCGGCGCCGGAACGGGGGGGCGGACGGATGAGCGCGCGCCCCCTGGCCCCGGCGGAGGCGGTCGGCGGGTGCTGGCCCGACGAGAGCCAGACGCAGCTCCTGCGGGCGGCGCTCCTGGATGGCGAGGAGGCCCGCGAGGCCTACCGCGAGTGGCGGCGGCGGGCCCCCGACCTGGACGCCGTCGACGCGGGGTCGTACCGCATCCTGCCGCTCCTCGCCGACACCATGGGCCGGCTGGGCGTCCACGACGAGCTCCTCGCCCGCGCCGCCGGCATCCGCCGCCACGCCTGGTCGAAGAATCAGCTGCGAGCACACCGGGTCGCCCCGGCGATCCGCGCTCTCCAGGGCGCGGGCATTCCGGTCCTCATCCTCAAAGGTACGGCGATGACGGCCCTCTACTACGGCAGCGCCGGCCTGCGGATCATGAACGACGTCGACGTGCTGGTGCCCCGCCCGGCGGGCGCGGCGGCGCGGGGGATCCTCGAGGCGCGGGGATGGCTGCCGACCCTCCACCTCCCCCCCAGTCAGCTCCCCCTCATCCACGCCCTCGGGTACGCCGACGCCGACGGCTGGGAGCTGGACCTCCACTGGCACGCCCTGTGGGAGTGCTGCCGCCCCGGCGCCGACGACGAGCTCTGGGCCCACGCGGTGGAGCTCCGGACCCCCGCGTTCGCCGCCAGGGCGCTCGGCCCGACGGACCAGCTGCTCCACGTCTGCGCCCACGGCCTGCGGTGGAGCGCCTCGCCCACCATCCACTGGGCCGCCGACGCCGCGCTCGTGGTCCGCCGTGCCGGCGGGCGCATCGACTGGGACCGCCTGGTCACCCAGGCCGCGGCGCGGGGGCTCACGCTCCAGCTCTCGGAGGCGTTCGCCTACCTGCTGCGCGAGCTGCGGGTCGCGGTTCCCGGGGAGGTCGTCGAGGCGCTGCGCCGGGTGCGGGCCGGCCGCCTGGAGCGGATGGAGCTCCGCGTCCGCATGCGCCCGCCGTCCCTCCTGCGGGGCCTGGCCCTGCACTGGTTCGACCACCGGCGCCTCGCGGCCGGCGTCTCGCTGCCCCGCCGGCTGGCCGGCTTTCCCGTCTACCTGAGGGCGCTGTGGGGCGTCGGCAGTCTGTGGCGTGTGCCGCTGACCGCTGCCGGAAAGGTGCTGGGGCGGTTGCTGCGGCCCGCGCCCTGAGCCCATCCGAGGCGTCAGGCCTCGAGGCTCTCCTCCGGCGGCGGCGGCGCCGGGAACCAGCTCCCCGGGCGCAGGTGGTCGCGGACCAGCGCCGCGACCGCCGCGGCCGAGCCCGCCACGGCGGCACCGCCGACCAGGGCCGCCTGCCAGGGTGCCGGAACGCCGGCCCGGGCCGCGACGAGGCCGGCGAGGAGCGGGACCGCCACCGCGGCGACGGTGACCGGGGGCAGGTCGTCCCGCAGCGGGTGCACGCGCGCGCGCCGGGCCAGCATGGCGCTGAGCACGAGGCTGCGCAGGAGCGCGGCCGCCAGCAGCGCCCCGGCGGCGCCCTCACCGCCGAAGAGGGGCGCGAGCACGGCGAGCCCGGCGAGGGTGGCCGCGGTGGAGAGCACCGTGACGTTGGCCGCCGCCCGGGTGGCGCCCGCCGCCAGCAGGGCGAGGTCCTTGAACGACGACCAGACCGTCTCCACCAGCAGCGCGGCGGCCAGGATCCGGAGCATGGGAGCGGCCGGCAGGTAGGCGGCTCCGAAGATCGGTCCCACCACCACCTCCGGCGTCAGCAGGCACAGCGCCAGCGCCGGCCACACGAGGGCGAAGACAAGGACCCTGGTGCGCACGTACAGGCGCAGGAACGCCTCGCGGTCCCCGGAGCGGAACAGCGCGGTGGCGTTGGGCAGGAAGCTGTGCCCGCCGGAGAAGTGGACCATCTGCATGGCCCGTGTGACGCCCCGGGCGATGCCGTAGAAGCCGACCACCGCCGGCGAGGCGAGGGCGCCCAGGATCACGACGTCCATCCACTGCCCGAGCTGCCGCAGCACCTCCATGAGCGTGTAGGGCCGCAGCCCCCGCAGCAGCCCTCCCTCCAGGAGAGGTCCCCCGTGGCGACGGAACCACCCTCGGCGCCACCCGTACACCACCAGCCCGAGCTCGCCGGCCCCAACGCCCACGCCGAAGCCCCACGCGATCCCGGCCAGCCCAGCGCCGGAGACGATCGCCGCCGTCACCCCGGCCAGGCGCAGGGAGCCTCCGGCGGCGTCGCGGACCAGGGCGCGGCCGACCACGTCGCCGAAGCCGCGGGCCACGCCGACCATGGCGAAGCCGCAGGAGATGGCCACCGCCGCCAGCGCCATGGGCGGCAGCACGTGGCGCAGGGGGGCGGTGTGCAGCACCCGCGCGAGGGGGCCGGCGAGGAGAGCCAGCGCGACGCCGGCGAGCCCGCCGCTGGCCAGGCTCATGGCGAGGGCGGTACGGGCGGTGCGCCGGGCCGTGGCGCCGTGGCCGCCGGCGCGCTGGTCGGCGATCTCGCGCCCGGCCGCCGGGCTCAGGCCCAGGCTGGCCATGCCGCCCAGGGTCGACACCACGGCGATGGCCAGGAGGATGACGCCGATGTCCGCGGGGGTGAGCGTCCGCGCCATGACGATGCGCAGAACCAGGCCCGCCACCATGGCGGTGCCGCTGCCCGCGAGAACCACGAAGGTCGGCAGCGCGACGGCGGGCTGTTGACGGTGTCGGCCCACGAAGCTCCCTTCCAGTCCCCGCGATTGTGCCACCTCCGGTCCGGCGGCGCGCGGGGCACGGCTCGCGTCCTTCGTGATATGTTTCACGTCGCGCCGTTCCGCCCGCCAGGGGTGGAGGGCCCCCCGAAAGCGAGGTGTTGCGTGCTCCGAAAGCCCGTCGTCCTCATCACCGGCGCCAGCGGAGAGATCGGCCACGGCCTCATCACGAGGCTCGCCGCCGACGACTCACGGCACATCGTCACCCTGGACCTCAAGGCCCTGGACGCGGACCTCGCCGGGGTCGTGCAGCAGGAGTTCCTGGGCTCGATCCTGGACACCAGCCTCCTCGACAGGATCGTCTCCGAGTACGAGGTGGACCTCGTCTTCCACCTCGCGGCGCTGCTGTCGACCCGCAGCGAGTTCACCCCCGTGGCGGCCCACCAGGTCAACGTGGGCGGCACCATGAACCTGCTCGAGTTCGCCCAGAAGCAGGGCGAGTCCCACGGCCGCCCGGTCCGTTTCCTGTACCCGTCGTCCATTGCCGCCTACGGCCTGCCGGACCTGGACACCAAGGCCCGGGCGGGGAAGGTCGCCGAGGACCTCCACAACGCGCCGACCACCATGTACGGCTGCAACAAGCTGTACTGCGAGCACCTCGGGCGGTACTACGCGGGCCACTACAAGCAGCTCGCCGCCGAGACGCTGAGCGGCAAGGTCGACTTCCGGTGCCTGCGTTTTCCGGGGCTCATCTCCGCGGTGACAGTGCCCTCGGGAGGGACCTCCGACTTCGCCCCCGAGATGATCCACGCCGCGGCCAAGGGCGAACCGTACGCCTGCTTCGTGCGCCCCGACACCCGCATCCCCTTCATGGCCATGCCCGACGGGGTCGAGGCGCTGCTCGGCCTCGCCGCGGCCCCCCGCGAGGACCTGACGCGGACGGTGTACAACGTGGGCGCCTTCAACCCCTCGGCCGAGGAGGTCCGGCAGCTCGTGCTGGCCGCCTTCCCGGGCGCGGCGATCACCTACGGGGCGGACGTCAAGCGCCAGGGCATCGTGGACTCGTGGCCGGCGGACGTGGACGACTCGGCGGCGCGCGCCGACTGGGGCTACGCCCCCCGTTACGACCTCGAGAGGGCGTTCTCCGAGTACCTCATCCCCACCATCGGCGAGCGCTACCGCCGGCCCGCGGGCGCCTGAAGCCCCACCGGCACCGGCGACACCACCCCCGCCGCCCCCGGGCCGCGGGGGTCCGCGGCCGCCTCCACAGCGCCGTCCGCCGCCCGGCGCACCGCCGCCACCTCACCGATGGCGGCGGTGGGGCGGATCGTGTAGCCGCGGTCCTCGAGGATCTTCGACGTGTCGTAGGACAGCGCGCCGGGCTCGGCGACGATGACGTCCGGCAACCACTGGTGGTGGATCCTGGGCCGGTCCACCGCAGCCTGCAGGGGGTCGCCGTCCACCACGAGGTCGAGGAGGACCTGGAGCGTGGCGGTGGGGATCCTTGAACCCCCCGGAGAGCCCAGGGCGAGCGCCTCGGCGCCCCGCCACGCCACGGTGGGGCTCATGGAGGACAGCATGCGGTTGCCCGCCGCCACGGCGTTGGCCTCGCCCTGCACGAGGCCATAGAGGTTCGGGCGGCCGGGGGCGGTGGCGAAGTCGTCCATCTCGTTGTTGAGCAGCACCCCGGTTCCGGGGACCAGCAACCCGCAGCCGAACGAGCCGTTCAGGGTCGTTGTGAGCGCCACCACGTTGCCGTCGGCGTCCACCACCGAGAGGTGTGTGGTCTGAGGGTGCTCGGCGGGGACCGTGCCCGGCCAGGGCTTCACCTCGCTGGACGGCGTCGCACGCACGGGATCGATCTCCGCCGCGCGGCGGTCCAGCCAGGTCGGAGCGAGGAGCTCCGCGACGGTGGCCCGGGTCGTCTCGGGGTCGCCCAGCAGGTAGCGGTCCGCGTAGGCGCGCCGCCACGCCTCCACGAGGCCGTGCACCCGGGCGGCGGAGAATCGCGGCAGCTTCGACCAGCCCAGCCTGTCGAGGATGCCGCTGGACTCGGCCATGATGATGCCGCCCGAGGAGGGCAGCGGCATGGACGCCACGTGCCAGCCGGCAAGGGAGAAGAGGACGGGCTGGCGCCACACCGGCCGGTACGCGGCCAGGTCGGCGGCGGTGAGGATGCCCCCGTGCCGCCGGGAGGCGGCCTCCACCGCCGCGGCCCGGGGGCCGGTGCTGAGGGCGGCGGGACCGTCGGCGGCGTAGGCGGCGAGGGTCCCGGCGAGGGCGGGCAGCCGGACCGTGGCACCGACGGCCGGCGGGTTGCCGCCGGGAAGCCAGACCGCGGCGGTCTCCTCGAAGCGGGCCAGCAGCGACCGGCTGTGGACGAGACCTTCGTGCAGCCGTTCGTTGACGACGAAGCCGTCGCGGGCGAGGCGGATGGCGGGCGCCACGACGCGCGTCCAGGGCAGCCTGCCGTAGCGATGGTGCAGCTCCCATAGCCCCGCCGGCGAGCCGGGGACGCCGGCGGCCAGGGGGCCGACGAGGGAGCGCTCGGCGACGGGGTTGCCGGTGTCGTCCAGGTACATGTCGTGGGTTGCCGCCGCCGGGGCCGTCTCCCTGAAGTCCAGCGCCGCCGTCCGGCCGTCCATGCGGAGCACGGCGAAGCCGCCGCCGCCGAGGTTGCCGGCGGCGGGGTGGACCACGGCGAGGGCGAGGGCCGTGGCCACCGCGGCGTCGGCGGCGTTGCCTCCGGCGCGCAGCACCTCGAGGCCGGCCTCGGTGGCCGCCGGGGCGGCGCTGGCCACCGCGCCGCCGCTGCCGTGGGGGGCCGGGAAGTCCGCCGGCCGGGCGGGACGCGGCGACGCCAGGCCGGCGAGGAGCAGCACGAGGGCGGTGGCGACGCCGGAGAGCCGGCGCGTTCCGCGGCAGGGGAACGGGGTGCGCGGAGAGGGCGGCTGGTGGACCATGCGACGAAGTCTACTCCGGCGTACCCGCGATGGATGCGGCCGCGGGCGGGCGGTCACGGTGCGGAGGTGTCGATGCGTCCCGCTGCCGCCACCAGCGCCTTGGCGGCGCCCACGTAGGGCAGGAGCGAGGCGAGGCTGCCCCGGGTGAGGCTGAGCTTGCCGCTCATCACCGCGGCCACGGCGTCCACGGAACCCGCCAGGAGCTGCTTCCACACCCCGGGGGAGGCCTGGAGCACGTAGCGGGCCTGCGCCAGGTCCGCCTCCGTCGCGACCCGCGCCGCCCGGCAGGCGCCGTGCCACAGGTCGAGGTAGACCGCCCTCCGCTCGGCGACGCCCTGGGCCTCGTCGGCGGTCATGACGATGGCCACGGCACCCTCCCAGGAGGCGGCGGCCGAGCGGTAGGTCTCGCTGGAGTTGAGGGCGTGGCACCAGGCGGTGGCCCAGGCCTCGCTGAGGATCTCGACGGGCATGTGTCCCTCCTCCTGCGCCCTCCCCTCCGCGGCGGTGGGGAGGTGGGCGGTGCGTCCAGTCTAGCGCTGTTGTCGCCGCCGGCGGCGATCGGGTACAGTGAAGCAAACAAGGCGTGCCTGAAGGCTGCCGGGAGGACACCATGCGGAGATTCGTCTTGGCGATGCTGGCCGTGCTCGTACTCGCCGTTCCGGCCACTGCGCGGGAGCTGGAGGGCGTCACCATGCCCGACAGCGTCACAGTGGACGGCCAGAGCCTCGTCCTCAACGGGATGGGCGTGCGGATCAAGAAGGTCGTCTTCGTGAAGGTGAAGGTGTACGTGGGCGGGCTCTACCTCCCCGAGGCCACCGCCGACGCGGCGGCGATCATCACGGCGGACGAGCCCAAGCAGCTCGTGATGCACTTCCTCTACAAGGAGGTGTCGCGCGCCAAGCTCGTCGATGCGTGGGACGAGGGCTTCGAGGCCAACGCGCCGGGGGCGATGGCGGCCCTCAAGAAGCGCCTGGAGACGTTCTCGGCCATGTGGCCGGACATGAAGAAGGGTGACACGGCGGCCATGACCTACCTTCCCGGCACCGGCACGCGGGTGGAGATCAACGGCAAGGAGGCCGGCGTCATCCCGGGCAAGGACTTCGCCGACGCGCTGTTCGCCGTCTGGCTGGGCCCCAAGCCCCCCAACGAGGAGCTCAAGCAGGGCCTGCTGGGAAAGTAGCGTGACGGCCTCACCGCCCGCCGGGGCCTTCGCCCGCGGAGGGCGGTGAGGCGGTGGGCTGGCTCGCGCTCGCCGTCGCCGTCGCCGCGTTCTACCAGGTGCTGGTGCTCGTCGGGCTGGCCGTTGCCTGGCGCAACCCGCGGGTGCCCCACGAGCACGATCCGGGCTCACTGGGCATCGGCTTCACCGAGGTGTGGATCCCGACGGCCGGTGGGCGCTCCCTGTACGGGTGGTGGATCCCCGCGGGGGAGGCGGACGCCCCGGTGGTGGTCCTCGTCCACGGCTGGGGCCGCAACGTGGAGCGCATGCTCCCCTATGTGGCGATGCTGCACCCGGCGGGGTTCCACCTGCTGGCGTTCGACGCCCGCAACCACGGCCGCTCCGGCGCCGACCGCTTCGCCTCGCTGAAGAAGTTCTCCGAGGACGTCCGGGCGGCGGTGGCGTTCGCCGCGGCGCGCCCGGAGGCCCGCCGGATCGGGGTGCTCGGGCTGTCCATCGGGGGGGCGGCGGCGATCCACGCGGCGGCGCGGGAGCCGCGCATCGCCGCGGTGGTCAGCGTGGGCGCCTTCGCCAGCCCCGCCGACGCCATGCTGCCGCCGGCCCGATGGCGCTGGCTGCTGCTCCCGGGCATGCCCCTCGCCCTGCGCTTCGTGGAGTGGAGGATCGGTGCGAGCCTGGCGGACCTCGCGCCCGAGGCCAGCATCGCCCGCGCCGGTGCCCCGTTCCTGCTCGTCCACGGCGCCGACGACGCCGTCGTGCCCGTCGCCCACGCCCGCCGCCTGGCGGCGGCCGGCGCCGGGCGCGCGGAGCTCTGGGTCATTTCGGGGCGGGGGCACTCGGACCCCCACCTGGAGGCGGGGTTCTCCGAGCGGGTGACGCGGTTCCTCGCCACCCACCTGAGCGCGGGCGCCGGGCGTACAGAGTGAGGGCCGGGATCGCGTCCCGGCCCCCTGGACAAGGATCGAGGCGGCGATCGCCTCAGCTGCAGCCGTGCACCGTGCCGCAGTTCATGCACTTGTAGCAGGCGCCGTTGCGCACCATGACCATGCCGCAGTTGGGGCAGGGCGGCGCGTCGGCCTGGTTGACGAACATCTGGGCGTCCTCGTCCGCCGTGAGGCCGGGCAGCGAGGGCTGCCTGGGCGCCGGCACCACGGGCAGGCCCGTCTCCTCGTCGATGCGGGGCTGCACCCCTACGGCCGCCTGCTGCTCGGGGGGCAGGAACTTCGACGCCAGCCAGCGGAAGATGTAGTCGATGATCGACTTGGCGTGGGGGATCTGGGGGTTGTTGGTCCACCCCGAGGGTTCGAATCGGACGTGGGAGAACTTGTTGACGAGGAACTCCAGGGGCACGCCGTACTGCAGGGTCAGGGAGATGGCGGTGGCGAAGGCGTCCATGACCCCGGACAGCGTCGAGCCCTCCTTGGCCATGGTGATGAACACCTCGCCGGGGGTCCGGTCCTCGAACAGCCCGACCGTGATGTAGCCCTCCTGGCCCTCGACGGAGAACTTGTGGGTGATGGCCACGCGCTCGTCGGGGAGCTTGCGGCGCAGAGGCCTCGCCTCCGCGTCCTTGCGCACGCCCATGGCGGCGAGGGGCTGTGACCCCTTGCAGTTGTCGCGGTAGACGGCGACGGCCTTGACGCCCAGCTTCCAGCCCTCGACGTAGAGCTGCTCGATCTCCTCGGGGGTGGTGTCCTCCGGCACGTTGACGGTCTTGGAGATGGCGCCGGAGAGGAACGGCTGCACCGCACCCATCATGCGGAGGTGCCCGAGGGGCGAGATGAAGCGGTCGCCGCGCACGGGCTTGAAGGCGCAGTCGAACACCGCCAGGTCCTCGTCGGCAAAGCCCGGCGCCCCCTCCACCGTGCCCGTCGCCTTGATGTGCTCGAGGATGACCTCCCGGGCGGCGGCCTCGTAGCCCAGCTTTTCCAGGGCGCGCGGGACGGTGTTGTTGATGATCTTGATGGTGCCGCCGCCGACCAGGCGCTTGACCTTGACCAGCGCCAGGTCGGGCTCGATGCCCGTGGTATCGCAGTCCATCATGAACCCGATGGTGCCGGTGGGCGCCAGCACGGTGACCTGGGCGTTGCGGAAGCCCGCCTTCCGGCCGGCTGCCAGCGCCTCGTCCCACGCCGCGACCGCCTGGCGGCGGAGCTCCGCGGGAACGCCACGGGTGGGCAGGTCGTGGGCGTGGTCGCGGTGCATGCCGATGACCTCGAGCATGGGCTCGCAGTTGTCCTCGTAGGTGGGGAACGGGCCGAGGGCGTCGGCGATCCGCGCGGACTGCAGGTACGCCTCGCCGGACATCAGCGCGGTCACTCCGGCGGCGTAGGCGCGGCCCTCGGTGGAGTCGTAGGGCAGACCCTCCGCCATCAGCAGCGCGCCCAGGTTGGCGTAGCCCAGGCCCAGCGGCCGAAAGTCGTGGGAGTTCGCCGCGATGCGGGGCGTCGGGTAGCTGGCGAAGTCGACCAGGATCTCCTGGGCCAGGATCATGACGTCCACCGCGTGGCGGAACGCCTCGGCGTCGAATCCGCCGTCGGGGAGCGCGAACCGCATCAGGTTGAGGGACGAAAGGTTGCACGCCGTGTCGTCGAGGAACATGTACTCGCTGCAGGGGTTGGAGGCGTTGATGCGCCCCGTTGCCTTGCAGGTGTGCCACCGGTTGATGGTGGTGTCGTACTGGATCCCCGGATCGCCGCACACCCACGTCGCCTCGGCCATCATGTGCATGATGTCGCGGGCGCGGTGACGGCCCATGGGCTCGCCCGAGGTCACGGCCCGGGTCTCCCACCAGCCGTCGTCCTCCACGGTGCGCATGAACTCCTCCGTGACGCGCACCGAGTGGTTGGCGTTCTGGTACTGGATCGACTCGTAGGCGCCGCCCTCGTGGTCGAACCCGGCCGGGTACCCGGCGGCGATGAGCACCTGGGCCTTCTTCTCCTCCTCCGCCTTGCAGCGGATGAACTGCACCACGTCGGGGTGCGAGACGTCGAGCATGACCATCTTGGCGGCCCGCCGCGTCTTGCCGCCCGACTTGATGACGCCGGCGAAGGAGTCGTACCCGCGCATGAACGATACCGGGCCCGAAGCGGTGCCGCCGCCGGCCAGCGCCTCCCGCGAGGAGCGCAGGGAGGACAGGTTGGAGCCGGTGCCCGAGCCGAACTTGAACAGCATCCCCTCGGTCTTGGCGAGGTCAAGGATCGACTCCATGGAGTCCCTCACCGAGTTGATGAAGCAGGCGGAGCACTGCGGGCGGGCCTCGACGCCCACGTTGAACCACACCGGCGAGTTGAACGAGGCCATCTGGTTGACGAGCAGGTGCGCCAGCTCGTGCTCGAAGACGCCGGCGGAGGCGTCGTCGGCGAAGTAGCCGCCGTCGCGGCCCCAGGCTACGATGGTGTCCACCACCCGGGAGATGAGCGTCCGCACCGAGGTCTCCCGCTCCGCGGTCCCGGCGCGCCCGTGGAAGTACTTCTGCACGACGATGTTGGTGGCCGTCTGCGACCACGCGGCCGGCACCTCCACGTCGGTCTGCTCGAAGACCACCGCGCCGTCGCTGCCGGTGATGCGGGCGGCGCGGCGCTCCCAGGTGACGCGGTCGAAGGGGTGGTGCTCACCATCGGTGAACCAGCGCTCGACGGTGAGACCCTGGGCGTCCGGGCGGCGGGCAACGGCGACGGCAAGGCTTGCAGGTTCGGCAGACATCCACGACCCCCCTTATCGAAAAAACCTAAAGTCATGCTTTAAGTCTTCTAGGCGAGCCTAGGTCGGCGGCGACCCCTTGTCAAGGGGTCCACGCAAGATGTTGTGTGGCGCTCCGTGAAGCGATACCAGATGTAGTGTTTACGGGTCCGGAAGCCGTTCGTGACCTGCTTCCCCGGGGCGCCGGACCCCGGCGCTCCCGGCCGCGGGCCGGGCGTCTCGTGCTGTCCGGTGTGGATGCACTTTCGCGCCGGGAGCGCGGCGCGGCCCGGCGGTGGAGGGTGGATCCGCTTTCACGGGCGGGGGGCGATGTCAAGCCCTCCCGCGGCGTGCGCTACCCTCGCGGGGCACGGAGGTGGGCATGGCAAGGCTCTTCGGCGTGGCGGCGGGTTGCGTCATGATAGGGGTGATGGGTGCGAGCACTGGTTCGGGCGGCACCCCGGCGAGGCCCCGGGCGCGCGCGGCCGGAGTGGTCACGGGGGTGCTCCCCCCGGGTCCCCTGGACGCCATCACGGACGTGGCGGGGGTCGGGGTCGGCCAGGTCACGCTGCGGAAGGGCGACGGCGTGCGTACGGGGGTCACCGTGGTCGTCCCTCACCCCGGCAACGTCTTCCGGGACAAGGTGCCGGCGGCGGTGTTCGTCGCCAACGGCTTCGGCAAGCTCACCGGCATCAGCCAGGTCCAGGAGCTCGGCACCCTCGAGACGCCCATCGCCCTGACCGGGACCCTCAACGTGTGGCGGGTGGCCGACGCGCTGGCGGAGTGGGTGCTGGAACAGCCCGGCAACGAGGACGTCACCTCCGTCAATCCGGTGGTGGGCGAGTGCAACGACGGCTACCTGTCCGACATCCGCGCCCGCCCCGTGGGACGGGAGCAGGTGCGCGCCGCCCTCGCCGCCTCCTCCTCCGGGCCGGTGGAGGAGGGGAGCGTGGGGGCCGGCACGGGGACCCGGTGCCTGGGCTTCAAGGGCGGGATCGGCACCGCCTCCCGACACCTCCCCCCGCGGCTGGGCGGGTGGACCGTCGGCGTGCTGGTGCAGACCAACTTCGGCGGCGTGCTCACCATCGCCGGCGTCCCGGTGGGGGTGGAGCTGGGCCGCTACGCCTTCTCCGATACCCTCGAGCCCCCCGAGCGGGGCTCCTGCATGGTGGTCGTCGCCACCGACGCCCCGGTGGACGCCCGGCAGCTCGGCCGGCTGGCCGCCCGCGTGCCCATGGGGCTCGCCCGCACGGGATCCTTCGCGTCCAACGGCAGCGGCGACTACGCCGTCGCGTTCTCCGTGCACCCGGCGGGCCGCGTCGGAGACGGTGCGCGGGGGGCCCGGGCGGAGCGGGTGCTGGCCGACGACGACCTCTCGCCGCTCTTCCTCGCCGTGGTCGAGGCCACCGAGGAGGCGGTGCTCGACTCCCTGTTCACCGCCACCGCCACCACCGGCTTTTCCGGGCACGGCTCCGAGGCGCTGCCCCTCGAGCGGGTGCTCGGAATCCTCGGTGCTCACGGCGCCGTGCGCTGACGAGGCGGCGGAATATCCCGCCGGTCCGGGGAGTTAATATCGTTAACCTCGGAGGTCTGACCGCACGTCGAAGGTCGCTCCGGGGATGGCTGTGGCCGCGCCCGTGAGTTGAAGGGGCCGGTGCCGGTGGCACCGGCAGGTCGGTGGACGGAGCAGGACGGGGGAGGCAGAAACTTCATGGAAGCGCGATCATGGTGACCAGCGTGAGCCATCACGACCCACGGTGGGATCCGGACACGCTGCGGGCCATCTGCAAGAGCCTCGACGTCGGCGTCGCGGTCGCCGACCCCCAGGGGCGGTTGGTCTTCTTCAATCCCAGGGCGGAGGAGATCCTCGGCTTCGGGCCCGAGGGCGTCGGACCCGAGGAGTGGGCCGCCGTCTACGGCTGCTTCCTCCCCGACGCCACGACCCCCTTCCCGCCGGAGAGGATGCCTCTGGCGCGGGCGCTGCGCGGGGAGGCGGTGAGGGACGAGGTGATGCTGGTACGCAACCCCGCGCGGAGCGGCGGTGCCTGGATCGCCGTCTCCGCCACCCCCCTCGACGGCGAGGGCGGGGCCATCCGGGGCGGCGTCGTAGTCTTCCGCGAGATCCTCGGACCGCCCGCGTCCCCCGGCGGCCCGGGGGCGGAGGTCCAGGGACGCAGGGGAGAGGGCGAGGAGTGCCCGGTGTGCTCCGGCTACTTCAAGCGCTTCCGGCAGGCCTACGACCGCATCAGCCGGGCCGTGGAGCAGACCGCCGACGCGGTGGTGATCACGGACAGCACCGGCCGCATCGAGTACGTGAACCCCGCCTTCGAGAAGACGACGGGGTACCCGCGCGACGAGGCCATCGGCGGCACGCCCGCGATGCTGAAGTCCGGCGAGCACGACGAGGCGTTCTACAGGCATCTGTGGGCGGAGATCACCTCGGGGCGCTCGTACTCCGGGGTGATCGTCAACCGCAAGAAGAGCGGGGAGCTCTACTGGTCCCAGCAGAGCATCACGCCCATGACCGACGACTCCGGCCGGATCACGCACTACGTGTCCGTGCTCAAGGACATCACGGACCTGCGCCGGATGGAGGAGCAGGAACTGCAGACACGCCTGGCCCGGGAGGTCCAGCAGCGGCTCTACCCCAAGACGGTGAGCCTGCCCGGCTTCGACATCGCGGGGGCGGCAGTCCCCGCCGTCGACCTCGGCGGTGACTACTTCGACTACGTGCCCCTCGCCGACGGCTCGCTCCTCCTCGCCATCGGGGACGTCACCGCCCACGGCCTCGCCTCGGCCCTGGTCATGGCCCAGACCCGCTCGTACGTGCGCTCGCTGGCGCGTCCCGGCGCCGACGTGGCCGAGGTGCTCGCGGCGGTCAACAATGCCCTGGTCGCCGACCTCGACGGGCGCCGGTTCGTGACCCTGCTCCTCGTTCACCTCGACCCGGTGGGGCGGACGCTGACCTACGCCAGCGCCGGGCACCTCCCCGGTCACGTGCTGTCGGCCGGCGGGGAGGTGGTGCGGTCGCTGCCGAGCACCGGCCTTCCCCTGGGGCTGTTCCCCGACCTCACCTTCACCCGCTCGCCGATCCTGCCGCTCGAAGCCGGCCAGGTGGTGCTGCTCGTCACCGACGGCATCACCGAGGCGCACGACGGCGACGACGCCGAGTACGGCCTCGAGGCCGCCCTGGCCTTCGCGAGCGCCCGCACGGGCTGGAGCGCCCAGGCGCTGGTGGACGGTCTCATCGCCGAGGCTCGCCGGTTCGCGGGTGGCGCGCCGCCGGAGGACGACCTCACCTCCGTCGTGATCCGCGTGCTGCCGCAGACGTAGACCCCCGAGCCGCCGCCCTCAGACCGGCTCGAAGCGGGCCACGAACTGGGGCAGGGCCGGGGGCCGGTAGACGAAGCGCAGGCCGCGGATCTCGCGGCGCCGCCCGTGGAGCTCGACCAGCGCCTCGGCAGCGTAGTCCAGGTGGTTCTGGGAGTAGACGCGGCGGGGGACGGCGAGCCGCAGGAGGTCCAGGTCGGGCCACCGCCACGCGCCCGTGGCCGGGTCCTGGCGCCCTCCCATGACGTTGCCGGTCTCCCAGGTGCGCACGCCCGCGTGGACGTAGAGCGCCACGGAAACGGACCAGGCGGGGAGCTGCTCATCGGACAGGTGCGGGCAGAAGGCGCGGCCGTCGACGTAAACGGCGTGGGCGCCGAACGGTGTCAGCACCGGCACGCCTGCTTCGGCAAGCCGCTCCCCCAGCCGCCGGGTGGCGGCGAGGCGGTGCGCGAGGTAGTCCTCGTCGAGCATCTCGTCCAGCGCCACGGCCATGCACTCCAGGTCCCTCCCGGCCAGCCCTCCGGCGGTGGGGATCCCCTCGCTGACCAGGAGGCGGAGGCGGATCGCCTCGGCCCAGGCGTCGTCGTCGAGGGTGATGAGCCCGCCGACGTTGCCCAGCGCGTCCTTCTTCATGCTCATGAACACGCCGTCGACGAGGGAGAGCAGCTCCTCCGCCACCTGGCGGGGCGACCGCCCGGCGCAGGCGGGCTCGCGGAGCGCGACGAGGGCGCAGTTCTCCGCGAACCGGGCGCCGTCGAGCCAGAGCGGGACGCCGTGCCTGCGGCAGATCTCGCGGGCGGCCCGGACGTTGGCGAGGGCCACGGGCTGGCCGCCGCGGGCGTTGTCGGTGACGGTGAGGACCACCAGCCGCGCGCGCCCGGCGGCGCCGGCCAGCCCCGACTCGAGCCCGGCGAGGTCGATGTTCCCCTTGAACGGGTAGGGGTCGGTGGGGTCCAGCGCCTCGGGGACGGGCAGGTCGACACAGACGGCCCCGGCCTCCTCGAAGTTCTCCCGCGTGGTGGAGAACAGGGTGTTGGCGAAGACCGCGTCGCCGGGCGTGAGCACCGCCCGGGCGAGGAGGTGCTCGGCGGCACGGCCCTGGTGGACCGGGATCACGTGGCGGTGGCCGAACAGCGCCTCCACCGCCCGCCGGAAGCGGGCGAACGACCGGGAACCGGTGAAGGACTCGTCGGAGCCCATCATCGCCGACCACTGGCGGGTGGACAGCGCCGAGGTCCCCGAGTCCGTGACCAGGTCGATGAGGACGTGCTCGGCGTCGAGGAGGAACGGGTTGTAGCCCGCTTCCCGGATGTGGGACTCGCGCTCCTCCCGGGTGGTCATCCGGAGGGGCTCGACGACGCGGCTGCGGTAGGGCTCGATGACGGTCTTCACGGGGGGCCTCCGGCGGGCGGGAGTGTACCGCGCCGCCGGGGAGCGCGGCAGCCCCTACCAGCCCATCCGCCGGCGCAGGGAGGCGATCTGCTCCAGGTGCCGGTCGCCGTGGACGGCGTAGATCTGCAGCATGGCGTCGACGGTGAGCTCGCCCCGTTCGGGGTGGACCACGGCGCGAGCGAACGCGGCCGCGTCCAGCCCGCGCAGGAAGACCGCCCACCGCCGGTGCAGGCCGCGCAGGATCTCGAGCGACGGCCCGATCTCGAGCCCCGCGTCGGCGAGCAGGCTCCAGGCGTCCTGGTCGTAGAGCGGGACGACGGGGCGGTCGACCGTGACGGCCATCTTCATGCGGGAGATCCCGCTCATGTGGGCGTCGGGGAGGTGGTGGACCACCTGGCGCACCGTCCAGCCGCCATCGCGGTACGGCGTGTCCAGCTGCCCGTCGGAAAGGTCCGCCACCGCCGCCTCCACCCGCCCCGGGAGGCTCTCCAGACGGCCGATCGCCGCCGCGCGTTCCTGTGGTGTGAGCATGGTTCCTCCAACGCGGCAGGCGCCGCCGCTACTCCCGCACGACGTACAGCGAGCGCGCCTTGAGGCTGATCCTCACCGGCGCGCCGGGCACCAGCGCGAGGTCCCGGAGGGCGCACACGGCGAGGCGCGAGACCACCTCCAGCCCGGGGCCGGTGGTCACGGTGACCTGGGCGCGGCCGTCGAGGAGCAGGACGTCCCGCACCGATCCGGCCAGGACGTTCCGGGCCACCTGGGGGCGGAGGGGGCGGTGGGGATCCAGGACCATGACCTCCTCGGGGCGGATGCCCACGAGCAGCCCGCCGCCGTCGCCGCCGGGGGGCTCCTCGAGCTCCAGGTCGACCCCGGCGCCCTCGAGGCGCACGGTGGCGCCGTTCCCGGGGACCGGGCGCGCCGCCCACAGGTTCTCGGGGGCGACGAAGCGGGCCACCGCGGCATCGGCGGGGGCCGCGTAGAGCGCCTCCGGCGTGGCGACCTGGTGGAGCCTCCCCGCCAGCACGACCGCGATGCGCTGCCCGAGGAGGAACGCCTCCTCGCGGTCGTGGGTGACGTGGACGACGGTCATGGCGAACTCGTGGTGAAGGCTGCGCAGCAGCAGCTGGAGCTCCCTCCGGCGGTGCGGGTCGATGGCGGCGCAGGGCTCGTCCAGCACGAGCCGCCGGGGCCGGGTGAGCAGCGCGCGGCCGAGGACGACGCGCTGCTGCTCCCCCCGGGAGAGCGTCGCGGGGTCACGGCGGGCGAGCAGCGGCGCCAGGTTGAGCACCTCGACGAGCCTCGCCTCCAGCTCCCCGTCCGGCCGCCCGCCGCGGCAGTCGACGCCCCAGGTGAGGTTGGCGCGCACCGACAGGTGGGGCAGGATGCCGAGGTCCTGGGGGAGGTAGGCGAAGGCGCGGGCCGCCGGCGCGACGGCCCCCACCGGCCTCCCCTCGAGGAGGGCGCGCCCCGTCTCGGGAGGGTGCCAGCCGAGGAGGGTCTCCACCAGCACGGTCTTTCCCGCCCCGGACGGCCCGACCAGCACCAGGTACTCTCCCTGCTGGACCTCCAGGTCCAGGGGGCCGAGGGTGAACTCGCCGCGGCGGACCACCAGGTCGCGGGCCTCGAGCTCGGCGGTCACGGGCTCCGCTCCCCCAGCCGGCGCACCGCCAGCAGCACCGCGCCGGCGGCCAGGGCGAGGATGAGGGCGAGCCGCGCGGCGAGGGCGAGGTCGCCGGACCCCAGGGCGAGGTAGATCCCCGTCGCGAGGGTCTCGGTGCGTCCGGGGATGGTCCCGGCCACGGTGACGGTGGCCCCGAACTCCCCCAGGGAGCGGGCGAAGGCCAGCACCGCCGCGGCCAGCAGCCCGGGCCGCGCCAAGGGCAGGGTCACCCGCCAGAAGGTGCGCGCCCGTCCGGCGCCGTAGAGGGCCGCGAGCCTCTCCAGCCGGGGGTCCACCTGGGTGAACGCGGCCTCGGCGGTGCGCACCACCAGGGCCACCACCACGGTGAACTGGGCCAGGACGACGCCTGCGAAGGCGAAGGTCACCCCGACGGCGTGGTCGAGCCAGGCCCCGGGGGGGTCGCGGAGGAAGAGCAGCAGCGCCGTGCCCACGGCAACCGGCGAGAGCATGGTGGGCAGGTCCAGCAGGGTGGTCAGGAGGCGCCGGCCGGGAAAGCGGCGGCGGGCGAGCCACAGGGCGGCGGGGACCCCGAGGACGAGGGCGGCGCCGGTGGCCGAGACCGCGGCGGCGAGGCTCAGGACCAGCAGGGGCGCGATGGGCGCCAGGCTCCTCTCTCCCGGGCCGGTCACCGCGAGCCGGGCCAGCGCCACGAGGAGCAGCAGCAGGAAGAGGGTGAGCACGGCCACGGTGGTGGCCGTCACGGGCCCGGCGGCGGGGGGCGCCGGCCGGGGAGGACGTTCCGCCGTCATGGCGCCCGCGGCGGCGACTCCGGCGAGGTGCGGTAGCCGTGGCGGGCCCAGATGGTGCGGCCCTCGGGCCCCGCCAGCCACGTGAGCACTCTCCGCGCCTCGGCGGGGTGGGCGGCGAACACGGTGACCGCCCCGGGGATGGTGGCCGGCCCGGGGATCACGGCGGCGGGCAGCGGGACTACCTCGACCTCGCCGGGGAACCAGGCGGCGAAGACCTGCCAGCCGAGGATGGCATCCACGCTGCCCAGGCCCAGCAGGTTGGCCACGGCCTCGCAGGAGTGGGCGCGGGCGAGGCGGGGAAGCACCGTCTCCTCCAGGCCGGCCCGCCGGAGCATGCGGATGCCGTACTCCCCCACGCACACCGTGCGGGGCTCCGCGATGGCGGCGCGCACGTCGGGCCGGGCGAGATCGGCGAGGGAGACGATCCGCTTCGGGTTGCCCCTCCGCACCAGCAGCGCCGGCGTGAGCCAGGCGAAGTCCACGCGGGTGGAGGGGTCCACCAGGCCGCGGGCCTCGGCGCGCTCCATGTAGTCGTGGCTGCCCGGCAGATAGATGTCCCCCTTGCGCGCGATCTCCATCTGCGACAGCACGGTGCCCGAACCGCCCATGGAAAGCTCCAGGCGGATGTGCTCCTCGGCCAGGATCCGGGGCGCGGCCTCGTCCAGCACGGGCTTCGAGGCGGCGCCCGCGAAGACGAGCACCGCCACCGGCTCGGCCGCGGTGGCCGGTCCGGCGGCGACCGCGGCGGCGGCCGCCAGCAGGAGCGCCCGCGCTCTCACGAGGACCTCCGCAGGGCTGCCGGCGCGTGGCGGCCGGCCTCGGCCCCGGCGTGTCCCGAGCCTCCCCGGAGCTGCTCGACGGCGTGGGGCAGCACCGGCAGCAGCGCCTCGAGGTTCTCGCGGGCCGCCGTCCGGCTGCCGGGCAGGTTGACGATGAGGGTGTGACGGCGCACGCCGGCGACTGCGCGGGACAGCCAGGCCCGGGGCGTGACCGCCGCCGAGGCCGCCCGCATCGCTTCGGCGAGGCCGGGCGCCTCGCGGTCCAGCACCGCGCGCGTCGCCTCGGGCGTGACGTCCCGCGGGGCCAGCCCCGTGCCGCCCACGGTGAGGACCAGGTCGAGCCCCCGGTCGGCGAGGTCCCGTAGGGTGCCGGCGACGGCCTCGGCGTCGTCGGCCACGACGCCGTGCCACGCCAGGTGGGCGTCGAGGGCCGCGGCGAGCAGCTCCGCCACGCCGGGTCCGGCGGTGTCCTCGGCGGTTCCGGCGGCGCAGCGGTCGGAGACGGTGAGCACCGCCGCCTGGACCGTCTCGCGTGCCACCCGCGCCGTCACCCGCGCCGGGTCGCCCGGCCGCACGCGGCCGGCGGCCTCGACCCGGGCGAACACCCCCGCCCGGGGCATGATGCAGTCGCCGGCGGCGGCGTAGATGGCGCAGCGCGAGTGGCAGACCTTCCCCACCTGAGTCACCTCCAGCTCGGCCCCGCCCACGGCGAGACGCGAGCCGATGCCGAGGGAGGCGAGGTCCACGCCGCGCAGCAGCAGGTTCTCACCGAAGTCGCCGGCCTCGAGGTCCAGGCCGCCGGCGCGCATGCCGTCCACGTCGGCCTCGTCGAGGAGGCTCACCTGGCGGTGCCACGCGCCAGCGTGGACGTCCCCCTCGATGCCGTGCCCCTGGCGCAGCGCCGCCTCGTCCACGGCCCGCTTGGTTCCCTTGCGCGGGGAGACGCAGACCGCGGCCACCAGCCCCGCGCTCACGCGGCGCCTCCATCGGCGGCGTAGCTGCCCGAGCGGCCGCCGGACTTGGCGAGGAGCCGGACGCCCTCCAGCACCATGGACTTCGACAGCGACTTGAGCATGTCGTACAGCGTGAGCCCCGCGATGGCTGCGGCGGTGAGGGCCTCCATCTCGACCCCGGTGGCGGCGCGGGTGGAGGCCTCGGCGCGGACCACGATGCGGTCTCCGCCGTCGGCGAAGTCCACGGCCACGTGGTCCAGCGGCAGGGTGTGGCACAACGGCACCAGCTCGGCGGTGCGCTTGGCGGCCATGATGCCGGCGACGCGGGCCACCTCGTACACGTTGCCCTTGGGCGTCCTCCCCGAGCGGACCGCCTCCATGACGGCGGCACCGGCCACCAGGACGGCCTCGGCGACGGCGCGGCGCGCCGTCGGGGGCTTGCCGCCCACGTCCACCATCCGCGGCACGCCGGCCTCGTCGAGGTGTGTCAGCTCGTCCACGTCGCTATCCTCCCACCGCCACCATGGGCGTGGCGGCGCTCATCGCCCAGGGGCGGCGCTTGCCCTCCAGGTAGCTCGCGAGGCGCTGCCCGGCCCGCTCCGGTGGCAGCTCCAGGAGCGGCGGGACGGCCAGCACCTCCGGGTCCATGAGGCAGCGGCGAAGCCTGCCCCGGGCATCGAGGCGGAGGCGGGAGCAGCCGCCGCAGAACGGCCGCGAGACGGGGGTGATCCACCCCACCGCCAGCTCCGCTCCCCGCCACCGGATCCGGGTCGGGCGGGCGACGGCGGCACCGCCCCCCGCGACGGTGCGGACCTCGGCGACGGCGCCGAGCCACTCCAGCACGGTGCCGGCCGGCACCATCTCCCCCGCCGACCAGGCGGCGGCGGCGCCGATGCTCATGAGCTCGATGAAGCGGATCTCCAGGTTCGCCCCCGCGGCGAAGTCGAGCAGGGCGGGCACGTCCTCACGCCAGGCCGAGCGCCGCAGGACGGCGTTGAGCTTCACCGGCTCGAGCCCCGCAGCGCGCGCCGCCGCGATCCCCTCCAGCACCGCGCCGAGGTCTCCGCCTCCCGTGAGCTGCGCGAAGCGGCACGGATCCACGGTGTCGAGGGAGACGTTGACCCGGCGGAGCCCGGCGCGCCGCAGCGCCGGCGCGAAGCGGGCCAACGCGGTGCCATTGGTGGTCATGGCCACCTCGGCGACGCCGGGAACTGCGGCCAGCGCCTCGACCAGGTGCGGCAGCCCCCGCCGTACCAGCGGCTCGCCGCCGGTCAGGCGGATGCGCCGCACCCCTCCGAGGCGGGCGAGCCAGGCCGTCGCCGCGGCCAGGGTCTCGAGGGAGCAGAGCGCGCCGCTGCCGGCCGGCGCGCCGGGACGCGCCGGCGCGCAGTACCGGCAGCGCAGGTTGCAGCGGTCGGTGACGCTCACCCGGAGGGTGCGCACCCCCGTCGCCGCGAGTCGCCCGGAGGCGTCCGCGGGCCCGTGCGAGAGGATCGGGGCGGGGGTGGGGTCCGTCGCCATCTCCTTTCCAAGCCGGGAGGCCACCGCGTTTCCCCGGGGACCCTCGGGGTGGGGCTCGCCCCACCCGCCGCCCGCCGCTCCCTAGGTCGGCGCCCGTAGGCGCGGCGGGTCGGAGACCACCCCAGTATGGGTGGGGGGCCGAGCCTTTTCAAGGGGATGCGGGACCCTCGCGCCAGGGCAGCGGGTACAGGGGGACCGGCGTGCCGGCCGCGAGGCTCGCGCCGGGCTCCACGCGCGCCAGGCAGTCCGCCGCCGCGGCGGCGCCGAGGTCGTGGGAGCCCTTCCACGGCACCACGGCGACCGTGCCTCCGGCGGCGCGCGCGGCGGGGAGGAGCTGCGTGCGGCGGGAGGTGCTGCTCACCGCCCGCTCCAGCACGGCGTGCACGGGCTGCTCGCCGAAGGCGCCGGCGTCGCCGGCCAGCGTCTCGGCCAGCGGCCGGGCGAACATCCGCCAGGAGACCAGAGACGACACGGCGTTGCCGGGCAGGCCCACCAGCCACGAGTCCCCGACCCGGGCCACCAGCACGGGCTTGCCGGGCTGCACCGCCACCTTGTGCAGCACGACCTCGCCGCGCAGGGCCACGACCGCCGCGGGCACCAGGTCGAAGTCGCCCACCGAGACCCCGCCCGAGACCACCACGAGCTCCGCCGAGCGCGCGGCCTCGGCGAGGGCCCGGCGCGTGGCGCCGGGCTCGTCGGGCACTCTCGCCGGGGTCCGCACCGCGAGCCCGGCCTCCCGCGCCAGCGCCACCAGCATGGGCCCGTTGCTGTCGCGGATCTGGCCCGGGCCGGGACGGCCGTGGTGGGGAACCAGCTCGGCGCCGGTGGTCAGGATCGCCACGGCGGGCCGCGGGACGACGCGGACCGAGGCGGCGCCGCCCGCGGCCAGCAGCGCCAGCCGCTGCGGGGTGACGCGCTGGCCGGGCCGTCCCAGAGGCGCGCCTGCGGCGAGGACCTCCCCGCGCCGGCGCCGGTGGCTTCCGGCCGGCAGCACCTCGAGGCGCACGCCTCCCGCGACGGGCGCGGCCTGCTCCTGGGGCACCACGGTGTCGGCGCCGGCGGGCAGCTCGGCGCCGGTGAAGATCCGGGCCGCGGCGCCCGCCGCGAGCGCCGGCGGATGCGAGCCCGCGGGAACGGTGGCGGCGACCGGGAGCACGCGCCCGGGCTCGAGGTCCGCCGCGCGCACCGCGTAGCCGTCCATGGCCGAGACGTCGGCGGGGGGCAGGTCGAGGTCCGAGGCCGGCGCCTCGGCGAGGACCAGGCCGCAGGCCTCCTCCAGCGCGACGCTCACCGGAGCCAGCGGCGCCACCGCGCCGCCGAGCAGGGCCCGGGCCTCGTCGAGGGTGAGCATGGCGCCAGCATACACAAGGCTCAGCGATGGAGACGCCGCCAGCGGGCGAGCTCGGCCGGGGTGTTCACCGACTCCAGCCGCGCGGCGACGGACGGGGGAGGCTCGACCGTCGTCACCGCGGGGTGCGCGGCGACGCCGCGGACGGCGCGCCTGCCCTCCAGGGCCAGCGCCTCGAAGAGGGGTGCCGCCGGGGGCTCGTACACGGCGGCGAGGGCCTCCGGGTGGCCTCCAGCGCCCCGGGGCACGACTCCCCACACCCCCGGCCGCCGCCGGGCGAGGAGCCACCCCACGCTGCCGGCGTCGATGCCGGGAAGGTCCGTGGCAAGGAGCACCCAGCACGCCTGCGGGGCCCACCGGAAGGCAGCGAGGACGCCGCCCAGCGGCCCCTCCACTCCCGGCGCGTCGGGGAGCCGGAGGAGCTCGCGGAGCCGGGGGGGCGCGGCGCCTCCTCCCAGCAGCACCACCCGGCGGCAGTGGGCCGCGAGGGCCTCCGACGCGGTTTCCGCGAGGGTGCGCCCGCCGGCGCGGACGAGATGCTTGGCCCGCCCCATGCGGGTGCCCGAGCCACCGACGAGGAGGCCTCCCAGGACGGGGCGTGCCGCCCAGGCGCGGGCGACGAGGGCCCGCGCCAGTGTGACCAGCGTTCCGGTGCGGGCGGCGTCGCGGGGCAGCACGGCCAGGAGACCGTCGAGGCCGGGGGGCGGCTCCGGCCGCTCCGGCGTGGCGAGCCACACCTTGGGCAGCGGGGTGTCCTTGTGACCCTCCACGAGGACGAGGTCGCAGCGTGCGGCGGCGCTGCGGAGCACCGCGGCGAGGCCGTCCCCGGCGCCGGAGCGCCGGCGCTCGAGGACCTCGCCGGGGCCGGTCAGGACGACGTCGGCGCCGGCCCTGAAGAGGCGGGCCGAATCCTTGCCGCGGGGGTCCACCCGGACGCCGTGGACGTCGTGCTTCACCACCGCGACGTGGAGACCGTCCGCCACGAGCACGGCGATCGCGCGCTCCAGCAGGGTCGTCTTGCCCGAGCCGCTCCACCCGCACACGGCGAGCACGGCGGGGTCGTCGTGGGGGCTCACCGTGTCAGTGTACGGGACGGGCGCCCTACTTCCGCGGCGGCCGGGAGGGGCGCATCTCGATGCGGCTGGGCAGGGTGCGCTCGGGGAAGGCGAGGAGGTCCAGGACGACCCTGGCCACGTCGCCGGGCTGCATCTTCCAGTCGTCGTCCTCGCCGGCGACGTGGCCGTCGAAGGACGTGGCGACGCTGCCGGGCATGATCAGGGAGACGCGGATGCCGTCGTGCCGCACCTCCTGCATGAGCGCCTCGGAGAAGCCGATGAGCCCGAACTTGGTGGCGTTGTAGGCGGCGCCACCGGGAAACGCGTTGCGCCCCGCCAGGCTGCCGATGTTGATGATCCAGCCGCCCCGTCCGCGCATCCGCAGGATGGCGGCGCGGGAGCAGAAGAAGACGCCGTTGAGGTTGGTCTCGATCTGCTGCAGCCACGTCTCGGGAGCCATCTCCGCCACCGGGGCGAAGACGCCCAGCCCGGCGTTGTTGACCAGCACGTCAACGTGGCCGAACGCCTCCACGGCTCCGTTCACGAGGGCCTCGCAGTCGCCCTGCCGGCGGACGTCGCACACGAACCCCCGGGCGTGCCCCGGCCCGGCGGCGTCGAGGGCCTCGGCCGCCCGCCGCACCTCGGTCCCGGTGCGGGCCCCGATGGCGACGGCGGCACCCCGCCCCACCAGAGCCTCCGCCACGGCCCGCCCGATCCCCTTCGAGCCGCCGGTCACGACGGCCACGGTGCTCTCCAGTCCGGTCATCGCGTCACCTCCACGGGGCCACACCCGCTCCGCAGGCGGGGCGCACCCTTACGAAGACAACGCCGCGGCGCGGCGCCGTCGGTGGAAGTGTCGATGGCGAATCGGGATGCGACGGAAATTGGCTCCGCAGGAGGGACTCGAACCCCCAACCCTTCGGTTAACAGCCGAACGCTCTACCATTGAGCTACTGCGGAGCACGAAGCTCCCCCCGCAGGGGGCCTACTTTCTACACCGGTTGGGCGGCGGTGTCAATCGAGAGGCTCGCCGGGCGCGAGCAGGCTCCAGGTGAGCCGGACGGTCGCGGCCCCGGCCCAGGCGGTCCGCAGCGCGGCCTCGTCGGGGAAGCGCCGGGCCGGGAGCATCCGGGCATCGGCGTGGACCTTCAGCCGGCGCCCGGTGAGCGGCCAGGGGCGCAGGCGGTAGGCGCGCTCACCCACCGGCCGCATCTCGAGGGCGGCCTCGCCGTCGGCCAGCGGGAGCCCGGGCAGCTCCACGCGGGCGGCACAGCCCGTCGCCAGCAGCACGGCGACGGCGTCCGTGAGGCGGATGATGGCACGGTTGACGGCGTCCGCCCCGGTGCGGAAGAGGCCGGCGTACCTGGGGTCGCCGGCCAGGGAGGCGCGGAGCGCCTCGCGTCGTGCCTCCTCCCGGGCGAGGAAGCCGGGGTGCGCGCCGCGGGAGTAGGTGTCGGCCAGGTGCGTCACGTGGTGGGACACCAGGTACGCCGCGTAGCGGCCCCGCACCGAGGCCCGCTCCACAGACGCGGTCCACACCGGCTCCCGCTCCCCGCCGTCCAACGTGTCGAAGGCCTCGGGCGAGCCGTCCGGCGCCAGTCGCGGCGGCTCCTCCCGGCCGTCCCATCCGGCGTCGTGGAGCAGGGCGGCGACCAGCACGTCGGCCCGCGGGGAGGGTCGCGGCACGGCCCGGTTGCCCCAGTGGTCGGCGATCTGGAACGCCACGGCGGCGTGGGCGGACTGGAGGATGGCGGCGGCGCCCTCGGGGAGGGGGAACAGGATCATCGCCGCCAGTCTACCCCGCCCGGTCCTACGCGGGGACGACCGGGACGATCTGGTCGCAGAGCTCGGCGGGGGCGAGGTAGTCGCGGGGACGCCCCTGGGCGAGGACGAGCACGAGATCGGCCACGTTGGTGCCCGTGGGTCCGGTGATGATGGCCTCCGGGAGGCCGCAGAAGAAGCCCCAGGAGTCGTTCTCCCCGAGGGCGAGGTCGGCGTCGCGGCCCCGGGCGGCGGCCCGCCTCAGGGTGTTTCCGTCCACCACGGCGCCCGCCGCCGGCGAGCTGCCGTCGACGCCGTCGGTCCCCCCGGCCAGCACACAGCGTTCCGGAGCCCCCGCCAGGGCGGCCGCGGCGCCCAGGGCCAGCTCCAGGTTGCGGCCGCCGCGGCCGCGGCCCCGAACGGTGACCGTGGTCTCTCCCGCGGCGAGGAGGGCGACGGGCTCGCCGCCGCCCATGGCCCGGGCCAGCTGGGCCAGGGCGGCGCCGACCGCGCGGGCCTCGCCCCGCAGGGAGCGGGTGAGCACCGCGGCGGCGAACCCCTGCTCCCGGGCCGCCCTCGAGGCCGCCTCCAGCGCCTCCCGGCTGGTACCGAGCAGGTGGGCCCTGGACCGTCGGACGGCGTCGTCGCCGGGCTTGGGCGACTCGGGGACGCGGCCGGCGGCGCCGTCGAGGAGGAACGTGGCGACGCGGGGGAAGCCGGTGGCGAGGCCACGCCGCTCCAGCACGCCGAGGGCGTCGGCGAACGTTGTCGGATCGGCCACCGTGGGTCCGGACGCGATGGTGGCGAGGTCGTCCCCGACCACGTCGGACAGGGCCAGCGTGAGGAGGGGAGCCGGACAGGCCGCGGCGAGGCGGCCGCCGGCGGCGGCGAGGAGGTGCTTGCGGACGGTGTTGAGCTCACCGATGCCGGCCCCCGCCTGCATCAGCGCCCGGGTGAGGGCGACGATCTCCTCCCGCTCCAGCCCGGGCAGGGGCCGGGCGAGGAGGGCGGAGGCGCCGCCCGACAGCAGGAGGACCACGGCGTCGGCCGGCGACAGCGACGACAGCAGCTCGAGAAGCCTCGCGCACGAGCGCTCCCCCTCGGCGTCGGGGAACGGGTGCCGCCCCCGGTGGAGGTGGGGGGTCAGCGCCTCCGGGGCGGGGACATCGTGAGGTGCGAGCACGAACACCGCGTCCGGAGGGCGCACGGACCGCGTCAGGAAGGCCGTCGCGAGCCCCGGGGCGGCCTTGCCCAGGGCGAGGAGCACGAGCCGGCCCCCGGGCTCGACGCTCTCCTCCCGGAACGCCAGCCCCCGTTCGGTGAAGCGCAGCTGCCTGATGAGGGCGGCAGGCTGCACGGCGCCGATGGCGGCGCGGAACAGCGACCGCGCCACGTCGGCCAGGGGCGTCACGGGGCCGGCGCCTCCGGCAGGTTGAGGAAGCGGCGCATCTCCTGCTCGAGCTGGGCGCGGACCTGGGGGTCGATGAGGTTGAGGCGGTACTCGTTGATGTAGATCACCTGCGTGCGCAACCACTCCTGCCAGCACGACGGGCAGACGTTGGCGAGGATCTCACGGCCGGTGGCCGTGGGCATGGGGGCCTGTTGCAGCGGCTCGCTCTCGGCGCCGCATCGGGTGCAGGTGATGGTCATGACCGGGGATGTCCTCTCTTCATGCACACTAGAATAGCGCGACCGCGGATGCGCGGCAGAGGAGGGGCGATGGCGAAGGAGGTCGACGGGCCCGGCGCGGTGCTGCTCGACGCCGGCGGCACCCTGATCGAGAGCCGGCCCGCGCCGGCCAGCGTCTACGCCCGGGTCCTGTCGCAGCACGGGCACCCGGTGGACGAGGCCGCCGTGGCCGCCGCGTTCCGCTCGGTGTGGTCGGAGATGACGCAGCGGCACCCCCGGGGGCTGGACCGCTACCACCGGCTCAAGGGCGGCGAGCGGGCGTGGTGGGGCGAGTTCGTGCAGCAGGTCATGGCGCTGCTGGAGATCGCGCTGCCCTGGCAGGGGGTGCTCGGCGACCTCTTCGAGGCGTTCGCGGACCCGGCGGCGTGGCACGTGTTTCCCGAGGTTCCCGAGGTGCTGGCCGGGCTCAGGGAGCGGGGGCTCCGGCTGGCGGTGGTTTCCAACTGGGACTCCCGGCTGCCCTCGCTCCTCGACGGCCTCGGCCTGGGCGGGTTCTTCGACGCCGTGCTGGTGTCCGCCATCGAGGGCGTGGAGAAGCCCTCGCCGGAGATCTTCACCCGCGCGGCCGAGCGCCTGGGCGTGCCTCCCGGGAGGTGCCTGCACGCCGGGGACTCGCCCCTGGACGACGTGCGGGGCGCCGAGAGCGCCGGGGTGCGGCCGGTGCTGGTGGACCGCGCCTGGATCTTTCCCGACGGCTACCGCCGGGTCCGTGATCTGCGAGGTTTGTATGAGCTCCTCTGAGAACTCCACCCTGTGCGCCGTCGTCATGGCCGGAGGCTCCGGAACCCGGTTCTGGCCCCTGTCGCGCCGCCGCCGGCCCAAGCAGCTGCTCCCCCTGGCCGGTGACCGGTCCCTGCTGCGGGCGACCGTCGACCGACTCGGGGCCCTGGTCCCACCGGAGCGCGTCCTGGTGGTCACCGGCTCCGCCGTGGCCGACGCGGTGCGCGCCGAGCTGCCGGAGGTTCCCGCCGAGAACATCCTCGTGGAGCCGGAGGGCCGCGACACCGCGGCGTGCGTCGGGCTCGCCGCGTGGACCGTGGCGCGCCGCTGGCCCTCCGCGGCCATGGTCGTGCTCCCCGCCGACCACGTGATCCCCGACGGGGCGGCGTTGCGGCGCGCGCTGGCCGCCGCGGTGGCGGTGGCCAGGGCGCGGGACGGGCTCGTCACGCTGGGGATCCGCCCCGCCCGTCCGGACACCGGGTTCGGGTACGTCGAGCTCGGCGAGGCGGAGGGAACGGCGGACGGCCTCCCGGTGCACCGCGCCGTCCGCTTCGTCGAGAAGCCCGACCGGCCGCGGGCCGAGGCGATGCTGGCCTCGGGCCGGTTCCGGTGGAACTCCGGCATGTTCGCGTGGACCACGGGGGCCATCGAGGGCGCGATCCGGGCCCACCTCCCCGCCCTCGCGGCCGGCCTCGACGCGCTCTTCCGGCAGGCCGAGAGCGACGGGATGGCGGCGGCGCTGGCGGCGCGTTACCCGGGGCTCGAGCGGATCTCCATCGACTACGGGGTGCTGGAGCGCGCCGAGCGCGTGTGGGTGCTGCCGGTGGAGCTGGGGTGGTCCGACGTGGGGGCGTGGCCGGGGCTGGAGGAAGTGCTCGCCGCCGAGGACGGCGTCGTGAAGGTGGGGGACGTGCTCGCCCTCGACGCGGCCGGCTCCGTCGTCGTCAGCGACGGGCCCCTGGTCGCGGTGGTGGGGGTCCGCGACCTGGTGGTCGTGGCCACCCGCGACGCCGTGCTCGTGGTGCCCAAGGACCAGGCGCAGCGGGTCAGGGAGATCGTCGAGCTCCTGCGCGCGTCGGGACGGGACGACCTGCTGTGAGCCTGCCGCCGGCGGCTCAGCAGTCGTCCACGATCCAGTAGTAGTCCTCTCCGGTGGTGAGCTCGATGGAGCGGCGCTCAACGAGCTGGCCGCCGCCGCTCAGGGTCTCGACCACGTGGCGCCCGGGGCCGATGTCGTCCAGGGTGCGGTCGGAGCCGGCCTTCACGCCGAACGCCTCCCGGCCGTCCACGTAGACCGTGAGATCGCAGGCGCTATCATTGAGGACGACGAGGTCGCACTCGGAGTCGAAGACATCGCCGCTGCACGCGCCGGCGAGGACGAGCAGAGACACGCCGAAAGCGCGGAGGACAGTGCGGCACTGGGTCATGGCACAGTCATCGTAACCGTACCGTCACCGCGGTGCAAGATCGTCTTTACCCGGCATGTGGCGCTATGGTACAAGTGCGCTGCCTGGAGGTTCGTATGAAACGCTTCACCGCAGTCGTGATGCTCCTCGGTGTCCTCGCCACGGTGGGATGCTCGCGCAAGCTGCTCGTGGGTGTCGTGCTGCCGGAGACCGGCGACGCCGCCATCTACGGTGCTGCGATCAAGACCGGCGTCAAGCTCGCCTTCGACGAGGCGTTCGCGTCCAAGAGGGCCCCGCAGGGTCTGATCGTCGAGTATCGCGACTCCGGCTCCGACCCGGCACGGGCGAGGAGCCTCGCCGAGTCGCTCTACGACGAAGGCGCCCTCGTGATCATCGGCGGCGTGACCACCGCCGAGGCCCGCGCCATGATCCCCGTCGCCGACCACGAGGAGCGGGTCCTGATCTCCCCCTCCGCGTCGGCCCCCGACCTCGCCCGCATGAGCGTCTACTTCTACCGCGTCTTCCCCTCCGACGACTACGAGGGAGTCAAGGCAGCGGACCTGCTGGTGATGACCCGCAACGCCCAGAAGGTCCTGGTCGTCCAGGAGGACAACGACTACACGCGCAACCTGCTGCCCGTGTTCATGGGCGAGCTCAAGCACCGCGGCGGCAACCTCGTCGCCAACGTCAGCATCAAGGACAAGAACTGGCGGCAGGAGGTGCGCGACGCCCTGGCCGCCTACCAGCCCGACGGGGTCTACCTGTGTGGCTACGCCGACGCCATCCTCGAGGGCCTCCAGGTGCTGCGCAGCTCGGACTACAAGGGCACCATCTGCACGACCTCGGCCATCTCCACCGCCACGGCGCTGCAGAAGGCCGGCTCGCTGGCGGAGGGCGTCTTCTTCCCCCTGGCCAGCTACGACACCTCCTCGACCAAGGAGCCCGTGGCCAGCTTCGTGCGCCGCTACTACGACACCTACCACCTGCTTCCCGACACCTACGCCGCCCACGGCTACGACGCCGCGCTGGCGACGCTGTACGCGCTGCAGGACCTGCACACACGGTCCGGCCGCGACGTGCAGCTCCGGCTCAAGGGCCTGGGCGAGAAGATGGGCGTGACGGGGCCCCTCGCCTTCGACGACTACGGCAACATCAAGCACTACCCGCGCAACTACTGGATCCACAACAGCAAGATCGAGGACTACGACACCTACATCGAAAAGGAGAAGGAGCGCCTGCGCGGGGAGATGATGAAGCTCCTGCAGGGCGGCGGCGGCTCCTGATCCCGTTGAGCGAGCGCCGAGCAGGGATCGCCGGGACCCTCTACCGCCGGCGCGGTCTCGTCGCGGTGCTGGTCGGCCGCGAGCTGAAGGCACGCTACCGTGGCACCTTTCTCGGCTTCCTGTGGTCCCTGCTCAACCCGCTCCTGCTCCTGGGCGTCTACACCGTGGTGTTCACCCTGGTGATTCCCGCGCGGGTCCCCACCCACGTGCCCTACCCGCTGTTCCTCTTCGCCGGCCTGCTGCCCTGGCTGTTCGCTTCGGGAGCCCTCCTGGACGCTGCCATCGTCCTGCCGGACAACGGGCCGCTGCTCAAGAAGGTGGTGTGTCCGCCGGAGGTCTTCCCGGCGGTGACCGTGCTGGCCCACCTCGTCCACCACCTGCTGGCGCTACCGATCCTGCTGATCGCGGTGGCGGTGGCGTCGGCTCTGGGGGTCATGCCGGTGCCGTGGACGTTCCTGCTCTTCCCCTTGCCGCTGGCGCTGTGGGTGGTGGCCGTGGGCGGTCTGGTCATGGCCGTCGCCGCCCTCGCGGTGCACTTCCGCGACCTCAAGGACCTGCTCCAGAACCTCCTCAACCTCGGGTTCTTCCTCACCCCCATCGTGTACAGCCCCCTCCAGGTGCCGAAGGGGATCCTGCGCCACGGCGTCCTCCTCAACCCGGCCACGCCGCTGATGACGGTGTACCGCGACGTGGTCCTCTACGGCCGGATCCCGCCGCTGTCCACGTGGCTGTGGGCGTGCGCGGTGGCGGCGTCGTCGTGGCTCTTCGGCGCCCTCGTCTTCTCCCGCCTGCGGGACACTCTGGCGGAGACGGTGTGAGCGCCGCCCGGGTCCGGCTCGAGGGGGTGAGCAAGCGGTACCCCGCCGGGACCCGCCGGGGCCGGCTGCACTCGCTGAAGGGCGCGCTGCTCCACGGCGAGCTGTGGCGCCGGAAGCACGTCACCGGGGGGTTTCTCGCGGTGTCCGGGGTCGACCTCGAGGTGGCTGCGGGGGAGACGGTGGCGCTCATCGGGCCCAACGGCTCGGGCAAGTCCACCCTCCTGAAGCTGGTCACCGGGATCCTCCGTCCCACCGAGGGCACCGTCACCGTGGAGGGGAGGATCACCGCCCTCATCGAGCTCGGTGCCGGCTTCCACCCGGAGATCACCGGGCGGGAGAACGCCATCATCAACGGCATGATGCTCGGCCTCACCCGCGCGGACATCACGGCCCGCCTCGACGAGATCGTCGACTTCTCCGGGATCGGCGCCTTCATCGACGAGCCGGTGAAGAACTACTCCTCGGGCATGTACGTGCGGCTTGGCTTCGCGGTGGCCACCGCCGCCGATCCCGACGTCCTGGTGGTGGACGAGGTGCTGGCGGTGGGGGACGAGGCGTTCGTGCACAAGGGGCTCGACCGCATCGCCCGGCTGCAGCGGCGGGGCACCTCGATCCTCCTGGTCAGCCACGACCTGGGGCTGGTGGAGAGCCTCGCCGACCGGGCCCTGTATCTGAAGGACGGCGCGCCGGTGGTGCTGGGCTCGGCGGCGGCGGCCGTGGCCCGCTACCGCTCCGACGTGGCCGGCGAGGAGGCGGGGCAGGAGGCGGCGCCGGAGTCGGCGAGGCGGTGGGGCAACGGGGCGGTCACGCTGGACGCCGTCGAGCTCGTCGACGCCTCCGGTCGGCCGCTGCGGACGATCGGCAGCGGCGACGCCGCGGCGCTCCGCCTCGCGTACACGGTCCACCGCCCCCAGACCGACTTCGTGTTCGGCGTGGCGATCCACCGGGAGGACGGCACCCAGGTGTTCGGCACCAACACCGACGTGGACGGCTGGCTCCCCGAGCGGCTCGAGGGCCGCGGCGACGTGTGCATCGAGTTCCCGGAGCTCGCCCTGGCGCCGGGCCGCTACCTGGTGGACGCGGCCGTGCACGCCCGCGGCGGCCTGGCCTACGACTACGCCTGCGAGGCGCTGTCGTTCCTGGTCACCGCACCGGTGCCGTGGCCCGGCTGCTACGCGCCCCGCCATCAGTGGGCGCCGCGGGGTCCGGCCATGAGCCCTCCGGGGAAGCGCTGAAGGCCGTCCCGCCGCGGAGACGCGGCTCCTCGGGCCGAGTTCCGGCCGCCGCCACGGCGTCGCGGGAGCCGGTCAACCCACAGGCCGCGAGGAGGACGAGCACCAGCGCGAGGGCCGCTGCGCCGGCCCGGTAGGGCCCCGGATCCAGGAACACGGTGACGGTGTGGCGTCCGCCGGGGACAGGCACGCCCATCATGGCGCCGTTGACCGGGATCACCGGCGCCGCAGCGCCGTCCACGCGGGCCCGCCAGCCCCCCATGTAGCTCTGCTGGACGACGAGGACGGTGGCGCCGTCGGCGCGCACCGCGAAGCGCCGGCGGGCCGGCGCCCCGTCCCTCTCGGTGACCGTGCCGCCGGCGGCGGGGCGGGCCCCTCCCCCACCCTCGACCACCGCGTCCTCGCCGGGCACGAACGCCGGCGAGCCCAGAGTCGCCGCGACGGCGGCCCAGCCCTCGGCGGGGAGGAGCCGGCGGGCCAGGTAGGCCGCGGGGGGCGGCGGCGAGACGACCTCGACCCGGACCGCGCGCCCCCCGTCCTCCGGTGCGCCGGCTGACGATCCTCCGCGAAGCACCGCGCCCGCCCCGACCGCCCTCGCCACCCGGGCCCGCTCGGGCTCGGGGAGGTGCGCCGCGGCGGCGGCCAGGAGCTCCTCCCGGACGGGCTCGAGGCCGTCCGGTCCGCGGACGAGGGCGTAGCCGAACCCCCAGCGGGTGCCGTACCCCGCGACCAGCGCGGCCCGCGACGCGGCGAACCGCGCGAGCACGGCGTGGGCCGGGGGCGTTGCGGGCGAGCCGGCCTCGGCGAAGGCGGCCAGGCGGGCGCCGGCGGGAATGGCGGCGGCCGCCCGCGGCGGCCGGGCCCACAGGCGGGCGTCCTCGAACGCCAGCAGCCCCCGGCCCGCGAGGGCGCCGGACGCGAGGGTCGCGCCGGCGGCGAGGAGCGGCGCCGGGCCGGCGGCCAGCACCACCGCGAGCGGCGCCGCCAGGGCGGCGACGTCGGCGAGGGCCGCGCGGCGGAGCCGGGCCGCGGGCACGGAGGCGAGCGCCGGCGCGGACGCCGGGTAGAGGGTGCGGAGCGCGGGCCGCACCAGGGTGTCGGGGAGGCAGGCGGCGAGGAGCAGCGCCGCCACCGCGGCCGCGGCGCCCCGCGCCGCCCGCCGGCCGGCGCCCCGCCAGGCCGCCGCCAGCCCCTCCCACCCCGCGCCGGCCAGCACGGGCAGCGCCAGGGTGGGGAGGATGAGGAACTTGATCCCGAAGCGGGCGCCGCCGAGGAGCGGCACGGCGGCGAGGGCGCGGGCCGCGGCGGGCACGCCGCACGCAAGAGCCGCCGCCGTGCCCCCGAGCGCCAGGACCCACCAGGCGGCGAGGCGGCGCCGGCGGGCGAAGGGCAGGAGGAGCCAGGGGAGCGAACCCGTGAAGATCACCGGGTAGTAGCGCTGCCAGGGGAACGAGGCCGCCGCCCAGAAGCCGCCCGCCGCGTCGGCGAGGGGCGGGCCGAGCAGGTTGGGGAGGAGCAGCTCGGGCCAGCGCCGGGGAGCGAGAGCGTCGGCGGCCAGGGCGCCGGGCGCGACGCCCAGGGCGCCGCGGGCGGTCTCCCGGAACACGGCCAGCAGGGGGAGGAGGACGGGGCCGGCGGCGGCGGCGGCGGCCAGGCCGGCCACGGCGACCTCCCGCCACGGCCTGGGCCGCCAGGAGGCGAGCGCCACCGCCCCCCAGGCGAGCCCGGTCAGCGCCGCGGTGACCGGCTCTCCGGCGAGGAACACGAGCCCGACGAGGACGCCTCCGGCCAGGGCCCGCCTCCACCGCGCCGGTGTCCCCTCCGGCGCCGGGACGGCCGTGGCCAGGGCCCACGGAGCCCAGGCCAGCGCCGCCTGTGCGTTCAGGAAGGTGAGCATGGAGAACGCCACCCCTCCGGCCCCGGCGGCGGCGGCGCCCACCGTGGCGGCGCCGCGCCGGAGGCCCGAGCGCCGGGCGAGGACGTAGCAGCCGAGCAGGAGCAGGAGGTGGTGCAGCGCGAGGTGCCAGGCGGCCGCCCTCTCGGGGGTGGTGAGGAGGAACAGCGCGGTGCCGGGGTAGGCCGCCATGGCGTTGGGGTTGGCCAGCAGGGGCCGTCCCGAGTTGGACAGCGGATCCCACAGCGGCGCCTGGCCGGCCAGCACCTCGGAGCGCCACACCGTGCGCCACGGGATCTGCGTGGCGGCGACGTCGCGGGCGGGGAGGGTGGCGCCGGTGAGGAGCGCCGGGAGGTAGAGGCCGGCCCACAGAGCGACCAGGACCAGCGGCGGCGGGACGGCGTGGCGGCGCACGAGGACAGTCTAGCCGGGCCGGGGGACATGGCACACGTCTTGCTTCGATTCAGACACCATGCGACACAGGACCGAAGGGTTCACCCTCGTCGAGCTGCTGGTGGTGGTGGCCATCATCGGCATCATCGCGTCCATCGCCATCCCTTCGCTGCGGCAGGCCATCGACAGGGCCAAGCAGCGCAGGACGATGGCGGACATCCGGACCGTGGCGCTGGCGGTCAACGCCTACGCCGTGGACTACTCCTTCGCCCCGAAGTTCACCACGGCGACGGTGGCGGAGCTGCGCCCGTTCCTGACGCCCACCTACCTGCGCACGCTGCCGGACCTGGACGGCTGGCTGCGGTCCATGTACTACGAGGCCGAGGGGATCGACTACACGCTGCGCAGCTACGGGCGCGACGGGGTCGCCCAGGCCGCGGTGCACGAGGGGCCGACCACCGACTTCGCGGCTGATATCATCATGAACAACGGCGTCTTCGTGCAGTGGCCGGACGGCATGCAGGCGAGGTAGGCGGTGCCGCGGAGCGGAACCGATCGGCGGGAGCGGTGACGCGGAGCGTCATTGAAGGGGTGACTGGCAACCTGATGGACTGGCACGACAATTGCTGGATGAACAGAGGACAAGGAGGAACGTATGCGTAGACAGAAAGGCTTCACGCTGATCGAGCTGCTCATCGTGGTGGCGATCATCGGCATCATCGCCGCCATCGCCATCCCCAACCTGCTCAACGCCATCAACCGCGGAAAGCAGAAGCGGACCATGGCGGACATGCGCTCCATCGCCACGGCGGTGGAGTCCTACTCGGTGGACTGGAACTTCTACCCCAAGGTCCGCCGACGGGGTCGCGTCCACCAAGCTCGCCGACTACCTCCAGCCGACCTACATCAAGCGGATCCCGCAGAACGACGGCTGGAACAACCCCATGCAGTGGTACGGCGACACCACCAACGGCCAGGACTACACCCTGTTCTCGTACGGCAAGAACGGTACGGAGAACACTCCGTGGGCCAATGGCCAGACGACAAGCTTCGACTCGGACATCGTCTTCACCGACGGCCAGTTCTACCAGTGGCCCGAGGGCATGCAGACGCAGTGACCCGTGCTCGCGCGGATCTTCGGGAGGGGGCCAGGTGCCCCCTCCTTTCTTTTCGTCCGGTGGTGCCGGCGGACCGTCTACACTGACCGGGTGCGGGCAAGGTCGCTGGAGGCGGTGGCGGTGGGCCTGGGCGTGGCCGCGGCGTGGCTGGCGGCCCCCCTCGCGGCCTTCGCGCCGCTTTTGTGGGTGGCGCTGCTCCTCGCCATCCTGGCCCTGCCGCCCGGGGAGCGGCGTCTCCTCGGACCGGTGTGGCTGGCGGCCGCCCTCGCCGTGGTGCTGCTGTCCTGGACCGTCGCCCTCGACCACGAGCTCGCGTTCCGCCTGAGCCTCCTGCTCCTCGCCGCCGTGCTGCTCGCCGGCCTCGCCCGGCGCGCCGCGCCCTCCGACGCGGCGCTGGGCGCCCTCGCGGCCGGGATCGCCCTGACCGCCGCCGTGGCGCTGTGGCAGGCCGCCGGGGGCCTGGCCTGGGCGCAGGGGCACCTGGCGGGGCTCGACCCGTCCCTGCGCGAGGCGGCACGGACCCGGCTCGCGAGCGGGCGCGTGTTCGGCACCGCGGCGCTGCCCGGGCACTTCGCCATCCTCCAGGTGACGGCGCTTCCGCTGCTCCTCGCCCGGGGCTGGCGCGCGCAGGGCCGGTCCCGCGCGGCGTGGTGGGCCGGCGCGGCGCTGGCCGCCACCGGGGTGGTGCTGAGCCGCTCGCTGGCCGGCGTGGCCGTGGCCGGCGCGCTGCTGCTGGTGGCCGCGGCGCGGAGACTGCCCCGCCGGCTGGGCTGGGCGTTGGCGGCGGCGGTCCTCGTCGCAGGCGCCGTGGCGCTGGCCACCCGGGGTGACGTCGGCAGCCTCGAGCCGCTGCGGCTGCGCTGGATCAACTGGCGCACGACGGCGTGGGTGCTCGGCCATCACCCCTGGGTCGGCGTCGGCTTCGGCGGCGTGGGGCAGGCCGGCCTCACGGCCCCGATGGCGGCCGCCAACATCACGCCCTACGCCCACAACACCCCTCTGGAGCTCGTGGCCGAGCTGGGGCTCGCCGGGGCCGGGCTGGTGATCGCGGCCGTGGTGGCGCTGGTCCGCCTCGTCCGGGACGGTCTCCGCACCGCCCCCGCCCTGGCCCTGGCGGTGCTGGCCGTCCCCCTCCACAACCTGGTGGACTTCTCCCTCTACACCCCGGAGGTGCTGCTGCCGTGGGCCGTGCTCGTCGGCGCGCTTGTCGCCCGGACGCGGCCCGCCCCCGCCCGGGCCGTCCCCTCGGCCGTGCTCGTCCCCCTCCTCGCCGCCGGCGCCCTCCTGTCCGTGTGCGGCTGGCGGGCCGAGGTGCTGCTCGGGCGCGCAGGGACCGGCGACGAGGCGGCGGTGAGCGCGGCGCTGGACGCGGCGGTGTGGTCCCCGTGGGCCGTCACGCCGGTCCTGGCGGCCACCGGCGACGCGCTGCGCGACGGCGCGGCGCCCGCCGGGCTGGTCCGGCTGGAGCGTCTGCTCGAGGCGCGCGCCTGGGTGAGGCCGGTGTCGGCCGGGTGGGCGGAGGCGCGGGCCCGGTTGCTCCTCGCCGAGGGCCGCCGCGGCGAGGCGCTGCCCTGGGCGCGGGAGGCGGCTGCCCGGGCGCCCTGGCGGGACGACCTGCGCCGGCTGGAGGAGGCATGCGCCGCCGGGCGCTGAGGCACGCCCCCGCCCTGCTGGTGCCGGCGGCGGTGGTGTGGCTCGCGGGCGCCAGCGGGGTCGCACTGGAGCCCTGGGCGGCCGCGGCCACGGCGGCCGTCGCCGCGGCCCTGGGCGCGGCGGCGCTGGTGCGGGGGGTGCGCCGGGAGGCGCCGCTCGCGTGGATGGCGGGGCTGGTCGCGTGGACCGCGGCCGACGCCGTCATCCGCCCGGTGGCCGTGGCGCCGGCGGCCTGGGTGGTGAGCGCGGGGGTGGTTGCGCTCCTGCTCCTGGCGGCGGCCCGCTCTCCCCGCGGACGACTGTGGGCGGGCCGGGCCGTCGTCCTCCTCGCCGGCTCCGTGGCGGTGTGGCTCGTGGTGCAGCGCGCCGCTGCGGCGGCCCGCCCCGCGGGCCCCCTCGACAACCCCAACCTGGGAGCCACGCTGGCGCTGCTCGGCGTGGCGGTGCTGCCGGAGCTCCGCGCCCCCCTCGTGCTGCGGTCGGCCGCCGGCATCGTCATGGGCGCCGGCATCGTCGCCTCGGGGTCCCGGGCGGGCGCGCTGGGTCTGTTGGCGGTGGCGCTCGTGTGGGGGGTGACGCGGCGCTCCCGCCGCGCCGTCACCGCCGCCGTCGTGGTCGGCCTGGTGGCCGCGGGAGGACTGGGCGCCCGGCTCCTGCGCGACCACGACCCGCTGCGCTGGGAGCGGCTCAGGCTCTGGGGCGTCGCGGCCCGCACGACGGCGGCCGAGCTGCCGCTGGGGAGCGGGCCGGGCGGCTACACCGACGCGGCGCTCCCGCACAACTTTCCCCGCGACGGCGAGTTCGCCCGCTTCGGCCGGGTGCCGGGGGTGGCCGAGAGCGACCCGCTGCAGCTCGCGGCTGTTCTCGGGCTGCCGGGGCTGCTGCTCGGCGCGGGGCTCGGCGTGAGCCTCGGGAGGCGGGCGTGGGCCTCGGGCGCCGGCGGCCGGGGGGTGGTGGCGGCGGTGGTGGTGACCTCCGCGGTGAACACGCAGCTGTCCGTGCCCCTGGTGGCGTGGGTGGCCACGCTGGCCGTGGCGGCCGTCCTGCCGCGTCCGCGGGGACGGCGGCTGCGGCTGGCTCCGGCGCCGGCGGCCGCGCTGGCGCTCCTCGTCGCCGTGCCGGCCGGCGTCGCCCTGTCGTGGCCCCGCGGCGGCATCGCCCCCGATCCCGGCCGGCTCCTGGACCGGGCCTCGGCGGCGGCCCAGCGGCCCGCGGCGAGCGACGCGGAGCTCGCGGACGCGGAGGTCCAGGCGTGGCGGGGCGCCACGGCGCGTCCGCGCTCCGCCCACGGGTGGGACGTGCTCGCAGCGGTGCGCCTGCGCCGGGCGGTCCTGCGCGGCGACGCGGGCCTCGCGGCCGCAGCGGCGCGGTCGTTCTCGCGTGCCGGCGCCGCCAACCCCCTCGACGTCTGGGCCGTGCTCGGGGAGGGGCGCGCCCGGGCGCTGCTGGGTGACGCCGACGGGGCGCTGTCGGCGCTCCGGGCCGCGGTGGCGATGGAGCCCAACTGCGTTCCCGCCTGGCTCGAGACCAGCCGCCTCGAGATGGAGGCCGGCCGGCTGTCGCAGGCCCGGGCCGCGCTGGACCGCGCCGAACGGGCCCTCGCCGCCGCCCGCCGCGTCACGTTCCTCGGGGGCTACGACCGGGCGCTGGCGACGGCGGACCCGGTCGTGCTGGAGCGCCTCCGGCACGGCCTGCGAGGGGGCCCGTGAGGCGCGACCCCTCGCCGCTGCTCGCCTGCCTCCCCGGGCTCGCCCTGGTGGTCGCGGCGCTGGCGGGGTGGAGCCCCACGGTCCGCGACGCCCGCGACTACTTCGCTCCCCTGCGGGGGCGCACCGCGGCGGTGCTCAGCGGCGCCAGGGACCCGTTCTGGAACCCCGACGCGGGGTGCGGCGAGCCGTACTTCGCCAATCCGCAGACGGGGCTCCTCTACCCCCCGGCGTGGCTGGCGCTCGTGCTCCCCGCCGGGCGGGCGGTGGGGGCCGAGGCGGGCCTCCACCTGGCGCTGCTGGGGCTCGGCTGCACGCTGCTGGCGCGACGGCTGGGTGCGTCACGCTGGTGGGCGGTGGCGGCGGGGCTCGCCGTCTCCCTGGCGGGGCCGGTCGGTGACACGGTCGGGGTGCTCAACAACCTCGACACGCTGGCGTGGCTGCCGTGGGTGTGGTGGGCCGCCCTGGGCGGCTCGGGCGCCGGCGTCGCGGTGTTTCTGGCCGCGGCCTACCTGGGGGCCGAGCCCCAGCTCACCGCCCTTGCCGCCGTCGTCGCCCTCACCCTCGCGCCGCGCCGCCGCACCGTCGCCGGGATTGCCCTCGCCGTGGCGCTGGTGGCGGTACAGGCGGTGCCGTTCGCGTTCTGGGTCAAGGGCGGCGACCGCGGACCCGGAGGGGAGGCGGCCGAGGTCAGGGGCGCCGTGACGGGTGCCGAGCTGGCGGCGATGGCGCTCCCGGGGCTGCCGCTCGCGGCGCGAGCCGACCGCTACGTGCCGGACCCCGCCGTCCCTCTCTGGACGCTGGTCCTCGGCCTCCTCGCGCTGGCGGCCCCGGCGGGGCCGGCGCGGCGGCTGGCGCTGTGGAGCTGGGCGCTGATCGCCGTGGCGGCGCTGGCGGGGGCGCCGGCGGGAAGCCGGGCGTGGACGGCGCTGGCCGGGACCTGGGTGCGCTACCCCGGGAGGCTGCTGTTCCCTGCCGTGACGGGGCTGGCCGTCGCGGCCGCCGCGGCGGCCGGCGCGGCATCGCGACGACGGCTGGCGGCGGGCGCCGGTGTCCTCGTCCTCGTCGTGGCGGCCGCCGCCGCCCTCGGGGCGCCCGCGGGGCCCGCGTCCCTCCAGGTGGTCACGGCGGGGGCGGCGCTGGCGGGCCCCTGGGCGCCGGCCGCGGCCGTGGCGGGCGCCCTCGCGCTGGCTCCGCGGCAGCTCGCCGTGCTCCGCCTCTCCCGGGCCGACTCCGCCGGCGGCGTGCCCTGCCTGGGCGCGCAGCGGGGTCCGGGGCGCACCTACACGGTGGCGCCGTCGGCGGACCAGCTGGCCTGGGTCCGCGCCGGCGGCCCCGGGGACAGGCTGGCGCGGGAGACCGCGCTCGGGTTCGGGTACACGGCGCTGGACGACGGGCGCAGGATGGTGCGCACCTACGCCCCGGTGGCCTCCGCCGCCCTGGTCCGCCACCTGTCCGAGGCCGACCGCGGCCCCTCGGGGCGCTGGTGGCTGGACTCGCTGGGAGCCCGCCGCATCGTGGCGCAGCATCCGGTGGCCCCTTTCCCCGTGGTGTGCGCCGAAGCCGGTCTGCAGGTCATGGACGACCCCCGGGGGTGGCCCGAGGCCATGGTGGTCCGGGCGATCCCGGCGCCGGGCGATGCGCCGGTGGCCGCCGGCGAGGTGCTGTCGGCGAGCGGGACCGCCGACCGGAGGCGCTGGCGGGTGCGGGTCGCCCCGGGGGGCGGCGTCCTCCTGCTGTCCGGCACGCCGGACCCCGGCTGGCGGTGGCGGCTGGACGGCCTGCCCGTCCGGTCCCTGCCGGGTCCAGGTATCCTCCACGGCGTACCGGTGGCAGCGGGCGAGCATGTGGTGGACGCGCGGTACCGGCCGATGGGGCTGTGGGCCGGCGGCGTCCTCACGCTCCTCGGCCTCGCTGTCGCGGTGGGAGGCGCATGGCGGCACTTCTGACGGTTCCGTCCCCAGGCGGCGCCCGGCTCCCGGGCTCCGTTGCCGCGGCGGACGAGCCGCCGCCGGCCCCCCCGGGGGCCGGCCCGACGGGGCGGGTGGGACGGTGATCCGCGTCGCGCTGGACGCGAAGGCGCTGGAGCCGCCGCGGCAGGGTGTGGCCCGGTACGTCGAGGGTCTGCTCGCGGGCTGGGGAGAGCTCGCGCCCGGCGACGTCGAGCTCCGGGTGGTGAGCCCCGGCCGCCGCCGCCGCACGCTCCCCTGGGTGCTGTGGGACCTCCAGCGCGCATCGGGGAGGCTGACCTCCTCCACCTGCCCTTCTACTACGGGCCGCTGGCACCCCGCTGCCCGACCACGGTCGCGGTGCACGACGTGCTCTTCCTCGAGCACCCCGAGTGGTTCGCCCGGGGGCGCGCCAACCCTCTGCGCTGGCTGGTGCCCCGCAGCGCCCGCCGAGGGCCGCCTGGTGGTGACGTTCGCGGGCTCGACCATGCGACGGCCCTCGCCGAGGCGTGCGACGTGCCGGTGGAGCGCATCCGGGTCATCCCCCACGGCGTCGACCCCGAGCGTGTTCCGGCCTCCCGTCGCCGCGGCAGCGCGGGAGCGGTGCCGCAGGCTCGGGCTCCACGCCCCGTTCCTACTCCAGCTCGGTGCGCTGGAGCCGAGGCGGGGCGTGGACCTGACCCTGGCCGCCGCCGAGCCGGTCTCCGCCGTCGCCTTCACTGGCCTCGAACTCGTCCTCGCCGGCGATTCGCGCGCCGATGTCGCCGCCCTGCACACGCCGCCGTCCTGGGTGAGGCGCCTGGGAGGGTGGCGGAGCAGGACCTCCCGGCCCTCTACGCCGGCGCCGCCGCGGTGGTCGCGCCGTCACGGGGCGAGGGCTTCGACCTTCCGGTGCTCGAGGCGCTGGCCTGCGGCGCGGCGGTGGTGGCCTCCGACATCCCGCCCCACGTGGAGCACTTCTCCGGCGCGGTGGAGCTGTTCGCCAGCGGCGACGCCGAGGCGCTGGAGTCGGCGCTGCGCCGGGTCCTGGAGGATTCGGGGCGGGTAGCGTCCCTGCGCGCCGGCGGACCCGCCCTCGCCGCGGCGTTCCGCTGGGCGGACGCGGCCGCCGCCCACCTGGAGATGTGGCGGGAGGTGGCCAGGTGAAGGCCGCGGCCGTGGTGGTGAACTACAACGGCGGCGACGACCTGCCCCGCTGCCTGGCGGCCCTCGCGGCCCAGACGCTCCGCCCCGAGGTGGTGCTGGTGGACTGCGCCTCCACGGACGGGACCCGGGCGCTCGCCGCCGAGCCCCCCCCCGGAGTGGTCGGGGTGCCGCTGGCGGCCAACGCCGGGTTCGCCGGGGGCTGCGCGGCGGGCCTCCGGGCGGTCTCGGGAGACGTCGACGTGGTGGGCTTCTTCAACCCCGACTGCTTCCCGGACCCGGGGTTCTTCACCGCCTGCCGCGACGCGTTCGCGGGCAACCCGGCCCTCGGCGGGCTCGCGCCGCGCCTCGTCCGCCCCGACCGGGTCACCCTGGACTCCTGCGGCCAGGTCCTGACGCCGTGGCTGCTCCGCGTGCGCGATCGCGGCTACGGGACGCCGGGCACCGACCGGTACGCCCGGCCGGAGCCGGTCCTGGCCGCCTGCGGCGCGGGCATGGTCTACCGGCGGGCGGCCCTGGAGGCCGTCGCGGTGGACGGTGCGGTCTTCCCCGTGGAGTACTTCGCCTTCTGGGAAGACTGCGACCTGGGCTGGCGGGTCGCCAACGCCGGCTGGGCCGTGGCCTACGAGCCCTCGGCAGTAGCCGTGCACCGGCGCGGCGCCACCGCCGGGGCGGGGGAGGGCAGGCTCATCTTCCGGCGTCCGCCGGCGCTGGCCGCCTGCATTCTGGTCAACCGCTGGGCCACCCTGGCCCGGAACGTCCACCTCCTTGATTTCCTCCCGCGGCTCCCCCTACTGTTGCTCGGGGATGCGTTCATGGTGACGCTGGTTGTGCTTCGCCGTCCCGCCGTGCTGCCCCACCTGGGGTCGGCGCCGGGGAGGGTGCGCCTGGCTCTGCGGCAGCGCCGGGCGCTGCGGCGGCGGCGTCTCGCGGAGCTCGTGTGAGCCCGGCCCTGCTGCCCCTGGTGTTCGTCCTCGCCCTTCTGCTGGGCGCCTACTTCACTCCGGTCGCGAGGGAGGCGGCGCTGCGTTTCGGCATCGTCGACCGCCCCGACGCCCACCTGAAGCGGCAGGAGGCCCCGGTGCCCTACCTGGGCGGCGTGGCGGTCTTCCTCGCCTTCCTGATCTCCCTGGGGCTCGTGCTCGAGTTCGACGTCACCCTGCTCGGCATCCTCCTCGCCGGGACGCTCACCCTCCTGGTCGGGCTCATCGACGACTTCGGGGTGCTCACGCCCTTCGCCAAGCTGGCCGGCGAGGGCGTGGCGGTGTTCGCGCTCATGCGCAGCGGCGCCGTCATCCAGCTCGTCGACGTGCCCGAGGGGCTGCGCTGGCCCCTCGCCGCTCTGTGGCTCCTGGGCGTGTGCAACGCCTTCAACCTCCTCGACATCCTGGACGGCCTGGCAGGGGGCACGGGTGCGCTCATCGCCGTCGCCCTCAGTGCGGTGGCGGTGACGACGCACCAGTGGGGCCTCGCCGCCGCCGGGCTGGCCCTGGCGGGGTCGCTGGCGGGGTTCGTGATCTTCAATTTCCACCCGGCGCGGATCTACCTGGGAGACGCCGGCAGCCTCTCGGTGGGGCTCGTGCTCGCGGCCCTGGCGCTGGACATCCGCTGGAGCGACCACAGCTCCGCCGGCTTCCTCGCGCCCCTGGTGATCTTCGCGCTCCCCCTCGCCGACACCCTCTACGTCAGCGTCCTGCGCGCCCGTGCCGGCAAGCCGTTCTGGCACGGCAGCCGCGACCACTTCCCCATTCGGCTGAACCAGGCGCTGGGACTCGACGTCCGCCGCACCGTGCTCATCTGCTACGGCCTGGCAGCGGCGGGTGGCGCCGTGGCGCTGGGCACGGTGGCGCTGTGGTCCTGGCAGGTCGCCGTGGCCCTCACCGCCGCCTACGGCCTGGTGCTGCTGGGGCTGCTCCTCTCCCTGCTCAAGGTCCGCGTCGAGGTGGGGCGATGAGGCGGGTGGTGGTCCTCGGCGGCGGCCTGACGGGGCTGTCCACGGCGCGTCACCTGGCCGGCGGCGGGGTCGACGCGGTGGTGCTGGAGCGCGAGGCCTCGCCCGGCGGCGCCTGCCGCACCCTGCGGCACGGACCCTTCTTCTTCGACCTCACCGGCCACCTCCTCCACCTCTCCAGGGACGACAGCCGCGCGCTCCTCGGGGACCTCGGCGTGCTTCCCGCCCTCGTCCGCCACCGCCGCCGCGCGGGCATCGCCCTTGCCGGGACGGTCACGCCGTACCCGATCCAGATCCACACCCACCGTCTGCCCCGCCCCATCCGCCGCGACTGCGTCCTGGGCTTCGTCGAGGCCCGACTCCACGAGGACGACGCCGAGCCCGCGAGCTTCGCCGACTGGGTGGCCCGCCGCTTCGGCGAGGGCTTCGCCAGGCACTTCTTCCTCCCGTACAACCACAAGCTCTTCCGCATCGACCCCGCGGAGCTCACGACCGAGTGGGTGGGACGGTACGTGCCGCGGCCGCGCCTGGCCGATGTCATCGACGGCGCCTTCGGGCTCTACCGGCAGCCCGTGGGCTACAACGCCACGTTCTACTACCCGCGCCGCGGAGGGATCTCGGTGCTGGCCGACGCCCTCGCCGCGGGGTGCCGCGGCCTCAGGACGGGGTGCGAGGTGGTCGGGGTGAGCCTGGCGGCCCGGGAGGTGACGGTCGCCGGCGGCGAGGTGCTGGGCTGGGACGACCTGGTGGCCACGGTACCGCTGACGCACCTGGCGGCCCTGACCGGGGACCTTCCCGCCGAGGCCCGCCGTGCCGCGGGTGTGCTCCGTTCCGTGGGGGTGGTCAACCTCAACCTGGCGGTGCGCGGTCCGGCGCCCCGGCGGGAGCACTGGCTCTACGTGCCCGAGGAGCGCTATCCGTTCTACCGCGTGGGCTTCCCCTCCAACCACGGGGCGGTGGCGCCGGAGGGGTTCCACACGGTGTCCGTCGAGGTCAGCGTGCCCTCCGGGGAGCCGGCCCCCGCCGACCTGGAGGCGCGCTGCCTGGAGGGGCTCGAGGCGTTGGGGCTGCTGCCCGACCGGCGGGCGGTGGAGGCCTCGGTGACGGCGCGCATCGATCCCGCCTACGTGGTCTTCGACCGGGCCAGGACTGCGGCGGTGGCCGCGCTCCGGCAGGCGTACCGGGAGCGGGGCGTCCTGCTCGCGGGGCGCTGGGCGGAGTGGAAGTACTCGACCATGGAGGATGCGCTGTGGGACGGCGCGGCGCTGGCGCGGCGGCTGACCCGATGAGCCGTCTCCGCGTCCTCCATGCCATCACCATGCTCGAGCTGGGCGGTGCCCAGCGCAACACCCTGGACACGGTGACCCGGCTCGACCGGTCCCGCTTCGACGCGGCGCTGGCGTGCGCCGCCAGCGGCGAGCTGCTGGAGGAGGCGCGCGGGATCGCGGACGCCGACGTCTTCCCCCTCGGCAGCCTGCGCCGGGAGGTCCGGCCCGCCGCCGACCTGCGGGCGCTGACGGAGCTGCGCCAGGTCATCGCCGCCTGGCGCCCCCACGTCGTCCACACCCACTCCTCCAAGGCGGGTGTGCTGGGACGCGCCGCCGCCCGCCTCGAGCGCGTCCCGGTGGTGATCCACTCCATCCACGGTTGGGGGTTCGGCCCGCACCAGCCCCTGCCGGTGCGCTGGGCGTTCCTCGCCGCGGAGCGGATGGCCGCCCGCTGGACCACCTTCTTCGTCGCCGTCTCCGCCAGCAATCTCGAGGACGGCGTCCGGCTGCGGCTGTTCGACCGGGCCCGCGCGCGGGTGATCCGGTCGGGGATCGACCTGGCCCGCTTCCGTGGCCGCAGCGGGGGCGCGGAGGTGCGCGCGGAGCTCGGCATCCCCGCCGACGCGCCCCTGGTGGTCCAGGTCTCCTGCTTCAAGCCGCAGAAGGCGCCGGAGCGGTTCGTCGCGGTGGCGGCCCGGGTGGCGGCGGCGGTGCCGCGGGCGCACTTCCTGCTCGTGGGGGACGGCGCGCTGCGGCCGGCGCTGGAGGAGATGCGGCGGGACGCGGGGCTCGACGGCCGGCTCCACATGCCGGGGTGGCGGCGGGACGTGCCCGCGATCCTCGACGCCGCCACCGCCGTGACGCTGACCTCGCGCTTCGAAGGCCTGCCGAGGGCCGTAGTGGAGGCCCTGGCGGCCGGCGTCCCGGTCGTGGCCGCCGCCGTGGACGGGGTCGAGGAGGTGCTCCACGACGGTGCCAACGGGTTCCTGGTGGACCCCGGCGACATCGAGACCATGAGCACCCGCGTGGTGACGCTGCTCACGGACCCCGACCTCCGCCGGGAGCTCGCCGCCCGCGCTCCCCGGGGTCTGGAGGCGTTCGAAACCGAGCTCATGGTGAAGCAGCAGGAGTCCCTCTACGAGGAGCTGACATGCCGCGCTGGTTTGTGCTGACGTTCGCCGCGGCCTACGGCCTGGTGCTGGGGAGCTTCGTCAACGTCCTCGTCTACCGGCTTCCCAGGGGGATGTCCGTGGTCCGCCCGCGCTCCCACTGCCCGTCCTGCGGACGCCTGGTGCGCTGGGTCGACAACGTGCCGATCCTCTCCTACCTGGCCCTGAGGGGCCGGTGCCGCGCCTGCGGTGCGCGTATCTCGCTCCGCTATCCGCTGGTGGAGGCCACCAGCGGCGCCCTGGTCCTCCTCGCCGTGGCACGCTTCGGGCTGTCCGCGACGGGGGTGTTCGCCGCCGTGTTCCTCCTCATGCTCCTGCCCCTCGCCCTCATCGACCTGGAGCACCACATCCTCCCCGACGTCCTCACCCTGCCGGGGCTCGCCCTGGGGCTCGCCTCCGGCGTGGCGGGCGCCCTGGTGCCGGCGTGGGACAGCGTGGCCGGCGCGATCCTGGGAGCGGCCATCCCCTACCTGGTCATCGTCGCCTACCGCGTGCTGCGCGGCGTGGAGGGCATGGGCCTCGGGGACGTGAAGCTCCTGGCCATGATCGGCGCGTTCCTCGGTTGGCGGGGCGCGCTCCTCACCCTGTGCCTGGGCGCTGCGGCGGGGGCCTCCGTGGGGCTCGTCCTCATCCTGGTGAGGCGGGGACGCCTCGACACCGAGCTTCCCTTCGGAACGTTCCTCGCCGCCGCCGCCGCGGTCGTGCTCTTCGCGGGGGGGCCGATCATGGTGCTGCTGGGGTGGGTGGCGCCATGAGGGGACGGCTCCCCTCGCGCCGGTTCCGCGAGGTCCAGCTCCTCATCGGGGTCGCCCTGGTCCTCCTCGTGGCCGTGGTGGTGGCCGAGCTCCAGGGCCTCCTGGGTCTGTCCCGGTCCGCCCTCGACGACGCGCGCAGCGCGGCGGCCGCCACCGCCCGCCTGGCGGCGGCCCGCGCGGGGGAGGCCGGCGAGGCTTTGCCGGCGGGGCTGCTGGAGGGTGGCGGGGGTGCCCTGCTGCGGGGCGGCCGCGTGGTCGCCCAGGTGGGCGCGTCGGGCCCCGACTCGGCGCCGTGGTGGCCGTGGCCGGACCGCCACGCCTGGGAGGCGGGCGGCCGGTCCGTCGCGGGACCGCTGGAGTCGGGGGACGCCACCGTGCTGGTGGCCTACGCCGTGACACCGCGCGGTGACGCCGTCCGCGTGGTCCGCCGGGTCCCGGCCGTCGCCCTCGGGCTGCGCTGGCGCTTCCTGGGCGGTTTCCTGGCCGTGGGCGTGGCGGGCGGCGGGGCGCTCCTGGCGTGGCTGCTGCTCGGACGCGCCCTGGGACCCTACCGTGTTCTGCTGGGGCAGGCGGAGAGGGTCGGCGTCCAGCCCGACGGCGTCTGGGAGGACCGCTACCTGGTGGAGACCTTCCGCGACACCATCCGGCGCCTGGAGGCGTCGGAGGCCGCCCTGCGCCAGCGCGCGGACGAGCTCGGCGTGCTCTCGGAGGTGCTCACCCGAGAGTCCAGCTCGGGCGTCCTCATCCTGGACGCCGGAGGGCGCGTCCGGGCCAGCAACGCGGCGGCGGACGGTCTCCTGGGTCGCCGCCCCCGCGCGGGCGACGGCCTGCCTGACGCGCTGGAGCGGGCGGAGGGGACACCGCCCTCGGCGAGCGCGTGGTGGATGTGCGGCGGGTGCCGCTGCTCTCGCCGGAGGGCGCGCCCCAGGGGCAGGTGGTACTGCTGGCCGACCGGACCAGCGTGGTGGCGCTGGAGCGGGCGTTCGCCGAGCGCGAGCAGATGGCCTCGCTGGGAGAGCTCGCCGCCGGCATGGCTCACGAGCTCCGCAACGCCCTCGCCACGGTCACGGGCTACCTCCGGCTGCTGCCCGAAGCCGACGACGAGAGGCGTCAGCGGTACGTGGCGGTGATGCGGGAGGAGGCGGAGGGTCTCGGGCGCGTCCTCGACCGGTTTCTCAACTTCGCCGAGCCCCGCGAGCTCGAGCAGGAGGACGTCGACCTTGCGGCGGTGGCCGCCGAGGCCGCCGAGCGGGTGGCGGCCTCCTTCCCCGCCGTGTCCATCGCGCGGCGGGGGGAGGGGCCCGCGCGGGTCACCGGGGACCCCCTCGCCCTGGCCGTGGCGGTGGAGAACCTGGTGCGCAACGCCGCCGAGGCCGTGGCGGCCCACGGCGGGGACGTGTGCGTGACGGTGGCGAGCGACGCCGGCGGGGCCCTGGTCCGGGTGGAGGACACCGGAGGCGGTGTGGGTGACGAGATCCGCGGCCGGCTCTTCGTGCCCTTCGCGTCGTCCAAGCCGTCCGGCGGGCTCGGCCTCGCCGTCGCGAGGCGGCTCGCCCGGCTCCACGGCGGAGACGTCGTCTACGAGCCCAGGGGGGAGCGGGGCTCCGCGTTCGAGCTGCGCCTGCCGGCGGAGGAGGTCCCGTGAGCCACCCGGTGCTCGTCGTCGAGGACCGGTGCTCGCTGGCCCAGATGCTGGCGGACACGCTCGCCGCCGAGGGCTACACCACCGAGATTCGCCACCGCGGCGACGAGGCTGTGGCCGCCCTCGCCGGCGGTGGGCCGTACCTCGCCGTGCTGACCGACCTCCGGCTGCCGGGCGCCGACGGCCTCGAGGTGCTCCTGGCCGCCCGGCGCAGCGATCCCCAGCTCCCGGTGTTCCTCATCACCGGCCACGCCTCGGTCTCCACGGCGGTGGAGGCGCTCAAGCAGGGCGCCCGGGACTACTTCGAGAAGCCCCTCGATATGGAGCACCTGCTGCTCGCGCTGCGGGCGGCGGTGGAGCCCAGGCGCCTGCTGCTGGCCGCCCCGCCGGCGGCGGAGGGAGTCGCCGCCATGGTCGGCGGCGCGCCGGGCTTCAGCGCCGCGGTGGCGGCGCTGCGGCGGGTGGCGCCCACGGACACGGCGGTGCTCCTCGTCGGGCCCTCGGGTTCCGGTAAGGAGCTCTTCGCTCGGGCCGTCCACGAGCTCTCTCCGCGGGCCGGGGGGCCTTTCGTCGCCTTCAACTGCGCCGCCGTGCCGGAGACGCTGGTGGAGTCGGAGCTGTTCGGCCACGAGCGGGGCGCGTTCACGGGCGCCGCCGCCCGGCACGTGGGCCGCTTCGAGCAGGCCCACAAAGGCACGCTCTTCCTGGACGAGGTGGGCGAGATCCCGCTGCCCACCCAACCCAAGCTGCTCCGCGCCATCGAGGAGCACCGCGTGACCCGCCTCGGCGGGGAGGCCGACGTGGCCGTCGACGTCCGCGTCGTGGCGGCCACCAACCGCGACCTGGAGGAAGCCGTGGAGAGGGGCGGCTTCAGGCGCGACCTCTTCCATCGCCTCCACGTCTTCCCCATTGCCCTGCCCGCGCTGACCGAGCGGCGCGAGGACATTCCGGCCCTCGCCGTACATCTCCTCGAACGCGCCGCACGGCGCCACGGACGCCCCGCGCCGGCGCTGGCACCGGCGGCCCTGGGCGCCCTCGTGCTGGGCGAATGGCCGGGGAACGTCCGGGAGCTGGCCAACCTCCTCGAGCGGGTCCTGATCCTCGCGGACGGACCGCGGCTCCGCCTCGAGGAGCTGGGGATGGACCCGGCGCGGTGCCGCGCCGGTCTGGCGGACGGGGCGGCGTGCCGCCTCGCGGGCCGGGTGGCCGGAGACGAAGTGGAGGAGCTGGCCTCCTTCCTGGGCGTCGCCGCACCTCTGCTGCGACGGTGATCCGGCCGGCACCGAAGGCCGCCCCTCGCCGGAGCGGCGGGGGTCAGCCGCTCCCGGCGTGGACCGCGGCGGCGAGGGCGTTGGCCAGGGCCGCGTCCTGGGCGGGCATGACGGCGCGCAGGTCGGCGAGCAGCCGGCCGCCCTCGAGCCGCGTCACGACGGCGGGGGTCGCCGACCGCAGCCGGGCGGCCAGGGCGCCGTCATCGGCGAGCTCGACGCCCCAGGAGGCCAGGGTCTGGTCCGGCGTGGTGCCTCCGCCCACCACCGCCTCCGTGGGCACCGCCCGCGCGGCGACGCCGGAGGCCTTCAGGCGGCGGACCAGGGCGCGGGCGCGCCGGCGCAGGGCGCCCTCCTCCTCCGCGAGGAGCCGGTAGAGGGGCACGCGACCGGCCTCGCCCGCGAGGTAGGCGTCCAGGGTGGCGGCGAGGCCCACGAGGGCCAGCTTGTCGGGGCGGAGGGCGCGCCGGAGCGGGTGTCGGCGCAACGGGGCGACGGCGCAGTCGGTGCCCACGATGATCCCGGCCTGAGGGCCGCCGAGGAGCTTGTCGCCGGAGAAGAGGACCGCGTCGGCGCCCTCGGCGAGGATCTCGCGGACCGTGGCCTCGTGGTGCAGGCCGTAGGGGGCCAGGTCGGTGTGGCACCCGGAGCCCTGGTCCACCCACAGCGGCAGGTCCCGGCGGTGGGCCGCCGCGGCCACCGCCGCCAGGGGCGGCGTGGTGGTGAACCCGGACAGGTGGAAGTTGGAGCGGTGGACCACCAGGAAGGCCGCGGTGCTCTCCGTGACGGCGGCTTCGTAGTCCGCCAGGTGTGTCCGGTTGGTGCACCCCACCTCGACCAGCCGGGCACCCGCCGCCGCCATGATCTCGGGCAGGCGGAAGGAGCCGCCGATCTCGATGAGCTCGCCCCGGGAGACGATGACCTCCCGGCCGGCGGCGTGGGCCGCCAGCAGCAGCACCAGCGAGGCCGCGTTGTTGGTCACCACGGTGGCCGCCTCGACCGCGAAGTAGCGCTGGAGCCGGTCCACCACCGGGGCCAGCCGCTCGCCGCGCTCGCCCGCCGCGAGGTCGTACTCCAGGGCCAGGTAGGGGCCGAGCTCCACCGAAAGGCGCGGGCAGCGTCCCAGGTTGGTGTGGATGAGCACGCCGGTGGCGTTGATCACCTCGGGGTAGGCCGGCGCTGCCATGGCGTGGACCCGCGCGAGGGCGTCGCGGCTGACGGCTTCCGCGTCGGCCACCGGGTCGCCCCGGCGGGCGGACTCCCGGGCTGCTGCCACGGCGGCCCGGACGGCGTCCCGCACCAGCGCGCGCCCGCGCTGGCGCGCCTCGGCGGCCAGCTCGGGCCGGCCCAGAAGCTCGTGAACGGCGGGAAGATCGGCCAGTGGGCTGGTCATGGCAGCATTGTAGCCGCTCGCTTTGGAGGCCGCCCCGGTGGTTGTATCCTCGTGGCAATGAGCAGCGCCCCCGTCTCCGCCGAGCTCGATCGCTGGCTCGACGAGCTCGCGCGCCGGTGGGAGCGGTACTTCGGGAACGATCCCAAGATACCGTTCCCCCCGGAGCGCGAGACGGCGGCGTTGGACCGCCGGCTCAAGGAGATGAGCCGCTCCGAGGCCCACACCACCATCGAGAGGTTCAAGCTCGAGCAGCAGCTCCATCGTTTCGCCACCTACCAGCAGTTGTGGCAGCGGCAGCTCCGGCAGCGCGAGAGCGCCCGTGGCGCCGCGCGTCCCGCCGCCGCGGCCAACGAACCGGTGGCGGCGGCCGTAGCAGCAGGCGAAGGGGACGAGATCGAGCGCCTCCACCGGCGGTTCACGGAGCTGTCGTCGGCCGTCGACGGGGGGCGGGCGGTGGGGCTGGAGCCGTTCCGCCGAGCCCTGGAGGCCCAGCGCCGGCAGCTCGAGGAGAAGGGGGCGACGGTGGAGGGCTTCGAGGTCGTGGAGGAGGGGGGCAGGGTCAAGGTCCGTGCCCGGATGCGTCGAAGGAGGAGCTGATGAGACGTGTGGCGATGGTGCTTGCCGTGGTGATGACCGCGGCCGCTGCGCAGGCGGCCGTGTTCGAGCGGTACCTTTCCCCCGATCGACCTGCCGACCGGGCGATCATGGCGTACATGAAGCTCGACGAGGCCGGCAAGGCCACGTCCAGGGACCTCGCCGAGCTCGGCGTGCTCCTGCTCCACAAGGGCTTCCCCAAGGACGCGGAGCGCACCCTCGACCGCGCCCTCGACCTGGACCGCGAGAATTTCGAGGCGCGCTACCGCCTGGGGCTCGTGTACCAGCGCGAAGGCGACTTCCGCAAGGCCGTCCGGTGCTACAAGCGCGTCCTCAAGCAGCGCCCGGGCCACGCCTACGCCCGCTTCATGCTGGCGCTGGCCGAGGAGCAGTCGGGCCACCGCCGCGCCGCCATCCGCGACTACGCGAAGGCCTACCACTTCGAGCCGGCGCTCGCCCTGGCCGATCAGAACCCCCTGGTGCTGGAGTCCCGCCTGCAGACCGAGGCGCAGATCACCCGGTACAGGAACGAGGTGCGCCGGGAGACGCTGAAGGTCACCTTCATCGATCCGGCGGCCGTGCGCGACATGATGGCGGTGAGGCCCCCGGAGCCCGCCCCGGCGCCGCAGCCCGCCCCCGCCCCGCCCGGCAAGGGCGGCGTCAGACGTTGAACCGGAACGTGATGACGTCGCCGTCGCGTACCACGTAGTCCTTCCCCTCGAGGCGCAGGGAGCCGCGGGTCCGGCAGGCCGCGAAGGAGCCGGCGCCGACGAGCTCCTGCCAGTCGACCACCTCGGCGCGGATGAAACCGCGCTGGATGTCGGAGTGGATCGCACCGGCCGCGGCGACGGCCGGCGTCCCGTCCGGGATGGACCACGCCCGGCACTCGTCCTCGCCGGCGGTCAGGAAGGAGATGAGCCCCAGCAGGGCGTAGGCCTCCCGCAGCAGGCGGTCCAGCGCCCGGTCGGGAAGGCCGAGGTCGGCGAGGAAGGCGGCCTGGTCCTCGGGGGCGAGGCGGGAGATCTCCTCCTCGAGGGTGGCGCACACCGCGCTCACCCCGACGTCGGGCTGGCCCGCCCAGCCGTCGAGGCCGGCGGCGTGGACGGCCCCCGCGAGGGAGGTGGTCTCCTCCTCGCCGACGTTGAGGATCACAAGCATCGGCTTGAGGGTGAGGAAGGTGAAGCCCTTGAGGAGACGCCGCTCGCCGGCGTCGAGGCCGAGGGCGCGCAGGGGGCGGCCCTCCTCCAGGAACCCCTTGCACCGCTCCAGGGCGGCCTTCTCCGCCTCGAGCTCGGGGGTGCGGCGCCGGGCGAGGTCGCGGGCCAGCCGCTCCAGCCGGTTGCCGGCAACCTCCAGGTCCGCGAGGAGCAGCTCCGTCTCCACGAGCTCCAGGTCCCGGGCGGGGCTCACGTCGCCCTCCGGGTGGGGCACCGCGTCGGAGGCGAAGCCGCGGACGACCACCGCGAGGCCGTCCATGGTGCGCAGCTCCGGGAGGTTCAGGCTCGAGCCGCCGCCCCGGGCGATGCCGGGGACGTCGACGAAGCGCACGGTGGCCGGTGTGTGCTTGTGCGGCTTGAACACCTCGGCGAGACGGTCCAGCCGGGCGTCGGGAACCTGCGCGATGCCCACGTGGGTCTCGCGCTTGCCGCCGGGCGCCGGTGCGTGCCCGGTGAGCAGCGAGAAGAGGGTGGTCTTGCCGGAAAGCTCCAGCCCGAGGATGCCGAACTCCATGCCTGCCTCCGGCGGCCATTGTAACGGCAACGGCGCCTCCGCCCGGCGGCTGCCGCGTCAGGCGACCTCGAGCCCCCGCACCAGCAGCGAGGGCGTGGTCACCGCGCAGGTCAGCGAGGCGCCGGCGCTGTCGCCGCCGGTGGCCTCCAGGCCGCGGAGGAGACGGGCGAGCGAGCCGCGAAGCTCCAGCACCGCGTGCCCCGCCGCCGGCCGGCCGTGACGGATCCGCAACCCCGAGCACAGCAGCGCGAAGGCCCCGGTGCCGGGCTCGAAACGGAGCTCGCCGCGGGGCAGGGCGAGGTAGAAGCCGTCGTCGAGGCGCTCCAGCAGCGCCGCCGCCGGCGTCGCCGGGTTGGAACGCACGACCAGGTTGGCGGGGCCCGCCACCGGCGGCTCCCGGTAGGAGGCCCGCACCGCGCCCCCGGCGCTGGCGCCGTAGCGCCGCGCGTCGCTCCAGGTGGCGAGGCGCTCTCCCAGCCGCCCGCCGCTGGCCAGGGGGATGTTGCGAGAGGGCAGCCCCTCGCCGTCGAAGGGGAGGGCCAAGATGCCGTCCGGGTCGGAGCGCGCGTCGTGGAGCTCCCAGACCCCGCTCACCCGCAGGGGCAGCCTTGCCGCGGCCTCCGCACGCATGGCCCGCCCCAGGGTCTCGACGAGGCGGGAGGCCACCGGGGGCGCGAGCAGCACGTCGGCCAGGCGGCGCCGGGGCGGTCCGCCGCGGGGAGCGATGCCGACCAGGGAGCGCGCCCGCTCCGCCAGCGCCGCGGGGTCGAGGCCGGACAGCGTGGGCCGGGCGGTGTGGACCAGGCGGCGGGAGCCGTCTCCGGCGGTGAGCACCATCTCCACCACCGCTGCGCGGAGCCGCGCACGGCCGGCGAACCCCTCCCCCGTGGCCAGGACGGCGGTGGACTCGCCGGCGACGAGTCGGAGCTCGGCGAGATCGCCGCCGCAGCGGGTCAGCAGAGCCCGGGCGAAGGCCTCCACGGCCTCGGGGTCGAGCGCCTCCCCGGCAGCGGCGACCGGCGTCTGCCCGAGCCGCTCCACCGGGGGGAGCGGGTCCGGTCCGTCGCTCCTGCCGTCCACCGCGGCGCGGGCGGCCTCGCGGCCCGCCGTGGCGGCGCTGCCGGCGGCCGCCGCGAACCCCGCCGCGCCGCCGCCGGCGACGCGGCACGCCACCCCGGCCTCGTGGTTGAAGCGCCGGTCCCAGCCCTCCCCGGGGCGCCAGCGCAGCGACCACGTCTCGCCGGAGCGGGCGAACGCCTCCCACCGCAGCCCGCTCCTCTCGAGCAGGGCCACGGCGCTCTCCATGGCGGGAAGCAGGAAGGCGCGCACCGCCCTCACCGCGCCTCCAGCCCGGTGAGCAGCAGCCACGGCGTGAAGGCTCCGGTGGCGACGACCTCGCCCTCCTTGCGGCACCAGCCCGGCTCTGCGGTGGCCGCCGGCTCGCCCCCCGCGGCGGCGAGGGAGGTCCGGACGCCGGCCACGGTGCCGCGGAGCGTGAACGGCGCGAGGAGCCGGTGGGGCCGGCCCCGGCGCAGGGCCGAGGCCCGCCGGACGGCCAGCACCACGGCCCCGGTCTCGGGGTCCACCGACGCGCCGGCGGTGGAGGTCACCTCGACCGCGGCGTCGGCGCGCAGCGCCTCGAGAGGCGACAGGGGGGCGCGGACGAGCAGGTTGGACATGCGCGGCCGGGGCGGAGCGTGGACGCCGCCCCGCCGGCCGTTGCCGGGGGGCACGCCAAGGGCGCCCGACGCGGCGACGTCTGCCAGGGCGCCGGTCACGGCGCCGCCCCGGACCAGAGCCCGGCGGGCGGCGACGCGGCCTTCGTCGTCGAAGGTGAACGCCCCCGGCAGGGCCGCCGCCGAGGGGTCGTCGTCGACGTCGAGGGGCAGGGCGAAGGGGGGGGCGTCCGCTTCCGCCCGCCACTTCCGGTCACGGCGCAGGAGAACGTCCCCCTCCAGGGCATGGCCCACCACCTCGTGGAGCAGGGCCGCCGCGGCGGCCGGGGCGAGGAGCACCGCGAGCGGGCCGGCGCGCACCCCCTCCGTGCCGGCGCCGGGATCGTCCCGGCCGAGCTCGGAGGGGGGCGGTGGCCACACGGTGAGGCGCCGCTGGCCGTCGGCCAGCGTCACCTCGCACAGCGGCGGCCGGTCGATGAGCGTGACCCCGTCGGGCGTGACCACCGCCGACCAGCTGGCCCGCCACCGCAGGGACGAGGCGCCGGCGGGGAGGGACGCGATCACGCCCCCCGCCTCCGGGGGGGTGGCGAAGGGTGGCAGGGCCAGCGGCGGCAGGCTGCGGGCGGGGCGCTCCAGCATGGCCGCGATGCCCAGGCGGTCCGCGCCGTCGGTGGAGCGCAGGGCGCCGCCGGTGCGCACGGCGGCGCCTTCGCGGCGCAGGGTCCGACGGCTCAGGTACTCCCCGGAGGCGAGGTGCCAGGTGACCTCGTGGACGCGCTCGAGGAAGAGGTCCACGAGGCCGGGAACGCGCGCCCGGGTGAGGGCCTCCGCGAGGAGCTCGAGGGACGGCAGGGCGTCGGTGGCCATGATCCTACCGTGATAGCATAAAACGCCTTTTCGGGGAGTTCGGAATGGATCGGGGGACGGCGTGAGCGAGGACTTCCAGGACCGGTTGCGCGGGCTCGAGGCCAGGAGCCTGGAGGGCGGGGGCGAGGAGCGCATCGAGCGCCAGCACGCGGCCGGGCAAGCTGACGGCCCGCGAGCGCCTGGACCTGCTGCTCGACCCGGGCTCCTTCGAGGAGATCGACCGCCTCGTGACCCACCGCAGCCACGACTTCGGCATGGAGCGCCAGCAGGTCCCCGGCGACGGCGTCGTCACCGGCTACGGCCGCATCGACGGGCCGCCAGGTCTACGTGTTCGCCCAGGACTTCACCGTGTTCGGCGGCTCGCTGTCCGAGACCCACGCCGAGAAGATCTGCAAGATCATGGACCTGGCGATGAAGAACGGCGCCCCGGTGATCGGCCTCAACGACTCCGGCGGCGCGCGCATCCAGGAGGGCGTGGCGTCCCTCGGCGGCTACGCCGACATCTTCCTGCGCAACACGCTCGCCTCCGGCGTGGTGCCGCAGATCTCCGCCATCATGGGGCCCTGCGCCGGCGGCGCGGTCTACTCGCCGGCGATCACCGACTTCATCTTCATGGTCGAGGAGACCAGCTACATGTTCGTCACCGGCCCGGACGTCATCAAGACCGTCACCCACGAGGAGGTGACCATGGAGCAGCTGGGCGGCGCGTCGACGCACAACCAGGTCTCCGGCGTGGCCCACTTCGCCTGCGAGGACGACATGGACACGCCTGGCCGAGCATCCGCCGCCTGCTCGGCTACCTGCCGCTCGAACAACGCCGACGACCCGCCGGCCGGTGCCCACCGACGATCCGCCCGACCGCGAGGACGACCGCCTCGACGCGCTGGTGCCGGCCGACCCCAACAAGCCGTACGACATCAAGGACGTCATCAGGCTCGTGGCGGACGGCGGCGAGCTTCTTCGAGGTGCACGCCGCACTACGCCCGGAACATCGTGGTGGGCTTCGCCCGGCTGGCGGGGCGCACGCGTCGGCGTGGTGGCCAACCAGCCCGCCTACCTGGCGGGCGTGCTGGACATCGACGCCTCGGTCGAAGGGCGCGCGTTTCGTCCGCTTCTGCGACGCCTTCAACATCCCCCTCATGATCCTTCGAGGACGTGCCCGGCTTCCTGCCCGGCACGGAGCAGGAGCACGGCGGCATCATCCGCCACGGCGCCAAGCTGCTCTACGCCTTGGCCGAGGCCACGGTGCCCAAGATCACGGTGATCACGCGCAAGGCCTACGGCGGCGCCTACTGCGTGATGGGCTCCAAGCACATCCGCACCGACGTCAACTTCGCCTACCCCACGGCGGAGATCGCCGTCATGGGGCCCGAGGGCGCGGTCAACATCCTCTACCGCAGGGAGATCGACAAGGCCGCCGACCCCGACGCACGGCGCGCCGAGCTGGTGCAGGAGTACCCCGACACCTTCGCCAACCCTCTCAAGGCGGCCGAGCGCGGTTTCGTGGATGCCGTCATCCGGCCCCGCGAGACGCGCCGGCGCGTGATCACGGCCCTCATGCTGGCCGCCAACAAGCGGGACACCATGCCGGCCAAGAAGCACGGGAACATCCCGCTGTAGGGGCGCCATGAACATTCTCATCGCCAACCGTGGAGAGATCGCCGTTCGCCTGATCCGGGCCTGCCGGGAGATGGGGCACGGCAGTATCGCCGTGTACTCCGACGTGGACCGCACCCAGCCCCACGTCCTCGCCGCCGACCGGGCCGTGCGGGTGGGACCGGCGCCGGCGCGGGAGTCGTACCTGGACGTGGGGGCGGTTCTGGGCGCGGCCCGCTCCTGTGGTGCCGACGCGGTGCACCCCGGGTACGGCTTCCTGGCCGAGAACGCCGACTTCGCCCGCGCCGTGATGGACGCCGGCCTGGTGTGGATCGGGCCGCCCCCCGACGTCATCGATCTGCTGGGCTCCAAGACCGCCGCCCGCGAGCTGGCGCAGCGGGTCGGCGTCCCCGTGGTGCCGGGATCGGCGATCCTCGCCGATGCCGCGGAGGCGGCTGCCTTCGCCGCGTCCGCGGGCTACCCGATCCTGCTCAAGGCAGTGGGCGGGGGCGGCGGCAAGGGCATGCGGGAGGTTCGCGCGCCGGAGGCGCTTGAGGAGGCGTTCGCCCGGGCGGGGTCGGAGGGCCAGGCGTTCTTTTCCGACGCACGCGTGTACGCCGAGAAGCTCATCGAGAGACCCCGCCACATCGAGGTGCAGATCCTCGGGGACCTGCACGGCAACCTCATCCACTTCGGCGAGCGCGAGTGCTCCCTCCAGCGCCGGCACCAGAAGGTCCTGGAGGAGGCGCCGTCGGTGGTGGTGGACGCGGGGCTGCGCCGGCGGCTCGGCGAGGCCGCCCTGGCGGTGGCCCGGGCGGCCGGGTACCGGTCGGCCGGGACCGTCGAGTTCCTCCTCGCGCCCTCGGGGGAGTTCTACTTTCTGGAGGTCAACACACGGCTCCAGGTGGAGCACCCGGTCACCGAGATGGTGTACGGCATCGACCTGGCCCAGCTCATGATCGCCGAGGCCGCCGGGGAGCCCCTCGCCCTCAGGCAGGAGGACGTGGCCCCCCGCGGCCACGCCATGGAGTGCCGCGTCTACGCCGAGGACCCCCTCCACGGGTTCTCCCCGTCGCCGGGAACGATCCAGCTCCTCGAGCGCCCTGGTGGGCCCGGCGTCCGCGTCGACAGCGGTGTGCGCGCCGGCTCGCTGGTGCCGCTGGACTACGACCCCATCGTGGCCAAGCTCATCGTCTGGGCGGAGGACCGTCCGCGGGTGCTGCGCCGCCTGGAGCGGGCCCTGGCCGAGTACCGGATCACCGGGATCGCCACCACCCTTCCGCTGTTCCGCCTGCTCCTCGACGTGCCCGAGTTCCAGCGCGCCGATCTCCACACCGGCCTGCTGGACCAGCTCCTGCAGCAGGGGTCGGTGGAGGCGCTGGAGGCGGTGGGGGACCCCGAGCTGGAAGAGGTGGCCATCGTGGCCGCCGCCTGCCTGGCCGCTCGCGACGCGGGCCGGATTCCTGGCGACGCGTTCGAGTCGGCGGAGCGGGAGGGCCGCGCCTGGCGCGAGGAGGGTCGCCGCACGGCCCACGGGAGACCGGCCCGATGATGCGCTGGTGGGTGGCCCGGGACGGCCGGCGCATCGAGGTCTCGGTGGAGCGGACCGACGAGGCGTTCGAAGTGACGGTGGACGGCCGGAGGCGGCGGGTGGAGCTGGTGGACCTCGGGCGTGGGCTCGCCGCGCTGCTGTGCCCCACCGGGCACACGTACGCCGTGGCGACCCAGAAGGTGGCCCGAAACCGCTGGAGGATGTCCTTCGGCCAGATGGAGTTCCGGGTCGACCTCCACGAGCCGCTGGAGCGGGAGGTGGTGGCGGGGGGTGCAGCGGCGGGGGGACGTCAGGAGATCCGCGCCCCGATCCCCGGCAAGGTCGTCGGCGTCGCCGTGGAGGCGGGTGCCACCGTCACCGCGGGTCAGAGCCTGCTCGTGCTCGAGGCCATGAAGATGGAGAACCAGATCGTGGCGGAGGCGGACGGCACCGTGGAGGACGTCCTCGTCTCCCCGGGGAACACGGTGGAGGGCGGGCAGCTCCTCCTCGTGCTGCGCTGAGCCATCACCCGCCGGCCGCGGCCGGGAGAATCTCCAGCAGCTCGGTGGCGGCGGCCGCAGGATCGCGGGGCACTCCCTGCAGGCGAACGACGCCCGACGGGGAGACCGCCGTGCCGGGCATCCTCTCCACCAGCGCCATGGCCACCGCGTGGGCGCTGCTGTTGGCAGGGTCGAGGGCGAGCTCGAAGGTGGCGCCGGTGTGGCGGGCGCGCACGATCCCGAGCGCCTCCGCGCGACGCCGGATCCGCTGGTGGAGGATGAGGTTGTCCAGCTGCGGCGGCGGCGGCCCGAAGCGGTCCGCGAACTCCTCCCGGAGCGCCGCCAGCTCCTCGTCGGTGGACGCGGCGGCGAGGCGGCGGTAGACGACGAGGCGCAGGTTCTCGGCGGGGATCGCGCTCTCCGGCAGGCGGAGGTCGAGGCCGAGCCGGAGCTCCACCGCGCTGGGGGCCGGCGGGGCGGTCTCGCCGCGCAGCTCGGCCACGGCCTCCTCGAGCAGCCGGCAGTAGGTCTCGTACCCCACCGCCCGCAGGTGGCCGTGCTGCTCGGCGCCGAGGAGGTTGCCGGCGCCCCGGATCTCCAGGTCCCGGGCGGCGATGCGGAACCCCGCGCCCAGCTCGGCGAACTCGGTGATCGCGGCCAGCCGCTGCCGGGCCTCCTCGCTCAGCGACCGGTCGGGCGGCACGAGCAGGAAGGCGAAGGCGAGGCGGTCGGACCGCCCCACCCGGCCGCGCAGCTGGTAAAGCTGCGCCAGGCCGAAGCGGTCGGCACGGTTCACGATGAGGGTGTTGGCGTTGGCGATGTCGAGGCCGTTCTCGATGATGGCGGTGGCCACGAGGACGTCGGCGCGCCCCTCGATGAAGGTGTCCATGGCGCGCTCCAGCTCGCGCTCGTCCATCTGGCCGTGGGCCGCGACCACCCGCGCCTCCGGCACGGTCTCCCGGATCAGCCCCACCATGGCGCCCATGGACTGGATCCGGTTGTGCACGAAGAACGCCTGGCCGCCCCGCGCGATCTCGGTGAGGACCGCCTCGCGGACCACCTCGGTGCGGAACGGCAGCACGTGGGTCTGCACCGCCAGCCGGTCGCGCGGCGGGGTCTCGATGACGGACACGTCGCGAAGCCCCACCAGGCCCTGGTTGAGGGTGCGCGGGATGGGCGTGGCGGAAAGCGCCAGCACGTCCACCGACACCTTCATCCGCTTCAGCCGCTCCTTCTGGCCGACCCCGAAGCGCTGCTCCTCGTCGACGACGAGCAGCCCCAGGTCCCGGAACGCCACGTCGGCGGCGAGCAGCCGATGGGTCCCGATGGTGATGTCCACCGTGCCCTCACGGATGCCGGAGACGACCTTCTTCTGTTCGGCCGGGGAGATGAAGCGCGACATCCAGCGGATCTCAACGGGGAAGCCGGCGAAGCGGCGCGTGAACGTGCGCAGGTGCTGCTCGGCAAGGATGGTGGTGGGCGCCAGCACGGCCACCTGCTTGCCGTCCATCACCGCCTTGAACGCCGCGCGCATGGCCACCTCGGTCTTGCCGTAGCCCACGTCCCCCACCAGCAGGCGGTCCATGGGGCGGTGAGACTCCATGTCCCGCTTGACCTCGCGGGTGGCCTGGTCCTGGTCCGACGTGAGCTCGTACTCGAACGCCGCCTCGAACTCCCGCTGCCACGGACTGTCCTTGGAGAACGCGAAGCCCTCCGCCGTCTCCCGCTGGGCCTGAACGCGGAGGAGCTCCTCCGCCATGTCCTTGAGGGCCTTCTTCACACGGGCCTTCGCCCGCGTCCAGCCGCCGCCCCCCAGCCGGTCCAGCCGGGGAGGCGTGCTCTCGGCGCCGGCGTACTTCTCGAGCACGTCGGCGCGGTGGAGGGGCACCATGAGCTTTCCCCCCCCGGCGTACTCCAGCTCGACGCACTCGAGGCCGGAGCCGTCCATCTCCAGCGAGCGGAAGCCCGTGAAGCGCCCGATGCCGTGCTCGGCGTGGACCACGAAATCCCCCACCTTGAGATCGCGCATCTCCGACAGCACCGTGGCCAGGCTGCGCCGCGGCCTCGCCGGGGGCGGCAGGGTGGTCACGTCGGCGCGTCCGAAGACGGTGAGGGCACCGTCGGGCCAGGTGAATCCCCGCGGCATGGTCCCCGTCACCACGCCTACCGCCGCGTCCTCCGACCACCCCTGGCGCGCGGGGATCTCCGCCTCCCCGAGGAGGTGCAGCAGCCGCTGCGCCTCCCCCGGCGAGGCGGCCACCACGGCCTGGGCCAGCCCCTCGGCGATGCCCTTGCGCAGGGAGTCCACGAGGACCTGCGGACGCGTGGCCATGGACGGCGGCGGCGCCGTGCGGAGGCGGATCCAGTCCTCGCCGTCCTCGACGGCGAGCTCCTCGATGCGGTGGGCGGCTGCGAGGGCGGTGGAGCAGTCCTCTGCGCAGGTGAGCCACCGTTCCGGCCCGGGGAGGGCGACGCCGTCGCGGAGCAGCGCCTCGCGGGCGTGGCCCAGGGTGGCGAAGGTGCGCTCCACCTCTGCGTGGACGCCGGCCGCCTCGCACACCGCCAGCGCGGGAAGGAGCTCCCACACCCGGCGGTGGGGCTGCACCCAGCCCGCGAGCCCCTCCCACAGCTCCGGCCGGGTGCCGTCCAGGGCGGCGGAGGCGGCCAGCGGCGCCCCCACCTCCTCCAGGCGCACCGCCAGCGCCTCGCGGGTCTCGTCGTCGGTGGCGAAGAGCCTCAGCGGGAGGATGCCGGCGCCTTCCAGCGGGGCGGTGGAGCGCTGGGTCGCGGGATCGAACTCGTGGACGGTCTCGACGAGGTCCACGTCGAGGACCACCCGGATGAAGCGGTCCGGGGTGGCGAGGTCGAGGATCTGGCCCCGGAGGGCGAACTCGCCGGCCTCCTCCACAAGCTCCACGCGGCGGTAGCCGGCGCCGGCGAGCGTCCGGGCGAACGCCGCGGGGTCGAGCCGGTCGCCGGGGCCGACCCGGGGGGCCCGCCCGGGCAGGCTCGCCGGGTCCGGAAGCGGATAGGGCAGCGCCCGGGCCGGTACGACCAGGACCCGAGCGGTGCCGTTGGCGACGCGCAGCAGCGCCAGGACGGCTGCCGCCGTCGCCCCCAGCGGCGGGCTCTTCCCCAGGTAGGCTTCGACGGCCGCCGCCGGGAAGGCCACGCCGGGCAGGTGTGGTGCCATGACGTCGAGGCCGGCCACCAGCGCCTCGGCGTCCCGCGGCGTGGGGACGACGACGGTGAGGCCGGGGCCCCGGGCGGCCAGGGCCGCGACGACCAGGGCGCGGGCCCCCGGACACACCCCGTCCACGGCGCACCGTCCGTCCCCCGGGGGGAGGCGGCGGGCGAGGCGCTCGAGGGTGGTGCCGAGAATGGGGGACAACGCCTTGACGGCGACCTCCTCCCCGCCGGTCCGCGCCGTCGGCCGACCGGCCATTCTACCCGCCGCTCCCGCCGCCGGTGCGGCGGCCACCCCTCCACGGCGGCGAGGCGTCGCGTAACCGGGTGACCTGGCGGATCACCACCGCCGCCGCCTCGTCCACCTCCTCCTCCGTCGTCCAGCGGCCCAGGGAGAGACGCAGCGACGCCCGGGCGAGCCCGGAGGAGTGGCCGAGGGCGAGGAGCACGTGGGACGGGCGGGGGTCCGCCGAGGTGCAGGCGGAGCCGGGAGAGACGGCCAGGGAGCCCAGGCCGGCGAGGAGCGCGCCGCCATCCACGCCGGCGAAGGAGAGGGAGAGGGTGTTGGGCAGCCGGGGCGCCTCCCCTCCGTTCTCCACGACGCCGGCGAGGGCTCCGGCCACGGCGTCGCGAAGGCGGTCCCGCAGCGCCGCCAGCCGGCCGGCCTCCGCCTCCTGCTCGCCCAGGCACAGCTCGAGGGCGCGGGCGAAGCCGACGATCCCGGGAGCGTTCAGCGTGCCCGACCGCAGCCCCTGCTGGTGCCCGCCCCCGTCCAGCAGGGGGACGAGGCGCTGACGGGGGGTCGTGCGCCGCACGAGCAGGGCGCCGACGCCCCGGGGCCCGTAGAGCTTGTGGGCCGAGCACGACAGGAGGTCCACGCCAAGCGCTGCGAGGGAAACGGGGATCCGGCCCACTGCCTGCGTCGCGTCGCAGTGGAAGCGGACGCCGCGCTCGCGGCACAGGTGCGCGAGGGAGGCCACGGGCTGCAGCACGCCGGTCTCGTTGTTGGCCAGCATCACGGAGGCGAGGACGGTGCGCGGCGTCAGCGCCGCCAGGAAGGCGTTCTCGTCGACCAGGCCGTCCCGGCGCACCGGTACCACCGTGACGGCGAAGCCGTCGGAGGCGAGACGGTGGCAGGGGTCGAGGACGGCCTTGTGCTCGGTGGCACAGGTCACGATGTGGTCGCCGCGCTCCCGCGAGGCCCAGGCCGTGCCCTTGATCGCCAGGTTGTCGGCCTCCGTGGCGCCGGAGGTGAAGACGATCTCGTCGGGCCGCGCGCCGAGGCCGCGGGCCAGGCTGATCCGCGCCGCGTCCACCAGCGCGGCCGCCGCCCATCCGAAGGCGTGGGTGGTCGAGGCGGGGTTGCCGAAGTGCTCCTGCCAGCACGGCCGCATGGCGTCGATCACGCGGGGGTCCAGCGGCGTGGTGGCGTTGTAGTCGAGGTAGATGGCTGGTCCGGCCATGGGTCGTGGGCCTCGTCCTTCCCGGCGCCCTAGCGACGGCGCCCGTCCGCGGGCGGCGGCTGCCACGTGCGCAGGGCCGCCGGAAGCTCGCCGGAGACGGTCAGGGCGGTGGCGCCGGCGGCCACCGGCACCGCCGCTCCGCCGGGGGTGCGGCCCGCCCAGACCACCGCGACCTCGACGGCGGGCTCGTCGCCGGCCACCCAGTCGAAGGTGAAGGCGCCGTCCTCGGCGAGCCGGAGCGTGTAGGCGCCCCCGGTGAGGAGGCGGCCGGCCCCGGCGCTCGCCGCCCGGATGACGCCGACGCGGGGGGGTAGCTGTAGCCGTGTGCCGCGAGGAGGGCGGCCCGGCCGGGGGGGCGGGGCAGCGGCCCCCGCAGCACCTCGACGGCGGTGACGTGCCACGGGGCCGGCACGCGGCCGGCGAGGCGCAACGACGCGCCGGGGCGCGCCGCGGCGGGCGGCGCCTCCCACTCGGAGGCAACCTCGGTGGCGAGCTCGTGGCTGACGCGGAGCTCGCGGCCGCGGACCGCGACGCCGATGCCCACGTGGGTCAGCGCAGGGTCCAGCAGCACCCGGCGGTGGCCGTCGTTGGGGGGCCGCTCGGCGAGCATCCGCCGCAGGCTCTCGAGCGCCATCCCCTCCACCTCCCAGGGGCGCACCGGCGCGGCGGCGTGGACCGCTCCGACGTTCTCGAGGTGGTAGCCGTGGCCGCCGGCGACCAGGTAGCGCAGGTAGGGAGGGACGCCGTCGGCGGCGACGTGGCCGCTCAGGTCCTCGGCGGCGAGGCGGGCGCAGAACGCGTCCCCGACGAGCTCGAGCACGGGATCGTAGGCGAGGGGGCGCAGGCCCTCCGCGGTGCGGGCACGGTTGATCGCGGCGATGACGGCGGCGCGCACCTGCCGCCAGGGCTCCCGGGGCGTCACCGGCGCCGGCCGGGCGCCCGGGGTCGCGCAGGCGGCGAGGACGAGGAGCGCGCCCGCCAGCATCCCTGCCGCGCACCGGCGGCGGCCGGCCCCGGCGGCGGCCCTCGTCCCGCCGCCTGCCGCCGTGTCCCGTTCCTGCATTCCTGCGCCCTCGCCTTCCCCGGCGCCGGTGGTTCCGCGCGCCGGCGCCCGGGCCACCGTGGGGCCACGTCCCCACCGGGCACCTGGAGTGTAACCCCCGCGCGCGGGAGAGACTTCCCCGCGCGGCGGCGGGGCGTCCCGCCGTCGCGCAGCACGCGCCAGCTGTGCTAGCCTCGCCGTGAACGGCGATGATCCGCTTCTCCACCTCCGGCTGGCGAGGGGTCGTGGGTCAGGACTTCACCTTCCGTAACGTGCGCCTCATGCTCGAGGCCACGGTGGACGTGTTGCAGCGTCGCGGCGGGGCGGGGGATGTCCTGATCTCCTACGACACCCGGCTTCTCTCCGAGAAGTTCGCTCGGGAGGCTGTCGCCGTGTTCACGCACCACGGCTTTCCGGCGGTGATGTCCGAGCGCGACCTGCCGAGCCCGTGCCTCGCGTTCGCGGTGCGCGAGCACGGCGCCCGCCTGGGCGTGATGTTCACGGCCTCGCACAACTCCGCCGAGTACAACGGCGTCAAGCTCTACACGGAGCACGGCACCCTCATGCCCCGGGAGCTCACCAAGCAGATCGAGGCGGCGGCCGACCGAAAGGCCTCGACGTTCGAGGACTTCCACGTGCCGCGCCGCGAGCTCGCGTCCACGGCGGAGCTCACCGCCGGCTACCTGGCCAGCCTGTCCAGGGACATCGACTGGGACGCCGTGCGGCGCGCCGGACTGGTGGTGGCGGTGGATCCCCTGTTCGGCACCGCGAGGGAGTTCCTCGACCGCGTCCTCCTGCAGCACGGGGTGGCCACCCACGTCATCCACACCACCAAGGACCCGTACTTCGGCGGCTACTCCCCCGAGTGCACGCCGCAGAACCTCGCCGGCCTGCGCGAGGTGGTGCGGTCGAGTGGGGCGCACCTGGGCCTGGCCACGGACGGTGACGGCGACCGCTTCGGGGTGGTGGACGCCGCCTGCCGCGCCGTCCCGGCCCAGCTGGCCGTGGCCCTCCTCGTGGACTACCTGGTCCGCCGCCGGGGCGTGCGCGGCGGCGTCGGTCGGACCGTGGCGACGACGCGGCTCATCGACCGCATCGCCGAGGCCGCGGACGTGCCTCTGCACGAGACGCCCGTGGGCTTCCACTACTTCGGGCCGCTCATGCTGGACGGCACGCTGGCCATCGCCTCCGAGGAGTCGGCCGGTCTGGGGCTGGTGTCCCACCTGCCGGAGCGGGACGGGATCTACGCCTCGCTGCTGCTGGCCGAGCTCGTGGCGGTGGAGGGGGTCGGCCTGGCCGAGCTCGCCCGCCGGCTGTACGCGCGCTACGGCACGTGGGTGTCGCGCCGGGCGCAGCTGCCCCTCACCGAGCGGGCGCGCACCGCGCTGGAGCGCCTCCGCAAGGGGCGGCACAAGGAGTTCGCCGGCCTCCGTGTGGTCCGCGAGGACCGCCGGGACGGGCTCCTCCTCGAGCTCGAGGGGGGGGCCTGGGTGCTCGTCCGTGAGGCCGGCACGGAAGCGAAGTTGCGGCTGCACGCGGAGGCGACGTCGAGCCGGCAGCTCAGGGAGCTCGTCCGTGAGCTGCGCCGGCTCCTCGCCACCCACGGCAGCGCGTAGGAGGAACCATGTTCGAGATCGAGGAAGTGGTCGGAAGGGAAGTACTGGATTCCCGCGGCAACCCCACCGTGGAGGCCGAGGTCGTGCTCAGTGGCGGCGCCACGGGCGTCGCCATCGTGCCGTCGGGGGCGTCGACGGGGAGCCGCGAGGCGCTGGAGCTCCGCGATGGCGACGCGAGCCGCTACCGCGGCAAGGGGGTCCAGGCCGCGGTGAGCCACGTGAACACCGAGATCGCCGGGCGGGTGGTGGGCTTCGACGCCCGCGATCAGGGCAACATCGATCGGGCGCTGTGCGTGCTGGACGGCACCGAGGACAAGAGCCGCCTGGGCGCCAACGCGATCCTGGCGGTGTCGTTGGCCGTGGCCCGCGCCGCCGCGGAGCAGAGCGGCCTGCCGCTCTACCGCTACCTGGGCGGGACCAGCGCCACGCTGCTCCCGGTGCCCTGCATGAACGTCATCAACGGTGGTGCCCACGCGGACAACTCCCTCGACATCCAGGAGTTCATGCTCGTTCCGCACGGCCTGGGGACGTTCTCCGAGGCGCTGCGGGCGGGTGTCGAGATCTTTCACGTGCTCAAGGACGCCCTCAAGAAGGCCGGGCACGTGACCGCGGTGGGCGACGAGGGCGGGTTCGCCCCGAGCCTCCCGAGCAACCGCGCCGCTCTCGAGTTCCTCGTCCGGGCCATCGCCGACGCGGGTTACGAGCCGGGTCGCCAGGTCTCCATCGCCCTGGACGCGGCCGGCAGCGAGTTCGCCACCGGCACGGGCTACGCCCTCCCGGGGGAGGGGCGGGAAGGCCTCAGCGCCGGGGACCTCATCGCGCTCTACGAGGAGTGGGTCGGCGAGTTCCCCATCGTAGCCATCGAGGACGGCCTGTCCGAGGACGACTGGGACGGGTGGAAGGAGCTTCAGCGGCGGCTGGGCGACCGGGTCCTCCTGGTCGGCGACGACATCTTCGTCACGAACCCGGCGATCATCGCCCGGGCGATCCGCGAGGACGTCGCCAACGCCGTGCTCATCAAGCTCAACCAGATCGGGACGCTGTCGGAGACCCAACGTGCGCTCCGGCTCGCCCTGCACCGGGGCTGGCGCGCGATGATCTCCCACCGCTCCGGCGAGACCGAGGACACCACCATCGCGGACCTGGTCGTGGCGTGCGGGTGCGGGCTGATCAAGACGGGCTCGGCCTCGCGCGGCGAGCGGATCGCCAAGTACAACCGGCTGCTCCGCATCGAGGAGGAGCTCGGGGACGCCGCCGTCTTTGCCGGGGGAACCCCGTTCCTCCTGTGAGGCTGCCGAGACGCCGACTGCTCCTGATCGTGCTCCCGCTGCTGGCGGCGGTGGCGGCGTGGGGGTGGTGGAGCGGCGCCGCCAGCGTGCGCTCGGCGCGCCGGGAGCTGGAGGCGTTGGAGGCTCACCGCGCCGCGCTGGAGAGGGCGAACCGCGAGCTCGAGCGGCAGGTGACGGCGCTGAAGGAGGAGCGCGAGGCGCGGGAGCGCGCTGCCCGGGAGACCCTGGACGTCGCGGCGCCGGGCGAGGTCGTGGTCGTGCTGCCTTCCCCGACTCCCACCGCGACGCCAACGCCGTCGCCTCCGGCTCCGTAACACCCACGTCGGGCAGGCGGTCCCCCCGAGGGAGATGGTGTAATCTCGTACGCGCGGATGGAACCGGAGCGGTTGGGCCGATACGTCATAGAGAAGACGCTCGGACGCGGCGCCATGGGGGTGGTGTACCTGGCCCGCGACCCGGTGATCGGCCGGCTCGTTGCGCTCAAGACCCTGACGGCACCGGCCGACACGGAGGAGGTGGAGGAGTTCCGCCGCCGCTTCCTGCGCGAGGCCCAGGCGGCCGGCATCCTCTCGCATCCTGGCATCGTCACCGTGCACGACGCCGGCGTCGACGACGCGAGCGGTCTGTCCTACATCGCCATGGAGTACATCCAGGGGAGGAGCCTCAAGGAGCTCCAGAAGGCCTCCTACGCCTTCACCTTCGTGGAGATCGCCCGGGTCGGTGCGGCCATCGCTACGGCGCTGGACTACGCCCACGCCAGGGGCGTCATCCACAGGGACGTCAAACCGGCCAACGTCATCGTCACTCCCCAGGGCACCATCAAGATCACCGACTTCGGTGTGGCGCGGCTGGAGTCCTCCAACCTCACCACCACCGGGCAGTTCATCGGCACCCCCAACTACATGTCCCCGGAGCAGATCACCGGCTCCGCCGTGGACGGGCGCAGCGACCTCTTTTCCCTGGGGGTGGTGCTGTTCGAGCTGCTCACCGGACGCCGGCCGTTTCTGGGGTCGTCCCTCACGGAGGTGTCGTACAAGATCGTGCACGCCCCGCGGCCGATCCCGAGCCGGGTCCGCGAGGGCGTACCCACCGGGTTCAACCCCGTCGTCCTCAAGCTGCTCGAGATCGACCCCGCCCGACGGTACGCCCGCGGCGCCGAGGTGGCCCGGGCCCTGGACGCATTGCGCCGGATCCTCGCGGGGATGCCGGAGGGGGCGGTGGCCCCCGTCGAGCTCCCCGTACCGCTGGAGGTGGGGGATCCGCAGCCCACCGGGGTCACCAACGCCCAGACGGCGACCAGCGCCACCGTGGTCACCACGCCGCTAGTGACGGACGAGCTGCCCCTGTGGCGGCTTCCGGTCAACCCGCGCTGGGTCGCGGGACTGCTGGCCGCGGTGGCCGTTCCCGTCGCCGCCGTGCTCGCCGTGCTTGCGCTCTCGGTGGATCACGGTCCCTGGCCGGGGCCGCTTCCGGGGGAGGCCGCGCGGCGTCACCGCGTCGTGGAGGCGCAGCGGCAGGCGGCCGCCGCGCTCCGGGAGAAGCGTCCCGGCGAGGTCCCGGCACTGCTCGGCCCCGTGTGGGCCCAGGCGCCGTACAGCGGGGTGGCGCGCCGTCTGCAGCGGGAGGCCGGTGAGATGCGCGACGCGCAGCAGCAGGCCCGGCAGGACGAGGCTTGGGCCTCCGCCCTCCTGGACGAGGGCAAGGCGCTGCTGCGCGACCGCCGCTGGCGGCAGGCCCAGGACCGTTTCGAGAAGGTCATGGCACTGGCCCCGTCGGGGGCGATCGCCGACGTGGCCGGGCAGTACCGGGATCTCGCCCGCGACCACATCCACACCCCGCGGAAGGAGGCCTCGCCGACGGAGGCGTCCACCGGTGCGCAGGGGGCGGCGGCGTCCCGTTCCGCCGCAGCGCAGCCCGCCGACACCCGGCTGGAGCTGTACTTCAACTCGCCGATGTCCTCGGGGACCGTGGAGCTCGACCTGGACGGCCAGGCGCTGGCGCGCAAGTCCTTCGACTTCACCACCCGGGGCTTCCTGGGGATCCGCCGCCGGGGCACCGGCATCGTCGAGGACTCCGTGGTGGTGCCGACGGGGGCGCACGTGCTCACGGTGAGGCTCCGCGACGAGGACGGGAAGCTCAAGGGTGAGCAGCAGATCCGCGCGGACTTCGCCGCCGGTGCCCGCTTTGTGCTGAAGATCGACATGCCCGACGAGCGTGCCGTGCCGCACTTCAACCTCACCGAGATCCGCCCCCGCAGGTAGCCCCCCGGAAAGGAACGCTGCCGATGCTCCTCCACGCACTCCTCGCCTCGCTGGTACCGCTGGCCGCGCTGGCCGGTGTCCCGCCCTCACCGGCTCCTGGGCCCCGGGTCCAGGTGGAGACCAGCAAGGGATCGTTCGTCATCGAGCTCGCCGCGGACAAGGCGCCCGTCACCGTGGCGAACTTCCTCCAGTACGTGCGGTCCGGCTTCTTCGACGGCACCGTCTTCCACCGCGTGATTCCCGGGTTCATGGTCCAGGGCGGGGGCTTCACCGCGGATCTCGAGCGCAAGGCGGCCCGGCCTCCCATCGCCAACGAGGCCGCCAACGGACTGTCGAACCTCCGCGGGACCGTGGCCATGGCCCGGACCGGCGAGGTCGACTCCGCCACCAGCCAGTTCTTCGTGAACCTCGTGGACAACACGTACCTGGATCACCGGGACGGAACGCCGCGCGGCTTCGGCTACTGCGTCTTCGGTCGGGTGGTCGAGGGCATGGACGTGGTCGACGCCATCGCGGCCGTGCCCACCGGCACCGTCCACGGCCTCGCCAACGTGCCGCTGGAGCCCGTCGTCATCAAGAGGATCACCGTTCTCGAGTCCCCGAAGCCGTCCTAGGCCAGGCGGCGAAAACCTCGATCTCCAGGTTGCCCGGATCTCTCTCCACCGTCACCGGGGTGTGCCGTCCCCCGCCGGCGAGGCGGGCGAAGGCCTCGGGAAGGACCGAGCGCAGGGCGCCGAGCAGCTCCTTCCGGCCCGCTGCGGAGCGGCAGCGCAGCCGCCAGGCCAGACCCCACCGCCGGGGTTCGGCGTCGTCCCGGACCAGGCGCAGACGGTCGCCCGCCCAGGCCGCCGCGGCCCGTTCCGCGTCCGCGGCCGGAAGAGAGCGGCCGAGCAGGGAGCGCACGCCCCACTCCCCGAGCGTGTCCGTGGTCACGGTTGTGAAGCCCTGCGGCGGGACGGGCAGGTCCCGGTCCCCGAGGGGGGCGGCCGCGACGGGGTCGGCCGGGTGGATCAGATCCGCGGTGCTGGGGGGCGGGTTCGCCAGCAGGGCGTCGACCTCCGCCCACCCTCCGTGCCGGTAGGCCTGGAGGACGGCGGAGAAACCGGCCGTGTACGGAAAGACCAGGTCGGCCACGAAGTAGCGGGGGACGCCGGGGGGCGGCACGATGGCGGCGGCCTGGTTGGCCAGCGTCGCCGCTGCCGCGTCCAGGGTGTTCTCGGCCGCGCCCACGGGGGCGTTGAGCAGGAACATCACCAGCATGGCATCGCCCTCCGCCACCGCCGAGGCGGCACGCTGTGCGTCGCCGTTGTCGCCCATGCTCAGCAGGCGGCTGGGGAGGTGGAAGAGGTGCTCCTGTGCCGCGTGCTCGAGCTCGTGGGCCCAGACCAGGGGCGCCGTAGAGGCGGGAGCGTCCGGGTTCTCCACGAGCACCATGGAGTCGTCGCCCGGGTCGTAGAAGCCGAGCACCTGGGAGGAGTAGAAGTCGAGGAGACGGCCGTACAGCCCGGGAGGATCACCGTCGGTCAGCCCCAGGCGCGAGAGCGCCTCGAGGAAGACCGCGGGGGGCAGCGGAAGGTCGTGGCGGAGCTTGACGTCGAGGACGTGCCTCACCTCGTTGGCGGGGATCCAGCGGCACGGCGGCGCGAGGGGCGCAGGGAGGTGCCTGAGAGCGGTGACCCGCGCCGCCGTGGCGGCGAGCTCCGGCGGGCAGGGGCCGGCGGCGAGAGCGGACGCCGCGGCCAGGAGGACGGCGGCCCCGATGCTATACTTTCGGCGCATGGCCCGGGAGGTACAGCTCTTGCTGCTGTCGAGGTTCGAGAACATCGAGCTGGCTGAGCACGTCCTCGGCGAGCTCGCGGCCGAGGTGGGGCTGTCCGAGGAGATCCTGTACTGGGCCGGTATGGCCCTGCGGGAAGCAGTGGCGAACGCCATCAAACATGGCAACAAGCTTAACCCCGAAAAGCGGGTCTTCGTCTCCATGCACGTCGAACCGGGCGTTCGCCTGGACATCGTCGTGGAGGACGAGGGCGACGGGTTCGACCCGGCCCGTCTGTCGGATCCCACCGAACCGGAGAACATTCTTCGTCAGAGTGGTCGTGGCGTCTTCTACATGCGACACTTCATGGACGAGGTTCGCTTCCGGCCCGGTGCCGACGGTGGCACACGGGTCGAGCTGAGCAAGGACTTGCAGGTACGGAGGTCGGTATGAAGAGTACGGTTCGTGATGAAGGCGGCGTGCGGATCCTCGATCTGGAGGGCAAGATCACCATCGGTGGCGGAGACGTGCTGCTGCGCAAGCTCGTCGAGGAGTCGCTGGCGGCCGGGCACACCAACATCATTCTCAACCTGGGCGGGGTCTCCCACATCGACTCCGCGGGTATCGGCGAGATGGTCGGTTGCTACGCCACGGTCACGCGGAGGGGCGGCAAGATGAAGCTGCTCAACCTGCCCCCCAAGATCAACGACGTGCTGCAGGTCACGCAGCTGATCACGGTCTTCGAGGTGTTCGACGACGAAAAGGAAGCGGTCGCGAGCTTCTGACGGCGCCCGGGGCCGCACTCGCGTCGCCGTCCCGAGAATCGTGCCGCCGCCGGCCGGTCGTCTGCCGGCGGCGGCTCCGTTTCGCGGGGGTGCCGTGGCGCGGAGATGCTAGGATTCGCACAGGAGGCGTCCCCATGAGTCAACCGACCGTGCTGGTGGCGGACGACAGCCGGATCTTCCGGGCGTTCGTCGGGGAGGTCCTCCGCGACCTCGGGTTCGAGGTGGTGGAGGCCGCCGACGGCCGCGAGGCTTTGGACAAGGCGCTGCTGCAGCGGCCCGAGCTTCTGTTCCTCGACGCCCTGATGCCCTTCATGTCCGGCTTCGATGTCGTCGCCTCGCTCCACGAGAAGGCGCCGGAGTTCGAGCCGAGGATCTTCCTCACCACCGCCGTGTACAAGAGCCGGCGCTGGGAGGCGGAAGCGCGCCGCCACTACAAGGTCCACGAGTACCTGGAGAAGCCCGTCGAGCCCGAGGAGATCATCGGTGCCGTCCAGCGGCACTTCCCAGAGCTCGTCTCCGCCCAGGGCTGACACGCCGGCGCGGCTTCGCCTCCGGGCGTGTCGCGCAGGCCGTCAGGCCTCGTCCTCCTTCTGCATCTTCTTCAGCACGGACTCCATGACGGCGAGCACCTGCTCGACGTCCTTGACGCCGTGAGCGTGGGAGAGAAAGCACGTCGAGGGCGACCTGTCGGGCAGGAGGACACCCGCCTCACGGCAGGCCGTGCTGAAGCGGGCCCACGTCTCGTGATCCACGGCGGCCCCGGGGGTGCCGAGCGGCTGCTTGGAGAAGGCGCAGGTGAACACGGAGCCCACGCGGAGGAACCGCAGGGGACGCTGGAAGCGCTCGGCCAGGGCCTCGATGCCCGCCTGGAGCTGCACGGCCCGCTCCTCCAGGCGCTGTAACACCGCGTCGTTGCGCAGGACCGAGAGCGAGGCCCCGGCCGCGAGCACGGCGAAGGGGGCGGGCGGCGGAGCGATCTCGGCGTCCAGCGTGGCCGCCAGGGTGCGCTTCCAGCCCACTGCGCCGAGGGGGGCGACGCCTCCGCCCAGCGCGCCGCCGAACACCGTCACGTCGGGGGACAGCCCGAACAGCTCGGCGGCCCCTCCGCGGGCGAGGCGGAAGCCGGTCAGCGTCTCGTCCAGGATCAGCAGTGCCCCCGCCTGCCGGGTGCGCTCCTGGACGGCGTCCAGGAAAGGGCCGCTCGGAGGCAGGACGCCGGCACCGCTGGCGATGGGGTCGAGGACCACCGCCGCGGTGTCCACGCCGACCTCGGCGAGGACATTGCCGAAGGCGGCCTCGTCCCCCCAGGGGAGCACGCGGACCAGCCGGGAGACCTCGGCCGGGACGCCCTCGAGGAGCGACTGCGAGATCCCCATCGGGCCGACGGGAGCGACGAAGAACGGCTCCATTCCGCCGCGCCGGTTGGTGTCGAACACGATGACCCGCTGGCGCCCGGTGGTGTTCCGGCACCAGCGCAGCGCAAGCTCCCATGCCGCCGTCTCGGAGGTGGTGAGGACCCAGGGCGAGAGGGCGGGCAGGAGGGTCTCCAGCTGCTCCACGACCTCCAGCTCGGCGACGGCGTGGAAGCCCGTGGTCAGCCCCATGGTCGAGGCGCGGCGGACGGCGTCGAGAACGTACTGGTTTCCGTATCCGAGGAGGTTGGCGCCGCCGCCGCCGAGAAGATCGATGTACGCCACGTTGTCGGCGTCGAAGACGCGGCAGCCCTGGGCCTTGGCCAGCAGAATCGCTTCGTCGCCCCGTCTGGCGGCGAGGGGCGCGCTCTGCCGTGCCTGCGCCAGAAGCTCCTCACTACGCTGTCCCATCATCCCTCCCGCTCTACGCTGGCGGGGGAGTGTAGCCCCGCCGGCGGCGACACTCAAGGTTCTTCGGGCTCCTCACCCTCACTGTCGCCGTAGAAGAAATATACCGCACAGCCGGGGCCGCAGAAATAGCGTCCGTAGTTGAAGTGTGCACACTTGACGCACACCGAGCGGGCGCACATGGGGCAGGTGAGGAGCAGCCAGGCCGGAACCGTACGGCCGCACTCGCTGCACTCCAGGCTGAGCTCCCCCGGCATGGGAAGAGTATGATCGGGCGCCGGGGTGAGCGCAAGCAACTTGACCTCTCGTCGGGTCAGGCTAGAATTCGTGGGCCGGATGTGCCGGCGTAGCTCAGAGGTAGAGCAGGGGTCTCATAAGCCCCGTGTCCGTGGTTCAAGTCCACGCGCCGGCACCAACGCCATGATCGTCGAGGCCTTCGCCCTTTCGTTCCGACAGCGTTTTCCCGACCTGGCCGGTGTGCCGCTCCTGGTGGCGTTGTCGGGCGGCTCCGACTCGGTGGCGCTGCTGCACCTCATGGACGCTTCGCACCCCCTGCTGGGGTGTGGCCTGCGGGCGGCACACGTCCATCACCACGTGCGCGGCGCGGACGCGGACGCGGACGCCTCGTTCTGCGCCTCGCTGTGCGCGGGCCTGGGTGTGCCCCTGGACGTCGTGCACGCCTCCCCGCACCCTCCCCGCGGCGTCTCGCCGGAGGCGTGGTGGCGCCGGGAACGGTACCGGCTGCTGGAGCAGATCCGCGTCGAGCGGGGCTGCGCCGCGCTGCTCACCGCACACACCCGGGACGACCAGGCGGAGACGGTCCTCCTGAAGCTCTTCCGCGGCGCCGGGCCGCGCGGCGTGGGCGGGATCCGCCGCCGCCGGGGCACGGTGGCGCGTCCGCTGCTCGACCTCGCCCGCGCCGACCTGCGCGCCTGGCTCGGCGAGCGCGGCGAGGACTGGCGCGAGGACGCCACCAACGACTCGTCCAACACGCCGCGGGGCCGGATCCGGCACCGTCTCCTTCCCGCGGTGGAGGAGGCCTTCGCCGGCGTGGCGGGCCACCTCGGCGCCTTTGCCGACGCCCTGGTGCAGGACGAGGAGGTGCTCGCCGGGCTCCTGCGCCGCGAGGGGGTGTGGCCGGAGCCGTGCCGTGCCGTGCCGATGACCCGGCTGAGCTCCCTGCCGATGGCGCTGCGCCGCCGCTGGGTGCTGGAGCTCGCGAGCCGCCTGCCGCTGGCGGAACCCCCTTCGCGGCAGCAGCTCGACGCCGTGGAGGGCATGATCGGTGGCACGGGACCCGCGGCGGTGGACCTGGGGCGGCGGTGGGTGCTGCGCCGCCGCGGAGGACGGTTGCTGCTGTCCCCGCCGCCGTGCGGCGCGTTCGACCCGGTGCCCGTCGAGGTGCCCTCCGAGGCCGCCCTCCCGGGGGGGTTCGTCGCCCGTCTGGGGGGCGTACCGTCGCCGGCGGCCCACGGCACCTGGCTGTGCCCGGAGGCCGTCGAGTCGTCGCTGGCGTGGCGCTCCCCACGGCCGGGGGAGGCGTGGGGCGGGGAACGGCGGCGGCCCCTCGCCGGGCTGCTGGCCCGGGCCGGTGTTCCCGCCGAGTGGCGTCGTGCGTGGCCTGTCCTCACGGCGAATGGTAGGATTGTCTGGGTTCCGGGCGTGTCGCGGGAGGCCGGATGGGCAGGGCGACCGGGCCGCGGCGTGCGAGCCGAGCTGGAGGAACCATGGAGACGCCTCGACAGGTCGTAGAGCCGGAGATCATCGCCCGCCGCATCGCGGAGGTCGGGCGGTGCGTCGCCGACGACTACGCCGGCAAGGACCTGGTGCTGGTGGGGATCCTCAAGGGGGCCACCGTGTTCCTGGCCGACCTTCTCAGGGCAATCGAGGGGCCGGTGCGCTTCGAGCTCGTCCACCTGACGAAGGAGAGCGGTCAGGAGGGCGAGGCGGTGGAGCTCTCCTTCGCCACGCACGTTCACCTGAAGGGCGCCCACGCGCTCATCCTGAAGGACATCTGCCACTCGGGCGTCACCGAGCAGTACCTGATGACGCACCTGGCCCAGCAGGGGCCCGCCAGCCTCGAGGTGGCGGCCCTCGTCGACCGCCCCGCGCTGCGCCGGGTGGCCCTGGAGCCCCGTTACGTGGTGCTGGGGCCCGTGGGTGAGGGACGGCTGGTGGGGTGCGGCATGGAGCACGATGGGCGCTGGGGGAATCTTCCCGGCATCCATGAGCTTTCCGGGAAGTGAAAGCAGGATGAGCGGCCGCCCCGGGCCGCGCCGGACGCTGGAGAGATCGTGAGCCAGAACGTCAAGAATGCCCTTCTGTTCGTCGTCATCATCGTGACGGTGGTGGTGCTGTGGAACTGGATCACCACCACGCGCGCGGGCACTCAGGAGATTGCCTTCTCCGACTTCCTCAACCGGGTGGAGAAGAACGAGGTCAGCGAGGTCCTGATCCGGGGCGACGAGATCTACGGCCGCTCGACCAAGGCAAGGGAAACGCCCAAGAGCGGGTTCGTCGGCACGAAGCCCTTCGACTTCATGACCTACTCGCCGGGGTACGACGGCCTCGTCAAGCTCCTGCGCGACCACAGCGTCATGATCAAGGCCGAGCAGCCCTCCCAGGGCTCGCTCTGGACGACCCTGCTGTCCTGGTTGCCGTTCGTCGCCATCATCGTGCTCTGGTACTTCTTCTACCGCCAGATGCAGAGCGGGGGCAACAAGGCGATGGCGTTCGGCAAGTCGCGGGCGCGGATGCTCACCGCCTCGCAGAAGCGGGTCACGTTCAAGGATGTCGCCGGTGTCGAGGAGGCAAAGGAGGAGCTCCAGGAGATCATCGAGTTCCTGCGCGAGCCGGCGAAGTTCCAGAGGCTGGGCGGTAAGATCCCCAAGGGTGTGCTCCTCATGGGCCCGCCGGGGACGGGCAAGACTCTGCTCGCCCGGGCCGTGGCCGGGGAGGCGGAGGTGCCCTTCTTCTCGATCTCGGGCTCGGACTTCGTGGAGATGTTCGTGGGCGTGGGCGCCTCCCGGGTGAGGGACCTCTTCGAGCAGGGCAAGAAGAACGCGCCCTGCATCGTCTTCATCGACGAGATCGACGCGGTCGGACGCCACCGTGGTGCCGGCCTGGGCGGAGGCCACGACGAGCGCGAGCAGACCCTCAACGCGCTGCTGGTGGAGATGGACGGGTTCGAGTCCAACGAGGGCGTCATCCTCATCGCCGCCACCAACCGGCCCGACGTCCTCGACCCGGCCCTGCTGCGTCCGGGCCGCTTCGACCGGCGGATCGTCGTCAACCGCCCCGACCTCACGGGTCGCACGGAGATCCTCAAGGTGCACACGACCAAGATGACGCTGGCTCCGGACGTGGACCTGCAGATCATCGGCCGCTCGACCCCGGGCTTCTCCGGCGCCGACCTCGCCAACCTCGTCAACGAGGCCGCCCTGCACGCCGCCCGGCGCGACAAGGCGTCGGTGGAGATGAACGACTTCGAGTTCGCCAAGGACAAGGTCATGATGGGTGCGGAGCGCCGTTCCCTGGCGCTGTCCGAGGAGGAGAAGCGCATCGTCGCCTACCACGAGGGCGGTCATGCCCTCATCGCGGCCATGCTGCCCCACGCCGACCCGCTGCACAAGGTCACCATCATTCCGCGGGGGCTCGCCCTGGGCCTGACCCAGCAGCTGCCCGAGGAGGACAAGTACCTCCACGCCAAGAGCTACCTGGACGACGAGCTGGTCGTGCTCATGGGCGGGAGGCTGGCCGAGGAGATCGTGTTCGGGGCCGACCAGGTCACCACGGGAGCGGGGAACGACCTGGAGCGGGCCACGGAGCTGGCGCGCAAGATGGTGTGCGAGTGGGGTATGTCCAAGCTCGGACCGCTCACCTTCGGGAAGCGCGAGGAGGCCATCTTCCTCGGCAAGGAGTTCGCCCGCCACCAGGACTACTCCGAGTCGACGGCGGTGGAGATCGACAGCGAGATCAAGCGGCTGGTCGATGTCGCCCACTCCCGCGCCAAGGAGGTCCTGACCACGAACCGCGTGGTCCTGGACCGGATCGCCGCGGCGCTCCTTGAGCGCGAGGTCCTGGAGGGCGAGGAGGTCTACAGGATGGTCTCGGACCACACCGGGGTGCCCATCGACGAGCTCAAGGGACGGGGCCTGCCCGGTGCCCCCGGCGGGACCGCCGGCGGCTGATCCCGGGGTCACCGGCCGCGCCGGCGTATCGTCTACAATTCCCCCGTGGTGGTTCTCCGCGTGGTCCTCACGCTGTTCGCCGCGGTGATCGCGATCGTCGACACAGTGATCCTGGGTGGTTACGGCGCCGTGGTCGGGTTCATCCCCCCCCGGGGCGACCTCACCCTCCGGGCTTCGCGGCTGTGGGCGCGCATCATCCTCGTGGCCGGGCTGGTGAGGCTGCGGGTGGAGGGCGCCGGAGAGGTCCCCAGGGACGAGCCGGTGATCTACATGGCCAACCACGAGTCCTGGCTCGACATCCCGGCGCTCCTCGCGGCCGTTCCGACGCAGGTGCGCTTCCTGGCCAAGAAGTCGCTGTTCTCGATCCCCTTCTTTGGCTGGGCGATCTCGTCCATGGGCTTCATTCCGGTGGACCGGGAGCACCGGCGGGAGGCGATCAAGTCCTTCGAGGAGGCCGCCGCCAGGATCCGCGCCGGGCGCCCGGTGCTCGTGTTTCCCGAGGAGACCCGGTCGGTGGACGGCGAGCTGCTGCCCTTCCAGCGCGGCGGGTTCCTGCTCGCCCTCAAGGGGCACCTGCGCATCGTGCCGGTGGGCCTTGAGGGGCCGCGCCGCTGCCTGCCGAAGTACAGCTACCTGCTGCGTCCCGGGACGGTCACCGTGCGCTTCGGCGCACCCGTCTCCACCGAGGGCTTCGGAGTGACCGGCAAGCGGGAGCTGATCGAAGTGGTGCGGGCCGAGGTCGAGCGGCTCCGGAGCGGGGCGGAGGCGCCCGGCGGCAACACCACGGGGGCGGGATCACCGCCCCGGGAGAACGTCCGATGATTGCTGAAGAAACGGTCTGGAGCGCGCTGTCCACGGTGATGGATCCCGAGCTGCCCTTCTCCGTCGTGGACCTGGGGCTCGTGTACGGTGTCCACGTCTCCCCGGACGGCGCCGTCCGGGTGCAGCTCACGCTGACGACGAGGGGCTGTCCGCTGGTCCAGCGGATCTCCCAGGACATCACGGAGGCGGTCCGGCACCACGCCGGGACGGAGGACGTGGCCGTCGAGGTGGTCTGGGACCCGCCGTGGAACCCGGGCATGGCCTCGGAACGCGTGCGCCGCGAGCTGGGTTGGAGCTGAGGCGGAAGGCTTCGTGAGGCCCGTCGGCGTGACGGGTCGTCGTCTTCGGGATGGGAGGCAGCATGGCACTGAGTGAAGCAACGGTCCTCGAGGCCCTCAAGCAGGTGAAGTTCCCGGGACTGACCCGGGACATCGTGTCCTTCGGCTTCGTGCGCCGCGTGGACGTCGAGAGCGGCACGGTGACGGTGGAGATCGCCATGACCACCGCCAACCCGGACGCGGGGGCGCAGGTGGAGCGTGAGGCCCGGGCCGCGGTCGAGGCGCTCGACGGCGTGGAGCGGGCGGTGATCAAGGTGGCGGCCCAGTCGCCCCAGCCGGCGGGAGCTTCCGCCGCCACGTCGGTGCTGCCGGGGGTGCGGTACAAGATCGCGGTGGCCTCGGGAAAGGGCGGGGTGGGCAAGTCCACCGTGGCCGCCAATCTGGCCCTGGCGCTGCGCCGCAGCGGCGCGACGGTGGGTCTGCTGGACGCCGACATCTACGGACCGTCGCAGCAGATGATGATGGGTTGCACCGACCGGCCGCGCGTCACCCCCGATGAGAAGATCCTCCCCGTCGAGGGCAACGGGGTCCAGGTCATGTCGCTGGGGTTCCTCATGGATCCCGACACCCCCGTGATCTGGCGCGGGCCCATGGTGATGAAGGCGATGCAGCAGTTCCTCGAGGACGTCGAGTGGGGCGTCCTGGACTACCTGATCGTGGATCTCCCCCCCGGCACCGGCGACGCGCAGCTGACCCTGACGCAGCAGGTGCCGCTGGACGGCGCCGTCATCGTCACCACCCCCCAGGACGTGGCGCTCATCGACGCGCGCAAGGGGCTCGCCATGTTCCAGAAGGTCAACGTCCCCGTGCTCGGCGTCGTCGAGAACATGTCGGCGTTCGTGTGCCCCCACTGTGGCGAGCGCACCGAGATCTTCAAGGCCGGCGGTGGCCGCCGGACTGCGGAGCAGCTGGGCGTGCCCTTCCTGGCGGAGATCCCCATCGACCCGGAGATCGTGGTGGGTGGCGACGCGGGCTCGCCCATCGTCGTGGCCCACGCCGACTCGCAGGCCGCCCGGGCGTTCGTCGGCCTCGCCGAGGCGGTGGCGAAGGCGGTGGCCAGGGACTGAGCGGCGGCGCGCCGCTCAGTCGCCCGGGGCGTTCTCGGGGACGCCTCCGGCGGCCAGGATCTGGTTGAGGCGGTTCTCGGCTACCTTCTTGTCCACGAAGGAGATCGCCTCCCCGTTGACGAAGTAGGTCGGCGTCGCGAACACGCCGAGCCGGTAGCCGATGTCCAGCTGCCGGAGCACGGCGTCCAGGGGCTTCTTGGCGAGGTATTCGCCGCTGAAGTAGCAGCTCTTGAAGGCGGCCTGGTCCAAGCTGCGCTGCTTGAGGAAGCCGAACACGGAGTCGTCGAGAGTCGCGACGGTGAGGGAGTCCTGCAGCCGGTAGAAGTCCTCCTTGAGGTCGATGGCCTTGTCCGGCCACAGGGAGAACACGCAGTAACCCGCCACCGCGGCCCGGAACGCCCAGGGGTGGCTCATCACCAGGGGGAAGTTCACCATCCCGTGGCGGATCCTGTCGCCGAGCGCGGCGAGCACCGGCTTCACCTCGCCCCAGCCGTGCTTACAGGCCGGGCACTCGTAGTCCGAGAACTCCACCAGCTTGAGGGGGGCGTTGTCATGGCCCGGATCCCACTCGATGGGGGCGTCCGCCAGGCGCTCGCGGCGCACCGTCCGCGGATCGCGGTCCACCGGCCAGGTGCCGCCCACCGCCAGGTACTTGCCGTCGGCGGTCACGGCGATGGGGATCTTCATCCAGCCGTAGCCCGAGGCGACCTCCGCCTCCAGGGTCACCACCGCGGTGGGGCGGGTCGGGGCTCCGGGCCAGGCCACGCGCGCCCGGCTGGAGAACAGCTGCTGCAGGACGGGCGGTAGCGAGCTCTCGACGAACTCGGGCAGGTTGCGCGGCGTCACCGGGGCGCCGTCGTTCTGCAGGGGGAAGACGACGCCGGCCACGAACGTCCGCGTGGCGGGGTCGGCCAGCAGGCTGAGCTGGTCCTTGAGCGGCTGGGCGGGGTTCGCGTTGTCGGGGCGGCTCCGCACCGCGGTCAGCACCTGATACGGGCCCGCCATGGAGACGCCGTTGGAGTCCACCGCCACCGCCACCGAGCTGCCCGGGAAGTAGGTGAGGTAGGCGAGGGTGAACCGACGCGCCTCGTTCAGCAGATCCTGAGCCTGGGCCGGAGCTCCGGCCAGAACGCCCAGAGCGGCCAGTGCTGCCAGCGTCAACCACCGTGATCGCATCGAAGCCCTCCCGTTCGCACGAAGCGGAAGCATACCAGAGGTTCCCCGGGCCCCGCGGCGGGCCGGCGGAAGCGCTTCGGGGGATGGCGGGAACCACTCCGGTCGGGTACATTGGCACCGTGCTGGACGAGCGCAGTGCGATGTGGTGGAGCCGCGGACGTCCGGCGGTGATGGGCATCCTCAACGTCACGCCGGACTCCTTCGCGGACGGGGGCCGGTACGCGACCGTCGACGCGGCTCTCGCCCGGGGGGAGCGCCTGGTCGCCGAGGGTGCGGACATCGTCGACGTGGGCGGCGAGTCGACGCGCCCCGGGGCGGAGCCGGTGGCGGCGGAGGTGGAGGCCGGGCGGGTGGAGGCGGTCGTCGCGTTCCTCGTCCGCCGATTCCCCGGCACGGTCGTCTCGGTGGATACCTCGAAGGCCACCGTGGCCCGGCGAGCGCTGGACGCGGGCGCGGTCCTGGTCAACGACGTCACCGCCGGCCGCGATCCGGAGATGCTGCCCCTGGTGGCCGCCCTGGGGGCCGGGGTCGTGCTCATGCACATGAGGGGCACGCCGGCGACCATGCAGCACGACACCACCTACCGCGACGTCGTCGCCGAGGTGCACGCCTACCTGGCGGAGCGCGCCGAGCTCGCGGCGGCGGCGGGCATCCCGGCCTCGCGGATCTTCCTCGATCCGGGGATCGGCTTCGGCAAGGACGTCGCCGGCAACGTGAGCCTGCTGCGCGCCGCCTCCGATCTCGCGGCGCTGGGCCACCCGGTGGTGCTGGGTGCGTCCCGGAAGGGCTTCATCGGCGCCCTTTCCGGCGCCGCCGTCGAGGACCGCCTGCCCGGCTCCCTGGCGGTCCTGGCGGACACGGTCCGGTTGCCGCGGGCTGTGGTCCGGGTCCACGACGTGGCCGCGACGGTCCAGTTCCTCGCGGTACTGGCGGCGGTCCGGGGGGCGGCGTGAGCACGCTCTTCGCCGCCCTGCGCGAGGTCACGCAGCTCGAGGTGGGCGTCCGGGACCTGGTGGACATCCTCCTTGTCGCGGTCCTCTTCTACCTGCTGCTGGTGGTGCTGCGGGGCACGCGGGCGATCCCGATGCTGTGGGGGATCCTGGTGGTCACGGCGGTGTACGTGGCCGCCCGGGCGTTCGACCTCATCACCCTCGCCACCATCCTCCGCGAGGTTCTGTTCTACCTTCCCTTCGCCATCATCGTCCTCTTCCAACACGAGATCCGGCGGGTGCTGGCGGCGGTGGGACGAACACCGCTGCTGCGCTGGACCTCGGCGCTGTCGCCCCGGCGCGTGCTCATCAACGACATCGTCCTCGCCTGCGAGACGCTGGTCGCGCGGCGCTACGGGGCGCTCATCGTCATCGAGCGCGATGAGGGGCTGCGCACCTACGTGGAGACCGGCATCCCCATCGACGCGCGTCTTTCCTACGATCTCCTCGTCAACGTGTTCACTCCCGGGACGCCGCTGCACGACGGCGCCACCGTCGTGCAGGGCAACCGCATCACGGCGGCGGGGTGCTTCCTGCCGCTGTCCACCCGGGCCGACCTCTCGACGACCTACGGCTCGCGGCACCGCGCCGCCCTGGGCGTCACGGAGGAAACGGACGCCGTGGCCGTGGTCGTCTCCGAGGAGAGGGGCGCCCTGTCGGTCGCCGAAGGGGGGCGGCTCCACGCGAACCTGGACCGGCGGGCCCTCAGGGACCTCCTGCTCGAGCTCGTGTTCCTCGGGCGCTCGGGGAGGGCTCTGTGAGGCTCCGGCCACGCTTTCCCGGCACCATGCTGGTCGCGCTCCTGCTCGCCTGCGTCGTGTGGTACGGCACCGCCCTGGAGCGGCGCGAGCGGATCTCGGAGAAGCAGATCGACGCCTCGGTGACCCTGGTCAATGTCCCCGCGCAGATGGTGATCACCTCCGAGGTGCCGCGGTTCCTCACCGTTCGCGTCCGGGGGCCGCTGCGGCGCCTGCGTACCCTGGACTCCACCGACACCGGCGTCGTCATCGACCTGCGTGGCGCCGGCGAGGGGGAGCACGAGTTCCCCGTGGACAGCCGGGACGTGAACCTCCCCGACGGCGTCCAGGTCATCGCCATCTCGCCGCCGGAGGTGCCACTGCGCCTGGAGCGGCTGGTCCGCCGCTCGGTGCCCGTCAGGCCCCGCGTCGTGGGCGACCCGGCGGAGGGGTTCGAGGTCGGCGAGGTGACGGCGGACCCGCCCTCCGTCCTGGTCTCCGGCCCGCGCCTGCAGTTGGAGACCTTGCAGAGCGTCACCACGGACCCCGTCTCCGTGGACGGCGCCGAGGGTAACGTCGAGACGGTGGTTGCGGTACGATCCCCCCTTCCGCTGGCCCGGATCGAGGAGCCGCTGGCCGTTCGGGTGAACGTCTCGGTGACTCCCGCGAAGGTCGAGCAGAAGAGGGGAAAGCAAAGGTGACGGAGAGGCTCTTCGGTACCGACGGAATCCGCGGCGTGGCGTTGCAGCCGCCGCTGGACCGGCACACCGTCACGCGTCTCGGCGCCGCCCTGGCGGGGCACCTCCGCAGCCGCGGCGGGGCCGCCAGGATCCTCATGGCCGGCGACACCAGGCGGTCCACCGGCGTCCTGGCCGAGTGGCTGGGCGGCGCCTTCCTCGCCGCCGGCGGAACGGTGACGTGGGGCGGCGTGCTGCCGACGCCGGCGGTGTCGCGGCTCCTGCGCGCCGGGGGTGGCTACGACGCCGGCGTGATCATCTCCGCGTCGCACAATCCGGCCGAGGACAACGGCATCAAGCTGGTGGACGCCGGGGGCGCGAAGTGGTCCGTGGAGGCGGAGAGCCTCCTCGAGGAGCGCCTGGCTGCCATCGCCGACGGCGTCCCGAGCGTCGCGCTTCCCGCCGTCGCCGGCGCCCTGCCGCAGCGCTACGCCGCGCTTCTCCTGGACACCCTTCCGCCCCGCCCCCTGGAGGGTATGCGCGTGGTCATCGACGCTGCCAACGGCGCCGCCAGCGCCGTGGCCGGGCCGTTGTTCGCCGCGCTGGGGGCCGAGCCCAGGGTGCTCAACGACCGCCCCGACGGGACCAACATCAACGCGGAGTGCGGCGCCCTCTTCCCGAAGCGGCTGGCGGACGAGGTGAGCCGCCGGGGCGCCGACGCTGGCGTCGCTCTCGACGGCGACGCCGACCGCGCCATCCTCGTGACCCACACCGGCCGCGTCCTCGACGGCGACGACGCCCTTCTCGTCTGGGCGCGCGCCCTGCACCGGGAGGGCGTCCTGCCGGGAGGGTCGGTCGTGGCCACCGTCATGTCCAACCTCGGCCTCGAGGTCACGCTGCGGCGGGAGGGGCTGCGCCTCGCCCGGTGCGCGGTGGGCGACCGGGAGGTCTGGGACACCATGCAGCGGGAGGGGGCGGCGCTGGGAGGCGAGCAGTCAGGGCACGTGATCTGCGCCCACCACTCCGTCACGGGGGACGGCTTGCTCACCTCGGCGCACCTGCTGGCCATCGCCCGGCGGACCGGCGCGCCCCTCGAGGCGCTCGCCGACCTGGAGCGTTTCCCGCAGCTGCTGGTCAACGTCCCCGTGAGCCGCCGCCTGCCCCTCGACGACGTGCCCGAGCTCGCCGCCGCGGTGCGGGCGGAAGAGGACGGCCTGAGCGGCGGTGGGCGCGTCTTCGTGCGGTTCTCCGGGACCGAGCCGGTGCTCCGGATCATGGTGGAGGCCGGGAGGGAGGCCGAGGCGCGGGCCTAACTGTGTTTTTATCTAACATCACTTCTTTGTTTTGGAATGCTATACCCAGGCTGGAACGGCAACCTATCCGATCTGCCAAATATAACACCTGACACAAGCGCCATACACCCACAACATAAACATAGCTGCACTTATGCCCTTCCTAATTGGCTTTTAGGCGTCTGGCTTGTAGTCTGGATTACAGCGATAATAGCTACATATCTTGCCCGTCGCTCACTTATCTCAATTGCTGACAAATCAACCACTAAACTGTTTAGCACTGCAGGTATGATCATGCTCATCGGCGGCTTCTTGGGAATTTTAGCAATCGGTTACTTCCTAATAGTGGTGGGCTTACTGCTTTTGGCGGTGGCGTTCTTCCAGCTTCAACCAAACCC